>NZ_CP047952.1:1217934-2435869 GCF_014279875.1 Synechococcus sp. MEDNS5
ATGGCGACTCTCCGAATCAGCCTTCAAGATCAGCCCTTGGTCATCGAAGCCACTTCAGCGGCAAAGTCATTCTCCTCGACTTCGATGCCCTCACCAAGGGTGTAGCGCGTGAAGCGGCGTACCTTCACGTTTTCTCCGATCTTTCCGGCTGTCTGCTTCACCAGTTCAGCAACAGTGAGGGAGCTGTCTTTGATGAAAGGTTGCTCCATCAGAGCAAGTTCCTTGAGGCGCTTGTTGATCCGACCTTCGACAATCTTCTCCTTCATCTGCTCGGGCTTGCCATCGAGGTCGTCACGACCCATTTCGATGGTCTTCTCGCGTTCGCGGATCTCAGCAGGGATTTCATCGGTGTTGACGTATTCCACTCCTGGGCAGGCAGCCACCTGCATGGCCACGTCTCTGAGGAGCTCCTGGAACATGTCACCTCGGGCGACGAAGTCGGTTTCGCAGTTGACTTCAACAAGCACACCGACCCGTGCTCCGGTGTGGATGTAGCTACCGATAGCGCCTTCAGCAGCAGTGCGACCAGACTTTTTCTCTGCGCTAGCGATGCCTTTCTGGCGAAGCCATTCGATGGCTTTGTCAGCATCGCCGTCAGTGGCTGCAAGTGCTTTCTTGCAATCCATCATTCCAGCGCCGGTCTTGTCGCGCAGGTCCTTAACGAGCTTGGCGGATACGGCAGCGGCCATCAGAAGAGAAGGAGGGGAGGATTTGGGCAAAAAGCCGCCTTTCCAAACATTCGGAAGGGCGGCGTGAACATAGCGGCTCGCGGGACTCAGCCTTCGCTGTCGTCACCACCACGCTGCTCATTGGAGCCGTGACGGCCTTCATTGATGGCATCGGCCAAACGGCTCAGCACCAGCTGGACGGAACGCACAGCGTCGTCGTTGCAAGGAATGGGAACCTCGCAGAGATCCGGATCGCAGTTGGTGTCCAGCATCGACACCAGGGGGATATCCAATTTGCGGGCCTCGAGCACTGCGTTTGTTTCACGCCGCTGATCGACCAGCACCACCACATCGGGGAGACGACGCATGTTCTTGAGGCCACCCAGATACTTCTGGAGACGGTCAAGTTCACGACGAAGAACGGCGCCCTCCTTCTTGGGACGCATGGCGATCGCTCCGCTGGCCTCCATCCGCTCCAGATCCTTGAGGCGGTCGATTCGGGCTTTCATCGTGGTCCAGTTGGTCAGCATGCCGCCCAACCAGCGTTGGTTGACGTAGGACCCACCGCAGCGCAGGGCTTCCTGAGCCACCACTTCAGAGGCTTGTTTCTTGGTTCCTACGAACAGGAAACGTTTGCCGCTTCTTGCAGCGGAACGAACCCATTTGTAAGCGTTGTTCATGCAGACAGCAGTCTGCACAAGGTCAATGATGTGAACTCCGTTGCGCGCGCAATAGATGTAGCGCGACATTTTGGGATTCCAACGACGGGTCTGGTGTCCAAAGTGGGCACCAGCTTCCATCATCTCAGCGAGAGTGACAACAGCCATGATTGATTGAGGTTTCGGGTTGGCCTCCACCTGTCAGGGATCACATGGATGGCTTGAAGCCACACCACGGTCAGCACCCGAAACAGACAGGTGTGTGGTTTGAGAGAACACCTTGAATTTATCAAACGGACTGCTCAACGCAGACCGATGGCCTTGGCTTCGCTGTACAACGCCTCAACACCAAGACGATTCAAGGGAAGGCGCAACAGCTCCAGGGCCAGAGAGGGCTGTCCGCGATGAATGAGCCAGGAAAGAAGCGGTTTGAGTGATCGCTCATTGACCAGCCCGCCGAGGGTTAAAACCGACCACAGAACCCTGTGCATCCATGTGAACTGGATGATTATGCGCACTCTGCGGCTGGGGTGCTTTCTGTAGAAGACAAGTCCCATCCGTGCCCGCTCTCTCTCCACACGAATGAGATCGGGGATTTGTTCAAGCCGGAAAGCGGGATGCCAGTGATAGCCGACAGCATCAGGGCAGCGAACCAGTGCAACACCCATCTGTCTCAGACGTTCACCCAGTTCGAGGTCCTCCCAGCCATAGAGCCGGAATCCCGTATCAAAAAGGCCTGACTGCTCGAGAACGGAGCGGTCGATGGCGACATTACCGGTTGCGAAATAAGCCCAGGAGAGATCCCTGAGCTTGTGTCGCTCATGCGTTGGATGCTCAAAATTCGCAGTATTGATCACAGCGCCGTAGGTGAAGCACAAACGATTTCCGCTACGACGCCATGCTGCTGTGAGCGCCTTGGCATGACTGGCGAGAAATGCTGGTGTGACGACGAGATCACTGTCAATGAAGACAATGACGTCACCGCGAGCGTGGCTGACGCCACGGTTCCGACCTTCAGCGGGTCCACCGTGGCTCTGTTCGATCAGACGCACGCTGGGGAAGCGACTGCTTGAGGCTCTCAACCAGTCGGGCGTTCCATCGGTGGAGCCGTCATCGACAACGACCACCTCATAATTTTCGATCTCCCCACAGGGACTCTGCCCTTCCAGTGCAAGCAAGCACTTCTCCAGGATCGGGCGTCGGTTGTAGGTGGGAATGACGACGCTGATGAACATCCGCGCTTCACGGTGATCCGATTGAAGTCAGCCTAAGGGCACAAAAAAAGAGGGGGTAACCCCCCTCTTACAGAAAAGCCCGAACTCAATCGGCGGCGCCACCATTGTTGGCTGTGCCCGTAACACCGTTGCCGGCACCTTCGCCCCGACCGTCATTGCGCATCTTGCGCTTCTTGAACTTGCGCGCGTAGGCGCGGTTGCGCTCCTGCTTTTCTTTCTTGAGATTTCTGCGCTTGGCCATGCGTTGGTTGAACCTTTGGCGGTTATCCGATCAATCTACTCAATGGCCTGGAAGAGGCGACCGTCTTCCATCCGCACCAGCCGATCAGCCACATCGAGAATCCTGGGGTCGTGGGTGACCATGAGCACGGAGCAGGACTGTTCACGCGCCAGACGCTTCAACAGTTCCACCACTTCTCGCCCCGTTGCGCTGTCGAGGGCGGCCGTGGGTTCATCAGCCAGGAGGAGTTTGGGCCTGGCGGCAAGCGCTCGGGCGATGGCCACGCGCTGTTTTTGTCCTCCCGAGAGATCGTGAGGAAGTTTGCTGAGCTCGTCGTCCAGACCAACGGCACGCAACCACTCCCTGGCTTGATCCCGTCTGGCCCGATAGCTGAATCCGGGGAGGAGATCGGATCCCATCTGAACGTTCTGTTCCGCAGTGAGGCAACGGAGAAGATTGTGGCCCTGAAAAATCATTCCGATTCGGCGACGAAGCTTCTGCCGCTGGCCCCGTCCAGCGCCCTGTAACTGCTGAGCGAACACGCGAACGTCGCCTTGCTGCACCTGACGCAAAGCCCCGATCAAAGTAAGCAGCGTGGTCTTTCCACATCCGGAGGGTCCTGTCAGAAGCACTACTTCACCAGCAGCGATCTCCAGATCCACTCCCTGCAACACCTGCCGTCGGGTTGATCCCTTGCCATACCAGTGGCTCAAGCCATTGATGCTCACACTGAGCTCCTGGCGGGAACCTTGCCTCTGAGTTGACTCTGAAAGCGTGGTGCTCGACATCAAAAGATCTCCGCCGGGTCGGCATCCACGAGGCGCCGCATCGCCAATCCTGCTGAGGCCATACACATGATCAGAATCATTGTGAACACTGTGAACGCTCTGTTGAAATCCATGGCAACGGGAAGCTGGGTTGCATTTCTCACGAGCAGATACAAACCTTGGCCGGCGGCATAGGCCGGAAGGTATCCGAATAGGGCAAGCAGCAATCCTTCACGCACCACAACACCGAGAAGAGTGAAAAGCCGGTACCCCATCGCCATCAACGTGGCGTATTCAGGCAGGTGATCACTCACATCGGAATAAAGCACCTGGTAAACGATTACGCACCCCACCACGAAACCCATCGCAGCTCCGAGAGTGAAGATGAAGCCAATGGAGGTGCCGGTTTTCCAATAATTCTGCTCAAAATCAATGAAACCTTGTTTTGTCAACACGGTGACATCGTCAGGAAGCAAGATCTTTAGACGCTCCATAACAAGTTCAGGGTCTACATCAGCGTTGAGACGAATCAATCCAACCTCGATGCTTCCAGGGGGAGTATTCGGGAGCAATTCACGGAACGTTTCGCTGCTGGTGAGAAGATTTCCATCGGCTCCGAAGGACGTACCGAGCTCGATCAAGCCTGCAACACGAACACGTTTGCCAGCAATTTCGCTGTCCACAACACGGCCTTCGCGGAACCACTCAGCAACTGGTCCGAACTCCGGTCGCGATCGTTCATCAAAGAGAACTCGGCCTTTTTGGGTGAGCTTCCCAGCTTTGGGCGCCAGCGTCGGATCGGTAAACAAAGGATCACCGGGTTCAAAGCCAAGAGCAAGAATGGATCGTGTTCCACGGGTTTCTGGATTTCTCCAGAGGAGCAAGTTCCAATTCACGGGAGTAATGCCTTCCACTTCCGGAAGCGCCATGGCCTGAACCAGCCGCCTTTTAGGAAAGCCAGCCATACTCACGGAACTGGTTGATCTCGGGCTGATTAAAACGATGTCGGCATCGAATAATCGATGCACAGTGACACTGGCATCAAACAATCCGTCTCGGAATCCGAGCTGCATGAACATCAGGATTCCAGCGAAACTGATGCCAGCCAGAGCGACAGCCAAGCGCACAGGCTGTCGGATCAACATCAGCGAGGCCAGGGGAATGCCTCGGCGGCTCCAGAACCCACCGCTCATGAGGTTTTGAAGCGCGCGATCACTTTCAAGCCGGCTAACGATGCAACCCGGAGTGCTGAGTCGCGATCAAGACTGACCTGAACCTCCACCACCCTGGCGTCAGCATCACCGGTGGGGTTCGTGGACAACACCTCCCGCTGCCTCACCTGAGGGCTGATGCGCTCGACGCGCCCTGTGAGACGTCCTTCGAAACCACCGTTCTCACTGACAAGCGTCACGGGATCACCAACGGCAATTCGGTTGATGTCGGATTCATACACTTCAATTAATGCTTCCATCGATTGGCTGGCGCCAACCTCAAGCACGCCATCTCCATCGGGGCGCTCGCCCACCCGGGTGTGCAGCCTGAGAACTGTTCCGTCAATCGGTGATCGAAGCTCACTGTCGACCAGATCAGCCTCAAGGGATCGGCGTTCAGCGATTAGTTCAATGCGCTTGCGCTCCGCCAAAGTCAATTCGTTCTGCTTCTCTTCGAGAATCACCATCGAAGCGGCACCGACTTTGGCTGCTTCTGCGTAGCGAGCAACCTCTCGGCGTCGCAAGGGGATTTCTGTATCGATCGTGCGAATCTGAGCATCAAGAGCCTCCAGATCAGCTTCGATCTGTGGACGGCTATCGAAAACAGCCAGCACCTGGCCACGAGTGACCGTATCTCCTTCATTCACAAGAAGCTTGGACACTCGGGGGGTGCCACCGAACCCGCTGATCGGTGCCGCGAGACGGCGAATCTCTCCAAGAGGACGAAGCCGCCCCAAGGCAGCCACAGCCTCCGGTGCACGCGGTGATTCGGTCTGAGGAGCCTCCTTTACAACAGTGCCAGGCCTTTGGAGAAACGCGACACTGCCAGCAATCACAAGGATCGAGAGCGTCCCGACCCCGATCCATAGAGAGCGCTTCGACATTACGGGCAATCTGGTTCGTCGAAAAGCAGCTTTTCGATGTAGCGGTCGGCCCAGTCCGTCCCGAAGGCTTTCTCCAGAACCCGACGGGTTTTGTCGTTGCGTTTCTGTTGCTGGCAATACGACACCTGCCCGTGGTATCTGGCGATCGTAAACGGATCGCTGGAAGCCGTTGGTTGTGCACGCTCCACGGCACGACTCAAGATGCCCAGATAGGTTTCAACAAGCCCCACAAACCAATCCTCCTCCTCGCGATTGGCAGGACGGATAAAGCGCACGAAGGGCGAAAAAATCGTGGCCCAGGCTGGGAGGTCACGCACCTGTTCGAAGGCGGGACTATTGATGTTGCTGAGAGCTTCGTTGATGGCAGCGGGCAAATGTTCACCCACTGGCGAAAGATCAACGATCGCCGCGGAAATCCCAGCTGGACTGGCAACGATGTCGGCTCCGAACACGGGGAGATCGAAGCGTGGGTCGGGAAAGAACACGCAGTGGAGGATTTGCAGGCCCACCCCCAGTCGGGCCGTTTCAAGATGCAGCTTGCGAAGACCGCGACAGCGGTGCACCTCGTTGCGTATGAACAACGCCTCCCCATCAAGACTGCCGATGATCTCCTCTAGATCCGCAGGAACTGCAAGATCCTGCAGATCGGGAAGCCCCTCGCGACACTGACGGATGCGAGCGGCTAGGGACATCACCAACGGATGAAGCTCCGGGCCGCTCGAGGACTCAGGCATCAATCCGATCCGTCATTGCACAGAATGGGACTTTGCCACGCGACCCTGACAGCGATCTCATCCGGTCCTGCACTGGAATACCTCACTCTTGCGAACAAAAGCACCCTGGTGTCGGCAGAACTGCCGGGTGCGGGTCTTACCTGCCTTGATTTCTGGTGTCGGGGGGGAAGCTTCTGGGAACGCAAGGGAGAAGAGGGCATGGCTCATTTTCTCGAACACATGGTGTTCAAGGGGAGTGAGCAGTTGCAACCAGGAGACTTCGATCGCCAAATCGAAGCCCTCGGCGGCAGCAGCAATGCCGCCACCGGTTTCGATGACGTGCACTTCCATGTTCTTGTTCCACCCAAGGAGACAGCCGCAGCGTTGGACCTGCTGCTTGATCTGGTTTTGAACCCCTCCCTCGATCAGGGTTCTTTCACCATGGAACGTGAGGTGGTGCTGGAGGAAATCTCCCAATTCCGCGACCAACCCGATGATCTTGTGTTCCAAAGCGTGCTGGAACTCTGCTTGCCCAAACACCCCTATGGCCGCCCAGTCCTAGGGCTCGACTCCAGCCTGAAAGCGATGGACCCCTCGGGAATGCGTCGCTACCACCAACGCCGTTACCAGGGGCCGAACTGCTGCCTTGCCGTTGCTGGAGCCATTCCCAATGACCTCATCAACCAAGTGAGAGGAAGTGCGCTCACGGCATTGAGCAATGAGGCTGATGCCGCAGCTCCGAACCCTTATGCCCAAGGCAGCCGCTCAGCGGAGCAGCTGCCTTTTCAAAGCGGAAGGGAATGCCAGAGCTTTGCGAGACTTGAGTCAGCACGCCTCCTGATGGTCTGGCCAACCGCTGCGGCTTCTGACCCTATTGGGGTGGCGGGGGCGGACCTGGCGACCACGATCTTGTCCGAAGGGCGTCGGAGCCGGCTGGTGCAACGTCTCCGCGAAGATCTGCAGATCGTCGAGTCCATCGACATGGACGTGACGACACTCGAGCAGGGAAGTCTGGTGATGCTTGAGGCCTGCTGCCCCGAAGACCAACTGCAACGGGTTGAACAGGAAATCAGAGAGGAACTTCAGCGCAGCGCCGAGAAACCCGTGCTCGAGGAGGAACGAAAGCGGGCTTTCCAAATGGTGGGCAATGGATACCGATTCAGCCTTGAAGCCCCGGGCTCGGTGGCGGGCTGCGCGGGCTCCCAGGCCGTCTGGGGACGACAGCGTCAGCTGCTCGAACCTCTCAAGGATCTCGAACAGTGGAGCGCGACAGCCCTGCAGGAGTGTGTGATGCAGCGGCTCCAGCCAGACCAGGCATGCACTTTGATCGCTCGCCCTTCGGAATCAGCATGAACGGCACCACTGGGGTGGTCATCGACCCGGTCGCAACCACCGGAGTCCTTTCGGCAAAGCTCTGGATCCGTCGCGGCAGCGGTGAAGATCCCGTTGGCCAGCGCGGTGGACATCAACTTCTCGGATCCGTTCTCAGCCGTGGCTGTGGACCGCTGGACCATGTCCAGCTGGCGGATTTAGTTGAAGGCTGCGGGGCAGGGCTTCGTTGCGATACCCACGAAGATGGAATCCTGATCAGCCTCAAATGCACGCAAAACGATGCCGACAGGCTGCTGCCGATCCTTGGGTGGATGCTGCAGCGTCCCCATCTGAACCCGGCTCAAATTGCGTTGGAAAAGGAGCTCAGCCTGCAGGCCCTCCAACGACAGCAGGAGGATCCGTTTCAGCGAGCCTTTGATGGCTGGCGACAGCTCGCCTACGGCAAAGGTCCCTATGGACACGACCCTCTTGGCGTCGCTGTCGATTTGGAGGCCCTTGATCAAAACCACCTGGTAGCCCTTGCAGCCGCAATCAACGATGGCGGATCCGTTCTGGCCCTCTCCGGAACGATTCCTGAAGGACTCCAGGACATCCTGCAGGGCTGGGGGGATGGAGCACTCCAAGGACGCTCGCAGGGGGAATCAGCCTTGGACAACGGTTCAGAGTTAACGAGCCAGTCGTTAACTCTGAACCGCGTTGAGACCGAACAGGTTGTGCTGATGCTCGGACAGGCCACGCTGCCCCACGGCCATCCGGATGATCTGGCCTTGAGGGTGCTCCAGGCCCATTTGGGATCGGGGATGTCGAGCCTTCTGTTCAGACGTTTACGCGAAGACCATGGTGTCGCTTATGACGTGGGACTTCACCATCCAGCAAGGCAGCGTTCCGCTCCCTTCGTGATGCACGCATCCACCGGGGTGGAGCGGGCGCGGCTAAGCCTCGAACTGTTGATGCGGAGTTGGGACGAGCTGTTGGACTCCGTGATTGCACAAACTGATCTCGATTTGGCGATGGCCAAGTTCCGGGGTCAGCTGGCCCACGCGTCCCAGACCACAGGCCAGCGGGCTGAGCGTCGCGCCCAGCTCCGAGCGCTTGGGCTTCCGGACGATCACGATCGTCGTTGTGTCGATCAACTCAACAGCCTCAGTGGTGTTGCACTCAGAGCAGTGGCCTTGCAGCACTTGAAGAAGCCGATCCTCAGTCTGTGTGGACCCGCTTCCTCCCTGCGCATGCTCGAATCCGTTTGGAGGCACGGACCGTTTCATTCAGCTTGAAGCTTGATCTCCGATGGGAGCCAGTACGTCTGTCCCCAGGAGAAACGTTCCTCGGGAAAAACGCACCGCGACAGTCTCTCCGTGATGGAGAGCAGTCACCGTTCCCACTTCATCAAGATCCACCAGATCGGGTGGTCGCAGCATCGGCATCGGATCCGCTGACTTCAGAAAGGGCTGGGCGCGAAGCAGTCGTACTTGGTCACCAATGGAAACGGCCATAGGAGCTGGGCAATGTGTTCCTCTTACAGCAGGATGGTGCCAGCTGACGACTGCCCGTGAGGGCTTTGGCCACATGGAGCGGCGCTGTCGCCGGTCTGTTCCTGATTCTGGTGGGCAGCCTGATCCAGGCGGCTCTGGTGGTTCCCCTGCCTGAGCTGCCTCCACCTGTGTTGCCTTTGCCCAGCACCTGGCAGGTGCCGGCGCTGCTTTTGTGTTCTCTGGTTGCAGGACCTCGCGCCGGTGTGATCGCCTCTGTTGCTTACTTAACCATCGGCCTTGTGGATCTGCCTGTGTTTTATGGCGGTGGCGGCATTGCTTACGTGCTCACGCCTGGATTCGGATACCTGGCGGGATTCATCCCGGCCGCATGGTTGACCGGTCGATTAGCCATGCAGAGCGGCATGAATGACATCCCCCGGCTCACGCTGGCTGCCATGGCCGGTTTGCTCATCATTCAGCTCTGCGGGCTGCTCAATCTCCTTTTGGGTGCAGGACTCGGTCGCTGGCAGCAACCCCTGGCTGAGCTGTTGTTTAGCTATAGCCTCGGCCCCTTGGTTGCGCAGCTGGCCCTTTGCTGCGCAGCAGGTTTATTGGCCCGTTGCATGCGCGGTCTGTTGTGGGTGGAATGAACGCAACCGAAAGCGCCGTCAGAAGGAAACGCCGTTCGCTACGGCGAGAAACACTGCTCTTGATCAGCGTTGGGATGGTGATCCTTGATCAGTGGAGCAAGCACTGGGCTCGTTCCGCATTGATCCTCGGCAGGCCAGTGCCGTTCATCCCCGGCTTTCTGCAGCTTCGTCTCGTGCACAACACAGGTGCAGCCTTCAGTTTGTTCACAGACTCCACTCTGGTTCTCGGCGTTCTGAGCCTGCTAGTGACGCTTGGAGTCACGGCATGGATCTGGAGTCAGCCAAAGCGTTGTTTCTGGATGGGTCTTGCTTTGGCATTTCTGCTTGGAGGAACCCTCGGCAATGGCATCGATCGTTGGCGCCTCGGCCACGTCACCGATTTTCTTGAACTGGTGCCGATCCAGTTTCCGATTTTCAACTGGGCTGATGTCGTCATCAATTTCGCAGTTGTCTGCTTCGCCGTCGATGCCTTCCGTGAACGCCATGGCCAAGTTGACTCCTAAGCAACAGGCTCCAGCGCGGCTGACGATCCATCAGCATGATCGCCCCGATCAAACCCTTCACCTTCACGGGGAGGGATATCGCATCGGTCGCGATCAAGCGCTGGAGATCTGCATTGAGCATCCCGCCGTCAGCCGCCAGCACGCCGTACTTCAGAAGCGCAATCGGCAGTGGTATCTCCTGGATCAGGGTTCCACCAACGGCCTCTGGTGGCGAGGACGCAGGGTTAAGGAAATCGAATTAAACGACGGCGACCAGATCAGCCTGGCTCCCGCCACGGAAGCAGGAGCCCCATCCCTGCAGTTTGAAAATCCAGCTGACCGGGGTGGACAACGCATCCGGCGCTGGCTTGGGATCGGACTCCTGCTGGCTCTGGGGGGATCGGGTGCTCTGCTTCTTCTTGCTGGTCTGGATGTGCCCGTCCGTGGCCGACTGGCCACTGTGCGTGGACCTGTGGCCATCTACGACGGCAACAACAAACCTCTCGATTCCGTTGATTCCAGTCGTCATCGGGAATTGGCCACTCTCGCCGACTTTTCACCATCGCTGATCAACGCCCTACTCAGCAGTGAGGACAACCGTTTCTGGTGGCACCCAGGGGTTGATCCCATTGGAACCGTGCGTGCGTTCGCCACCAACCTGACCGGTGGACGGGTTCTGGAAGGGGGCAGCAGCCTCACCCAGCAACTGGCCAGAAGCCTGTACCCGGATCTGGTTGGCGAGGGGGACACCCTGGGCAGGAAATGGAGAGAACTGCTGGTCGCCCTGCAGCTGGAGAGTCGCTTCAGCAAGGGTGAACTGCTCTTGAGCTATCTCAACAGGGTGTACCTCGGGGTGGGGTGGGGTTTCGACGATGCCTCCCGAACCTTTTTCAATAAATCAGCTGGGTCGCTCACGGTGGAGGAAGCAGCGCTGTTGGTGGGCCTCTTGCCCTCGCCCAATGGCCACGACCCTTGCCAGTTTCCGCAGAGAGCTCTCGAAGCCCGAAACAGAGTTCTGAACAAGATGGCGGATGCCGGGCGGCTCTCCCTGGATGCAGCGCGCGCGGCCCGTCGCCAGCCCATTCAGCTGGCCAAAAATGCTTGCAGCAAAGAGGCCACACGTCGCTCCGCTCCCTTTTACACCGATCAGGTCAGGAGGGACTTAACGGCTCTGGTGGGCCCCGAGGTGGCAGCTGAGGGCAACTTCCTAATCGAAACCCACCTCGATCCGGTGCTTCAGAGCGTGATTGAACGACGCCTGCGCAACCTGATCAGGAATGCCGGCGGGTTGGGTGTCAGTGAGGGCGCTGCCGTCGTGATCGACAGTCGCAGTGGTGGTGTGCTCGCAATTGCCGGTGGACGCGACTACCGCTTCAGCCAGTTCAACCGTGCCTCCATGGCCATGCGACAGCCAGGAAGCACTTTCAAGCTCATGACTTACCTGGCAGCGCTGGACCGGGGAGTGAAGCCCACTGAGAGCATCGACTGCAGCGCCATGGAATGGGGTGGACAGCGGTTTGAAAGTCCCTGCAATGGTCGTCTCACGCTCACCAGCGCTTTCGCATCAAGCAGCAACACGGCAGCCCTGCGCCTCGCCAAGCGTGTGGGACTGGAACAGGTGGTTCGTCAGGCCCGGGCCTTGGGCATCACCACCCCTCTCGATCCCGTCCCTGGATTGGCGCTGGGACAGAGCGAAGTGCGCTTGATCGAGCTCACCAGTGCCTACGCCGCCGTGGTCAACAAAGGCGAATGGAAACCACCCACCACGATCCGCCGCTTGATGGATGCTGAAACCTGCCGGCAGGACAATCTGCGTGGATGCGGCAGTCTCACTGGGGCGGAAGACAACAGCCTGAATGCCGGACGTCAGGCCATCCGCCCGGACGTTGCCAAACAAATGCAGGCGATGCTGCGAGCGGTGGTGAGAAATGGAACAGGCACCGGAGCGTCCCTGGGAGGAGAAGAAGGAGGAAAGACCGGAACCACCAATGACGGACGCGATCTTCTGTTCATCGGCTACGAACCAAGCCGTCACTGGGTGCTGGGAATCTGGCTTGGCAACGACGACAACAGTCCCTCGGCCAGCTCGAGTGCGCTGGCAGCATCTCTGTGGGGGGAAATCATGCGTTCTGCAGGACGCGGCGGGCTGAATACGCGATAACAGGCGAATGAAACAGCAGACCCGCTGGCTATTGGCAGGAGCTGCGGCTTTGGTCGCACTGATGGTGATTGGCCTGGTGCTTCAGGCCATCCGTAACCTGCTTTGGGATCTCAGCTATTGGTTGCCACCATGGCTCGTTGGGCCCGTGCTTCTCATCGGTGCCGTGCTTCTGGTGGCCGCACTGATCCAATTGGGTGTTCCGTGGCTGAAATGCTGGAAGCAAGGACGCCATGCCCAGGACTCGAAGTCACACAAGCCAGCGCCACCGAGCAATCGACGGGACGCAGCCCGTCAAAGCCTCGACAGTGTGGACCGACTTCTAGCTCGACTGCAGGACGATGTCGCCCGCCGATCGTTGCTGGAGGAGCGGGAGCGCGTGGCCCGACAACTCGACCGTGGCGATCTGGAAGTGGTGGTGTTTGGAACCGGATCAAGTGGAAAAACATCCCTGATCCGTGCCCTGTTGAAGGACATCGTTGGCGACGTGGGGGCATCCATGGGTTCCACCAGTGAAAGCCGCTCCTATCGCCTGAGGCTGAAGGGATTGGAGCGAGGCGTGCTTCTTGTGGATACGCCTGGAATCCTTGAAGGAGGCCAGGACGGACGCACCCGCGAGCAACAGGCCAGACAACGGGCGTCGCGCGCTGATCTGATGCTGGTCGTCGTGGATGGTGATCTGCGCAGCCAGGAACTGGCCATCGTTCAGAGCCTCTCTGGACTTGGCAAAAGGCTCCTCCTCGTGCTCAACAAGTGCGACCTCCGCGGGGAGGAAGAGGAGCGACGGCTGATGCTGCTCCTGCGTGAACGCTGCCTGGGTTGGCTTCCACCCGACGATGTTGTCGGGACCAGTGCAGCCCCCCAGTCGTTACCAAGACCAGGACAGAAACCCTGGCAGCCCCCCGCAGAGGTTGGGCAACTGCTCAGACGCCTCGCTGTCGTCCTGCATGAGGACGGCGAAGAGCTCCTTGCTGACAACATCCTTCTCCAGTGCCGATCGCTCGGTGAAACCGGCCGCAACCTTCTCGATCAACAGAGAGAAGAGGAAGCCCGACGCATTGTTGATCGCTACACGTGGATCAGCGCAGGTGTAGTGGCAGCCACTCCCTTACCGGGAGTGGATCTGCTGGGTACAGCCGCGGTCAATGCCCAGATGGTGATGGAGGTCGCTGGTGTTTTTGGCATTCAGCTCACCCGCACAAGGGCCCAAGACCTCGCCCTCTCCGTGGGCAGAACTTTGGCAGGTCTCGGTGTCGTCAAAGGTGGGGTGGCCATCATTGGAACAGCACTGAGTGTGAACCTTCCAACGCTCCTGCTTGGTCGAGCCGTGCAAGGGGTCGCAGCTGGATGGCTCACCAGAATTGCCGGTGCCAGCTTCATCACATTCTTTCAACAGGATCAAGACTGGGGCGATGGTGGCGTCCAAGACGTTGTTCAGAGGCATTACGACCTCAACCGTCGTGATCGCTCACTGCGGGAGTTTCTTGAGACAGCGCTCCGACGGGTGGTGGATCCTCTCCAACAAGAGGCGAAGAAACGACTGCCGCCCCGACCAGGGCTTCGGGCGGAGGCGGACGCATCGGACCGCGGCTATCGAGAATCGTGATGAGCCCTAGATAAAGCAGACCGATCAGGATCGACACGGCCCCTGTGAAAACCGCAATCCATTTCCCTCGTTGTTGTTGCGATTCTGTCCCTGACATCAGTGCAGACTCCGCCCGATCGATTGGTTGATGCGCATCCCCAGATGATCGATCAGCGCGTCAGACGTATGGGGATTCCCGAGCACCACTTTGATGTGGTGGAGGCCTCTGTATTGGGGTCTTGACACCATGATTTGTTCATCGAGAAGTCCCTGACGGAGACGAGCTGACCAACGTTCACTTCGGTCAGAGTCTGCGTTTTTCGGTACACAGGTCAAGAGATGGAGCGGGCCAGAAAGAAGATCCAGCGCTTGGTCGTCGAGGCATTGCTGCAACCGCTCTCTGCGTGCCACAGCCTTCACCAGAAGCGAGTTGATTCCAACCATCCCAAGTTGACGCAATCCAAGCCAGAGCTTGAGAATTTCCGCCGGTCTGCTGCCTTGCAATCCCATCTCACCACCGTGAGCACCAACGGAAGCAGGCTCCATGTAAGGCAGTCCGGTTCCGAAAGCAGCGTGCAGTGTGGACGTATCGCGAACCAGCAACAACGAGGAGGTTTTGGCGATCCCGAGCAGTTTCTGGGGATTGACGGTGATTGAATCGGCTTCAGACAATCCGTTCACCAATTCGCGGGTTTCCCCGGAGAGAGCAAAAACAGCGCCGATGGCACCATCCACATGCAGCCAGGTGCCATGGGTTTGGGCAATCGTCCCGATGGCCCGCAAGGGGTCAATCGCACCACGCACTGTCGTTCCAGCTGTGGCGACGATGGCCAAACACGGACGCTGCTTAGACGCGAGACGGTGGAGTTCCTCTTGCAGAACATCCAACCGCAGACATCCATTGGCATCCACGGGGATTCGCCGCAAAGCATCAGCACGAAGCCCCATCACCCTGCAGGCCTTGGCCAAGGAGACATGGGCGTCATCGCTTGTCAGAACGACAGCGTCAGAAACACCATTCAGCCCCAGGGAATGACGAGCTGTGACCAGCGCGGTGAGGTTGCTCAGAGTGCCTCCGCTGGCAGCGACGCCCCCTGATCCCATGGGGAGGTCGAGACAGGACGCAAACCATCCACAGAGTTGACGCTCCAGCTGCGAAAGACTTGGTGACAGTTCCTCAGCCAGAAGGTTGTTGTTCAGTCCTGCACAGATCAGCTCTGCTGCGACCGAGGCTGTATTGGGTGGAGGATCCAGATGGGCCAAGGCACCTGGATGGGATGGCTGGTAAGCACCATCCATGACCTGCTGAAGATCATCGAGAAGATTTTGCGCTCCAAGTCCTTCCGTCTCAGGGAAAGCATCAGGGAGCAACCGCAACGAAGGCAGGGGAGACCGCTGATTGGCAGAACCAAACCAGCCGCAAAGTTGGGCGCAGGCCTCCTGCAGAAATGTCTGCAACTGAGGGTCCAGGCCATCGGGCGAAGCGAAGGGGGCCAATGGGTCCAACGCTTCTGAAGATGACCGAGCGGGGCCGTGCAAGAAAGAGTCGCGATCAAAAACCATTGTCACCTTTGGTGGCACATTGGATGGCAATCAGAGATTCACGGCTGTGCGGGCGGATCCGGTTCAGTTCACTCAACAGGGGATGCACGCTTGGATGCAGCGGCTGCTCAACCGAGCTGAGCGCGTGGGTGCCACTGGAGAGATTCCTGTGGCGGCTGTACTTCTCGATCAAGCAGGGCGGTGCATTGGCCACGGATCCAATCGCAGGGAAACCCACAGAGACCCCCTCGGACATGCGGAGTTGATGGCGCTGCGTCAGGGCGCCTTGCTCCTTGGCGATTGGCGCATGAACCACTGCACCCTGCTGGTGACCCTGGAGCCATGCCCGATGTGTGCGGGAGCACTCGTTCAGGCCAGGGTGGGACAGGTGATTTTCGCTGCCAGAGACCGCAAACGCGGTGGGCTAGGCAGCACGATCAATCTCGCTGATCATCACTCCGCGCACCACCACATGCGAGTGGTGGGCGGAGTGATGGAAGAGGAGGCCTCGTTACAACTGGCGAGCTGGTTCAGGCAGCGACGCAGGAGCCCTGGCGAAAGCGAGGAAGCTCCGACTCAAACAAATTGAGCAGACGGTTCACATTCTCAGGAGTGGAGTTGTAGCCCATTAGGCCAATTCTCCAGATTTTCCCTGCCAGAACGCCAAGACCACCGCCAACTTCAATGCCGTGGGAGTTAAGAAGATGGGAGGAGAAGGCTTTCCCATCCACATCGTCGGGAATCCGAACGGTCGTGAGTGTGGGCAGTCGTAGGTCCTCGGGAACGTGCATTGAAAGGCCGAGCGATTCCAGTCCATGCCAAAGCGCTTCAGCATTGCGGCGATGGCGTGACCAGGCATTGTCCAGACCTTCCTCTGCAAGCAGACGTAGGGCTTCACGCATGCCGAAGTTCATGTTCACCGGCGCCGTGTGGTGATAAACCCTGTCACTCCCCCAGTACTGGTTCAACAGGGAAACATCCAGATACCAATTAGGAACCTTGTCCTTTCTGGCAGCGAGCTTGGCTTCCGCACGAGGACCCATGGTGAACGGTCCCAAGCCTGGGGGGCAGCTCAGACCCTTCTGGCTGCAGCTGTAGGCCATATCCACCTTCCATTCATCGAGATAGAGGGGGACACCTCCGAGTGATGTGACCGTGTCCAGGAGAAGAAGACAGTCGTGCTCACGGCAGAGATCACCAACGCCCTCCATCGGTTGGCGCACCCCTGTGGAAGTTTCAGCGTGCACCATGGCCAGCACTGCAGGCTTGTGATGCTGCAGTGCAGAAGCCAACTCATCGAGCGTGAACGCCTCGCCCCAGGGTTTTTCGATGACGCGGACATCAGCCCTGTATCGGCCAGCCATGTCGGCCAGGCGATTCCCGAAATACCCTTTAACCGCAACCAAGACACGATCGCCAGGCTCAACCGTGTTCGCCAACGTGGCTTCCATCGCGGCACTCCCGGTGCCGCTCATGGGCAAGGTGAGGCGATTGTCCGTCTGCCAGGCGTAACGGAGCAATTCCTGGACCTCACCCATCAGGTCAACGTAAAGGGGATCGAGATGACCGATCGGCGTTCTTGCCAGAGCTGACAGAACAGTCGGATGGGCGTTTGAGGGACCTGGACCTAATAAAAGGCGGTCAGGCGTGTTGATAGGTCCAACGGATTGGCGATGGCGCGATTCAACCTGGGGAAGAGAGTGCGTCATCGGCTGGACGGGAACCATCATTCAATGGCCGAAGCCTACGCATCGATCGGGCCGATTCGAGCCAGAAAGCTCTGTTCCGATGCCGCTTGAAACGTACGGAAATTCCTTGCAGCAATCAGCGTTGGCGAACGTCACTGGCAGCGAGCCCTGCAGCCATGTGCTCAAACGGAGCGCGCGCCAGGCCAAGGCTATTCGGGGGAACGCCCTCAGAAACGAGACGTTCGCAGAGAACATCAGCGAGAAGAACCATGCTTCTCACCGTCGGACCAGTCGGCACACCCAAGCTTTTGTATGTATCGTCCAGCCCGTTCAGAACTCTCTCGTTCAGGATCGTGCTGTCTCCGGCGATCAAGGCGTAACTGGCGTAGCGCAAGAAATAATCCATGTCGCGAAGACAGGCCGCAAGTCGCCGTGTTGTGTAGGCGTTGCCACCGGGAAGGAGCAGTTCCGGATCCCCTTGAAACAGGCGCTGACTGGCTTCACGGACGAGATCAGCCGCTTCACGGTTGATCAACTCAACAGCCTTCAGCCTGATGGTGGATTCAGCCAGATAGTCCTCGATCCGATCAATGGCAGATCGATCCAGGTAACGGCCGAGCTGGTCGTACCGACCGATCAATCCGGTGATGGCATCGCGCATGCAGAACCCTGGCCACGTTGGCCGGAAGCTAACACCAGCCTCGGTGCGAAACCGCTTCCAGCGCGTGGGATCCCGGGAACTTGACAGAAACGGTTACCAAGCTGGCAATCCGACCGAATGAATTTCCATGAGAGAAAAACTGTACTGATTGATACAAAACCTGTGCACGGCGATCCCTACGTTCAATTCGCTATCCCATAAATCACTGACGCCAATGGCTACCACCGCCCAGGACGTGCTCCGTCAGATCAAGGATGAAGGCATTGAGCTGATTGATCTCAAGTTCACCGACCTCCACGGCAAGTGGCAGCACCTCACCATTTGTTCCGATCTTCTGGATGCGGAGTCCTTCAACGAAGGTCTTGCCTTTGACGGATCCTCCATCCGCGGATGGAAGAGCATTGATGCGTCAGACATGGCAATGGTTCCTGATCCATCAACGGCCTGGATTGATCCGTTTTACAGCCACAAAACATTGAGCATGATCTGCTCGATTCAGGACCCTCGGACGGGAGACCCGTACGACCGCTGTCCCCGAGCCCTGGCTCAAAGAGCATTGGCTTACCTGGCCGGCAGTGGCCTTGCTGATACGGCCTTCTTCGGGCCGGAGCCGGAATTCTTCCTCTTTGATGACGTTCGCTACAACTCCAGTGAGGGAGGAAGCTTTTACAGCGTTGACACCATTGAAGCCGCCTGGAACACAGGACGGCTCGAAGAAGGCGGCAATCTCGGCTACAAGATTCAGTTGAAGGAGGGATATTTCCCCGTTTCACCCAACGACACGGCGCAGGACATCCGCTCCGAGATGCTTCTGTTAATGGCCCAACTAGGGATCCCCATCGAAAAGCACCACCACGAAGTGGCTGGTGCTGGACAGCACGAACTGGGCATGAAATACGCACAGCTGATTCAAGCTGCGGACAACACCATGACCTACAAATACGTTGTTCGCAACGTGGCCAAGAGATACGGCAAAACCGCCACGTTCATGCCCAAACCGGTGTTTAACGACAACGGCAGCGGCATGCACGTGCATCAGAGCCTCTGGAAAGCCGAGCAACCTCTGTTCTTCGGCGAGGGCACGGATGCCAACCTGTCCCAGACTGCACGCTGGTACATCGGCGGAATTCTGAAGCACGCACCTTCGTTCCTGGCATTCACCAACCCCACGACCAACAGCTACAAGCGCTTGGTGCCGGGCTTCGAAGCTCCTGTCAATCTCGTTTATTCGGAGGGCAATCGCTCAGCGGCAGTGCGGATTCCTCTGACAGGTCCAAACCCCAAGGCCAAGCGCCTTGAGTTCCGCTCGGGAGACGCATTGGCAAATCCCTACCTGGCTTTCTCCGCCATGATGATGGCGGGCATCGATGGCATCAAGAATCAGATCGACCCGGGTGCTCCCACCAATGTGGACCTGTTCGAGCTTTCTGCTGAGCGTTTGAGTGAGATCGCCACGGTCCCAGCATCTCTTAATGGTGCCCTCGAGGCGCTGAACGCCGATCACCACTACCTCATGGAAGGTGGCGTGTTCACCAAGGACTTCATCGATAATTGGATCGACTTGAAGTACGAAGAGGTGCAGCAGCTACGCCAGCGTCCGCACCCCCACGAATTCACCATGTACTACGACGCCTGAATCCAGGCGTTAGCGGTGCCGCAACTGAGCCATGGCGCTGTCGTGGAGATGTTTCTCATGCATTCTTCGACGCGCCCACACCGTCTGCTGAGCAGAAGCACTGCGCTGATCCAGTTCCTGGTGACTTTCAAGCTGCACTTGGGCTGCTTCTGCGCGGGCAACCTCCTGAGCATGGTGATCCGCCCAAGCCAAATACTCTGCAGCAGCTCGTTGCCGACGCTCCAGCACGTTGGTGGAGTACTTGATGCTTGGAGCTGTGGATTGAGATTGGATCATCATCACGACCTCCTTGGTTCGATGATTTGATTCTGTAGCAATAGCTACCGATTTCGCTTCTTCTTCACAGATCTTTCTCTGGAAGCTCCAGTCACAGCCACGGCGAGCGCCAGGATCAACTGGAATGATTCAGCTTGTTCAGGCTCTCCGCCATGGCGCCCAGCTTCACCGAGATTGCATATCGGACCCTTCAGCAGGGACGGAGCCTCGCGGGGTTGGTCCATAAGGAACTGAGCACCAAGGTGATGGAGGTGGTGGCACCAGACGTTGTACCGCAGACGCAGCCCGTACCGGGCGAGATGATGGATGCTCTCAGGCAGTCGTTGAACACCCTTCACGACCGCGATTGGCTGGATGCCGAGGAGGGGATCTATCCGCAGTCGCTTCTGTTTGATATTCCATGGCTGGACTGGGCAGAACGCTACCCACGGGTATGGCTTGATCTTCCTTCCAACTGGGCACGTCGCAGAGCGAGAGACGTTCAGGATCTTCCGGATCTGTCGGATCGGGACCTGTATCCCGACTACTACCTCCAGAACTTTCACCATCAAACCGATGGTTATCTCTCAGATCATTCCGCAGAGCTCTACGACCTCCAGGTCGACATCCTGTTCAATGGTGCCGCTGATGCGATGCGTCGCAGGATCCTTCCATTCCTGCTGAATGGTCTGAAACACTTCTCCAACCGCTCACAGGCGAACCTGCGCGTGCTCGATGTCGCTACAGGTACTGGACGAACCCTCCATCAGATTCGAGCCGCACTGCCCCAAGCGACGCTCGTCGGGGTGGACCTATCTGAGGCCTACCTTCGTCAAGCCAATCGGTGGTTGAACCAGGGCCGCAGCAGCCTTGTTCAGCTTGTGCAAGGAAACGCCGAACGGATGCCTTTTGATCAGGGTGGATTTCAGGCTGTGACCTGCGTCTTTCTGATGCACGAAATGCCCGCTGATGCCAGACAGGCCGTCCTTCAGGACTGTTATCGACTTCTTGAACCTGGTGGGGTCCTGGTACTCGCCGACTCCGTTCAGTTGAAGGATTCCCCCCAGTTCGATGTGGCCATGGACAATTTTCGACGCGTGTTTCACGAGCCTTACTACCGCGATTACATCAGTGATGACATCGATCAGAGGCTGGTGGACGCTGGTTTCTGCAATGTGCAGGCTGAATCTCACTTCATGGCACGCGTGTGGTGTGCCACCAAGCCAGATACCGCCACGAAGTGATTCCCTGACAGACCGCCTTGCTTCGGTGGTGGAACCCCATAAGGTGCAAAGACTTGAGTGTCCGCCGATGACGAATCCTTTCAGGATCCGCTGGTTGCATGGCTGGACTTTTCAGCTGGTGTTGATGGAAGGCAAGGTTCAGGTTGAAGCACATGGCTTCGGCATTTGTTTGCGCACCGCGGTGCACCCGGGCGAAAGCCCCCAGTCCGCAGCAGATCGCCTTGTCCTCGCGGAAGATCGTCGCCGCAGAGCCCTTCACCAGGCCTGGATCAAAGGCCAGATGCTTCCCGACAGCAACACATCGGATCTCCCTCCTCTCGATGGAGCCCTTCCCGAACCTCCCGATTCCCTGGTTGTCGTTCAGCAGCCTGTCGTGGCGGCCTGAATCAACTTCGGCCTAACCACCATCCGATCAGGAGTCCAGGCCCGCCCCATCGCAGGGCCTTCCAGAAGCGTTGACCTCGTTCTCGACTGAAAAGCCAACGAAATCCCTCTGGGTCGGCGTCAACACACCGCTGAAGCAAGCGGCGTTGTTGCTTACGCCGTCGGGATGTGAGATCAGAATGTTCCCAGTTTCTGGGCTGCAGACCTGCCAGCCGGCTCAAATGGTGGAGTGGTCGTTGATGAAATCGGTGAGGCTTGGTCACCGCCGCTACGCGTCGCCCATTCAGACTAGAAAGAGCTTCTCGCAGGTATCAGCGTTGACAGTGAATCTCTGGCCTGACGGTGCGGTGGATCAAGCAAAGGCTTTGCATCAGTCACTCAGCATTGGAGACCGCGATTGGCACCGGTTGAAATCGAATGCGGATCGTCGCGGAGCTGAGCTGCTTGCAGCAGCGATTACGCAGCTCCTCCAGAATGGAGAAAGAGGAGATGTAGAAGCGCTGACTGAACAGGCTCTGGGATGGATCAGACGAGAACTGAAAGATCCCGGCTGCCCACACCGTTGACAATGCTGGGAGATCGCCGAGGTCGGCGACACGCCAGCTGCACCCTGTTACCGCGTGAGCTCCAGCGGATGTCATCAAAACATTGGTGCATGAGAAATAAGCCCCGCCCATGATCCGCATCCAACTGCTCAGGCAGGCAGGCGATGCGCGCGGGGCCGGGAAGCCCATTGCCCTCATCTTGAATCTGCCAGATCAACCAGTTGGGAGTGAGAATCCGACGAATGCGCAGACATTTGCCAGGATCACCGGCATTGCCATGACGCACGGCATTGACGATGGCTTCCTGCAATCCGAGCTGCAACCTGCAAGAGGTTTCCTGGCAATCAACAGGCTCGAGAAGCAGCTCCAGGAGAGGGCTCAGCTGCAACGTTGACGGGAGGATGAAATCAGCCCACCGAAAGACAGGCAGATAGCGGCTGAACATTCGGACTGATCCATCCTTCTTCGACCATAACGAGGGGAGAAGGCCATGCCAAACACAAGGAGATGAAGGCCTCCCCAGGATTCAGATCCTGGGCTGAAGTCCTGGATGGGACAGCAACGCATCCATCAGACGAACACCTCGAAGCTGATTGATCAATGGCATGTGCCCTTCCGGAGCCTCCATAGACCACTGGAAAGCACCTGGATACCGGGTCCAAGTGCCGTCAAGCTTCCAGCCGATTCTCGGCCAAAGCCTGTCATATCGACCATCCAAAGCCTTCAGCAAGCGTGCCTGAACCGTGAAGCCGAAGCGTCCCTGCGAGTAGGCGATCCAGAGACGATCCAGAGTGGCCAGGTCAAGTCCCTCCATGGGTGGTACCTCGCTGAAATACACGTAACCCCGCTTCTCGGCCTGATCCCCCGCAAGCTCACGCAACACGCAGCTGGTCAGACGATCGGCTTCTTCGAAGTCTTCATCAAGCAACGCTCGCTGCATTGGGCTGTAGTCGATACCTCGAGCCGAGGGAGTCTCGAACCAACCATCGGATTCAACTCTGGGAATTCGAGCCAGAGCCTCAGGTTGATGCCGGCGAAGAACTTGGAGAATCCAGCCAGCGGCCCAGTCGTCACCACTTGGCTCGTAGGGCTTTAGAGCCTCAGCTGCAACAGCAGCCAAGGCATCAGCAGCCTTTTCCAAAGCAACAGCTGTCGCGCGACGCTGGCGGGCTGAGCCGTTCGCGAAGCGGTCGAGGAGCTTGTCGATGCTGAGATCTTGGGTTGGAGTTCTTCCGGAGAGCATGACGTCCTGCCGGCTCGGCAGGTTCGACGTTGGCCCACTATGTCAGGCATGGGCATCACGACAGCAGTCAGTGTCGAGTCATTCCGCGAAGCGGCAGGTCCGCTGGTCGACGTTCGCACGCCAAGGGAGTTCCATCAGGGACACTGGCCCGGAGCCATCAACAATCCTCTCTTCACGGACGAGCAGCGTCATGAAGTCGGGCTCACTTACAAGCAGCAGGGTCGCCATGCGGCCATCCAACTCGGTTTAACCCTTTGCGGCCCTCGCCTAGGGGATCTGTCGGAAGCCCTTACCCGGAGTGCCGGGGGACCAGCGCAACCCTTACGCCTCTACTGCTGGCGAGGCGGGATGCGCTCCAACAGCATGGCCTGGCTGGCAGGCTTAAGTGATCATCCGGTGTGCCTGCTTGAGGGCGGATACAAACGCTACCGGCAGTGGGTGCTGCAGAGCTTTGAGGCGCCCTGGCCTCTCAAGGTGCTCGGAGGACGAACAGGCACCGGCAAGACAGACCTGCTTCTGGAGCTTGAACGCCAAAAGGTGGCAGTGGTGGACCTCGAAGGCCTCGCCCATCACCGCGGAAGTAGTTTCGGCAATCTCGGATTGCCGGAGCAACCAAGCACGGAGCATTACGAGAATCGACTGGCCGAGACGCTTGAAGGACATGCTCGCCGAAGAGCCTCGGAAATCTGGCTCGAGGCCGAGAGTGCTCAGGTTGGCCGCTGCAGAATTCCCAGGGCCCTGTTTCAGCAAATGCAGAGGGCCCCTGTTCTTGAGATCCGCCGCAGTGATAAGGAGCGGATCGATCGTCTCGTGGGCGTGTACGCCGTTCACGACGCAACCGCCTTGCGGGAAGCAACCGAACGAATCAAGCGGCGTTTGGGGCCTCAGCGCACACGCGAGGCCCTGGAAGCCATCGATCAACAGCGCTGGTCCGATGCATGCATGGCAATGCTTGCCTACTACGACGGTTGCTACGACCGAGAGTTGGAACGCAACCCAGCGTCTTCAACGATTGACCTGGAGGGAGTCGATCCCAAAGGAGCAGCCGAACTTCTGGTTGAACAGAGCGTCGTCTCTGCAATGGTCTGCTCTTAAGATCGCAGCTTGCGCGGACGATCGATCCATGGCAGACGGCGACAAGGCGGCGATTCAGTTCTTCCGCGGTACAAATGAACCCGTTGTGCCTGATATCAGGCTCACCCGCAGCCGGGATGGGCGTACGGGGCAGGCCACATTCATCTTTGAACAACCTGAAGCTCTGGCTCCAGAAACTCTCGGCAATATCGCTGGTATGTGGATGGTGGATGAGGAAGGTGAGATGGTGACCCGCGAGGTCAATGGCAAGTTCGTTAACGGCAAGCCATCGGCCCTGGAGGCCACTTACACCTGGAAAACAGAGCAGGATTTTGAACGCTTCATGCGTTTTGCTGAACGCTACGCCGAAACCAAAGGGCTGGGTTATTCGAATAACTCAGGTGACAATGAAGGCGCCGACGAAGCATCTGAAGGGTGAAGTTTCAGCATTGGCTCGGGTTAGCGGCATTGCTGATTTCCGGGCTACTGCTCTGGAGCCTGCGTGACGTTCTGATTCACCTCTTCGCAGGGGTTGTGTTGGCGATGGCTCTCTGCACTTTGGTGGGAGCCCTACGTGAGCGCTGGTCCCTGGCGAGGCCGCTTGCATTGCTGGTGTGTTTGCTCGGGTTGGCGTCCGTGGTGGCGATCGCGGTAGCAGTGATTCTTCCTCCGTTTTTCAGCCAGTTTCAGCAGCTTCTGCTGCAACTCCCAGCTGCCGCCAGGGAACTGCAGCAGATCATCACCGCTTGGCTGAGTTCCGCATCGACCCTCGTCTACGGCCAGAACTCTCAACCGGCGATCACTCCCTCTGATCTCTCCAACGGCCTCTCAGGGCTCCCGAGCGGCTCCGCTCTGGCCTCAGGAGTTACCGGGAGTCTGAAGGGATTGCTTGGATTGGCAGGAAACGTCGGCAGCGGTCTCGTTCAGCTGTTGTTCGTGATTGCCGTGACCTTGATGGTGAGCATCCAGCCGGTGGCCTACCGAGAAGTGGGGATTCAGTTGGTGCCCTCGTTCTATCGACGCAGAGCGAGAACCATCCTGCTCCAATGTGGTGATGCGCTCAGCAGCTGGATGATCGGTGTGCTGATCAGCTCATTTTGTGTTGCAGTTCTCGCTGGTATCGGTCTCACGTTGCTGGGCGTGAAGCTTGTCGTCGCCAATGCACTCCTGGCAGGTCTTCTCAACGTGATCCCGAACGTGGGCCCCACTCTCAGCACGGTGTTTCCCATGTCGGTTGCCCTCGTGGATGCCCCTTGGAAAGCCCTTGCCGTTCTCGTTTTCTATGTGGTGATTCAGAACGTTGAAAGCTATGTGATCACCCCTTCAGTGATGCAGCACCAGGTGAATCTGCTTCCGGGTCTCACGCTCACGGCTCAATTCATCTTCACGGTGTTGTTCGGCCCACTGGGTCTGTTGATGGCCTTGCCACTTGCCGTTGTGCTGCAGGTGCTGATCCGTGAAATCGTGATTCACGATCTTCTCGACCCCTGGAAGAAGCGGCGGGTTAACGCATGAATCCACGCAATTTGCTGGCTGCTCTGACCCTGGTGGTGTTGACACTGCTGGTTTGGCAGTTGCGTTGGGTCTTGTTGGTCCTGTTTGGTTCTGTCGTCTTGGCCGTCGCCCTAGACGTACCGGTGCAGGGATTGATTGATCGCTTCAGGATCCAGCGGTCCCTGGCACTCCTCGTTGTGGTGGTGCTGCTGATCATTGGAGGCCTGGGGGTCTTCCGCTTGCTGCTACCAGAGCTGATCACGCAGTTCGGTCAGCTCACATCGCTTTTGCCAAGCCTTCTCGGCAAAATTCGAACGATTCTGGCCAGCCAGCCCCAGCTCGCGGAACTGAATCAAACCATTCCTGAGCAGTTCAGCTGGGACAAGGTTCAACCTGTGGGATCTCAGCTGCTTGGATTCGCCGGTGGAGCTGCCAACGGCTTCATCCAGGTTCTGCTGATGAGCCTTCTCGCTATTCTCCTCGCTCTCGATCCCGAAGCCCATCGGCGCATGGTGATCGCAGCAACGCCGAGGCCTGCAAGGGCCGCGATGGCTGAAGTGCTCGACTCCTGCAGGGCGGCTCTCGGAGGCTGGCTGGCTGGAATGACACTTTCGGCGACCGCAGTCTTCTTTCTGACCTGGGCCGGTCTGGCGGCACTGAGAGTTCCTTTGGCTTTGCTGAGTGCCTTGATCTGTGGTGTGCTCACGTTCGTCCCCACAATCGGCCCGACTGCTGCCACGCTGCTCCCCCTTGGGATTGCTCTGCTGATCTCCCCGGCGTTGATGGTGCAGGTGCTGGCGCTGCGCTTAGTGATTCAGAACCTGGAGGCTTTCCTGCTGACGCCCCTTCTCCTGCGTAGGACAGTGAATCTGTTGCCAACGGTGGCACTGACGTCCCAGCTCAGCCTGGGGGCATTGCTGGGTCTTCCTGGCGTGCTGTTAGCGCTGCCTCTTGTCGTGGTGCTTCAAGTGGGAATGGAGCAAGTCGTGGTTCAACGCATCATGGACCGTTGGACTTAGAAACCCATCCGAACGGATCTGCACAAGGGTGCAGTCGCTGCTACTTCTCGCTGTAGTCCTCCAACTGCCGTTTTTGATCGTTGAGCTGGCGCAATCTCTCGAGGTGCTGCTCGTGCTCCCCGCTGCTCCAGTGGTGCGGGAACGCAACTCGGGCTTGAAGCTCCGAGATTTCGTTATTAAGTTCTCTCGCTGGGTCCTCGGACCAAAGATCATCCCTACTGTGGTCCATCGCCAAGGCGATGGACCAACGCGATCAGCCGCCATACTGCCAACCCGTTGTCCCCAGCTCAAGAGCAGGAGCATCGCGATGCAGTTTGGAGGATTTAACTTCCCCGATGAACACCGTGTGATCGCCGTGGGCGAGCTGGCCAACCAGCTCACACTCCACGCCCCCAAGACCATCCTTGAGAATCGGTAAGCCGAGAGGACCCAGTTCATAGGGTGCCGCTTCAAAACGGCCACCCACGGCTGCCTGGGGCTTGAAGAACACAGCAGCCAGATCCTTCTGATCGCTGGCAAGCACGTTGAGAGAAAAACGGCCTGTGCGCTGGATCATTCCATTGCTGGTGCTGTCAGCTTTCACAGCCATCACCACAAGGGGTGGCTCAAAGGAACCCTGGGTAACCCAGCTTGCTGTGAATCCATTGACCACATCACCCTCGGCCACCCCGCAGATGAAGAGTCCATGGGGAATTTTGCGCAACAGCGTTTTCTTGGCTTCGAGATCAAGAGTCATCACGACCCCTCCGTTTTATCTCTTTCCACCCTAGATCCAGCAAATTCTCAGCTGGACAGCCGAGGGTTATTAACCGCCACTGAACTGCTAGCTTTCCGTTCCGCTCAGGCTCAAGTGTTGGAGAGGCCTTCCTCCCTGGTTGTATTCGCGACAGTGGCCGGAAGCAGCGTGATTGGGCTTCTTCTCTACGCAGGTCTCTTTTACGCCAATGCCCGGCGCTCAACATCTGCGCTGGAAGCTGAAACGATCCTCCCTGACTACCCCTCCAAAGACGCAGCCCAGGCCGCATCAGAACGCTGGATCAGGGAGGGTGGTGAATTCAGTGTGAGTACGACGCAACGCACCAGGCGGTCCGTACCTCTGAGCAAGCAAGAGCTGCTCAAATTGGAAATGCTTGCCGATGAGCGCCGTCGCGCTCAGATCGAAGCGGACTATGCCGAATGTTTGGATCTGGCAGAAAACGACCTGGCCAAAGAACTCTGCTCTTTCCAACAGACCAGCGACCTGCCACAGGGGCAATCATCTCGGAGCGATGAAGCCAAGATCCCCAAAACCAAGGTGATCGATGATATTGATGTTATCGTAATTAAAGAACCTCGGAGATCGTGCACCTTGGTTGAGGATTACCGTCGAATCAATTGTGTCGAACTTGCGATCAGTCGTGATGAGTTGATCAAAAACTCCAAGAGGGAATCCCTGGACATCAAAACTTATAAGCAGTTCAGATATTAGTCATCTAGGGAAGAGAGAAATCAGGTGCTCTGATCTTTTGATATCACTGTGACTCGACCGCGACGATAATGGAACCAGAGAGAAGGTTGGAGCATCAGCACAACCACGGCAAGGGTGTGCTGACGAAAGGTGTAGAGGAGCGCTGTCAGCGTGATTTGATCCAGCAGCAGACGAAGTTCTGTCCGTAAATCCAGGAACGCCAGGATTAAAAGCAACAGCGGCACCCACTGTTGAGAGCGCTCCCTTGGGCTTGTCTTCACCTCAGGCACTGGCCTGGGCACCGCTACGACTCGGCCAGAGGGTGAGCAGTGAGGGGGCCAACGCGATGCTGGACCAGCTCCCCACCACAACACCAAGAGCCAGAGCGACAGCAAACCAGTACAACGTTGATCCGCCAAAGAGAATCAGAGCAATCAGAGGTAGCAAGGTGGTCCCGCTTGTGTACAACGTGCGAGTCAACGTTGCGGAAACGGCTCGATCGACTTGCACCGTGAGCGGAAGATCTCCGTCCTCCCGTTGACGTTCACGAATGCGATCGAACACCACCACCGTGTCGTTGACCGAGTAGCCCGCAATGGTGAGGAGAGCAACGGCAAACAGGCTGTCAACCTCAAGACCCGTGAGCAAACCGAGCCAGGCAAACACACCACAAACAATCACGATGTCGTGAGCGAGTGCCACAAGAGCCAGAAACGCAAAGCGTCGGTCGTAGCGGAGAGTGATGTAAAGAGCAATCCCTGAGAAAGCAACCAGTAAGGAGATCAAGCTGCTGCGCAGCAACTGACCGCCGAGACTTGGTCCAATCGTGTCGACAGACTGGCCTCCAGCTTCAAGGGGACCGGCAACGGGTTCTAGGGCCTGAATCACCGACTGTCCCTGCGATGCCGTAAGAGCTGGCATCCGCAGAACCACCGACTGCCCACGATCAAGAAGTTGAACCCTGGCAGCATCCAGATTTGGAGCCCTTCGGCCGGGTTCTACGGGAAGTTGAATCGAAGCCAGGGTTTTTTCGATGGTGCTGACGCTCAAATCACGGCAGGCCTCAGCACAGCGACGTTCCAACTGGATCTTGGTGCCACCAGTGAAATCAAGCCCAGGCCTGAGAGGAGAGCGGATCTGGGGGTTGGTCCAGCTCATGACAATGCCACTCAGGCTGAACAGGAGCACCAACACGGAGATCAACCAAACCTGACGCCTGCGGCTCGTGAGTGGCAAACGGAGAGAACGGTCTTGATCGGAACTGGAGATGGCCATGGCTCAGGCGGCAGACGAGGGGAGTTGCCCGGCGGGCAGAAAATTGGTGGGTCTGCGCAGCCCCTGATAACTCATCAGGAAACGCAGCAGAGTGCGCGTACAGGTGAGGGCAGTGAAGAGACTGAGGACGACACCGATGCCGAGAGTGGCCGCAAAGCCTTTGACCAGACCTGTACCAAGGAAAAAGAGCGCTCCGCAGCTGATCAGGGTGGTGAGGTGTCCATCAAGAATTGAGGAAATGGCTTCTTTGAAACCGTTTTCGATCGAACGGATCAGGGTGTTGCCGCGACGCAACTCATCCTTGATTCGCTCAAAAATCAAGACGTTGGCGTCCACTGCCATTCCAATGCTGAGGATGAAACCCGCGATCCCCGGCAGCGTTAGTGTGACGGGGATGAGGGCGTACACCGCCAGATTGAACAGGGCGTATAGGCCTAGAGCCATCACCGCAACAATTCCGGCAAGGCGGTAGGTCACCACCATGAAGACGCCGACCAGAACCAGGCCAGACAAAGCAGCAATCAGGCTGCGACGGACGTTTTCCGCCCCAAGCGTGGGTCCGATGGTGCGCACCTCGAGGATCTCAACGGGAAGAGGCAACGATCCACCCCGAAGCTGAACCTCAAGATCCCTGGCTTCTTCAGCTGTGAAATCACCTGTGATAGTGGCGGCTCCGCCAGCGATACCAGCAGCTTTAAATTCAGGACCCACACTGGCTTCGCTGATCGGTCTGCCATCGAGAACGATGCCGAGGAGCCGGTCGGTTCCAGCGATGGATTGGGTGAGCTTGGCGAAGCGATCCCCCCCCTCAGCATTGAAACCGAGGGTGACCTCCCATCCGGAAGAATTCTGTCGTTGCTGACGACCGGCAGTCACCAGATCTTTACCGGTGAGAGCTGCTGGTTCAAAACGATCAACGATCTCTGAATTGGTGCGCTCGAGGAGCTGCTCAAGCTGCTCCTTTTCACTGTTGGCGTTACCGTCTAAGCCGAGAGCCTCTTGAACCTTGGCTAAGTCCTCGGGATTGATGGAAGCGTCATCGTCTTCGAAAGTCTCCGCTTTGGCAGCTAAAACACTTTCCAACTGAGCACGAAGCTGCAGAAGGCTGCGCATCTCCTCTTCAGTGCCGGGTTTCTGAGCTCTGAATTCGAGCAGAGCTGTGCTGCCGAGAACGCGGGCGGCACGGCTTGGATCGGTCACACCGGGGAGCTGCAGAAGCAGTTGGTCATTCCCGACGGTCTGCAAGGTGGATTCAGCCACACCCAGTCCGTTAACGCGACGCTCCAGCACGAGCTTCACAGCATCAAGCTGTTCAGGCTTGATCGCAGTGATTGCACCGGCTGGCTGAACTTCAAGGGTGAGTTGACTGCCCCCGCGCAAATCAAGACCGAGCTGCAGAGGGAAGCTGGAAAGAACAGACGCTGCCGCGATCGTCAGCGCGAGGATGAGGGCAAACCAGCCCTGTTGACGGGCCATCGATCAGAGCCCCTGACGAACGATGGTCTGTGCTGCTTCGACAATCTGGTGAGGCTGAATGATCGTGAGGTTCTCAAGATTGCCGTTGTAAGGCGTTGGAATGTCCTGGCTCGAAAGGCGAATCGGTCGGACGTCGAGTTCGTCGAAACAGTGCTCAGTGATCAGCGCGATCAACTCGGCTCCGATGCCACCGGTCTTCATGCATTCCTCCACAACGATCACGCGATGGGTTTTGCGAATCGACCGGGCGATCGTCTCCATATCGAAGGGCTTGAGACTGATCAGATCAATCAGTTCTGCATCGATACCGTCGGCCTCCAGCTGCTCCACAGCCTTCAGGCAATGGTGACGCATGCGTGAGTAGGTGAGAATGGTGACATCTCCCCCTTCCTTGACGAGGTCGGCCTGATCAAGGGCGCAGGTGAAGTCTCCTTCCGGCAGTTCCTCGCTGAGGTTGTAGAGCAATACATGCTCGAAAAACAACACGGGATTGTTGTCGCGAATGGCAGCCTTCATCAACCCCTTGGCATTGGTGGGGGTGCTGCAGGCAACGATCTTGATGCCTGGCACGGCGTGGAAATAAGCCTCAAGACGTTGACTGTGCTCGGCTCCAAGCTGGCGACCGACACCCCCCGGACCACGGACCACGGTAGGGATCGTGAAATTGCCACCGCTGGTGTAGCGGAGCATCCCCATGTTGTTGGAGATCTGGTTGAAGGCCAGGAGGAGAAAACCCATGTTCATGCCCTCCACAATGGGCCGAAGCCCCGTCATGGCAGCGCCGACGGCCATTCCTGTGAAACTGTTTTCGGCAATCGGTGTGTCCAACACGCGAAGTTCGCCGTACTTCTCGTAGAGATCCTTGGTGACTTTGTAGGACCCGCCGTACTGGCCAACGTCCTCACCCATCACGCAGACATGGGGGTCCCGAGCCATTTCTTCATCGATGGCTTCACGAAGTGCGTTGAAGAGAAGCGTCCCTGCCACGGCGTTGCTGCAATCCCGGCCATGCCGGCGTCAGTGGCCAAGCTATCTCAGCCCAGGCAACTTCAGCCTCCAGCCGCAAAAGTAGCCAGCAGAAGCACAGAGAGAAGCAGCCCAGGGGACAGCAGCAGAATCAGCTGGCCGAGATCATGAAGGGTCATCAAGGGACCATTTCTTCTTCGACGCTAGGCAGCGTCACCATCGGGTCTTGTGAAAAGACTGCGAAGAAAGACCAGCAGCAGGCCCAGGCCGATGAAAGCGAAGCTGAATGTGGCCAAAAAGCACATTCCTGTGAACAAGGTCTTCAAGGCTGAGGCGATGCTCTGGGCAATGGCATTGCTGAAGGATGGGGGGTGGGCAGCGAAATAAGCCACCATCCCCTTGCTCAGGCCCAAGCTGAGCCACGCCAGCAGGAAGCTGGTGAGCGATCCCGAAAGGAAGCTCAGTGGCCCCTTACGGGGCTTGGATTCAACAGCCGAGTCAGAACTGTTGATCGTGGAGGTTTTGGCCTGATCGGCCGGCTGGCGCACGCTCATCCCATCAGCTTGACCCCGTGAGGGATCAACGAGCAACTCCAACTCCGCAAGCCCAATTCTTCCAGTTGATCCTGCACCACATCCCTGGCACGATCGGCCCCATCCCGGTCGGAAAACAGCGCGAAACAGCTCGGGCCCGAACCGCTCATCGCCGCCTGAAGACAGCCCGGCAAGGTTTCGAGACACCTCAGCGCGTTCTTTACAGACGGTGTCAGGGGCGCAACAACAGTTTGGAGATCGTTTCGCAATGGCGGCGACTTCCCACCAAGGGGGTGCAGCCATTGGGCTGCTCTGAGATTCTGACGACGGGCTTCAAACGCTGCTTCGTCATGGAGATACACATTGCCTCGTTGGCGACGGCACTCGCTGTAAGCCCAGGGGGTAGAAACACTGACCCCAGGATCCTTCACCAGAAGAAGTCCAAGCTTGGCCTCCACAGGCGGCAGAGGCTCCAGTCGTTCACCCCGTCCAAAACACAGTTGCGTTCCGCCGGCGACGCAAAACGGCATATCGGAACCCAGTTCAGCAGCCAGACGCTCCAGTTGGTCCACACCCACGCCCAAGCCCCAGAGCTCATTGAGTGCCACCAAAGCAGCCGCTCCATCGCTGGAACCACCCGCCAGTCCTGCTCCGATCGGAATGCGTTTGCTCAGGTGCATCCGCGCACCGAGTTCGCTGAAGCCGGACCGTTCCCTGAGCAGTTGAGCGGCACGGACAATCAGGTTGTCCTGACCACAGCTGAGTTCTGCGGCGTCACAACTCAGAGAAAGGCTGCCATCAGATGTGTTTTCGCAACGCAGCTCATCCTTGAGGTCGATGCTCTGCATCACCATGGCCAGCTCGTGAAAACCATCGGCACGCAGGCCAAGCACTTCGAGATGCAGATTGATCTTGGCGGGCGCAGTGACGCAGACCGGGGCCGTCATAAAGAGGACGCAGCGGAGTCGGCCTGATTCAAGCCCCTGGCGAGCTCCACCCAGGCATTGGGGGCCACCTCTTGCGGACGCTGACTTAGATCAATCCCGGCCTGCCGTGTGATTGTCTCCAGTTCGCTGAAAGGCTGAGTTGCGTTAAGGGTGTTGCGCAGCATTTTCCTGCGCGCCTGAAATGCCTGCCGGAGCAGACGTTCCACGCGACGGCACGTGACAGGGTCCGGACGCTGCTCCTGAGGAAGGGGGTCAAGGCGGATCACCTCCGAATGCACTTTCGGTGGAGGTTGAAAACAACGGGGAGGGACTGCACAAACGCTGCTGCAATGGGCCAGCAGCTGCATGCGAACACTCAGGGCGCTGAAACTGCTCGCACCGGGCCTGGCGCGGATGCGTTCAGCCACTTCCTTCTGCACAAGCAGAACCAAGCGTTGGTAGGGAGGATCAATCGGCTGATCCAGCCGGCCGATCAGCCGTTCCAGCAGGGGACCGGTGATGTTGTAAGGAATATTGGCGACGACCTTGGTGGCCAGCTGACCATCAGGAAGGGTCAGGGGCACCTCGAGGACATCTCCTTCGCGAAGAGAAAACTGCGGGAATCCACCAAAACGATCGTGCAGTCCTGAGACCAGGTCACGATCCAGTTCAACGGCATGCACCGCAGCAGCAGAGGACGCCAGAAGCCTCTCGGTGAGAGCTCCACGCCCAGGACCGACCTCCAGGACGCGGTCATCGCTTCCGAGTTCGGATGCTTCAAGAATTCGATCCAGCACCCGTTCATCGCGCAACCAATGCTGCCCGAAACGCTTGCGTGGCGAGTGGCCTCCGAAACTCATCACATCGATGTCATCCCATCACTGTGCATCAGCAGGCCTGTTCCTCCTGACTGACCAAGAACGAGGCTTCAGAATGAATGGAAGCTGAAGTGTTGTCATCTGAAGGGCTCGCCGACGCCTTTGATCTGTATCTGCGGGCCCTCTGCAGCAGGAAAAACGCTGTTTACCGGTTTGCTGGCGTCAGCACTTCAGAACGCAGGGATCCAAGCCATCGTGATCGGCTGCGACGACTACTACCGCGAGCACTGGACCCCCGATCCGTTGTTTGGCTTCGACACGGTGGAGGCCATCGATGCCGACAGCCTGATGGACGACTTGAGCGCCCTGCGCTCGGGGCTACTCAAGCAGCGCCGCCGTTACGACATGGGGTCGCGCGCGGTTCACTGGACCCCTCTCGATAACGAGGGCGATGTTGTGCTTCTGGAGGGCGCTTACGGACCTCAGCTGCTTCTCAAGCGCGTCCCTCCCGATCTGCTGATCTACCTGGAGGAGTCACTGGCGGTGAGAGCGCTGCGCCGACTGCGCAGGGACACGCGAGAGCGAGAGCGAACGATGGCATCTGTGCTGAGACAAATGCTCAAGCAGATGATTCCTGGCGAACGGCGCTTCATCAAACCTCTCAAAGAGGAAGCGGATGTCGTGGTGACGCGCACCGATAGAGGCTTGACTGAAGCACTTGTGAGGATCATCGATCTCTGCTCGTCCAAGCGGACGCATTGACGCCTTGACCGCTCGTTAGCGTGGGGAAGTGCCTGTGGTTGATGGCGTGCTGGTCTGGACCTTGATGACGGGACTGCACCTTCTGATGGCGTCCCACCCCGTGGCCCCTCCACCGTTACCAATCGAACCGGAAAGACCTGAAAAGGTGCAGGAACAAAGCATCAATCTCGAAGAGTTCTCCATGGAGATCGATGGTCGCGATGTGCAGTGCGGTGCAGCTGAGTTCGGGACTGGTCGCAGGGCACCCTTCGCGTACAACCCTGACAGTTCAGACAGCAGTCAGGAGGTGACATTTCAAGCCACAACCTGTCGCTTGCGCTTCTGAAGCCAAGCCTTGCCTCACCAATCGGTTGATCCGAGATCAGGCACTTTGAGCCAGCGCACAGCACGACGACTTGGAGGAAGGGGAACCAGGGCCAAAACCACTTCGAGCTGACTGAGAGCATGGTGAGGGTTGAAGGACATCCAGCTGTTCAGGGCCAGGGCCAACCGCTGGCGCTTGCGGGCATCAAAAGCGGCAAGCCCCCAACCATCTGGTCCGCAGCGCCGGCGCCCTTTCACTTCAACGGCCAGCAATCGATGAGCCATGGCATTCGGTTTGATCAGCAGCAGGTCGATCTCCCCATAGCGGCAAGACCAGCGCTGCTCCAGCAGTGTCCAACCACGGCGCTGCAACAGACGCAGAGCCCTCGCCTCAGCCCAGAGTCCGGATGATGCCGACATCAACTTTGTGTTCACCCAGCTAAAAAGTGTCTGCCCACAAAGCATTCCCCTCCAACATCAGAGTTCTGAGAACAGGAGCAAGACCACCAGGTCCCTCGATTGAGTCACCAGGGGTAGTCCTTGTAAAGAGCATCTTCAGGACAGGGATCCTGGCCACGTCCACCTGGAAGATCCTCATCGGTGACGATGTCGTCAAGGTACGCAGCGCACAGCTGTTCCGGCGTGAGGCTGTAGACCCAAGACTCCCAGCCACCACCTGAATCCGATCGAGCTGGCAAACAGAGCAATCCCGACATCACCATCAGTGCGATGCAGGCATGGGAACGCATCTGGTTTCGATCGTGGAGAAACCCAGTGTGGATGACCCTCAGAACAAAGAGGCAAGTGGATCGGGAATGCTGTGACTCGGAGCTTCAAAACGGCCTTCCAGGACATACTCAAGACGCAGCTTCATGAAGGTGATGAAGGTGGCGTCAGTCGAAACCACAGCCGCAGATGGCGCAGGTAGTTCAGTCTTGATCGCCGATAGCTCGGGGCTATTCAGAAACGCAGGTCTGCGAATCAACCAGAAATCGATGTCCTTTCCTTCCTCGGAGTAATGACGTCTGCGCTCTTTCAGGACCTCTTCGAGCGGCTCCTCTTCGGTGAGAAACCGCTCGCTGGCCGCAACGAAGTGATACGTCGTCATGATCAATAGCTTCCGAAAAGAGGGTCCCGACGGGGATTCTGAACCAAGGCCTTCATCTCCCGAACGGCTTGCTGAAGACCCACAGCAACGGCCCTAGCCACGATCGTGTGGCCGATATTCAGCTCTTCCATGCCTTCGATGGCCGCAATCGGTTCAACGTTTTGATAGGTAAGGCCATGGCCCGCATTCACTCTTAGGGCCATGGAACGCGCCAAGCCGGTGGCTTCGGTTAGGCGTGCCAGTTCAGACGGTTGATCAGTCCACTTGGATTCGGCGTAGGTGCCGGTGTGTAACTCAATCCAACGGGCATGGCAGTCACGGCAGGCCTCAAGTTGCCCCACCTCGGGATCCACAAACAGGCTGACTGGAATTCCAGCGTCCTGCAAACGACTGATCTTGGACGTGAGGTCAACGCGTTGGCTGCTCACATCCAATCCTCCTTCAGTCGTGACCTCCACGCGTCGTTCCGGCACCAAGGTGACCATGTCGGGCTGCACCCGCAGGGCAATGGCGATCATTTCATCGGTTGCCGCCATTTCCAGATTCAGGCGGGTCCGCACCGTCTGACGCAACAGTTCCACATCCCGGTCCTGAATATGGCGGCGATCTTCACGAAGGTGAACCGTGATCCCATCGGCTCCACCAAGCTCAGCCAATAGCGCCATCGGCACTGGATCCGGTTCCACAGTTCGCCGTGCTTGGCGCACGTTGGCAATGTGGTCGATGTTGACCCCGAGGCTGGCCACGGCGGGAGATTCCAAAACTGAATCCTATGGAGCCGGGCCGATTGAACGGCCGCAGCATCAACTGCCCTGCTGGACGCTAGGAAGTGCAGGCCAAGGCCTAGCTTTCCACCCAGACGATTAGCGGCTCAAGGCGGTGCCCAGCAGCCTGGCAACACGAGCTTCAGCCCTTCAAACGGGCATCGACCCGCTCTGGGCTTCTTTAGCCATGGTGGTCACCCAAGATCTCGCGTTACCTGGATACTTTCGGGAACGCTTGGTGCTCGGAAGCCAGCATCTCCCAATGACGGGTCCAATCCTTCTGGCGCCCACCCACCGAGCCCGATGGGATGCCCTAATGCTGCCGATGGCGGCAGGACGTCGCATCTCCGGACGCGACTGTCGGTTCATGGTGACGCGCACTGAAATGACAGGCCTCCAGGGCTGGTTTCTTCATCGCCTTGGATGTTTTCCTGTTGATCAAGACAAACCCTCGCTCACAACGCTCCGATACGCGCTTGATCTGCTGGCCAACGATCAGCAGCTTGTTGTCTTTCCCGAGGGACGGATCAATCGCGACGACGAACCAATCGTTCTGGAGCCGGGATTGGCTCGTCTGGCCCAAATGGCCTTGAGGCAGGGAGTAAAGGTCCCCGTCGTACCGGTTGGTTTGGCTTACAACCCACTGCGACCTGGACCCCGCAGTCGTGCTGCCATCTGTTTTGGCGAGGCACTGCTTGTCGCCGGGAGAGGAAGAGAACAAACTGATCACTTCAACCAACTCCTTGTGAAGAGGATGCAGGCGGCTGAACAAGCGGCAAGGAGGGCCATTGGACGTCCCATGGAATGCCTTTAAAGTCCGCGAACTAAAGAGTTCGACCATGCGCTCCCGCCTCATCTGCTCGGCGCTCGCTCTGACGGCCGGATTGTTCGTCAGCCCTGCACTGGGTCAGACCGCGACGGATTCCAGTGCAACCTCTGTCGATAAGGTTCTCGCCTCAAGCGGCGCAGGATTCAATGTGGCAGCAGTTGAATCCCTCATCCAACGGGGTGATTCCGCCGTCTCGGCAGGGAACCTGGATCAAGCCAAAAAGGACTACGACAGCGCTCGTACTGCTGCGAAGCAGCTGCTGGCTTTCTATCGCGACCTGAGTGGGGCCTTTCGTGGCCTCGACGCCAGAATTCCTCGCGAAATGGATACCAAAGGGCGCGAAGCTCTCTCCCTTCTGGCCCAAGCGAACCTGAGGCTGGCTGCTCTGTTCCGCCGCCAAAATCAACCTGAGGTGGCCGTGCCTGTTCTCGTAGAAGTCGTACGGCTGATGACACCAGCGAAGCCCGAAGGCCAGAAGGCTTACCAAAGCCTCGTCGAGCTCGGTTTTGTCGACACGCCATTCCGGGGTGGCCAGAGCGCGCCGGGCAGCTGACCAGTCCAACCGCTGCGTTGATCTGCCAGCATCATGGTTGTTCTTTCCGGACCTCATGGTTCAGCCCGACGCCGTTGGCGCTGCCATACGCCGTGCCCTCCCCGATGCCCAGGTGAGTGTGGAAGATCTCACCGGAGGTGGCGATCACCTGCAGGTGAGTGTGGTGTCCTCAGCTTTCGACGGTCTTAACCGTATTCGTCAGCACCAGCTGGTGTACAAAGCCCTGAAGGACGAACTGAAAAGCGAAGCGATCCACGCCTTGGCTCTCAACACCTCCACTCCAAACTGATCTCCTCTAGTTCTACGACGTCGACCCATGGATGCTCAAACCAAGTCCCGTATTGAGGCTCTTATCAGCTCCAGCCCTGTCTTTGTTTTCATGAAGGGCACCAAGTTGATGCCCCAGTGCGGTTTCTCGAACAATGTTGTTCAGATCCTCAACGCTCTCGGGATCAGCTTTGAAACCTTTGACGTGCTTTCAGATATGGAAGTGCGTCAGGGCATCAAAGACTTCTCTGACTGGCCGACGATCCCCCAGGTTTATGTGAAAGGGGAATTCATGGGTGGCTCTGACATCCTCATCGAGATGTACAACAACGGAGAATTGAAAGAAAAGCTCGAAGTCGCTCTCGCTAGTTGAGTTAATACTGCTGAGGATGCTCGTAGAGCGTTCGGAGGTCCCCATCAGGGCCGATGAAGCTGGAGGGGTCCATGATCCAACGCTCCACCAGCATTTCCAGTTTGGCGAGCTCTCTTGAATCCAAATCACCAGTTCGACGCAATGCGTGCAGGTAACCGTCTGCGTAGAGACGCAATTCGGAAGGGCTGTGGAAGCGACTGGTCAATTCCTGACAGGCATCACACAACGACTGGAAGTGGCGTATGGCTTCCGGATGCTGAAGGGATGTCATCTTTATTGAGGTCGGCAGCCCCTGTTACCAGATTGCCAGAGAATTGGGACTAGCGTATAACCACCTAGCCACTTCGCGTGACTCCTCCTTCCCGAGATCTGATCGTCAAAGGATCCGGACTGGTGCCGGTCCAGCAAGTTCCCGCCCCGGCTGCGCCGGCACGGGAACCATCGCGTGTGCTGGTTGTTGAGCCCCATCCAACCTTGCGAACCGTTCTTGTTCAGAGACTGCGTCAGGACGGGCATCTCACCGCGGCTGTCGCCTCTTCGTCTGAAGCCATTGAGCTCTGTCAGGAACAGACTCCAGATCTATTAATCAGCGCTGAGCTGCTCGAAAAGAGTTCGGCATTACGCCTCGGTCAACAGCTGCGATGTCCTGTGATCGTTCTCACAGCACGAAACGGTGCAGAACCTGTCGTCGGCCTGCTCGATGACGGTGCGGATGACGTGCTTCGCAAACCGTTTGGCTTGGAGGAACTCGCCGCTCGTTGTCGCACCCTTCTTAAACGTGAACGCAGCGGTCTTCAAGAACGCGTGAAGGTGGGGCCACTTGAAGTGCATCTCCTGCTTCGCCAGGTCACCCTGCGCGAAAAGCCTGTTGAACTCAGCCCCCGGGAGTTCGCCCTCCTCTGCGCTCTGCTAATGCCTCCAGGCATGGTGCGCAGTCGCCAGGAGTTGCTGAGGATGGCGTGGCCACCCTTCAGCGGAGGCCCCCGCTCTGTGGACACTCAAGTGCTCACCCTTAGGCGCAAACTTGAACAGGCTGGTCTGGGAGAGGGAGGCGGTATCACAACCGTCAGGCAGCAGGGCTATCGATTCAGCCTGGATAACCTGTCGGAAGAGTTATCCAGTTCATCCGAACTGCAGTAGCGACCACCAGTTCGGTCGTGAGCATCACCGCTGCGATGGATGCAAGCAGCTGGTAAGTCCACGGAGGCGTCAGCCTGCAAATTCCACTGGTGTCGATCCCAGTTCGATCCTGCAGAACGTTCAAAAACTGATCGAATCGCTCGAGACGTTGCGGAAGCAAGCGATGCTGACCATCCCCTGAAGTTTTGAGGTAGTAAACAAAACCTCCCTGGCTGGTCCCCACTGGCACCACGCGGTGAATCTGCTCCCAACGCAGCTGCCAACCCCGACGCAACAACCAGCGGCACCATTGAGGATGACCGACCACGAGACCGGCTTCGTCAATGCAAACCTCCTCGCTCAACAACGCCAGAACGATGAAAAGACCGAGCGGAGCTGCAATCCAAAGCGCCAATTGCAGCGAGGGGGGTGCCATCAAGGGCAAAGGCACCACGAGCGCCAGATAGACGCAAATCAGGGTTCCACGGATCAAGCTTGAAAGGCGAAAACAATCGCGCATGACTCAACGATCCTCAGGTGAACCAGGCAGTGGTTCGATCACATCGGACGGGCTGTAGCCACCGTTAAACACGTCGGCTTCACGGCCTTTCCAGAACTCGCCAAGGCGCATCAGATCAGCATGAGCTTCCTGCAGGCTTTCCAGGTACGACTCAGGCGACATCGAAGCCTTCGCTTCTTTGAGCTTGGCCAACCGCAACATCTGCAGCATCCAGGGCTTGCCAAGCTCCCCGCGTTGCTCGATGTAACGAGCCAGGTCCGATGCACTTGGTTGGGGCGCCGAAGCCATGATCTATCGAGCGGTTCTGAAACCTTAAGCAGAGTCGCGAAAGCCCGTGGCCTTTTAAGCCGGTAGTGCCCAGGCGTTCAGGCCTAGATCAGCACCGATTCGATGGCTACAGGCATAGCCACTGAACGCCACGGCATTGAGACCCTGGCCGGGGAAACAGGAGTCACCCACGCAGTAAAGACCTTTCAATCCGGTTCTGTTGAACGGCATCGGCAGCAATCCCGGTAAGCGCACGGAGGGAATCGGGCCGTAGCTACCGCCCATGCGCCCGAGGAAGCGTCGATGGGTTCGTGGCGTTCCCACCTCACGAAGCTCCACGGCCGCTGAGAGTCCAGGCAACAGCGCCTCCAGTCGCTCAATCAACCTGGCGGCATCAGCCTCTTTTTTGGCCTTGTACTGCGTGGGAGACAACCCTGACCAGGCTGAGATCTCACTCATGGTGAAGGTATGCACGATGTGGCGGCCTTCGGGAGCCAGAGAAGGATCCAACAAACTTGGAATCGAAACGAAAATCACTCCCTGTTCAGACTCGAGCTCATTCCAGTTTTCAAGAAGAAGATGATGGCAGTGCAACCCTTCAGGAATGACATCGGCCCTAACGCCAAGGTGTAACGACAAAAATGAACTAGAGGGTTGATAACGACGGCGCCAGGTTGCTTCGGCGGCAGGCGTATGTCCTGCATCCACGAGCGTTGCAACAGGTGACCCATCGCCTGCAAAGGTGTCCCAGCGGGTCGCATTGCTAACCACGCGACGGGCAAAAAGCTCCTGTCCATCGGCGAGGCGAACGCCCACAGCTTGACCACCTTCAATGATGACTTCGGTGACTCGGGACCGGTAGCGAATCTCGCCGCCGTGGCTCTTGAGTCCAGCAACAAGCTTCTCAGCGATCGTGCCGACGCCCCCCTTCGGATAGTTGATTCCGCCGGCATGACGGTCTGAAAACACCATGCCTGCATTGATCATCGGCGTGCGATCGGCTGGCATGACAGACCAGCAGAAGCACTCCATGTCAATCAAACGCAGAAGCTCCTCATCCCGGATGTGCTCACGTGCCACGTCTCCGACGTTGAAAGGAAGCCAGCGAGCGAGACCGAGACAGGCCAGAGGAGCACGGAAAAACACTTTGGCCAGATAAGCCGGATCCTCGAGGGACAGCAGGGGCATCGCATCAAGGCAACGAAACACCTGCCAACAAGTGTCGTAAAACGCGCGAATGCCTTTGGCCTCGTGAGGGAACCGTGCAGCCATGCGATCCATGAATCCGCTGTAGTCCCGATCCACTTGCATCGAGAGACCGTCCGGCAAGTGGTACTCAAGCTGCACGGGGTCTGGCACTGTGTCGCAGCTCTGACCCACATCAGCCAAGGCCCGGGTCAGAAGATTCGTATGGCCGTGCTCTCCGAAGCCGAAAATCATCGAAGCCCCCACATCAAAGGTGTAACCGTCCCTTCGGAAGCTCCCGCCCGACCCGCCAGGAATCAGATAGCGCTCGAGCACCAGCGTCTTTGCGCCCTTGACGGCCAGCTGTGACGCTGTGACCAGGCCTCCGATCCCAGAACCGATCACGATCACATCCCAATGCGGCTTGGTGCTCACGGCCACGTGCACGATTCGCGTCAGCATCCAAACCTAGGAGGCGTTGCCCGATGTGAAGGGCGATGTGGCAGTCAGAATCACCTCGGTGCGCACAGGCCGGGCCAGCAGGTCTCTGCAGCGTTCCTGAATCCGGTCGCGGATCAGATCGATGGCGGCACCATCCATTGGCTGATTGGGGTTCAGGTACACCACGACAAAGGCCGTGCGGCCCACCTCATACACCGTGACATCGAGCAACCAGCACGACAGTCCCGCGAGTAAATCTTCCAAAGCCAATCGTGTGCTGCGAATCAGATCGGATTGGGCGGAAACCCCGGCAGCCTGACCCAGTGCGGTGAGGAAGCCCTCAAGCGGCTCTCGCAGCACAACGACACTCACCAGCAACACGAGCAGTGAGTCCATGATTGGAATAAGCACGGCCAGCATCGTGCCCTTGAGCAGGGGTGTGCCCAACAGGGCTAATCCCGTTAAGCCACTGATCAACCCATCAACGCGTGCGGCTTTGGCCTCAGTGAGAAGGATTTGGGAATGGCGGCCGGTGATGACCCAGTCGTGTTGGTGACGCCAGGCCAGGCCCCAACAGATCACCACCATCGCCAAGGAGTAAAACGCCACAGGACCGAGACGGACCGGCGTCACAGCTCTGCCATTGGCGTATTCCACCACCGTGCTGAGTGCCGAAATGGCCGCAAACGACAACACTCCGATCAGGACCAACGAACGAAAGAGCACATACAACGCTTCCTGACCGTCGTACCCGTAGGGATAGGCCCTGTCTGGCGGACGCACCACATTGCGACTGATCCGTGCAGCCACCAGTCCTGATCCCACCATCACGGCTGAGTACAGACCATCAAGCAGCAAGGCATAGGACCCGGAAATCACGTGAACACCGATCCCGGCAATGGCCATCACGGCACTCGCCATCACGCCGATTTTCAAGGAGCGACGTTCAATCAGTCGGTCTTCAGGCCGGACAGGCGACATCCCTGATAGCGCGTTCCTCTTTTGCTAGCAGTAGATCGGCCAATGCCCTGTCCCGATAGGCCCCGTAGCGAGCCCGTTTGTCACGGATGCGCTCAGGCAGTTCAGGCAGGAGCCCGAAGTTCGGAGGCATCGGCTGAAACTTGCCGGAGGGTGCTTCGCTGATGAAATGCGTCAGCGCCCCCACCATTGTGGTGCGAGGGAGATCGATGGGGCGTTCACCCCGAACGAGGCGAGCCGCGTTGGTGCCCGCCAGCCAACCTCCGGCCACTGCAGCGGCATAGCCCTCGGTACCGGTGATCTGACCAGCCGCCAAAAGGTTGGGCCGTGAGCGGAACTGCAGGGTGGCATCAAGCAACGCCGGAGCTTCCAGGAATGTGTTGCGATGCATCACCCCGAAGCGAACGAACTCCGCCTGCTCGAGACCTGGAATCATCTGCAGAACGCGCTTCTGCTCCCCCCATTTGAGGTTGGTCTGGAAGCCGACAAGGTTCCACAGGCGGCCATCTTTGTCTTCCTGACGGAGCTGTACCACCGCATAGGCGCGTTTGGCCCGGCGGACATCCCGATCATTGACATCTCCCCATCGTGGATCCCAGAGGCCAATCGGTTTGAGGGGGCCGTAGCGCATGGTGTCTTCACCGCGCCTGGCCAGCTCTTCGATGGGCAAACATCCTTCAAAGAAGGTGGCACTGGTTTGATCAAAGTCCTTGAGCTCTGCCTGTTCAGCCGCCAATAAGGCATCGCGGAAAGCCAGGTACTGCTCACGGTTCATCGGGCAGTTGATGTAGTCCGCGTCCCCCTTGTCGTAGCGACTCGCCCGAAAAGCCCTTGTCATATCGACGCTGTCGCCTTCAACGATCGGGCTCGCTGCATCGAAGAAATGACAGTCAGCCCTCCCCGTGAAGCGACGCAGATCCTCTGCAAGGGCATCACTAGTGAGCGGGCCAGTGGCCAGCACCGTGACCTGGTCGGCCGCAGGAAGGGCGAGCTGCTCCCTGCGCACAAATGAAACCCGGGGATGCTGATCCAGTAATTGGGTCAGTGACGCGCTGTAACGACCACGGTCAACGGCAAGGGCACCCCCAGCGGGCACAGCATGACGATCAGCCATCTGAATGACAACAGACCCCAACCTCCGCAACTCTTCCTGGAGGAGACCCGCTGCCCGGTCACTGCTGAGTGCTCCAAAGCTGTTGCTGCAGACAAGCTCGGCACATTCAGAACTGTGGTGGGCAGGAGAACGACGAATCGGCCTCATCTCCACCAAATGAACATCGAGGCCTGCTTCAGCGACTTGCCAAGCGGCTTCCGTGCCAGCGAGTCCTGCACCGATCACAACAACGGATGGAGCTGCCAAAAGGGTCAGGGTCGATGAATCTCACCCTATCGATCGAGGCGGTTGATCCCAATCAGACCCGACTGCGCTTAAGCATCAGTTGAAGCTGGCCAACAGCGGCACGACCGATATTGAAGCCGGCCCAACCCAATGCAAGGAGGATGGGAGATGCCACGAGGACGAGCCGGAGGTCCATGAATCCAGTCGGGAGATTGAGAGATCCTAAGGATTACAGAGCCCAACGACGCTGGATTGCATCACTCCGTTTGGATTTGCAGCATTCGCTGCCAATTCCGCGCCAGGTCGGCATAGCGCCGGGCATGTTCCCTCTGAGCATCGAATGCATCGGCATCCAGTAGGCGCTTCACCTGCGCCGGCACGCCGGCGACGAGGCTGCAGGGAGGAACATCCCTCGTGACCACGGCCCCTGCAGCTACAAGAGCGCCCCGACCGACGGTCACGCCATTGAGAACGACGGCACCGATCCCGATCAGGCAACCATCCTCGAGGGTGGCGCCATGAACCACGGCTCTGTGCCCAATGGTGACGTCCGATCCAATGATGACGGGTGCGCCAGGATCACCATGCAGGACGGCACCATCCTGGACATTGCTGCCCGCACCGATCGCGATCGGTGCCATATCCCCGCGAGCAACAGCCATCGGCCAAAGGCTCACCTCAGCGCCAATCTGAACATCACCCATCACCACAGCACTTTCGGCAACCCAAGCACCAGGATCAATCCGGGGTGAGGGAAAAACGACGGTCCGCCGGCCGATCGGGTCAGTCATCGGACCAACTGCTGCATGGAGCCATCATTTCAGCTCTTCTGAACTTGTCCTGGGCGCCGATTGGACGAAGGTTCCCCCGGGTGATACTTTTCTCAGGTGCTTCACAGCACAACCTGTACCTGTGTCGACAGGCCGGTACAAGAGGGTCGCTAGCTCAGCGGTAGAGCACTCGGCTTTTAACCGATTGGTCCTGAGTTCGAATCTCAGGCGACCCATATCTGTTTAACTCATCAGCGTGCTTGGGCACCCATGAGCGATGGCTGAACTGTTCAAAGTTGCTGTTGTGGATGACGATCCACGCTTGCGCAAATTAATTGTTGAGGAGTTAACCGATGAAGGAGTCACGCCTCTTCCCTGCGAGACAGGGCAGAAACTCTTGGATCTGCTTCAGTCTGAATCAGTCGACCTGATCCTGCTCGACCTGATGATGCCTGAAATGGATGGTTTTCTGTGTCTTGAAGAACTTGTCAAGCGCTCAATCCAGGTCCCTGTGATTGTGGTGACCGCCCTGAATGACGAAGTCAAACACCAGAAAGTTCATGATCTCGGTGCAGTTGATTACATCCTCAAGCCGGATCTGTTTGAGCGTCTTCCCGAGCTTCTGAATCAACACCTTCCGAGGCCTAGGAACCTTCACGATCAGGGCTTACCAGCGGAAAGCGAAGAGTCATTTTGACTGAGCCAGTCGCTCTGGTTCCGTTGTCAGCTTTATTCCATACCATCAGCCCTCCCATTCCCTCCACAAGGTTTTTCACGACAGACATCCCAAGGCTGCAGTCCCTCCCATCCCCCAGGACTAACTTTTTTTCATCAGAGTTGGAGTGATTCATCGCCTCATCGCCTTCATAATTGAAGGCCAAGTCGGCACCATTGAGAAAAACCACCAGATCAACAGATCGAAGGGGAATAGACTCACTGACCTGCAGAGTAATCCCCTCTGATCCAAGCAACAAGCTATTTTCAAGCAGGGTATCGAGTATACGAGATACAGCGACTTGATCAAGATCAATCCAGCAGCTGGAGAGGGATTCGTCCAACTGAAAAGAAACTTTTGAGAGCCTGTCCGGCTCAATTTTATGAAGCCACTGATCTAAAAATTGTCGTAGTGGAGCACGCTTCAGGTTCCAATGAAAATGATCCGTATCCAACTCTGAAAGGAGCAACAGATTGTCAACCAGTGCCGCCATCCGCTTGGTTTCATCGATGGCATCGTTCAATGCACGATCCAATGGAGCAACCAGTTGAGACTTGCGATCCAGGCGGCGCAAACTACCGGTGAGAATGGCGAGCGGCGTACGCAATTCATGGGCCAGAGTGTTGATAAAAGCGCGTTGTTGTTGGAGCGACTTTTCGAGGGGCTCAAGATCTCTGAAGATCAGCAATGTGAAGACACCGCCCATTTCAGAGATTGGACGCCAAGACACCATGCGTTGCAGGACATCCGGTTGATCTCCAGCAGGAGGCGAGATTGGCTGAACCAGCAAGGAGGTCTGTCCTTCACCCAACCGAGCCTGGTTCAAAGGGTGATGGGGATCCGACAACGCAAGCAACCGTTGATCGAGATGGCGTAAGCGAAGCAATGCCTCCAGGGGCTTTCCGATCACGCGCAAGGAAAGACCGGCACCCCAAAGATCAGCCGCTGTTTGATTCACCCAGCGCACATGACGCTCAGAATCAACGATCAGCATGGCTTCACCGGTGGCGTCAAAAGCCACCCGCAGCAATCCAAGGGATTGACGCAGCTGGGTCACGAGTGCCGAGGCCTCAGGATGCGGCGTCGCGGATCCTTCAGCAGGCATGGGGGCCTTCCAGGGGCCTCAACGTGGCCGCAAAACTCCAGCCTTCTTTCGAATCTTTTTCAGCAACGATGAAGTGTTCACTGCGGATCACCGAGCCGTCCGCACAGATCGTGGCCAGCTCTAGAGGGTGATTGACCACCTGGGACGACTCGGTGATCTGAAAACGGGCGAAGCCGGCGTGGTGGAGTTCACGGAACTGCTCAGGAAGGATCATCCCGAGGGTCTCTCCGAGGAGCGATGAATCCCATCCATAGATCGCGCCAAAACGATCATTGAACTCAACCACAAGCCCTTCTCGATCGGCGCGAACAAAGGGAAGGTCGAAACGCTCGCGCAAGGACGCAACCGCTCCTGGAGTCCAATCCATCGAGGATTCATCGTCTTAGTCCAGGTTAGGCCTGAGGGTTGAGAGCAAGCGCAAACAGGCAGTCCGAGCTTGCCCGGGCCAGCAATTACAATTCCAGAGGCGGGGCGTGGCGCAGCTTGGTAGCGCGGGTGCTTTGGGAGCACTAGGTCGCAGGTTCGAATCCTGTCGCCCCGATTGGCTTGTTGTCTCAGCATTAGTAGCTGTTGAGACCTTGATGATCGTTCCAACCGGTCATTGTCTGAGCAGTTTTAAAGAACCTGTGGAAGTTCTCACTGCCCTGGCCATCCTTCCCTTTTTGGCTGCTCTCGTCGTCGGAGCCCGCGAGGCGGAAGACGCCAGCCGCAACAGCTGATCCAAATCGGCCTTGAACATTCGAATGTGAAGGTTCGGATCCGATAAGGGTTGTATCGGTGGTCCGCCCGACTTCCGTTGCTAAGCCGGAATCAGTGCCGGTCGATGCAATGCCCTTGAAGCTTGTTCTTGCAAGTCTGATTCTGGGGGGAATTGCAGCGACATCCAAAGCCGACACCTCCCGCGTCACCTTGCAAAGCGGTCAGTCCATCGTGCAAGCCAATGCATCCCTCACAGCATCGGGATGGCGTCCAGCACCAGAACGCCCGGTTCTCAACTTTGAGAAAACCCTGTCCGGAACTGATCTAAGGGCTTTAGCGTCCTGCTCAGGAACAGGCTCTGGCTTCTGTCGGTACGACTATCAACGCGATGGTCAGCGTCTGTTCGTTGTCACGGTTGCTGACGGCGCCCAACCTCAAAAAGCGGGCATCGTGACCCAGTGGTGGACTGAACCCTGAGGCCGGCCTGGTTTCAAGCCAACCCGTTCACAAGTCGAAGAGTTCCCCAGAGATCGAAAACGCAAAAGACAATTCCGATCACAATCAGATCCCAGGCTTTATGGCGCAACGCCCAAGGAGCGAGAAAGACTTCAGCAATCCCATGAAGAGCCGTCCCCAAAGCGATGTGCTCGAGAACCAAAAGCCCGTGGGCTAGGAGAAAAAGCCCACTGGCGACGAATCGCATCAACACCGTCCAGGAAGCTGACACCCTCGCCCTCAAACAGACATCACACTATCTGGTTCAGCCTGCGTCGTCCTGACCTGCGGACCAGCGCATGAGTCGCTCCCGCACAGAACCATCCCCCATGAGATCGAGCACCCGGCCGCCAGGGTCCCAGGCCCTTCCGAGCGGACAGGGCTGCACAGGATCAAATGAAGCCAACGTCGAAGGACAACCGAGCAGGCTGAAATCTGATTGGAGAGCAGGAACTCCCTGCCAGTGCTGATGGATGTGTCCAAACAGAACAGCCCTGACCACGGGATACGTCTGCAGAGCCTCCATCAACTGCATTCCATCCAGAAGACCGATGGGGTCCATCGCTGGGTCACCAATCGGAACAGGAGGGTGGTGAAGAGCAACCACCACGAACTTTCCGAGCGTTTGTGCCTCCCTTAGCTGACGCATGAGCCAAGACATCTGAGCGCCACCGATCAGCCCGGTGCATCCCCCCGCTCGGTGACTGGACAGAACAAGCAAACGCCAGGAACCCTCCTCCACCATGCCGGGAGCAACAACACAGCGGCGACCAAGAACGGCACGCAGCCTTTGGGGATGATCATGGTTCCCGGCCATCAGGCCAAAGCGAACGGCGCTTGCAGGTTTTTTTTGGATCGCATCCTCAAGCGAATCCCGCAGGCGCACGTAACCGCACCAGGTCTCGTCGTGGCAGCAATCGCCTGTGACCAGCAATAGATCCGGCTGTTCATGAAGGGCCTGATCGAGAGCCTTTCGGAACAGAGACAACGCTGATCGCCCGCGAACCCGCCCATCGGCTTGCGCTACCAGATGTGGATCACTGAGTTGGATCAGTCTTGGCATGTGCAGGGTCAGGAAGGCCAGCGCTAGAGACTGCGCTCCAGCATGGTCTAATCAGGGATTTATGTAGATCCCAGCTCACACACCAAATGCACCCGGTGACAGCCGTCACCATCCGCCAAGGCGTCGATCATTTGGCGGGAATGGGCGATCACCCACACCTGGGTGAGTTGAGAGATGGAACGAATCAACCGAGCAAGAGGCAGCAACAAGTCGGGATGAAGACTCCCTTCCGGCTCGTTGAGAACCATCAGAGGCGGAAGCCTTGGACTGAAGTGCGCAGCGGTCAGCAAGAGGTAACGCAGGGTGCCATCGGAAAGCTCTGCTGACTGGAGGGGAGCAGAAGGCCAGGTTGATGGAACTGCATCCGGAACAGACCATCGCCATGGTTCACAGATAAATGGGCGCCAGGGAATGCATCATCCACCGCTGCCAGAAAAGCCTCACCATCTCCGCTCTCAAGAATGGTTTGCACAGCAGCGGGTAAGTCGTGGCCATCAGCAGCCAGGGCGAAGCAGCGGGTGCCCACTCCCGGGCGGCGGGCGGGAGCCTCCTGATCCGTTCTGAAGCTGTCATAAAAACGCCAGTTCAGAATTTGCTCGCGCAGGAGGAGGGCTTCTGGTCGCTCCTTCGGATCCATCCCCAACTGGAACAGTCCGCGGTCTGGATCTCGCCCTCCGGCATCGGAGCACAACAGAGCACGGGGGTGAAAGGCTGGTCCTGCCCAGATCCATTCCCCCTTGCGTTCGGGATCAAGGGCAAATGCGGTCCGTCGTTCCTGGGGGTAACCAAGCTCTACGGCATAGGAAAAGGGATCTGCTGCGAATCCCAAACGCAGACGGACCGGTTTGGAGCGAGGTCCACCCTGGATGGGGGATTCCCCCGAACGCATTTCACGGCCAAAGGTCTCCGGACCAGCCCACATCACCGCGGGCAGCCGCCACGATCAGCGTGAGGGCACGGAAAAGATTGGATTTACCGCTGCCGTTGGCCCCTGTGATCAGAGTCAGGCGATGCAGAGGAATCACCACATCCCTGAGGGAGCGATAACCAGACACCGCCAGGTGAGTGAGGGTCAAACCTGGCCTCCAGTCTCAATAAACATTACTATTGAGAATGAAAAGCAGGATTCGGATGCCATCGGTCTCCACGCAACCCGAGACTGCCGGATCTCTTAAGCAAGGGCTGCATCAAGGCGGACGTCGTCTGACCCCCCAGCGCCGGCGGATCCTTGAGTTATTCGAATCGCTTGGGGGTGGACGGCATCTCAGCGCGGAGGACGTGCACCATCAACTGCTGAATCGTCAGTTAAAGGTCTCGCTCGCCACGATCTATCGCACACTGAGGCTGCTGGTGGAGATGGGGTTTCTTCAGGAACTACAAACCAGCAACGGCAGCCAGTTTGAACTCGCTGACGCCGAACACATCCGCCACCACCACCTCGTTTGTGTGCGCTGCGGGCGCACGGAGGATTTCGAAAGTGAAGCCGTTCTGAATGCAGGATTGAAAGCCAGCCAGGGATTTGGCTTTGACCTCATCGGCTCCAGCCTCACGGTGCGAGGCATTTGCCCTCAGTGCCGATGAAGAGAGATCAGTGATGCTCCTGCGGATGCTCCAAACAAGGCATCCAGAAGTCACCCATTTGATGGACACCCTTGCAGCCAAGGCTCTTGGCCTGTTCTTCGGCAAGCTCTCGGGTTGGGTAGGCAAGAGTTCGGGGATCATCCCCGGTCAGGGCCCCTGATCCTTCGCCGCGCTGATGCGCGTGGTGATCGTGATCACCAGGTTGGGCTCCCATTCGCACCAGGCCCATACTCATCGGTCCTGCGGTCCACACCCCCATGGTGTTCACCCCAACCGCAAGCAACCCCATACCCACAATCGAGAGATTGATCAAACCCATGGCCACAACGCCAATGGAAACCACACCCATCGGAACGATTCCGATACACACGACCCCCATCGGAACGATTCCAATGGACACCGTGCCCAAAGGAGCGATACCAATGGCCAGGCGTTTGGGTTTGCTGCCGCAATGTGCAGGCCCCTGATCAGACGATTGCAATGCGTTCATGCACCCATGATGACGTTTGCCCCCACCACGCCTACGCCGAGCCAAGCTGAATGTGATGAACATTGGTCAGCTTCAAGGATTCCACGAGGTTCTCGTGATCACCCCCCTGACATTCGAGCAGGGTGCGGAGGTGGTCCTGGCCGTTCGCGACCAATGCACCGTGGTGCTGAATCTCACGGCCATGGAACCGTCTTTGGCACAGAGGACTGCCGATTTCGTCTCCGGGGGCGTCAGAGCACTCGATGGCCAGGAACACCGCGTTGGAGATCAGGTTTTGCTCTTTGCGCCAGCAAACGTCGATGTGAATCTCAGCTGAGCGAACCGCCACAACTGGATCCCTGTCCAGCTGTGCAACCGAAGCAATGATCATCAACGGCAATGGGCTGATCGACCAAGCCATCCTGAATTGTCAACAGATCCGCGAGCACGGCAGGCTCCGCGCCGACTGAACAACCAAGTTGTTGGTTGAAATCGCAGTCATGAAGTGCACCCGTCCAGCTGACGCTGATCAACGTCCGACACATCACACCATCAAGATTGTCTGAACGATGCGCCTCTTGGAGGAGGTTTTGATAACACTCCAGCTCTCCACTAACTTCCAGATCTCGAGCAAAACGCTTGATCGGCATGTTGGCGATCGTCAGCAAATGATGAAAAGAAATCCCATGGGATGCCTTCAGCTGCTTTCTGTATTGCTCTTCCAGCGAATGCTGGGGTGGTGGCAAGGAGGGACCGGATGGGTTGTAGACAAGATCCAGCTTCAGTGAGGAGCCAGGCATTCCGTATCCCAACCGATTGAGCACTTGCAAGGCATCGAGACTGCGCTCGAACACACCTCGGCCTCGTTGTCGATCAACCCGTTCCTGCTCATAACAAGGCAGCGATGCCACGATGCGAACACCTGAATCAGCGAGGAATTCAGCAAGTGATTCCTGACCAGGTTCCGTAAGAATCGTGAGGTTGCATCTGTCAATCACCTCAACATCCTGGGCGCGGGCGGCACTGACAAGGTCTCTGAACTGCGGATGAAGCTCAGGAGCACCCCCAGTCAGATCGAGGGTTTTCAACTGGCAGTGCTTCAGGACCTGCGGAATGAGCTCCACTTGATGAGGCTCCATCATTTCCGTGCGCCAGGGCCCCGCATCCACGTGGCAGTGATTGCAGCTCTGATTGCAGCGGTACCCGAGGTTGACCTGAAGTGTTTCCAGGCGACGTCGTCGGATTGATGGGAATGACGAAAGCAGAGCATCCATGGCGTCAGGTTGGATTCTGACCGACTCCGCCATCAAGGTTCCGCAGCAATTCGGTCGATGAGCGCCACCGTTAGATCGTCCCCTTGGGTTTGAAGGTAGGCATACCCCGTTCCGTCGGAACGAAGAACCGCTGCATACACGTAATTCACTCCCCGGGCATCTTGCTGACGAATGCGACCGACGCAATTGTCATCCTGAAGAAAGCGACCTTGATAGGCCGCCACCTCACCGGCACCGTCGTACGACGACACGGCCAGACCAGCCATTTGCCACGCCGACCAGGTCTCTCGTTGAATCACGGCATTGGGAGTCCAGGCTCCATTCGCGAACGTCATCCCCATCTGACGACTGAGCAGGGTGCCATCCATTGCAGAGGGTTTGCAGTCACCAGCTGGCTGGGGCAACCACTGCTCCGTCACGACATCACCGACCTTCGTGCTGATGCCAAAACGGGGGGTCCCTTGATCGGTGAGCAGCACACTGCTCCCACTTCCCTGCTGGTCACGCGTCACGGTGAGACCGCATGTGGAAACTTGTTGCCACCGTCCCTGATACCGGGTTTCGCTGTAACGACGTCCCACACGCAGAAAGCGTCGACCACGAACCGATCCATCCTCCGACCAGGTCTCAACCTGCAAACCACCCAGAGGTGATCCGCCACGCTGGCCCTGGCGGATCACCAGATAACTGCCAGGACGCGGAGCGGCACACTCCTTTGGTTCCGGTTGATTGGCACGAACCGATGCCGGCAAGAGAACAGCCAACAACATCGGTCCGAAGAACAGCGAACGCATGCTTAAGACTCCACTGAACTCAGTGTGCAGAAATCAGCGAATTGGGCCATCATCAGCGAGCGACTTTGAGCTTCAGTTGTGCGCATCTGGCCGCTGATTGCGCTCGGAGTGTTCGCCGGGATCGCCGGGGGAATCAGTGCTCGCATCTTCAGTGGCGGATCCTTGAACTGGTCTCAGCCGTCGACCGAACTGATCTCGGTCCTGCGAAAGGAGCCACCGCCCCAACCCCCATCACGGGATGAGATTGCTCGCTACGTCGCTGATCAACGTGCCGAACTCGTTCGAGCGAACGGAGACCCCATCGCTGTTGAATACAGCAGCGTGATTCTGGATCCGCGCTGGATCGAGCTGGAATTTTTCGGAGGTTGGAACCGGGAATTCGAAGCCAATGAAGATCAAGAGGCCCTGCTCTTTTTCACCGGCCCAACCTTCGAGAAGCAGTTCGGCCGCGGGGAACTGGATATGGCTCTCCATGGCGATCTGATGCTCAGCAATGGAACCTGGCGGGCTGGAAACCGAGCAGCGGCGGCGGGACGGGCCTACATCGCCGTTTCAAGGGAGGGAGATCTGGTGTTCGGATACGGCGATCTCACTCCATCCCGTGAGGAGAAATACCGTCTCTTTGTTGGTGGGCTGCATGCCTTCAGTCATCAAGATCGGATCCCTCCAGACGACTATCGCGGTGTCTACGGAGAGATGAGACTGGCCGACGTTCGCATCATCTACGCACTTCGGTCCGATGGTGCACTTGAAGTGATTGAGACAGCCGACGGTGTGCATTTCAATGACCTCAAGCTGCTGGTGGAACAGCGCAACTTCAAGGCAGCCTTTCTTCCCGACCATGCCTCAAAATCACGGCTGATCGTTCCGGGCACCCGGCCGTGGAGTGAGGAAAAGGCCGTCTGGGTGAGTGGAGGCAAACCCTCCATTACCCAGCTGCCATTCATGCTGAGGGTTCTCGCCCGTGATGCGCTTCCGCCAACGCGATGAACCAGGTCACATAGCGCTCCGGGCCTTCAGGGATACAGACATCAAACCGCAGGGAGTCGTTTGGATCACTGATCCCCTCGAAAGAGCCATCCAGCAGAGAAGGGCGATCCACCTCTCCGCCGCTGCTATCAACGAGGACAACCCGGTTGCGGTGCCCATAGCTTTCGCCAAGCTCCTGGAGAAGGGTGAGAAATCCCCGGTCACTGCCACCGCGCAACCATCCATTCCCTGACAGACAAGGAGTTGACGTAACGGTGTCGCCAACGCCGACGAGGTGGGGCATCTGGTCCTTGGCAATGCGCTCATGACAGAGCGCAAGCAAAGCCGCATGGTCGTGGGGAGCTGTGCGGACGTTGAAGTCCTCACCCAAGGGTGCGGTACCGGTTCGATCGGCAATGTGGCGATTGATCAACACGAGCAATCCCACTTCCTTGATCGCGCCCCGGAGCATGAACTGAATATCGGTACTTCCCACATCACCGGTTTCAGCTGGCTTAAGGCGCTCGTACCCCTCCTGATCCCGGCCCAGGTTCGGAGCCACATGCAGGAAAAAGGAATGGCCCAGGCCCTCCGCTGCAGCCATCGCCATCAACGCATCCATGACCTCCTGGAGCATCGCCTGCAGCTGCCGTTGCCGCGCAACGTCATTGGGAATCAGGCTGAACAGGCTGTTGAGATTGATGGTTGGCGAGACCTGAGTGTCGAGGATCGCTCGCTGAATCTCCATGGCCATCGCCGCGTCTCCAAGCTCGGTCATGACGGAGGGAAGACGCTCGGCAAGAAGACCTTGCATTCGCGTTGGCACATCGGCGAGAAATGCCATCTCCGCATCACAGACACCCGGATGGGTGAGCTGTCCGTAACAGTCCTGCAGCTGCACGCCACCAGCTGCCAATCCGGGGAGGTAGAGGCCCTCCCGAGCAGGCAACTCAGCATCACCAAGGGCAGCCTCCACAAGCCGGTTCACACCACGGCGACCTTCGTGCTCGCCATTGGTCAGCACTTGAAAGCGCCCTTTCAAGAGCGCGGCCGCTCGCACATAGTCCGCTGGCATCCTGCGGGTGAGCGGGTCCTTCACCAGCGGCATGCAGACGCCATCAAGGTCCTGAACGATCAGCAGATCCGAGCTGGCCATCAGCTCCTGGTGAAGTTGAGCAAGATCCATCCGAAACACCCTGATCGCTGAACCGATCGTCACGATCCCACGATCAGGCCATCCAGCCAATCACTCAGCGAAGACTTCTCGCCAGAACTCTTGAGATAGATCGTGGCATCTGCTTAGTCTTAGTGATCAAGGCTTGATCAAAGGAGATTGCGCCGAACGCATGGACACGGCCCTGAACAGCAACGGCTTCTTCCCTCGCAGCTTGGATGGAGATCTGGTTCGGCAACGCATTCGCGATCTTGAGTCAGGGAAGGTCGGCTTCTACAGCGTGGGGTTGTACCCCGCGTCACTCGCTTACAACTGCGCCATGCAGCAGGAGGAACCTGCGTCACTGCTGCTAGCTGCCCGCCCTGGGCGAGAACTACTTGGAGCGTTCTCCCAGGAGGCCCTCGAGGGGATGGACCCGGATCACGTGGCCACCGTGGAGCGGATGGGTAGCCATCTCCAGAACGGTCAGCGCTGTCCCAACACCCTCAAGGACCTGTTGCAGCGCTGCGAGCTGGTAGTGCTTAGTGCGAACAGCAATCACGTGGAGGAAGACCTGCAGGAAGCCTGCCGGTTGCGTGAGGAACTCAACCGCGAACATGTGGTTCTGGCATGCCTGGCCGGCTCATTCAGCCACGACCACATCGCCAACGAGTCGTATGTGCTCTGTGAGAAAGTCCCCAATCTCGGATTCTTCTCCGGATTCCATCGGCACGGTGCACTGCGCAATCCCCACGACAGCTTCACAGCCAACTTCTGCCATCCCAGCGCCCTCACGGCCCTGCTTGCAGCACGGATGCTGGATCGACTCTCCCCGAATATCCAGGTTTCGCCCGGTATTCACAACGTCGAGGGGCAATACATCAAGGCCGCCAAGAATATGTCGTCTGTGTTCGCAGGGTTCGGATACACCTACCACCACGACAACCCCGGGGTGCTCCCCACCTTGCTCACCCTGCTGCTGGATCAATGCCTCGATCAGGCAGCCACCGTGTCGATGGCACGCCGGAACAGGCAACGCCTGTACAACCGGCAACCTTTTCCACTCACCGAACTCGGCTACGGGGTCCAGAGAATCGAAGCCGCTCTTGTAAGAGGAGGGGATATGGAGAAGGTAAGGGATCACACCTTTGCCCAGCTCACGGCGATGGTTGCTGATGTCCGCGGCAGCATGATGCGCCCTGTTTCCGGAAACCCAACCCGAAATTTCCAGGCCGGACAAGTGCTCGCCGAACACATGCGCGCTGAGCAACGCTGCCCGCAATCAATGGATGAACTGGAAAGCTGGTGCGAAGACGCTGGCTTGCGCAAAGGAGGTCTTGAGGGACTCAAAGCACTGCGCTATTGGCCTCAAATCGCCCGTAAGTATGCGATTCCAGTCCATGACGCCTCCATGGTCAACCTGCTGTATATGGCCATCTATGGGCAATCCAGCACCAAGGATGTGGCCTTTTCGGTGATGACCGAAAGCCGGGAGCTGTCGAATTACTGCCAGGAGTCTGTCCGCCCCACCCACAGCCGTCGCTACGCGGACGCGCTTCAAAACCTTGATCAGCCAGAAGCGATGGACTTAGTGGTGAATGCCGTCATTGCTGACAATGCCCGCCGTTTGATCAGAGACGACTCAGGACTCGAGGAGTCGGAGGCAAACGCCGAACCTCCCGCCTATCTCAAGGCCATGAATGTGATTGAAAATGCACTCTGATCCATTCGCTACACCGGCGGCAGCATCACGCAGGCATCAGCGATCTCGCGGTATGGGTCTGGATCACAGCTCAGCACCACCACTTGAAGCCCAAGGTCTACAGCCTGGCGCAACATCGCCAACACTGACACCAAACGCTTGGGGTCGGTGTTGGTGAAGGCATCGTCGAACAACAGCGGCAAGCAACCGTCATGACTGCTGCGCAGGGTGTCAGCCATCGCAAAGCGCAGAGCGGCATTGAACTGCTCTTTCATGCCTCCGCTCAGCTGGGCGAAATCAAATGAGCGCCCGGATCGTTGCAGCCGCAGCGTATTCAAGCCTTCGGTGGGATCGACATTGAGCTCACAGTCGTCCGAGGCCTCCAGGAGTAGGGGAGCCATAAAGCGATTGATGCTTTGCCTGAGGGGCATGGAATAGCGCCTGGAAAGATCCCGTCGCGCCTCCTGGAAACGCCTCAGCAGCAGCTGGCGCGCTTCAGCCACCAGAGTTTCCTGCTGTTCAGCCCGGATCGCCAGATCCCTTGCGGCTGCTGTCTCCTCGACCAGCGCGTGCAAGTCGCTACGGCCGAGACGATCGCAACGCTCAAGCAGGCCGCCCTGTTCTCGATTGAGATCCTCACGCCGACGGGAGAGATTGTGTTCCTGCTGTTCAAGCGAGGTCAACTGCCTCTCGGCGTCGACCGTTCGCTCAAGACCAGCCTCGGTGGTCAGCGCGAAAAGCTTGGATTGCTGAACGCGGCTGGTCTCCGTCAGAACGTCCAGCTGACGCTGAATCTGTGCCGCTTCACCGTGAGTCTCCACAAATGCTTGGCGCTGTTGGCGTCGCTGCAGCTGTTGGGCTTCCAGGCGTTCAACACTCACCCGTCGCTCCTGGCGTTGCGACTGAACAGCACTCAAGTTGCGTTCCAGTGCATCAAGGCGCGGACGAAGCGCCCGGGTTTGCTCCTGAACGGATTTATAGGTAGCCCTGCAGTCGAAGAGTGCTTGGTCCAAAGCCGAGGAATCCATCGTGAACAATGCCTCCGGTCCAAGGTCCTGCTGGAGGGCTGACAGCTTCTGCCGCAGGGTTTCAAGGGATTCATCGCCGTCAACTTGGACAGGGCGCTGCTGATCCAACTGCTGGAGGCGCGCCTTCACAAGTGCAAGCTCCTGGGTGAGGTTTTGCTGCTGAAGCAGCTGCTCCCTGGCCTCATCGAGGGATGACGCCCCCCACTGACGCAGTCCCTCATCGAACGCCTCCTGGAGTTGGGTGCGCTCGGTGGTCAATGCCGTCATACCGGTGCCTTCTCCGGGAAGCACCTGCACCATCACCCCCTCACCCACTTGCAGCCGGAACGCACCGGAACGCTGAAGGGTCTGTCCTTCCAACAACGCATCACCATCAAGCACCACCTCCTGATCAGCCGCTTCCAGATGAATCGACGACGCCATGCTGTTCAGTCGGATCTCCAATTCTCGAAGCCGTTCTTGCAAACGCTGCAGAGCAGACAGAGCCTCGGTGTTTTGTGCCGGTGCAGCATCAAGATTGTTTTGGAGTGATCCCTGTTGCGATTGAAGACGGGCCCGCAGATCATCCCATTGTTGATGGTCACGAATCCGAGTTTCAAGGCTCCGAAGCTCCTGCTGTCGGCGCAGTGCATGACCGCGCTCCTCAAGCGCATGCCGCTGTTCTTCCAGAGCATTAAGAGAGGCTTGCCGCGTTTTGAGCTGCTCGGACTGCTCTGTGGCCTGCACCACCGCTTTCTCCAGATCACGGCGATGAGCCTGGATTGAGCGGTCTGTCGACTCTGTTTCGGAATCAAGAGTCTTCAGGCTGTTGAGCTGCTGCTTGAGCTGCTGTTCTTCCTGAATGAGAGGTGCAAGCAACCGCTGCAGATCCAGTAAGGCGGTCAGTCGGCTGCGCTGCTGTCTTAGTTCAGGAACCGCGCCAGTCTCAAGATCTCGCAGGGCCTTCTCATTGCGATCAAGCTCTTCGCAGGCCGATTCATAGATCTCCAGCTGTTGACACGCGTCCTGATGCCGCTGCTCAGCCTGCTGCAACTCCTGACGCCGCTTCCAGAGTTCGCTCTGCTGCTTGACGCCTCGACTGGTGAAGCTGGCAGCGACCAGAACCTCAAGCTGATCGTGTATGTGTTGATCCAGGGGTGATTGCAGTGAGTCCGAAGCCTGGTTCTCTAAAGCGGCAATGAGGCCATTGAGGTCGTAATGGCTGCCATCAAGCTCAAGAAGATTACGGCCTGCAAGCCCTTGCATCACCCAGAGATGGGCCCAGCGGCTGGGCAGGATCCGGTTCACTTGCCGACTGCCGATGATCTCCTCGACACCGAGCAGTGAAGCCAGGCGATCCTCCGCCTCACCGCCCAGATGCGCTGGAGCTCCCATCCGACTGAGGCGGCAGGTACCACCGGCACCACTGAAAGATTTCTGCAGTGACCAGTGATGCCCATCCGCTTCGAAATCGAGTTCAATCTGGGGATGACCGGCATGCATCTCGGAGCGCAGGTCACGAACAGCAGCACCGGTTGCTGTAGCACGCACGAACAACGTGCGATGCATGGCCTCCACCAGCGAGCTCTTCCCGGTTTCGTTGCCACCGCCGATCAACGTCAACCCAGGCGCAAAGCCCACCTCCAGTATTCGATGGCGGCGCACACTTTCCAGTCTGCAGCGGATTAAGCGCATGGAGAGGTGGCGCAGAGCTGATGAAGTTCGATCAAAGCCTGCTCGATCAGTGGGTCAGCACCACCCTCGAGCTCCTGTTTCAAACCTGCAGCAATGCCACTGAGAAGCGGCCCATCACTCCGGTTCAAACACTGATCGAGCTCTCCATCAGTCGGATATCGCCGAAGCTCACCTCGCAAGCGCAGATGCAGAAGCTGCTCTGAAAGCTCGCTGAGTAGCGCCTGCAAACGACGATGGGCATCCAAGCCGAGCTGGCCGTTGAGTTCAAGTCTCAGCAGATCACGGCCCACACGACTGCCGATGCAGGCATCAAGTTCTTGGTTCAAGCGCTCCAGATCGGGAAGCCCCTGGAGCTGCATGGTGATCCGATGCCACGCAACCCGGCCAGTCGTGATCATCTGAACCCGAGGATCGTCCCCCCTTGTGAGGTCGGCAAGAATCACTTGCGATCGCTGATCATCTGGCCCGGTCGGGAATCGATCAGGCTCCGGGGTGCCGCTGTACCAGGCATTGCTCTGAACCTGCATCAATCCATGCCAGTCGCCGAGAGCGATGTAATCGAGCTCTCCTGTGGGCAACTGTTCCAGATGCAAGGCGTTCACATCAGTCCCAGAGCCAAAGCCCTGCACCGATCCATGGGCCAGCAGAACGCGTGGAGCCTTTGGATCCAGGTCCTGCCAATTGAGCTGATCAAGCCAGCGCATCGGACCGACACTGTCGTGACGGCGTAGCAAGGGGCAGGGCAATAGGGTCATTCCCGCTCTGCTCTTGGGCTCCGGTTGGGTCAAAAGCTCCAGATTCGGGGCCCGCTCCCGCATCCGACGCCGAAGATCCTCACGCCGCCAGATGCCACCAGCCCCGCCATGGTCATGATTGCCTGGGATCACAAGAACAGGGCACGGCATCGCACCAATCAGCTCCATCACCTCCAAAACCTCCGAGGCGGGAACGGTGGAGGAATCAAAAAGGTCGCCGGCAACGAGCAGAGCATCCACCGATTCACGGCGGGCAACCTCACCAATGCGGCTGACGGCCTCAATACGTTCTCGCTGCAGACGAGCCTGTTTCTGAGGATCAGCAATCCACCGGTAAGGCTTACCGATCTGCCAGTCAGCCGTGTGAAGAATGCGGGGCACGCGCTCCCTTGATGCGGTCGCAGCCCATGGTGCCGCCTCCCCGGCTGTTTTTCCGCACACTCTCACCTGGCAAGACAGCTGGAAGACGGCATTGTTTCGACGTGAGACCCAGGCGATACACCGTGACCAAGGCTCCCTCCGGCTCCAACGCATCCCTGGAGACCATCGCCGGACTGTTCCATCCACCAGACCAGATCAAGGCCATCGATCAGCTGGGATCTGGAAATGTCAACGACACCTTCCTGGTCACCCTTGAGGCCAGCGCAGCGAGGCAAGCCTTCGTGATGCAGAGGCTCAACACGGATGTGTTTGAGAGCCCGGAACTGGTGATGCGCAATCTCCTTCGCCTCGGCGATCACGTTGAGCGGCGATTAGCGGAGGAACCACCTGAGCTTTCGGGGCGACGCTGGGAGATTCCAAAGGTTCTCCCCACCCTCGATGCCGACGGGCACTGGGTTGAGCATGAGGGTGAGTTCTGGCGCTCGATCTCGTATATCGGAGCGGCCACAACAACCGATGTCATCAAGGATGAAGCCCATGCCTGGGAGCTCGGTTACGGCCTGGGGATGTTCCACCACCTGATCAGTGATCTGCCCACAGAGGAGCTAGCGGACACCCTTGAAAATTTCCACATTGCACCGGCGTATCTGGCTGAGCTCGATGCCGTGGTCGGGAGCACAGTGCCCATCACAGACGCCAGAGTGAATGCAGCTCTCGCCTTCGTGAATGCGCGCCGTGACGGCCTTGATGTGCTTGAGCAGGCCTGCGCCAGGGGGGAACTGCAACGCCGGCCCATTCACGGTGACCCGAAGATCAACAACGTGATGATCGATGAACGCACCGGGCATGCGGTGGGGTTGATCGATCTTGACACGGTCAAACCTGGATTGCTGCACTACGACATCGGCGACTGTCTACGCTCCTGCTGCAACCGCCTCGGGGAGGAAACCGCAAGTCCGCAGGATGTGGTTTTTGATCTGGAGCTCTGCCGCTCGATCCTGAAGGGGTACCTCAAGGTTGGGCAATCCTTTCTCAGCGATGACGATGTGCGCCACCTGCCTGCGTGCATCCACTTGATCCCCTTGGAACTGGGCCTGCGTTTTCTCACTGATCACCTTTTAGGCGACTGTTATTTCAAAACGGAGCGAGCCGGTCACAATCTGGATCGGGCTTGGGTGCAGTTTGCTCTAACCCTCTCGATTGAGCAGCAGTGGGACGAGCTGGTTGCCCTGATCGAGAGCCTTCGCGGAGTGAGCTGACGTGGCACGCCATCCAGTGATGGTGCGTCAGGTCTGCCCGCTGGTCCCCTTTTCTCCAGACGCATCCCCGACACTGCTGGCCAGTGCCGAGTTCGTATGGGAAGAACAAAACACCCTCGAATTGAGTTTCAGCCTGAGGCCACCGCAATCGGGGCAGCAGCTTCCGAAGCTGGAATTCATGGACGCATCACCTGGCTCGAGCCTGCGTAGCGGGCAGCGCCTCGATGGTCTCTGGGAACACACCTGTTTTGAAGCGTTTTTTGCCCAACCCAACCAGGATCGTTATTGGGAGCTGAATGTTTCACCAACGGGCGACTGGAATCTCTACCGATTCGAGAGCTATCGGACTGATGGTGTGCATGAACAGACTCCTAAGCCACTGATTCATTGGCAAAGCTCCACCCGGGATTGCCGCTGCACCATCGTGTTGAGCCTTGATCCCTGGTGGACTCCGGTGCAATTGCCGGAGTTAGCGATCTCGATGGTGCTCGAGGACAGCGACAACAACCTCAGCTACTGGGCTTTGTCTCACCACGGAAACGAGCCAGACTTTCACGACAGGCGAGCCTTTCTCTGCGCATGACCCGGTTCCTCATCCGTCGTCACCACTGGGCGACTCTGCTGCTGGGTCTGCCGCTTCTGTTCACGCCCCTCACCGTTGCCTGCCGGCAGCTGAACGCGCCGGCATCGGATCCCCCTGAAGCCGTCAAGCCAACGCTGGCTGGCGTTGGGATGGAACTGCCAACCCAATCAGACCTTCCAGTGGCCCCGAACGGAAACCACTACCCCCTGGTTCCGGCCCAGGAAGACAACACAGCGTCTCTCCTGGTCAGCATCGAAACCGCCTTGATCGACCCGGATCACGATCCAGCGGAAATTCCTCAACTCGCCCATCAACAGCAGGTCATTTACCGGGTGTTGTCCCATAACCCGGCCTTATCTGAAGAGGTGCGGAATCGTCTGCCCTCGCGTTGGCAATGGGTATTCGATCAACACATCGCCGCACGACGCTCATTCCTGGCCATGCACCGCGGACCGGCCTCCACAACCCTGCCTGCGTGGCGCATCCAGGCTCCTGCACCACAGGAGGCTCTTCTCAAGGCCTACCGCAGCGCAGCGGATGCCACCGGAATTCCATGGGAAGTCCTGGCCGCAGTGAATCTTGTGGAAACAGGAATGGGCCGGATCGATGGTGTTTCCGTCGCCAATGCACAGGGGCCCATGCAATTTCTCCCCACCACCTGGGCTGAGCCTGGAATCGGCAGAGATGGAGACATTCGCGATCCGTGGGATGCCATCCATGCGGCTGCGCGATATTTAGTACGACGTGGCGGCCTCAAGGACATCCGACGCGGTCTATGGGGTTACAACAACAGTGACCATTACGGCAAGGCCGTTTTGCACTACGCCGCGTTGCTCCAACGGGAACCTCTCACCTATCGAGGCCTTTACAACTGGCAGATCCATTACGCCGCCTCAGCGGGTGATCTCTGGCTGCATGAGGGATATTCAGCGGCATCACCTGTCCCCGTGGCTGAGCATCTGAAGCGCTACCCCCACAGTGCCTCCCCTCAGCGTGCAAAACCCAACTGAACCCTTCACCATGGCGTCGAAAAGCGGTCAGCCCCTCACCCTTGAACGCCACCCCTGAGTCAACGGGCAACCATTCGCCGATTGCTGCCGCGATCGGCAACACGGTGGAGTGGTTCGACTTCGCTGTGTATGGCTACTTCGCTGAATCAATCGGTGCAGCTTTTTTTCCACAAGATTCAGCCAGCCTGCAATTTCTGAGCGCCTTTGGGGTGTTTGCCACCGGATACCTGATGCGTCCAATCGGGGGATTGGTGCTCGGCCCCATTGGCGACATGTTCGGCCGGCGGATTCTGCTTTTGATGAGTGTGGCCATCATGGGCAGCTGCAGCCTGTTGATCGCGCTACTACCCACGACAGATCAGATCGGCCCCACAGCAGCGGTGCTGTTGGTGCTGCTGCGAATGATTCAGGGTCTTTCTGTGGGTGCGGAATACTCCAGCTCGATCGCTTGGAGTGTGGAGACATCCCCTCAAAAAACGCGTGGGTTTCTCGCCAGCGTGACAGCGGCTGGCGCCACCGTGGGCTTCATCTCCGGCTCGCTGGTGGCCACCGTGATTGATCACTTCATCCCGATCACCGCCATGAATGCGGGAGGCTGGAGAATTCCCTTCGTCATTGGCTCTCTGCTGGCACTTCTGGCACTGATGCTGCGCAGATCGATTCAGGACAGCCGTCCTGAGGGGGCTTCGAGTTCTATCACCGGTCAATGGCATCAGGTGATGACGGACTGGCCAGCCATGCTGCGCCTGATGGGCACCGTGGGCGTCGCCACGGCGGTGTTTTACGCCGTTGGGGTGTACTACGTCGACGAGGCATCCCGGCTTGATCCCGCCAATGCATCGCTCTACAACGGCATCAATACGGTCGTGCAGCTCTTCGGACTTGGAATGGCGCTCCTCGCCGGCCGCTGTGCCGATCGCTTCTCCCCCCTTCCGCTTGTGCGGCGTTCTCTTCTAATCAGCATGGTCTTGATGGTCCCAGGACTGCTGATCCTTGCCAAGGGAGGCCCCGTTAGCTTTGCGATGGGGCAGGCCATGGTGCTGCTTCCGATCTTTTTCTATTCCGGGGTCACCCCCCTGCTCCACCCGCTTTTCTTTCCGGGGGGGTCGCGATGTGCCAGTTTCTCCTTCTCCTACAGCCTCGTGGTGGCTGTAGTGGGAGGCACCGCGCCAATTGTGTCCACCTGGCTCAGGGATCTCAAGGGCTGGCCCAATGAACTGATTCTCTACCTGCTGATTCTGGCGGCCCCAGCATTCTGGGCCTGGTCCTCCGGCCCCCGGCATTTACGCTTCCAGGGACAGGACTGAAAAAGCTGCGTGGCCAAGGAACTCACCCATCGCGCCGATGAACTGGCCGCTCTCGGCTGGTCAGCGGAGGACGTGAACCGCTACGCCGAGCTGTGGGACTACCGGCAACGCTGGGGTGCGATGAACCTCGAGCGGGAAGACCGCCTGTTCCTGCGCAAGGCGGAGGCTGCACTCCCGGAAATCGTCTCTGGCAAAGCAGCGGCGAAAAAAAGCACCAAAGACAAGTCTTACTACCGCTGGCTTACCTTTCATCTGGATGCCATGACAGCATCCGAGGCTCACATGCCCCTTCCCAGTGGAGCCCGAGGGGCTTGGCCGATTCTTCTCGAGGAGGAACTTCGGCTTCTTGACCACTATCAACCTGTTCTCGGCCTGCCGGACACGCTGAAAGCCAAGGCATTCGATGCATTCCGTGAACTGATGGCCGAGCAGGCAGATGCTCTGCCTGAAGGGAGCATGCAGGAGGGCAGTTACGACTTTCAGAACGCTTTGATTGTTCTCAAAGAGAAAGAGAACAGCAAATGGCGCCACCTGCGCGAGCAGAGCGGAGAGCAACCCTATCCGGTTCTTCTGCAGGGAGCTGTCGACAGCTTCCGCGCCGACGTACGCAGCCAGTTCACCCCGCTACTGCGTGAGACCCTTCCGTCGCTCAAAGACAGCGACAAGCCCGAACCAACCGAGGGTTGAGTCAGGGCTGAAGGTCCTGTCGCTAGAACTGGAGATAGACATCAACAACGCCGTGACGGATCAGCGTTTCGAAACCCTCCAGCTCCACGCAGGCCAGGTTCCTGATCCCACCACGAACTCCAGAGCTGTTCCGATCTATCAGACCAGCTCCTATGTGTTCAACGACGCCGAACACGGCGCCAATCTGTTCGGGCTGAAGGAATTCGGGAACATCTACACCCGTCTAATGAATCCCACCACCGACGTGTTCGAGAAGCGGGTGGCAGCTCTGGAGGGTGGTGTGGCCGCCCTGGCCACTGCTTCCGGCCAGTCCGCACAGTTTCTGGCCATCACCAACTGCATGCAGGCTGGCGACAATTTCGTCTCCACATCATTCCTCTACGGAGGCACCTACAACCAGTTCAAAGTTCAGTTTCCTCGGCTTGGAATCAATGTGAAATTCGCCGAAGGAGATGACGTCGCCAGCTTTGCAGCTCAGATCGATGCGGGAACAAAGGCGATCTATGTGGAGGCCATGGGCAATCCACGCTTCAACATCCCCGATTTCGAGGGTCTTTCAGACCTTGCACGCCGCAACAACATCCCCCTGATCGTGGACAACACCCTTGGAGCGTGCGGCGCCCTGCTCAGGCCAATCGAATATGGAGCAGACGTTGTGGTGGAGAGTGCCACCAAATGGATCGGTGGCCATGGCACCAGCCTTGGCGGGGTGATTGTGGATGCAGGCACCTTCGACTGGGGCAACGGCAAATTCCCTCTGATGAGCCAGCCGAGCGCTGCATACCACGGACTCGTTCACTGGGACGCCTTTGGTTTCGGCAGTGACATCTGCAAGATGCTTGGTCTTCCTGACGACCGCAACATCGCCTTTGCGCTAAGGGCACGCGTGGAGGGACTTCGGGATTGGGGGCCGGCGGTCAGCCCCTTCAACAGTTTCCTGCTTCTCCAGGGACTCGAAACGCTGAGTTTGCGTGTGGAACGCCATGCACAGAACGCCATGGCCCTTGCCACCTGGCTGCAAGCCCATCCCCAGGTGTCGGATGTCAGCTATCCGGGGTTGCCGGCTGATCCGTACCACCCAGCGGCAAAGAAATACCTCACGGGCCGCGGCATGGGCTGCATGCTCATGTTCTCGCTAAAGGGTGGCTATGACGATGCCGTTCGCTTCATCAACAGCCTCAAACTGGCCAGTCACCTCGCCAACGTTGGCGATGCCAAGACGCTGGTGATTCATCCTGCATCAACAACCCACCAGCAGCTGAGCGAAAGTGAGCAGGCTTCAGCCGGTGTCACACCCACCATGGTGCGGGTCTCGGTGGGCTTGGAACATATTGATGACATCAAGGCTGACTTCGATCAGGCCCTTGCATCAGGTGATTGATGGGGGTGAGTAGCTGAATGGCGCTGATCCTTCCGCCCAACTATCACAAGATCACGGCGGTTGAACGCAACCGCATCTCCTGGATCGAGCCGAAGGAGGCTGAGCGACAGGACATCCGTCCTTTGCGTATCGGCATTCTGAACATCATGCCGCTGGGAAAGCAGTATGAATTCAATCTTCTGCACCCCCTCGGTCTCTCAGTGCTCCAGATCGAGCCAATCTGGATACGACTGCAGACCCATGCTTACAAAAGCTGGGACCAGTCCCATCTCAATGACCTGTATGTGAGCTGGGAGGAAGCCCTGTCCCAGGGACCGCTCGACGGATTAATCATCACTGGTGCACCTGTCGAACACTTGGCGTTTGAGGATGTCACCTACTGGCCAGAACTGGTCACAGTGGTCGAGAACGCTCGCCACACATGCGCCAGCACCCTGGGTCTCTGCTGGGCCGGATTTGCTCTGGCCTACCTGGCCGGCGTGGACAAACAGACCTTCAAGCGCAAACTGTTCGGGGTTTATCCCCTGCGCAGCCTTGTCCCAGGCCACTCATTGATGGGCACTCAGGATGATCAATTTCTCTGTCCCCAGAGTCGCCATGCCGGCTTGCCCGACGCGGCCATGGAATCAGCACAACGGCAGGGACGGCTGCGGCTGCTCGCCCACGGTGAATCCGTCGGTTACACCATTTTCGAAACACCGGATCAGAGGCAGCTGATGCATCTCGGACATCCCGAGTACAACGTCGGCCGCATCATCGCGGAGATGGAAAGGGACAAAGCCCGTGGCGATGTTCCACCGCCGGAGAATTTCAACGCCGATCATCCCAGGACTCTGTGGCGTTCCCATCGAAACCTGTTGTTCCAGCAATGGCTCTGGTTTTGCTACCAGCGGGTTTCACTGCAGGGATAAACAGCGTTCGAGCCTCAGATGCACCCACTTGATCTCTATGACCAATGGCGGCGACGTTTGCTTCGCTGGTTACCGATTCGTCAGGCGTTTGATCGCACTCCAGATGCTGTAGCTCCCCATGGCTCTGAGGACTGGTTGTTGGAGCCCATCGATGCCGATGAAGCGTGTCGACTCTTCCCGCACCTTGAAAAAGACCGCGCTGTTCTGCAGTACCAGAAACTGCGTCTGCAGATCCGAGAGCAGGACGGCCGCGGTTTCTAGAGCGCGACTGATGTCTCGACAGGGCGCAGGGCTTCCACAGGCTTGGCCGCAGCACGGTTCAATTCCCGTTCCAGGCACTCCACCCGTCGCTCACGCAGGCAATGACGGCACCCCCCCGTGGTTTGCAGGTGTTTTTCAGGGGTGATGGTAATGGGGTGAACAGGATGCTTGCGGCAACGGATTTTCACCGGGCTCTTGTAACTGCGCCACTGGATCTCGGAGTAATCGAAACGATCACCGAAGCGCTGCTTCGCCCGCTCCAAGAAGATCTCAAGGGAAATCCGTGCTGCCATGGCGGCAATCTATGGACGAATGGATTCGGCGCTCCACTGCTGTTATTCGTCTTTACGTCGACACAATGAACTGGAACCTTCAATCCCAATGGCTCTCCCCTGACACCACCCAAGAGTGGATGGAGCGGTGTCACCAGCAAATCAAGTGGGAGCACACCGACGTCAGGGTCTATGGGCGATGGCACAAGGTGCCGAGACTCACAGCATTCCTGGCCGATCGATCGGTGACCTATCGCTACAGCGGCGCTCTTCACCGGGGCACAGGTTGGCCGCAGTGGTTTCTGCCACTGCTCGAGAAAGTCTCAAAACAGTGCAACGCACCATTCAACGGATGCTTGTTCAACTTGTATCGAAACGGCGAAGACCGGATGGGATGGCATGCCGATGACGAACCCGAAATCGACACTTCGTTCCCGATCGCATCACTCTCGTTCGGGGCAACGCGGGACCTGCAGTTTCGCCACAGAACGACTGGGCAGCGACTTGATCTCACGCTCTCGGATGGCGACTTGTTGCTGATGGATCCTGAATGCCAGAGCCTGTGGATGCACGGACTACCGACCCGGCGCAAGATCACAACGCGGAGACTGAATCTCACTTTCCGTGTGTTCAGAACCAACGATTCAGTACGACACTCCAAAGGGGCACGCTGACCAATGCAATAAGCGTGCTGCGCAGAATCAACTGTGCGGAAGCCGATGCATCGCATTGCTCGGATTCAGCCATCAACAGCACTGAGATCGCTGTTGGAGCGGCTGCTTGAAGCACGAGGGCTTTCTTTGCGAGCAGCGGTAGGGGGAGGGGAAGACTGATCAGCAGCATCAGCATCGGAAACAACAGAAGCTTGCAGACCAAAGGAGACAGCAAACCCATGGGCACAGGCGAGGGCGCGCGCGTGGCAATGGTTCCCAAACGCATCCCCACAACAGCAAGTGCCATCACAATCACCACCCGCGAAGGCAACCACAGGCCTGTACTGATCACGTCATGCCATGGAGTGGCCAGCACAATCAGAGCTCCAAGCAGACCCCGCGTCGCAGGGCTCGCCATGAGATGGCTTGCCAACGAGCTCCAGCGGTAGGCATGGCCTTGATGGTTGGTCTGGTGCAGCCAGAGAGGACCCAGTCCCCAAGCCAGAAGCGTGGCGCCAAAGTCGTAACCGATGCTCACGGGAAGCGCCTCGGGTGGAAGCAGTGCCAATGCAGCAGGAATGCCGAAGTAGGCCGTATTACCGATGCAACTGGCCAGCTGTCGATCAGGCAGTACCAGGGCGTCAGTGATCAACCGCGAGCTTCGCAGCACAACAAGCATGAGCACGATCGCTGTCACAGCCAGCAAAGCCATGAACAGAAGAGAGCGGTTAAGACCGCCGTGAAGAAGCAACCCCATCAGGCTCAGGGGAACTCCAAAACGCACCAAGGGCGTGGCCAGTGGATTGATCCATTGCGGACGGCAACGACCGATCAGAGCCCCTGCCAAAAGGCAGGGAACCATTTCCCAGAGCAGGCTCAGCACCTCTCACCGCCAGCCAGGCCAAATCGACGCACCAGGCCTTGTGCCAAAATTTCCACCGTCCTCGCCTGACCAGCAGCATGGCCTTCGCTGCACCGTCCTGTCTGATCCAGCAACATCTTCTGCAACTCAGCACCGCACTGATGGAGCGCTGCGAGCAGCTTCAACTTCATCTGGCCGAACAGATCGACCAACTTCCGCTGGGCAATGAAAGCTGGCTGCAAACGGAGCGAGAGCTGGTCGCCGCTGAACAAGCTCTGGATCGACTTCATCACGCCTCTCAGTGGGCCATCTGATTGAGAAAACGTTGAGAACGTTCTTCCTTGGCATGGGTGAAGAACTCCTCGGCATCGGTTAACTCAACAACCCGTCCCTCATCCATGAACATCACCCGGTCCGCCACCTCACGGGCGAAACCGACTTCATGGGTGACCACCACCATTGTCATGCCAGCGGCAGCCAGTTGGCGCATGGCATCGAGAACCTCCTTAACCCGTTCAGGATCGAGCGCACTGGTGGGCTCATCGAACAGCATCAACTCTGGATCCAGGGCCAAAGCCCTGGCGATGGCAACCCGTTGCTGCTGGCCACCGCTGAGCTGCGCTGGATACTTCAAAGCCTGATCAGCGATTCCCATCTGCTCGAGCAGAGCGAAGGCCCGGCGATCAGCCTGAACCCTTGGGATCGACTTCACCTGAATGGGCGCCAGGGTGATGTTCTGAAGAATCGTGAGGTGAGGAAACAGGTTGAACTGCTGGAACACCATGCCCACACGACGACGGATTCTGCGAATCTGACGATCGTCATGGTCGGAATCGAGTGGAATACCAACCACTTCAAGGGAACCGGAATCGATCGACTCCAAACCGTTGAAGGTGCGAATGAGCGTGCTCTTTCCGGAACCGGACGGTCCCATCACCACAAGGACCTCACCATGGCGAACACTGAGGCTGACATCGTCAAGAGCGCGATTCCCAACGGCGAAGCTCTTGTTGACTGACTCAGCGCGAACAGCAATGGTCATGAACGGCGGGCTGCAATGAGATTGGAGGAGTCTTGTCGCTCAAACTGGCGCGCCATGAGAGCCATCGCGGTGCAGAGCAACCAATACAACCCTGCTAGCCAGACATAAACCTCGAGGTGGCGCCCGATATAGGCCGGATTGGCCAACAAGCTTTGGCTGATGCCAAGCAATTCCACCAAACCGAGAATGGCCATCAGACTCGTGTTCTGAAGTAAACCCACCGCCTGGTTCGTGAGCGCAGGAACGGCGATGCGCAGAGCCTGCGGAAGAATCACCAGACGTTGGATCTGCCATGGTCCAAGTCCGAGTGCTGCAGCTGCTTCGAATTGCGTTGGAGGCACCGCCTGCAACCCTCCTCTCACATCTTCAGCCACATAGGCAGCTGCAAACAAGGCAAAGGCCACAACCGCACGAAGCACACGGTTGATTTCAATCTGAACCGGAAGGAACAGCGGAAGCAGAAGCTGGCCAAAGAAGAGAACAGCAATCAACGGAACAGCACGCATCCCATCGATGTAGATCCTGGAAAGCTGGCGTGCTGTGGTCAGGTCGCTGCAGCGCCCCAGGGCGAGAAGAACACCGAATGGAAGGGCTATCAACCCGCTAAACAAGGTCAGCAGGAGCGTCAGAACAAGTCCTCCCCAGAGACGGGAGGGCACGGGATCCAGCACACCACCACCAGCAAGAAGCCAAAGCCCGAGGGGCATCATCAACAACCAGCTCCAGGACAGGACCGTGTTGTTAAGGCCCATCCCTCGTCGCAGAAGGAAAGGCTGGGCCAACGTGAAGATCGTCAGCAACACCAGCAATCCAAGCCACAGGATTGGCCTCCATCGGGACGCCGCCGGGTAGCCACCGATTGCAAAGAGCGGCAGATTCCCCGTGACCACCGACCAGTCGGCTTGCCGGACAAGCCAGAAGCCTGTTGACCAGAGCGCCCAGGCGATGAGTGCCAGGAGAACAACACTGAAACAACCTTGCAAGGGATGGCGACGAAAATGACGCAACCCAGCGCGAAGGGACGACGACCTCGTCAATGCTCAGACACCAGGCTGGTTGGACGGAGACCGAAACAAGTTCAGCGCTGAGAGGAACAAGGCGACACCAAAAAGGGTTCCCAGGGCCCAGAGGCTGTCGGAGGGCCACTCAAGAACGAGCAACAAACCCAGAATGGAGGTGACCACACCATCCACAACTGTCAAACCAGCAGCAGCTCCAGGGGTCGTTGCACCGGAGGCCAGTTCCATCACGCCTTCAATCAGAAGAAGAACGCCAGCGAACAGCGTGAGGCTGATTTCACTATCGATCGGATCGAGCAGAATGAAAACGGCGCCACCGATGTAGAGAAGGGCAGACAACACACGAAACAGTTTGCCTTGAGAGGAGGACTCGGCACCAAGGCGAAGAAACTGTCCGATCCCGGCGGCGAAGGCAATTCCTCCGATGCCAATGGTCAGCAATGTGGCCGAAACGAATGGAAGAAGGATGGCAGCAATAGCCGCAATGACAAGAAGTACGGCAGCAATACGGCGTGAGGTCATGGCTCCAACCACAGTCGCCGAATGTTAAGTGCGTTGACCCTTATTGAGCACAGCGTGATTGAGGATCTGCATGCAGCCGTTGATCAGCAGGTTGAGCAGAAGAAAGCTGAACAAGAGGAGCAGAAAGCCTTCGATGGCACGTCCCGTCTGGGTGATGGCTGTATCACTGACGGCATAAAGATCGGCATAGCCAACCGCGATCGACAAGGTGCTGTTCTTGGCAAGGTTGAGGTACTGGCTGCTAAGAGCCGGAAGAATGGCTGGAAGAGCCTGGGGCAGAACCACACGTTTCAGCCCGAGCCCCTCACCGATGCCCAGGCTGCGAAACGCTTCCCACTGTCCCCGCGGCACGGCATCCAGACCTCCGCGCACCACCTCGGCAATGAAAGCCCCTGTGAACACGCTGAGTCCAACCAGGACAGCCGCAAATTCAACGCTGAGATTGAGTCCCATCACGCTGATGGCCTGGTTGGAGACGCGGATCAGTGCCCCCAGCGGAGCGAGCGGTTCGGATGGCAGCCCCAGAAAGGCCACGAAGTACCAGAAGAGCAGTTGCAAAAGCAGGGGAATCTGACGAATCAGCCCCACATAAAGACCTGCGAGCGCACTGAACAGTGGGTTATTGCTGCGAGAAGCAGCGCCTGCCACCACGCCCAGCACCGTGGCCAGGGCAATGCTGCAGGCGATCACCCGAAGACTGTTCAACCATCCCATCAACAGGGCCCAGGCCATGCTGTCGCCAGGCTGGAACGGCAGAAGATGCTCGCTGATCGCAAATCCCGCTGGTCTGCTCAGCCAACGAAAACTCAGACCCAACCCTGTACGGATCAGATTGACGGTGAGGTTATTGATCAGAATTCCCGCCAGCGCGAGCACGGCCGCCAGCAGCAGAACCTGGATCCACCAGCGTTGGCGACGCGTCATTGGAATGGTGGAGCAATCAACACACCACCATCCCGATGCAGCTGATTGAGTCCTCGCGGGATGGGCACAGCACTCTGCGGACCGAGGTGGCGGTTGTAGATCTCGCCGTAATTGCCGGTGGCCTTCAACACACTGACAACGAAATCATTCGGAAGACCCAGTTTGGATCCAAGCTCTCCTTCAACCCCCAAAAACCGACGCAATGCTGTTTTGCTCGGGTCATTGATTGCCTCCTGAAGCTTGGCGTCCACAGTCTCTTGCGTGATTCCCATCTCCTCAGCGGTCACCAGGGCATAAACCACCCAGCGCATAGCATCGGCCAGGCGCTGATCTCCACCGGAGGAGAGGGGGGCTAAGGGCTCCTTGCTGAGCACCTCAGGCAGGATTTGGTGGTTGTTCGGCTGTTCAAAGCCGGAGCGAGCCGAGGCCAGTTGAGATCGGTCCGATGTCATCGCTGCGCAACGCTTCTGCAAATATCCAGCAACTAGCTGATTCAGGTCCTGATATTTGACCGGTTTGTAGGAAATTCCCTTGGCCTGAAAAACATCGTTGAGGTTCTGTTCCGTTGTGGTTCCTGAGCCAACACAGATTGTTTGATTTCTGAGGTCCTCGAGCCTTTTGATGCCGGAATCTCGGCGCACTAGAAGACCTTGACCATCGTGGAACACAACCGGTGCAAAGGTAACGCCATTTCCGCCAGACGCATCACGGCTGAGGTTAAAAGTGGTGTTCCTCGAGAGAAGGTCTATTTCACCAGTTCTCAAGGCCGTGAAACGCTCCGGAGCCGTCAATGGTCTGTACTCAACCTTGCTGTCATCCCCCACGAAAGCCGCAGCAAAGGCCTTGCACATGTCCACATCCAAACCTGCATAGCGACCGTCGCGATCCAAGAAACTGAAACCAGGAATCTTGCCGCTGACCCCACAGCGAAGCTCCCCTCGCTGACGGATCAGATCCAGGCGAGAGGCGCCTCCCTCGCCGAGCGTGGCACAGGCCTGCAAGCCGAACGCCAAGACCCAGACAGCAACAAGAAAACCACGCTGCACCATGCAGATTCCCAGAACCGCTGCCAGTTTGTCAGAAGTTGCACACAGCCCTTGCAGTGATTGAAAATCTCTGCAGGCCCTACCTACATTAATTTGTGGTTTGACCGAATGTGATGTATCGATCCCTGCTGGGATCTGTTTCGGTCGTGATTGTGGGAACTTTTTTGAGTGTCTCGCCTTCGGCCGCCTGGGATAAAGCTGACCGCCAGGCCTACAGCAACAAGATGGCCATACTCAAGGTCATGTTGGAAGGTGCCAGGGAACGCGCCATCGCAACAAATGATCTTGAGACGATGTGCCTAATCATGAGTATTGGCAATGATGTCACCGAAACCTATCTGAGGTCGCGCGCTGACGACGCAATGATTCAAAAGCGACTCGCTGGAATGCGCAATGACCTCACCGCATGTCTGGCATTGCTCTACAAACGCCGCTGATCCATCAGCCGTGAGAGCCTTCAGGCTGAGAGCCGATTCGCTCAAACAGATCAAGGCTTTCGGTGTTAAGCCCTACCAGATCAACCTCCGATCCACCTTGTTTCAGTTTCCTGATCAACTGATTGAGTGCTCCAACACCGCTCTGGTCCCAGATGTGCGCTGCAGACATATCAATAATGATTTTTGCTGGGTGCTCATGCACATCAAAGCCCTGGAGGAAATAGATTTTGCTCACGAAAAACAGTTGGCCCGTCACCACATAACGACGCAGATCTGGAGCAATATCCACCGGCTCCACACGAATCACTTTCGCAACCTTTCTGCTGAACAGAATCCCGGCAAGCGCCACTCCGGCCAACACACCCAGTGCCAGATTGTGGGGAGTGGTGAGCATGGTCACGGCAAAGGTCATCAACATCACCGCCGTATCGCTCTTCGGAATAGAGCGAATCCTGCGCAGGCCCGCCACATCAGCGGTGCTGACTGCGATGCTGATCATCACGGCCACCAGTGCAGCCATCGGAATCTGCTGAAGCCAGGGTCTGGCCAGCAGGATCATCGCCAGCAGGCTGACGCCTGAAAACAGTGTGGAAAGGCGCGTTCGCCCTCCGTTGTCGATATTCATCACGGACTGCCCCACCAGCGCGCATCCCGCCATACCTCCAAAAAACGACGAGACGATATTGGCGATGCCTTGCCCCCGTGCCTCGCGATTTTTGTTCGACGTGCTGTCGGTGCGGTCGTCGAGAATGTCTTGGGTCAGGAAGGTTTCCATCAGCCCCACCAGGGAAATCGCCATCGCCGTTGGCAAAACGATTCCAAGGGTTTCCAAGCTGAAGGGCACGCGCCCATCGGCCAGAGCACCAAAGGGGATCTGGAACACCGGCAGACCCGCAGGCAAGCTGCCCAGGCTTTGCACGGTGGGAATATCAAAGTTGAAGCCCATTGAAATCGCAGTGAGCACAACAATGGCCACCAACTGCGAAGGCACGGCACGGGTCAGTCGAGGAAGGCCGTAGATGATCAGCAGCCCCAACAGAACCAGCCCCCAGATCAAAGGCAACTGAGCGGCTTGGGGCAGAGCGTCATGCCCATGGCCTGCAGCTGACGCCTCACCGAAATGGAGATTGATTCCGAGTTGGGGGAATTGAGCCTGGAAAATCAACAGTGCGAGGGCATTCACGAAGCCACTGAGAACCCCGAGAGGCACAAAACGCATCTGATAAGCCAGACGCATCCAGCCCCACAACACCTGCAGAAGCCCCGTGACGATCCCGGCCACCAGCAGATAAGTCAGGCCAAGGCCGGGTCCGCGAGCTTCGCCTGTGGCTACAAGGCCGGTCATCAACAGAGCGGTTGATCCCGTGGCCGACGTGATCATTGCCGAACGACCACCCACAAAGGCGATGGTGATCGACAAGCAGAAGGCCCCGAACAAACCCACCTGGGGGTCAACGCCGGCAATCCCGGAAAAGGCAATGGCCTCGGGAATCATGGCGAAGGCCACCACCAAGCCGGAAAGAAGCTCCTTGCTGGGGTTACCGATGAGGGACTCCAACCGCAGCGCTGCGGGTCCGGTTGCCATAAATCAATCTGTACGTGTGGCGACCGTATCTCAAAGCCGGCACAGACGTTGGTCGGGATCAAGCTCGGCCTTCAATTGCTTGAGTGATGGCAACCAGGATCCAAAGGCATCCTTCAATTCCTGGTCATGAAAGGGAAGATGGTCATGGAGTTGAGCGAGATGCACCCCTGGGTTCAGCGCCATCAACGCCTCGCTCACACGCTCCATCCAATCCAGGGAATGCTGCCGTCCAGCACGGTCCTCAGGTGTCCAGGCCGCGGTGATCCAGGGCTTCCACTCAGCATTGCGATGGATGAATGATGTGGACGCCGATTCAACAGTGCCGGTTGCCCCACCCAGTTGCTGAGCACTGATTCGGCAGGACGGATGTGGCCTCCGCATCATCAGCTCACGCAGATGATCGACGACTGACTCAGCCTCCTCCCCCCATCTCTGCCCGAGTCTGCCGAGCACCTCACAGTGGGACGGCAACGGTTGGCGATCAGTCGTGAGCCGGCCGAAAGCAGGAAGTGACAGCTGATCAGCACAGATCTCAGCGGCATCACCCGCCAGAGCCGGGAGCAGATCTGATGTGCACCCATCGGGAAGACCTTGCACGGCGTAGATCTCGACGTAGTCACCCCAGGACCATTGGAGGCTGGCTGAAGAAGGCCACTGCTCTGCCAAACGGATCCAATTCGGCAATAACTCAACAGCGATGCGCTCCTGCAGAACGGCCAGGGGCTCGATGGGGTGTGTCCTTAGCTCCAGTCCTGTCACGACAGCCAGAAAAGGAGCGGCGCCTAGAAGGCCTCGCCAGTAGCTGGCAGCCCGCTCATCACCGATGACGTGATCACGGTGAACATTGAAGGGTTCACCGTTCCCCCACACACCCTCAATCCGCTGGATATGGTCCATGGCCAAACCTTGAGAGCGACTCAGCGGACCCATCCCTCCGGTGAGCAGAAATCCAGATCCAGGCAATCCCGACAGCCCGATCGGCAGAGCGCGTCGATCGGAGCGCAGACCTTCGAGCAATTCAGCCATGGTGAGTCCGGTACCAATCGTGACCTGAGAAGACTCCACTTGATAACGGAGCTCCCGGTAACGCCGTCTCAGATCGAGCGTCCAGAGTCCATCACCGGCACAACGACTGCTCGTTGCACCAGAGCTCACCAACAACGGGGTTGGATGCAGAGGGTGAGCCAATACAGCTGGCAATAGCTCAGGGCCAAGGATGAGCCGTCCTTCAGATCGTGCATCCTGTGCCAAAGCATTCATGACATCACGCTCACGGGGACGAATAGGTTCGGTAGAGATGCCCACTCAGTGTGACCCTGGCGCTCGATGCTCTTTCTGATCGGAAACATGGTGTTCTGATCTGCGGTCATGGGAGCAGGAACCGTCTGGCGGTTGAGGAATTCGAAGGCCTCGCCCATGGACTGAAGGCCAGACTTCCTGACCTTCCTGTGGAGTACGGCTTTCTTGAATTTGCTCAACCCATTCTCCGTGAAGCACTCGATCGCCTCCGGGCCCAGGGAGTTAAGAAGGTTCTGGCCATCCCGGCGATGCTATTTGCCGCCGGGCATGCCAAGAACGACATTCCATCGGTCCTCAACACCTACAGCGCTGAAACGGGTCTGGACATCGATTACGGCCGGGAACTGGGCGTTGATCGCCTAATGATTGCTGCAGCAGGAGCACGAATCCGCGAGGCACTCATGGCTGCGGATCCCTGCCCGGCTGCGGACACCCTGCTGGTCGTCGTTGGACGGGGATCATCGGATCCCGATGCCAACTCGAACGTGGCCAAAGTGACCCGCATGCTGGTGGAAGGCTTTGGCTTCGGCTGGGGTGAAACGGTGTACTCAGGCGTCACATTTCCCTTGGTGGATCCGGGTCTGCGGCACGTTGTGAAGCTGGGGTTTAAGCGAATCGTCGTTTTTCCTTATTTCCTGTTTTCGGGAGTGCTGGTGAGCCGAATCAGACAGCACACCCATGGTGTTGCTGAAGATCATCCCAACATCGATTTCCTTGATGCCCCCTATCTCGGAGATCACAGCTTCGTGCTGGACACGTTCCTCGAAAGGGTGAGCGAGGTGCTGGGGGGAGAAGCGGCCATGAACTGCTCACTTTGCAAGTACAGAGCCCAGGTGCTGGGGTTCGAGCAGGAAGTGGGCCTGGAGCAAGCCAGTCACCACCATCACGTGGAGGGCCTCACTGAGGCCTGCGACCTGTGCGAGAGGGAGTGCACTGGCGCTTGCCAGCCCGACGGAGTCCCGATTCCACTTGGGGGCAACCAGCACCACAGCCATGACCACAGCCATGGACACCACCATCCCTACCCCCATGCAGAACACCCCCTCGGGCCCAACACGCTGCGGAGCGCGTCGTCACAGGTCGACACATCTGAGCCCGAAAGCTGAAGCAATTCAGACAGTTTTCGATGCTCACCCGTCTCTGTCTCAATGCGTCACAAGAGACACGCACTCATCAGAGTGACTGATCAATCGTTGGAACTGTGGAGATCGCGATCTTTTTTCCACAACTTCAGGGCCGTTTTCCACTGATCAATCGCAGAAACCCCAGCACTCATCCCTGGACTGTGGGGAGTTCCATGGGGGGCAGCAACCACTTGACAACCGAAGCACTACTGCCTTAAGGGGAACAAAAAGTCCTCAACGCGCTTAAAGAAGACTGGCGGAGAGATGAGTCTCAATCGAGATCAGGATTCGATGGCATTCAACCTGTGCACTTTGACGACAAGGGGTTGGTTGTGGCTTCCTTACCAGTGAAATAAAGAACGCCTGGAGGGCTGATGGATCGGAATCATCTTGAACGCTGCATTGATTCGCAAACACCAACCAGCGAAGCGGAGTCGCCCTTTGTGAGCCTTGAAGCGGAGATTCCCGAAGTGCTTTACGAAGGCATGAAAAGCTTCATCGGCTCCAATCCCTCTTGGGACCAATACCAGGTGATGAGTTCTGCACTGGCCCAGTTCCTATTCCAGAACGGCTGCTCTGAGAAGGCTGTGACGCAGCGCTACCTCGATGACCTCTTCAGCCGCAGTCGCTCGCAGGCCTGAGAGCTTCCAGGCAGGCACGACGGGTAATGGCCATCATCGTGAGTGTTGGACTTTGCCATCCGGATGAGGGCCAGCAGGCACCATCCACCACCAGCACGTTCCGGCAGCGCCACAATCGATTGCAAGAGTCCACAACGCTCGTCTCTTCTCTGAGGCCCATGGGAGCCCCACCCACTTCATGGATGTAATACCCCGGAGGCGGGGCATCCTCTTGAACAGCGATGGCTCCGCGGACGACGGGTTCAACGAAAGGGAGATGCAACAAATCAGCGAGTGAAGCTGAAGTGCCACCAGCAATGTCGATGCAGTCTCGAATGGTGTTTTGCATGTGCGACACCATCGCCTTTTCATTGGGCCCCCAGCGGCAGCTGATCATGGGCATCGGCACCCCGAGAGGATCACAGCGATCCGAGAGTGAGACGCGATTGGCCTCAGAGGCCAAGACCTCTCCATGGCCGATCAGAAAGCCGAGGCGATGATCGGGTTGGCGCTTGAGCCACCAAGGAGGATCAAAGCGATTGATCGCACCCCAGAGTCCATAGCCCCGCAGAAACGAACGCCCGTTGCAGTGGGCAGGATCATTCCCAAAGGGGAGGAAAAAGCTTCCCGCACCCGAAAGCAGGCTGGATGGATCCTGCTCCTGCATGGGCGTCCTGCCGGTCAGCGATGGCACTGAAAAAAAGCGGCAACAGGACACGTGATCCATGAGGCCTTGACCCAGCAAACCGGATGAATCGCGGAAACCGCGGGAATCGTGCTGTTGCTCCGATTGCAGCAGCAACCGAAGGCTGGCGATGGTTGAAGCACACAGCACAATCAGATCGGCTTCAAGGAGACGCTGCTCACCGCTTGAGCGATCCACCACAACGACGGCTCTGGCTTTGTCCTGACCGGGATGCATCACCAAATTCACGACCATGGAGCCGCTGAGCAGCTCCACCCGGCCTGAAGCCATGGCATGCAGCAACGTCGATCCGTTGCTGCTCGATTGGGGCCAGGACGATTGGGAGCCAGGAGGGCGTGCTGAGAAACCGCGGGAGTGAATCAAGGGAACGCCCCGATGTCTCCGCAAGGCGCAGCGGAAACTCTCCTCCTCAGGGAGCAAGGGCAGAGCCGGAGCCAACACGCCATCAGGAAGATGCTGAAGACCATCTTGGTTTCCTCTCACCTGAAAAAAGCGCTCAAGAGCGCTGTAGTGCGGGTCCAGATCGTCGTGACCAATCGGCCAGCTTTGTCCGTAACCATCGGCATCAGCAGCCTTGAAGTCGTAGTCCGAAAGACGCAGCGTGATTCCTCCCCAGGTCAGGCTGCGACCTCCCACCTGACGGCCCTGGGTCCAAAGATAAGGTTGGTCCGCAGGTGTGATGTACGGATATTGATGTTCGTCGGCATACAAAGCAGGATTCTGCTTCCAGTAACCGGGATGCTGGGATTGTCGTTGATGCCGACCACTCAGCAGACCCTCAGCGCGCCTAAAACTGTTCGCCGGTTCTGATCCGAGTGCTTGCTCAGGAGTTTGATCAGGGCCTGCTTCAACAACAAGCACGCGCACTCCGGCTTTGGCGAGGGTCATCGCAGCCACACCTCCAGTGGCTCCGGAACCAATCACAATGGCATCGAAGGGATGGTGCGGCATTCGGTTAGAAGCGATCCATTTCAGGACGCCTGAACGTCAGAGAAATACGCGGAGTTGCGATGTTGCGATGAAAAACAAGCCGTGTAAACGACATCTTGCCAGCGCAGACAATCGCACCACAATCTCAAGAAAGCAATAAAAAAACCCCACGACTGCGGGGCTATTTCGAAGTTGGTGGCGGGGGGGAGATTTGAACTCCCGACCTTCGGGTTATGAGCCCGACGAGCTACCAGACTGCTCTACCCCGCGGTGACTTGATCACTATACAACTTGGTGTCGAACGACACCACGAATGTGATTTATGAACGCAGTTCTCCTTCCACCACAAGGTGAACGCCAGGGTTGAGAAGCAACAGTTGCTCTTCCAGCTCCTGAAGACCGCTTGGAGTAAGCCAATCCAACTGGCGCAATACATGCAAAGCAACAGCCTGCTTGGCGCGACGCGCTCCATCCACGACCTTGATCGCGACTCCAAGGCCGTCTCCAGTTCGACTGAGACATTGAATTCCCTCGGCACCTCCCTTGCTGATGACCTGATTGTGGGAGCGCCGCATCAGCTCGGTGTCAAACCGTCCTTCCCCAGCCACAAGCTCGGGGTGAGCCAGCATGGCGCGGCTAATCTGCTCCATCTCAGCGTGGGTTGAGGCACCGAGGTGGGCGTAAAGAAGACCGATTTGGGCCAACTGAAGTCTGAGGGTGGGGGCTCCGCAGTCGTCTCGTTCAGCCACGAGCTCTTCCGCAGGCAGACCGAGCAGTTCAGCAACGCGACGGTTCACCTCCTGCTGAATGGGATGGTCTCCACGCAAGTAAGAGTCGAGAGGCCAGCCCATCTTCTTGGCTGTGATTAAAAACCCGGCATGTTTGCCCGAACAGTTGTGTTCGAGAGGACTGCGAGCCCCATCAGGAATGGGGCATTGGAGATGGTGACTGTCCAACTCAGCATTCCAAAGCAGACGGAACGCCTCCCTGGCATGGGTCGGAGTCCCGGCATGGGAGGCACAACTGATGGCGATTCCCCGTTCGCCACAGCTGAAAGCCTCCGATGCTCCGCTGCTCAACAAGGGCAAAGCCTGAAAGGGTTTGAGAGCCGAACGCACGAATGTTTCATGATCTGGCTCTCCGGCTCTCATCAACACACGGCCGCGGCTGTCGCAGACAACAACATGAACCCGGTGGCTGGATTCAATCGACGCGCCTCGCCTCAGGTGCACTTCCAAGGGCGGAACTGCGGACGTTCGCGCTGAACCTCTGTATCCAGATGGAAGCGGCATGAAAGAACGAGATCCCCTGGGTTCAGAGAGCTTGACAGATGCTCGCACCACCGAGCATCAAGCCGGTGACGAGCGCCATCGCACGGCCAAGGCGGCCGAGAATCGGACGTACTTCGTGTTGGGCCAGCAAGAGATCACGCTCACGCCAGGCCAGAGGCTTTTCCCAAATCTGGCCGTCGTACCAGCCTGACTCTTCATATTCAACCTGCTCAGACAGCAATCGTTTGTGCACATAGCTCCACCCGAGCCATTGACGCACCAGAAGCAGCATCGGCAGCACGAGTGCCGCAACCCCCCCTGCCAGACACAGTCGCACCGGGTCGTTCCGAAGAGTCCAGCTTCCACTCGCCACCAGAACGCTGACCGGTGAAATGAGCAGCCAACTGATCAGTAGAGCCCGATCGAGATTGTTCTGTGACTGGCATGGCCACGAAAAAAACCAAGAACGGCTCAGTTCGACGAACTCCTCCTGGGGACGCTGCTCAGGCGGAACAGGACAGGACACGCTGGAGACCATGTAGGGATCTCAGTCCTTCGTGGGATTCGACGTTAGATGGGGGCGGCGCTGGCCGTGGCTCCAGAACGCTTCAAGGTCGTAATAACTGCGCTCCCCTGGCTGAAGCACATGAACGATCAGTTCGCCGTAATCCAAGAGGGCCCATCGTCCTTCATTGATTCCTTCCTTGCGGAGCGGCAGGCGCTGAACGTCCTCTTCCAGCCGGTCTTCGACGGAACGGGCGATCGCGCGAACCTGCACATCGCTCTGCCCTCCAGCGATCACCATCCAGTCGGCCAGACTTGAAACCTCATCCACGCGAATGAGCTGGATATCCACAGCCTTGCGATCGTCACAGGCTTCAGCGGCCAGTTCAGCCAGCTGCTCACTATCCATAGACGTTCTCACTGGTAACGGATTGACGAGACCCCTGTTGCTGAGCCATTTCAGCTCGGGCCTTACCGGCACTCTTGCGCAGAGCCTCCAGGCGATCCTCATAAAACCCCCTCTTCTTCTTCTTCCTGGTCTTCTCCACCAGATCCTTGAGAGCACCGCCAAGGCTCTTGTAGGCATTCGGGACGCTGTAACCGAAGCGGCAGGCGAGATCAATCGCACGCTCATCAGCTGCAATGGCATCCCGCAAACGCTTCTCGGCGTTGTTTTTGAGATAGAGCCGGTACCCCGCGAACCCGGATAGCCCCAAGGCCATGATCAGCAGCAGCCCGTCCTGAACCCAGAGTTCCCCAATGGCCCCCCCAAGGCCGATGGCAAGCGCGGCCATCTCCCAACCGTCTCGCGGGATGGTGTCGTTCTGAATTCGCCCCACCTCATGCCAGAAGAGCAAGTTGCGGTAATCCAGAGCGAGGCTGTCCCAGGCATCGAGGTCAACCTGAATCTCCACTTCGTCGCGACCGATTTCCTCCAGGGTGATCAGAGCAGGATCAACTGCTGCGGCGGCCTCAACGAACACCCAGCTCTGCATTTCGGGGGGCAGCAGCCCCTTCAGGCGCTGGAGTTCGCTCATGATTTTCACTGTCTCACCTGACCCTCAAAGTTAGCGACTCGTCAGCTCGGATTGTTGAAAATGCTCCCAAGCCCATGGGCTGCGTGGGAGACTCATAAGGTTTGGCCATCCATCATCAATGCCCAGACGGAACGATCTGCAGCGCATCCTTCTGCTGGGTTCTGGGCCGATCGTGATTGGGCAGGCCTGTGAGTTCGACTACTCAGGAACGCAAGCCTGCAAGGCCCTCAAAGCCGAAGGGTACGAAGTTGTCTTAGTTAATTCCAACCCCGCCTCGATCATGACTGATCCGGAGATGGCGGATCGGACCTACGTCGAACCTCTAACTCCTGAGGTCGTCACAAGGGTGATCGAACGGGAGAAACCAGATGCCCTCCTGCCTACCATGGGTGGGCAGACAGCTCTGAACTTGGCTGTTGCGCTGGCAGAGAACGGCACTCTGGATCGCTTCGGCATTGAATTGATCGGTGCTGATCTCAAGGCGATCCGCAAAGCGGAGGATCGGCAGCTCTTCAAGCAGGCCATGGAACGGATCGGGGTGCAGGTCTGTCCTTCCGGGATTGCTTCCTCAATGGACGAAGCGAAGGCCGTCGGAGCCTCCATCGGTTCATACCCTCGAATCATCCGTCCGGCTTTCACTCTGGGAGGCAGCGGAGGAGGCATCGCCTACAACCCTGAGGAGTTCGACGCCATTTGCAAAAGCGGGCTGGATGCAAGTCCGGTTTCGCAGATCCTCATCGAGAAGTCACTCCTCGGCTGGAAAGAGTTCGAACTGGAGGTGATGCGCGATCTCGCCGACAACGTCGTGATCGTCTGCAGCATCGAAAACCTCGATCCGATGGGAGTGCACACGGGCGACTCGATCACAGTGGCACCCGCCCAGACGCTCACCGATCGGGAATACCAGCGTTTGCGGGACCAGTCGATCGCAATCATCCGCGAGATCGGCGTCGCGACAGGCGGCAGCAACATTCAGTTCGCCATCAATCCTCAGAACGGCGAGGTGGTGGTCATCGAAATGAACCCGCGAGTGAGCCGATCATCGGCGCTGGCCAGCAAGGCCACGGGGTTCCCGATCGCGAAGATCGCCGCGAAGTTGGCCATTGGATACACCCTTGATGAAATCCTGAACGACATCACAGGCAAGACACCTGCCTGCTTTGAACCGACGATCGACTACGTCGTCACCAAAGTCCCCCGCTTCGCCTTTGAGAAGTTCCGAGGATCACCAGCGGTTTTGACCACAGCGATGAAATCCGTTGGCGAAGCCATGGCGATAGGCCGATGTTTCGAGGAATCGTTTCAAAAAGCGCTGCGATCGCTCGAGACGGGTCTCTCAGGCTGGGGAGGGGATCGGCCGGAACCAACCCTTGAACCAGCCGAACTGGAACGGTCCCTACGGACCCCCTCACCCGAGCGAATTCTCAGCGTTCGCGCCGCGATGATCGCAGGGCGAAGCGATGCCGAGATCCATGCTCTCAGCAGCATCGACCCCTGGTTCCTCGCCAAACTTCGCCATTTAATCGACGTCGAAGAACGGTTTCTGCGCGGGAAGCATCTGGATCAGCTCTCAAGCGACACCATGCTTGAGCTGAAGCAGCTCGGATTCTCTGATCGTCAAATTGCCTGGCAGACCAACAGCGATGAGCTGTCGGTGCGTGCCCATCGCAAAACGCTCGCAGTCCACCCCGTCTTTAAAACCGTTGACACCTGCGCGGCAGAATTCGCTTCCTCGACGCCTTATCACTACTCCACCTATGAGAGGGCGGTCGCTCGCATCAACCCCAGTGGAGATCTGGAGTTTCAGGAACCAGCCACCGAAGTATCAGCCGACACACGGCCCAAGCTGATGATTCTGGGCGGTGGTCCCAACCGGATTGGCCAGGGCATCGAGTTCGACTACTGCTGCTGCCATGCCTCCTTCTCCGCACAGAGCCAGGGGTACTGCACGGTGATGGTGAACAGCAACCCGGAAACAGTCTCCACCGACTACGACAGCAGCGATCGGCTGTATTTCGAGCCCCTCACCTTTGAGGATGTCCTGAATGTGATTGAAGTGGAACGTCCCGCAGGGGTGATCGTTCAATTCGGTGGACAAACGCCCCTCAAGCTCGCCCTGCCTCTATTGCGATGGCTCGAAACACCGGAGGGGCAGTCCACCGGCACGCAAATTTGGGGTACGACTCCTGAATCAATCGATCTTGCCGAAGACCGTGAACAGTTCGAAGCCATTCTCCGCCAACTGGACATTCGTCAGCCACGCAATGGCCTTGCACGCAGTGAAGCGGAAGCCAGAACAGTCGCTGAAACGGTCGGCTATCCCGTTGTGGTCCGCCCTTCATACGTCCTGGGTGGTCGCGCCATGGAAGTTGTCTATGACGAGAACGAGCTGAACCGCTACATGAACGAAGCCGTTCAGGTTGAGCCTGATCATCCGGTGCTCATCGACCAGTACCTGCAAAACGCCATTGAGGTGGACGTGGATGCCCTCTGCGATCACGAGGGAACAGTCGTGATCGGTGGACTGATGGAACACATCGAACCTGCAGGCATTCATTCCGGTGATTCGGCCTGCTGCCTTCCCTCGATTTCACTGGGGGATGAGGCGCTCAACACCATCAAAACCTGGACAAAAGCATTGGCGCTTCGGCTGAACGTGCGTGGACTGATCAACCTTCAGTTCGCTTTCCAAAGGGCAGAAACCGGAGAAGAACTGGTGTTCATCATCGAAGCCAACCCCAGAGCATCAAGAACCGTCCCTTTCGTCGCCAAGGCGACGGGTGTACCTCTCGCTCGCATTGCTACACGGCTGATGGCAGGAGAGAGTCTCGCGACCATCGGGTTGTTGCACGAACCTCGCCCGCCCCTTCAAGCTGTGAAAGAGGCTGTTCTGCCGTTCAGACGATTTCCAGGTGCAGACTCGCTTCTGGGCCCTGAGATGCGCTCCACTGGGGAAGTGATGGGCTGGGCACCAGACTTCGGAATGGCCTACGCCAAAGCCGAGATCGCTGCGGGTGAAGCCCTGCCGACGGTGGGTACTGTTTTTCTGTCAACGCACGACCGCGACAAACTGGCCCTGATCCCTGTCGCGCAGCGCTTGACCGCTCTCGGCTTTGATCTAATCGCGACGGCTGGCACCGCGCAAACCCTCTCTGAGGCAGGGCTGACGGTGACCCCTGTGCTCAAGGTCCATGAAGGCAGACCAAATATCGAAGATCAGATCCGCTCAGGGGGTGTCCAGCTCGTGATCAACACCCCCATAGGCCGCCAGGCTGCTCACGACGATCGCTACATCAGGCGAGCGGCCCTCGATTATTCCGTGCCCACGCTCACCACCCTGGCAGGTGCACGCTCCGCGGTTGAGGGGATCGAGGCTCTTCAGTCGCGGAGCATCGACATTCACGCGCTGCAGGATGTTCATGCAGGGGTTGAGTCCCGGTAAGGTCACGGAAGATTGATCAAGCCCAGTGACCGTCAGCACTCCCGCGCAAACATCACCAGGCAGCGACTGCCGCGAGGCTTTTAGGGCTGCTTATGAGAACCGTTACACCTGGGATCCTGGCTTCTCCGGCTATTGCGGACGTTGCATCTGGCAACAGGGCGACCGCACTGTCGAGGGCCGGTTCGAAGTTGGTGCCGACCTGAAGGCCAAGGTGACAGGAGTTGACGATGCGGAGGTAGAAAAGGCCATGGCATCCCAGCTTTGGGAAGTGGCCATCCACCGGGTTCGGAGGTCTTTCGATCAGGTGCACGGTGACAACACCTTCACTGCGGGAACGACCACTGATGAAGGCCTGGAAGTCCTGATCGGCGGCAAGGGTGAGGGAGACCGCTACCGCATCAAAGATCGGGTGGTCACCATGGTTCACCGTCATATTCACGGAACTGTGGTCACCATTCACACCGGCAGCACGACCGACACAGGGTCTGGATACCTCAGCCGTACTTACACAAGTCAGTATGCGGACCCATCAACCGGCGAAGCCCGTGGGGGACTCAGCCGTTTTGAAGACACATTCGTGCCACTCGAAGCCAGCGGTCCCTGGATTCTTGAGCAACGGGTGATCAGCACCGAAGCGCACGGCCAAACACCGGCCAGCACTCAGTCTTTCCGCTTCCTGGATTGTTCCAGCCTCTGATGTCCGTTTCCATCGCGGCCCTGAGGAGTCTGAGCCTCGAAAAGATCAGCTCGGTTGTCTGGGGACCGGCAACACTCTTGCTCATTGCAGGCACAGGCCTCTACCTGATGGTGGGCCTGCAGTGGATGCCGCTGCGTCGCTTGGGTTTCGCCCTGAACGCAATGGTGGCGTCAATGCGAACCAACAAAAGTTCCGATCAGTCCGGTGAAGGTGAGGTGAATGCCTTCCAGGGCCTGATGACGGCTCTCGCTGCAACAATCGGCACTGGAAATGTGGCCGGAGTCGCTGCAGCGATTGGGGCCGGCGGACCGGGTGCCGTGTTCTGGATGTGGCTCGCGGCTGTTCTTGGCATCGCCACCAAATACGGCGAATGCATGGTGGCGGTTCAGTTCCGTGAGGTTGATTCCCTTCGAGACCATGTTGGCGGTCCGATGTATGCCATCCGCAATGGTCTTGGACCACGCTGGGCCTGGCTGGGCATCGTGTTTGCTTTGTTCGGAACCTTCGCTGGATTCGGAATCGGCAATGGTGTTCAAGCTCATGAATTAGCAAGCGTTCTCAGCAGCTATGGCGTCCCCCCCCTGGCAACAGGCATCGGGATGGCTCTTATTACATTTGTCGTGATTGTTGGTGGAATCCGCCGAATCGGTCGCGTGGCAGGTGTGGTGGTTCCAGTGATGGCTGGGATTTATGTTCTCAGCGCGCTTGTGATTCTTCTTCTCCACATCGGTGAGATTCCAGCGGCACTTCAGCTGATCGTGCAGGACGCTTTTACAGGTCGGGCAGCAGCGGGAGGGGCCTTGGGTGTGGTGATCCAGAAAGGGATCGCCCGTGGAGTGTTCTCCAACGAAGCCGGATTGGGAACGGCGCCGATCGCGCAAGCGTCAGCCCGTCCGGGAGATCCAGTCCTTCAAGGTGCTGTCGCCATGCTGGGAACGGTGATTGACACACTGATTATTTGCACGATGACGGCCCTCGTGATCGTGATTAGTGGGCGTTACATGGACAGCGAACAGGGTGTGATGCTGACCAAAAGTGCTTTCGATTGGGCCTTACCTGGTGCCGGCCATCTCGTGAGTTTTGCAACAGTCACGTTCACGGCAACCACCATCCTTGGTTGGAGTTTCTACAGCGAACGCTGTCTGGAATTTCTCGCTGGAGTTCGTCCGATTCGCTGGTTCCGTCTCGTCTGGGTGGCGGTGGTTGTCATTGGAGCCACCGCCAGCTTCGACGTGGTTTGGTTAATTGCAGACATCCTCAATGGATTAATGGCAATCCCGAATCTTTTGTCCTTGCTGCTTCTCTCCCCGGTGATCTTCAAGATCACCAGGGAATACAACTTCAACCATTCTCAGGCAGAGGAGTGACGTTCTTCAAGCGTTCATTCAGTTGCGTCGCCATGGTCTGACGTCCAACAGCCAGCACCTTCAGGGTGTCTTCATGCATCCTCAGCTGTGCATCGGCCACTTGCATCCCGCGTACAAGCTCCTTGAGCTCATCAGGCAAGGCATTGAGGTCATAGCGCTTGCCTTCAAAAGTCAAGATTGGATTGTCGGTGGGAGTGGTTGTCATGGCTTTGCAGCGAGATTCGAGCGAAACACCTGAAACTTAACGCTGCCGATCACGAATCATCTGCCGTTCACACAGTTCGCGATAACGGCCGTTGTGCTGCATCAGGGCATCGTGGGTTCCCTGCTCGATGATCGAGCCATTCTCGAGCACAACGATCCGGTCGGCTTCCTGAACCGTTGCCAGTCGATGGGCGATCACCAGCACCGTCCGGCCGCGCATGGCCTGACGAAGACCCACCTGCACAGCAGATTCCGCTTCGGCATCCAGCGCACTGGTGGCTTCATCGAGAAGCATCACCGCAGGATCCCCAAGAACGGCGCGGGCGATGGCAATGCGCTGAAGCTGCCCCCCGGACACATTGGTACCCCTCTCTTCCAGATGGGTCGCGTATCCCTCCGGGAGGTTGATGATGAAATCGTGGGCATTGGCCAGACGGGCCGCTTCCACGACCTGCTCTTGGCTCGCCGCGCGACCGAAGCGAATCGCCTCGGCGATGGTGCCTGAGAACACGCTGCTGCGCTGCGGAACCAGGGCTACCTGCTGGCGCAGGTCCCGGGCCTTCACTTGAGCCAGATTCTTGCCGTCCAGCAGAACCTGGCCGCTCTGTGCGGTGTTGAAGCGCAGCACCAGTGAAAACAGTGTGCTCTTGCCGGCCCCCGAAGGACCGACCAGGGCCACAACGCTTCCCGCTTCAATGGTCAGATTGAGGTCATGCAGAACGGGTTGATCAAGGCGATAACCGAACTGCACGTTCTTGAAGACGAGATCACCACGGAGCCGATCAAGGGGAAGAGCAGGATCGGGATCGGCGGGCTCTGAAGGCTCTTTCTCGATCGCCCTCAGACGTCGCAACGAAGCCTGACCTTGCTGAAACTCGTTGTAATTCGTGGTGAGATGAGCGATGGGGTCGATCAGCACCACAAGACCGGTCACGTAGCTGGTGAGACCCTTGCTGTCGAGGTCTCCATTGCTCAGCCTGTAAGCAGCGAGAACGAGAACCACCGCAATGCCTAGCACTTCGATGATGCCAACAACCGGATGTTGCAAGGCAACCAGCCGGTAGGTGTTGTAGCGGGCCCTCCTGTGCTGATCGATCTCCTGTTCAAAGCGGCCCTGCAACCAGGGTTCGGCCGCAAAGGCCCGCACCAGAGGCAAACCCTCAATCGCTTCGCCGAGAAGCCCTGCCAACTCACTGACTTTTTTCTGACTGCGTTCAGTGGCGGCCATGACCCTTCCACCAAACAAACTGATCAACCACACGATCAACGGCGCCAGCAGAAGGATCGCAAGGGTGAGTTTCCAGTCGAGCCAGAGCATGTAACCCAGCACAGCTAGAAGCTGAAGAGCACTGGGAATCGTGTCGTGGAGAGTTTTGTAGATGACTTCACTGACACGGTCCGCGTCTTCAGTCAGCCGATACGTGAGGTCCCCCGCTGAGAGCTTCTCCAGGGCACCGAGTTCCACCTGCTGCAGCTGCCGGAAGAGATCCCTGCGCAGGCTCTGGCTCACTTGCAGTGCCGGACCGGCCAACAAAGAATCCTGAGCAAACTGAGCCAACTTCTGGAGCAGAAACACCACAAGAACGAGCCCGATCACTGGGAGCACGACCGAGAGATCGCCAGAGCCAAGGGCTGGAATCAACCGTCCGACCAAATCCATCAGCAGCGGCCAGCTGCCAACAAAAAGAATCATGCTGAGCGCACCCCAAAGCAGCTGGACGGAATGCGGCCGCAACAGGGGAAGAAGTCTGCGGAATCCGGCTTCGGAAGGGGTCAGCATCGGTGCACACTATCAATGGCATCCAGACGAACTGCCCTGATGAAGCTCGATCAGTTCCTCAAATGGCAGGGATGGGTTTCCACAGGAGGCGAGGCCAAGCTGCGCATCCGCGATGGCCAGGTACAGGTCAACGGCAAAGTGGAATCGCGCCGAGGGCGGCAGCTCACGGCTGGAGATCATGTTGAACTCGGTGGAGAAAGCGCCACGGTTCCCGAAGACCCTCAGGCTGGGCCGTAAGTTGGCTGCTGCTGAGCTGCAGAGGACGCAAGCGTGCGCAAACCGGTGATCGCAGGCAACTGGAAGATGCACATGACCTGTACCCAGACCCGGGACTGGATGGGTACCTTCTTACCCCTGATCGCTGAGACTCCGGATGACCGTCACTTGGTGGTGGCTCCGCCCTTCACCGCGATCAGCACACTGGCGGATGTGGGAACTGGGAGTCGGGTCGAAATCTCCAGCCAAAATGTGCATTGGGAAGGTCATGGGGCGTACACAGGCGAGATCTCACCAGCGATGCTTCAGGAGCATGGCGTGCGTTACGCCATCGTTGGCCACAGCGAGCCCCGGAAATACTTCAGCGAGAGCGACGAACAGATCAATCACAGGGCCCGTTCAGCGCAAGCTCACGACCTGATCCCCATCGTGTGCGTGGGCGAAAGCGATGAGCAGCGCAGCCGTGGTGAAGCTGAACGGGTCATCCGTCGTCAGGTGGAACAGGGCCTTGAAGGTCTTGATCCGGCTCGGTTGGTCGTGGCCTACGAACCAATCTGGGCCATCGGCACAGGAAAAACCTGTGAGTCCGCGGAGGCGAATCGAATCTGCGGACTGATCCGAAGCTGGGTGGGTTCACCTGATCTGATCATTCAGTACGGAGGATCAGTGAAACCAGCAAACATCGATGAGCTCATGGGCATGAGCGACATCGATGGTGTGCTGGTCGGAGGCGCGTCGCTTGATCCAGAGGGCTTCGCGAGAATCGCGAACTACAAGAAAGCCTGAGCGAGCAATGCGCCATCCCACCTGCTGGGGTCACAGACCAGCTGTGATGGGTGTGATCAACCTCACCCCAGACTCCTTCAGTGATGGAGGCCAGTTCAACGGTGAGAATCAGGCCACAAGAGAAGCCGATCGACAGATCCGGGAAGGCGCCGATGTGCTCGATCTCGGCGCTCAAAGCACGCGACCTGGGGCAGACGAAGTGGGTGCGGAAGAGGAACTTAGACGTCTGATCCCTTGCCTCAAAGCAATCAGACACGCCCATCCAAATGTAATCATTTCCGTCGACACGTTCCTGGCTGCTGTGGCATCAGCGGCTCTCGATGCGGGTGCCGACTGGATCAATGATGTCAGCGGAGGCCGCCGCGATTCAGCCATGCTTCCGCTGATTGCTGAAGCGGGCTGTCCTTACGTGTTGATGCACAGCCGAGGAAACAGCGCAACGATGGACTCTTGCACCAATTACGGCAAGGAGGGCGTGGTGAATGCAGTCCGACGAGAACTGCGGGAAAGCACCCAACAGGCCTGCAAGCAAGGAGTGAAGCTTGCGCAACTAATTTGGGATCCAGGACTGGGATTTGCCAAAGACAATGAACAGAACCTGGAGCTAATCCGCCAGCTCGAAGAACTTCAACACGATGGCATTCCCTTGTTACTGGGCCCATCTCGAAAACGCTTCATCGGCGCGGTCTTGAACCAGCCACGACCTAAAGCACGCATCTGGGGGACTGCTGCAGTCTGCGCACGTGCCCAGGCCGCAGGCGTGCATGTCTTGCGGGTGCACGATGTTGGTCCGATCCATCAGGTGGTGAGCATGGGCGAAGCCGTTGCCCGAGACACCTGATTGATTTCGCTAGAACAGGGATCCTTGCAAGTCACGTTCGTCCATGACATCAGAGCATGCCCTAACCCTTCTCTATGACGGTGGCTGCCCACTCTGTGTCAGAGAGGTGGACTTTCTCCGCCGCAAGGATCTACAGGAAGCGATGCAATTTGTGGATATCAATGCCCTGGATTACTGCTCTGAATCATGGGGTGGAATCACCTACCGCCAAGCCATGGCAAGGATTCATGCCATCGATGCCGACGGAACAGTTCTCAAGGATGTGGCTGTGTTTCGAGCTGCTTACCGCTTGATCGGTCTTGGCTGGATCTATGCGCCTACAACATGGCCTGTCGTCGGTCCAATCGTCGACTGGTTGTATTCACTTTGGGCGCGCTATCGACTGCCGATTACCAGAAGACCATCCTTGGACAAATTATGCGCTGAGCGATGTGAACGAACTGACACCTGAATCCCAGCTAGTTCTGACAGCATTCAGGATTAAGTCGTGACACCTTCAATCCGATCCTCAACTTCCTGGTACAGCTCCTGTAACTGTTGGATGTTTTCATCGGATGTTTCCCAGTATCCCCGACCATTTACCTCAAGCAATGTTCCGACAATGCGCCGGAAGCTGTGAGGGTTCAACTCCAAGAGACGCTTCCGCATCTCTGGATCGTTGATGAAGGTTTCGTTAGCTTCCTCGTATACGAAGTTATCAACCGCACCACTGGTAGCACTCCAACCGAGCGTGAAGTTGAGGCGCTTGGCCACTTCGCGAACACCCTCATAACCGGAATCAAGCATGCCTTCGTACCACTTGGGATTGAGAAGCTTGGTCCGAGAATCCAGACGAATCGTCTCGCTCAGGGAACGCACTTGCGCATTGGCTGTTGTGGTGTCAGCGATGTAGCTGGTTGGTGCTTTGCCATCATTACGCAAGCCCTTAATGAGCTTGGTGGGGTCACTATCAAAATAATGACTCACATCCGTCAGTGAAATCTCTGCCGAATCAAGATTCTGGAAGGTGACATCAGCGGTTTTCATCACGTTCTCAAACACATCACGCTTCTGGTTCATCTCGCCGGGATTGTCCGCGTTGAAGGCAAACGTTTTACGGGAAAGGTACATCTCCTGCAACTCACCTTCTTCTTCCCATGTGCTGTTTTCTACAGCGAGGTTGACATTTGAGCTGTAGCTGCCACTGGCATTTGAGAACACTCTGCAAGCAGCATCGCGAAGACTTGTACCTTCCTTTTCGGCCTGTTCGAGGGCATGGCGTCGCACAAAATTCTGCTCGAGCGGTTCATCAGCTTCAGCCGCCATTTTCACAGCCTGGTCAATTAAAGCCATCTGGTTGATGAACAGGTCACGGAACACACCGGAGCAGTTCACAACAACATCAATCCGGGGGCGACCCAACTCCTCGAGAGGGATCAACTCAAGCTTGTTGACACGGCCGACAGAATCAGCCATCGGCTTAACACCAACAAACCAGAGTATCTGAGCGAGAGATTCACCGTAGGTCTTGATGTTGTCCGTACCCCAGAGAACACAGGCAATGGTTTCTGGCCATGTGCCTTGCTCTTCACGCTGGCGCTCAATCAACTTATCGACCACACCCTTCGCTGCCGCAACTGCTGCACGGGTAGGAATGGCCTGCGGATCAAGGGCGTGAATATTTTTGCCGCTGGGAAGAACACCGGGGTTACGGATGGGATCTCCGCCTGGCCCTGGAAGCACGTATTCACCATCAAGCGCCCGCAGCAAACTTTCCATCTCCATATCCGCGCAAATTTGCTCAAGGCAAAAACGCAGATAGGAAAAAAGCTTGTCGAGTTCGGTGGAATCGATGCTGGTGAAGCCTGCGCCACAGCATGACCTCAACCAGGGAGTCGGGAGCTTAAGGCCGAACTTGGTGAGGAGGTCTAGAAGCCATCCGAAGTTGCCACGCATGTTCACCCTGCCATCCAGACCGGTCAAGGAACGAACCATGGAGCCGATGGCCGCCCGGGAAGTTTCAGTGATCGTCCGATTCAGTTCAACATCAGCGAGAACCCCCTCATCATTGCCTCGATAAATGTCTTCAATGGTGCGTCCCATCGCTTCAGCGAGAAGCCCAGGGAGTGAGCGAAGACCATCCTCCTCACGCTCCAGTGCCGCAATATTGACCAAGGTTGCGACAGCCTCTTCAGCCGTGGGTGGTTTGCCGATGGTATGGAGACCACAGGGGAGGAGACGACTTTCAATCTCCATCAATTGGCGGTAAACAGCTCCAACAAGAGCATCCCGTCCCTCGAGATCAAGGGATGCAGCATCGTCATCAGGAAGATCAACATCCTTGTCCAGATTGCACTGTCGGGCCGTTTCAACAATCGTGTTCACGATCTGAACGCCGCGCCCACCCTCGCGCAATTGCTGATAGGAACCGACGAGTTCACCAAGCTCTTTGAGGCCCTTGTAAAGGCCAGCATTCTCTGCTGGTGGCGTGAGGTAGCTGATCGTGGAGGCATATCCGCGACGCTTGGCGATTGTTGCTTCGGAGGGATTATTAGCTGCGTAGTAGTACAGATTCGGCAAAGAGCCAATCAATGAATCCGGATAACAGGTTTCGCTCATGCCCATCTGCTTGCCGGGCATGAACTCAAGTGACCCGTGAGTTCCAAAGTGGAGGACTGCATCAGCTCCCCACACTTTTTCGAGGTAGGTGTAATAAGCGGCGAAGCCATGGTGAGGGCTAGCACTACGGGAATAGAGAAGGCGCATTGGATCACCTTCGTAACCAAATGTGGGCTGCACCCCAACAAACACATTGCCAAAGTGACGGCCGTAAATCAGCAGGTTCTGCCCATCGCTGTTGAGATTTCCAGGAGGTTTACCCCAGTTCTCCTCCAAACGCTCGGAGTAAGGGGTCAGCCGCTCGTACTCCTCCACACTCATGCGGTGGGCGATTGAAAGCTCCGGTGCTCCCTGCATCGCCTCAGGGTCATTGATCACCTCTTCCATCAAAGTTTTGGAATCACGCGGAAGATCCTGAATGTCATATCCCTTCGCCTTCATCTCTTCGAGAACACGATGAATGGATCCGAACACATCGAGATAAGCAGCCGTTCCCACATTTCCCTTGTCAGGAGGAAAGCTGAAAACGGTGATCGCTAACTTTTTCTGCTGACGCGGCTTGATTCGCAGGGATGACCAGCGAATCGCCCGTTCGGCGATGGCATCGACCCGATCCTGGAGGGTATGGGCTTTTCCAGTTGCATCATCACGGCCGGAAAGAACGATGGGTTCGATGGCACCATCAAGCTCCGGAATCGCAATCTGCAGAGCCACCTGCACGGGATGGAGACCGAGGTCACTCTCCTCCCACTCTTGGGTGGTCTGGAACACCAATGGCAAGGCCACCATGTAGGGGCGATTGAGCTTCTTGAGGGACTCGATCGCCTTGGGGTGATCCTGGCGAGCCGGACCACCAACCAGTGCGAATCCAGTCAGCGACACGATTCCATCGACCAATGGCTGTTCTGGGTTCAGCGGGTCAAAGAAGAAGGCGTTGACAGGCTTGGAAAAGTCGAGGCCGCCGCAGAAGATCGGGATCACCCGTGCACCACGGAACTCAAGCTCCTGAATGATTGCGACGTAGTGCGCGTCATCACCAGTCACGATGTGGCTGCGCTGCAGCACCAAACCAATCACTGGCCCCTGACGGGCTTCATCGGAGAGATCGGTTCGGCTTGACGTCCAGTTGAGATACTCCTTGAGATCTTCGAACATGTTGGGCGCAAGGGGATGCCAAATCCCCAAATCGGGGAAGACTTCCGGCTCCGCCACCACCATGGCTGGACGCTCCTCACCTTCAGCGGCAGGGAAGACATACTTGTCGGCAAGCATCAGCAGGAAATTCCTGAGGTTGTCTGGAGTTCCGCCAAGCCAGTACTGGAAGCTGAGCATGAAGCTCCTGGCATCCTGCGCTTTCTCCACCGGCAAGTACTTGAGAACAGTCGGGAGCGTGTTGAGAAGCTTGAGCATGGCGTCCTGAAAGCCAGCACCACCGGCTTCCTTCCGCTTTTTCATGAAGCCGGCAATGGCGCTTTTGCTCTGCCCAAGCTGCGCCATTGAAAAGGAGCCAAGCTTGTTCAAACGCATCACCTCGGGCATCGAGGGGAACACCACAGCCGCTTTGAGACGATCGCGATGCGGGGCGACCGCCTCGACCACCTTTTGCGCTAGGTCTTCGATGAAGATGAGCGAGGCGATAAATACGTCCGCCTCGCTGACATCCCTCTTGAAATTTTCGTAATTGTCGGGATCGCGCAGTTCTTCGATCAGGTAGCCACAAAGATCGATTCCAAGATCGCCTTGAGCGGCGTTCAGAGCAGTGGCGGCTTGGGTGAGTGAGTTTTGGTACTGAGGTTCCAGAACCACGTACACCGCCTTCATCACGGACTTGTGGTTTTGACCCTCCACAGGAGCAACGCGACGATCAGCGGAGCGGACCTGTGTGAACATCTGCACTCTTTGAGCAATGTGAAGAACATTACGGCGGGCCGTGCTCAAGATGCGAGTGTTTGGGGTCTGGTGTTACAAGACCCCCGAGCCCATAGGCTCAAGCAAGTGACAGCAGTGCCATGAGTTCAGCAGCGGCTGGTTCGATCCCTGTGGTGGTCACAGGAGCGCTTGGAAGGATGGGTGCTGAAGTGATCAGGGCTATTCAAGCCGCGGAGGACTGCCATCTCGTCGGTGCCGTGGACACCACGCCTGGCAAAGAGGGACACGACGTTGGCGATTGTCTCGGCCTAGGGCCCCTCGAGGTCGCCGTGACCGCCGATTTAGAAGGATGCCTCTGTGCGTGTAGCCAAGCCGTACGCGACGACGGTCGCGGACACGGTGCCGTGATGGTGGATTTCACTCACCCGTCAGTCGTTTACGGCAATACCCGCGCCGCAATCGCTTACGGCGTGCACCCCGTGATCGGCACCACCGGGCTTTCACCACAACAATTGAACGATCTCAGTGAGTTTGCGCGCAAAGCATCCATCGGCGGCGCTGTGATCCCCAATTTCTCCGTGGGAATGGTGCTGCTGCAACAGGCAGCCGCGGCAGCAGCGCGCTTTTACGACCATGCTGAACTCACCGAGCTTCATCACAATCGCAAGGCCGATGCACCCAGCGGGACATGCATCAAAACCGCTGAACTGATGGAGGAACTCGGCAAATCCTTCAACCCCGACGAGGTCGAAGAACATGAATCCCTTGAAGGGAGCCGCGGTGGACGTCGTCCTAGTGGACTTCGCCTTCATTCTCTGCGGCTACCGGGCTTGGTTGCACATCAAGAAGTGATGTTCGGAGCCCCTGGCGAAACGTATACCCTTCGCCACGACACGATCGATCGCTCTGCATACATGCCAGGGGTGCTGCTGTGCGTGCGCCGGGTCCGTCAACTCGAGGGGCTGGTCTACGGCCTTGAACGCCTGATCTGATTCACGATGCTTCTGCCTCTGCGACCGGGAGAACTCCAGCGTCTGATTCCGGCAGTCGCCACGGGGACGCAATTCAGAGCATCCCTCGGCAATCCCCGCAAAATTCTTCAGCGCCTGCTGATTTCAGGAATCGGCGGGGTGATCACGCTTCTCATCAGCCAGAGCTTGTCGTTCAACCGCTGGGGATCGGTTTGGTTGATCGCTGGAGTCGTCCTGCTTCTTTATATCCTTTGGGGTCCGATCGTTGAAGCAGGTCGTCGCAATGCCCAGCTGCGGCGCTACCCAGCAGCAGCCTTATTTGAAGGCGAGGTTGCGGAAGCATTCACCCAAGAACGCGTGGAGAACCAGCGTGAACAGGCCGATGCCAACGGCCGCCTCGAACTGGTCGAGAACCGGCGAACCTGGATGGTGATCGACCTTGCCGATGAGGATGGTTACCTCGGCAGGATCAGTTTCCCGATGACCAAGGCCCACGGATCAATCCGACCGGGAATGGTGGTGCGTTGCATCGTGCTCAGTGATCGCAAGGACTTCAGCAGCTTGGGAGCGCTGACCGATGCCTGGTTACCGGAGGCCCGCCTCTGGGTTGGGGACTACCCATTCCTGCTGAGGCCTGCTTTCGAGGATCTTTGCCGACTGCGCCTGCGCGGGAACACCCGGGACCGATAGTCCTGAAAAGATGCGTTACGCTATGTAAAGACGCCTGAGACAAATGTCCGAAGTACCTGCAAATGCACCGGTCATCCGTGGAGCAACAGTCACAACAGAAGATGGTGGCCGTTTGAATGCATTCGCCACAGAGCCCAGAATGGAAGTGGTAACCACCGAAAGTGGTTGGGGGTTCCACGAGCGCGCCGAGAAGCTGAACGGACGCATGGCCATGCTCGGCTTCATTGCTCTGCTTGCGACTGAATTCGCCATGGGCGGAGAAGCCTTCACCCGCGGCCTGCTGGGCATCGGCTGATTCCTTGCCAGATGTCACGGCAACTGACCGGTTCCTAATTGTTGGAGCCGGTCCAACGGGCTCCCTTCTCGCCCTTGGTCTTGCACGGCAGGGATTCAACGTCCTGTTGGTTGATCATCAGGCGCGCCCCGAATTAATTGAAAGAAGTCGTGCATACGCCTTAACCCATTCATCCAGGCGATTGCTTCAACGCCTGGATGTGTGGGATCAACTGCGGTGTTTTCTATCCCCGTTTGAGTCTCTTCGTCTCGACGACCGAGTTCTGGAATTAACTGCATGGTTTCGCAGCCGCGATCTCAGACCCGGCAATAGAGGGTCTGAGGCGATCGGCTGGATCCTGGATCACAAGCCGTTGATGACAACGCTCCTGCACGAGCTTGAAAACAACGCATTGGTCAACATTCACTTCAGCGTTGATTCCCGTTCCCTACAGCAGCAGCGAGAGCATTTCAACTGGACTGTCGCTGCTGATGGTTCTCGCTCGACGCTTCGTCGCTCTAAGGCGATGCCGTTTTGGAGTCACTCCTACGAGCAAGGTTGCTTCACAGCCAAAGTTTCCCTCGATGGGGCTGAGCAACGATGTGCCTATGAATTGTTCAGAGCCGAAGGTCCAATGGCTGTCTTGCCACTTGGCGGCAAGCTGTACCAAGTGGTCTGGAGTGCTCCTCTTCAGCACTGTCGTGAACGGTTAAACCTGCAAGACCATCAACTGCTGCAGCAACTAGCAGCCGTTCTTCCAGTGGGGATTCGTCCCACAGCTCTTTTGGATCAACCTGGGGCGTTCCCTTTGGAACTCAGCCTTGCCCCGCAACTCAATGCCGCAGACCTGTTGTTGGTCGGAGAATCGGGCCATCGCTGCCACCCCGTTGGTGGCCAGGGACTGAACCTCTGCTGGCGGGATGTGAGCGACCTGCTTGATCTCACGAAATCGAGAACTCTCAGCGGTTCTCTGCCTTCAAACCTGGGGCGCCTCTACACCTGGCGACGGCTTCCTGATCTGATCAGTGTTCTGCTCTCCACAGACCTTCTGATCCGATTGTTCTCCAATCGGCAACCACTAATGCTGCCGGTGCGGTTCCTAATCATCAAGCTTCTGGCGCAGGCCAGATGGGTTCGACGCGTCAGTCTTTCTGCCATGACCGACGGTCCTGGCACCTTGCTCTCCCGCTTGCCAGAGTGTGGGCAGAGGATTGCCCGCCATGGTGACCAGCAGCGATCCACAACCCCAGCCGAATCCCGCTCTGCTCAGTTTTCTTCAGCAGAAAATGGGACTTAGTGACAACGCGATCAATCTGGGATTGCGTCAAGCCACTTTGGAACAGGCTCCTCTCCCTGTCGTGCTTTGGAGCTTCGGTCTTCTGAATCTCAGCCAATACCAGGACGTTCTCGACTGGCAACACCAGCATGAGTGAGAGCTCAGTTGTAAATAATCAGTGATTCGACCGGTACACCAGCTGGAAGTTTTTTGCGCCCAGCGAGATCCGCAAGTTCGATCACGAATCCGCATCCCACAAGCACTCCGCCGGCCTTGGTGACCAATTCAGCCGATGCCGAGGCCGTACCGCCAGTGGCCAGAAGGTCGTCCACAAGCATCACCCTCGGATGATCAGACAGAGCATCAGCATGAATCTCCAGTCGATCACTGCCGTACTCCAAGGTGTAATTGATTCCGATCACCTCACCAGGCAATTTGCCGGGCTTGCGCACGGGTACAAACCCCTTCTTCAACTGGGTTGCCAGTGCCGTTCCAACAATGAACCCCCTGGATTCGATGCCCACGATCAGATCCGGTTGCCATCGATCACACACAGCGGTCAGGCGCCGGATCACCTCATCCCATCCGCTGGGTTCCTTGAGCAAGGGAGAGATGTCTCGGAACAAGATTCCGGGCTTAGGGAAGTCGGGAATATCGCGAACGTACTGACGAAGATCCACGAGGTGGTGACGGAAAGGCCTTAACCCTGGCATCATCGCAGCCATGACCGATGTTTCAGTTCCGGCGGTATCCGATCCGTCTCAACCCGAAGCCGTTCTCGGCCGACGGGCGCTCGAACGCCTGGATCTTCTGTTGCTGACCGTGGAGTCACTGGATCTCAACGGAGGTGAGGCCATGCTGTGGGCAACCCGACAGCTCGGGTTTGAGACGGTTTTTCCCAACCGCGTCGAACTCTGGAAGCGCCGGTGCCATAACCCACTCAGGCGATCAACCCGCCGTGGATCTCTTGCAGCGGTTGAAACTGAAGCCCTGATCCGCATTCTCTGCGCCATGGCGGATCGTCTCTACCCATTGCTGCATCAACTGCTGTCAAGCAAGGAACCTGCACACCTCACAGAGCAACGCTGGGCACTCCTGGATCAGCGCCTCGGCGACTTAATCGAAGAGCGCATGAACCTCCGCAGGGGAGCCATTCAGCGCCTGCTTGATGGTCAACAGGCCATGCCCCTTCAGCGCCAACTCGTGCTCACACTGGCCCTGGCTGCCGGTCCAGGTGGAGTCGATCGGCTCCGCGCCAGCCTTCTCGATCCGACCCCCTGATGGTGATGCTGAAACAGTCCTTCCGATACGACCAAACCGCTGCACGCTTGGAGGTTGATGGTCTTCCAGACTTTTCTGCCGACCATGGCACCAATGCGATCGGCATTCTCTCCAGCTGGAGACTCACCATGATCAGTGGCCCCGAAATGGAAGGGAAACGGGAGCACCTGGAAGCCCTCATGGCTGCGGTCATTCCCTATGCCCGTCTTCAACTTTCGGGGGTGTCCAGAATTCAAGGCCAGGATGGGGGGCCTGTGCGAATCCTCCCTCTCGAGCAAGGACATCAACTGGAACTGATCAGTAGCCGCAGTGGCGTTCCTCCTCTGATCCTTCAACTCGATGATGCGGATCTTGCAGACCTGGTGCGCTGTCTCGATGCCCTGCGCCACGACGAAAGGGTTCGCATCCAGTGGCCTCTGATCAACCATGCTCCTCTGCCGAAGCGAGATTTGGCAGAACGAACACCCCTGCTTCAACGCTTGGCAGCACCAGTGCTGGGCACCGGCACGTTTTTGCTTCTTGGACTGGTCGGTCTGCTTGTGCCAATCCCCACACCCGAGACCCCGCAGACCACTCCCCAGCTCGAAGAGCAGGAAGAGCGACGAGAGCCACCGATTAGCAATCCTGCACAAGCTGATTGAGAGCGTTGACCTCAGCAGAGAGATCCTCAGAATGATCAGGTCAGATGAATGTGGGAATGGCATCAAGCTGGTCAGATCTCCGTCGTCGCGTTGCACGCATCGGAGCTTCGCTTGATGTCGTCGTCCGGAGCGATCCGGAAGTTTGCGGTCTCAGTGGTTCCGGGTATCACATCACTCTCCACCACAGTGGTTATGGAGACTGCACTGTTGGTGACCTCACCCTGATCGACTGTCCCAACGAACTCGTGCTCACGGAATTTGAGCGCTGGATGCGAGGGGCCGGACACCAGGCGATGTCATGAACCCACCCAAGATCCCCCCTCTGCGCAAGGGAACGTCACAGAGAAAAGTGTTCACGAAAGGACGCTCCTCCCGACCGATATCCGTCGGCAGGCAACTCCTCGAGTCCATTTTGTTGCTCAGCTTTGGTGCCGGTGCGTTCACCTTCCTGAGCTGGCTGCCGCAGAAACTCGACGCCATGGTGGTCGTGAGCGAAGCGATCGCCGACCTGATCCGTGGTCTCAGTCAGCTTCTTGAAGCAGCGCTGGGCCTTGCGGCCGTGATTCTGATCGCCCTGCTGCTGGTGCTGGCGTTCGTATCGATCATCGCAGGAACCATCCGCCTCTTTAAGGGATGCAGCCGGCTGATGCGCGGAACGACAAATCCTCACGTGAAAACGAAGCGCTCAGCGTCAAAGATCAAGCGCTGAAAGGCGTGAGGAGCTCAGGGAGCAGGTGATCGAGGGGCCAGTGAACGCTGAACAATCCAAAGCTCCTCAAGTGTCAATCCACCATTCGCATCAAGATCGAAGCTGGTGAAGTTGCGGTTGAGCCAGGGCAAAGAACGACATTCCGATCGATCCAACTGACCATCGCCGTTGCGATCGGCCTGACGGAAGCGTTGCTGTAGACGCCTGCCACTGGGATGAGGCGTTGATGGTCTGAGATCTTCCAACAAAAGGAAGCCCCGGGAATCACGGCGTTGCAGTCTGCGTTCAAGGTATGGGTCACCCTTCACTTCACCAGTCTCCAAGCGTCCATCACCATTCACATCCCTGCGAATAAACAGCGCTTCCATCCGCTGCCCATAGGAGTGGACGGGTCTGGATTCAGCCCACCCCGGAAGAGCAGCAAGTGGAGTGATCAGGAGCCCAAACGCCCCGATCTTCAGTGATGGCAGCCAAATCAACATTCGTTCAGGTTATGGGCAACCAGAAGCCAGGGGATGTCTGAGTGATGACAGGACCCTGATCAGCTGTGACAGGGTCAATTCCTTGGCGACAGGATGCTGATGCATCCATACGATCAGGTCATCTCTTGCGGGAATGGAACGGTGGGACGCTCCTCAATGATCTGGGTGGTCGACGACGATCCTGAGCTGCGCCAGATGGTGGGCACCTACCTGATCGACCAGGGCTACGACGTGCGCAGCCTCAGTGACGTCAAACAGCTCGAGGCAAGACTCGAGTTCCAGCGACCTGATCTGATCGTTCTCGATCTGATGATGCCTGGAGACGACGGTCTCACAGCCCTTCGTCGTCTCCGCGACGCTGGAGACGACCTGCCAGTGGTCATGTTGACCGCCCGCGGCGAGGGCGTTGACCGCATCATCGGTCTTGAACAGGGTGCTGATGACTATCTCGCCAAACCCTTTTTGCCGAGGGAACTCTCCGCGCGAATCGAAGCCGTTCTTCGGCGCCGCAGCTCCCTCCCGGCTGGAACTCCTCTCGCGGAAGGTGGCGATGTGGTGTTCGGAGAGAACGTGCTCGATCTTGCCGCCCGGACGCTGACCCGCGACGGCAAACCAGTGGTGATCACGAGTGGTGAATTCAGCCTGCTGGCATCCTTTGTGCAGCACCCACACCGTCCGCTGTCGAGGGAACGGCTCATTGAGCTGGCACGCGGGCCTGGTTGTGACACAGACAGCCGCAGCATGGACGTGCAGGTCTCCCGGGTACGCAAACTGGTGGAACCTGACCCCACACGTCCCCGCTACCTGCAGACCGTCTGGGGCTATGGGTACGTGTTTGTTCCCGACGGTCAACCTCGCTCTCGCTGACTCTCTCCCATGCCGTCTCCGTCCTGGCAGAAGCGCATCAGCTCACTGCTGGGATGGGGAACCCTGGCGCTCGGCAGTTCGGCCTTCTGTCTGCTGGTCTTCCAGGCCTTGTTTGGACGTCAGTTGGAGCAGCTTCAGACCATTCAGCTCGGTCGTGACTTAGCCCTCAACGTCAGGCTCACAGAACTGGCCTTGGAGCGATACCCACCCCATCTGGTGGCGGAACTCACCGGATTGGATCTGGTGGTCACCGTGCGGCCCGAACCGTCGCCGATGGATCCATCGGCAGGATTCAAACGTCAGTCTGAGGCACTACAGCAACAACTTTGTCAGAGATTGTCCCACTGCCCGATGGCCCATCCCCACCGCGCAGCTGGGGATGAACGCAGCATTTGGATTGAGCTGATTTCACCCCTGGAGCCCATCTGGTTGAAGGTGAATGTGCCCTCGATGATGCGTTGGCCCCCAGAGCCAACCCTCTTAGGACTGTCACTGGTTGGATCGGGCATCATCTGCGGCGGGTTATTTCTGCTCGTGGAGGTCGAGGGCCCTCTGAGAAGCCTGGAGAAGGCCCTTGCCAGGGTCGGGGAAGGGGGCGGACCGGATGCTGTACCGGCTCGAGGCGCGCCGGAAGTACAACGACTCACGAAGCGCTTCAACGCAATGGTGCAGCGCCTAGCCACAAGTCGCCAAGAACGGGCCACCATGCTGGCCGGAATTGCCCACGACCTAAGGGCACCGATCACGCGCCTTCAGTTCCGGCTCTCCATGCCTCAACTCACGGCGGAAGACCGAGAGCGCTGCGCTGGTGATCTTCAGTCCCTCGAGCGGATCACGGGGCAGTTTCTTTTGTTTGCAGGAGGTGGAGACAGTGAAGCCTCGGTCGAGGTTCCTCTCGAGCAGCTGCTGTCAGAAGTGGCCAGCAGTCATCCAGCTGATCAACTCCATCTGGATCTCATGCCTCTCTCCATGGCCGTGAAACCGGTGGCCCTCGGCAGGGCGATCGCCAACCTTATTGACAATGCGTTCTCTTACGGAACAGCCCCTGTGGTTCTGCGACTGCGTGAACTGAACTCACGCTGCAACATCGAAATCTGGGACCAGGGTGAAGGCATGCCAGCCAGCGAATGGGAACAGGCGCTTCAGCCCTTTCACCGCCTCGATTCTTCCCGAGGGCAACAAGGTCACTGCGGGCTCGGGCTCGCGATCGTCTCCCACGTGGCGAATCTTCACGGGGGACGCCTGGAGTGTCTGCAGGGGGATCTCTGTTCCGAACAGCACCCTCCAGGACGCTTCGCCATTCGCCTCAGCCTCCCCTTGCCTGCTGATCGCCAATGCTCAGAACCCACACAAAGCTGAGAAAAACATTTGCACTGAAGGGGTGACGCGCGGAATCAGTCACCAATGAATGAAAGGCTTCCCAAACCATGGCGCACAAGGACAAAGACAAGGGCAAGCACAAGGCCCATGACAAAAAAAAGGACAGCGGAGACAAGCTTCCCGATACCGTCCTGGATAGCTTTGCGGGCAGCGAGCAGGATCTCGCCAGTCCGGCAGAACTGCTGGACGACCTGTTGGAAGGTCGGAATAACAAAATCGAACGGCTGAATAAAAAGCTGTACGAAGCCGAACTGGTGAAACTCCAGACCCAGCTTGTGAAAATGCAGTACTGGATCAAAGACACCGGCTACCGCATGATCGTTCTGTTTGAAGGGCGGGATGCGGCAGGAAAAGGTGGCACGATCAAACGTCTCACAGAGCCCTTGAATCCCCGAGGTTGCCGTGTCGTTGCCCTCGGAACGCCGACCGAGCGACAGAAAACGCAATGGTATTTCCAGCGCTACGTGGAACATTTCCCTGCAGCCGGTGAGATCGTGGTGTTCGATCGCAGCTGGTACAACCGTGCAGGCGTGGAACGAGTGATGGGCTTCGCCACTCCTGAACAGGTTGAGCAATTTCTTGATGACGTGCCCAAATTCGAGCGCATGTTGGTGCAGAGCGGCATCCTGCTGCTGAAATATTGGTTTTCGGTGAGCGACACCGAACAGGAGGCCCGTTTCCAATCGCGAATCGACGACCCCACCAGACGCTGGAAGCTCAGTCCCATGGATCTGGAAGCACGTAATCGTTGGGTGGAGTTCTCCCAGGCGAAAGACACCATGTTTAATCACACCAACATTCCGGAGGCTCCCTGGTTCACCGTTGAAGCCGACGACAAGCGCAGAGCACGCCTCAACTGCCTGCGACATGTACTGAGCAAGGTTCCCTGGGAAGACATGACCCCACCAGCAATCGAACTTCCGCCGCGGCCGGAACAGGGCAACTACACCCGCCCACCGATCAACGAACAGTTCTTCGTGCCGAATGCCTACCCCTACACCTAGAAAAACGGAGAGATTGTTGAATGCCTCATGACATCCCCGCGCAAGAACAGACACGCAAATGGTTCCGAAGTCATTTGCTAGGCAGGGAAGTGGAGTTACAGGATCTCTACGAACTGTCGCAGGGAGACCTGGATCTGTTGATGGCTGAAACGGCTGAGATCCGATCAGACCCTGAAAACAGAGCCCGCAGCCATGGACGCTGGTGTACAGCCGGTTACGTGCTCGAACTCTCCCGCATCATCGATACACGACGTCTCAATGAATGAGTTATCAACAGCCATGAATTGTGCGCAACGACTGCTTCCACTGGCGACGCTTTTGGTTCTCTCCAACAGCATGGTTGCCCATGCGGGATCTGTGACGGTGGGCGGCGTCAGTGAAGCCATTGCGACCAATCGTGCACTAGCCAAGGTTCCATCAGGCAAAACCGTGACCGATACATCCTGCGAAGTGATTGGAACCGCAGGAAATTCGAGCACTTACCGCTGCACGGTCACTTGGGAATGAGTCCGAAACACTGAAGACCAGCGTCGTGCTCACGGTCAGCTTCCGCCATTGAGCTGGGCAAACCAAAACCCGGCAAGCTGCCAGCTGGACCACAAGAAGATTCCAAGAAAGAGCCAATTCACCCATGCAGGGCGGTTGTTGTTCTCAAACATCGAAGAGCCGATCGGGCCCTCCATTCTGTTCAAGCAGCTCCAGTTCAGACGGGGGAGTGAAGCGGTTGTTTGCGCTTGAGATCATGCATACCCTCAAGCTGCTGGTGCACGGCCTTGAGCTGCCGCTGAATGTGATCACTCTGTGGAAGCGAGCTTAAGGATGCCAACGCAAGTTCAAGATGGTGCTTGGCATCAATCAGCAAACGACACTCCAGGCTGCCAGGCTCGTAACTCATCGCGTTCTTGAGACTCTTTTCATTTAGGCGCAACCAGTTCAGATCGACTGTGTCAACCACGACGCTTTCGACCTGATCAAGGCTCAAGTCGTCCTCCGGACGCCTCAATCAGATTCCATGGGCGTTCAATGCCTCCTTGAACACTCCAGATCCCAAGCTGGGCCGCTTTGGCTTCACGCTCAAGACGGTTGTAATCGACGTCATTGCACTGCCCCAGATAACCGTCGTAGGCAAAAACTGCACCTTGCTTCAAGAGTGGAGCAGCCACATCAGCCCCATCGTTGATTAATCGAGCCACAATCCTGCCGTACACGTCCCTTGCACGCAGCTCCAGAACAACGCCGTTTCCAGGCTGAAGGGAACGGCGAAGCTGATCTGTGGCGTTTTGTGCCCATGGCCTCTGCTCGACGAGCGGTGCCTGAATGCAAGCCAGCCTGACGGCACGTCCCTCACCCTCAAGATCAACAAGTACTTCCTGGCCGTTGTTCACCGTCAAAACCGTCACCTCCTGACGGGGATGAGGGTCAGCGACGACCCTGGGAGGAAGGATCGCTGGGGAAAGGGTCAATGCAGCACCAAGGATCAAGGAACCCCGAATGTGCCGTCGTTGAAATCTCCCCATCAGCTTGGTACCACCTCAACGTCGATGAACTCACCGGATTCCATGGCCTGTGCCGTGAGATAGCGGAGCGTTCGGTTGCGGATCAACTGAACCTCAATGGCATTCCAGCTGCCACCGATCACACAGCCCACCAGCGGGATCGTCTTGGTGATCAGAGCACGTTGACTCACTCTGCGCCCGAACACCTTGGTCATCACGCCGTTAATCAGAGCGAGGCTGCGCTTGTTGATCAGTTTCAACACCATCTCACGGGTGGCCGTGTGCGCAGCCTTCAACCCCAGCTCCACACCCACTTGGCTGATCACACTGGAGCCGAAGACCGGGAACAGCAACTCGTGGCGAGCATTCTCACTCTCAAGGAAACCTGGAATCAGGAGCTCGGCGGCGCAGGCCGCAGCGAACAGCTGAGTCCGGGTCGTGACGGAGAGATCCGCCAGCGCCCCAGCCACACTGAGGACGGGATTCGCAGCCAACCCCATCGCCGCTCCCGCCGTAATCACGCGCAATCGCGCATCGCTGAATGCACGTTCAGCGAGCTCATAGGTTGTGGCATCTGGATATCGGCGGCGCAGAAGATCCACTTCACAGCGCACCTTGCGGGCATCAAAACTGATGACCCAGTCGAGTAAGTCAGCAACTGAGTTGAGCGGCAAGGCGAAAGTCCCCACACCCTTCACCTTATCGGGATCAGCCAGGTTGGAGCTTTAGCGAACGAAGAGCATCTCCCGGTAGGAGGGCAGGGGCCAGCGATCGTCGTCCACGTGTTCCTCCAAGGCATCCACGGCCTCACGCAACTGCTGCAGCCGAGGCAGCAACACACCCGCGCAGTGGTTCATGGCCGCGGCGGTGTCTCCGTTGTGCAACTGGTGCAATTCCCCTGCCAGAGCCGTTGCATGGTCGTCCATACGCTTGTGCAACTCAGCGATCTGATGGAGATCGCGGGTTTCAGGCTGAAGTCCGAGTGACTGCTGCTGCTGCAGGCTGCGCGCCAGGGCGCTCAGATGCTTCTGAACGGCTGGGCTGATTTGCGTGCGCACCATGGAGAGGGCCACTTTGGCCTCCACTTCAATCGCGAGGGAGTACTGCTCTCCATACACCTCGTAGCGGCTTTCCATCTCCACCGATGAGATCACGCCATGGCGCTGGAACAGGCTTCGCACCTCCTCGCGGCGCAGCACTGGCAGAGCTTCGGCGGTATTGCGGAGATTTTCCAGGCCACGATCGTCGGTCGCTTCCCGATGCCACGCGTCGGAGTAACCATCACCGCCGAACACGGCGGAACCATGCTGATCCATGATCTGCCGAATCACCACCGCCGCAGACTGTTCGAGACTCTGGCCAGAGCCCATCTCAGCTTCAAGGCGATCGCTGATCCATTCCAGGGAGTCAGCCAGCACGGTATTCATCGCCACGAGGGGCCCAGCGACAGACTGGCCGGAGCCAACAGCACGGAACTCAAACCTGTTTCCGGTGAAGGCAAAGGGGGAGGTGCGGTTGCGATCTCCGGCATCTTTGGGGAATTCCGGGAGGGTATCCACACCCAGACGCATCACTCCCCCGTGGGAGCTTCCTGTGACCTCTCCCCGTTGAATCTGCTGGAAGACCTGCTCCAGCTGCTGTCCGAGATACACGGAAATGATCGCTGGAGGGGCTTCGTTGGCACCGAGGCGATGGTCATTGCCCGCCGTCGCCACAACGGCACGCAGCAAGGGACCATTGCAATGCACACCGCGGATCACTGCAGCACAGAACAACAGGAATTGAAGGTTGTCGTGGGGAGTGCGGCCGGGATCCAGCAGGTTGCCCTGGGTGCTGTTTCCAACCGACCAGTTCACATGCTTTCCGGACCCGTTGATTCCAGCGAAAGGCTTTTCATGTAGCAGGCATGTGAACCCATGACGCTTGGCGGTACTGCGCAGCGTGGTCATGATCAGTTGCTGATGATCCGTGGCGACATTGGCGGCTTCATGAACTGGCGCGATCTCGAACTGGCCAGGTGCAACTTCGTTGTGTCGGGTCTTGGCTGGAATTCCGAGTCTGTAAAGCTGGCTCTCCACGTCTTGCATGAACACCTGCACTCTTTCCGGAATCGCACCGAAATAGTGATCATCAAATTGCTGACCCTTGGGTGATGCCGCGCCGAACAGCGTGCGACCCGCGAGCAGAAGGTCAGGCCTGAGGGTGGCGAACTGAGTGTCCACCAGAAAATATTCCTGCTCGGCCCCACAGGAGCTGTTCACAGGAGCCACCTCTTCGTTGCCAAGAAGGTGAAGCAACCTCTTCGCCTGCCGGTTCATGGCGGCATTCGAACGGAGCAGAGGCGTTTTCTTATCAAGAGCCTCACCTGTCCAGCTCACAAACACCGTGGGAATGCAGAGCGTCACTCCGTTGGAGGTGCGCATCAAATAAGCCGGACTGGTGATGTCCCAGGCCGTGTAACCACGAGCCTCGAAGGTGGAACGGATGCCTCCATTGGGGAAGGAGCTGCCATCAGGTTCACCCTGCACGAGGAGCTTCCCTGAGAACTCATGGATCGCCTGACCATCACCTTGCGGGCTGATGAAACCGTCGTGCTTCTCCGCAGTGGAGTTGGTGAGGGGATAAAAAACGTGTGCGTAATAATGCGCGCCCTGGGACACAGCCCAGTCCTTCATCGCTTGGGCGACCACATCCGCCACAGCGAGATCAAGGCGCCCGCCATCGCGGATCACGCGGCGGACCACTTTGTAGGACTCCTTGGGCAGGGCACTTTTCATCCTTGCGAGCGTGAACACGTCGCTCGCCCAAACCTCTTCCAGGGGTTGCGCGGGCGCACAGTGCAACGGCGTGCGCTGCTGGATGGCCTGAAGTGCAGCCAGACGGGCGGGATGGGGCATGGTGCAAAAACCCGCAGGGCAACGGGATGAAGCTCGTTAACTCGACGCTAAGCCGCCGACCTCCGCACAGCGGGAAGCCGCAGGCTGGTGAGCCACGAGAGCAACACCAACAACGATGAAGTCCAGAGGCAGGCCTGCATTCCTGAGGTGGGCGTTCCGCCGATCAGAAACACTGCACCGGACAGCAGGGTTCCAACCAGACGACCAGCCGCGTTGGCCATGTAATAGAAGCCCACATTGAGGCTCACGTTCTCCTGATCGGTGTAGGCCAGCACCATGTAGGAGTGAATTGAGGAGTTCATCGCAAACACAACTCCGAAAGCCGCCAGCCCACCGACGATCGCCACCGTCACGTCGACCTCACGAAGAAGGGCGATGGCGATCAGCGCGGGAATCACCGTGAGTACCGCGCTCCAGAACTGCACCGCCGATGCCCCGGGACTTTCACGCTGTCCCCAGAGACGACGCAGCCCCGGGGCTGTTCCCTGCACGATGCCGTATCCGATCACCCAGAGGCCGAGAAAGCCGCCGATTTCCCAGAAACCCCAGCCGAGAGAGGCTTCGAGAAACACTGGGAGAGCCACCACAAACCAAACATCGCGGGCACCGAACAAAAAGAACCGGGCCGCAGAGAGAACATTGATGCCCTTGCTCTTCGAAAACAAAGACGAAAACGCCGGCTTGGCCTTCATCTTTCCGATCTCTCCAGGCAAGACCAGGGTGACTAAAAAAGCCAGAGCCAGACCCGCAGCCATCCAGGCCACAGCAGCATTGAAACTCAGCGCTGTAAGCAGCACTCCTCCGAGAAAAAATCCAACCCCCTTAAGGGCATTTTTGGAACCGGTGAGAATCGCCACCCATTTGAACAACTGCGTCTCCCCCTTCTGAGCATCATCCGGCGTTTCAGGAACAACCGTTTTGATCGCGCTCTTCGCGCTCATCTTGTTGAGGTCTTTAGCAATCCCACTGATCGCCTGGGCGACCATCACGTACACCACGCTCAGAAGCTTCGGCCAGGATTCCGCAACGGGAACCAGCATTAACAACGCCAGAATCTGCAAAAGCGTCCCGACCCAGAGGGTGAGCCGCAATCCGTAACGGGCTCCGATCCAGCCTCCATAGAGATTGGTGAGCACCCCAAAGAACTCGTAAAAGAGAAACAGAAAGGCGATCTCGAGAGTGGAGTATCCGAGCTCGTGAAAGTGGAATACAACCAACATGCGCAAAGCGCCGTCAGTGAGCGTGAACGCCCAGTAATTGGCGGTCACAATCCCGTATTGCTTCAGGGCGGAGAGCTTCATGCCTCGCGCTCCACCACGTGGCAGGTGAGATCAGCCATTCGCGAGCTGTATCCCCATTCGTTGTCGTACCACGCGAACACCTTCAACTGGGTGCCATCAACAACCATCGTGGACAGCGCATCAATAATCGAACTGCGGTTGTCGTTGGTGTAATCACAAGACACCAACGGGCGCTCCTCATAACCCAGGATTCCCTGCAGTGAATCTTCTGCAGCTGCTTTAAAGGCTGCATTCACCTGTTCAACCGTGACGCTTTGCTTGAGCTCGAATACAGCATCGGTAAGGGAACCGTTGAGCAGCGGTACACGCACGGCGTGACCATTGAGCTTGCCCTTGAGCTCAGGGAAGATCATCGCGATCGCCTTGGCAGATCCTGTCGTGGTGGGGATCAGAGAGGTGAGGCCGGAGCGGGCCCGGCGCAGATCACTCTTGAAGGCATCGATCGGCACCTGGGTGTTGGTGATGTCGTGAATGGTGGTGATCATTCCGTGCTCAATGCCGAAGCTCTCGTGCACCACCTTCACCACCGGCGCCAGGCAGTTGGTGGTGCAGGAGGCAGCGGTCACCAACCGGTTCTGATCAGGCTCGTAGAGGTGATGGTTGATGCCATAAACAATGTTGAGAGCTTCCGCACCGGCGACGACACCCTTCACAGGACAAGCCACCACCACGCGCTTCAGCCCAACCTGATCGAAGTAGGGGTTGAGGGTCTCCGGTGTTTTGATCTTGCCGCTGGCCTCGAGCACCATTTCCACCCCGCGCTCGGCCCAGGGCACAGCGGTGGGATCTTTCTCACATGACCATGTGAGAAAGGAACCCTCCACAGTGAATCCCTCAGCGCTGCTGCTGATGCTCCGAGCCCAGCGGCCATGCACCGAGTCGAACTCCAGAAGATGGGCGGCGGTCGCGGCGTCACCGGCTGGGTCATTCACATGAACAAGCTCGATGCCGGGGCGTCCCCAAAGGGCTCTGAACACAAGGCGACCGATCCGCCCGAAACCATTGATGCCGATCCGCATGGGACTGTGCCGTGCATTCACCAAATAAACTTGATCAGTCGCGTGTCATTCCGCAAGTGCCTGGATCACACAAAGCGTTTCACCGGCACCGCTAACGTTGAAACCAGCTGTTGCCTCGCCGATGCCATCCATCGAGGCCACGCAACACCCTCTCAGGGCAACGCAAGCCTGCAGCCTTCTCAAGGCTCTGTCTGATCCCCTGCGCCTCCAGGTTCTTGACCAGCTCTCCACCGGTGAGCGCTGCGTCTGCGATCTCACCAGTTCCCTCGCTCTATCCCAGTCGCGCCTCTCCTTTCACCTCAAGGTGATGAAAGAAGCAGGACTACTCAGTGATCGTCAGAGCGGACGGTGGGTGTATTACCGCATCCGGCCGCAAGCACTGGATGCCTTGCAAAATTGGCTCAAGGAACTCACCCGCTCCTGTGAAACCCCTGCAAGCAGCTGCGCTGAATAAGGCCGATGGAGCGTTTCAGTGACGATGCACGGTTGTTCTTCCCGGCAACGCAGCGCAATGTACACGCGATCGGAGACGTACTGGCCGACGCCCTCCCTGCCGATGGACTCATCCTCGAACTGGCCAGCGGATCGGGAGAACACGGCGTTGCCTTCCAACAGCGATTTCCCAGGATCACCTGGCAATGCAGCGATCCAGACCCCGACCACTGCCTCAGCATCAGCGCCTGGATTGCCCACACGGAGCTGACGTCTGCCATGCCACAACCTCTGGCCTTGGATGTGTGTGCACCCGACTGGGTGCATGATCTGCCGACTGCACCGGCCATGGTTGTGGCCGTGAACCTGCTGCATATTTCTCCCTGGGAGTGCACGCAGGCCCTGATGTACGGCTCAGCTCGACACTTATCCCCCGGCGGCCGCCTCTTGATCTACGGGCCATTTCGCGTTGAAGGGGAGCATGTGAGCGAAAGCAATCAAAACTTCGACGACTCGCTGAGAGAACGCAATCCGAGCTGGGGGGTGCGCGATCAAGAAGCCGTGATTGCAGAAGCCCAAAGGGCAGGACTCTCTCTTCAAGACATTCGCTCGATGCCATCAAACAACAGAATCATCCTTTTTGAGCGATAGAAGCTTGCTCTTTTAATGGGAAGCACACTGATTCAGGGCTTGGGCTTTGTGCTCGTCGTGGTGGCCTGCACGGCCAACGATTCCCTGCAGACCCTGGGGACATTCCTGGTCAGCAATCGGGGACGAACACCGCTCTGGTTGCAAGTGCTCTGGATCTGCCTGGCAACGGCAGCAATCCTGATTTTTGGATGGATCAGGTATCACGGCGATCCGGCATGGGATCGACTGGGATCATTCCCTCCGCCGGACGCATTCAGCTGGTTTTATCTGATCCCACCGCTAACGATTGCAGCACTGACCTGGTGGGGAGCTCCGATCGGAACCTCAATCCTGGTGCTCTCTGCATTTGCACCGATGCAGACCACGGCGCTTGTGAAGACTTCAGCACTGGGATACCTGTTCTCACTGGTTATCAGCCTGCTGCTCTATGGGCTGGGGCTCTGGCTGCTGGAGCAACAGTTCAGCCGCAGCAATAAACCTGCTTCAACAACGCTGCCGAAACGGTGGGTCGTTCTGCAGTGGTTGAGTACAGCCTGGCTGTGGTGTCAGTGGATGATTCAAAACGCCGCCAGCCTGTATGTGTATCTGCCGAGGCGATTGAGCCTCGCGGAACTCTTTTTAAGCATTGCCGTGATCTGCGCGGCCCTCGCCCTGATCTTTGCCTGGGGAGGTGGACCAATCCAAAGCATCATTCGTCGCAAGATCAATATCCACGACATCCGATCCGCAACATTGATCGACCTCGTGTTCGGAATGATTTTGTTCACCAGGGCACTCAGCATGTCGATGATTCCCCTGAGCACCACCTGGGTGTTCCTTGGCTTACTGGCCGGTCGGGAGCTGGCCCTGGTGGCAAGGCTGCATCAATCCTCCCCAGGGCACGCCATCAAACAACTGGTCAGAGATCTGTTCAAAGCCAGCGTCGGCGTTGGCGTGAGTATTGCCGTGGCGTCTTCTCTGCAACTGGTCTTGATGTAACCCCTGCATTGCCCCGGCGAACAGAGCCACCACACAGCCACTTCAGAGATACCTCACAGTTGCCCCACAGTCACTCTGAGCTAGGATCAACACATTCAGCCGTCCCGAGCAATGGCCGTCCCCCGGGAAAACCAGGTGAAGTTGACGGTCTCCGTTCCGCCAAGCCTGCACGTGCTGCTGCGCAGCTGGGCCCTGTGCGAGGGCCGAGAACTCACCAGCGTTGTTTTGCAATGCGTTGAATTGTCGGTACGTCAACTGAAAAGCAACGGTTCCATTCCCGCCGGTGCGATCCGCAATTACGAAATGGCATGCGAAGAGCGCCTGACCGCCGGAGGTGCCCTGTCATGACCTTCGAGCAAGCCACCCTTGAGCAGGCCTTGTTGGCACCGTGCATGGAAGCGGTGATCGCCGTGACTGAGCGGTATCAATTTCTGGAGGATCACCAGGGAGCACGTGTTTTCACTGCTTACCGGGAGATCGACCACGTGATCCAGCTCGGCTTCAGTGAAGACCTCAGTGGGCAAACCCGAATTGATCTTGAGGAACGGGGGTTTCAAATTCTGGAAGAGCGGGAGGGAACCCGACGAGAACATCGCTTGTTGATGCTCACCTTGAAGGAAATTGGCTACGCGCCTCAGTACAGCGATGGGTATTACCAGGCTTCAAAAGGCCTGCTGCGCCATCTCAGAAATCTGGGATGGCCCCTTGGTGAGCTTGCTCAACTGCTCAACAGCCAGCGCACTCACTGATCACGCCGACGGCGGCGGATTCCGCGACCGATGAAATCACAATCCAAGGGGGAGAGCTCACCGGTTCTGCAGGCTTGATCCAGCACGGCCTGCCGCTGGGATGGAGTCTGGGCATCGTGCTTTTCAAGAACATCCCGCACAGCAGGTGTAATCAGTCGCTGGCGTTGAAGCTCATCCAATGATTGAGCCCGTGCAGGCGAACTCCAACCAAGAACCTCGGTGCTGATCAGTGCCCCCACCATCAACGCCAACCAAAGCGAGCGAATCAGCATGTCGCCTCGACTCAGAAGGTGTCTCCGATGCCTGGGCCATACCAACCGTCTGGCCAGAAATCATCGTCGTAATCCACACTCCACTGATCCTTGGGAATGGGCCCCGATGAGGGTTGCGTCCCATCCAGACAGCCATCAGCGGTGGTGAAACCACTGGAAAACGCTTCACAGGTCACCGGATCCTGCTGCGCCAGGGCTGGCACCGCCTGAAGTGCGGCGACCAAGACAACAACAAACACGCGCATGCCTGATCTCATAACTCCAGCAATTCTGATGGGCCTCAGGTCCAGGTGAGCTGTGCCTGCAACTCCAGACCTGCCCAGCGTTGGAGCGCATCCCACGACCGAACCCGCTGCTCAATCCAGTGATGCCCGGCAGTGTTGAGATGGATGCCGTCAGGCTCAATCCATCCCAGCCAACCCGGTTCTGTCTGCATGGCCGCGTGAAGAGGCAAGAAGGGGACATCTACTTCGAGGCAGGCCTCTTCAATCTGAGCTTCATGCACGGCAATGTCGTTGTTGCTGTACCAGAGACAGTCAGCAAATGGCATCACCTGTTCATCCACCGGCGACAGTCCCAGAACAAACACCTGGGTTCGAGCCCTCATGGCATGAAGCATCTGTTCGAACCCGAAGCGCAAGGCTTGAGCATCAAGCGGCTGCCGGCCGTCGGCACGCCCAACCCTGGCGGAATCGTTGAGGCCTACTGCCACCAGCAAAGCCTTCGGATATTGGCGTCGCAGCTCACCGCGACAGGCCCACTCAGCTTCCCATCGTTGCGACACCGACTCGAGCCCGTCACCGCGAACCCCCAGTGGATAGATCACAGGTGCATCCGGGAGCGCCATCCAGGAACGCCTTAACCGTTCGCACCAGCCGCCACCCTCGGTGTCTCCCCAACCGACCACGCCGCTATCACCAATCACCACCAGTTGACGGGGATGGCGCATGGATTCAGTCACTCACAACGGGTGATCAGCTTTGCAGCCAACGGTTCCGACACTGATCACTGAGCCACTCCCCGAGCAGGGTGATCAAGGCGTAGGCCCCGATCAACACCAAAACAGCATCCCAATGGAACGAACTGAGCGATTCCAGCAACTGCCAGCCCAGTCCACTTCCACCGATCAGGCCCACCACAACGGTCTCCCGCAGGATCACATCACTGCGATAGGCCCCATAAGCCAGATATCCGGGGCTACGCGGCGTGAACAGGCCATAGAGCCAGCTGAGCCGTGCCGTAGCGCCCAACGCGTCCATGGCCTGCTGTTGATCAGCAGGCTGCTGCTCAAGTTCCTCGCGCAACAGACGTCCCATCACCCCACCGTTATGTAATCCGAGCGCCAACGCACCGATCGCAAGGGTTGGACGGTTGCTCAGCAGCAGAAGCAACACAGTGAGCGGTGGGGGGATGAGACGCACGAGAGCCCAAACAGCGTTGAAAACGACCTGCCACGGCCGCGAAGGGACCAACAACATCGCCAGCGGAGGCAGTCCAATTGCAATCCCAGCGGCCAGCACTGTGAGCAGGAGCGTCTCAGAGATCAGCCGCCACCAGGGAAGTTCCGCAGCCGCCTGCGTGAGACCACTCCAGTCCGGAAATGCCAGTCCCTGCCAGACGACACTGCCGGAATCCGGCAGCAACTCATGGAGCCAGATACTTCCTGTGATTACCGCCAAAATCACGCCGGCGAGGAAGAGACACAGGCGCCGCTGGCCTGCCTGGGCCTGGCGGGATCGACGTCGCCAAAGCGTGAGCAGGACCTCCAGAGAAACACTGAGAAGGCCCAGCAACCAAAGCCCACTCCAAAGCTCCCGGAACTGCAGAGACTGCAGGCTGAGTTGCAGATCAGTGCCCAGGCCACCCAGGCCAAAGACACCCAGCAGCGTGGCACTTCGCAACGCGCACTCCAGCCGATACCCGCCATAACTCACCAACACCGTGCCCATGGCGGGGGACAGTGCAGTGCAACAGGCTGCAAGGGGAGGCGCACCGCCCTGCAGCAGAGCCTGAAGCCTGGATGGATCAAGGGCATCCAGCTGGTCGCGCCAAACGCGAGCGACCAGGGCCGCATAGGGAATCGTGATTGCCGCGACCGCCACCCAGGGATGCAGGCCGAGAACCTGCAGGAGCAGAAGTCCCCAGATCAGTTCGTGCACTGATCGAGGCAGTGCCAGGGAACGGCGAAGGATCCACGCTGGCCAGGTTGGCCAACTCCAGGTCTGCATGAGCCGTTCTGAGGCAAAGCACCCAAGCAGCACCCCAAGAACCAGGCTGAGACTCCATCCAGCCAAAGCCATCGCCAGCGTGACCTGCAGAGCTCTCAACAGAGCTTTGAGCAGCAGTGGGTCAAGGGACGGATGCACCGCTGCAGAGGCAAATGCCGTCAAGATCTCAACGCCACCGGCGTGAATCCCAGCGAGAACGGTGATCAAGACCGGCAGCAGTGCCAGGGCTGGCAGCAGCGCGAGCGCGGGTGAACTGAGCCGGGGCAGAGCCATCACAGTGCGTAGAGATCCCGAAGCTCCCCAGGCGTCACTGCCCTTGCCGGTGCGTCGATCACCAGGCGCCCATCCCGCAGGGCGAGAACCCGGTCAAAGCGAAGGATCAGATCCGGTCGATGCAACGACACCAACACCGCTTCCGCACCGTGGGCGAGGGAGCCATCAGCATCTTGTTCCAGAAGGCGATCGAGCACTTCGGCGGCAATGGCTGGGTCCAGACTGGCCAAAGGCTCATCGGCAAGAACCAGAGATGGTTGTTGCCGGAACAACCGAGCCAGGGCAACCCGTTGTCGCTGACCACCCGACAGCTGCTGCACGGGCCGATCCAAACCTTCGGAGCCCAAAACCTGGGGCTCCAATCCAGCCTGACGCAAGCACTGCAGACAGGGCTCAGCGCCGATGGTGAAGAGAAGATTTGCCAACGCCCAGGGAAGCCCACGCCGACCAAGCACGCCGGCATTGATGTTCTGCCCAACACTGAGTTCTTCAATCAAACGCAGGTCTTGCCAGAGGGTGCCGATCTCACAACGCTGCCGGCGGTTGCGTTGCTGAAGACTGCGGCCGCGCCAGAGAACCGTTCCCTCTTGAGGGATCAGAGTGCCATTGATCACGGCAATCAATGAACTCTTGCCGGCGCCGCTGGGCCCCAGAAGAGCCACACGCTCACCGCTGTGGATCCGCAGCGACAGGCTGGTCAGCCGGTCTCTTTGAGAGCCGGCCAACTGAACCTGTTCAAGCTGGAGCAGCGAACTCAACGAATCTTGCCGAGCTGGCGACCCACGGTTTCGATCGGCTTGTACTGGCTGGCATCCGCAGGAATGAAGCGTTTGGCAGCGAACAGCTCGAGAATCGTGGTCTGGCGGGGGGTGGTTGGCTGTAAAGCCAGAATCGCCTTTTGCAGGCGTGTTGTGAAACCAGAGCCGAAGCGCTGATCAAGATCAGGGCGAGCCACCCAGTGGTAATCCACATATTCAGGGGTTCGCCAGATCACGGCGACCTTGTCGGTGTTCACCCGCCCCTGCTTCACAGCGGACGCCCAGACCTGCTCATTCAAAGCACCCGCCTGGTAAGCCCCGCTTTGCACCAAAGCGATGGTGGCGTCATGACTGCCACTGAAGCCCGCCCGGCCTCCGCTGAACTGACTGGGAGTAACCCCTGCCTTCGCCAGAAAATGCTGCGGCATCAAACGTCCGGACGTTGAGCTCTCCGATCCGAAGGTGAACCGCTTCCCCCGCAAACTGGCCAGACCGTTGATGGACTGGATCGGTTGCTGACCAGCTGAAGTGTTGGCGATGAACACACTGCGAAAGCGGGCATCGATATCCCGCTGCGCCAAAACCTTGGCCCCAGGGGTCTGCAGCCGCGCTTGAACTCCGGTCAGGCCACCGAACCAGACCAGATCAAGGCCTCCGGTCCGGAAGGCACTCACTGCGGCGGGATAATTGCTCACCGGCACGTAGCGAACGGTCACCTTCAGACGGTCGCTAAGCTCATCAGCAAGCTGGTCGTAGAGACGATTCAGTCGCTCGGGGTTCTGATCGGGAATGGCACCGACGCGAAGCGCCGGTTTGGCCATGGACGGCAGGACCGTTACCCCCTGGCAGAGAGACAAAGCCAGAAGGGCGACGGCCCCTCGTTCTCGAATGGGCATGAACTGGTTTCTGGTGAAACGATGCTTCGGCAACTGCGAAAAGGGTGTCAATTCACAGCAAGCAGGCGGGCCAATCGGGCCAGGCCATCCGTAATCGTCTCACGCGAGACCGCACAAGACACCCGCACACAGCGGTCATCGCCGAAGGCGGCCCCGGGAACAATCGCCAATCCCACTTCCTCAAGTGCTCTGTGACAGAAGCTCATGGAGTCGCCGCAAGCCTCTGGCAACTGAGGGAACGCATAAAACGCACCCTGAGGCGGCACCAGGGTGATACCACTCAGCTTCTCAAGACCTGTCACAAGAAAGGCGCGGCGGCGGTTGTAGCTTTCGGCCATCGTCTCTACGCAGTCCATCGGAGCGGAGAGTGCGGCCACAGCCCCCTGCTGGGCAAAACTGCACACATTGCTGGTGCTCTGACTCTGGAGAGCGGAGGCGGCCTTGATCACGGATTGATCACCACTGAGGTACCCCAGGCGCCATCCGGTCATCGCCCACCCTTTGGCGAAGCCATTCACCATGAAGCAGCGATCCTGCAGATCAGGAGCAAGAGACGCAAAGCTGAAGTGCGTCACGTCGTCGTCGAGAAGGTACTCGTAGATCTCGTCGCTCATCACCACAAGCCGGGGGTGACGACGCACCAGCTCAGCGATGGATAACAGCTCTTCGCGACTAAGGACCCTTCCTGTTGGATTGCTGGGAGAGTTGATGACAAGCACCCTGGAGGCCGGTGAGATGGCGGCCTCAAGAGCATTCAGATCAAGGCGGAAACCATCGTCAGCCGACGAGGGAACAGCAACCGGACGGGCACCGGCGAGGCGGGCCATCTCCGGATAGCTGAGCCAGTAGGGCGCAGGGATCAACACCTCGTCGCCGGGATTCAAGAGAACCTGAAAAAGGTTGTAGATCGCCTGCTTCCCGCCATTGGTCACCAGAACCTGCGCTGCTGTGGTGGGAATTCCGTTGCTGTTACTGATCTTGGCGGCAATCAATTCACGCAGATGGGGATCGCCAGCAGCGGGGCCGTAGCGGGTGATTCCGTTTCTCAAGGCTTCGATGGAGGCCTCAACGATGAAGTCGGGAGTATCGAAATCAGGCTCGCCAGCACTGAGGCTGCAGATGTCGCGCCCCTCCTGCTGCAGGGCCTTGGCCCGAGCATTGATCTCCAGCGTGAGCGATGGATGCAGGGCTTCAGCCCGGCTGGACAAAGAGAGCGGGCGTGACATCAGCGCGGCACCCCTCCAGTGGATGCGCAGGTACGAGAGTTCTCATCCTGCCTGATGTTGTGTCACAGACAACCAAGCGCCAATGCTGAGAGGCTCTTGTCCGAGGAAGGAACATAGTGAAATGCAAGACCCAAAGCTCACCCTCAGCTGGGTCCTGGCCGCGCGGGACCCTCAAAGACTGGCAGCGTTTTATGCCGGTCTGCTTCAGACCGAAGCCTGCACGGGACTGGCGGAACACCATTGGATCGTTCCCTTACCGGAGGGAGGGTCGCTGCAGATCTACACGCCGTCACGACGTCGCCCATGGCCTGCCTCAGGCGCCGTGCTGGCACCTTGCCTTCAGCGGGTGACAAGCCACAACAGCCTGGAGGACCTCCGGTCCTGGCGCGATGGAGTCATCGCCCTGGGCGGATCCAGCACGGAAGAACCCCGCCAGGAATCTTTCGGCGCGGAATGCTGGCTCAAAGATCCCGAAGGTCAACGCTTTTTGCTTTTGGTGATCCAATCAAAGGAGGCTCCACAGGAGGCGATGTGAAGGGTTTCGACACGCTTGAAAATCGATGTGCAGCCTGCCAGCGCTGTGATCTCGCTCATCACCGGAAGATGGTTGTGGTGGGGAGAGGGAACCCACGATCCGATCTGATGCTGATCGGCGAAGCTCCCGGAGCCGACGAAGACAATCTGGGGCTTCCTTTCGTCGGCCGTTCTGGCCGGCTGCTCAGTGAACTTCTGAAGGAAGCGGATCTGGATGAGGACCAAGACCTCTACATCTGCAACGTGATCAAATGCAGACCTCCCCATAACCGAAAGCCCACGCTTGAGGAGATGAGGCAATGCAGACCCTGGCTGAGGGAACAACTCGAGCTCGTGAATCCTTCCTTGGTGCTGTTGGCTGGAGCAACGGCTCTACAGGCGCTGCTCGGGATCAAAAGCGGAATCAGCAAGTTGAGAGGTCAGTGGCACGAGCAGGAGGGAAGGACCTTCATGCCGGTGTTTCATCCCTCTTATCTCTTGCGGTTTCGATCGCGGGAGGCCGGTTCCCCCCAGACCCTGACCCTCCAGGATTTACAGGAAGCGAAACGCAGGCTCAGCGCACAGGGGGGATAGGTATGCCATGGTTTGGCCAAGGTCCCTGAACGATCCATGACTGGCACCCTGGCCACCGCTTCTCAGACCGGCACTGACACCGCTCGGAGTCAGCGTTACGACACGGTCATTCACCGGCGCCGGACCCGCACCGTGATGGTGGGTGACGTGCCGATCGGCAGTGAGCACCCTGTCGCCGTTCAGTCGATGATCAACGAAGACACCCTTGATATCGAGGGTGCCGTGGCAGGCATCCGCCGGCTCGCCGAAGCAGGCTGCGAGATCGTTCGCGTCACCACGCCCTCCATGGCTCATGCCAAGGCCATGGGAGACATTCGCGCAGCCCTCAGGGCCCAGGGCTGCGGAGTCCCATTGGTGGCGGACGTGCATCACAACGGCATTCGCATCGCCCTTGAAGTGGCCCAGCACGTGGACAAGGTGCGCATCAATCCGGGACTGTTTGTGTTCGATAAACCCGACCCGGATCGGCAGGACTTCAGCCGTGAAGAATTCGAAGCCATCGGTCAGCGCATCAAGGATGACTTCGCTCCCCTGGTGGAAATCCTCAAGACTCAGAACAAGGCCCTACGCATTGGTGTCAACCATGGGTCACTGGCCGAACGGATGCTGTTCACCTACGGCGACACGCCCGAGGGAATGGTGGAATCCGCCATGGAGTTTGTCCGTCTCTGCGATGAACTCGACTTCCACAACATCGTGATCTCGATGAAAGCCTCCAGAGCTCCGGTGATGCTTGCGGCCTACCGCCTGATGGCCGATACCCTCGATCGCGAGGGATTCCACTACCCCCTCCACCTCGGAGTGACGGAAGCGGGTGATGGGGACTACGGCCGTATCAAAAGCACCGCCGGTATCGCCACGCTCCTGGCCGAGGGCCTCGGGGACACCATTCGCGTCTCACTCACCGAAGCACCCGAGAAAGAAATCCCTGTTTGCTTTTCAATCCTTCAAGCCCTGGGATTGCGTAAAACGATGGTCGAATACGTGGCTTGCCCGAGCTGCGGTCGCACTTTGTTTAATCTCGAGGAGGTGCTGAATCAGGTTCGGGATGCCACCTCCCACCTCACCGGTCTCGACATCGCCGTGATGGGGTGCATCGTGAATGGTCCGGGTGAGATGGCTGATGCTGACTACGGTTACGTCGGCAAGACCCCTGGGGTCATCTCTCTCTACAGAGGGCGTGATGAGATCCGCAAGGTGCCGGAAACCGAAGGGGTTGAAGCACTGATCCAGCTCATCAAGGAAGACGGACGCTGGGTGGATCCCGTCTGATGTCGTTACTCTGAAGAATCAGTCCTCTAGGACGTTATGCCCACCCCCCGCCTGAGCCCTGAGCAGTCCCATCGCCAAGGCTTGCTGCTGATTCTCGGTGCCGGAGGCATCGCGGCCGCCGTGGCGATTGCAGCACCGGGATTGGGTCTTCCGAGTACAACGTCATCGTCGATCACTGACAGCCCGAAGGAGGTGATCGATCAGGTCTGGCAAATCGTGTATCGCGATTACCTGGATTCCACCGGTAACTACTCACCAGAGCGCTGGACAACCCTGCGCCGTGACCTGCTGACCAAGAGTTACGCAGGCACTGATGAATCGTATGAAGCGATTCGAGGGATGCTTGCCAGCCTCGACGATCCCTACACGCGCTTTTTGGACCCGAAAGAGTTCAAACAGATGCAGATTGACACCTCCGGTGAACTCACCGGGGTGGGCATTCAGATCACTCTCGACAAGGACACCAAAGACATCGTGGTGGTGTCGCCGATCGAGGGAACTCCAGCATCGAAGGCTGGCGTGCAACCCAAGGACGTGATCGTTTCAATCGATGGGGAATCCACCAAGGGGATGACCACCGAAGACGCGGTGAAATTGATCCGCGATCAGGAAGGCAGCGAAGTCACCCTTGGACTGCGCCGCAAAGGGGACGTGGTCATCGTTCCCCTCAAACGTGCTCGCATTGAGATTAACGCCGTCGAGAGCCGGCTCAACACCGGTTCAGACGGCACAAAGGTGGGCTACATCCGCCTCAAGCAGTTCAATGCCAAAGCCTCTCGGGAGATGAGGGCCGCGATTCGAGACCTTGAGAAGCAAGGTGCCCAGGGTTTTGTTCTCGATCTACGCAGCAATCCCGGCGGCCTCCTGGAAGCCAGCGTGGATATCGCTCGTCAATGGTTGGACGAAGGCACGATCGTCAGCACCAAAACACGGGACGGGATTCAAGACGTCCGCCGCGCCACCGGTAGTGCGGTCACGGACCGCCCCGTGGTGGTGCTTGTGAATGAGGGCTCCGCCAGTGCCAGTGAAATTCTCTCGGGTGCTCTTCAGGACAACAACCGAGCTGTGCTGGTCGGTCAGAAAACCTTCGGCAAGGGATTGGTTCAGTCGGTTCGGGGACTCTCCGATGGTTCCGGACTCACCGTCACGATCGCCAAGTACCTCACCCCGAAGGGCACGGACATTCACAAAAACGGGATCCGTCCTGATGTGCCGGTCGAACTGAGCGAAGAGGAAATTCAATCGCTCACCGTCGAACAGCTGGGGACAGGGAAGGACAGTCAGTACAGAGCTGCAGAAACCACGTTGATCAAGGCTCTCCGCTCGCCCGGTCAGGGTCAGGCCTATCAACCGGGCAGCGCCAATCTGCAGTCAGCCCTTCAGCGGTAGGGATAGAGACCGAATCCCTCCTGTTCACTGCGACTGCCGCCGAAAAGCGGCCGTTCGCTGACTGGAACAACGGCTGAGTAAGGAGAGATTGGCGTTGTTTCTTGAATCCGGGTCACCATCGCCGCACACCCACCAGCGGCGCTGATGGCCTGATCAACCCGAGCGATCGGAATGCGCCGTCCCCACTGGCTATCCCATCCCCAGGCATCACCCTGACGGCTGAGCATGGTGAGCGCCTGGTTGCGGCTGAGCTTACCCTCACGCAACAGGCAGGTCACTGTGGCCAAGGAGGCCAGTTGGAGTGAGGAGGTCTGGCCAGTGGGGGGCATGGCAGGTCCGGAGCGGCGAGGCCCAAGAACCGGTGCCGCAGGAACACCCACGCCGGCCGGGAAGCCACCAACGGGCATGCCCATGGGCATGCCGCTTCCACCATTGGCGAATTGACCGAGTGCGGCCATGGCAAGTTGCATGAGAAGTGAATTCATTCGAAACGAGAAGAAAAGAACGGGATTTATTGGCTCCAATCCCCTAGACGCGTACCTGCGATCCGCAGTACCGGTCAAACAGCTGAAGAACCTGCTGAGGAGGAAGCTTCGCTGTGTACCGGGCCTCCAGCTCCGCCAGTTGCTGCTCCCGGGGATAGGCACGCATGGAACGGATCTCGGCGGGATGATTGCGCACGAGAGCGGCCGCCATCGATCGGTGATGCCGCTGGTCGGTGATCGGCCCACCAGCGCACTGCTGCATGCGATGGGTAGCTTCATGGGCCAGGGTGTCCCAAACCTGAGCAGGGGTCTGATGGGATCGGCACACCACGAGGGTGTCACTTCTGGGGTGATAAAGGCCCTGCAAACCGCGGCGAGAGCAGTCCTGCTGAACAACACGCACACCGGCGCGGGTCAGTCTTCCCCGCAGGGCATCGATGGCATCCCAGGACGTCGCGCGAGCGGGCAGAACAATTAAGACAACAACAGAAACACCGCCCAACAGAAGGGCTTGACACCTTGAAGGCATGGAGAGAGACCTCAGCAAGGGACTCATCCACCCTCGGACGGCGCATTAAAAAAACCATCACCCAACTGGGTGATGGTTTTGACGAGATATGACTGACTCCGGAAGACGGTGCGGCTCAGGCAACCGGTTGCATCAAACCACCACCGGGGCTGGAGTCGTCGTCATCATTTTGAGAATCGTCTTGCCACAGGGCATAAATACCAAGAGCTGCAGCTCCAACGAGGCTGGACAGCAGGCCGAAGGAGCCCACGGAACTGATCGGATCGATGAATTCGCCCATGGTTCCCTAAATCTGAAAATCACTGTAACGAAGAATTGCGCAATGTGTCGGAAGCTTCTCATTTTCCTGGTCCATCAGCGCACCCATGGCTCAGACGCTCAGAACAGCCTCGTTTTGGTCCCTCTGCTGCTGCTCTCGCTGTTCGGCGGTCAAACCGTCGGTACCAGGGATCTGAGCAGCCATCTGCTCCAGCCAGCCCTTGAGCTCGTCGAGCTGCTTGTCCATCGGCAGAACCCCCAGCCCCCGCGCCAGCACCTTGGCCGAAGCGCCTGTTCCGGCTTGGTAAACCAACCGGCCGTGTAGATGTTGGGGCAAGCCCTGCCGGAGCAGCCTGAAGGCAGGCTCTTCCATCGGCGTCTCCAGGGCAATGTTCGGCTTCTCTGGACGGATGCGGGAAAAACCGCAGCGCTTGGCCAGAAGCTTCAGATTCATCAGCTGCAGCAATGACTGAACCGGTCCTGGCAGCGCTCCGTAACGGTCGGCCCAAAGAGCAGCCAGCTCCACGAGTTCATCACTGCTGAGGCATTCCGCTGCAGCGCGATACGCAGCCATCTTCTCGTCTGCATCGGTGATCCAATCCGCAGGAATGAAGGCCGTTACCTGCAGATCCACCTGGGTGTCATCCACTGAAGGAATGTCTTGCCCTTGAATCTCCGCCAAAGACTCCTGCAACATCTCCATGTAGAGATCGAAGCCGATCGCTTCCATTTGCCCGCTCTGTTCAACACCGAGCAGGTTGCCGACGCCGCGAATTTCCATGTCGCGCATGGCCAGCTGATAACCACTTCCCAACTGAGCGAATTCCTGAATCGCCCGCAGACGCTGACGCGCGGCCTCACTCAGGGAGGCATTGCCGGGATAAAACAACCAGGCATGCGCCTGAATGCCACTGCGGCCCACACGTCCGCGCAACTGATACAGCTGGGCGAGTCCGAAACGATGCGCATCCTCGATGAGAATCGTGTTCACCCGAGGAATATCGAGGCCGCTCTCCACGATCGTGGTGCAAAGCATCACATCGGCTTCACCACCGTTAAAAGCCACCATGGCACTTTCAAGCTCACCCTCAGCCATCTGGCCGTGAGCCACCAACAGCTTCAGCCCAGGAAGCATCTGGCGCAACTGACCAGCCACATCCTCAATCCCTTCCACCCGAGGCACCACATAGAACACCTGCCCGCCACGATCCAGTTCCTGACGGATCGCGCTGCGAATCGCCTCGTCATCGAGAGCAGCGAGATGGGTCTTGATCGGACGCCGCAACGGAGGCGGTGTGGTGATCAGGCTCATCTCCCTCACACCCGAAAGACTCATATAAAGCGTTCGCGGAATCGGTGTTGCTGACAGCGTGAGAACGTCGACGTCCTTGCGTAGAGCCTTGATCTTTTCCTTCTGGTTCACCCCGAAGCGCTGCTCTTCATCCACCACAAGCAGGCCGAGCTTGTCGAACGCCGTGCTTTTGCTGAGCAACTGATGGGTGCCGACCACAGCATCGATGGTGCCTTTCTTCAATCCCTCAAGGATTGACTTGCGTTCTCCAGCCGTGCGGAACCGGTTCAACAAGGCCACCTTGATCGGGTATGGGGCAAAACGTTCGGAGAGGGTGCGCCAGTGCTGCTGGGCCAGCACCGTCGTTGGGGCGAGCATGGCCACCTGACGCCCAGCGGTGATTGCCTTGAAGATCGCCCTGATCGCCACCTCGGTTTTGCCGAAGCCCACATCACCACACACCAGCCGGTCCATCGGTTGAGACTTCTCCATGTCCCTCTTCACCTCTGCCGTAGCTTTGAGCTGATCGGGCGTGGGTTCGTAGGGGAACGACTCCTCAAGCTCGGTCTGCCAGGGACCATCCACAGGAAAGGCGAACCCCGGCGCCTGATGACGCTCGGCGTAGAGCTTCACCAGATCGAGCGCCACTTTGCGCAGGGCCTTGCTTGCCCGTTCCTTCGCTTTCACCCAGGCCGTGCCGCCCATCTTGCTCAGCTGAGGCGGGGCATCGCTATTGGCCCGGTATCGGCCCAGACTTCCCAGCTGGTCTGCGGCCACCCGCAGGATGCCATCGGCGTACTGCACAACGAGGTAGTCGCGCACCTCGCCGCTGATGGCCAGTTTCTCAAGTTTCTGAAAACGCCCGATGCCATGGTTGCGATGCACCACGAAATCGCCGGGGCGCATTTTGTTGGGATCCACCGTTCGACTGGCCGCCTTCCGGCGCCGCCGCACATACCCCGTGCTGGTGAGTGTTTGCTGCCCGAAGAATTCGCGGTCAGTGATCAGAACCACGCGCCATGCGGGCAGCTGCAGTCCCTCAAGATCAGCGGTACCACGGGTTTTCAGAGCCACCGGTGTGCTCTGCTCGACCAGGCGTTCAATCGCTGCGGCATCGGCCGCATTGGGTACGAAACGACTGACACAGTCGTGTTCTTCGAGCAGGGCGACGGCACGACTCGGCTGAGCTGACAGCAGCCAGACCGCTTGCTTCTCCTGCTGGTAGCCCTTGATCAGCTCACCAAGCTTGCCGAACTGATTCGGATACGCCGGCACCGGCCGGCTGTTGAGATCAAACGCATTGGGATGGTCGTCACGCTCCTGGAGCTCCGCCAAATCGAAACCGTGGAAGTCAGCGGCCAAAGCCATGGCCTGATCGATCGGGCGGTGAAGCCTCGGCATGGGCAGGCCTAGATCGCCATACTGCTCTTCGGCATGGTCGAACCATTGCTCGCCATGGGAACGCCCATGGCGGCGCTCATCAATAGCAACACAGCATCCTGCGGGGAGATAGTCGAGAAGAGACGCAGGCTCATGCCAAGCCAGCCCGAGCAACCGACGCATGCCTTCCGGGGTGCCGCCTTCGAGAAGCTCATTGAGAGCCTGCTCACTCAGAAGCTGATCCAGTCCATCGGGCATCGACTCGCGCAGGGCTTCAGCGATGAGGGGACTGAAACCTGTCGGGGTCAACCGCAGGCTGTCGATCGGATCCAGAGAGCGCTGACTGGCGGGGTCGAACTCTCTGAGTTTGTCGAGTTCATCGCCGAAGAACTCAAGCCGCACCGGCAGCTCACTGCTGACCGGAAACACGTCCACGATGTCCCCGCGCCGACTCCAGGTGCCTTCCTGGTCGATCGTCGACACCCGCTCGTAGCCCAGTTGGCTGAGAGAAATGGCCAACGCCTCGAGGTCGAGGGTGTCGCCTTTGCGCAGGGTGCGACAGCGGTCAGCGAGCACCTGCGGTGGCGGCAGGTGCGGCTGAAGGCAGCGCTCTGTGGCCACGATCGCCAGGTCGCGACTCTGCCCCTCCAATTGCAATTCACTGAGCACCTGCAACTGCCCCCAGGTGATCTCACTGGTGGGATCGAAGGGTTCATAGGGAGAGCCTTCACTGGTGGGATACAGCTGGGCACTGCGCCAGCCCATCAGATCAAGCAGCGCGGTCCAGCGACCGGCCTCCTCCAGGGTGGGCACCACCACCAGCAGGGGCCTGTCCTGATGGCGGGCCATGGCACTGGCCACCAAAGCGCGGGCAGCACGACCAGCACCACGCAGCAGCAAGCGGTCAGCACGCTCGATTCGATCACACAGCTCACCGCTCAGCGCCGAGGTCTGCAGCAGACGCACCAAGGAGCTGAGGGGCATGGCGTGACCACAAGCGGCAACGCATGATTGTCGCAATCCACTGCACGCCTTCGTGCGCTGCCACAGGTTTCGCTTCCTATGCCCCGCTACCGCTGCCCTGAATGCTGTTGCGGTCCTGCGATCGTCCTTCATCCACCGAAGGGATCGGTTCCGGTGTGTGCTCGCTGTCGCACCGTGATGGAGCGCCAACCGCTAGTGCGGCCCGGTCCTCTGCTGGTGCTGCTGGCGGTTGGATCCGCCTTGATCGCGATCTCCATCCCAGCCTTGCTCACCCCGATGCCGGCCCCACGTCCGCCGGCGTCCCAGACCACGGCCTGAAGGCGAGTTGGCTGCTAAGGAGGACCGAGAGATCGCGACACCATGGGCGACAACCTCAAACCGATACGCAAACCCCGGATGGAACGTCGCTTCGAGAACGCGATCTGGAGGTTTCGCCTCATCACGCTCATTCCTGTGGTGATGAGCCTGATGGGCAGCATCAGTTGCTTCGTGCTCGGAACCTACGAAGAGCTGGCTGTGCTCTCGAAGGTGTTTCAGGGCCGTTTTACCTACGCCAACAGCACGTTGTTAATCGGCAAGGTGGTTGGTGGGATTGATTTCTACCTGATCGGCATTGCCCTACTGATTTTCGGGTATGGCATCTACGAGTTGATCATTTCCGACATCGATGTCCGCCAGCAGGACAACTCCCAGGAACGGCGCAATCTCCTCAACATCGAATCCCTTGATGGGCTGAAGCAGAAACTCACCAAAGTGATCATCGTTGCCCTGATCGTCACCGCCTTCAAGCTGATGGTGAGCTTCGAGGTGAAAACCATCACCGAACTCCTTCAGTACTGCGCCGGGGTGCTGATGCTGGCCTTCAGCGCCTATCTGATCGGTCGCACGGGCAAGCACTGAAGAGGGTTCTGGGTCTGCATCCCCCTAAAGGATGAAAGGCGTTCATCCCCAGGGGGGAGGCAGAGAAAGGCACAGGCAGCGGACGGTGAAAAGGTTCCAACGCCATGCCCACAAATGACCTCCACCCCAGTACCAACGCAGCCCTGCCGCCGGCTCGAACGTCTCCAGCGCCGGGAGCAGCACCGACCAATTCCTGCATCAATTCAAAAGCGCAACGGACTGGTGTTGCAACACCTGGGGCTGGCTCACCATGCCGCCAATCGACAGCTGCCCCGCGGCGGTGGCGAGTACGACGACCTCTGCCAGGAAGCCTGTCTCGGACTCGTCAAAAGTTTGGACCGCTTCGAGCCCTCCCGAGGCCACCAGGTGAGCAGCTATGCGATGCCAAAAGCAACGGGACAGATTCTTCATTACAGGCGTGATCGCTTGCACACCCTGAGGATTCCTTGGCGGATCAAGGAGTACCGGGTCTAACGTAGCGCATAGTGATTGCAGCGGGTTGCGGTGATGCGCGTCGGATACAGCAGGGTTTCGGACCAGCAGCAGATGTCCACGAACCCGCTCGAGGCAGCAACCATCGAGCTGGAACGCGCCGGGGCCGAAACCGTGTTGGTGGAAGTCGGCAGCGGCCGCTCAGACGAACACCGCCCCAAGTTCAGGCAGCTGCGGGAATGGATCCTCGACGGCAAGGTGTCGCAAGTGATCTGCCCATCGCAGGATCGACTGGGCCGAAACCTGGATCTAGTGCTGGATTTTGTTCAGCTCTGCCACATCCAGAAAGTGGCCCTGGTGGATCTCAACGGCCGTGAATTGGAAGTGCATTCGGCCGACGGCCGACTAATGACCACCATCATTGGCGCTCTGGATGAACACCGCTCCAGGCTTTACGGCGAGAAAGTCCGCAGGGCGATGCGGTCGGCCCGGGAGCAGGGACTGCCGGCACGCTCGAAGCTGCCCTTCGGTTACCGGAAGGTGCGCAACGACAGCGGCCGTTTCGTTGCCATCGAGATCGATCCAGTCACAGGCCCGCTTGCCAGACAACGCATTGAATGGTTTCTGGCCGGTGATTCCGTCATGGCCCTGTATCGGCGGGTGGTGGATAAACAACCCGGCCACAGCATGAGTCATCGGCAAATGGCCAAGTGGTTGGCCTCACCGATGCTCACTGGCCGACTGACGTGGAAAGCGAACCACCAAACCAAAAACTGCGATGAGGTTGCGTCCGAGCAAACATTTCCGGCCCTGGTGACTGATGCCGAGCACAAGGCCATCCAGATCCGACTGGAGCAGGGAAAGAACAATCAAGGCCGCGCAGGGCGAAAGCAACGGATACTCACGGGACTGGGGCGCTGTTCTGCTTGCGGATGCGTTCTCACCTATCGGTATCACCGGCCAGATCTGCAATACCTGCGCTGTGCCAATCGGGTTTGCACTCAGAACAGCAGATCAATCCGCGTAGATCAGGTGTTCAGCGTTCTGCAGTACGCGCTCAACCTTCACGCCCTGGCCATGGTGCCATTGCTGGCACGGCCAGATATTGACCCACCCGAAGTGTTCACGCTCGAGGCTGAGATTGCCCAGCTGAAAGCGATCAGCGGCACTGAAGCGGTCATTGAAGAGAAAGAACGCCAAATTCAACGGCTACGGAATGTGGACAACACCGCACCAGTCCGTTTGCTCGTTGGTGCGCTTCGGTCGCAGACGTTCTGGCTTCAGGAAGATGCCGAGCTCAACAACGTGCTGCACCAGCTGCTGGATTCAATCGTCGTGGACCTTGGGGAAGGTGTGAACACTGCCAGGGTGATCGCTGTCCGTTGTCGCACCAGCCCTGCCGAGGCTCCACTGCCGCAGGACCAGAACAATGTGCTGATTCCGGTGACGGCCGAGCAGATACAGCTGACGCTGGAACAGGCAGGGCTGCACTGAATTGCTAGTTGATCGGACCACTGGGGGTCGGTGTTTGGTGGGCTCGGTAGTGCTGGTGCCCCCGGCACTACCGGATCCGTCGATCGCGCCCTGATCACGCCCGCCGAAAGCCACTGACTTCCGTTCTGCAGAGATCAACCCGATTCCTCGGGCAGCAATGCACACCTACAGGACCAATGGGCTGGGTGGGCGGCAAGCTCTGATTTCAGCAGCAACATTCCGTCCATTGGCCGGCACGTTGGACAGACCTTTTCGTCTTCTTTGGTGACCCAGCGATACGTTGATGCGTTCCAGGTATCCAGCTCGATTTGGCTGCTGATGCCCCACACGCCGGCTGCAATGGCTGCAGTGACCTGAGCCTCGATTTGCTTCCTGCCCTGGCCGAACAGGTTCTGCATCCAATTACTAAACATCGGTCTTCCTCTCGAATTGATTGGCGATGTTCTCGGAATCGACCGTGCCGTATCTGAGCAATTCGGCTGGGGATTTCATTGGGGGGATCGTTCCACCGCCGATGGCCTGTGCACCCTCCGCGATGCGACGCTGATGGGTGAACATTGCGGCACCGATTGCATCGGCGAGCGTGTCGTTTAGCCCTGCCAGGGCAGCAGCGTATTCGGCTTTGCTGGCGTCATCAGGCAGGCTTTCCATCGTGCGGATGGCGGCTTCCATTTCTGGTCGAACCTGTGCAGCGATGTCCTTTTCGACGCCACGTAGGAATGATTCCTGTTGGTCGAGATATTCTTGTTCAGTCATCCAACTCACCTTTCTTGGGACGTCCCATCCTGATCAGTTGGGGCGGTGGGGTTTTTCCGTCGATTAATACTTTCACCGCTGATGAGATTGCAGTTGCTCGATGCTTCCATTCCCGGCAACTACTACCTGGGAACTTTTTCTGTTCCACCTCCATGGCTAGGGAATGAAGTGATGCTGTGAGCGATGCGTATCTGCGACTGAACTCCTGTAAAGAATTTTGAGTGAAATACGCCGTCGGTGATCGTCCACTCATGCCCTGGCCTCCCATTCCTTGATTATTTTGCCTGCTTTTTTAAGGAGGGCGCTGTTCTCGGATGCTGCTTGTTTCAGCATTCGAATCTCGTGATCTGCTTCTGCAATTTTGTTGCGTAGGGCTTTCATCTCACTGGAGTAAGAATTAAATGCGTTATTCACTATCTTCTGGTTCGCTGCAATTAAGTCTGTCGTCTTTTTTCTTTCCTTCTCTGCTGATTTGGCGAAAGATTGGGCTTGCTCTTGGAGTGCCTGATTATGGGATGTTTGAGAGCGGGCTTGCTCTTCGAGTTTTTTGAGGTCTTGGCTGATATTCCAACTGGATTGCATGGCTCGAGCCGTCGATGAGATGGCCTCTGCTGCCCTGCTGACATCGGGCTCGGATAGACGATCGTGGAGTGCTGCGAGTTGCTCTCGCATCTCGCCCAGTTCATCCACATCCTCAACTCGTTCGGCGACCTCCGCTTCCAGTTCCTGTCCCTGTGGCTCGTAAGCATCGATTTCAGGTTCCTTGAGGTTTACTTCGATCCAGCTGGTGGCTTGGTACAGATGCAAATCATCTGGAATATCAACCCACTGATTCTTTAGGTGGGGAACAACATCGCCGACGTATTTAACTCTCATCAGCGAACCCGGTTTGCACGGACATCGCCCTGGTGCTGGCGGAGCAATTGCGCACGGCGCAGACGCATATTTTCCTCGGCTTGGGCCATGGCCATCCCTTTCAACATGCTGGCTTCACGAGCTTTCCGTTGCTCGGCTTCCATCTGCTTGAGACGCATCTCATTCATTTCTGGCTGCTGTTGTCTGGCCGCTGCTTCCTGAAGTTGTGCAGCTGCCTCTGGTGCTAACTGCTGCAATTTCATTTGGTCGGTGAGATTTCCACCATTAGCAAATGGGTTGCTATCAAACAATCGTTGTGCTTCTGCTTTGCGTGCTGCTTCGGCTTGCTGCTCATCAGTTGGGCGAACTGAATCCCACTTGCCGGCAAGAACATCAGCTTTTAGCCCTGCGTTGCAAGTTCCATCCAAGATCGAGACCAGCTCTGGGTCAGCAAGCCTAATTTGAAATGATTCAGTGACAAACTGGTCTGCAAATCCACCGAAACCTTCATCGGGCATGGGGCGTTCACTAACGGCAGACCAGCGCCTAAGCACGCTGTCACAAGTTGAATACCAAGCCATGAAACTAAATCTTTTGCTGTCTCAATTATTATAAGCTTTGTTTATACATTGCTACTGTAGCCAGCATCAATTAATCGCTGCCCGAGCCGTCGAGGGATAAAGCAAATGAGAATCCAACTAACAGCGTTCACAAACTCCGGGTCTCTCCAGGCCTCTGGCGGTGGATCCATCTCATCCAAGTAAGCCAACCACTCCGAGCAGGTGCCGCGTTCCATCAGCGAAGGCCCAATCGGCTGCGCTGGCTGCGACTGTTCTTCAGACTGTTCATTGATTTGGTGAAGCCACCTGCAGCACCACGCTTGGCCCCACGCTCTTCAGCTTCACGCGCCAAGGCAACACCTTGATCGACGGTCAGGTATTCAACGGAGTTGATGACGGTCGTTTCAATATGGATCGGGCCGCTCTGCCCACCAGCAGCACCGCCGCTGATGCTGCTTCCATCAGCACCTGCAGCTCGACCACCGCCGTTGCTCGGGCTGTATCGCGCCATCGCATCGGACATCGGCACGATTGTCGTCCGACCGCCACTTGAAAGCGCCAGCTCTGGACCTTCCTCGCCCACAATCGCTGGCCCTGTGCTGGGCAGCACGCCGCCATCAGCAAAACGGGGAACTTTCCCAAAATTCCCACTGAGGATTGAGAACAGACCAACGCCATCCTTGCCGCCCAGGGCACTAACAGCGCCCGTCACAGCATTCAGGATCAGTGCTTTGCCGATTGCCTGCAAAATGTCGCTGGCAAGACTCTTCATTGCTTCACCCAGTCGGTCCGTCTCGGTGACTGCTAATCCGATCGCGTCAACAATGCCGGTTTCGATGGTGTTGCCGACGCTTTGAATCAGCTGGTTGTAACGCTCGGTTTCGGCGTTGAGTTCCCGTTGTGCCTTTACCTGTTCTGCAAGATCGAATGCCTCGTTGAAGGGGACCCCCTTGTTCAGCACCAGATCCTCAACCTGCGCAGCTAAATCGGCATCGCCGCCAAACTTGCGCTCGTTTTGAAGGCTCCGCAGCTGGTCTCTAAGGCCCTGCGTTGGATCTCCCCCGATACGACTGGCACCTGCGATGGTGCGCTCGAAGCCCGCAATCTGAAGCAGAAGGTTGCGCTGGTCCTTCAGCTGTGAGGTGCGGTCCTTTTCAATCTGGGCAAGCTTTTGGCCAACACCGATTCGGACGTTATCGATGTCCAGCAGCGCTTTGGTTTCTAGTTGAGCGCGGACTCTTGCGTCTGCTTCGTTCTCCAGCTGGCCGAACAACCTGTTTCGGATGTTGAGTTCGTCTCTGATGCCCTGCAGTCGGGCAGCAAGCGCATCGTTCCCGGCAAGTTCTGCACGTGCCAGGTCAGCAGCCAGTCGATTCAGTTCTCGCTGGGTGAACACTGCCTGTTCTGCAGCACGGAGCCGTTTCTCTGCGTCTGCTGCCCTTTTGACTGCATCGGGGTCGGGTTTTTGCTTGTATTGCTCGGTTTTTGTTTTGGGGACTGTCGGCGCTGGTGGTCCGATGAATCCATCCTGTGCAAGGAGCGGTTGAAGGAGTCGCTGCAGTTCTCGAATCCGTTCGTTTGATGCCTCCAGACGTCTTTCGAGTGCTCGAACCTGTGGCCCGCTTTGGTCCGTTGGAGCAACTTCGGCCAGACGCTTTTCGATGTTGGTTTTCAGGCCCTGCTCGATCTTCAACTGGCCTTGGAGCGCACCACGCTGAAGGTCTTGGATTGCCTCTGCACCCTTTGTCAGACCCTTGACGATTTCTGTGCCTAGGTCTTGGAAAGTCGCGCCGATCGACTTGGTCAGCGGTCCCAGGGCCAGCTTCAAGTTGGTGAGGGATTGCTTCAGTCGTGCCCCGGCTTCATCGGGACCGTCGGCAATCACTTTTGCGTTTTCGCCGAACTTATCCAGCTCGCCCTGGGTGAAGGTGACGAAGTCGGCCACCGTGACCTTGCCGTCCTTAAGTCTCTTATCCAACTCTGCGGTGCTGATCTTCAGAGACTCGGCAAAGCGTCCAAACGCACCAGGCAATCGGTCGCCAATCTGTCCGCGAAGTTCCTCGGCTTGAACCTTGCCTTTCGAGAGGATCTGGATCGCTGCGTTCAGAGTGCCGTTGAGTTTTTCTTGGTCGCCGCCCAGTGCCTTGTTGCTGGCACTTAGGCCACGAATGACCGTGTCGATGTCTTTGAAGCTCAGACCAACAGAGTCGGCGGCTGCGGTGATCTTGGTGATGTTGCCGATCGCTTCATTCAGCGGAACGTTGAAGTCTTCGCTCACTTCACGGGCCAGCTGCAGCGACTTATCGAAATTCGAGCCAGCAACACCCCGAAGAGCTGTTTCCAGTTTCCCGACTTCAGCTGCGGTGATTGAGGATTCTTTGCCTAGTTCACCCAAAGCGTTGGCAGCCTTCAGCGTCCCTGCGACGGCGGCAGCAACGATTGCACCCTTTGGCCCTGCGATTAACGCACCAGCAGCACCGGCCTGCAGGAAGTCCTGGCCTGGGACCGTTGCGAAGGCAGCACCAGCGCCAGCAGCTTTGCCGAGTCCAGCTCCACCGGCTCTGGAGTTCTTGACACGCTGTTGTTCAAGCCTGCTGATCTGCTGCAGTTCGCGTTTCTGTAGGGCCAGCTCAGTTCGCTGCAGCCGCAGGTCGGTAATGCGCTTTTTTGCCCTGGTGGCTTGTTCGGCGCTGACGCGTGTTAATGCTCTGCGTTCACGGACGATTTGTTTATCGACGCTCAGAATATCCTTGGTTGTCTCCTCAATTTTCTGCAGATTGCGATCTACTTTTTTAATTTGCCGCTCTGCAGCGGTGGAATTTACCTTAAGGAGAATATCGGCGTTGAAATTTGCCACGATCGACCACTAAATGGGCTTATTAGTGCCATTTTAGCGGGCATTTTTTATGGCTCTATTGTGCTATTTCCCACAGTTAGGAGGTGGTCCACCGTCCGCTGATGGGCAGCAGTCGTGCGCTTGGTGGCTTAATCAGTTCTTAAACTCACCACACGCGGATGCCGCTTTGGCCTGCTTGGCCGCTGTACCGCTGGTCGGCAGTGGCCATCAACAGGTAACGGACGGCATCCAGGGTGTGGTCGGCATTGAGCTGCAGGTCGTCCTGTTTGCTGGTGTCGTGTTGCGCCAGTGGGGCGGTGGCCCAGAACGATTCCATTCGTTCGGTGGCATACAGGCCAGCAAGTTCCGTTCCAGCGTTGGCCATCATTGACGACATCAACGCCCAGCCGGTGGCCCTGCTTCCTTTGGGGCCGGCAGCGAATTTGCAGCCGTAGCGTCCCAGCTGATGGCCGATGCTGCCGTCCATTCCGCCGGTTGCGGCACCGATCTGCGCATCGGCGATGCGGTGGAGCTGGGGGATCGCATTCAGCACCATGCCGTTGCGTTCCAGCAGATGTTCGATGTGGTGCGCGAGGGATTGCACCGTCAACGTTGCGTCGCCTAGTTCCCAGCGGCGGGTGCCGTCTTTTTCGCGAAGACAGCTGTAATACTCATCGAGCAAAATCACTGATCGTGGGGCGATCACACGCCCGTCAGGCAGGTTGATCGGGCTGCGGGTCCGGTAGGCCAGGACCACCGACGATGGGGCTCTCACGCCGAAATCCAGGCCGATCCAGAGGTCTTTGGTGCTGAAGTCTTTTAGGTGGCGGATTTGGTCGCCGATCCAGGGCACCTTCGAGCGTTGTTCGCTCAGCGCATGGCCGAAGAAGCTGGCGGGGGTAGCGCTCCAGTCACCCCAAACTTCAGCGAGGATTTTGGCCGGGTCGTTGTTGGCCGATGCCTTCAGGGTTGCGACGTAGCTTTCGACGTCTAAGAAGCTGTTGTCGTGGACCGTTGAGTGGCAGACCACAAAGCTGTGGTTGAACAGCTCGTTGTGGAAGGGTTGCCATGGGGTGGCGCGGCTGATTACGTTCTCGAAAATCCACAGTGATCCGAGGTTGCCGGGGTTGGCTGTCATGAGCAGCCGTGGCTTGATATTGGGGTCTGGTGAGCGGAGCGAGCTGCAGAGTCGCAGGATCGGACCAGGCTCACTGATCATCGCGCCTTCATCGATCGCACAGTGCGTTAAATCCTCACCCTGGAATCGGGCGAAGGCATTTTCGTCCTTTAGGTAGTGGAGAAATAACCTGCCGCCGTTCGCAAACTCGAAGGTCTTTTGGCCTACTAAATAGCGCGTTCCAGCAAGTTGGGGGATTTGGTTGCAAAATTCTTCGATTAATTGCTGCAGTTTCTTTAGGCCGGCGAGATCGGTTCGGAGGAGCGCTCCACGGAAGGATTTGCCGAATCTGAGTGCATCACGCACCAGCAGCAGGGCCAGCGTCCACGACTTACCACCCCCGCGGCCCCCCGCCATCAACAGCCAGTGATCGTCTGGCACTGAAATCGCCATTCGCTGGTGGTCCAGCAGTTCCGGTAGCCCTGTCTCGACCTTGACGTTGGCGGGTGGTTTGTTCTTGTTGGCCTTCAGGCGCTTGTCGTCAGCCTTTGGCGGTTGGTTCGGTTTGCGGCGGTATCGCGTTCCAGTTGCTTCGGTCACAGTCCTGCTGCATCACTTCATTGTGGCAAGTAAATTCAGCAAAACGATTTGAGAAGTCGACGCGTTGCTTTAGTTCGCATGCTGATGCCACGCTTCAGCTAAGGACTTAGCCAACTCCTGTTGATGAACTCGCAAAAGCATTTGCATCTACTTTTTGAAGACGCTTTTGCTCCAGGAACCTGAGGGGCTGATTTGTATCGGCGCGCTCAGAGACGCTCTGCCTGTATTGCTCAGCCTCCGCGATGCGCGTCCATCGAATTTCTGCTGTGACTCCGATTTCTTCCGCAGCAGCTTCGGCTTCGCGAACCAATTCCTCCCAAGTGATGGTGAAGAACTCTCGTCTGAGGTTCACCAGATTTAGACGGCGTGCGCTGATTCGATTGTGAATCGCATTTTCCAAGCCCGGCGCATCCTCAGTGAAAATCATCGCGTGGATATCGAATGGGAAAGGAACTGAGGCATCTCCAAGCTCACGGACGCGGTCAGTCGGCTCAAGACGCCTAGTCATTCCAACCTTGAAGACATTGTGGCCAAAGGAGCCGATATTGCTGATGACATACACGTGACCACTACGGGTCATCTGTGCGCGGCTGATAGCTCGCTCTCTGTTGTCTTCGGCTTCTTGGACACGACGCTCTAGCTCTCTGATCTTTTCGAGATACTCCTCACTTTGGTCATTAGCAGCAGCCTCTTCACGAGCTCTAGCCAATAACTGCTCGTACTTCTCGGCCTCGCGCTCCGCAGCTTCTTTAGCCTCCTCTGCCTCTCGGCGAGCTTGTTCTTCTTCACGCTCTTGGCGCCTGAGTTCGATCTGCTCTTCCCGCTCAGCCTGCTTAGTCAAGGCGTTTTCGTGAACCAGGTAAGCCTCGTCAACCTTCAGCTCTGAAAGGCGACTATCCCATGGCATCTCAACACGAGTCCTTGCCTGCTTTTCATAGAACTTGAAGGCGCGCTCGATCTTGCCGAGAACAGTCGAGTCGTTGGAATGTTTAAGCATTGAGATTGCAGCATCACATTCACCGTTGAAGCCGCGTAGAAGAGCAGTCACTGTTTGACGAACGAAGGCAGCTCCTTGTGTGCGAGACCCTCCAACGGTCACTTCAGTCAATTTACATTCTTGGAGAAGCTGTTTGCCTAGAGCCTTTTGCTTCTCTCGGTTTTGTTTAAGTAAATCAGCGAGGCGCTTTGAATCAAGGCCCGGATAGCGACGGGCAGCAAAACCCGCATCATCAAGGTCCAAAAGGTCTTCGACATCCTGATTTAAGTCATTAATTCGCTGACGAAGTCCTGCATTTTCATCCTGGAGTCCTTTCTTCTGGTTCTTCATATCTGCCACTTCATGCTGAAGCAGATCCAGATGCTCATCAGCAAGTCTGACCTTGTTATTGGCGGCAACTTTTGCTTGATCGATTTTATCGAGCTCTTCCTGAGCAAGCTTTCGTTGATGTTCTATCTTCTTCTGAACATCTTCCAATCCTTTTTGAGCAAGCCTTTGCCTGTATCGAGTTTCTTTTTCGACATCAAGGATTGGTTTGAATTTTCTGCGTACTCCTGCATCAGCCAATAAAGCCGCGACTGCCGAGCCAGCGAAAAGACCAGATCCCCCTACAAACATTTCGATTCTTTCTTGCTCTGGAGAACCCAGCGCTGCGATGGTTACTACAACACCGCCGACAGCACTAGCTAAGGAGATGAGTCTGAACATGCACGCTGAATAGCTAATAGCATTTTCGCATCAAGATGCTTTTGGCATATCCCCCAACTGGGGGATTTAGGCGGCGTCGAGGATGCGGCGCACCTTGCTGATGCTGATGTTCAACGCTTTGGCGATTGCGCCGTAGCTCATTTTTTGATCGCGGAACTGCTTCACCGTGGCGGCCAACTCCGGTGTCCAGGTGCGCTTGCGGCCGAATTTCACTCCAGCGTCTTGAGCCCTGCGGCGGCCTTCATCAGTGCGCTCCAGGATCAGTTCGCGCTCAATCTCGGCAGCGGCGGCCAGGATGCCCACCACCAATTTCGCCATCTTGCCCAGGCCCTTGGTGTCAACACGGCCGTCGAGGGTACGGACGTGGATGTCGTCATCCAGAAGCCCTGCGACTCGTGACACACAGTCCTCCATGGAGCGTCCCAGGCGGTCGAGCTTGGCCACCACCAGCACATCACCAGACGAACAGGCTGCAATGGCGTTCTGCAGCTCCACACGCTGATCAAACGGTGCTGCGCCGGAGATGTGTTCGCTGAAAATTTGATCACATTGCGCTCCAGCCAATGCGTCGAGCTGGGCCTGCGTGTCTTGCTTGGTGGTGGAACAGCGGGCGTATCCAATAAGCGTCATGGCGGGTTAGCACAGTAGAAAACGGAATTCAGACCCCCAAAAAATTGGGAGGGGTTCTGGGTGTTGGCGAGAACTCGTTGGCATGCCCCCTTCGCTCAGATCGCAACCCTGCCCCCCGTCGAGGTGGGGTGGTGGGTCGCTCCAGCCCTGTGGCTGAGTCAGTGGAGCGGGGTTAGCTCGTTGGGTGTGTCGGAACTTTGCCAATAATAGCATTTCAGCGCGTCGGATGTCACGACATTCGGCACGAAAGCAGAGCAACCGTGGCGCAATGGATTTGGTGGTGTCGGAAGTTGGTGCCGAAATGCCTCAGTTGCGGAAGGGGTAGGGACGTGCCGTCTTCTTGGCCTTGGGCTCATCGACCTCCATCACGCCGGGGGTCGTGACAGCCGAGCCCCAGTCGTCGGTGCCCAGGTCTTCGGCTTCAAGCTCCACGTCGGGCAGCTCTTGCGCTTCGGATGGTGGCAATGCCTTAGCGGCCACCATCTCGGCGTAGCTTCCAGCATCCAATGGCTTGAACAGATCGCCAACTGCCTCGGTGGTCACGGTGATGCTGCCCTGGTGATTGTGGGCATGGAGACTGATGCCACCGGCAACGCCATAAATGCGCGCCAGTGAATCCAACTGCTTGCCTGCGGTTTCTAATGCCCTGGTGCCTGCACCTTTCTTGTAATCCTGTAGCGCAAAGTTGAACAGCATGTTGTGCTTTGCCGCCAATTCTCCGCGAATAGTTTCAAAATCTAATTCATAGGTATCTTGAAACATCTCTTTTGCCGCGAGTGAATCTTCCCAGCAAATCTTGCGGCTTAATCCTGTTACTTCCTGAATGCGAGTAATTGTTGCACCTTCCGCCACCAAAGGTGCGACGACATTTGTGATGCGATCTCGGCGAGATTTGCGGAGTTTCTCTACTTTAATCGCCATTTTGTCGGTTTAAGTATTACTTAAAGCCAGACTAGCGGGTTTTAATCAACATCCCACCATTTAGCCCTGCCTGCTCTCATCGAGCTGCTCACCTCATCAACACCGATCGCTGCGATCACCGACCGACCGACCGCGACCGACCGACCGCCCCACCCCCAGCCCTGCGTCTTGGTGATTCTCATTTTGAGACAATAATGAGACGCCCTGTCTCTCTACTTATTCCCTCCCTCCTATAGGGGGGTGTTGTTGTAGGGAAAGTTTCTTTGAAATCCACTGCTACAACAACCATCTCAGCGATTAGATCAAATCTTCCCGGCGGGAACCTTTAGCCGAGATCCATTGCGCTGCAGTGAGATTGCCCTGCATCTTCCCGCAAATCTCCGGGAAGCGGGAAGGGAAACAATCAATGAAAAAGCCCTCCCCGACTGGTATCTGACCAGTGGGATGGGCAAATCTTCCCGAGAAATGGGCACGCCTATAGGGGAAACCCCTCAGCGGTTCGAGCGCAGCCAATACGGGTTCACCTTGAAGGTGCCCTGCTTTCCCTTCACCCGCTGAAGCTTGGGTGTCTTGCCACGGATCAGATCGCTGCAGTTGTTCTGCACCGTCTTGCGGCTCAACATGAAGCGCTTGCCCCGCAGGGCCTCCACCAGTTCATCGGTGGTGGCTGTCGGTCGGCCCTGGTCCCACCACTCCACCATCTGGTTGACGATGGCGGTGCGCATGTCACCCACAACCTCAGCCCCAGGGCACAGGGCTAGGCGGCCGTCTTCAGCCACCTTGTAGGAGAAGCCACGCTCATCAGCTTTGCGGCTTTTGTGGACGGTCAGCAGGCGTTGGCTTGCCATTGGCTTGCCGTCTTCATCCTTGGGTTTCTCGCAACCAATCACCATTGATGGGATTTCCTCCCAGGCAGCAGCACCACCAGCCCTGCCTGGCCTGGTGCCGTCGTGAGCTACCACCAGCACGGTGACGAACGGACAGACGCACTCTTTTAGGAAGGTCATAAATTCCGTCACGGTGGCGTTGTCGGTGTAATCGCAACCACCCTTCGCCGTGATGGCTTTGGCGCTGTCCATCACCACCACAGCACCCTTGTTGGCCTTGGCCCACTCGAACAGCTCGATGCGGCCACGAATCCCGCAACCCCAAGCCTCCTGCTGCTCCTCCTGCGAGTAGCACCACAGCTCGAACAGATCGGTGGAGGGGTCAAACAGTGGATCGTTGTCCACGTCAAAGCCCATATCCTGCAGCTCCTCCTTTAGGGGATCGCCACCGGAGTCAGAAGCAATGAACAGCACCTTGGTGGGGTTGAGGTTCGCGGGACGATCCAACAAGCCTTGGCCCTGCATCCCCTGCACAGAAATCTCCAGGGCTAGGCGTGTTTTGCCCGATCCCCGCATCCCCCACACAAGCGTGATGTCGTTGGATGGCAAGAAGCCAGGCAGCTTCCATTCAGTCCCTGCGATGCTGCGGAAACTGACGCCCCGACGCTTCGTCTTCTGGTTGGGCTTGAACCCGATGGCCCGCTTCTGCAGCAACTTGAACAGGCGGATTTCAACAGTCTGTTCGCGGCATCTGTAGTTCTCCCACAGCTCCGCCCTAATGCTCATCTCGCGGTCTTCGTCTTCCTTCACCACCGCGTCGTAAAGCTTTTCCATCAGGGTGGAGAAGGCAGGCCGCACAGCCTTCACCTCCTTCGCGACAACACGTTCGCGGTTGCGGCGATTGCCCTCAGAACAAAGCTCGCGGAGCTTCTCCAGGTTCTGCTGCGTAAAGGCCCTGGCCCTTGCGATCCACCCGCCAGGCGCCGGGTTCTTGATCCAGTGATCGGGATCCCACCCACAGTTGTCGATGGCGAATTGGCGCAACCGCAGCAGCAGCCCTGCTTGGCTCAGGTCGCCTTCACCGATGTGGTCTTGCTCCCAATGCGCGTCGTAAACCTGATCGACATCATCCAGATCGCCGTCGCTGTTGCTGCGCTCCAGAAACTGCTGCCATAGCTCCAGGGCTGAACCCTCGAACGGCTGGCCCAGCTCCTGCAGCTGCGCTTCGGCTGCCTGCAGCGTTTTGCTAAGTCGATTGGCAGCGACACGTCGACCACCCTGGCCTGGTTCCATGCCACTGGCGATTAACTCAACGGTGGTATTACCCAGGGCCAGCGACAACGGCACCGGCTTCGACAACGGCAACTCCGGCAAATCAGCCCTGTCCACTTGGCAGTCCTCGTCATCGCGCCAGATCGTGCCGGTGCGATCCGAGCTGACCTTCTCGGGCAACTCGCGGCACAGGGCCATCAGCGCGTCCAGCTCGAAGACGTTGCCCGTCTCCAAAACGATGGTGCTGCGCTCGCCGGTCTTGGGGTGGATGCCACCGGCCAATCGTGCAGGCTGGTGGGGGCTCACCATCGAGGTGTCGGCCTTGGCCTCGCCGGGCAGCACCTCGGTGATTGCCGCAGCCAATCGCTCCCGCGCAATCCGGCCCTGCTCCACCGACACCGGCGCAGCCAGCCGATACCAGACGTGCAGCGAATTGCGGCCGCTGTCCATCACCAGGGTGGGCTCGGGCAGCCCTGCCTGCTCCCAAAGCTTCCATTGATCGGCTTTGGCGATCGAATCGATTTCGTAGACCAGCAGGCTGCACTCGAAGATTTCCGCTGGCCGCCCTGGTCTGTCCAGCGTGCGGGTGCCGCCAGGGCAGCTGATGAATCCCAAGCTCCAGTCACCAGGCCGCTGCAGATCACGCTCCACCGCAGCCCAATCCACCACGGCGGGCATCGAATCCCAGAGGTAGCGACCGTCTTGGCGCCGTCGGGGTGTGTAGTGGTTCGTCGCCCCGTAGGCGCAAGCGATCACCTTGGTGATGCCCAGGGCCTTCAGCATCCGGTCGGCCTGATCCGTGTCGATCAGCCCTGCTTCCTGCTCAGGGGAGGCAACCGCCTGAACCTCAATCGCAGAATGTTCGCGTTCAGCTTTGAAGGTCTTGAAAGTCTCGGCAAACGCCTCTTGAGCCGAGGAGTCCTCACAACGCGACTTCCAGACTTCATAAGCCTTTTCGTACGCTTCTTTGTCTGGGTCGTGCTTCGGCAGAGCATCAGCAGGACCCACCAATCCAAGGGCTTTGAGCAGCTTCTCGTCGGTGGCGGTGTTGGGCCGATCGATTAGCCATGCTTCCTGCTCCCGTTCCCAACAGGTTCGATCCTGCTCATCGAGTTCCAGCCGCCGTTTTTCGGCAGCTTCAAAAGCACCCTCCTCGAGGGGGTCGAAATCAAATGAAGTATCCATCAATCAATCAACCCCAGTTCTTGATTAGGTCTTCCATTTCCCGCTGGGCGTTCAGTTCTTGCTCGTGCAGAACATTCGCCTTGCGCACAATCTCCGACCAGGTGCAGCGCGTGTAGCCCTGGCCGTGTGTTGCAAAAGCGGGGTTGAACAGTGCTGCCGCGACAGTGGTGATTCCAGTCAGTGTCGGGCAGTCAGTCTTCTCACCGAATAGACGGTGGTGAGCCGCCTTTAGATAAACCTTCGGCAACTGCATCGACCCGTGCAGCAACTTGCTTAGTGGCCGAACAGTGCCGGTTTCGTAGAACTCTGGCCAGATGGCGCAGTCGATGAAGTAGAGCTGCCAGGTTTCCCAGCTGTATGCACGATCGTGCTTTGGAAGCAGGAAACTAAGGTCAGAACCTTCTGTGGGCCAGTGGGGCCGGGCCGTCTCCAAGCGGTAGAGACGCTCGGCGCTGGCGATGATGCTTTCAACACGTTGAGCCCGGTCCTTTTCAGCAGGGCTCTGATCATTTAAAGTAAAGGAGTCGGACATGGATCCTTGGGGAAGGAGAAATTAAACCGATGAAGAGAAAGCGTCCTTCGACTGGGGCGCTTTTTTGATGCTTACGAAGCTTTGAGCGCGTCGATGTCGTATTCCGACAATCCTTTCATGAGCAGGAATCTGATCAGCTGAGACTCGGAGACGCCCTGCGCCACAGTCAGTTTCGTCAGCCGAGCTTTCATCGGTTGGGTGATTCGTGCACCGACCTGAATTTCAGCCGCCCACGGGAACGACTTTTCGCGGATTTGAAAATCCGAAAGATCTTCTCTCAAAATCTTGGACATGGGGGAAGGAAAGAGGCAATTGCCCTAATTAAATGATAGTGATTGATAACACCGACGCCAATAGAAAAGGCGCGGATTAATCATCACGCGCCACTGCAACTCTTGGGGTTGTAGTAATCTATTAACAGCGAGGATTTTGGATAGTTTTCTCCATCTCAAGCATCAAATCAACCAAAAGCCCGTAGTCACAGGACTCTGGCGTTGTCGTTCGAGTCTTGTGCAGCCGGTAAGCCTTCAGCGAACGAATAGCCTGCTTCAGTACAGAGTCCAAATCCTCAGCAACTTCTCGCACTGCTGCTGCCTGGATCGCATGATCGCGCCAGGCTTGATCGAGATCTGGGATCGGTGTTGCTGTCATGCTGCCTCCTGCTCATTGGCTGATTCTGCCGATTGGATTCGGAAGAAATGGCGATCAAGCAGTTGTGGGTCGAGTTTTGGCTTTGCCATCAGGCCACCTCCCGCCAGAAAGCATCGAAACCGCGTTCGCGATGGCGCTTTCGACTGGCGACCTCTTTGTCGATGCCGGCCAGCACCAGTTCGACCTTCTCGATGTCAGCGCCGATCCGCGAAACCTCGGGCACCAACTCTCGCTTCATATCGAGACAGAAGTAGGCGAACTCAAAAACACTGTTCAGCGCGTCGACATCCGTTTCGCTCAGCTCGAAATACCGATCGCCCTGTGGCTTGGGCTTGTCGACAACCGTGAGGCCAGCTGTTTTCATCTCGCCCACCAACATCGAAGGGTCGAACGCAGGGCTTTGGGGTTGCCACGGCTTCATCGTCGGCAGCACCGGAATCAGCTCCTCCACAGCGTTGGCAATTTCCTGCGTGCCAAGACCGCGGGATTCACCGTTGTAGTAAGTGCCTTTTGACTCCTGCGAATTTAAGGATGCCTCCAGGGCCTTAATCCAGGCTTTTTCAGCGATTCCGATGTCTTCGGCGTAACAGTCGTCGTCGAAAACCTGCAAAACGCACCAGCGGGTCATCGACTGCATGACGCCGCAGAGTTTCTTGAAGTCTTCTTCGCTTGTCCAGCACCAACGGGAGCTGATTCTTTCCCAGCCATCTGGCGTTGGCTTCGCACGCTCAACTAGACGTTTGAGCCAATCGGAATAGCTCGAACTGGCTAGGTGCGCACGCAACCGCGCCTTAGGCGTTCTGGATGCACCCACATAAATCTCGTTTTCTGGAGTCACCAGCCCGTAGACCACAGGGCATTCGGGTGCCAGCGCGTCAATCTGATTCCCAGGGAATGTCGGGAATGTTTGCCCCTTCCAAGCAAATTGCATTAGCCCTGCTCCTGCGGGTTTTGGGTGCGTGGCATACGTTGGACATAAAGCGATCTGCACAGCCGCGGCATGCGGCTGCAGGAGCAGCGCCTGCATGCAGGCCAGGCACCCTTCAGCGATATAGATCTTGCAGCCGCTCTGGGAGTGTCCCCTCGCCGCTGGCAGCAGGCGAAGAGCGCCCATCAAGATCAACGCCTGGTGTCGCTGAACGCGCCGAACTCTAGGGGAGACAGAGCAGAAGCAACAGATGCAGGCGAACGGATCGATCAGCTTCCATGTGCTGGGAGCAATGGACAGGACCCACAACAACGTTGGTTGCAGGAGGCCCTCCAAGGCCTAGATCCCGATCATCGCCGCTGGCTCTGGTCGTACTGGATCGACGGCATTCCCCTGAGCCAGCTGGCTGAGAGGGAACGAATGGATCGCCGGAATTTATCGAAAATCCTGCGCGACACACTGCGGGACCTGCGCTGCAGAGCGGAATCAGCGATCAGTGCATCACTCCCAAAAGTGCTGCCGCTGCCATCGCTAACAACGCAGCCCAAGCCGTCTGCAAGCCATTGACCAGTTCATTGCTAAGCCAGGGCCATCGGCCCTGGCCTGTGGCCCCCAGCAGACTCTCCAGCAGCGTGGACACCAGTCCAACAACCGACACCAGCACGATGGCGGATGCCGAAGTGAGCAGACCAAGCAGTGCCATCACCACGGTCATCAACAGACTGCCAACAGCACTGGCAAGGGTTCCCTCCACGCTCACAGCCCCCTCAGTGCCGGCCGGGACCGGCCGCAACGTGGTGATCAGCAGGGTGGTGCGCCCCCAGCGCTTACCAATTTCACTGCCGAACGTATCGGCAAGCTTGGCCGCGAAACTGGCGGCAAAACCGATCAGCAAGAGATGCTCTGATCCCAGTCCAGCAGCAACAAGCATCGCCAGCACCAGACCGGTGAAGGCTGAACCCCAGACATTCTCAGGACCGCGCCGTCCCCCCCGGGCCTCGGCAAGACCCAGATCTCGCTTGCGCGCGAATCCGAGCTTGGTCACCAGCGAGCCCAAAACCAGATAGGCCACCACGGCGAGCCAACCGCGCCAACCCAAGGATCCCCAGAGCACGGTGCCAAGAAGTCCCGCATGACACCAGCCGGCTCGGGTCAGCACAGGAAATCGCTGCGCCAAGCTAATCAGAACACCGTTCACCACCAACGCCGTCAGCCAGAGCATCGGCTCCTGGGTTGGAAAATCTGGCGAAGGAAAGGCCATGGCTTGTGTTGCACTGCCCTAAGCATCAACGCTGATTGCTTCGCTTGCGCGGATAATCATCAGTGGTGTCACTCCAGATCCGCATGGTGCTGCTGCGCAAGGGTTTTTATCTCGAGCTCGATACGGAGAAGGCGGCTGGAACTCCGAAACTCCAGCTCGGCACCGTGAGAGTCGTGCCCGAATCCCCCGAGGAATCGGACGTTACGGCCAGCGCAGCAGCGCCTGTTGCAGAAATGGTTCAGGCGACGTCCACCAGCACCGATCCAAAACCCTCACTCACCACTGCCGAGGCCATCGCCGCGGAACTGGCTGCTGCCGAAGCATCCCGTCCGGCCGTTCAATACGTCACCTTTGCGCCGGAAGCCCTTCAGCCCGGCACCAGAATTCGCCCTAGCAAGCGCAAGCCCGGTCGCAATCTCTCCACTTTCCGCTCGATGGCTTCCGAGCTGTTCAAGAGCTGAGCCAGGCCTAATCACCGGAGATGACGTTGAAATCCAAGCGAACAGCTGGCTTATTGAGCTGGATCGGGCTCAGTGATCGTGTCAATCCCGAGGAGACCAGGCCCAGGTCGCCCCGCGAGCAACCACTAACGAACGCACGCATCGCCCGGCTGCGCCGGATGGGGGTCCAGGGTCGCCAGCTCATGGATGCTTACAAGCGTCAGGTGCGCTGAAGCTCTCGTCTCCAACTGCAGAGAGCAGTGGCTGCAGCCACTGCGGCCGTTGAGCTGCGCAGGATCGTGTCGCCAAGGCCAACACCACACCAGCCAGCCTCGGCAGCGGATTGGAGCTCTGTGCTGGTCCAACCACCTTCAGGACCGATTGTGATCCAGCAGCCACCAGGCAAGAACTTTTCAGCTGCCAAGAGGGGCGACAGATCGGCACACGCTTGATCACGGGTCACCGCGATCAAGCGAAGGTTCTCCGCTGAAAGGTTGCCCCACCACTCGTCCGTGGACAAAACAGGCAAGAGCTCAGGAGCCCAGAGACGTTCACACTGCTCAACCGCCTCGCGCAGGATCACCCCCCAGCGATCAGGCCTGTACTCCGCCTGCGGTACACAGCGTTGGGCCTGAAGAGGTTGCAAGCGATCCACCCCCAGCTCGCAGGCCATGCGCATGACCTCATCCATGCCGCGACGCATCAAGGACACGGCCAGCCCTAGCGGCGGTTGGGGTGCTGCAACGGCGTGAGAGAGCGCGCCGAGATCACTGTCCAGCGCAAGATCACCCTCGGCAGTGAGTCGCGTGCTGAACAACTGGCCGCAACCACTCACGACGTGCACCTCTGCACCGGGCCGCAGGCGGAGCACCCGCTTGAGATAACGCGCTTCCGAAACGGTGAGCCCAATGCGGCTCAGCGCCTGAGCACCCCGAAGCCTGGCGGGTTCGATCAGCAGCCGCCGTCGCTCAGCCACAGCCGCTCAAGTCATGCCGGGGAAAATGCTGTCTGGATGGTCTTCAACCGGCCAATCCTCATTCACGCCTCCGATCAACAGTTCCTCGATCTGTACAAGATCGGAATCGAGTTGACGCAAGGCATTGATCAGCACATCAAGGCAAAACCCGTCACTTGTTCCAAGATCAACCCAGCAACGAGCCCAGTCCTGCTCGTACTCGAGTTGACCCATGTTGTGCATCAACGCCGGCATCACTGAGGTGGACTCATCATTGTCGTAACTCATCCAACTGAGCTCATCACCTTCCTCATGCACCTGCATGGATTCCGCATTGAATCCTCCGAGCCGCCCCAGCACATACCAGCTGTCGAAGATGCCATCGACGTAGTTGCGCTCCCCCTGACTAGGAATTTCGCTGAAGCGCAGCCAGAGCCAGCAGTTGAAGGGATCAACCTCTCGGAAGCGAACGTGCATGGCCTTCAGGTGACCCCCGCATCATCGCTGGCTTCTGGCGGATCGACCATGCTGGGTTTGCCTTGTTAGGGGGATGCAGCGCGTTTTCGGAAATGCTGGAACTCACCGATATCCACTACAAACCGGCAACTTCAGGAAGAACCATTCTTGAAGGAGTGTCCCTGACGGCACAACAGGGCAGTCCCCTGCTGATTTCAGGAGAAAGCGGCAGTGGTAAAACCAGCCTGCTGGAGATCATCAGCGGCATGGTGGCAGCCCAATCCGGCACCATCAACTGGAAGGGATCAACTCTGAATCAACGCCAGCGACGCTGGCTTTGCGGTGTCGTCTTCCAATTCCCTGAACGCCACTTCCTGGGACTGAGCGTGGGCCAGGAACTGAAACTGGGTCACCGCCGACTGAGTGGTGACGACCAGATTGAGGCCCTCAGCCAGGTTGGACTGCATGGAGTTGACAGCCGACAGGCTCCGGAGCGGCTCAGTGGTGGGCAACAACGACGGCTGGCCTTGGCCGTGCAGCTCCTGAGGAAACCGGAGGTCTTGCTCCTCGATGAACCCACCGCGGGCCTCGACTGGTCGGTTCGTGGTGAGGTGCTGGATCTGCTCTTCAACCTGTCCAGACAGCGTGTTCTGATCGTGGTGACCCATGAACCGGAACTGTTCCTGAGCTGGAACAGCGAGCAAAGGCAGCTGCGCGACGGCCATCTGCTCCCTCTGTCACCATGACCGCTGCGATGCAGGGAGGCCATGGCTGATCAGCTGGTGCGGGCGACCGCAGCGGGGGGAGGAATCAGGCTTGTCGCCGTGACCACCGGCGACACAACCCGGCATGCCCAAGCTCGTCACGGGCTGTCCTACCTGACCACTGTGATGCTTGGTCGGGCGATGAGTGCGGGGCTGCTTCTGGCCAGTTCCATGAAGGTGAGCCACGGACGCGTGAATCTCAGGCTGGGGTCGGACGGGCCCATCCGAGGTCTCTCGGTGGACGCCGGTCGGGATGGACGGGTGCGTGGCTATGTGGGCAATCCAGGACTGGAACTCGATCCAGTTCTGTCAACCAACGGCCAAGCCAGTTTTGACTTCACAACGGCCGCAGGAACGGGCTACTTGCACGTCGTGCGAGACGAAGGAAAGGGTGAACCCTTCAGCAGCACGGTGGAGCTGGTGAGCGGATGCATCGGTGAGGATTTGGCGTCCTACCTCCTGCACTCCGAACAGACGCCATCCGCCGTATTCGTGGGTGAGACCATCAATAGCGACGGCCTGCAGAGCAGCGGTGGACTGCTGGTGCAGGTTCTCCCGAAAGCCGCCGAAGAGCCGGCCTTGGTGGCCTTACTCGAGGAACGCTGCCGTGAGATTCAGAACTTCAGCGAGCAGCTCAACCGTTGCGCTGATCATCCTGAGCAATTGATCCAACAGGTTTTCCCCGATTTGGATCCGCAACCAATTCCAAGCGGCGAATCGATACAACCGGTGGCATTCCACTGCCCTTGCAGCAGAGAGCGCAGCCTGGGAGCACTCACCCTGCTCGGCCATGACGAGCTCACCGACATGCTGCAAACCGATCGAGGAGCAGAGCTCACCTGTCACTTCTGCAGCGAGGTGTACAAGGTGGATGAGGTTGAGCTTGAGGCACTGATCAAGACCCTGACTTGATCAGGCCAGCAGAAGCGTTCCCGCGAGAAGAAATAGCAGGGCAGGCAGTGCTTGCAACTGTTCCACGGTGAGAGGCAGACCAGAACCAGCCACCGCAGCACTGAGCAAAGCCCCGACAACCAGCCCCAGGATCAGCAGCAAGACACTCCAACCCAGGGAACTGAGGGGACGGCGTCCACGCCGGATCTGACTGATAAACAAACCGATCGTTCCCAAAGCAAGAAGCAGTTCGATCGTTTGCACCGCAAACAGCAACAGCAGCAGAGCGAGCGCGCCAAGGGAGAGGCGGACCACAAGACCCTGACCTTCAACAAGCGTGAGATCCGGCACCATTGCCGATCCTTTGAAAGAAGGAGCGGGAAGCGAAAGATTGCGGAAACGGGTGAGCAGAGCCGCCGGCCCATTGGTGGTTTGCACAACACTTCCCTCGGCCTGCTGACGCTCCACGCGCGATGCAGTCGCTGCCTCAGCACTCAGTCGGCCGGACTGACGATCACGAAGACGATCCATCAGGACGGCGTCATAAGCGGCTTCGACCTTCGCGCGGGCTACAGCATCGTCTCCGCAGATCTTGAGAACGCGATCACGAGCCCGTTGAACTTCGTCAAAACTGGCATCGGATCGAATTTGCAACTGCTGATAAGGATCTTGTCCGTCGGTGTCGTCACCGGGTTTCAGCCCTGCCGCCATCGGTGGTCTCTCTGCTCAGTTAAGGCTATCGAGGAAGAAGGGCAGGCGAGTCGATCAACCGCCATCAAAAGACGATTCAGAACAGGGGAGGACCGTGGCGAAACCCTTGCTGACGTTCAAACCGATGGCGACATCCTGGAACTTCCGCGCTGAGAAGCAACTGGCGATGCTTGATCAACGGCATCTGCGGTGGCAAATGATATCCCTCAAGCACCTCCACGCGATCTCTGCAATCACGGAAGCAAACGTAATCCGTCCCTCCGTCATCACAGGGCCGAAGTAGCCAGAGGGTGTCCAAACCACACCGCACGAGAGTACGCAGTCTGGCGATTTGGACCTGCTGCCGTGAGGACCATCCGGGGATACGGACAGCCGCACCTGACGCGAGTAAAGAGTGGGTTAAGACTGAATGCAGATGAAAGAGGTTGTAATGCAAACCCTGACCCATACCCCATCCACGCGTGAAAGCCAGCCATTGGCGTTTGAACCAGGCACTTGGCCCGAGGCTGCTGCCCACGACGTCAGGACCTGGCTACAAGCCCTGATCCATGTTTGGTTCAAAGGCTGATCGGCTCGACGCCACTCACCACAGGAGCAACCGTGCTCAGCTCAAGAGCCGGGTGCTCCTCATTCAGCTGATTGAGGTTCCACTGATTCTTGAACAACAACACCGGGCGGTTCCAGGCATCGCGAACGGTTTTGCAGTTAAAGATCCGACCCACCTTCTCTAGCGCTGGCCATCCACCATTCACCCAACGGGCCACCTGGTAGCCCAGAGGTTCAAGCCTGGTCTCCACGCCGTATTCATTTTCCAAACGGTGCTGTACCACCTCAAGCTGCAGCTGACCAACGGCCGCCAAGATCGGATCGCGCTTGCTCTCATCGGTGTCGTAGAGAATCTGAACAGCGCCCTCCTCCCGCAGCTCATTCACCCCTTTGCGGAAGTTTTTGAAGGCTGAGGGATTGGGATTGCGCAGCCAGCTAAAAATCTCCGGACTGAAACAGGGAATGCCCTCGTACTCAACCTTGGGCCCCACATAGAGGGTGTCCCCAATCGAAAACATGCCTGGATTGTTAAGGCCGATCACGTCCCCGGGATAGGCGTCCTCCACCACAGCACGATCCTGACCGAAGAGCTTCTGGGGCCGGGAGAGACGGATAGAGCGGCCTGTTCGCGCATGGCGAACGGTCATGTCCTTTTCAAACCTGCCGCTGCACACCCGCACGAATGCCACACGATCGCGATGGCGTGGATCCATATTGGCCTGAAGCTTGAACACGAAGCCACTGAAATCTGGGCTCAAGGGATCAACAGGCCCGTCATGACCGAGACGAGCCACCGGTTTTTGCGCCATCTCCAAAAAAGCATTGAGGAACGGACGCACACCGAAATTGGTCATCGCAGACCCGAAGAACACCGGCGTGAGCTCACCGGCATGCACGAGCTCCAGGTCGAGCTCTGCTCCGGCAGCGTCCAGAAGTTCCATCTCCTCAACCGCCTGATCCAGGAGGTCGGACTCCACCAGATCCAGAAGTTCTGGATCATCCAGAGACAGATGACGTTCTTCTGACTGCCTTCCGCGTTCAGCGCGGCTGAACAACACCACCTCACGGGTCCTCCGATCGATCACGCCACGAAACTGTTCGCCACTTCCGATCGGCCAGTTCACTGCCCAGGGAGTCAGTTCCAGTTCTGCTTCGATTTCATCGAGAAGCGCCAGAGGCTCACGCCCCGGACGGTCCATCTTGTTGATGAAGGTGAAAATCGGAATCTGCCGCATCCGACAGACCTCGAAAAGCTTGCGCGTCTGAGGCTCCAGCCCCTTGGCCGCATCTTCAAGCATCACGGCATTGTCAGCCGCCGCCAGGGTCCGGTAGGTGTCCTCTGAAAAATCCTGGTGCCCCGGTGTATCGAGCAGATTGATGGTGTTGCCTGTGTAATCGAACTGCAGAACCGTTGAGGTGATCGAGATTCCCCGCTGCTTTTCCAACTCCATCCAGTCAGAGGTCACCTTGCGCTGCTCACCCCGAGCCTTCACAGCTCCCGCCTGCTGAATGGCACCGCCGTACAGCAGCAGTTTTTCCGTCAGGGTGGTCTTGCCGGCGTCTGGATGGGAAATGATCGCGAAATTTCTGCGACGGGCCACCGCCTCCAGGAGTTCCTTGCCGTCTTGTGGACCTGATTCCGTGCTCATGCGCTGGGCTGATCAAGACCAGACTGACAGCCCGCGATCCAGCCACTGATTTCGAGATAGCGATCCTCCAGTTCTCGAACCTGAAGGTGATCGAGTTGAGCGTCCCGCAGTTGCGCTTTCACCTCTTCAACCGTGAACGCGGCCTGAAGCGAAGCCCTGTAGTCCCTCTGGAGCACCTCCGGAGCATCTGCCACATAGCGCTCACAGAGCTGATCCACGGCCATCGCCGTGGATGGGCGCCTCAAATCTCGATGCAGAACCAGGCATTGATCGCCGGCCAGCGGGCGAAGGCAACTCCAGAGCTTCTGCGGATCATGCAGATGGTGCAGCAGGCTGTTGCTCACGATCAGAGTCGCCTGGGATTGAAGACCATGCCAGGGAAGCGGAGCCAGAACGTAACGGAGGCGCTCGCGAGCCATGCCGGCCCGACGACGGCTGGACTCTGCCGTCTCGATCATCTGAGAGGCGGCATCCACTCCGACTACCGCACAGGTTGGCCAGTGCCTGGCCAGTCGCTCACTAATGTTGCCCGGACCGCAACCCAGATCGACCAAGCAATCCCCAGGAACGAATCGACGACCCGAATCCAGTAGCAGCTGGTCGATGCACTCCACCAGAGCCTGGTCGCTGGATTCAAAGTCCGCTGCCGCATAGGCCTGCACCTGTTGCGGTTCGTTCATGAGCTCCGGCTCGGGCGTGCGCGGGATCATGGCGTCGAGTCGGTGGAATGCAGTTCGAGAGTCTGGGTGGGGAAGGGAATCTCGATGCCGTTGGCGGCCAGGATGGCAAGGATGCGGCGGTTAAGGCGGTGCATGCTGTCTTCGAAATCGTCATGCAGATCGTGCGTGGACGAGATTTCGAGCTCATGGTCGTAGCTGAAGGCCGAAATGCGCACGAGCCGGCAGGCTTCGTAGTTGAGCTGTGGATCTTCAGCCACCACGGAACGCAGCAGCTCTGGAATTCGCTGCAGCTGCTCGGAGGTGGTGCTGTAAGCGACACCCACCAGGATTTCTGAGAGATCAACCCGCTCGAGTAGCTCCTCCAGGGCAAGCATCAAGGTTTCCCGCACGCGCAGGAAGGCTTCCCACCCATGCAGCTCCACCATCACGAACACAATCAGTTCGTTCGCGCCATCGTCGGCGGGGCCCAGGCTCACCACAGGCTGATGCAACGCAGCCAGCTGCCCCTGAAATGACTACCGCTGGAGCAACTTGCGGGCCTGCCGCAACAGCTCCTCGAGTTGATAGGGAGACAGAGGATCACGGATTGGAAGACGCACCTCCAGCCCCTGCGTCGGCGGACGATCCCGGCTGAGTCCTCTCCGGGAGAAGTTGATGATGGTGGCTTCATCTGCCACCGAATTGGGGATGGTGACGCGACTCTCCAGGGTCTGCAGCTCCATCGACCGCAGACCGATTTTTGTCACGAACCCGAGCGTGCCTCCCACCTCGCAAAATTCACCAACGCGCAGCGGCCTGTCGGTTTGAATCGAGAGTCCAGCGAACAGATTGAACAGAAGTTCAGTGTCGTCAATCTGCTCCTGTCTCGCCAACCCTCCATCACGATCTGCCCCAGGGGCCTGCCCGAGTCGGTCGGCCCGTTGCCCCACCTCGGCCATCACGGCGTAGAAATTTAAGAGAGTGGAGCGAGGGCTATCTCCCACCACCTGGTCCAGCACCACATCGCTCCAATCATCCGCATCCCGCTGGAGCTGGGGATAAATAGGGCTGCTGCTCGATCGGAATCAGCTGATCCCCTGCGGACCTCGTTCCAGACGGCGCACCAGGAGCCTGAGGCTGCCCCAGAACCGGCGACAGGCCCAGCAAACAAGACAGGCAGACCATCAGCAGAAAACGCCCTGGCCTTGAAAACAAGCCAGCGGGAATGCGTCTTTGCTTCGGCATCGACCAGGAGCGGGAATGTCGCCAATGCTGCCAAGGCCGACGACACCGCGCCCTGAACACTGCGGGTGGTGCCGCCAACCCCTTGCTGCCCCCATTGCTGGCGTTAGGGTGCGAGCACTGACCACAACTCCTGTGACCCTGACTCCAAGCCGCAGCGTCAGCTCGGACACCAAAACAACGCTGTCTGGGAATGGCGATTTCCCTGCAACTGCCCCCGCCGCCAATCCCGTTTTTTATCGGACTTACAGCCGTCGCAGCAGCGTGGGCCGGGAAAGTTGGACGCAGGTCGGCGCACGCAACCTTGGCGGACTGCAGAAGCTCGGCAACCTCACCACCGAGGAAATGGAGTTGATGGCTCGGATGCAGGCCGAGAAGAAAGCGCTCCCATCAGGACGGTGGCTGTGGATCGGCGGCACACCTTGGATCGAACAACAAGAAAACTTCTCGGGCGCCTACAACTGCACATCCACCAATCTCGTGGACTGGGAAGCCTTCGGCCTGATGATGGACCTGGCCATGATGGGCTGTGGCACTGGCGCCATCATCGAGCCCCATCTGATCGACCGATTGCCGGTGGTCAGCAACCCGATCGAAATCCTCAACGTTTCCGACATCGGCGTCACCCCGGCGGGTCAGCGCCAGGAGTACACCAGCCACACCATCAACGAAGACCTTGTCTCTATCAAGGTCGGCGACACCCGTCGCGGCTGGGTCGACAGCTACCAACTACTGCTTGAACTCAGCAGTGATCAACGGTTTGCAGGAAGAACCGTCAAGGTTGATGTGGATCTGTCTGATGTGCGTCCAGTCGGCGAAACCCTCAAAGGTTTTGGCGGAATGGCCAATCCGGTGAAGCTCAAGGACCTGTATGGGAGGGTTGCCCGGCTTCTCGGCAAAGCGGTCGGCCGCAAACTCACCTCCGTTGAGTGCTGCTTGCTCATCGATGAAGCCGCCGTCACCATCGTTGCCGGCAACATCCGTCGCAGCGCTGGCATGCGTCAGTTCGCCTCTAACGACTCCAGCGCAGCCGGTGCCAAGGACAATCTCTGGCAACAGGATGGGGACGGCAACTGGCGCATCGATCCGGAACGGGACGCCTTGCGCATGGCCAATCACACCCGCGTGTACCACACGCGTCCCACCCGTGAGGTACTGCTGGAGGCTGTGACTCGCCAATTCCACAGTGGCGAGGGTGCCATTCAGTTCGCACCTGAGGCGATCGCACGCTCAAACGCCGATCTCCTCAACACACCGGAACTGCGCCGGGAGTTCATCGAGATTTACTGCGATCAAGGCCGGGACGAGGCCAGCCGCTGGCTCGATCTTCACCACGGGCCCATGGATGCGGCCGAACTGGAGCATCGCCTTGGCCGTTACGGCCTCAACCCCTGCGGCGAAATTCTCGGTGCCGATTTTCACTGCAACCTGGCGGAGATCCACCTCAATCAGATCGACCCAAGCGATGACGAGGGCCAGCGCGATGCTTTCAGAGCCGCTGCGCTGTCAGTGGCCTGCCTCCTGAACCATCAGTTCGAAGTGGAGCGCTACCGCCAGAGCCGTGCCTGGGATCCAATTGTGGGCGTGAGCTTCACCGGCCTGTTCGATTTCTTCGTGCATGCCTTCGGCACCCCCTGGCTGCAGTGGTGGGAAGCCGGTCGTCCCGACACCGACGAAGGCCTCGCGTTCAAGCAGCGGGAAGCCGAGTTCCTCTCCCGCTGGAAAGCCACGGTAAATGAGGCCGTTTGGGAGTACTGCGACCGCCATGGCCTGCGTCGCCCCAACCGCTGCACCACCGTGCAACCCGCAGGCACCAAGAGCCTGCTCACCGGTGCAGCACCCGGCTGGCACCCCCCCAAAGCCCAGCGCTTCACCCGCCGGATCACCTTCCGCAAGAACGACCCCGTGGCCATGGCTTGCATGGACTACGGCTACACCGTGGTGCCCTCTCAGTCTGACAAAGATGATCAGGGCCGCCTGCTGGATGATCCCTTCGATCCCCGCTGCACCGAATGGTTGGTGGAAATCCCAACAGAAGTGAGCTGGGCCAATCTTCCCGGTGCCGATGCTGTGGACATCAACGCGTTCTCGGCCATGGCGCAGTTCGATTTCTACATGCAGGTGCAGACCCACTACACCGCGCACAACACCTCAGCCACCATCGAGTTCCGCGAGCACGAGATCGAAACCCTCACCGATGCTCTTCACAAGACCATCGAAAACGGCGACGGCTACATCTCAGCGGCCCTGCTGGCCCGTTTCGACGCCAATGCAACGTTCCCCCGGCTCCCCTTCGAGCCCATTGATGCCGACACCTATGAGCGCATGCAGAATGAGGTGATCCAGCGCCGCGTGAGCTCGGACTTCTTCGAAGCCCTGCAGCGTTACGACATGGGTGAGATCAGCGAGGCGGGCCCTGCTGGCTGCGATTCCGACAAGTGTCTGCTTCCTCTGGCCAAGCCAAACTCCTGACCACGCTGGAGGAGTCCCTGCAAAGGGACTCCTTTAAGATGTCTTTTCAACCCTTTTTGAGGGTTGCGTTGGGAGAGGTGGTCGAGTGGTTGATGGCTCTGGTCTTGAAAACCAGCGATGTGAAAGCATCCGTGGGTTCGAATCCCACCCTCTCCGTTCTTTTTCACAGTGAAACCAAGCCATGACCGTGAACCGACTGGTACTGGCTTTGGGATCAATCATTGGACTGATCGCAATCGTGGCCTGGATTGGTGAACTCGATGTGGTGTTGCTCGACTCAGTACCAAAGGAACAGCCAGCCAAAATTCAACAACAAGACCAATAAATTTCTGCGAACGACGCAACCATATCCCTCAGATCATCGAAGTCTCGGCGCTGTGATTGAACGAGTCTGAGTTGATTGAATTGCATGCCCCTCTTCTTCAACCCACGCAACTTGATTGGCCTTGAAAGTCTCGATATCGACAATCCGTAGCCCTTTTGGACTGATCGATCGCCATCACCACCGGGTCCGCCGGCAAGTTGAGCAACAAAAGCGCCTCCCGGCTAGCGTTAGTACACCTGTGCTTGTGCAATGTCCGAAGAGCACTCCCCGCTCCCAAAGCCGCTGGATCCTGAGCACCGTCCAATCTTCCTTGGCTTAAAGCCAGGCATGACCGTGATCGTGCGACACGATTCCCTGGTGGGAGAAACGCAGGACAAAGACTGGTGGATGGGACTTGTGCTCCACTGCAACGGAGGAGCGAGGGATCCAGCCATCTTTACGCTGTTCCAGATCGCTGATGTGGACACGGGTGTTGTCCGTTGGGTCAACGCTGATCTGGTGACCCACGTATTACCGAAAGGCCTGAATGGGTCGAGGGGGTCTGCTGCCTGAGTACTGTTGGAACTTGCCTCGGGAGGGCAAGACGGATAGGACCCCACAACCCCTACTGGACGCACTGGATCACCTCTGCCTACAGGTTGAAGACGACCCGGAGGTGCAGAGAAATTTTTATATCGCTAACACTCCAGAGCAAATTGTTCGGCTATCGGTTGAGTTAGGCATTCTGATTGAGGCTGAAGACTTCCGAGCCTTACTAAGAAGCGGCAGTACGGAACGCTGGATTTTGCGCGGGGGTGACCAAACCAATCCCATCACCCATTTAAAACGGGTGTTTCATGTTTGAATCCTCAAGAAAAGCGTCTTTCAATTCGCTGATCTTGCCTTGGCATCCTTCAGGAGCGCTCGACCAGGGTGGCTGACACTCCATCCCTGGATCAGCAAAGAAATGCCTCAAAAGGCGATCGAACAAATCGGCCAGAAGGATCCAGGCCCACTGCCCAACCAAACGAAAACAAGGATGGCATGAACGATGAAATAAAGACGCAACTGGCGACCCACCACAGCAACCATCGAGATTCCATAGTGATGCCCAGAGCGCACTCAGACCGCTCTTAGAGGCCGATGTGCACGCTGGTGATCGGCAGAAAGCCAGAGCTGCTGGATCAGCCGACTCCCCTCACCGCTGAAGAACGCGAATGCCTGCTCGTATGACAGCCAGTGCAAGCCAGCTGACTGTGAGATTGACCCCGTAAGCTGGAAGAGTTCAAGGCATCGCGTGATGGTGTACCCATTGAGGTTCAAGGGGAGCTGTTCCAGCTGATGACCTCAGACCCCGATGCCTCCATTCGCCGCATGGTGGAGATCGCTGCCGATTAGGGGATATCGGTGTCCAACGAGGAGGTCAGAGGCTTCCTGAGAGCAATGGAGACGACGAAGAATTTGACGACATCGAGCTAGATGCTGTTGCCCTGTCTGCCATTGCTGGTGGCGCAAGAGGCGAAGGGGGACCTTGCTGAGGTTTTGCTTATACCGTCGCCACGTCAGCAATAGCGGGGCTTTTGTTGTTCCGCTCGCTAAGGATTACGCCTTCTTGCCCTGAATGGCACTAGGGGAGAAATTAAGATTGCTATTTGAAGATGCTTATGCCACCATAAAGCAATAGATTGTCCCGACAATGCCTTTAACAAACAATCCAAAAGTATCCAAAGTGTTATTGCAGCTCACATGGATTATCGGTGGCATTGGCTTCTGGAATGCTTTCAACTCCATTGGTTCTGGAGATGTCGAAACTGCAACTCAATGGATATCAGGGTGGGCTATCGGAGGCGTAGGACTTTTGTCCTTTATTCGGCATGCCGTCTTTCACAGAAGCGATGCGGTGCGAATGGGCTGGGACTATGGACAACGAAACGACTTTCAGCTTGAAGTTGGTTTTGCAAATCTCGCATGGGGTGTTGTAGCCATCGTTGGCATTTTCCAAGGATGGGATACAGAAACCCTTGGGGCATTGGTGCTACTCGTCGGAATCTATATGCTCCAAGCGGCAGTTTTACACCTTCTTGAGTTGAAAGAAGTTAAAAATCCCAGATACGGAAGCAAACTTGCAAATTTAGCGTATGCAATATGTACGTTTTGGTTTGCAATCAAGGCTCTTTCTTAATGAATTTAATTGAATCTTGAGCTGACCCGCCTTAGCAATAAACGGCTATCTGGTCGTCACAATTCATTGATGAATCACTTCCACAATGTTTGCCTAATTGTGAAGGCGCGAACCTGATTTGCGCAAACCTGCTGAGCACAGCGTTGGGGTCGTACCTGACTAGCACAATTTGGGGCAACACAACCTGCCCTGACGGCACAATCAACAGCGGTACTTCCCCCTGCACAGCAGAGCAACTCAACCTGGCTTGATTCACAATTAGCCCCTGTCAGCAATGGCGGGGTTTTTGTTGCTTGAGCAGAGCGGGGAACACTGCAGGCAGACACATCTGAACCATGACCCTCGACACCCAGATGAAGCTGGCTCTGCTTCAGGAGCTATGGATTGCTTGAAATGCATTTTATTGTTAGGGGTAAGTCAGAATCTTCTGGGAATAACTATGATTCCCAATTGGTAGAAGTAAGTAACATAAAAGTAAAGACTAATCAGTAACGAATAGCAAACCATCAGACCTTTGGCCTCTCTGCAAAGACCTTTATGACGCTTACCCTCTGCTTCTAGTCTTTTCCTTCCAACTCGTTCACAGTAGGCATTCAATCTAAGAAACAGTTCGAGAACGATATAGAAAATAAACGTGAAATAAAGAACATTGATAATATGTTGCATTGTTTCCTGTGACGTTGCACCGGTTCGATGCGTGAAGTGTAAAACCTAATGAAAGGAGTTTTTTATGACCTCAATTTTTTTGGGGGATAGATCCGAGACTGTGACTACCTGAACGGGGGAATGCTCTAAGCAGTCGCTTCTCACCAAGGATACTCGACACCCAGATGACCCTTGCGCTGCTGCAGGAACTGCTCCTGTCGCTACGTGCCAACGACCCCGATGGCTTCAAGGGCTGGCTTGCTGAAGGCGTCCATGAGCTTGGTGAGCCAGCAGTGATTGAGCTGATGCTCGACGGACTGAACCCAATCCTCACAACAGAAGAAGCGGACAGGCTGGTCGGTTGGCACCTTGGGGTGAGCCTTTAGCTCAACTGGGGGATTGCACTCAGAGCAATCTCACCAAAATCTACCTAAACGGGGAGGGGGTAACCGTGCAAAATGCAATAGTGTTTTTAAAGTGAGAGACACCAGCCACTACAGCCGAAAGGCACTCACTATGAATCTCTTTAAGAAGGCGTACGACCTGCTGCTCAAACCTTTAGATCCAATCCATGAGTAGATGGATAGACCATCCAACATCTCCGCTAATAGCTCTTTTGAGGATGAAGTTAACTACCAATTCGCAAAGGCACGTAACGCAACTTCTCACAGCGGTAATGTTTGCCAACTAATCGGCCTTTTAATGGTTGCCGCCTCTCCCTTTGCCTTGGTGATGGGTGGTAAGAATTTCATGGTCAAGTCCAAACGCTTGAGCCAGCTGTTCTGTTGTTAGACGCTCACCGTTGCCATCAAGCAAAGCTTTGCCGGCAGTAAATCTCCAAAGCTTTGTATCTGTTGCTTTGTCAACGACAGGCTCCCACTTGGCTTCAGCATCCGCGTCACCAAGAATACTGTCCGTGTAATCGTTATCCGAGATGATTACAAGCAGGGTGTATCGTTTATCTTCAGTGATCTTTTTCATGTGATCAAAAACCCATTGCCAAACATTCTTTAACTCGTTCAGCAGAGCGTTCATCACCAAGATCTGCTGCTTTTCTCGCATCATCACAGGCACCTTTTTTATCTCCAAGTGCATACTTGGACAGACTACGATTAGAGTATGCAGTGGCATACTTAGGATCGATCTCTATTGCCTTATTGTAATCAGCACTTGCGCCTTGAACATCCCCAAGTTTGCGCTTAGAATTGCCACGATTGTTATAAGCAGAGACATACTGCGGATTAACCTCTATTGCCTTATTGTAATCAGCAATCGCTCCTTGATAATCTTCTGAATCATCCTTGGTAGAACCACGATTGTTGTAAGCATTGGCATCCTGAGGATTAATCTCTATTGCCTTATTGTAATCAGCAATTGCGCCTTGAACATCCCCAAGTTTGAGCTTAGAATTGCCACGATTATTGTAAGCTTTGTCTTCCCGTGGATCAATCTCTATTGCCTTATTGAAATCAGCAATTGCGCCTTGAAGATCCCCTGATCTGTACTTAGAATTGCCACGATTAATGTAAGCACCGGCATACTGAGGATTAATCTCTATTGCCTTATTGTAATCAGCAATTGCTCCTTGATAATCACCTTGGTTATATTTATCCAATCCACTATTAAACGAATTGACCGCCAAAGGGTTAGAACAAGCGGTAATCAACGGCGACCCAAGAGCAAGCACAGACAATGCTGCAGCAATGGCAGTGGTCCTGCGTGGTATTGGATGGGTTCTTGTGAAGGAAGGTTTAGTCGTATTCACAGGCGTTTTGAGCGCACAGATATTCATACTAGCAACGAAGAAATCCTGAGCACAGGCACCTACGGGGCCCTAGCTCAAACCTAGAAACCAGACCGTATCGCCATTACGACACAGCTAAGCCTGTCCGTTGCACCCATCTTTCCAATGATTTGGGAGACGTAACTCTTGATAGTCTCTGTTGAAAGGACCAGCTCCTCTGCAATGGCTTTATTAGAGAGCCCAAGGCAGAGCTGCTTCAAGACATCAAGCTCACGGGCACTCAGGTCGGGTAACTGCTTGATCGGAAATGCAGCCGTTTCACGGATGGCGGGCGGGTAATAGACGCCGCCCCGTTTCATCGCCATGAGCGATTGGAACAAGTCACCTTCTTCGCCCAGGCCGATGGCGCTGTAGAAGCAAACACCAGCAGCGCCAGAATTAATGGCGTCACGGACTACTGCTTCAGATTCGCGGTCGGTGAATAAAAGGCAGTTGGTACCTGGCGAGTCACGTTTGACCCTCTCAATCAGAGATATGGAATAACCCTCTTCTAGTTTCTGACCGATGCCTCAAGACACCCGCATCGCACTGTTCCTACTGGCTGAACTGGTTGCTTCACTGCAAGCCAATGACCCTGACACCTTCAAGCACTGCCACCGTCAAATGAAGGGCTGACCGATACCTAGAACACCATTAACCTTGGGCACTAGCGATCGTCGCCATGCCGACCCTTAAGGAGTTTCGTGCCTTACGGGCACAGGTGCCAGCTGAAACCCAGTCCGAGCTGTTCAGCCTGATGACCAAGGACCCGCAGGCGTCGTTTCAGCGCATGGTCGAGATTGCCGCTGAACAAGGCATGACCATCAGCGTTGATGAGGTCCAGGGCTTCCTCAATGCCGTGGATGAGGACGACGAATTTGATGACATCGAGCTGGATGCTGTTGCTCTCACCGCCATTGCTGGTGGTGGTAATCACAGGGGAGGGTGTTGAGGTTTGGCTTAAAGCGTCGCCCCGTTTAATCGGCGGGGTTTTATTCGTTGGTGGAGAGAGTTGACAAAGCAGAAAACTGTTGTCCAGAAGCAAGCCGCGTAGTAAAGTCCACCACTCCCTAATCACGCCAAGAAAAGACTCGATTCACCCGAGAAACTTAAAAACCAACCGAACCAAACCAGACAAGACAACAGTGCGTCAAACAATCAATTTAAAGCATTTATCCAGATAGAATCTTTAGCAGCCAAAGTCGAGCATGTATGCACCCACAGAACTTTTTTTAACAGGATTCCACTGACCATCACCTTTCACAAGCCGTTCTCGACACTTGAAGGCTTTTATCATAGTATAATCCTTATCTTCAGTATCTGGATCATTAATTACTCGCATTTTGATAACAACTGTTCCAGCGATTTTTGTTTCAACTTTCGCAAAATACAAAGTTCCATCTTCTGCATCCACAATATATTCATAACCCTCATCCTGAGGTGAAGATGCCTGCGAGGGCGAAGCACCGATAGTTAAACCTAAGGGGGCCAAACTCCAAAGCCCAGCAAAAAGTACGGAGATGATTCGCGGCAAAATTGATCTCCATACGATTTCACCCAATTTAAACATAAACACACAACCCGTCGTTCAACGCCCAATCGTGATCGGCGCCTCCTTGTTTTTCCACCAAACCCAGTCGCGAATGGGTGGGGTGTTGCTCAACTGCTCACGCGTCAGGCCCAGCCCAAGCTTCTGGGACGCCCCCAAGAGAACATCGAGCATTTCCTCACCGTCGCTGCAGCGGGCCAGGGCCTCGTTTGTTTTTTTCGCTCCATCAAGAGCCTGAACCAACAGGGCGACCCGACGGGCCACAGGCAGTGCACGAGGATCCATAACGGTTACGAAAGCCGCTCACCGTAACCAGCTTCGCTGACAGGAGCAGCCGCAACGGGCAGAATCTTTGGAGATTGTTCATGACGATGGCAGCCGTTCAGGGACAACACTGGGTCATCGGTGATGTACACGGATGCCACGAAACCCTGGTCAGGTTGCTGTCGGTTCTACCGCTCAACGACCACTTGGTTTTCTGCGGTGATGTGATCAATCGAGGTCCAGCCATTGCCGACTGCATGAATCTGGTTTGGGAACTGGTTTGCGCAGGACGGGCCACATGGTTGCGCGGCAACCACGAGCAGACCTTGATCCAGGGACTTGAGCAATCCCCCGCCAGCGGCCATGGCGAACTCTTGACGATCGACACCTATCGCCAACTCGGAGACGGTCTCTCGCGTCAGTGGCTGCAGCGTTTGCGGCAGCTTCCTGAGGTGTTCCAGGGCGAGGGATGGGTCGCCCCCACGCCGGATTTGACGACTCCGGTCGCCCCGACCTGCACATCCGTGAACCCTTCTGGGATCACTACAACGGTCGCTACGGCAGGGTCATTGTCGGTCATACCCCGCGACCAGCTGTTGAGTGCCAAGGCCACATCGTGATGATCGACACCGGCGCCGTCTACGGCGGCTTGCTGACGGCCTTTTGCCCTGAAACCGATGCGGTGGTTCAGGTGCATGGACCGAGGGCCATCTCTGAAAGTCCCTCTCACCAAAGGGAACTGGCCACAGGGCTGCCTTGCTAAGGATTTATCGCAGCAACAGAGCAGAGCTTCTGGCTCAGCTCCTCGCCCAGGATCTCAATCTGAACCCTCCCGCACCTTTCGAACAGGTGGAGGTTGTGGTCAACACCTGGCCTACGAGCCGTTGGCTTGGCGAACGACTGGCCAGCTTCAACGGAATCAGCGCCCTCGTGCGCTTCCCTTTTCCCGGGAGCCGCCTCCGCCAACTGGTGCAAGCCGTGCTGAGCACGGAGCCCCCAGTTGATGATCCCTGGCGAGCCGAACGGTTGGTCTGGACGGTGCTCGCTGTGCTTCCGCAACTGATGCAACGCGAGGAGGCTGAACAGCTCAGGCAGTGGTGGGACAGTCACCGCACTGCATCCGAGGTTCTGTCGCGGGAGCAGTGGTTGCTCGCACGCCAACTGGCGGATGCGGTGGATGATTACGCGCTTTACCGACCTCAGGAAATCGCCGGCTGGATGGCCGGCGATGACGGGGGAAACCTCCCGGACGTTCTGCGCTGGCAGCCGCTTCTCGTGCGTGCGCTCGCTGACCGGCTTCCAAGCGATCCCTTCGGCTTACAGGTTCAACGGGCCATTGATCAACTCCGCTTGGGGCAAGCGCCAGCCACACCGCTGCCGAAGGGTCTGAGGCTGTTCGGTCTCAGCAATCTCGCCCCAGTGCAGATTGATCTGCTTCAGGCGCTTGCCGGGGTGATGCAGGTGGAGCTTTATTTGCTCACGCCCTGTCCGGATCTGTGGGAGCGATCAGCGCGAAGACGGCGCCAACTGGGGGAGAACTGGACCGCATCCCCAGATGGAACCTGGCTGATCGAGGCCCCGAAACTGGAAGCCATCCTCGGCCGCATGGGAGGGGAATTCCAGCTGCTGCTGGAGGGCAGTGGCGACTGTCTGCTCAGCAGCACGGATCAGGCTGATCTGTTTGCCGACCCGGTGGCGATGGCAGCCTCCGAAGGCCGGCAGGGGTCCTTGCTGGAGCAGCTGCAACAGCAGCTCGCAAGCACCGAACACATTCGATTGCAGCGCAAGAGCTCCGATCGCTCCTTGCTGTTCATGGGCTGTGCAGGTCCTTGGCGGGAAGTGCAGCTGGTTCGGGATCACATTCTTCACTGGATGGCCGACGATCCCACACTTCAACCACGGGACATCCTCGTGATGACGCCTGATGTTGAGCGTTATGCACCGCTGCTGGCCTCCGTGCTCTCTGACCAGGACGCCACCGGAGTGGATCTGCCCTGGCGCCTCACCGACCGCAGTCAGCAGAACAGCCCTGGATTGCAGCAGGCCTTCATGACCCTGCTTCAGCTCAGTGCGGAGCGTCTCACCGCCACCGGACTGGAAGCACTGATGACCAATCCGGCGTTTCTCAGTCTTCAGGGTCTCGAAGCACAGGAGGCGATGGACATCACCGCTGCCTTGCAACGCAGCGGCTTCCGTTGGGGGCTCGATCGTGAGGAACGCCATGGCGATGACACCCACAGCCTGCGCTGGTGCCTGGATCGCTGGCTCATCGGCCTGATCCTCCCCGATGAGCCTGGCCTGGCACTCGGCACCTGTGCTCCCGCTTTGCCGGATCTGAGCCTTCAGCAGCTCGAGCGCTGGTGGCCGCTCCTGGATCAGGTCGCACGATCGATCTCTCAGTTGCGCCAAAGCGGAAGCTGCTCTGAGTGGGTGGAACGGTTGCGGCGGCTGCTCTCCGATCTCTTCGGCGACGGTGGTACCTGGGACTGGGAACTGCAAGCCATCCAGCAATGCCTGGACAGCTGGGTGCTGCAGGCAGGCCACTGCGAACTCAACCTGGAAACCACAGTGGTGATCGCGGTTCTCGAGGAAGCACTTTCGGCCGACAGTGGCCGCTTCGGGCACCGCAGCGGTGCCATGACCGTGAGCGCCCTCGAACCAATGCGTGCCATTCCCCATCGGGTCATCGTGCTCATGGGGCTGGATGCCGCCTCCTTTCCTCGTACACAGGAACGCCCGGGATTTCATCTGCTGGAGCGGCAGCGGAGGCTTGGGGATCCAAGCAGTACGGATCAGGATCGCTACGTGCTGCTCGAGGCGCTGCTCTCCTCCCGTCAGCACCTGTTGATCAGCTGGAGCAGCCGTGATGAACGACGCGGAGACACGCTGCCACCCTGTCCGCCCGTGCAGCAGTGGCTCAGCCTGCTGCGACAGGAGCTCAGCGAGGAGGCGATGGCCCAGGTGCTGATCGAACCACCGGCCAACCCACTGGACGCAGCCAACTTCATCCCTGCCAAAACGGATGCGTTGAGCTGTGATCGTCGCCTGCTTCAGGCCAGGCAGTGCCTCGATGATCCGCAACGCCCGGCTCCAGGTCGTGCCCCCCTCGGCCTCGCCCTGCCCATTCACTGGACCCTGAAAGCGAAGCCCGCGGCAGCGCACGCCAACACGCTGAACAGCGACCAAGTGGAACAGCTGGAACGCTGGCTGCAGGCTCCCCAACGGGCCTGGCTCCGGCAGCGGGGCATCGAAGCTGGGGAATGGTGTGATGCCGTTGAAGATCGATCACCGCTGGCCCTACCGGAACGAGCACTCCGCGCCGTGATCACCGAGCGCCTGCGTGATGAGCTCGATGGGCTCACGAGAGACCCTGAAGCCCGGTGGGACATCTCCAAATCTGGAGACTGGATGCGATGGAGCTGCGGCCGGGGGCTGCTGCCGCCTGGGGCTGGGGGGGCGCTGGACGACAGCCGCCTGGAACAGCGCTGGCAAAACCTGCAGACCGCCCTGTTCAGCATCGGCCCCCTGCAGCAACCTCCGCGATGGGAGGGGCTCGCGATTCCACCACTGCCAAAGGCGGGGGAGACCGCTGTGATGATCAGCGCCTCCAAGCTTCAGGCCCGCACCGTGCTCGAGGGCTGGTTCAAGCATCTGCTGAACCAGCGGCAGGGCAGAGGCTCTCCGACCGTGGTGGTCTGCCGCGGTGACAGCAGCAGCAAAGCCGAGACGTTCTCCATCGCCATGCGCTGGATGCCAATGGAGCCGCAGCTGGCTGATGGATTGCTCAGCGACCTGTTTGCACTGGCTGATGAGGGGCTCCGGATCTGCTGGCCGATCCCCCCGGAAAGCGGACTGGCCAGGGCTGTCACCCTGGCCAAAGGCAAGGATGTAGCCGACCGCGCCTTCAGCACCTGCTGGCATGGCGGGGTCAAGCGTTGGGCAGAACGGGAGCGAAGTGATCTCCAGGCCTGTTTCGGTGAGGGTTGTGATGCGGAACATCTCCTGAACAGCCCAGGATTCGACAGCGCATTCGACAGCCTGTATGCCCCGCTTCTCGAGGCCAGAAGCCAATGACAGGCCAAGAGGAAGCACGCACCATCCGGTTTGAGCCGAACCGCTACCCGCTCACCCCGGGGCTGAGATTGCTGGAGGCCAGCGCAGGCACCGGCAAAACCTTTGCCTTGGCCCATTTAGCAATGCGGCTTGTGGTGGAAAGAGAGCTCAAACTCGATGCACTCCTTGTGGTGACGTTCACAGAAGCAGCGGCCGATGAACTGCGCGACCGCATCGGCAAGCGACTCGACGGAGCACTTCAAGGACTCCTGCGTCTTGAACAGGGAGACGATGGCGGAACAACGGCAAGCGATGCGGTTCTCCAGGAGTGGCTGGAGGAGCACGGCCGCGATCGAGCAGGGCGTAGAAACAAGGCCAGCCTGCTTCTTGAAGCTCTCGAAGCGCTTGAGCGAGCCGACATCACCACCATTCATGGCTTTTGCCGACGCACCCTGCGACGTCAGGCCCTGGAGAGTGGCAGGAGCCTGGATCTCTCACTCGACGATGACCCTCAGACCCTGGTGGAGGAGGTGGCCCATGACCTTTGGCGAGAACAGGTTCTCACGCTTGACCCCGGGGATGTCGCCGGGCTCCTGCAGACAGGACTGCGGGAGGAAACCCTGACGGCTGAGCTCCTGCGTCTTGATGGCGATTGCGGTGTGTGCATCGCCGAAGACGCCGAGGCCATTAATCCTGAGGACGCTCTGCGGGATGTCTTTCCCCTCTGGCTCAAGCAGCGATGGCTGCACTTCTGCGAGCTGTGGAGCAGCGAAAGCGCTGAACTGGAGCAGTGCCTTCGTGATTGCGCCCAGGAATGGCACAGCCTCGGCTGCAAGGACACGAAGCCTTACAGCCGCAAACCCACAAAGAATCGCGCCGCCCTGCTGAGCAGCTGGCTCGACAGCACTGGCGACACGCAATCGTTACTCATTCGTTACGCAGACGTGCGCAATCAGGCCATTCTTGGCACTTTTTTCCACCCAGGCGTCTTCTCCAAAACAGCCCGCAAATGCGGCGAAACCACCCCAAGCCTGCCTCGACCTGAGCTGATGCAAGCCATCGCTGCGCTCTGGGATGGTCCAGGGGAGCAGACCTGGCGCTATCTGCTCAAGCGCGGTCTGCACGAGATCGATCAACGACGCCAACGTCGCGGAGTGGTGGGTTTCTCCGGCCTGCTGGATGCCCTGAACCCCACGGATCCATCCAGGTCGCAAGCGTGGATCACAGCCCTGCGGACCCGCTACAAGGTTGCATTGATCGACGAATTTCAAGACACCGATCCGCTGCAGTGGAAACTCCTGCACCAGTCCTTTGCCTCCAGCGACCATCTCCTGCTGATGGTGGGCGACCCCAAACAGGCGATCTATCGCTTTCGTGGTGGCGATCTCAACACCTACAAGAGCGCACGCGATCAGGTCGATCGCATCGACGATCTGCTCGACAACCGGCGCACCACACCTCCACTGATGGAGGCCATGAATCGCTTGATGTCTCCAGGACTCAAGCACTCCGAACTGACCGTTCCAGCGGTATCGGCGAAGGCCAGCTGCACCCCTCTGACGCTGCCCGCAGACGAGGCACCGTTGCAGGTCCTCGCGTTCAATCCCGATGATGCCGGCGGCAGCAGGAGCCGGACCGATCTGGAGGCGAGCATCCCCTTCGACGCTGCGGATCTGCTGCTGCAGATCCTGGGCAACGACACCTCCCTTACCCCTGCAGACCTGTGCATTCTTGTCAGTCGCCACCGGCAAGCTGAAGCAATCCGCGACCAGCTCTCAAGGGTGGGGCTGCCCAGCCGCCTGATCAGCCCCGGGGATGTGCTCAGCAGCCGTGGAGCCAGTGAATTGCAATGGTTTCTCGATGGTCTGGCCCGCCCGGCGGACAATGAGCGACTGCGTCGACTGGCGGCAGGAGCCCTGATGCAATGGCCTGCCGACACCCTGGAAGCCTGCGATCGAAACGGGCAACTCGACCTGTTCGCCGCCAAGCTCCAGGCCCTCGCCGATGCCTTGCCTCGGCTCGGACTGATGGGCTGCCTGGCCCAGCTGCTGGAAGGGGAAACCCTGGCAGACCTGTCGACCCGCGGACGTCTCCTGGGAGATCTGCAGCAGTGCGCACGCCTGGTGCAGGACTCCATGCACCGACAGGGGCTCAATGCTGCAGGTGGAGCCGACTGGCTGCGCCGGCAACGCCTGCATCCTCCGGATAACGTGCCGGAGCAGCGTCAGCCGTACAGCGATTTGGCGGCCAGCGCAGTGGCCGTGGTCACGGTGCACCGCAGCAAGGGTCTGCAATATCCCGTGGTGATCTGTCCTTACCTCTGGGAGGCGCCATCTCCTGGCAAAGGGCCCCTGTGGCGTCTTCCCGCAGGTGATCGCTCAGGAAGCTGGAGGGTGGCCCTGAATCCGCACTGGGGAAGCGGCCAAGCAGCCGCCTGCGCCGATGACCTGGACTGCAGGGCGGAGGCCGAACGCCTGGCCTACGTGGCGGTCACCCGCGCTGAACGACATTTGGTGCTCTTTAGTGCCGGTGAAGCCAACCCCAGCGGCAATCCTCTGGATTCCTGGCTGGATGCACTCGTAGGCGATGACGATCCACGAATCAGCGTGCATCACCCCCGTTCCATCCCTCCAAACCTGCGTTGGAGCCCATCGAGAAAACCACAGTCGCTTCAGTGCGGTCCGGTACCGAAGGAAGCCATGGATCGCTCCTGGGGACGCAGCAGCTACTCGGCATGGATTGCCAGTGCCTCCAGCCCACACCAAAGCAATCGCAACAACCCCCTCGAACTTGAGGAAGGCCGGGATGTGGATGCCGGAACCGACGCACCATCCACTCGCGCACCAGACGAGGGGTCATGCGGAGAGCCACTGCCGCGCACTGGCTTTCTCGGTACGTTTCCGCGTGGAGCGTCAGCAGGCGATTGCTTGCACCGGATCCTGGAGCAGATTCCCTTCGATCAGCCGATCGAGCAACCCAGCAACCATGAGCTCGTCGAGCGCGAGCTGAGTCGTTCCGGCCTGGATCTCACATTGAAAGATGACGTTCTCAAGGCCATCAACACGGTGCTCCACTCACCCCTTGGCGGCCCCCTCAGCAGTCTGCGCCTGGCTGATCTCCACAACGGTCGGCGCCTGCATGAACTCAGCTTCGATCTTCCAGTGGCCCATACGGGCAGAGCTGTGCGGGCATCGGCTCTCGCCAGTGCCTTCCGCAGCGACCCCCACCGGCGGTTCGGTGCGGACTATGCCGCTCAGCTGGAGGCCCTGCACATTCACAGCCGGGGCTTCCTCACAGGCTCGATCGATCTGGTGTTCACCGATGGGGATGACCTCACCACCGCCCGCTGGTGGGTCGCCGATTGGAAGAGCAACTGGATCGGCGAGCGGGACGGCGGAGGACAGCCCCTGCATTGCGGCCCACGGCACTACACCCAATCCGCGATGGAGGAGCAGATGTTCCAGCACCACTACCCACTTCAGGCCCACCTTTACCTGGTGGCCCTGCATCGCTTCCTGCAGTGGCGCCTGGTCGACTACTCCCCGGATCGCCATCTCGGTGGCTATGCCTACGTCTTTCTTCGCGGTGTCAGCGAGCGGGGGGGGAGTGGCGTGATCATTGAACCTGCACCGTTGCAGCGGATTGAAAGCCTGAACCAGCTGCTCCAAGGAATCCAGCCATGAACCGCAGCGAAAGCGCACAACTCAGCCAACGACTCGCCAATGGAGTCATGGCCATGCTCCGCCGCCGCCGTCCACCTGAGACCGACCTCTCACCAAAGGATCAACAGGGGCTCGAAGAGCTCGTTCAGGCACTCACAGCAGCTCTCAGCGCGGGAGAAACCAGTTTGAGCATCGAGGACAGCCAGCGCGAGCTCCTCGAGCGCAGCGGGTGGCTGACTGATCCGCCCCAGGTGATGGTTCTCGATGGCGATCAATTGCACTGGAGGCGATGGCATCAAGCCATGCAGTGCCTGGAGCTGGAACTGATCGAACGCAGTCACGCCCTGCCCAGCGGCAGCCGAGCCGACACCATGAATCCTCCAGATCTTGGGACGCTCAATGCGGAGCAACGGGCCGCCGTCCAAGCCATCACACGCCATCGCCTGGTGATGGTGAGCGGCGGCCCGGGGACGGGGAAGACCAGCACCGTGCAGGCGATGCTGCTCCAGGCCATGGCTGAACGCGAGGCCTTGCGCATCCATCTGGCTGCACCCACCGGCAAGGCAGCCCGACGCCTGGAGGAAGCCCTTCAGAGCGACCCGCAAACCAAGGGCCTGCCCTGCACCACCCTGCACCGCCTCTTGGAAGCGCGCCCAGGGGGCTTCGGCCGTAACAGCCGGCACCCCCTGAATCTTGATTTGCTCGTGGTTGATGAGGCCTCCATGGTGGATCTCAACCTGGCTCAGGCACTGCTGGCAGCCCTGCCTCAAGAGGCACAACTGGTGCTTGTGGGAGACGCCAACCAACTGCCGCCCATCGGCGTTGGAGCGGTTTGGCAACACCTCCAGCACCCAGAACGCAGGCACCGTTTCGGTGCTGCTGCCATCAGCCTGCACCGGATCTATCGCAACAGAGGGGATCTGGCACGGCTGGGGAGCCTGCTGCGCAACGCGGGGGAAGAGGCCTTCTGGAACGCATGCAACGGGCTGGATCAACAGGCAAATGTCGCCCTCCAGATCTGCCATGACCGTCTGATCCCCGACACCGTGATTCAACTCTTGCGAAACCGTCTGGCGGAACTCGCCCGCTCAACGGTCCAGCTGTCCACGGACTCAGAGGGCCAACCCAACCCGATAATCAGCGCAGAACTGCTCAGTCGGCTCGACGATCTCATTGTTCTTTGTCCTCGCCGCCGGGGCCCCTGGGGTGTTGATGCCCTGCATCGGGAGCTGCTCCAGGAGGATGATCCGGCGGGATGGCCTGAAGGTCTGCCGGTGCTGTGCAGTGAAAATCAGATGGATCTAGGACTCGCCAATGGCGACCTGGGTCTCACGATCGGCAAGGGTGCGTCGCGACGGTTTTTATTCCGCTGCAACGACGGCAATGCAGGCAACCTATTCCGCCTGATTCATCCTGCGCGCATCCGCCAGCTGGAGCCAGCTCTGGCCCTCACCATCCACAAGGCGCAGGGAAGTGAGGTCACCAACGTGGTCGTGCTGTGGCCCCCGCAGGATGCGTCGAATGCTTCATCCCTTCTCTACACAGCGATAACCCGTGCACGCCAACGGCTGATGCTGTACCGCCTGGCGCATGCCGTCATTGACGGCATGCTGTGATGCAAGCGGCGACGGTTCAAAGCGTGTCAACACGGGTGGAACGTCCCTGGGGTTGGTATGAAGATCTGCTCTCAGGCCCCGGCTACAAACTCAAGCGACTGCTGGTGCGCCAGGGCTGCAGACTGAGCCTGCAGCGCCATCGCCATCGCAGCGAGAACTGGACCGTGGTGGCTGGATCGGGACAGCTGCTCTGTGATGGCCACTCGGTGGACGCGACGGCAGGAAGCACCTTTCACATTCCCTGCGGCTCGATACACCGCGCCATTGGCGGGCCGGGCGATCTCCTGATCATCGAAGTTCAACACGGGAGCACACTCGAGGAAAGTGATATCGAACGCCTGGAAGATGACTTTGGCCGGGTGATAAATTAGAGATTCACCTTTGAACAGACGGCAAGCAATACTGCGCGGCATTTGCCGATGGGACGTTGCAAGCCTGATTTGAAGGATCAATCAGGCTGAGAGCCCTTTCCTATGACCCAGACACCCCCGCAGGCCGCAGTGCCTTGCGCCGTGGATCTCACTGTTTCTGAGCATCCTCCTCAATCACTGCCGAATGAGGAGCTGTTCACCACCGTGATCGCTCCCTGCAACGACGCCGAGCCTGCAGAGAGAAGCGATGAAGAGTCCGCTGAGGAAGCGTCTGGCTTTGCCGGATTTGGCTTCAGCGAAGCGCTGTTGCAAACCCTGGCAACCAAGGGCTACAAGGAACCCTCACCGATCCAGTCAGCAGCCTTTCCCGAGCTGATGCTCGGTCGTGACCTTGTGGGTCAAGCCCAGACGGGCACGGGCAAAACAGCGGCTTTCGCCTTGCCCCTGCTTGAGCGTCTGGACGGTCGCAGCACCCAACCTCGGGTGCTGGTGCTGGCCCCAACCCGGGAACTGGCCATGCAAGTGGCTGACTCATTCAAGGCTTATGCCGCCGGTCATCCCCACCTGAACGTGCTGGCGATTTACGGGGGATCCGATTTCCGCTCCCAGATCCATGCCCTCAAACGCGGGGTCGATGTGGTGGTGGGCACCCCAGGGAGGGTGATGGATCACATGCGACAAGGCACCCTCGACACCACCGGGCTTCGCAGCCTGGTGCTTGATGAAGCCGATGAAATGCTGCGCATGGGCTTCATCGACGACGTGGAGTGGATCCTTGACCAGCTCCCCGAGGAACGGCAGGTGGTGCTCTTCTCGGCAACGATGCCGAACGAAATCCGCCGCCTTTCGAAGCGTTACCTGCGCGAACCGGCTGAAATCACAATCAAAACCAAGGATCGGGAGGCGAAGCGCATCCGCCAGCGCTCAATCACCCTGCAGAACTCCCACAAGATCGAAGCACTCAACCGGGTTCTGGAGGCGGTCACCGGTGAGGGCGTGATCATTTTCGCCCGCACCAAAGCGATCACCCTCACGGTGGCCGAATCTCTTGAAGCAGCGGGACACGATGTGGCCGTCCTCAATGGAGACGTTCCGCAGAACCAGAGAGAGCGCACCGTGGATCGGCTGCGCAAGGGGACCGTCAACATTCTCGTGGCGACTGACGTTGCTGCACGCGGATTGGATGTGGACCGCATCGGTTTGGTGATCAACTACGACATGCCGTTCGACAGCGAGGCTTATGTGCACCGCATCGGCCGCACCGGACGCGCCGGTCGAACAGGGGAAGCGATTTTGTTCGTCACGCCGCGCGAACGACGTTTTGTGGGCAACCTTGAGCGTGCTGTGAACCAGTCCATCGAGCCGATGGACATTCCGAGCAACGCGGAGATCAATCAGAGCCGGTTGGATCGACTCAGGGATCGTCTCAGTCAGGCTGCCGCCTGCGAAGCCAATGACGAGACCTCCCTCTTGCAGGAACTCATTCAAAGTGTGGGCCAGGAGCAGGAGCTCACAGCAGATCAACTGGCTCTAGCTGCGTTGAAACTGGCCGTTGGCGATCAACCGCTTCTGGTGAGTGGTGATGAGAGTTGGCTTCAGGCACCTGTGCGTAACGACCGCCGCGATGACCGGCGGGGGGGGGACCGCGGACGGGATCGTCGTCGCCCCGAGCGAGATGCCCGCCCGCCTGAAGAGAACATGACGCGTTACCGGGTGGAGGTTGGCCACCGGGACCGCGTCAAGCCCGGGAATCTGGTGGGAGCCATCGCCAACGAGTCAGGCCTTCAGGGCCGCATGATCGGCCGAATTCAGATTTTTGAATCCCATAGTTTTGTCGATCTTCCGCAGGGGATGCCCGAGGATGTTTTCAATGCACTCCGACGCCTGAAGGTGCTGAATCGAGAACTGCAGATCACCCAAGCCTCCTGACTTTGATGAACGCTCGTTTCTCTGTCCTCAGCCTGGCACTAAGCCTGTTTGTCGCACCGTTCTCTCCCGCTGTTGCAGCGGGAGAGAACGACACGATCACCCGTTTGTGCCTGGCTGGCTTTAACGCCGCCATGTCCCATGCCGGTAAGACCCCCCCGGCGGGAATGGGCGACTACACCTGCAAATGCTTTCTCGATGAAGTGAACGCAGGAGGCTCGATCCAGTCTGCCCAGGCCACCTGCAAGCAGAAAGCAGCCGCGCGCTACAAGCTCTAAAAGCTCGGCGTCGGTGTGATGTCGAGGCTTGCGCAGGGCTGACGAAGCACGGTGGCCTCGATCAGGTGAATCATCTCGATCTGCACATCGGCCTGGGAGCTTGTGATCAGTTCCTGCAGCAGCTCAAACTGATCAGCTGCCATCAGCTCACCGTCGGCAGTCCATCCAAGGCAACGAAGGCTGAGTCCAGACACCGGCGACTCCGTCAGGGTCTCCTGACAATGACGGGATCGGGGGCTGAAGCCGCGCATCTTCCGATTTCCTCCAGATTGCCGTGACGCAGCTACAGGCCAAGCTGTAACTTGGAGATGCATCAGATTCAGCGTTCGGCTCTGAACGGCTCGCTCCCCCAGGCTTCAGCTTTCCGGCTTCAGCATCAAGGACTTTCCAATTCGGACCACGGCTTCACTGATCACATGTCCATCGGTCCAACCAGGAAATGACCATCTACATCGGCAACCTCTCCTTTCAGGCCGAGCAGGAAGACCTGCTCGATCTGTTCAGCCAGTACGGCGAGGTGAAGAGTGCCAGCCTTCCCCTCGATCGCGAAACCGGCCGCAAGCGCGGTTTCGGCTTCGTGGAAATGAACACCGACGAAGACGAACAGAAGGCCATCGATGACCTTCAGAACGTTGAGTGGATGGGTCGCATGATCCGCGTTAACAAGGCCACACCCCGCGAGCGCACCGGTGGCGGTGGCGGTGGCGGCCGCGGTGGATACGGCGGCGGTGGCGGCGGCGGCGGTTACGAAGGCGGTGGAAACCGCTGGTGATCGTTGCCGGAGCCGGCTCATTCAGCCGGCTCTTCCTCCAAAAAGAGATCCAGAGTCTGATCAAGGCTGATCGCTCGCTGCATCAGTCGATCGCTGTCGTCAACCGCAGGAACATGAACGGCGTCTTGACGCTGTGATGGAACAATTCCCCGCAACGCTTGGCGATGATTCTTCGCCAGGTAACGATTGAATCGGGTGTTGTCTCGTGAACGGGCCATAGGTCCTCCTCGTTCTTCTTCCGGTCTACAGCGCCCTTGCTCCTGTGGATGTTCAGGTGCAACACAACGCTTGAATACAAGGACTGCAGAATTCACGGATGCCGTCCTCTGTTGCTCCAGCACAAAGTCCGGCCGCACTCAGCCGCCTGATTCTCCACTTGAGGCCCTATCGGCGGAGAGTCTGGATGGCGGCCAGCTGCTCAGTGATCAACAAAATTTTCGACCTTGCTCCGCCAGTGCTGATCGGGCTGGCGGTGGATGTGGTAGTCCAGCAGGACACGTCCTGGCTGGCCAAGCTCGGAGCCACAACGGTGCCAACCCAGCTCACCGTGTTGGCAGTCCTGTCATTCATCGTCTGGACAGCTGAATCACTTTTTGAATATCTCTACGGCGTGCTGTGGCGCAATCTGGCCCAATCCACGCAGCACAGTCTTCGGCTTGAGGCCTACGACCATCTCCAGAAGTTGGAGATGGATTTTTTTGAGCGCGACAGCAGCGGCAGGCTGCTGACTGTTCTCAATGACGACATCAACCAGCTCGAGCGCTTTCTTGATCACGGTGCCAACGAAATCCTGCATCTGATCACCACCGTGCTGCTGGTCGGTAGTGCCATGACCGTTGTGGCCCCAGGGGTGGCGCTCTTCAGCTTTCTTCCCATTCCTGTGATTCTTTGGGGGTCTCTGCGTTTTCAACGGCAGCTTGCCCCGCGCTACCGCGAGGTCCGTGAACGGGCCGGCAACCTGGCAGCCCGGCTGAGCAACAACCTCGGCGGCATGCTCACGATCAAGAGCTTCGCCAATGAAGCCTGGGAGCTGGAGCAACTGCGGCAGGAGAGCAACGCTTACAGGCACTGCAACCGCAGCGCCATCCGCATCTCGGCCGCTTTCATCCCTCTCATTCGCTTCGCGATTCTGTTCGCGTTCCTGGCGATCCTCCTGATCGGAGGTCTCCAGGCGTGGCAGGGGGTGATCGCTGTGGGCACCTACAGCTTTCTCGTGTTCATTACCCAGCGGTTGCTCTGGCCCCTCACCACGCTCGGCCGCACGCTCGATGATTACCAGCGCTCCATGGCCTCCACTCACCGGGTGCTGGATCTGATCGACACGCCGATTCGCATCTCCGGGGGCACTCGGACCCTGGATCACGCTCGCATCAAGGGTGAAGTGCGTTACGAGGCCGTGAACTTCGCCTATCGGGACAGGCCACCGCTCCTGAAACACTTCGATCTCACCATTCAGGCAGGGAGCACCCTGGGAATTGTCGGCGCGACCGGATCAGGCAAAAGCTCTCTGGTGAAGCTTCTCCTGCGCCTGTATCCCCTGAGCGGAGGCCAGATCCTTCTTGATGGCATCGCGATCGATCAATTGCAGCTCGGTGACCTGCGGCGGGCGATCGCTCTCGTCAGCCAGGACATCTACCTCTTCCACGGCACCGTACGCGACAACATCGCCTACGCAGCTCCCGAGGCCACAGACCATGCAGTCCGTGAGTCGGCCCGCCAGGCGGAAGCGCTCGACTTCATCGATGCCCTGCCGGATGGCTTCGACACGGTGGTGGGCGAGCGAGGCCAGAGGCTCTCAGGTGGACAGCGTCAGCGCATCGCTCTCGCTCGCGCGATCCTCAAAGATGCACCGATTCTGGTGCTCGATGAGGCGACAGCCGCCGTTGACAACGACACTGAAGCGGCGATCCAGCGGTCCCTGATGCACATCACCGTTAACCGAACCACACTGGTTATTGCCCATCGCCTCAGCACGGTGCGTCATGCCGATCGAATCGTCGTCATGGATCAGGGACGCATTGTTGAGGACGGAACCCATGACCAACTCCTGCATCAGCCAGGTGCCTACGCAGACCTTTGGCGCGTTCAAGCTGGCCTGCGAGGCGACGAAGCTCTGGCCCTTTAAGCACCGGAGCTGATGGCAGCTTCTTTGCATCACATGATGGAACACCCGCTGGGCATTTTTGCCCTGCTGGTGGCCATCGCCGTGCTGGTCCCTCCCCTCACCCGACGCCTGCGACTGCCAGACCTCGTAGGCCTTTTGGCAGCAGGTGTTCTGGTAGGCCCCCACTGCCTGCAATGGCTTGATGCCCAGGGGGAAACCATCACCCTGCTTTCCGATATCGGCGCGATCTACCTGCTGTTCACCGTCGGCCTGGAGATCGATCTCGAGGAATTCAACCGCGTCAAAAACCGCTCGATTGGGTTCGGATTCTTGGTGTTTGCCTTTGGTGTGGCCACTGGGGTCGGAATTGGACAGCTTTTCGGGTTCTCCCTGGTCCCCAGCCTGCTGCTCGGGGCTCTGATGGCCACGCACACCCCCCTGGGGTATCCAATCGTGCGCAGCTACGGAGCCCAGCGTGATGAATCGGTGATCGTCAGCGTCGGCAGCACAATCCTCACGGACATCGCCGCGCTGCTCCTGCTGGCTGTCGCCCTCGGTCTTGGTCGCGGAAACCTGACGGCTGCAGGGATGACGGGGTTGTTCGCCAGCATCGCGATCTTCTCAGTGGGAGTTGTCTGGGCGATCCGCTGGCTCGGGCGACGTCTCTGGATGCGCAGCATCACCGATGAAAACCGCGTGTTTCTCACGGTGTTGCTGGCCCTGTTCATTGCCTCCCTCGGCGCTGAACTCGCGGGTGTCGAAAAAATCGTCGGCGCTTTTCTCGCCGGACTGGCGGTGAATTCAGTGCTGCCTGAAGGGAAAGTGAAGGAGCAGGTGATCTTCGTGGGCGGCGCGCTCTTCATCCCCATTTTCTTCATTCACCTTGGGCTGCTGCTCAATCTCGGTGACCTCGCCGCAAGTGTGAACACGCTCGACTTCACTGCCTTGATGCTGGTTGGGGCCCTGGGCTGCAAGGCCCTGGCCGCGCTGATCGCCGGCCGCTGGTTCGGATACAGCAACAATCAGATCCTGCTGATGTGGTCCCTGGCGATGCCGAAGGTGGCCGCCACGCTGGCCACAGCCTTCGTGGGATTTCAAGCCGGACTGCTTGATGCCACGGTGTTGAACAGTGTGCTCGCTGTGATGGTGGTAACGGCGACCCTGGGCCCGACGCTCACCACCCGCTCCGTGGTGGCGCTGATGGAACCAGACGAGAGCATCTCCAAACCGATCCTCACCAGCACAACAGCGCACGCAAGCGCCACCTCAGCCAGCCGAGCCGTTGTGCGAAGGCCTTTGAAGATCGTTGTGCCCATCTCGAATCCAGCCACCGAGGGGCGCCTTCTGACCATCGCGGCACGCCTGCTCAAAGGAGACGATGACAAGAGCGGACAGCTGCTGCCCCTCGCGCTTGTCAGCCCCAATCTCGAGGATGCCAGAGGTGGGCTCAACAGAGCCCTCGCCGCGGCCAGAGAGCGCCTCAAAGAAGCGTCAGTGATCGGCAACAACCTCACCGTGACCACCCGCTGCCTGCTGCGCCTGGATGAGGACATCCCTGGAGGCATGAGCCGCAGCGCCCTGGAGCAAGGGGCCGATTTGCTGCTGATCGGAGCAGGTCGTCCCGATCGCCTGCGCAACTGGTTACTCGGCGACTTGGTGGATGGAGTCTGCAGAACAGCTCACTGTCCGGTGGTGGTGGTGAATCTGAAGCGAGAACCCGATACAGGATTCCGCAGAATCCTTGTACCAATCAAGGATCTCTCCTCCAGTGCGCGGGAACAGTTCGAGTTGGCCTTGCGCCTTCAAGACAACGCAACCGAAACCAGCAGCACCCGCATTACCCTCCTGCATATTCATGACCCACGCTTTAATCGGCATGACCGGTCATGGATGCGCGGTGAGCTCCTCAGCTGGTCCGCTCGGGACGACGCCGAAGAACTTGACCTGCGCATTGAGCTCTGTGAAGGGCCTGGAGTCGATCGCATCATCCACCGCCTGAGCCGTCATCACGACTTGGTGATCCTGCGCTCTCAGCGACGCCGCGTTGCCGGTCTGCCGATCCCCGCCAGTGACCGCACCAGCAATCTGGTGAACCAGCTGAAATGCTCATCCCTGGTGATCAGCGACCCACTCCTCTGAGCAATAACAGAAAGAAAAGCTTAAGAGCTAGGAAATAACGCCCTAAGTTAAGGCGATGAACCACCGGCAACGCGTCGGAACCCAAACCCTCCTCACGGCAGCAGCCGCAGGGCTGACTGGAGGATTTCTGCTGGCGATTCCGCTGAGTCGGACTCTGATGCCGGAAGCAGACGTCCCGCCACTGATTCCAGTGAGCAATCCTTTCTCGGCCTGGTCAGTCTTCGACAATCGCGAGGTTTTGGTATTGGGAGTGGATGAAGGAGGCGGAAACACCGACGCCATCTTCACCGTGAGGCTCGAGGCGGGCCGGACCTCTATCACCCAGATTCCAAGGGACAGCTATATCGATTCACGCAGCTTCGGGCCGCTCAAGGCCAATGCCCTGTTTGCCCGTGGTGGTGCGGATGCCGTGAAGAAGGAGCTCTCACGACTGATGGGACGTCCGATCGACCACCACATCCTCGTCAACCTTGAAGGGATCCGCACCCTGAGCAATCTGGTGGGCGGCGTTGAGGTGGATGTTCCAAAGCGTCTTTACTACCGCGACAACAGCCAGGGATTACTGATCGATCTACAGCCGGGCCGCCAGGTGCTCCGCGGCCGTGAGTTGGAAGGATTCCTGCGCTGGCGCCATGACGGCGAAGGAGACCTCGGACGACTCGAACGCCAGAAGCTGGTTCTCAAGAGCCTGTTCAGCACCCTGACGAAACCCCAACATCTGATGAAGCTCCCAGCGCTGATCAACGCAGCGGGCAGCAATCTCGACACGGATCTCGGCGCGATGGAACTGGGAGGGTTGATCACAGCCATGGGACTCACCGAACTTGAAACTGAACGGCTGCCGGCGCGGCCTTTCTTTCGCAACGGCATCAGTTATCTGGAGACGGAGTGGCCGGGTGAGAGGCCCCGGGGCAGCGACGCCACTGAATCCAGCAGTTGGCGCTACCGCTTTCTGTTCTGAGCCAGTACACCACACTCCGACCAGACTGTTGGCGACGCCAGGGATGCATTGGACGGAAATCTGCTGAAACAAAGTCTTCGACTGGGTCTCAGCATCCTGATCACCTGTGCCATTGCCCAACATTTTCAACGCATCACCTACCTCTGGTACCCCTTGCTGGCCGTCATCACCGTGGTCGATGACCAGGATGAAAACAGCCTGCAAGCGGCGCGCGGCAGGATGCTTGGCACAGCCGTTGGAGGCCTCGTCACCTTTCTGGTTCATTCCATCCTCACGGGCTGGATCGGAATCCTTGTGAGCTTGCTGATCACCGTTCCACTGCTCAGACGCATGGGTTGGTCGAGTGGGCTCTCAACAGCCGTTGTGGTGACGGTGATGTTTCTCGGCATCGATGCGTACACCCAACTCAACTGGAGCTACGTGTTCAACCGCACCGTCGACACGCTCGTGGGCATCGCGGTGGCGCTGATGATGGGACGGCTGCTCTGGCCGAAGAACCGTTTGGCCCGCATGCAGGAGTTGCATCAGAAACTTGAAAGCACCCTGCATCAACGGCTCGACATTCACAGCACCGCACTCAGGGGAGAAGGCCTCACGCCCCCGGCCATCAACGCGGAAGCGATCACCCGGCAGGTTCTGGAACTGCAACGCCTGATCAACATTGAAAACAGCCTGGGCGACAGACATGCGCGCACGCTGAAGCGCTTGCGCTGGGCTCAGCGGATGAGCCTCTGGCGATGTTTACAGGTGCGCTGGCTTCTGGTGGAGAGGCTGATCCAGCGCGTGCATCAGGACTTGGGAACGAACACGCTCCCCGAGCTGAGTCACTACCTGAGCCATCACCTCAGTGAGCCGGGAGCCCCAGCAGAAGCGCTGAGATTGGAGTCGAGCGGATCCCCGCTAGCGCTTCCTCAACGCATCGCCCTTGAAGAACAGGTCACCCGTTTCCGGCGGCTGATCCGCAGCCAACAGCTTTTGGACCGAGCCCATCAGCCATGAGTAAACAACCCTCTTCAGCCCGTCCCTGGGTGCTTCGCTCCGATCTCCGCCTGGCACTGATCACAGGGTTGGGCGCGGGATTCGGACTGCTCAGCCCCCTCGACTTTGGCTATTACATCCCCCTGACAACCGCAGCGGTTTTATCGAGCAGCTACGGCAACTCCCTGAATCTCAGCATCCAACGGATGCTTGGCAGTGTGCTTGGGATTGTCGTGCTCGCTGTTTTTTCCCGAGGCATTCAGATGCCCCTCCCTCTGGCGCTCGGATTAGCCCTCGCAACGGTACGTCTCCTGGGTGGAGCGCTCGGTCTGCAAGTGGGCTACAAGGTGGCTGGCAATATCGTGGTAATGGGCTGGCTTGTCCATGAAGCAGTTGAAACCAGCTGGGGAACAGCAAGGCTTTTCTGGACGGCGGTCGGCATTGTTCTGTCGCTTTGGGCCACCCGAAGCATCTGGCCCAGCAACAGCATCCCCAACCAGAACCAGGGCTTAGCCACGTTGGTGGATGCCCTGAGTGGGGAGTTTTCTCTTGAAGCCGAGCGTCTTGAACAAGACACACCAGCACGGTTGTCGATGCCCAGCCGACGGCAACGTCGCGAAGCGTTGCTCAGGCAGCTCACCGCCATCCGCAGCCAGCGGGAGAGCGCGCAGCTGGAGCTGGGAGTCAATCCTGAAAATCACCCTCTGCATGAGCTCTGGAGCGAACTGGATCTTCTCTGCTCCCAACTGCTGTCCGTTCTGGATGGGCTTCGCGGTCTGCCTGCCCCGATTCATTCCCCAGCAGTGATCAAAGCGTTGCATCGACGAGAGGCTGAGGTTTTGCGCCATCTGATCGTCCTCCTCAACACCCTGGCCATGGATCTGCGCCAACCATCTCTGGGAGAGAAACAGACTCTCAATCTGGACACGCTCAGCAAGCTCAACCGCGACCTGGATGCCGTTTCAGGCCAATTGATGAGGAGTCTTGAAAGAGACACACTTCAGGACCACGACGCCCAAGCGATCGCCGCCGCAAGAATGCGACAAATTGTTCTACGGGCCTCACTGATCGATCACGCAGCTTCAGCACTGCGCAACTGCAAACCGGGGATGGCCAGCTCAACGCCTGTCACTGCTTAAAGGTCTGAACCATGCAGCTTGGCAGGATCGTGGACAAGCAACGTCAGGACAGTTCCTTGATCAGGATCACCATCCAAGGAACTCTTCTGATCCCAGTGATAGGAGGCGTCCTGCCTGCCGTTGTTCACTCCGCTCCTTTACAGGCTGGCGCTGCTGCACCTCCCCTGAATCTTGGCGGCAGCACGCTGCAACTGGAACGCAGCTGGGAACGCCTCAATCAACAGCTCGACAGCCTTGACACCCTGCTCGGACCTGCACCAGCGCTGGATGCAAGCGATGACCTCCTGACTCCGGAGTTACCCGCCAATCTGATGGACGCCAACCGACCGGCAGAGGGTCCGTTGCTGGACGACAACAGTCGGCCAGACAATCCCCTCGCCCTTCCGGGCAGCGCCAGTACGGCCACCCCCGTGCAATCGGTCACCCTGGAGCAGTCAGTCGCCATCGCCTTCCGCAACAATCCTTCCCTGCAGGTGCAGCGTGAACGGATCGAAGCCCAGGCCGCCAGGGTGGCGTCGCTGTCCGGCACCTACTGGCCCACGATCAGCGTGTTTGCCGACGCCGAGGGATTCCAAAGCGGCAGCACGACTTATTCGCCCTACGCCAACAACTCGTTTGGATTCGGGCCTTTGTTTGCCGAACAAGGACAGGCACCAAATCTTGCCCTCACCAACATCAGCGCCACGGGGAGTGATGAGCAGGCAGGACCCTTTTTCGTTCCTGCCGGCGGTGGCCTCTATACCGTAGCCAACGGAGTGGAATCCCAGGCTGGACTGGAACTGAATTATGCAGTGATCGATTTCGCGCGCACCCCCAGGGTGCGGGCCGCTGAAGCCAGGCTCGAACAGTTCCAGCAGCAGTACGCCAACCAGCTTCGGACCCTGCAGTTGGAAGTCAGCGAGGCCTATTACCAGCTTCAACTCAACGAGCAGTTGGTGCGCATCCGCGACGCCGTGGTGAGAACGGATTTGATCGTGTTGGAAGACACCCTGAATCTCAAACAGGCTGGTCTGGTGCCACGCGTTGACCTGCTGCGCCGCAGTGCCACCCTCGCCACAGATCAGGAAGATCTCATCCAGGCTCTTGCTGACCGCGCGGTCTCCAGACGGGCTCTCTGGAGCGTGCTCAATCTGCCTGCTGATGTGATTCCCAGCGCCGCTGACCCGATCACCCTCTCACCGGCCTGGCCCCTGAATCTTGAACAGACGCTGCTGGCCGCTTATGACGACAACCCAGAACTCGACGCGATCCTTGCCACAAGGCGGGCGCTGGCCTTGCGCCAGGACGAGACTGCGGCCCAGCTGCTTCCCCAGCTCAGCCTGTTTGCCTCTGTTGGCGGACTGGCCTCTGTGGAGCGCATCTTCAACTTTTCCCTCATCGGTGGCGGCTGCTGTGGCGCCACATTTCTGCCGCTGGAGCAGGTCGCCGGATACGACTGGTCGGTCGGTCTGGCGTTCAACTGGATGATCTTCAATGCCGGTGTCACCTCCAATGCCGTCAAAGCGCTGTCCATCCAGGAACAAGCCGCAACCCAGGCCTATGCGGCCACTCGCAATGCCATCCGCCTTCGCCTTGAACGGGCCTTCTTGAACCATGAGGCCAGCCTCGCCAAGCTGCTTTCAGCGCGTCGTGCCGTGGGAGCCAGCAAGGAAGCCTTCCGTGACAGCACCCTTCGCTACAAAACAGGCCTTGCCAATGAAGTGGATCTCTCCGTCACCCAAACCCAGCTGGTGAACTCCCTGGTCAATCGCCTGATCGCCACCGTGGATGTGAATGTCACCTACGCCCAGCTGCTCAGGGAACTGCTTCCCATGCCTCGCAACCCGCAGCAGGCCATTCCAGCAACCCTCACCCTCGAGCAGTCGTCGCTTCGATCAGCTCCCTGGCCTTGAAGACCACCAACGCTCGATCCGATAGCCGAACACCACCAGAAACACAACCAACCAAAACCACAGTTCTGGGGGGTTGGCATTCAACAGAACGATTAGCAGAACGATCTCAGAAATAAGCCAAGGAAGCTCCTGACGGAGAAGAGGACGGATGGCCATGGCGTTAAGACATCACTGTGGAGTTCCGGGCTGCCTTAGGAAGGGCAGATCCCAGACACGATCGATGCGGAAGGTGCGGAACCCACCGGTCAGCGAGCGCAAACCGGGAATGATGTAGGTGATCGGAGATCGCCATTCGACGTAGGCAAATGTATCGACGGTGAGGCCATCGCGGATCGGAAACACGCCGCTGCCTTGAGACAAGGTCCAGCGGTAACCATCATCGCTGCCGGGGACACGATCGAGTTCGATCTCGGCACGCATCACCGGCCCATCCTTCACCAGTTCTTCGGCCAGCTGACCATTGCCGACGGTTGTGGAGATGTCTTCCTGCGTCGCAGGCAGCGTGAGCACACTGCGCACTTTGCCCTCGATCCCACCGAAACGACCACGCTGGTTCCAGTGTGGGACCACCTCCACTGGAAGCCCGAGCGGGAGACGACGGGCATCCGCCGGAGAAAAGTAGGAGACAGCAATCAGATCGCCTCCGGTTTTACGTTGATTAGCCGCTGGTGCTTGGTTTCGGCCAATGGTGCCGAGGCGGTCACTGGTTTTCACGGTCTGACCGGCAATGACCTGTAAATCGAGAACCGTTCCACTGCGCTCGGCGATCACCTTGCCATCGAAGGCAATCTTGGCTTCCGTCACCTTGATCTGGCGCTTGAGATCGTCGATCTGAAAGGTTCGATCGAGTTGCTCGGTTTCGATGCCCAACTTGATCTGCTGGAACTGTGTGATCTCATCCTTGCGCTGAATCTTGATGTCATCCAGCTGAACACTGGTCGTCGTCAGACCTTGCTCTGCAGACACCACAGCCCTTGACAGCGGCGCCACCACATCGCGCTGGGCAAGCCAATCGAGATTCTTGAGCTTGCTGGTGTAGGTGGATTGCAGTTGAGCCAGCCGTTTCTGATCGTCATCGAGCTTGGCGAGAGCCGTGTCCAGGGCTGCCTTGGCAGTGGCGATACGCAGAGCGTCGCGTTTGTTGAGCTCCTCGTTCTGAAGGATTAGCTGCTCGAGATTGCCTTGCTGCTGATCGAGCTGCCGTTCCAGCACTGGGAGATACAGGGTCATCAACACCTGCCCCTGGCGCACCCGGTCACCCACCTTGGTGTCAAGGCTCAGAACCTGCCCTCCCGAGCGGGCATTGAGGATGCCCGCATTGTCGGGGTAAATCAAAACGCCCTGACCTTCCACTTGCGTGGGAACAGGCCAGAACATCAGCCAAAGGCCAAACAATCCACCGACACCTGCCAGGGATGCACCAACTTGCTGGTGCTCGGAGAGGCCATTCCAGCGACCTCTGAGTCGTTCAACCCGGCTGGATGTCGTCATAGGGGCATCCTGCTGCTGACTCGCAACTGCCGCTGCACGCAGGAGGACAGTTCATGCCGACGGCATCGATTCAAATCAGCAGGGTGAAGGAGGTGATCACTGACTCAAACAATCCCTGAACCTTCGTCCAGCGCTCTTCGTTGGTGCTGGTGGCCAGGGTGTAGAGGCGACCGCGATCAACCACAACCGTGGCCAGCTCGTGCCGATCGCGGTTTTGAAGATGAACGGCGTATTCCAGGTCATAGAACGTGTGACCTGCGCTCTCCCGTTCGCGCGCTTCGATGAGTTCAGCATCACGGCCGCTGCCGTCGGGAGCAATCACCTCACGACGCAGTCGTTCGCCGATGGCAACGGCACTTCCCAGCCCTTCAAGGTCATTGTCTGGATCCACATCGGAAACCACCAGGCTGACGGTTTCATCACTATTGATCAGGTCGTGAAAGACCACCTGCGGCCCCCCGGTCACGGCCACGCGGGTCCACCCAGCCGGGTAGAGGAAGGCATAACGTCCGTCGGGGCTCTTAAAGGAGTTGAGCCCCGCCCCCGCTCCGCTGCACGCGGTCAGCATCAAGACGCAGAGAAGTGCGCACAATGTTCTGAGCGAAGAGTGCAGCGGAAAACGCATCGGGACATCGTCAGGATGGGAGCATTCTGCCCGTGCAAATGCCTGCCTAGATTCCGGACACTTGCCAAAGAGTTCTGAGCGGCTTTACCCGCCCACTGGCACGGCTGATCGATCAATTCGAACGGTTGCCTGGTATTGGCCCACGCACTGCCCAGCGACTGGCCCTGCACCTGCTTCGCCAACCGGAGGAGCAGATCCGCAGTTTTGCCGATGCACTCCTGGCGGCGCGAACGGAGGTTGGCCAGTGCCAGACCTGCCACCACCTCAGCGCAGAGACAATCTGTGAAATCTGCCGTAATCCGGAACGGTCCAACGGCCAGATCTGCGTGGTGGCTGATTCACGCGATCTCCTGGCACTGGAACGCACCCGGGAATTTTCAGGTCATTATCACGTTCTCGGAGGCCTGATCTCACCCATGGATGGAATCGGCCCCGACCTGCTTCAGATCTCCAGCTTGGTGAAGAGGGTCGCAGCCAACAACACCGACGAAGTGATCCTGGCGCTCACGCCCAGTGTGGAAGGCGACACCACCAGCCTCTATGTGGCCAGGTTGCTCAAGCCGTTCACCCGTGTCAGTCGGATTGCCTATGGGCTGCCGGTGGGCAGTGAGCTGGAATATGCCGACGACGTCACCCTCAGCCGGGCGCTCGAAGGGCGGCGGGCTGTGGAGTGATGGGCATGGGTCAGATCAGTCGCTACTCCTCGATCCCGCCGCGGGAACGTCTGCCCGAGTGGTTGCGGCGATCCATCGGCGACGCCTCCGCGATCGAGCGTGTTCAAACCCTTGTGAAATCCAACGCCCTTCACACCATCTGCGAAGAAGGACGCTGCCCGAATCGGGGCGAATGTTACGCCGCCGGTACGGCCACATTTCTGCTGGGTGGGTCCATCTGCACACGCAGTTGTGCGTTCTGTCAGGTGGACAAGGGCCGGGCACCCGAAGCCCTGAACCCCCTGGAAGCGGAGCGGGTGGCGGATGCCGTGATCACCATGGGGCTCCGTTATGTGGTGCTCACCGCTGTTGCCCGCGACGATCTTGAGGACCATGGCGCTTCTCTCTTCACCACGGCCATGGAAGCGATCCGACAGCGCAATCCGCTGATCGCGATCGAGGTGCTCACTCCAGACTTCTGGGGCGGCCAGCCGGACCAGCGTGAAGGGATCCAGATGCAGCGGCGGCGATTGAAAACGGTTCTCGACGCCTCCCCCATCTGCTTCAACCACAATCTGGAAACCGTCGAGCGCATGCAGGGCGAGGTGAGACGGGGTGCGACCTACGAACGCTCGCTGGGACTGCTGGCCGCTGCCAGGGAACTCGCACCATCGATCCCCACCAAAAGTGGGCTGATGCTCGGACTGGGCGAAACCCGAGAGGAGGTGATCCAAACCATGGAGCACCTTCGGGCTGTGGACTGCCAACGCCTCACCATCGGTCAGTACATGCGGCCTTCCCTGGCCCACATTCCCGTCGCCCGCTACTGGCATCCGGATGAATTCTCAGAACTGGGCCATATCGCCACGGAACTCGGCTTCTCCGTGGTGCGCAGCGCTCCACTGGTGCGCAGCAGCTATCACGCCGCGGCCTGAGCACGCCAACGCCCTAGAGCGCCTTCGAGCACAACTGCACAGTCGCCCACCATCAGTTCACCTGCACCGCCCCACACCATGCGCAGAGGGAGATCCAAAAGAGCAGCCTGCACCTCCCGCACCGACTGGAATCCCTTGGCCTGGAAGTAGCGGACCAGTCGCCGATGCTGACGCTCGTCATCTCTGATCGCGAGCAGACGGGCACGGCGGCAAGGGGTTGCTTCAAGGGCCCAGGCCATGGTCGCGGCCCAAATCAGATCAGCGCATCCCGCCGGTGCACCGGGGAGAACTCGCAGCGTGTCGAGCTGAAGTCCACCGGCCCGTCCATAGGCCCAGGCTTTCATCTCCCCCAGCAACTGCAGCCTCTCCTCGCTGGAGCGCGCCACCACCAGCCGCAGACTCCACAGGCCCAGGGGACGCCCAACCTGCAGCCTCAGCAGAAGGTCGCGGCTGCAAGCCTCACGTTCAAGTTGATCCAGCATCGGCTCAGTCTGAGGGGTAGGAGGTGACCGAGGTCACCGCCTCAACAGGCAAGGCGCCATAAAGGTGGGGGAACAGCTCTCCACTGGGAACGGCATCAGCGCGCAAGGGGGCCTGAATCTGCATCGGATCAACGGTGAGCAAGCGGACATCACCGGCATCAGCGTAAAAACGCCGAAATGTATCGGGTATCTGGTCTCGCCAGGACAGGTGAATGAAACCCACCTGTTCCACAGACAACCCCCGGGTTGAGGTGGAGTAGTGGCCGCAACGCTCGGCCTGCGACCAGTCCTCTGCAAGAGCCAGATGGAACAGAGGTTCGTTTTTGGGTACGGCGATGGCATCGGCTGGGAAATGGGGCTGATGCCCCCCTGGAGCCCATGGATCGGCCCGTTGCATCAAGCGTTCAAATCCAGGGTTGTCGAGGAAGCCCTGCAACCAGCCGCGCAGGCCCTTTAACCCCTGATCACTGTCGAATCCCTGCGGATCGGCAATCCGCCACTGACGCACAAATGGGAACAAGGCAGCGTCCGCCAGCGAACATCCACCCTCCAGAAGCCAGCCTCCATAGCCGTCGATCCGCTGCGACCAGCGATGGAGAATCTCCAGACCAGCCTGTCGGTGCTGTTCTTTGCAGGCTCCGGCATAACGATCGGTGTATTTGAAGCGATCCAGATGATGCTTGAACGCACCATCGTTGGCGTTGATGAGCTCCCGGATCTCGGCTTGCTGCTTGAGGCACGGCCGACGGGCGAGATCACGGGGATCAGCCTGGTGCAGGGCCCAGTGCATCACATCCACACTTTCGGCGATGGTCGTCCCGTCGGCGAGCACAAGAACAGGAACGGTCCCCTTCGGCGACCTCTCCAGCATGGCGGCGGGCTTGGCCTTGAGTTCTACTTCCCGCCATCGCACCAGGAGACCTGCCTCGAGAACGGCCCAGCGGGCTCGCATGGCGTAGGGACAGCGCCGGAAGCTATAGAGAATCGGCAGGGGTGCCATGGTCAGTGACCACCTGCGTGCTGCTGCTCCCACTGGCGTTGGCGTTCACGGAAACGGGCACGATCCTGATCCGAGAACTGGTCCCTGCAGTGAAGACACTGCACCCCGGGGATATAGCTCTGCATCGCCCGTTGCTCAGGCGTGAGCGGCAGGCCGCAGGCATGACAAAGCCTGTGCTGCCCTGGGTGAAGCTGATGGTTGAGGGCGACGCGCTGATCGAACACAAAGCACTCCCCTCTCCATCGGCTTGCGGATTCGGGAATCTGCTCCAGGTAGCTGAGAATTCCTCCCCGCAGATGATGAATCTCAGGGAAACCGTTCTGCATCAGAAAACTGCTGGCTTTCTCGCAACGGATGCCACCGGTGCAAAACATGGCGATCCGAGCCGGAGCCTTGCGCTCCACCAGCGGGCGAAGTTCCTTTTCAACCCATTGCGGAAACTCTCGGAAGCTGTCGGTGCCTGGATCGACAGCACCCTCAAAGCTGCCAATGGCCACCTCGTAGCGATTGCGCGTGTCGATGAGGAGCGTATCGGGATCATCGACCACAGCATTCCAGTCGGATGGGGAAACGTACGTGCCAACCCGCGCGCGCGGATCGACGGACGGGACGCCCATGGTCACAATTTCCTTTTTCCGCCTCGCTTTGAAGCGCCGGAAGGCCTGACGGTCACAGCGGCTGAATTTCACCTGAAGGCGCTCAAAATGCGCTTCGCCAAGGTCTAGATCACACCGCAAGCGCTTGAGAAGTTGCTCAACACCCTCATCAGGACCGGAAATGGTTCCGTTCACCCCCTCGGGTGCAAGCAGCACGGAACCGAGAACAGTCCCCTGAGCGGCCAGTGCTGGAAGCTCCTTCAACAACGCAGAGAGGGTGTCCCTCTCCAGCGGGGTGAAGGCGTAGAACGCAGCCACCAGGAACCGCGATGGAGCTGGGGGCAGCGGGCTCATGCAGCGGAAGTCTCCTGCCAGCTGGCCTGTACTCCGGCTGCATCGAGAAGGGCACGGTCGGACTCAACCGCAGGGTTGCTGGTGGTGAGCAAGGAGTCTCCGTAGAAAATCGAGTCGGCTCCAGCCTGCAGGCAGAGAATCTGCGCTTCGCGATTGAGCTGCTCACGCCCGGCACTGAGCCGCACGCGGCTGTAGGGCATCAGGATCCGGGCAACAGCCACCATGCGCACAAGCTCCAAGGGGTCAATGCTTGGTTCGGCCTCCAGTGGGGTGCCCTCCACAGCAACGAGCGCATTGATTGGCACACTTTCAGGATGGGGATCCAGACACGCCAACACCCGCAGCATTGAGGCGCGATCACGGAGCGACTCGCCCATGCCGATGATGCCGCCGCAACAGAGCGTCACGCCTGCCTTTCGGACCCTTTGAAGCGTTTCCAAACGCTCCTGATAGGTGCGCGTGCTGATGATGTTGTCGTAATGCTCCGGACTGGTATCGAGGTTGTGGTTGTAGGCCGTCAGCCCGGCTTCTGCCAGTCGTTCAGCCTGTCTGTCGGTGAGCATGCCGGCAGTCACGCAGGCCTCAAGGCCAAGCCCCCTCACGCCACGGACCATTGACAGCATCGATTCGAATGCAGGGCCCTCGCGGATTTCACGCCAGGCCCAGCCCATGCAGAAGCGATCAGCACCGGCTTCAGCAGCCACGCGGGCCCTGTCGAGGACCGCCTGCACCTCAAGATCAGGCTGGCCTGTGACATCACTGCTGTGATGCATCGACTGCGGACAGTACGCACAGTCCTCCTCGCAGCCTCCGGTCTTGACGCTGAGCAGTGAAGCCAACTGCACTCTGTAGCCGGGATTGGCGGTGCGGTGCACAGCCTGAGCGTTCCACAGCAGATCCATCAAAGGGCTCTGGAGAAGCGCTTCGATCTCTTCCAAAGACCAGTTATGGCGTTGCTCTACCCGTTCGCTCATCGCACCAGCCACGTGTCCTGCAGTGATCAGGATCCCAGAACGTCGGGCATCACCCCATCCAGTCCGCCGAAGCGGCGACGACGGCTTTGGTAGTCGGTCAGAGCGGAAAGGAGGGCATCAGTACCGAAATCAGGCCAGCACACATCGGTGACATGAATCTCGGCGTAGGCCAGCTGCCAGAGCAGGAAATTGCTGATCCTTTGCTCTCCACTGGTACGAATGAGGAGATCTGGATCGCACTCTCCAACGGTGTAAAGCTCTGCTGCAAGAGCGCTCTCGTCAATCTGTGAAGCCTGAAGTTCTCCGCTTGCGACCCGTTCAGCGAGGCGACGGGAAGCGCGGACCAGTTCCCGTCGTCCGCCGTAGTTGGTGCAGACATTGAAATGAATGCCTCGGTTGGCGGCCGTCCGCGCTGTGGCATCAGCGATCAGCGCCTGCAAACGCGACGGGAGGGCTTCAAGATCTCCGAGAAAGCGGATGCGCACCTGTTCTGATTCCAGTGCATCCAGCTCCCGCTGCAGCACTCTTTCGAACAGCGTCATCAAGAAATTCACCTCCTCACCAGGGCGCGACCAGTTCTCCGTTGAAAAGGCATAGGCCGTGAGAGCACCGATGCCCCAGTCGTTGCAGAGCCTGAGCGTGGTCTTGAGGGCTTCCACTCCAGCCCGATGCCCCATCACCCGGGGCAGGCCGCGCGCTTTGGCCCAGCGACCGTTGCCGTCCATGATCACCGCGATATGGCCAGGCAGCCTGGAGGGGTCCAGACCATCGGGACAACGCCTGGACTCGAGCTGATCGGCACTGGTGGCCAGTTGACGACTCAAGGCAGGAATTCCTGAGTTCCTTTCTTCACGCTACGTGGAGATGGTGCTTTCACTGCCGCCGATGAAACCGAGCCGGCGATCAGTTCAGTGAGCAGGTCCTGCAAACGAGAGCTGGTAATGGGTCGCTCAAGCTTGCCCTGATTGGCGAGGGACAGGGTGCCGGATTCCTCAGAAATCACCACGCAGATGCAGCGATCAAAGCGTTCGGTAATCCCGAGTGCGGCCAGATGTCGAGTTCCATAGCGACTGACCCCTTGTCTTGACAGGGGCAGGATCACCCCTGCCGAAATAATGCGGTTTCCCTTGATCACCACCGCACCGTCATGCAGCGGTGTATCGGATGCGAACAGATTCAGCAGCAGTTCTTTGCTGAGCTGAGCATCAATGGTGATCCCCGGATTGAGAAAGTCCTCAGGCCGAAGGTCACTGCCAAGGTCAATCACGATGAGTGCACCACGACGACTCTTCGATAAACGCCCCGCAGCGTCGGTGAGTTGAGCCACCGTGCTCGCGGTCGTTCTCAGTCGGCTTTGAGGATTGCCAAGCAGCACAGCCAGCTTGCCCGTGCCCAAGAGTTCCATCAGCCTGCGCAGTTCCCCCTGCCAGAGGATGGCCAGAGAGAGGGAACAGGCCAGCACCAACGCATCAATGAACGTTGAGGTCAGGGGCAGCGTCTCGGACCACTGGACAAACCACCCCAAAAAAACGAGGAAGAGATACCCCCTGAGCAACCACAGCGTTCGCTGTTCGTTGACGCGGGAAAACAGCAGGAAGCCGAGAACAACGGCGCAAAAGACATCGAGAAGGCGCCACTGAAAAAGTGAGGATGACAATTGGTCGTACAGCTGGCGCAACTGCAACACCGCCAACACGTTCATCCACACCTGCTCTCTCTATTTTCAGACTACCGATCGCAAGCGTTCTGGCAGCAGGTCGTATCGCAGTAAATCCTCTGGCTGCTCCCTGCGCTGCACCAGTTCCGCTTCAGCACCTTTCACCAACACCGTGGCAGGCCTGGGAATGCGGTTGTAGTTCGAGCTCATCGAAACGTTGTAGGCCCCGGTCGCGAGCACCACGAGAATCTCTCCACTGGTACAAGCCGGAAACGCCAGATCTTTCAGCAGGACGTCCCCAGACTCACAATGCTTTCCGGCAATCGTGACCGTCTCTTCAGGCTCCGCCTTGGGTCGGTCGGCCAAACAGGCTGTGTACTGCGATTGATAGGTAATTGGCCGGGGGTTATCGCTCATGCCCCCATCCACAGAGAGGTAGGTGCGGATTCCGGGCACAACCTTGCGAGCCCCAACCGTGTACACGGTCACCCCTGCAGGCGCCACAAGCGACCGACCGGGTTCACACAAGAGGCGGGGGAGATCCAGATTGCGCTGCCGGCAGGCCGATGCCACCGCCGTTCCTACCACTTGAACCCAGGCATCAATACTCGGTGGATCGTCGCTGCTCACATAGCGAATCCCCAAACCGCCACCCACATTGAGATCACGGACTGGATGTCCGAGCTCGCGGGCCAAGCCAAGGGCATCAGCCATGACGGCGGCAAGATCGCGATGGGGTTCCAGCTCAAAAATCTGCGAGCCGATGTGGGCGTGCAAACCCTCGACCCTGGCCCAAGACGCACCTTGCAGAGAGCGGAGCACAGGTTCGAGCTCGTCCGGATCGAAGCCGAACTTGCTATCGAGATGTCCAGTGCGGATGTACTCGTGGGTGTGGCACTCGATTCCCGGAGTGAAGCGGAGCATGAGCCTCACCGGCTCGCCATTCTCCGGAACGAGGGTTTGCAGTAGATCCAGGTCGTGCTGGTTATCGGCGACCACCATCACGCCGCTGCGATAAGCGAGTGCCAGCTCCTCCAACGACTTGTTGTTGCCATGCAGCACCATGCGATCAGCTGGCATGCCTCCATCGAGGGCTGTGATCAACTCTCCGGCAGAAACAGCATCCAGGCCGAGCCCTTCCGACGCAACCAAGGCCGATAAGGCCATCGAACTATTGGCCTTTGAGGCGTAGATCGCCAAAGAAGGACCGGGGTAATGACGTTCAAGGGCCTCCCGATAGGCCCGGCAAGCTTGGCGAATACTGGCTTCGTCGAGCACGTAGAGGGGCGTTCCATAACGCTCTGCCAGGTCGCTCAACGCACAGCCACCAACCGTGAGTTTTCCCTGTGCATCGATCTCGGCCGTGATCGGAGCGAGGTTTCGATTGGGACTGTTTGTGTCACACCCGAGTTCAAAAGGCTGAGACATGGAGCGTGTGACAGAACCGATGGGCAATGGTAAGAGGCACGTTGTCCGGAAAGGTGAATGGAGGGCTCTCAAGGCCAAAACGAACCGCGCCCTCTCGGGATCGAGGACCTGGAGGCCTGCCTGGCACTTGATCGCATGGCTCTCAACGGTCTCTGGACATCAAAGCAATGGACGCGAGAACTGACCGACGACCACAGGATTGCACTGGGGATCGAGGATGCGGAGAGCCAGCTGATTGCCCTCGCAGCGGGTTGGCTGGTGGCTGACGAACTTCAGATCACGGCTGTCGCCGTTGCCCCCCATCAGCGCAAGCAGGGGCTCGGAACTCAGATCATGAAGGCCCTGATCCAGCGGGGAGGGATCGCTGGGGCTGTACAGGCAAGCTTGGATGTGGCCAGCACCAACCGAGCCGCGATCGCTTTGTACGCAAGTTTGGGGTTCGTGACCACCGGATCCCGACGGAAGTATTACCGAGATGGGAGCGACGCACTCCTGCAGTGGCTGAAAATCGAAAACAGTAGGGATATCCACACTGATCAAACAGATAACTCGAATACTTTTCGGCATTGATTAATACTTTTTGCGGCGTCTAACCCAGAACATCACTGGGATTTCCTGCTGAAGCGGGAGTGGCCACACTGACCCGACACTCCTGATAGCTTGGTAGCACCAGTTGCCGGCCTGAACGATGTTCGAGAGGTTTACCGAGAAGGCCATCAAGGTGATCATGCTGGCCCAGGAAGAGGCTCGTCGCCTTGGCCACAATTTCGTTGGCACTGAGCAGATCCTGCTGGGTTTGATTGGTGAAGGCACAGGAGTTGCAGCCAAGGTCCTCAAATCCATGGGCGTGAACCTCAAAGACGCCCGGGTTGAGGTTGAGAAAATCATTGGACGCGGCTCTGGCTTCGTCGCTGTGGAGATTCCCTTCACGCCACGAGCTAAACGCGTGCTCGAGCTCTCCCTTGAGGAGGCGCGTCAACTCGGTCACAACTACATCGGCACGGAGCATCTGCTGCTCGGGCTGATTCGCGAGGGCGAGGGCGTCGCTGCCCGGGTTTTGGAGAATCTCGGGGTGGACCTCTCCAAGGTGAGAACCCAGGTGATCCGCATGCTCGGAGAAACTGCAGAAGTTGGAGCTGGTGGAGGTGGATCGGGAGGCAAAGGTTCCACGAAAACACCAACGCTCGATGAATTTGGGAACAACCTCACCCAGCTTGCAGCCGAAGCCAAGTTGGATCCCGTGGTTGGTCGTCAGAGCGAGATCGATCGTGTCATTCAGATTCTTGGCCGCCGCACCAAGAACAATCCAGTTCTGATTGGGGAACCCGGCGTCGGCAAGACCGCTATTGCCGAAGGCCTGGCGCAACGGATTCAGCAGGGGGAGATCCCTGACATCCTTGAAGACAAAAGAGTGCTCACCCTCGATATCGGATTGCTGGTTGCCGGTACGAAATACCGAGGTGAATTCGAGGAGCGGCTCAAGAAAATCATGGAGGAGATCAAGTCCGCCGGGAATGTGATCCTCGTGATCGACGAGGTTCATACCCTGATCGGAGCCGGTGCTGCCGAAGGTGCCATCGATGCTGCCAACATCCTCAAGCCAGCCCTTGCGCGAGGTGAGCTCCAGTGCATCGGAGCGACCACGCTTGATGAGTACCGCAAGCACATCGAACGTGATGCTGCTCTTGAGCGACGCTTCCAACCGGTCACAGTTGGCGAGCCCTCCATCGAGGACACCATTGAAATCCTCAAGGGTCTGCGCGAACGCTATGAACAGCATCACCGACTGAGAATCACCGATGAGGCGATTGAGGCCGCTGCGACTCTGGGTGATCGCTACATCTCCGACCGATTCCTTCCCGACAAGGCCATCGATTTAATCGACGAGGCAGGCAGTCGTGTTCGCCTGATGAATTCCAAGCTTCCGCCGGAAGCCAAAGAGGTGGACAAGGAACTCCGTACTGTTCAGAAGGAAAAGGAGGATGCAGTCCGCGAGCAAGATTTCTCCCGTGCCGGTGAACTGCGCGACAAGGAGGTTGAACTGCGGGACAGAATCCGTTCTCTGCTGCAGTCCACACGCCAGGAGTCGTCTGCAGAAGGGCAAGTTTCGGAAGACGCTTCAACGCAAGTCATTACTGCGCCAACTGATGAATCGGGAGCCACGGCATTGGCAGTAGCCGGCACCACACCGGTTGTGAATGAGGAAGACATCGCTCAGATCGTGGCGTCCTGGACGGGTGTGCCCGTTCAGAAACTCACGGAGAGTGAGTCGGTGAAACTTCTCAACATGGAGGAGACGCTGCACAAGCGCTTGATCGGTCAGGACGAAGCCGTCAAAGCCGTGTCCAAGGCGATCCGTCGGGCTCGCGTAGGTCTAAAAAATCCAAATCGCCCTATCGCCAGTTTCATCTTCTCCGGCCCGACTGGTGTGGGCAAAACCGAGCTCACCAAAGCGCTAGCTGCTTATTTCTTCGGAAGCGAAGACGCCATGATCCGCCTCGACATGTCGGAATTCATGGAGCGTCACACCGTCAGCAAATTGATCGGATCACCTCCGGGTTACGTGGGTTTTAATGAAGGTGGCCAGCTCACCGAAGCCGTGCGACGCAGGCCTTACACCGTGGTTCTGTTTGATGAGATCGAAAAAGCACATCCTGATGTGTTCAATCTGCTGCTGCAGCTCCTCGAGGATGGCCGTCTGACCGATTCAAAGGGCCGAACCGTAGATTTCAAAAACACCCTGATCATCATGACGTCGAACATCGGTTCGAAAGTGATTGAGAAGGGTGGCGGCGGCCTCGGTTTCGAATTCTCCGGTGAAAACGCCGAAGAGAATCAATACAATCGGATTCGCTCTCTGGTTAACGAAGAGCTGAAGCAGTACTTCCGCCCTGAATTCCTCAACCGACTCGATGAAATCATCGTGTTCAGGCAGCTCAACCGCGACGAGGTGAAAGAGATTGCTGAAATCATGCTGCGTGAAGTCTTCGGTCGTATCGGTGAGAAAGGGATCATCCTCACGGTTTCCGATGCGTTCAAGGAACGACTCGTGGAGGAGGGCTATAACCCCGCCTACGGCGCCAGACCACTGCGTCGTGCCGTCATGCGCTTGCTCGAGGACAGCCTTGCCGAGGAAGTTCTCTCTGGTCGCATCAAGGACGGGGACGAAGCAGAGGTCGACGTTGAAGATGGCAAGGTGGTTGTCAAACACTTAAATCGCGCAGCCACCGAGACCCCTGAGCTGGCCAGTGCCGGTCGCTGACCTGGATGTCCACAACAGACAACAGCTGTTTGATCTCTCATCACTCCATCGCACCGGGCCGCGTGATTCGTGGCTCCGGTGCATGGCTCAACGCACTTCCTGGGATTCGTGAGCTTGGCTCCAGACCACTTCTTTTGGGTCGAAGCCCAGCGACCCAACCACTGCGCAACGAACTCAAGCTCAGCCTGGCGTCAGCTGGACTTGAGGTCACACCAACCGGCCTGAATCACGACTGCTGCGAAGAAGATTTGCGTCGTCTCGAAGCAGCGTTCACAGTTCACCGCAGTGATGCCGTGATCGCCGCAGGCGGAGGCAAGGTGTTGGATGCTGGCAAGCTCCTCGCCGATCGTCTTAATCTGCCTTGCATAACCGTGCCACTGAGTGCTTCCACCTGTGCCGGCTGGACTGCGCTTTCCAATCTCTACAGCCCTGAAGGGGCCTTTCTTGGTGATCAGGCCTTGAAACGCTGTCCTGATCTTTTGGTGTTCGACCACGATCTGCTTCGCCAAGCACCACCCCGCACCCTCGCCAGTGGCATCGCTGATGCCCTGGCCAAGTGGTACGAAGCCTCTGTCAGCAGCGGCGCAAGCCACGATGGACTCATTCAGCAAGCTGTCCAGATGGCGCGGGTCCTGCGGGATCAGCTTCTGATTGACAGTGTGGATGCCATGCAGTCCCCCGGCGGAGATGCCTGGGTGCGGGTGATTGAAGCCTGCGGGCTGACAGCCGGCGTGATCGGAGGACTGGGGGGGGCACGTTGCCGCACGGTTGCAGCCCATGCTGTCCACAACGGGCTCACCCAACTGCAAGCTTGCCACGGATCCCTCCACGGCGAAAAGGTGGGCTTCGGAGTGCTGGTTCAGTTGCGACTCGAAGAACGCTTGGGTGGCAATCGCTTGGCAGCACAAGCCCATCGCCAGTTGCTACCCCTGCTCAGCCAACTCGGACTACCGGTGAGCCTCGACGATCTCGGTCTCTCCGATGTCAGCTTGAGTGACCTTCAGCAGGTTTGTGAGTTTGCCTGCCGTGAAGGATCAGATCTTCACCATCTTCCCTTCTCCGTTACGCCGGGAGCGCTTCTAGAAGCTCTTGTGGGAGCAGCCGAACCCAGCGTTCAACGCCCTTGAAAACCCAACTCGAGGCCATCCGCTCCAATCTGTTGGACCCCCAGGCCGTGACGCTGCTCGACCAGCTGCAGTGGTGGGACCTCCCTGAACTGGGGATCGATTCTCCCTTTCCGGTTGCCGTTCTCGGCCAAGGGCAGCCCCTCTTGCTGCTCCATGGATTCGATAGCAGTTTTCTGGAGTACAGACGGCTCGCAGCACTGCTTTGCAGTCGGTTCCAGTTGTTCATCCCCGACCTGTTTGGTTTCGGTTTCAGCCCAAGACCACGCACGGCTCACTACGGCAGAGAACCGGTTCTGCTCCATCTGGAGAGTGTTCTTCAACGGATCCCCGGCAACCGTCCGATCGGTGTCGTCGGCGCATCGATGGGAGGGGCTGTCGCGGTGGAAATCGCCCGTCGCCAACCAGATCGGATCAACACATTGCTGCTGCTGGCACCGGCTGGACTGACAGGGCGTCCAATGCCTGTCCCACCCCCACTGGATCGACTCGGTGCCTGGTTTCTCAGCCGCCCGGGCGTGCGCCGTGGTCTCTGCCGACAGGCGTTTGCCGATCCGGACAGTGATGTCGGTCCTGCGGAAGAGCAAATTGCGTCTCTCCATCTTCAATGTCCAGGCTGGAGCGAAGCGCTGGCGGCCTTTGCCCGCAACGGTGGCTTCTCAGGCAGCGGTCACCCGCTCCCGCAACAGCCCATGCACGTGCTTTGGGGAAACAACGACAGGATTCTGAGGGCAGGACAAAAACAAGCTTTAAGCGCCCTGCTGGAGCATCCAGTGGAAGGCCTCGATGCCTGTGGTCATCTCCCGCACATTGATCGACCTCAGGACGTCTCGGAACGATGCAACACTGTGTTCCTGCCTGGTTGATCGATGTCCAGCACCAGTTCAGGCCCGGTTTTACAGCTGCTGGCCAGCGGTCTACAGCGGTGGATCCGAGCCCAGTGCGACTCCGTTGAGGACTTGAATCTCTCACTGCAGGGATCCGCCTTCGCGTTATTAAAAGGCCGCCTCAAGGGTGTGACGTTGCAGGCCAAACGTGTTCAGTTCCAGCAACTGCCTCTGGTCAGGGCAGACCTTCAATCGAGCGAGCTGAAGGCTTCGCTGCGGCCGGGTCAGCCCAATCAACCGGTGCAATTGGAAGAACCCTTCTTGATATCAGGAGAAGTGGTGCTCTCGGGTGTCGAACTCAACCAAGCCCTCGCCAGCGATCGCTGGCGCTGGTTGGGCGACCTGCTTTCGGAACAATTGATGGGACTGACTCCCCTGAGATCTCTCACCATTGACAACGACATCCTCAAGCTGACGGCTGAAGTGATCACGGGGAAAGACCCCGTACACCGCAGTTTCCGCCTGAACGCCGAACAGGGAACAATCCGCGTTGATCACTGTGACGCTGAAGGCGGCATGCTGATTCCCATGGATCCTGCGATCCAGATCGAGGAAGCCCGTCTCCAAGCCGGTCAGCTGCTGCTGAAGGGAACGGCCAGCGTTCAGCCCTAGGAGAGCACCGGCAACACCAGGGTGACGGCATAAAAAACAACGGCAGGAGTGAACAGATAGCTGTCAATGCGATCCAGGATTCCGCCATGGCCTGGCAAGGCATCGCCGGAATCCTTCAAGCCTGCATCCCGCTTCATCATCGATTCGGTGAGATCACCCACGAGGGCGAAAAGAGCGACAAGAGCGCCGAGACATCCCCCCGTGAACCACCCCAGAGGCCACATCAACAGCGCACCGGTACAGGCCCCGATCAAGATGGCAGAGGCCAGACCGCCATAGGCACCCTCAATGGTCTTGGCCGGTGAAATCGGCGAGAGAGGACGGGATCCCAAGCGACGGCCGATGGCATAGGAACCGATGTCGCTGGCCACCACCATCAGACAAGCCGCAAAGGTGATCAGCAAACCGGAGCTGATCCAGGATCCATCAAGGGACTGGAGGATCGGCGCAGCATCTGGGGTCACGAGGTTGCGCAGACGCAACCAGTGACTGGGCAGAAACCCGAGGTAGAACAATCCGAAGATCGATGCGGCGATATCGGCGATTGATCCTGTGATGGGCTGGAGAATCAACCAACCGCAGATCGCAGCACCTGAGAGGGGCAAAACGGCATCAGCGAGATGAGAGGCCAGTCCGCCGTTCACAGACCACTGGGTGCTGACGAGCAGGAGCTGGCAGGCCACCAGAGTCGTTTTCGTGGCTGGACGCATGCCCTTGAACTGGGCCATCCGAAAGAATTCCAGCAGGGCGAGATGCACGATCACGCCAAGGGCGATGGTGAACCACCAACCGCCCAAACCAACGACCACAACCCCGAACACGCCAGCCAGAAGACCACTGCTGAGACGCTTGCGATCGACGCCACTGCGCCTGAGCATCGCCTCGCTGGTTTTGCCGTCAGCAACCACCCGTTGGATCCCGCGGCCTGTCAGGCCAGAACCTTCACCATACCCGGCACCTGCTCAGGCCAGCGCCGGTGCTGCAGTTGCAGCCACTGCACCCTGAGGTGATCAATACGCTCTCCAGGCACCAATAAGGGAATCCCAGGGGGGTAGGGACAAATCATCTCCGCTGCGATCCGATCAGCACACTGATGCAATGGAAGCTCAAGACTGGGCCGATGGGCGACAGACGAAGGAGATAACTCCGCAACCTGTACCGAATCAAGGGGAGGCGCCGCAACGGCAGCGAGGGATGGCCTGCCCTGCTCCTTGATGAAGAGCGGCCAGAGATGCCGAAGCCGCGCTGCAAGCCCGCGATGCCTGGCAAACCCCAGGCAAAGGGTCAGGCAAAGGGGCTCCGGCAGCTCAGCAATCACCCCACGGTTCATGAACCAGGTGTCCGCCTCCAAGCCACTCACCCCAACGGCGGCTGTATTCAAAATCAGCCGTAGGGGGTCATCGCTTTCATGCAGCGGCACGCCATGGCGATCAAGACATTCATGCAGCCTGCGGGCTTGCTCCAGCCTTCGCTGCAGAATCCTGATCCATTGGGTTGAAAGCATCCAATCCAGGGTTGCTTCACAGGACGCCAGCAACAGGGCACTGGGACTGCTGCTCTGCAGACGCTGGAGGGACAGACGCACCGATGTTGAGGAGATGCGCGTCGACCGCTGCCAGAGCACTGCGGTCTGAGCCAGCCCAGGCGCTGATTTATGCAATGAATGCACCACAAGATCAGCCCCGGTGGTCAGGGAAGACGGGGGCAATCCCATCCCCGGGGCAAAGGCGAGATGGCTGCCATGGGCTTCATCCACCAACACGGGCAATCCACGCGCATGCAGCCGGTCCACCAGAGGAGCGATCTCTGCGGCGTACCCGTGATACGTGGGATGAACCAGCACGGCTGCAGCGAGGCGACAGCAAAGATCGGGCAGGGCCTCGAGGGAGCGGCTCAGACCATCGGCCGTCATGGCCCCGGGGTGGCCCCGGTCCTCATCGAACGGAACCGGCAGGAACACCGGCAGCATTCCTCCTAGTTCACATGCGCCGATCAGGCTGCGGTGCGCATTGCGAGGCAGCAGAACAGCCTCGCCAGGAGCGGCCATCGCCAACAGTGCTGCCTGCAGAAGACCTGTGGCCCCGTTCACACCAAACCAACAGCAATCCACACCCATGCGGGCAGCAAAGAGAGCCTGGCTCTCTGCGACAGCCCCATCGACGTCCAGAGGTCCTCCGATTTCCGGCAGTTCAGGCAGATCCCAGCAACCAGGCTGCCGATGCAACAAGTCTTTGAGCCGCGGAGGCAAGGCTTCACCCCGGCCATGCACGGGAAGATGCAGAGCGAATCGCGGATTTGAATCGAACAGGATCCTCAGCAGTGACATCAGCACAAAATCGAGAAGACCGCAGACACCCGCTCGAACTGCGGCTAGAAGCTGAATCGTGACATCAACCCTGTCCGCCCCATGGCGCAATACCGGTACGCAAAGGCCTTAGCCGGAAGCTGTGCCATCGGCATCGGCCTGGGGGTAGTGCGATTTGACTTCGCGATCGTTGGGCGTCTGATGATCGAAAGCGGACTCTTCAGCGCGTCATCGATCGGAGAGCTCTCCTCGCTGAATCTGGCCGGATACATCCTCGGCTGCCTGCATCATTCCCAGTTGCGCATCCTGCGGGACCGTCGCGTCACTCTCTGGATCGCCCTGCTCACCGTCCCGATCTCACTTTTTGCAGAGGGGCTGAGTAGCACCCTGGCGATGCATGCCTTCTGGAGAATTCTGGCCGGCTGGGCTTCAGGGCATCTCATGAGCGGGATCCCCCACTTAGCGACCCTTGGCTGTGCAGATGGTCAGCGACGACGGGCGAGTGCGCTGGTGATGGCAGGAGCAGGGATCGGTGCACTGCTTGGAGCACTGAGTGTGGGCAGCCTGCCGATGGAAACGGTAGAACTTGCTTGGGTGGTGCTGGGAACGGTGGCTGCGTTCCTGGCGATTCCGGTGGGCTGGTTGCTGCTGGTCGGGTTCCGAGACGAAGTAAGGCACGATCCCGAGGCACCGTTGGCCCGGGGGGAAGACCCCAAGATCCCTTCATCGTCACTGCTGCCCCTGGCAGCGTTGACGCTGGGCTACCTGCTGCTCGGGGCGGGACAGACGCCAGTCGCGCTCTACGAACCCCTGCTTGTGAGTGAGCGCTTAGGGGCTTCACCCATGATGAGCAGCACATCGCTGGCCGTGTTTGGTGCTGGCTGCACAACTGGATCCTTGCTAGCGAGCACATTTCCGCGGCGCTGGCCCACCGTGGTGTTACTGCCGGTGGTGGCCTGCCTAGGTCTCTTGGGCAACATTCTGTTCCTGACTGGGAGCAACGCCTCTGTTCTGGCTGCAGCCACGTTCTGCGTGGGTGCCTGGATCTGGCTCACGGCCAGCCTCACCTTCGACCGTCTCAGTCAGCTGGTTGATCCCAGCGAACTAAGACCGACCTGGTCGTTGATCACCATGATTCTCGGGATCGGTTTCGCTCTTTTTGCCTTCACCACATCACCTCTCGTCTCCCATCACATCGACTCACTGATTTTGATCGGCGTCGTTGTTGTGGTTGTCCAGGTGATGGCTGAATTGGTCCAGTGGTTCGGCGATCGCGGGCTTGGGCGCCCTGTTTAAGCGAACTCTCTAAGATTTCATGAAGGTGTTGAGATCTGAGCGTGGAGTCTGTGCGGTACAACCCTGGCCGAGATGCCCGTTGGCTGCTGCTGCGCCCATGGATCTCCGTACCCCGTGTTTTCGAAATTGTCTGGGCGTTATCCGGGCTGGTGCTGAGCTTGCTGATCCGTGGCAACAGCAGTGATCCCAAGGTTCAGAAAAATCTGGCGCGCATGCTCCTGCGCACACTCACGAATCTTGGCCCTTGCTTCATCAAGGTGGGGCAGGCCCTGTCCACCCGCCCCGATTTGATTCGACGGGACTGGCTCGATGAACTCACGAAACTTCAGGACGACCTGCCTGCGTTCAGCCATGCAATAGCCCTGAAAACAATCGAAGCCGAGCTGGGGTCACCGGCCGATCAACTCTTTGAAGAGTTTCCCGACTGTCCTGTTGCTGCCGCCAGCCTGGGCCAGGTGTACAAAGCCAGGGCTCATGGTCAGCACTGGGTTGCCGTCAAGGTGCAGCGCCCCAATCTGGTGTTCATCCTCCGGCGCGACATGGTGCTGATCCGGAGCCTGGGCGTGCTTGCAGCCCCGTTCCTACCGCTGAACCTTGGCTTCGGCCTTGGAGAGATCATCGATGAATTCGGCCGCAGCCTGTTTGAAGAAATTGATTACTTCTGCGAAGCCGACAATGCCGAGCGTTTCGCAACCTTGTTTGACGACAACCCTGCTGTCACGATCCCGACAGTGGAACGTTCGTTATCGAGCAGGCGAGTCCTGACCACCAGCTGGATTCATGGAACCAAACTTCGCGATCGACAGGAACTCAAATCCCAACGACTGGATCCGACCGCTCTGATCCGAACCGGCGTGATCAGTGGCTTGCAACAACTCCTTGAATTCGGATATTTCCACGCCGACCCCCACCCAGGCAATCTGTTCGCACTCAGCGGCCGCAGCGGTGACCTCGGGCATGTGGCCTACGTCGATTTCGGCATGATGGATTCCATCAGCGACAGCGACCGTCTCACCCTGACTGGCGCCGTTGTGCACCTCATCAACCGTGACTTCGAGGCTGTCGCACGCGATTTTCAGGAGCTTGGTTTTCTCTCGAGTAACGCCGACCTTGCTCCGATCATTCCGGCGCTTGAGGATGTTTTGGGAGGAAGCCTCGGTGATTCTGTGGGGTCATTCAATTTCAAAGCGATCACTGATCGCTTTTCAGAATTGATGTACGACTATCCCTTCCGAGTCCCAGCCCGTTTTGCCCTGATCATCCGGGCGGTAGTGAGCCAGGAGGGCTTGGCCCTGCGCCTCGACCCACAGTTCAAGATCATTGCCGTGGCCTATCCCTACGTGGCCAAGCGATTGCTTGCTGGCGACACCCGTGAAATGAGGGAGAAACTGATGGAAGTGATTTTCGACGGCGATGGCAGCTTGAGGCTTGAACGACTTGAAAGCCTTCTGGACGTTGTGGGTAAAGAGCCGACGCAAGTCGGAACAGAGTTGATTCCAGTGGCAGGGGCAGGCCTGAAGTTGCTGCTGGGACGCGATGGAGGCGACCTGCGCCGAAGGCTTCTGCTCACCCTGATCAAGGACGATCGACTGGACACAACAGATTTGAAAAATCTCACCGATCTCATGCGCAGAACCTTTGGACCGGCCCGCCTCGCCCAAGGCATGCTCCAGAGTCTCAATCCGCTCGCGGCCTGAGCTTGCCTCAGACCCTCCGGGCCCAGGTTCCAGCGGTGATAATGCCAACTTGATTCAGACGTACGGCCTCTCATGTCGATCGCACCAGACTTCGCACCGATCGATCTTGACCAAGCCGACCTTGATTTTCTTTCAGGAGCATTCGGTGATCTCAGCGCTGATGAGATTCTTCTGGAGTTCGCCCCGCTCCAGCAGCCTCCATACCTCGTTGCCGGCCTCGGGTTAGCCATCGGTGTGCTCTGCGGGCTCACCTTCGCCAGGCTTGTTCAGAATCGTCTGGACGGCTGGAAAAATGACCGGTTGGCGATGCTCCCCTTGGGAAACGCTGAAACCAGTATCAGCTTTGCGGGAACACTGATCGGAATCAGCCTGTTCATCGGCGGATCACTGCAGGTGTTCGGCTTTGCATCCGGTGCGGCTTATCTGATTGCCTTCTTGCTCTCGGTTCTTACCGGTGGTGCGCTCTGGGTGCAGCTGGAAAGCCTGATGACCCAGGTGGAAAGCGGGAATTTCAAAGCTGTCGACTTCGACAACTTCGACGAATTCTTCTGATCGATAGTGTTCAGGCAGCCACGGTGTAGTCCTTGAGCTCAAGCGGATCCTGACGCAGCGATTCAAGGCCTTCACGCTCGAGTCGGCGGGTGCGATCGCGACTCATCTTGAGCGTTTTTGCAATACCAGTGAGGCTCATCGGCTCCTCGCCGTCCATCCCGTAACGCATCCGCAGCACACGCTCCTGCAATTCCGGCAGCTGGCCCAGCAGATCACGCAGATCGCCCTTCAGGCACTCCCCTTCCACCTGCTCACTCGGCAGCTCGCCATCACCTGCCAGTAAATCCAGCAGCTCCGTGTCATCACCATCCCCAACCTTCATCTCCAGGCTCACCGGTTGACGGGCGCGGCACATCAGTTCCTTCACCTCATCCTCCGGCAGCTCCACAAATGCCGCCAGCTCCGTGACTGATGGCGTCCGGCCCAGGTCCTGGCTCAGTTCGCGCTGCCCCTTCTTCAGTTTGTTCAGCATCTCGGTGATGTGGATCGGCAGCCGGATCGTGCGGCTCTTCTCCGCAATCGCCCGTGTGATTCCCTGGCGAATCCACCAGTACGCATACGTACTGAACTTGTAGCCCCGCGTTGGGTCGAACTTCTCCACACCACGCACCAAACCGATCGTTCCCTCCTGGATCAGATCCAGCAGCTCCATGTTCCGCTTGGTGTATTTCTTGGCCACGCTCACCACCAAACGCAGATTCGCCGCCACCATCCGCTCTTTGGCGCGGCGGCCCGCCTGCAACTTGCGCTTCAGTTGCACAGCACTCAATCCAGCTGCCTTCGCCAGCTCGGCTGCAGGCACGGCTTCTCCACCACGCTTCTCCTGCAGCTCCGCTTCTGTCGCCTCCAGCTCCATCAGCTCCTGCACCTGACGGCCCAGGGTGATCTCCTGCTGATGGCTCAGCAACGGCACACGGCCGATGTCGCGCAGATAGGAACGCACCAGGTCTGCGTCTGGGAGCAGGGCCAAGGGCGCCATCAGTTACGAAACCAGAATGTTTCTTAACCTAACACCAAAGAACGTGGTTTCAAAGCCAAAAAGGCGGATCCGTGGCCAGAATGGCTTCAACGAAATGTTTTCTCGTGGTTGCTTCCGCAACGAGCACAGTGGGCACTGCAAAACTGCTCGTTGTTGAAGACGATGATTCGATCAGAGAAACCGTGGAGGAAGCCCTTCGTGCTGAAGGCTTCGATGTGAAGTCATGCGGCAATGGGGCCGACGCCATGGCTCTCCTCAACGAACCAGACACCAAAGGTGTGGATCTGCTTGTGCTCGACCTGATGCTTCCAGGCCTTGGCGGGCTCGATCTCTGCCGACAACTTCGCAAACTCAATAACCACACCCCCGTTTTGGTCATCAGTGCGCGGGACAGTGAAACCGACAGGGTGCTCGGCCTTGAAGTGGGCGCTGACGACTACCTTGTTAAGCCCTTCGGCCTGCGAGAACTGGTCGCACGCTGTCGGGCCTTGCTGCGGCGCTCCCAACAGATCGCATCCGTCCCGAATGAGGATCGCCAGGTTGTTCAGAGTGGCAATCTCTGTCTTTACGCCCAGGAGTGCCGCGTCACCCGCGACGGTGAGGACCTCACGCTTTCACCGAAGGAGTACAAAATCCTCGAACTGCTGATCCGCAATCCCAAGAGGGTCTGGAGCAGAGACCAGCTGCTGGAAAGAATCTGGGGGATCGATTTTGTCGGAGACACCAAAACCGTTGATGTCCACATCCGCTGGTTGAGAGAAAAAATTGAGGAGGAGCCTTCCTCTCCTCAACACATCCGCACCGTTAGGGGATTCGGCTACCGCTTCGGCTAACCATCGTGAGCGCAGGAACTGGAGTTGTCCTCGGACTCATCATCGGAAGTGCTGGAGGTTGGCTTCTCGCCAGCAGACAACGAGGCTCAGCAGCGAGAGGCTCCAAAGCGCATCTGACGCCATCGGTGCTGTCAGGTCATGCGCTGACCACACCCCAATTGCTGGCCTGGATCGATGCGGCCACCCAGGGATGGTTGATCCTCACGCCTGATCTGACGATCGGATACATCAATTCCCGGGCTGAACGCTTACTGCAGTTCTCCAGCAATCTGCTGGTCCGCGGCCAGGCACTCGAGGAGGTGCTCTCAGTGCCTGAGCTGGAAGAGGCGATCATCAGTGTGCGCCATCAACAGCGACCGCAACGCTGCGAGTGGGAACAGCAGAGAATTCCGCTCGAAGCGATCGTGCTGCCGGGTTCGGATGAATGGCTGCTGGTCCTGCTTCAGAACAGGCAGTCCCTGGAAGCCCAGCAGCAGCAGCAGGAGCGATGGGTCAGCGACGTCGCCCACGAACTCAAAACCCCCCTGACGGCATTGATGCTGGTGAGTGACCGGCTCGAGGGAGCAGTCAGCGAAGACGATGGCGTTCTGGTGGAACGCCTGCAAAGAGAACTCCGCCGTTTGCAGTTAATGGTGGAAGATCTTCTGGAGCTTTCTCGCCTTGAGAACATCCTTCCTCGGGATCAAGTTGATTATTCGGCCCTGAATCTGGAGCATCTTGTTGAAGGAGCCTGGAACAGTATTCGTCCTCTGGCTGATCAAAGGGAAGTGTCTCTATCGATCAACACCGATGAGCCTGGGCTGCTTCTGGGCGATCAACGCCGACTGCATCGAGCCGTTCTCAATCTCCTCGACAACGCACTGCGTTACTCACCCGATCGCGGCTCCGTGGAAGTGGATATTGTTCCCAGCGGCGGATGGTGGTTGCTCTCTGTCAGAGATCACGGGCCAGGGCTGAGCGAAAGCGATCTCAGCAATATGTTTCAGCGTTTTTATCGGGGCGATCCCTCCAGGGCCCGATCCAACCGCAGTGGCAGTGGTCTCGGCCTGGCCATCGTTCAACAGATCGCGGTGAACCATGGCGGCCGCGTCCAGGCCAGAAATCATCCTGACGGGGGGACATCCATGGAACTTCTGCTACCGAAAAGACAGGCATGAGCGGAGCGCAACGGTGACGCGCCAACGACTGCAGAAACTGATCGCTTCTGCAGGGGTCTGCTCCCGACGCAAGGCCGAGGATTTGTTGCGACAACATCGGGTCCGAGTGAATGGGCAGCTGGCAACCATCGGAGACCAGGCCGATCTGAACCTTGACACCATTGAGGTGGACGGCCGCCCGCTTCAGAAAGCCCCCCCAGCCCGGGTGCTTTTGTTGAACAAACCAGCGGGAGTGATCAGCAGCTGCCGGGACCCACAGGGACGTCGAACAGTCCTCGAGCTCGTGCCAGCGGATCTGAGAGAGGGCCTTCATCCCGTAGGCCGGCTGGATGCAGAAAGCCGAGGCGCCCTGCTTCTGAGCAACCAGGGGGAGCTCACGTTGAAACTGACCCATCCCCGGTACAACCACCACAAGACCTACCGGGTCACGGTGGCTGGCTTGCCCGATGCCGAGCAGCTCAATCAATGGAGACGCGGAGTCGTTCTCGACGGGACGGTCACGCGCCCTGCCGAGGTGAAACTTTTGAAAGGGACTCCCCAAACCAGTGTGCTGAAGGTCATCCTGCGGGAAGGACGCAACCGCCAGATCCGCAGAATCGCGCTCGCTCTGGGCCATCGCGTCCTCGATCTCCAGCGCATCGCCATCGGTGATCTCACCCTCGGTTCGATGCGGGAAGGCTGCTGGAGAGAACTTTCCAGGCAAGAATGGTCAGGTTTGATCAGCACCGAGGCCGATCGGTCATAACCCAGATATGGCTTTGATCAAACGCTTTCTCCCATGGCGACGCCGCCAATCCAGCAAGGACGCAATCGATCGTTCGAATGCGACCAGTCATGCAGACCCCGCTGAAGCCGCCGGGCAACTTTTGCGACAACAGCGCGAGCAACGTGGCCTGAGCTTGCGGGACCTGTCCAGACAAGTGCGCATCACCACTCCTGTGCTGGAAGCGCTGGAGCGGAACTGGCCAGAGCGCCTGCCGGAGGCTGCCTATCTGGTGGCGATGTTGCATCGCTTGGAAGAGAGTCTCGAACTTGAGCCAGGCAGTCTCAGTGGAGCCCTGCCGGAACAGGCGCTTCAATTTCAGGGTTCTCCACAAACACGGCGCACTCGCTTCACCGTTGGCAGCATCGACATCTTCACCACCTGGCAGGGGAGTGTTCTCTACGGGGTGGTGATCGTTGGATCGCTATTGGCCCTCAATCACCAACAACGTCAGTTGGCCATCAACAACGCGATCACACTCACGCCCGTTCCCCTGGATCTCACGAGCGAGTCCGAGGCTTTACTGCAAGGGCTTCGCCCTCTCCAGGATCTGCGCAATGCGAGCCCTGCTGAGGCGATTCCCGATCTGTCGGCTCCCCAACCTCTACCGGGGGTCCTGGAAATCAAACTCAATCAGCCAAGCCGTGTTGATCTGAGCAGCAAAGGAGGGGATCGCACCAAGCTGCAAGGCGTGATCGGTACATTCACGCTCCAGCTCCTGCCGCCTGTGCAGATCACGATCCAGCCAGCTCCGCAAGCAGGATCCGTCCTCTGGGATGGTGCCGCTCAGAAGTCTGTGAAAGACAAACCTGGGCTCTACCGCCTGGACCAGACCTCGGCACGCAATCCATAGCCCTCCAGTGCACCTTCGAGAGCTGCATCAAAGGCTGGCAATCTCCACATCCAGTTTCCGCCCACCGTGCCCGGTGTGTTGAAACGGGCCGAATCATCCAAATGAAGAAGATCCTGCACAGGGGCCACCACCAACGCAGCAGATGTGGAGAGGCCCAGTTCAAGCAGTTGCCATCCGGGGGCCTCAACGGTGCGCCCAAGCGTGGCGGTGAACTGGTCCCTTGATGACTGATCCAGATGCTCCCACCAACCCAGGCTCGTGGGATTGTCGTGGGTTCCGGTGTAAACCACCCAGCCTTTGCCCTTGATGTTGCCTGGGAGGTAAGGATTGTCTGCATTCCCGTCAAAAGCGAACTGCAGAACCTTCATGCCGGGGAGATGGAAACGATCACGAAGTCGCTCCACATCAGGAGTGATCACGCCCAGATCCTCGGCCACGATGGGCAGGTATCCACCGGCATCACGCCTCAGAGAGGCCAGAAGTGCGCCACCGGGGGAGCGTTTCCAGCGGCCGTTGATGGCCGTGTCATCGTCGCCGGGTACCGACCAGTAAGCGGCCAGGGCACGGAAATGGTCAAGACGCAGCCTGTCGGCGAGGTCCCATTGACGCCTTAAGCGATCACGCCACCAGCGGAATCCTGTCTGACGATGCCGGCCCCAGGTGTAAACGGGTGTTCCCCAGAGCTGGCCGGTGGCAGAGAAGTAATCCGGAGGAACACCACTCTGCTGATGGAGACGTCCATCAGCCGCGATCGAAAACAGCGAGCGGTTACTCCAGACATCGGCGCTGTCGCGGGCGACATAGAAAGGAAGATCACCGAGGATTTCCACGCCAAGGTCGCTCGCCAGGGCACGGAGCTGGCGCCACTGACGATCGAGATGCCACTGAAGAAGATCCTGCTCAAGCAGGTCTTTCTGATGAGTGCAACGCCATTGCTCCAATGCCGTATCGCGGTGGACCGCCAACTCGTGTGGCCAGGCCCACCACGGCAAACCTGCACGTTCACGACGCAGCACCATGAAGGCGGAGTGATCACGGAGCCAACGCGCCTGATCGACACACCACCGCTGAAAGGCCTGGTGGCGATCGGCAGACTGCTCTGACCAACGGAGACGCAGTGATCTGGCCAGCGCGTTGGCCCGTTGATCAGCTAAGGCGAAATCAAGGCGATCGCCACCCTCTCCGTCTGCCGCAGTCCCCTGGGGAAGGGCCAACACATCATCGGGGGCGATGAACCCCTCGTCGCTCAGATCCTGGGCATCGAGCAACCAGGGATTGATGGCGAAACTGGATGGTGAGCTGTAGGGAGAACCCGTGCCGTCCGGTGGGGCCAGCGGCAGTACTTGCCACACCCTGATGCCCTGGCGAGCGAGCGCATGAAGCCAACCGCGAGCCGCAGCACCAAAACTGCCGCACACCGGTGATCCAGGAAGAGCGGTGGGGTGCAGGAGCACACCAACCCTGCGACTCGATGCGGTCCCTCTTGGATGGGGCATAGACGCGATGAATCAGCGGGCGGGCAAGCGATAGCGCTCAACGATGCGTCGCGCAAAGGCGGGCAGATGGCGCTCCACCACCTCAGGATGATGCCGCCGGAGCCAGAGCGCATTTCTGGTGAAGTGGGAATCGATGGAGAAGCGGCCGTATTCCAGCCCTTTCGGCCCGACCCGCTGCACGATCCAGCCCACAACCTCCGCAAGCCACATGGGCAGTCGCAGGGCCTTGTCATAGGCGTCGATGCCCTGCTGCACAGCCTGGCGGCGATCACCTCGGCTCGACACCGGCGCCTGATCGAGTTCCGCTTCCACCAGCTTGAGCAATTCTTCCCCTCGTGAATTACGCACAACCAACCACTGGCGTCCGAATTCAGCCCCCATGTAGCCAACGACTAGGTCAGCACCGGCATTGACGTAGTCGAAGCAACTCAGACAGCTTGGTGCGAAGACGTCCTTGAGAGCGGGCGTGTCGAGACCGAAGAAGGGGACCGTCTCCACATGACCATCGCTGTGCCGGAAATGAATCCTGAAATCCTGCATGAATTCGTAGTGCACCACCGTGTGCGGTGAAGCACTGGCGCTCTCCAAAAAGGTCTGAAGCCCCTCGCGGGAGACATTGTCCACACAGGGAAGACCCAGCACGTACAGCGCCTCAAGCGGGAGGGTGTTCTGCACGGCACGCAGCGCCTGAACCTGGCAACCCACACCGATCGCAAGGAGGCGTTTGATCCCACTGCCTGGCAATTGCTCAAGAACCGAGAGGTTGTTGGACAGGGTGGGCTTATTGACCCTTGCCGCAAGAACCTCCTCCGGAGTGCGTGCCAGAACGGGCATCGGCGTGAAGCGATCGTCAGGGCTCTGCTGAACGCAGAGCACAGCATCAACGAGACCGGTCTCCAACGCGCGGACTCCCAGACGACTAACAATCCCGGTCCACTGGGCTCCATCGATCGGTGTCTGCAAACGCGCAGTGAGCATCCGCTGCTGCACACCGAAATACAATTCATTCTCTTGATCGAGATTGCGGACACGGCCGTGGGCCTTGCGTTCCATGCCATCGAAGTCCTGATGAAGGAAGGCACAGGCCTGGCGGACATAAGCAACCCAGCGCGAATCACAGAGTCCGCAATCACTGCAGAGGTCCTTGGCAGGACGGATCCGATCGCGGGGAATCGGCCGCGCCTGGTCGTGGGGAAGCGGTGAAGCGGGGGAAGACGTCACAGACAGCTCAAGCCTGGAGAGAGGTCAACGCTAATCAGTGAGAGTTGAGCAAGACTGGTATGCCAAAAGCAAGCACAGCGCGTCATGGAGGGTTCGGCACCGGCAGGAGACGCGGCACAGAAACGTGTGAAGCGATGGCTGGGGACGAAACCAAGCCGAACTGTGCTGAGAATTGCCGCTGCAGTGATTGGTGCAGGACTGATTGGAGGAGGGCTCGCCCTGATCTGGCCAAAACCTGATCCGATTGCCGCTGCTCCACCTTCCCCGGATGACCCTGCCAGCCTGGCCCCCCTCCCGGAGCGGTCGGTCATGGTGCTGCTGGTTGGCCTTGATTCGGAAGCCATCAACGATCCATCAAACCGTGCAGCCCCCAAAGGACCGGCCAACGCAGACAGCCTGATGCTGATCCTTGTCACAGCTGGAGAAGCGCTGCAAGTGCTTCAGGTGCCAACGGAGCTGGCCGTGCAACTGCCTGGCCGCGAAGAGGTGCAGCCCCTCGCCAGGGCCTATCGGAAGGGGGGGGTTGCACTCACCGCCGACGTCATCGCCGAAGTCGTGGGACTCCCTGCGGGCGAACCCGATCGTTACCTGGTGATGCCCCGTCAGGCCCTGCGAGCCCTTGTGGACCGCCTCGGTGAAGTGGAGGTGAGCCTCAACCAGTCGTACAACCGCCAGGACAAAGCGCAGAACTACACCGTCAATCTGCAGGCCGGTCGCCAGACGCTCAATGGCCGTCAAGCTGAACAACTGGCAAGACACCGCTCCAATCCCAATGACGATGGCGCTCGCAGAGCCCGCCAACAGCGCCTGGTGCGCGGTATCCACGATCAGCTCAGGCAACCCAATGCCATCGCCCTGCTCCCGGATGTGATCGGCGAGGTTTCAGCGCAGGTCTCAACCGATCTCACCCCCTCCGAAATGCTCAGCCTTGCGGCAGCGGCCCTAAGCAGCACCGAGCCCCCTGTGATCAGCCAGCTGACACTGGCAGCACGGGCCGGCCAGCAGCAACTTCGCGAGCTCAAGCCCGATCAGGCCCTTCCTCTCTGGCCACCTGAGCCCAACGCGACCGCAGGCAACTGATCAGACCGCAGAGATCATCATCGGTTCCTTGAAGACATCCACACCAGGGAAGGCCATCGGCCCTGCGGGCGGAACGGCTCCAGGATCCGCCCAGTTGCACGAGACCAAGCAGCTCGACCTGAAGCGATCGGGCCAGGGCCACCGACGCCGGAACGATGCCGGCGAAACGTCCGTCCTTCCGTGGCTCCGCCAGCATCAGAACAGGAACATGCCAGCAGGCGAGAGCCTCAAGCCAGCTGCCTTCCCCGCACTCATCCACGGCGACATCACCACTCACCCGCAGGAGCGTGGGCTCCAATGATCCGCCTGAAGATCGGCTGGTGATTTGTTGCAGACAGGGGTGGGGTGCGGCTCCCGAGGCCTGTTCGATCAGGGTGGCTCCAAACGCTTCCGCCAGACTGCGGGACGCGGAGGCCATAGACCCTTCACCAAGCCTTCCGGCTCCGATCACCACGAGAAGGTTGTTCGCCATGGCGGCACCTTAGAAGCCGTGGATGGGTGGAAGAGGTGTGGTTGGGGTGTCCCATGCACCACTACCATCGGAATACCAAGTTTCTCGTTCGCGGGCATCGTGACCGGATTCCTGACTGCAGCCCGCGCCGAACAGGAGAAGATCCAGCACGACACGCGGCGACTCCGCCTGTTCAGCGGCACGTCGAATCCCGCTTTGGCTCGGGAAATCGCAGCGTATTTGGGTGTCCCCGACGGTCCGAGGGTCTGCAAACGCTTTGCCGACGGTGAGCTCTACGTGCAGATCCAGGAATCCATCCGAGGCTGCGATGTCTTCCTGATCCAGCCCACCTGTGCTCCGGTGAATGATCACTTGATGGAGCTGTTGATCATGGTCGACGCCTGTCGTCGTGCTTCAGCGAGGCAGATCACTGCAGTCGTCCCTTATTACGGTTACGCACGGGCGGATCGGAAGACCGCAGGTCGGGAATCCATCACGGCCAAGCTCACAGCCAATCTCCTGGTCAAGTCAGGAGTGGACAGGGTGCTGGCCATGGATCTTCATTCCGCGCAGATCCAGGGTTACTTCGACATTCCCTGCGATCACATTTACGGCTCCCCAGTGCTCGTGGATTACCTCTCCGCCCAGGAGCTCGGCGAGGTGGTGGTTGTTTCACCGGATGTCGGTGGTGTGGCACGGGCGAGAGCCTTTGCCAAGCAAATGAACGATGCTCCGCTGGCCATCATCGACAAACGACGCACGGGTCACAACATGGCCGAGAGCCTCACGGTGATCGGGGATGTAAACCAACGCACCGCAATCCTCATCGACGACATGATCGACACCGGTGGCACCATTTGCGCCGGTGCCAGGTTGTTGCGTCAACAGGGGGCCAGCCGAGTGATCGCCTGCGCGACCCATGCCGTGTTCTCGCCGCCAGCGTCCGAGCGCTTGGCAACGGATGGACTGTTTGAGCAGGTTGTGGTGACCAACAGCATTCCGATCCCATCGGATCGCATGTTCCCCCAACTCCAGGTGCTGTCGGTCGCCAACATGCTCGGAGAAGCGATCTGGCGCATTCATGAGGAGAGTTCCGTCAGCTCGATGTTCCGCTGAACTCGGGTTGTGATGCTTTCACCACGAACTTTTCGTCGAAGCAGCGCTGGTGCCATCGCTGCGATGGCCATGGTCATGACCACGACGGGCGCTCAGGCCGGACTCCCCTCCGTTCAGCCGAAACGCACCCTGGGTGTCTGGCTCACCAACAGCCCAAGCCCTCTGTACTACGACCGAACAAGGCTGTTAAAGGCGATGGACGAACTGCAGCAGGCAGGATTCACAGCTTTGTATCCGAATGTGTGGAGCCGAGGCACCACCTTTCATCGCAGTCGGTTCGCACCGGTGGAACCAGCCCTCCGCAAGGCGGGACTCAATCTTGACCCGATCTGCACCATCAGCAAGGAAGGCCGCAAACGCGGCATGAAGGTGATTCCGTGGTTTGAATATGGCCTGATGGAGCCTGCGAGTGCCGCGGTGGTGGCGCAGCATCCCGAGTGGGTGTTGACACGCCGGAACGGCAATCCCGTGATGACCATGCACGGGAAAGAGATGGTTTGGCTCAACCCAGCCCACCCTGAAGTGCGCGAGCGGTTCATCGGTCTTGTGGTGGAAGTGATGAAGCGCTGCAAGATGGATGGACTGCAGCTCGATGATCATTTCGCCTGGCCAGTGGAACTGGGCTATGACTCCTACACATCGGCGCTTTACCAGCAAGACACCGGGGTTCGACCGCCGAAAGACCACACCAATCGCTATTGGATGGCCTGGCGACGGCGTCAGCTGACTGGACTACTGCGCGAGCTACGCCAGCGCTTGGATGACGAATCGCTTCCACAGAGAATCAGCCTCTCACCAGGCCCCTTTCGATTTGCCTACAACCATTGGCTTCAGGACTGGGAGCTCTGGGCGGTTGGCGAGTTGATCGATGATCTCGTCGTTCAGAATTACGCTTACTCCCTCAAAGGTTTCGCCAAAGATCTCAATCAGCCGGCGCTGCGCAAAGCCCGGCAATGGGGAATGCCGGTGCAGATTGGCATCCTCGCGGGGTTTGGAAAACGCACCACACCGATTCCTGTGCTGGCTGAGAAACAACGGCTCAGCAACCAACAAGGCTACGGAGTGATCTACTTCTACTGGGAAGGTCTCTGGGGAAAATACAGCGGAAAAGAAGGGCCGGCCTTCCGCTTTGATGCTTTTCAAAGCCTCGGTGCTCAGGATTGAACGCCGAGGCTTTGGCCTTCTCAGGCCTGCATCAGCGTGACCACTTCACGGGTATTGGTCGAGAGATCAGCCTCCGCCAGCACAGCCAAGGCTCGTTGAACAGCAGCTTTGCGCTCTTGTCCGTAGGTATGCCAACGGCTGAAGACCTTGGCCAGCCTTGAGGCTGTAATCGGATTCCTGCCGTCCACCGCGATGATCTGGTGAGCCATGAATAGGTAGCCGCTGCCATCCAGCGCGTGAAACACGCTGGGATTGCCAACAAGCCCACCCAGCACGGCCCGCACGGAGTTGGGAGCCATCGGATCGAATCGAGGGTGCTGCAGAAGAGCCTCAACGCGCGCAAGTGCATCCGATCGAGGAGTGGATGCTTCCAACGCAAACCAGGTATCGAAGATCACTGGGCGGTCCTGCCAGCGGTCATGAAACACCTGGAGCGCTTGCAGACGCTGGGCACAGTCGATCGGCTGAAGGGCTCGCAGGGCTGCACGGGCGAGGGTCATCGATGGGCCGCTCACAGCCGCCAGCGCAGCATCGCGCACCCCTTCGTCGCCAGACGCCGCCAGCCAGCTCCAGATCAGGGCTGTGAGCTGACGCTCACCCTGCCCCGCAGGCCATTGCGCTTGCAGAGATTCCGCACTGGACGCCAGTCGCTGCCGCAGCGCGTCGGCGAGTCGGGATCCGAACAGTTCGCGCAGCGCACAGGCGGCCTGAAACAGAGCCGGTGGATCGGCCTCATCCTGCAAGGCCTCCAACTCAGCCAATCCGGGGAAGGCCAACAGTGTGGCGAGAACGGCGGGATCCTTTTCCCCAGCAGGCGACAGCAGCTGGCTGAGTGCGTCCAGCATCCGCTCCTCCAGATGTGAATCGTCACCACCTGATGCCCGAGCCAGCAGGAGACGCTTCCAGATCTGCTGCCCCGCATCCCAGCGGGCAAACGCATCGGTGTCCCCTGCAAACAAAGCAAACAGGTCATCGTCGGCCTGATCAGCCGTCCAGGTCACCGGAGCTGAAAACTGCCGAAACAGCGAGAGCACTGGGGGACGGGGCGTGCTGGCCAATCCCTCGAGAACGACGGTCTGTTGGTCTTGATCAAGAACAAGCAAGCGCTCATCACCAGCGACACCATCAGCGTTCAGAACAGTCCAGAGAACAGGAATGACGACTGGCAGCTTGTCTGGTTGCCCGGGGGTAGGCGCCGTGGACTGGCGAAACTTGAGCGTCAACCGCCCTTCCGTTGGCTCCCAGTGCCGATCAACGGTCACATGAGGAGTGCCGGCCTGGTGATACCAACGCTTGAACTGCTCAGGCTGAAAATTGAGAGGAGTTCCTTCCTCAGTCGCGCCCTCAACAATCGCTGCTAAAAAATCCTCTGTTGTGGCGGCGTCTCCGTCGTGGCGTTGGAAATACAGACGCATCCCCCGCATGAAGCGCTCATTCCCCAGAAGGGTGCGCAGCATGCGGATCAATTCAGCGCCCTTTTCGTAGATCGTCGTTGTATAGAAGTTATCGATGGCCTGGTACGCATCAGGCTTCACTGGGTGCGCTGTGGGTCCAGCATCCTCGCGAAACTGGGTGTTGCGCAGCATCGCGGCATCCTCAATGCGTTTAAGCGCTGAGGAATGCAGATCAGCGGTGAAGCACTGGTCGCGGAACACGGTGAGACCTTCCTTCAGCGACAGTTGAAACCAGTCGCGACAAGTGATCCGATTCCCCGACCAATTGTGGAAATATTCGTGAGCGACAACGCTCTCGATGCGTTCCAGTTCTCCATCAGTGGCCGTTTCTGCGTCAGCGAGAACCAGCTTCGAATTGAAAATATTCAGACTCTTGTTCTCCATGGCGCCCATGTTGAAGTGGCGCACCGCAACCGTATTGAACTCATCCAGGTCGTACTCGAGACCGTAAACCCGTTCATCCCAAGCCATGGATCGCTTGAGCGACTGCATGGCATGGGCGGTGTAGGGCTCATCCCCCGCTTCCACATGCAGCCGCAAAGTCACGCGACGGCCTGATGAAGTGGTGAAGTGATCTCTGATTTCCTTCAAGTCTCCAGCCACTAGGGCAAAGAGATAGGACGGCTTCGGGAACGGGTCTTCCCACACCACCGCATGACGCGATGGGAACGTGGGCATTGGCCCGGCTTCGACAGCATTGCCGTTGGAGAGAAGAACTGGAAAACGCTCACGATCCGCCTCAATGCGCACTCGGAAGCGACTGAGAACATCCGGACGATCGGGATGAAAGGCGATGCGCCGGAATCCCTCGGCTTCGCATTGTGTGGTGAGCATGCCCCCACTGGCATAAAGCCCTTCAAGCGAACCGTTAGCTGCCGGATCGAGCTTGCACACCGTCGTCACGGTGAAGGGTTGATTCGGCGTTGCCTGAATCTGGAGTGTGTCACCGCTCAAGCTGTAGGCGTCAGCATCGAGGGCATGGCCATCAAGAGCCACCGAGAGTAAATCAAGATCAACGCCCTGGAGACGCAGGGGTTCGGGGGATTGCAGGACCGGCTCAAGATGGAGGTCAGCCGTGACCAGAACGTCGTGCTCCTGAATCACGACGTTGAGCTCAGTTTTCGGAATCCTGAAGGGAAACGGCCGGTAATCCTCAAGACGAACGGTGGACTGAGGGGAGGGACTGCTGACCATGAACGTCTCACGCTGAACAGATCCTGACTCCCCCATCACGGTGCTGACGAGGGTGAAAACCTCACCCCCGAATCCGTTGATTACTGACCGCCCGCCTGTTGCTTCTTCAGCGCTTCCTCCACTTTGGTCTTGACATCGGCAGGCACTTTGTCTGGGCAGAACTGAAGTGCCCCAGTGATGATTTGAAACTCCGCGCCCGCAAACAGCTGTTCATTGCTGAGCTTCTTGTTGCCGGTGGATGCCACAAGACCACCATGGCGGCCGTTCAGCAGCTGCACATAGGTCGCTGCAGCGATACCAACAGCCTTCGGGAACTCAACGCCAGCGGTTCTGGCGTTGCAGACGTAGGAGGAGCCCATACCGCGGTAGAGAAAAATGTCGCTATCGGAGGCAGGCTTCGACTGGGGCTTGGCTGCACCCTGGGCCAAAACAGCAGGACCCACCAAAGCAAGAGACAATATGGCCAGAGGAGCGGCCATCACGGAACGGAATTGAAGGAGTGAAGCCAAGAATCCTGACCAATTAACGCAGCCATGCTGCACCATTCCTAAGGATTCGCACCACTGGGTGAGGCACTGAAGCTGAACCGTCCCTTTCATTAGCCGGGAATCGGTGCGGACGCATCTTCCACACGCGTTTCATGGTGATGTTCCACGATTTCCAAATCTCCCTTCTGCCAGCTGTAGATCGCTCTTGAGCGGAAACGATCCTGATCAATCAAGCGCGTGTACTCCTGCACGTCCCAGTCGAGATAATGGGACTCGAAGACAACCTCATGTTCGTCAACCTGACGGATACGCGTTTTGGATTCCACCTCTTCGAGATAGGCACGGCTTCGCTGCAGCTGATGGCCCAGCAGGGTGGCCTCCATGACCCCCTCCTGCTGATAACGAGGTTTTTTTTCGAAGAAGTCGGTGTCGTGTTCAGGCCACCAACTCATGCGGTAACGCGGTTTGCCGACGCGGGATTCCGCAAAGATCTCCACTCGAATCATCATGTCGAGGAACAACACTTCCTCGTTCTTGAAAACGTACTGACGCCGGGAGCGCCAAAGTCCCAAATTGCGCGCAAACCAACGACGCAGGTTGCCGTCGAGGGGAACACGCGGAGAGGCGGGGGAATCCCCTTCTGGCGGCTGTGCGCCGCGACGTTCGACAGGCAGAAGGGGCATGCTGTGTCCTGGGTGACAACAGTCTGTACAAAAAAGTCTTAGCGGTTCTGCCGCTCTTTGCAAAAACCCATAAGGTGAAGCTCAACTTTGGGAGCCTCACCTGGTGGTCGGGATGGATCCCACACCACGACAGCAACTGGGCCTTCTTCTTGTTGCTGGTCGTCACCACCTTTCGAGCGGTGATCTGCGCTCCCTGATCCAGTTTCTGGAGAATGAGGACTGCGGTTTCGACGTCACGCTTCAGGTTGCTGATCCTCTGCAGCAGCCTGAATTGCTGGAGCTTCACCGATTGGTTGTGACACCAGCGCTGGTGAAACTTCAGCCGGTTCCGAAGCAAGTGTTTGCCGGCAGCAGCATTTTTCAGCAGCTGAGGGGATGGCTACCGCGCTGGCAGCAGGACGAAGTCGTCAGTGGGCTCGGGCTTAGCCTCAAGCCAACGGAGCTGGATGGCAGTCGCACACAGCGAGAGCTCCAATTGGAAGATCAACTTCTTGTTCTACGTCAGGAAAATGAAACGCTGATCGACCGCCTGCAATCCCAGGAACGCTTGCTTCGCATGGTGGCCCATGAACTGCGAACGCCACTCACCGCGGCCACCCTCGCGCTGCAGAGTCAACAACGGGGGCAAATCGATCTCAATCGCTTCAGGGATGTTCTGAAACGGCGCCTCGAGGAGATCGCTTTGCTGTCGAAAGATCTGCTGGAGGTCGGAAGCACCCGCTGGGAAGCCTTGTTCAACCCTCAGAGGCTTGACCTTGCCAGCGTGGCAGCTGAGGCGATTCTGGAGCTGGAGAAGCTTTGGTTCGGCAGGAATGTGACCATTCACACCGACATCCCAGCAGACCTTCCCCTGGCCTACGCCGACCAGCGGCGCATGCGCCAAGTGCTTCTGAATCTCCTGGAAAACGCCCTGAAATACACCCAGGACGGCGGAACGATTGCTGTCAGCATGATGCACCGCACCAGTCAGTGGATCCAGGTCAGCGTCAGCGACAGTGGTCCAGGCATTCCAGAACAGGAGCAGCAACGCATTTTTCTCGACAGGGTCCGCCTTCCGCAGACCTCCGGGGGAACATCGGGGTTCGGGGTCGGGCTATCGGTGTGCAGGCGCATCGTGGAGGTGCATGGCGGACGCATCTGGGTGATCTCCGAACCGGGTAAGGGTGCATGCTTCACCTTCACTGTTCCTGTCTGGCAAGGACAGGGTCAGGAGAAGATGTCCACAGTCTTGACGGAGGGTCAGTTGGCCCCGTAATTTCATTTGGTGATCGGGAGCACACCCAAAGATCACGGCCTCGCCCCCATCGTCTAGAGGCCTAGGACACCTCCCTTTCACGGAGGCGACAGGGGTTCGAATCCCCTTGGGGGTATCAATGAATGAGTTTGTTATTTAACTCAATTAAGGGATTGATTGAAACTTTGAGTTAAAGAGAACGTCGTCGGATCGCTTCTTTTTCTACGGCAAGTAAATTTTCAGTGAGGTCAGTTCGCAGGCGCTGTTCGATCAGCGCCACAGGCATGCCAAGGCATCCTTGCACCGTTAGGTCGTAGAGGAGAAGTGTGGCATCGGGAACAGCCTGAAGTCGCCAACATCCTTCGAAACGGCGAAAATCGCCTTTCAGCATGCGGAACTGAAGCAGCCCTTCCGGCCGATGTTCAGTCAACTCAAGTTGAACAGAAGCGGAAAACTTCAGCCCCAGAAGCTGCTGACTGCCGATCTGGGAGAGCGTCACCAAACTGCCTTTCCGCGCCAGAAGAGTGCTGCGCGAAAGGTTGGGGATGAACTCGCTCAGCGCTTCATAGTCGGTCAACACCGACCAAAGATCCTTCACTGGCAGCGAAGTCCGCAGCTGCACGGCCAAACGACGCATGCCCTGGGGAAGGCGCTCCATGGTCTGCTCGATCGGCTGGTGCTGGCCCAGAGAAGGGCGCTGGAGAGTCTTCAAGGAGACTTCGATGGTCAACCTGAGAAAGATAGCAATGGAATCTTAATGAAAGTCAGCCGTCCGACCAGCGCATTGAGCTGGACCACGACAGACCGCATGAGAATCCAAGGTCATGCCTATGATCGCGCCGTCTTGAAGGCAAGCGGGATCTCATGCGCGTCAGCTCTGCAGCGAACAACACCTACAACGAACGGGTGTTCACGTTGGTTGTTGTCGGCCTGCAGACGTCAAAGCAGCGCCGGTCAGAACAAACCTTCACAGTGTCTTACGACCGCCTGCAGTCCACCGTTCAGCGCGTTAATGCTTGTGGTGGAAGAATTCTGTCGGTGACAGCCGGCACCGCTTCTGCCGCAGCCCACGCCACTGGCTCGGCAGCCTCCAACGTCTCAAAAGCCTCCGCCTCCTCCGCCGTGACCGAAACCCCACGCAAGCCTGCACACAAGGCTGTGCCTGTGAACCTCTACAAGCCCAGGGCACCCTTCATGGGCACCGTCACGGGGAACTACAGCCTGCTGAAAGAAGGGGCGATCGGACGAGTGCAGCACATCACCTTTGACCTCAGCGGCGGTGATCCCCATCTCGAATACGTCGAAGGGCAATCCATCGGCATCATTCCCGAAGGTGAAGACGCGAAGGGAAAACCCCACAAGCTGCGGCTCTACTCCATCGCCAGCACACGCCATGGCGACAACCTGGGTGACCACACGGTGTCCCTCTGTGTTCGCCAGTTGGAATACAAGAACGATGCCGGCGAAGAGATCAAAGGGGTCTGCTCGACCTACCTCTGCGACATCGAGCCAGGAACCAAAGTGAAGATCACCGGTCCGGTGGGCAAGGAGATGCTCCTCCCCGATGACGAGGACGCCAACGTGATCATGCTGGCCACCGGCACTGGTATCGCTCCGATGCGCACCTACCTCCGCCGCATGTTCGAGCCCTCAGAACGGGAGAAGAACGGCTGGACCTTCCGGGGCAAGGCCTGGCTGTTCATGGGTGTACCGAAGACTCCGAACCTTCTCTACGACGAGGACTTTGAGCGTTACGAGCGCGAGTATCCCGACAACTTCCGCTACACGAAGGCCATCAGCCGCGAGCAGCAGAACACCAAGGGCGGACGCATGTACATCCAGGATCGTGTCCTCGAATACGCCGATGAAATCTTCTCGATGATCGAAAACCCCAAAACGCACGTTTACATGTGCGGTTTGCGTGGCATGGAACCAGGAATCGACGAGGCGATGAGCGCCGCTGCTGAGGCCAAGGGTCTCGACTGGTCGGAGCTGCGCCCTCAGCTCAAGAAAGCCGATCGTTGGCATGTGGAGACTTATTGAGGTCTGCCTCGCCGTCTGAAAATGATGGAAGCCCGCCTGATGGCGGGCTTTTTTGATGCACAGGCGCTGGGAAAAGCCAGCAACAAAAACATGGCGGGTTGTTCTAGAGCACTGTCAGGACGGAAATTCCTGGTTAAACCTGCGTCAGAACGATCTGTGCCATGAGCGCAACGATGACGAACCCGCTGAGGGTCGGACTGCGTCAGGAGCGAGTGATCGCACCCCAGTGCCTTGTGATCTTCGGTGCGAGCGGAGACCTCACCCATCGGAAGCTCGTCCCAGCGTTATTCGAGCTCTTCCTGCAGCGACGCTTGCCGAGCGAATTCGCCCTTCTTGGCTGCGCCCGTCGGCCCTGGAGCGATGAAGAGTTCCGTCAGAAAATGGCCCAGGCCATGGAGAAGACGGTGAACGAGAACCGCGTGGCATGGGACCAGTTTGCAGCTGGCATGTTCTACGAGCCGGTGGATCTCCAGCAGCCCGAGGATCTGGTGAAACTCGGTCACCGGCTCGACAGCATCGACCGTCTTAGGGCTACACGCAGCAACCGCACCTTCTATCTGTCGGTCTCACCGAAGTTCTACGGCAGTGGCTGTCGGGCACTGGCCGATGCCGGTCTGCTGAAGGATCCCCAACGCAGCCGTGTGGTGATTGAAAAGCCCTTCGGAAGGGACTACGGCAGCGCCCAGGCTCTGAATCGCATCGTTCAAAGCTGTGGCCAGGAGAATCAGATCTTCCGCATCGACCACTATCTGGGCAAGGAAACGGTGCAGAACATCATGGTTCTGCGCTTCGCCAACACCATTTTCGAACCGATCTGGAACCGGAATTACATCTCCAGCGTTCAGATCACAGCGGCTGAAACCGTCGGCGTAGAAGAGCGTGCCGGTTACTACGAAACCTCCGGTGCACTGCGCGACATGGTGCAGAACCACCTGACGCAGATGTTGGCGATCACGGCCATGGAGACACCGGGCCGTTTCGACCCCGAGGCCATTCGCAGCGAGAAAGCCAAGGTGCTGCAGGCAGCCCGCCTGGCGGATGAAAACGAGCCCTGGAATTGCTGTATTCGCGGGCAGTACGGCCCGGGTGGCACCCAGGAGAACCCCCTTGCCGGATATCGACAGGAGCCGGGGGTGGATTCCAACAGCACCACAGAGACCTACGTGGCCATGAAGCTGTTCATCGATAACTGGCGGTGGCAAGGGGTGCCGTTCTATGTGCGCACCGGCAAGCGGCTGCCGAAACGTCTCAGCGAAGTGGTCCTCACCTTCCGGGAAGCGCCGGTTCACTTGTTTGATGCCGCAGGCGGCGGTCCCACCGCGAACCAGCTGATCCTGCGCATCCAACCCGACGAGGGTGCTGAATTCCGTTTCGAGGTGAAGTCCCCCGGATCAGGAATGCGCAGCCGCCCTGTGGAAATGGAATTCTCTTACGACGAATCCTTCGGGGAACCCTCCGACGAGGGGTATGTGCGTCTTCTTGCCGATGCGATGCTCGGCGACCCCACCCTGTTCACCCGCAGTGATGAAGTGGAGGCCGCCTGGCGTCTCTACACACCCCTGCTTGAGCTCATTGAAGACAGCCCCTGGCAGCTGCCGATTCATCCCTATGAGTCACGAACCTGGGGGCCCGCAGCCTCTGACGCTCTGATGGCCCGCGATGGCCTGCTCTGGCGCCGTCCCTGATTGTTCTCGACAGACACCCATCCCTTCCCCACCAGCTGAACCATGTCACCCCAGCTCACGCTTCAGACCCCCCTGGAACTCCCCCCCGCGGAGGTCCCCAGCTACCTGGAACAGCTCTGGTCACGCGACCAACAGGGGGGCGTTGGATCCCATACGTTCTGTCTGCTGATCTGGCAACCGTCCTGGGTGGAACAGCAGCTGGTCCGTACCGGTCGGCTCGAAGGACCAATCACCGGGGTACAGCGTGCCGAACTGATTCAGGCCGGTCGCCAGGCCGTGGTGGATGGGGATCTGCCCTTGAGTACCTCACCGCTCACCGCTCCGGTGGCAGCGTGCCTGAGCAGCATGGATGGATCCCAGCAAGCTGATGACCTCAGGGGCCAGCACATCGATGCAGCCCTCAGCGCCCTCAGGCCACGTCGGCTGATCACCCTGGCCCCAAGCCTGGATGACCAGCAGGGCTTGGAAACCCTTGTTGCCGCTTACTGCCCACTGCCTGAGGAGGGGGGTGGAACCGTTGCCTGCGGTGATGTTGTGGTTCTGCGCGGGGGCCAACCGTTACTAGAAGACGGCCTCTCCATCCTGCAACCGCTGCTTCCTGAGGATCTGCCCTCCTGGGTGTGGTGGAACGGTGCCCTCGATGAGGCACCCGAACTCCTGATGCAGCTCGCAGGCACTCCCCGACGCCTGATTATTGATTCAGCACTGGGAGACCCCGGGTTCTGCCTGAATCTGCTGGCAACGAGGATCGAAAGCGGCCAGGCCGTCAACGACCTCAATTGGCTGAGGCTCGGGAGCTGGCATCAAACCCTGGCGATGGTGTTCGATCCGCCGAATCGTCGCAATGCCCTCAGCCACGTGGTGCAGCTGGACATCGACGTGGAAGGAGACCATCCGGTTCAGGGCCTCCTGTTGGCCAGCTGGATCGCTGATCGTTTGGGATGGCAGCTGCAACGCACCCAGCATCACGACGACCACAGCATCAGTGCTGAATTTGTGAGAGCGGATGGCGTAGCGGTGCAAGGGCGCGTCTCGCCAGTGCCCATGGGGCAGCCCAGTATTCACCCTGGCCAGATCGTGGGGCTGCGCCTGATCTGTAAACCCGAGGACAAACCTGCGATCTGCGTGATCCTCTGTGCGGAATCGGGGGGCTGCATGCGCCTTGAAGCCGGTGGGATGGCGAGCATGGAGCTGATCGAAGAAGTGGTTGCGGTTCAGCCCATGCCTGTCGAGGCCGATGTGGCCAAGCTGCTCGAGGGTGGGCATGACTCCACCAATCCGCTGCTGGAAGCCGCTGCCCCTCTGGCTGCCAAGCTGATCATCTGATGTCCCGCTGAGCGGGACCCACGTTCCGCTGTTCCGCTCAGTTCATGGCCTGTGTGATCGCTGCTCCGGCCAGCGGCAGTGGCAAAACCCTGCTCACTCTCTGCCTGATCGCCTGGGCGCGTCGTCTGAGGAAGAGCATCCAGCCCTTCAAGGTGGGGCCGGACTATCTCGATCCCCAGCTCCTCAGCCTCAGTGCAGGCAGAGTTTGCAGGAATCTCGACCTCACCCTCTGCGGAAAGGAGTGGGTGGATCTCAGTTTCCGAGGGTTTGGCGGACGGTGCGACATGGCCGTCGTCGAAGGCGTGATGGGTCTGTTCGACGGCATCGGAGCCAGCTCCGACGGGAGCACAGCTGCTGTGGCAAGGCATCTGAACCTGCCTGTGGTGCTGGTGGTGGATGCCGGCAGGCAGGCCCGATCCCTGGCGGCAGTGGTGCGCGGGTTTCAGAGCCTGGAACCGCGCGTGAACTTTGCGGGGGTCGTGCTCAACCGGGTGTCCAGCCAGCGCCATCGAGAGCTTCTGGAGAGCGTGCTCGACGAGATCAATGTTCCCTGTCTGGGAATCCTGCCAAAGGACGCGAGTCTGAGTCTTCCCAGCCGACACCTCGGCCTGGCTCCAGCCCATGAGCTCGGACCGATGCAGGAGCGGATCGGTCGCTGGGCAGCGCTGGCGTCCTCCCATCTGGATCTGCAGAGATTTGAACCGTTACTGAGGGCACCTGCCGCCGGCTCGGATCCCATCCAAACCGTTCTGGCCCCGGTCCTGGAACAGCAGCCCAAACGCGCTCCCATGCCTGTGGCGGTCGCCCAGGACGAGGCCTTTCACTTTCGTTACCCGGAAATGCAGGAATGCCTGGAAGCCATGGCCATGCCTGTGATTCCTTGGAGCCCATTGGCGGATGAGCCGCCACCGCCCCAAGCCTTGGGACTGGTGCTGCCGGGTGGATTTCCAGAACTGCATGCAGAGTCGCTCAGCCAATGCCAGCGCAGCCTCTCGGCCCTGCAGCAGTGGATCGCCCAGAAGCCCCTCTATGCCGAATGCGGCGGCATGCTGATGCTGGGTGAGTCACTGAGTGACGCGGAGGGGACTCACCATCCGATGGCTGGCGTGTTGCCCTTCAGGGCAGAACGAGGAGCGTTGCAGGTGGGCTATCGAACGCTGTCCGCAGCGCAGGATGGCTTGATTCTGCGCGCAGGGGAACGTTTGAAAGGGCATGAGTTCCACCGGTGGCAATTGAGCAAAGAATCCGGAGATTTCTTGGGAAAGGCGAAACCCTTATGGCAGGTTGATGGGTGGAAAATCTCGCGGAGAGACGAGGGATGGAGCCTTCCGACCCTGCACGCAAGCTGGGTACACCTCCACTGGGCCGGCTCCTCGACGACCTCATGCCGATGGCGCGCCGCTCTCGAAACCGCGGCGACGCGGAAGGCGGCCGTTTCCTGAATCGAGGCAAACACAAGCCCACAATCTTGAAGGAACGCTGGCGCTTCCTCGTAGAGGGGAAGGTTCAAGGTGTTGGATTCAGGCAAGGGTGTTGCCGTCGCGCCATGGATCTTGGCCTGAGCGGCTGGGTTCGCAACCTTCCCGATGGCCGGGTGGAGGTGCAAGCAGAAGGAACTCCCATGGCGCTCAGTGACTTGCGGCTTTGGTGTGAACGCGGTCCCACCGACGCGCAGGTGAGCCTGGTGAGGCCCTCACAGATGCCCATCACAGGGGCGGACTGGTTCGAAATCCGCAACTGACCTGCACTGGGATGACACCGGCAACACCTCCATTGGTGGCGCTGCTGGTCACAATCCCGTTAAGTCGTCACCAGTGACCTATGGCCGAACATCGTCAGCTCTGGCTCTTGCGCCATGGCGCCACGGAATGGGCCAAGAACGGACGCCACACCGGCAACACCGACCTTCCCCTGCTTCCTGAGGGAGAGGAGGAAGCACGTCGGCTGGCACCGGTGCTGAAGGCGCAGCCCTTCGCGGCAGTCTTCACATCGCCGTTGCAACGCGCCCGTCGCACTTGTGAACTGGGCGGCCTTGGGGATCAAGTCCAGGTGATGGAGGAACTGCTGGAATGGAATTACGGCGACTACGAGGGGGTCACCACGCCGGAGATCCGCAAGACGGTGCCGGGTTGGACCGTCTGGAGCCATGGTTGCCCCAACGGGGAGGATGCTGAGGCCGTGCAGAAGCGCTGCGAAATCGCCATCCAACGCGCCCTGGAAGTCTCCGAACCAGGGGATGTTGCTCTGTTCGCCCATGGACATCTGCTGCGGTCGCTGGCTGGGACCTGGCTTGGTCTGGGTGCTGTGGGTGGCAGCCTGTTGAAGCTCAGTACAGGAAGCATCTGCGTGCTGGGATTCGAGCGCGAAAACCGTGCGATCGTTCGTTGGAATGCTCCGGTCGACGGCCGGTTCTGATGAGCGACACCACTCTCTGGGCAGAACTGCTGGCCTACGGCACAGGCATCGGCCTTTCACCAATCCACATTGCCGTTCTGCTGCTCCTGTTGCTGGGCCCCCAACCCCTGCGCCGCGGCGGCTGGTTTGTTGCGGGATGGGTGGTCACCACACTGCTCACCGCAACCCTGCTGGTGACGGTGGGCCACACCCTTGTTCTCGATATGAGCCACGGCTCTCATCACCGCACGGGCCTTGACCTGCTGGCGGGAGGAGCCTTGGTCGCCATCGGTGGCAGGGAGCTGCTGCGTTCCTTTGCCGATGGAGCCGAACCACCAGCCTGGACCACCAGCATCGACCGCTTTGTGGCCATGCCATTGCCGCTTCTCCTGCTCCTTGGCGCAGCGGGGGAGGTGATCAGTCCCGACGACCTCGTGCTCTTTGCCAAGTCGGCAGGCGTTGTTCTCGCAGCCCAGTTGCCCACCTGGCAGGAGATCGTGGGATTGGCGGCCTTCACGCTTGGGGCCAGCCTTTTTCTGTTGGCCCCACTGATCGCCGTGATCATCGGACGGGACAAGGTGATTCCAATCCTGGAGAAAGGCAAGCAAGTGCTGTTTGCCCGAGGCGGACTGGTGGTGGGAGGCGTCAGCCTGGGCCTGGGGGGCTATCTGGGATGGCAGGGAATCAGCGGTCTCAGCCTGCTCTGAGGGCTTTGGCCCAACGTTGCGTGGCCCCTTCAGAACCAGTGCGACCTGCCATCCAAACGCCCTGACGGGCCCTGCTGACTGCCACGTAAACAAGCTGCCTGCGCAGATCAAGGTCTTGAGGCCAGAACACATCATCTGCGACGTAAACCTCGCCAAAACTGCTGCCTTGGCTGCGATGCACGGTCAGTACAGCCGCAGGTCCCAGCGAAGCGAACGCATCACGCACCAAGAAATACCGGCGCCAGAGCGGACGTCCCCCTTGCTTACCAGCGTCACGGGCCTGGGTTCGCAACTGCTGGAGCAGGGCATCCAGCTGCTGCCTGGCTGGGGTGCCGGCAGGCGGCTGCAGGCGCAGATTGAGTTCGAGCTCCCCGCTACGCACCCGTGCATTAAGGGTTTCAATCACAGGTGCACCAAGACCAGCCAACGAGAGCTGGGCATCGCCGGCGACGCCGAACTCCGCCAGGTCAAAGCGTTCAGGGGCGACATCCTCCACCACGAGTTCACGATTGGAACCCAGCACCAGATCGGGCTCCTCTCCGGTCTCGCCACCATCCCGTGAGGCGGGGGCCATCACCGCGGTGCGGGTGATCAGCACCTCGCCAGGCAATACCGCCATCTGATCGGCCATCTCGCCATGAATCGCCCGGCGCGCGTGGGGGACCAGCACCTCAAGCCTGCGATTGGTATAGCAAAGAATCCTGGCTGCATCGGGGTTATCGCAGGCTGCCGCCTGTCGCAGAGCCTCCTGAGCACGACTGAGCCAATCGGAGCGGTTCATCACCCCGACCTGTCCCAGATCCGTGAGCACCGGAGCCAGAAGCGGTGGCACCTCACAGGGCAACCGGCCATCACGCAGGCAACTGGCCAACTGCAGCACGGGGCCTTGATGACGCACCACTTGCCGCAGGCAGGCATTCACGGCCCGCGTCATGGCAAAGACAGGGCTGTCGCTTTCTCCCACCGGCGGCAGCTGAGCCGGATCCCCAACGAACACCAACCGGGTGCTGAAGGTGTGCGCGCACTGCAGCGCGATCGACAACAACGAACTATCCACCATGGAGGCTTCATCAATCAGCACCAGACCGAGGTGCTCAAGGGCTGCTGCCGTCTGCTCGGTGGATTCACACAACTCACGATCACCCTGTCGTTTGAGCTTGAGGCGCAGCAGGCGGTGGATGGTGGATGGATACCAGGTTGGGCGCAGACCCTCAAGCGCCAGGGCTTGCCTGAGCACACCCACGGCCTTGTGGGTCGGGGCGACGACAGTCCAGCAAAGACCACTGGCCTCCACCTGCTGCAGAAGACGCATCGAAAGGAAGGTCTTACCGCTGCCGGCGAAGCCACTCAACACGAACGGGACGGTTGCATCGGCTTGATGAAGCCAGTCAGCGAAGGCATCGGCGGCCTGTTGCTGGTCACTGGTAAGAGCCAGCGCGGAATGGGCGGGCGAGCTCACCCGAACGCCTGGGACAGGACGTGGGCCAGATGCAGGGGCGAGCCGACATACACCAAGCCTGGAAGAGCGATGGCTGGGCCGAGCAAGCTTCCAACCAACACCTCGAGCCTGGAGTGGCCTAAGCGTTCTTTCAGGGGTTTGTCAGGGGATGGATCCCAGAGATTGCTGGGCAGAGCATTCACTCTCTCCGCGGTGAACCCCGCCGCCCGCCGCACGCCACTGGCGTCGTACATCACAACAAAGGCCACCGTGGAAGCCAAAGCGAAAGCGGGGGAGTCAAATCCATCGAGCCAACCCACGGCAGCGGCTGTACCGGTCACCAGTGCCGAATGGCTTGATGGCATTCCACCGGTTTCGATCAACACCTGCGGGCGCCAGCGGCGCTGGGTGACCAACTCGATGAACAGCTTGGACAGCTGAGCCAGCCCGCAGGCAGCGAGCCCCCAGGCCAGGGAGGCGTTGTCCAGAAGCTGAAGCGGCGCGCTCAACGAGGCAATCAGCATGGTCAACGGTCCCGGCTCGCGACGTAGTCAGCGAGAGCCAGAAGCGGCTGAGCCTTGGATTTCCAAGGTTCGAGGGCAGACTTGGCCTGGGCCACTAACTCAAGTGCGCGAGACCGCGACGGTTCGAGACCAAGAAGTTTCGGATAGGTGGTTTTATCGGCGATGAGATCCTTACCCGCTGTTTTACCGAGCACTTCACTGCTGGCCGTGACATCCAGAATGTCGTCCACGATCTGGAAGGCCAGGCCGATTCCATTGGCATACGTCCGCATGGCATCGACCTGATTGGCATCGGCACCGCCGATCAAGGCACCGGTCACGACACAGGCCCTGAGCAGAGCTGCGGTCTTGTGGAGATGGATGTATTCCAGTGTTTCCAGGTCAACCTCGCGACCCTCACTTTCCAAATCCACCACCTGGCCACCCACCAGCCCCGGTGCTCCAGACACCAGGGAAAGCTCAGCCACCACCTTCAGCAACCGTTCAGCCGGAAGCCCTGCACTGCGCACGGCCACCATTTCGAAGGCCCGGCTGAGCAGAGCGTCGCCAGCGAGAATGGCCATGGCATCGCCGTAGACCTTGTGGTTGGTGGGGCGACCACGGCGCAAATCATCGTTATCCATCGCCGGCAGATCGTCATGGATCAGCGACATGGTGTGGATCATCTCCAGGGCCACTGCCGTCGGCATCGCCAGAGAGGCATCACCGCCGACCAGCTCACAGGCTGCAAGGCAGAGAATCGGTCTGAGCCGCTTGCCTCCAGCCAGGAGCGAATAGCGCATCGACTCGCGAAGAGACTCCGGTCGCTCAGGACCTAAAGCCGCATCCAGGGACTGCTCGACAATGTCGCGGGTCTTGGCCAGATAGGCACCGAAGTCAAAACCTGCCTGATCCTCACCCGACGGCGTGACACCTTCAGGGCTTCTCGCCGTGGCGGTCATGAAGAACATGATGCTGGCCGGATTCTGTCAGGCCGCAGGTCCCATGAGCGCGATCACGGCACTAGGTCGTCAAGATCATGATCGAGCTGATGGCGTCGGCTCCAGGCCAGCACTGTGTTCACCAGAAGCATGGTGACGGTCATCGGACCGACGCCGCCCGGCACGGGGGAAAGAGCTGCAACCAAGGGTTCCAGCTCGGCAGCGTTGACATCTCCGCACAATCCACCCTCTGGTCTGCGATGAATGCCCACATCCACAACAACGGCACCGGGGGCCACATGCTCAGCCCCGATCATTTCCGGACGTCCCGCTGCGACCACAAGAATGTCGGCCTGACGGGTTAGAGCAGGGAGATCGCGGGTGCGGGAGTGCGCCACGGTGACTGTGGCGTTGGCTGCCTGAAGCATCAGGGCCATCGGCTGGCCCACAAGGATGCTGCGTCCCACCACAACAGCCCGTTTGCCTGAGGGATCAATGCCCTGACTGCGCAACATGGCCATCACGCCTGCGGGCGTACAACTGCGGGGCCCTGGCTCACCTTTCAACAGCCGGCCAAGGTTGAGTGTGTGCAGACCATCAGCATCCTTATCAGGATCGATCGCTGCCAGTAGAGGGGTTTCATCAAGGCCTTCCGGCAGGGGCAGCTGCAGCAAAATTCCATCCACCCGCGCATCGGCGTTGAGCGCCTGGATAGCCTTCAGAAGGGTCTGCGGTTGCGACGAAGCAGGCAGGTGGGCCCCGAAGCTTTCCACTCCCACCCTGGCGCAGGCTTTCTCCTTGTTGGCCACGTACACCGCACTGGCGGGATCATCACCCACCCGCAGAACCGCAAGACCCGGCGGGCGGCCGGCCTGAGCACAACCATTGCGGACCTGCTGTGCCAGACGTTGTTCCAGCTCCTTGGCCAGAGCTTTTCCATCCAATCTGAGGGCCATCGCCGACTGATGCACGTGAAACCAGCATGCCGCTCCGGCAGAGCTAGCGTTTCATTCGAAAGTATCCACCAATCTTGCGTTCGCATCCCCTAGCAAGGTTCTGGAGGTCCTGGCTCAGGAGTGAATCTCCTCGCCGCCCTGTGCTGCGCTGGAATCGCCTGCAACGCAGTGTTCTCCTGGCGCTTTGCCTGCTGGTGGCCCTGATCTCGAGTTGGCCATGGCTGGTGGAGCCAGACATTCGACCAGGTCTGGCAGCGCCGTTTGACGCGGTGGCACCGAAAGATGCACGGGTGGTCGACAGCGAAGCGCTGAAGCAACGACGATCGAGCCTGGTGCCGAGCACGCTGGTTCAGGTGATCGACAACCAGCAGGATCAGCAGCTGCGCATGCGTCTCGAGCGCTATCTGGGGGAGCTGGAACGGGTCGCCAGCAGCGATGATGCCGAACGGATCGGTCCAGTGAACCTCAGCACCGAAGAACAGGGCTGGCTTGAGGAACGTGTACCTGAAGAACGCCTGAACTGGGATATGGGTCTGCGCCGGGCGCTGGAACGCATGCTCAGCCAGGGATTGGTCAACAACCTGGCCGAAGAACAGCTGCGTCAGGCCACATCCCTGCAGCTGGAGGAACTCGGAGCTGCCGACGCGCCAGCGCGAACCCTTGGCTCCAAGCTGCTCACCACCACCTTGCAGGGGGCCAGCAATCTCAAAACCGATCCGCAACGCAGCCAAAGGCTGATCGAGAAGCTGATCACCCAGCAAGGCATCCCAGTGATCGAGGTCAGCCAAGGTGACCTGATCACACAGAAGGGCGAACCGATCAGTTCCCAGGCTTACGACGTTCTCGATTTCTTTGGCCTGGTGAACCGCAGACCCAAACTGGGAATCTGGCTGGTCCGGTTTACAGAATCCCTCGCCGCCTGCGGGATTCTCCTGCTCGTGATGCGCCGCGAACGCCCCTGCCTCGAAGCGCCCCATGGACTGCTGGCCCTGGGGTTGCTGCTGATCTCCCAGGCCTGCAAGGTTTGGTTCGGCGCGGCCGTGAGCCCACTGGCGGTGATCGTGCCGCCAACGTTGCTGCTGGCCCAGGGCCTTGGAACCAGCAGCGCCCTGGCGTGGATGGCCGTTGCCAGCCTGCTCTGGCCCACACCGGTGCCGGGCCTTGGAGAGGGGCGCCTGCTGATCGCTGCGGCAACAGCCACCGTGGCCGCCCTTCAGGCGGGCAGGCTCAGAAGTCGTGCCCAGCTTTTGCAACTGGCGGTGCTCCTGCCTCTGGGAGCGCTGGTCCTGGAGCTGCTTCTCCTCAACAGGACTGCAGGATCCCTTGTGGAACAGGACTGGACCCGACTGCTTCCCAACTCGGGAGATCTGGCATCCGAAGCCTTGTTGCTGGGGCTGCTGATGATGCTGGCAATCCTGGTCATTCCCCTGCTCGAAAGTTCTTTTGGTCTGCTGACCCGGGCAAGGCTGATGGAGCTGGCCGACCAGGAACGCCCCCTTCTGCGCCGGCTCTCCTCAGAAGCTCCAGGCACGTTCGAGCACACCCTGATGATCTGCAGCTTGGCCGAGGAGGGCGCGCGCGCGATCGGTGCCGATGTTGATCTGATCCGCACCGGATCGCTGTATCACGACGTTGGCAAGCTGCATGCGCCGAATTGGTTCATCGAGAACCAGACCACAGACCACAACCCCCACACTGAACTCAATGATCCGGTCGCCAGCGCGGGCGTTTTGCAAGCCCATGTTGATGAAGGCCTGAAATTGGCCAGACGCCACCGACTGCCCAGACCGATCGCTGACTTCATTCCCGAGCATCAGGGAACCTTGCGGATGGGGTATTTCCTGCACCAGGCACGGCTGAAGGATCCCAAGATTTCAGAGAAGCGGTTTCGTTATCACGGCCCAACTCCCCGCTCCAAGGAGACGGGAATCATGATGGTGGCTGATGGTTGCGAGGCCGCCCTGCGCTCCTTGCCACCCGACACGAGCGATGCGGAAGCCCGAGCCACGGTGAAACGCATCGTGGAAGCACGGCTCAGCGATGGTCAGCTGCGTCAAAGCGGCCTCAGTCGCGCAGAGCTCGAGCTTGTGATGCGGGCGTTCGTGAAGGTTTGGCGCCGCATGCGCCATCGCCGCATTCCCTACCCGATCCCAGCCAAGCGTCGATTCACGGCTTAACGGTGGGTCCAGGCTGGCCACGGAGCACGGACGCGCACCGTATGGCCGGGATGATCAGGATCGGGAAAACCCAAGGCCATCGCCCTGAGCCGCAGCCCCTCAGCTGCACATCCAGGGTTGTAGATCGGGTCACCGATGATCGGATGGTGCAGGGCCGCCAGATGGGCGCGCAGTTGATGGGATCGGCCGGTTCTTGGGCAGAGCCAGAGACGCGTGCTGTTCTCCACCAATTGCAAACGACGCCACAGCGTTATGCATGCCTTCCCATCGGGATGAACGCCATAGGTGGGCGGTTGACGCTTCAGACGAGCCAGAGGGAGATCAATCAGTCCGCTGACAGTCCCCATCTGTCCCTGAACATCAGCGATGTACAGCTTTCTGACCCTTCGCGCTGCGAACAAAGACCCCAACAATCGGTGTGTGTCTGGATCCTTCGCCAGAAGCACGAGTCCCGAGGTGTCGCGATCGAGGCGATGCACCAGGCGTAGGTCTGGGCACGACAGCTGAAGGCGGCTGATCAGCGAATCCTGCTTGTGAGCACCCAGACCGGGTTGGCAGAGGAGTCCTGACGGTTTGTCCACCACCATCCAACGTGGATGATCGAGAACGAGGGGCAGCCCAGCCAGCAGGCGGTCTGCCAAGAGCCCTGGCCTACAAACGGCCACCGCGCCGATGGGCTGGACGGCACCAGTAGACAAGAGCCAGCACGTTCAAGAGCCCAAGCGACACTGAAGCAAACCCGAGGGTGCGGGCCTCGGGGCCGAGCACCAGGCGCACGATCCCGTAAGGCAAGGCACCTCCAAGGGCCATGGACAGGGCCACGATGGTGAGAATCACTCCCCAGCGCCGCTGCGCCAGCAGTCCGGCCGCCGCCACGATGCCCACGATTGCCGCAGGCCAGGCCAGCGAAAAGGCCAGGGTGATGTTGGTGATTTTGAGGCCTGTGGATTGATCAGCCTGAAAGGCCCCCCAAGCGATCACGGGTAAGGCCAGGAGATTGGCCAGCAACCCAATCCAGGTCATCAACCAATACCCGCGCAGCCTGGGCCCCATGGAGTCAGCGTGCAAACTTGCTCACCGTAAGGGGCCGTGGCCGCCGCTCTCTTCATCGTCGGCGTGCAACACGGATTCCAGGGTGCTAAGCAGCATCGCAACGGCTTCATCACGCTCCATGGCGCCCTCGGCAACCCGACTGATCCAGTCGTGGCAGAGCGCTTCGATCTGATCGAACAAGGGGCCTGTGGCCTGCAAAACATCACTCACGCGCTGGGACGCGTCTTGATCAATCTCAAGACGGTCCAGCACCCGATAAAAGCGACCGTCGTTACCGAGATAGGTGAGATGACCCGCGTCATCCAGTTTTGGTGCGGTGATGGGAGTGACTGATGGCTCGTCCATGGTTGCTTCAGCCTCTGGGAGTTTCAGGGGAGATCGCTGGGGGAGCCGATACGGAGCCCCGAGGCAGACGATCGGCGCAGAAACTGCGAAACAGTGCTTCAACCTCCCTGGGAGGCAGACCCTGCACCAAACGGGCTTCAATCTCTTCTCGCTGCTGCGACTGGTGATAAAGACGGAGTTCCTGAAGCGTTGCTCTGGATCGGGCTTCAATGGCCTCCAGGGCATCGCCGATCTGATGGTCGGCGAGAAGGGCACCACCTTGGCAGTGCTGCATCACGTGCGCGGATTCATGGGCGAGCACCACCCAGATCTGCTTGGGATCGTTCTCAAGATTGTTGGCACAAAGAAGGAGAGCGTTGCGCTGCGAGTGAAACGCGCCCAGAAGCGAGGGTGGGCAATCTTTGGCGACCATCGTGTCGGTGCCGGCACGCCGGATCAGAGAGGCATAGCGGCCGATGCGATCCCAGCTCTCCGCGCGCACTGGCCCGGAGGCCAGAGATGCAAGAGAGGTCATCGCCAGCGCGACCGCAACGGAACGACCAAACGCAAATCCCATCCATCAGTCCCACTCCTGTTCTCATTAGAGACAGCAGAGACACATGCAGGCCGAAGGTTCGGTTCTTCTACCGATTCAGCCGCTGAACACTGGACACCTTGTCCCGGAAGGACTGCTCGCGATCAATGCGCGTATTGACGCGCAACGTGGCATGGATCCTGGGAACCCCGTTCTGGTGCAAGCGCTCATGGCAAGCCTTAACGCAAGCAAACACGGCATCCCATTCACCCTCAATCGCCGTCCCATCAGGTCCCAGCTGATGCTCGAGCCCCGAAGCCTCAATCACCTCCTGGCAGACCGCCACGTAGGGCGCAAGGGATACCCCCACACCGAGCGGCACGAGGCAGAGATCAACGCTCACGCGCATCGGTGGCTCCAGTCATGCCCTGTCATGGTTAATCAGGATCCCAGACAGATGCAAGCCCATGCAACAGGCCAGACTTGGCCCAGCGGGGGCGGCACGGCCGGCGAGAACCCCAGCGCTGCGGAGCTCCTCAGGGAGCTCCGGTTTTTTTTGAGCGATCACCATGCCCGAGAAGACAGGCACTGGGGTAGCCAAGAGTGCGCCACTCGCCGCAGCTTGTCTGAACTTCAAGCCCGATCCCCTGCTCAGAAGCTGAAGGGGAGCGTCCCTGCCTTTCACACCAACGACTGGCAGCCGCCTCCGCAGCAGCGATCGATTCATACGGCGCATCCAGCACTGGATGGGGGCTGCCGTCCAGTGATACCAATCGATACAGGGGGCGTCTGGAGTCGGGCACTATTCCACTTTCGCAACTGTCACCAGTGTTCCATGCTTCCGAAGGGTGCGCCATCCCGGAAGCCGACTCCATCCACCCCAACGCCATGACGAGCCACGTTCTCACCAACGCCTACGAGGCCCTGCTGAGCTGCGCCCCAGCCCCCCTCTTCCAGAAGGCCAGAGACCTTTATCTCAAGAAATACGCCCTGGATGGCCGCAAGAGCGAAAGCCCCTTACGCCTGTTTGTGGCCAGCGAAAGTCTCAACGAAACCATCAACCCCGACCCAGAGGCACCACCCCATGGACGCATTGCCCGCCTCGAAGCCAGAACCGAGGAGCTGGCCTTGGTCCACTGGCAGAACCCTGAACCTGCCGATCACAACGCTGTGGAGCGCTACCTGCGCGAAACCTGGGATCTCACCGACATTTCACTCCACTCCTGCGAGGACCCATGGTTTCGAGATGGTGGCCACCAGCAGCGCCTGACACTCCCCGCCCCCCTGAACTGGATGCGGGAAGCCCGTTACCAGGACGTCCAAAAAACTCTGCAGGATGAAAACCCATGAAAAGCTGAAAGCCAACGCACGGACGCGCGAGCCTGGCTAAGCCGGAATTAAGTCTCAGTGGATCAAAGATGAGAACTTCCCTCCCGGAGCGCTACGTCCTGCGCCACAGGGGCAGCGGACAGTATCTGCGCGTTAATGACCAAAGCCAGCAGATCGAGGCGATCGAAAGCCCCGAGTCCGCTTGGAATTTCCACAGCCATGAAGGGGCCATCACCCATGCCCTCTGGATCGGCGAAGTGCATGGTCAGACCCCTGATGTGGTGAAGATGCGCTGAGCAATCAGCGCGATCAGAGCTCGTCTTCGACCTCAGGCTTGATGGTGCAATCAGCCATGGGATAGCTGACGCAGAGCAGGGCGTAACCATTCCCCATCTGCTCATCATCCAGGAAGCTTTGATCAGACTGATCAACGCTTCCGCTCAACACCTTGCCGGCGCAGGTGCTGCAGGCACCGGCTCGGCAGGAATAAGGAAGGTCGACACCCTGCTCTTCTGCGGCATCAAGGATGTATTGATCGTCTGCGCAGGAAAAACTCTTTCCGCCTTCAAGAGTGATGGTGAAAGATGCCATGGGATTTCAAGCAATCAATTCTTTGGTAGTGATCTATGGCGCAGATATCAGCCCTGCGTGCGTGATCCCTGACTGATGCAGGTTCAACGCTGGCCGACCAGGTCTTCCCACGTCAAGAACTGACGACTGTCCACCTGATCTGTGGATGAAGTTCGTTGATCGCGGGCGGGGACCAGGGCCTCGTCGCAACACTCAACTGCTGTCTCTGCCCGGTGACCTCTCGACCATTCGTTCCAGAACGACATCTCAAGCTTTATTCCTGAGACCAGCATTGAGTTTCTGCTTCGAAATATCCGTGTCCAGGGCTACCTGAGAAGGTGCACAGGGGCACAAAATCAACCCTGAATGAAATGGCGCAATCGCCTTGAGTCTTCAGCCATCCTGCGCTGCAACTCAGCCGACGGGGCGTCAGCTTCTTCCCTGGCCTGGGCTGAGAAAACATCCTCATCAGTGATATGGAATCCATGCCCACGAGCGAGCTCGATCAGAGCCTCAACCGACAGGGGCTCGGCCAAGCTGGCCGCCAGAGCCGCGTCGGTTTCACGCAGGCGTAGGAAGGCATCAAGATCTTGGAGCGACATTCGCTGCTGATGTTGAGGCCCACCATTCCATCACCGCACGGTGTTAAGACTGCTTCAACCCAGTTCAGATCCATGGCGATCCAACGCCTGACCTCGGTGCTGCTCGGAGCTGCCGGCACGTTTCTGCCGCCCGTTGAAGGCGACGGAATCAGCGATTCGAACTCCACAGGGTTCGGGTACGGAATTTCCGTTCAAAGCTGCAACTAGAGGCTGCTCAACAACATGCGTGAGCGACTCCTGCTCCTGATTCCAGTCACAGGCTTCAGCTGTTTGCTGGTGTTATTCGTTGTGCTCTGGCAAGCCAGCCAACACCAAAACATCCGATTGCAGGGCCTCACGAATCGCGTGAAAGACCTGGAACAACGCGAAGAAGTGAACAGCCGGCAGCTCTTGGAGCAGCAGCTGGGCGTGTTGAAGACCCGTCAACAGAAGCTGCAAACAGACATCCAGAGCCTGCAGAGCTTTCAGAATGAATACGCCAAACGGGAGGCACGCCTGCTGGAGACCCTCAGGCAAGACGCCACCCTTCCATCCACGCCGGAGGGGATATCGGCCGACGAGTCAGCGATCCCCAATCCCGTCATAACGAATCCATCAGCCCCTAGCCCTTGACCGCATCACCACTGGCGCTGGGAAGGATAAAGCGCTGAAGCAGCACGAACAGGATCAGAACAGGAAGGATTGACACCACTGACCCTGCCGCGACGATGCGCCAGTCGAGCGAGAAGCTGCTGGCGAGCTGCTGGAGCCCGAGGGGCAGGGTGAACAACTGGGGATCATCAAGGATCACCAAAGGCCAGAGGAAATCGCTCCAGGTTCCGATGAACACAAACATCGCCAACGTGATCAGGTCGGCCCGGGCCGCTGGAATCATCACGTTCCACCATTCCCCCAGCTTGCTGCAGCCATCGATGCGAGCGGCCTCTTCCAGTTCCACCGGCACGCCCAGAAAGCTTTGACGCAGAAGGTAGAGACCAAAGGCCGTTGCAGCCTGGGGAATCACAAGAGCCAGAAGGGTGTTTCTCAGACCCAGCTGCACCATCAGCAGATACAGCGGAATCATCACCACCTGGAAAGGGATGAGGATGGTGGCGACCACTAGGCCCAGAACCAGTCCCCGTCCTGCAAATTGCATGCGCGCCAGGGGATAGGCCGCCAGCGAGCAGAACAGAAGATTGGCCACCACAGCCACCAGGCTCACGATGGTGCTGTTCAGAAGGTATTGACCGAGAGGGTTGTTCTGGAACAGCCGCACGTAGGCGTCGAGGCTTGGTTGAGCCGGAAGCAACGCCGGGGGGCTGGTGAAGATGTCCTCGGCGGGGCCCTTCAGCGACGTGCTCACGAGCCACAGCAGCGGCACCAGCACCACCAAAGCCAGCAGGATCAGCAACAGAAGCTGAAGCACCGAGCGCAGCGTGATGCGGTCCTTCGCCGGGACAGCGCGGGTCTGGTGACGGGCCATCGGATCAGAGGGTCGGGCTGGCATCCAAAGGAGTTGCATCCCGCTGGGGATGCAGGGCCGGGTTCAAGGCCCCGGCCACCAGGCGATTCAGGGCATTCACAAAGGCCTGAGCGGCGGCCACCACCACATCGGTGTCGGCAGCATGGCCGGAAAAGAGCTGACCGTCACGTCGCAACCGGATCGTGACCTCACCCATGGCATCGATGCCCTCGGTGACGGACTTCACCGAAAACTCAACCAGTTCGTTGGGTTCCCCGGCCAATGCATTGAGGGCACGGCACACGGCATCCACAGGGCCAGTACCAATCGCCGCCTCACTCTGTTCTTGGCCCTCTTCATCCAGCAGGGTGACGGTGGCCGTGGGCTGCAGGTTGCTGCCGCAGCTCACCTGCACAGACTTGAGCTGATAGCGGGCATCGGGTTGCTGAACCTGCTCGCTCACGATCGCTTCGAGATCGCGATCGGTGATGTCGCGCTTGCGATCCGCCAACTCCTTGAACCGGGCGAACGCGTCGTCTAGGTCTTCACGGCTGAGGTTGTAGCCAAGCTCCTCGAGACGGGCACGCACCGCACTGCGGCCACTCAGCTTCCCGAGGGAGATCCGGTTGTCCGTGAGACCAACGGTGCGAGCATCAACGATCTCGTAGGTGAGGCGGTTTTTGAGAACGCCATCCTGGTGAATGCCCGATTCATGGGCAAAGGCATTCGCTCCCACGATTGCCTTATTGGGCTGCACCACCATGCCGGTGAGATTGGAGACCAAGCGCGACGTCTTCGTGATCTCCTCGGTGCGCACACCCGTCAGGGGGGTGGGTGAGTCGTCCTCTCGGCCAAAGAAGGGATTGAAGTAGCGGCGGCGCACATGCAAGGCCATCACCAGCTCTTCAAGGGCCGCGTTACCGGCCCTTTCGCCGATGCCGTTGACCGTGCACTCCAGCTGGCGGGCCCCGTTTTTCACGGCCTCCAGGAAGTTGGCCACAGCCAAACCGAGATCGTTGTGGCCATGCACCGACAGCACTGCATCGCCGATGTTGGGCACGTGCTGGTCGATACCGGCAATCAAGGCGCCGAACTCGGCCGGTGTGGTGTAGCCCACTGTGTCGGGAATATTGATTGTGCTGGCGCCGGCAGCAATCGCCGCTTCGATCACCTCGTAGAGGAATTCGGGGTCACTGCGGCCGGCGTCTTCACAGGAGAACTCCACATCGTCAACGAGAGAGCGGGCGTAAGACACCATCTCGGGCACGATCGCCAACACTTCCTGACGACTCTTGCGCAGTTTGTGTTCAAGGTGAATGTCGCTTGTGGCGATGAAGGTGTGAATGCGGCGGCGAGGGGCGGGGGCCACCGCATCAGCGCAGGCCTTGATGTCCCCACGGGAGGCGCGGGCCAGACCGCAAATGATCGGTCCTTGCTCTCCACCCACCTGCTGGGCAATGCGCTGAACGGCAGCGAAATCGCCAGGGCTGGCGAAGGGGAAGCCCGCTTCGATCACATCAACGCCAAGCCGCGCCAGCTGCTGGGCAATGGCCAGCTTTTCCTCAAGGTTGAGGCTGGCTCCTGGGGACTGTTCACCATCCCGAAGGGTGGTGTCGAAGATCAGAACGCGGCCTGGATCGTGGGCCATGGCAACAGCCTCGACGCGATTTAGTCGGAATGACTATGAGTTAGCCCACTTTAGGGGAGCGGACCTTGGAAAAACCAGGGAAATGGCCCTGATGCCGGGTACATTCGTCCCACTGCACAGGGGGATGGTGGCCAACGGAGCTCTCGCGCTCGTTCTCCACGCCCACCTTCCTTACGTGCGCGGAGCTGCACCACAGTCCCTGGAAGAGGATTGGTTCTTTCAGGCACTGATCGAGTGCTACCTGCCGCTTCTGGACACCCTGGAGGCAGCGGCGGCCGATCCTTTGCAAGAGGCTCGGCTCACCATGGGCCTGTCGCCCACCCTGCTCTCGCTCCTGGCCGACCGCACCTTGCAATCCCGGTTTCCCGCCTGGGTTGAGGCCAGGCTGACGCTGCTGAAGGAAGCACCCGAGGATCGACAGGAAGCTGCTGAAGACCTCGGCCTGTTGTTTCAGAAACACCTGAGGGCATGGAAAGCCTGCGAAGGCGACCTCATCGGCCGCTTCGCGGCTCTGCAGAGCAAGGGCGTTCTCGACCTGCTCACCTGCGGAGCCACCCATGGCTATCTGCCCCTGCTGCGGGAACACCCAGAAACCGTGCGCGCCCAGCTGCGCACGGCCGTACGGGAACACCACCGCCTGATCGGCGAGCGACCGCTGGGGATCTGGCTGCCGGAATGCGCTTATTACGAGGGCCTGGACCGCTGGATGCGGGATGCCGGCTTGCGCTACGCGGTGCTTGATGGCCATGGCCTGCTCCACGCACAGCCACGTCCGCGCTACGGGGTCTATGCCCCGATCGTGAGCCGGCAAGGCGTGGCCTTCTTCGGGCGCGACAGCGATGCCACCCTGCCGGTGTGGTCAGCAAGGGACGGCTACCCCGGGGATCCCCTGTACCGGGAATTCCACCGTGATCTGGGTTGGGATCTGCCCGCAGAACAGATCGAGGCCCATGGCCTACCCACGGGACGCCCTCTGGGGCTCAAGCTGCATCGAGTGAGCGATCCGAGCGGGGGGCTTGATGGCAAATGCCCTTATCAACCGGAGAAAGCACGCCAACGAACGCAGGAGCATGCCAAGCACTTTTTGCAGGGTCGGCGGGAACAACTTGAGCGGTTGCAGGCGGGCATGGCCACCGAGCCACTGCTGGTGGCACCGTTTGATGCCGAACTATTTGGCCACTGGTGGTTTGAGGGTCCGCACTTTCTGCGGGAGCTCTTCCGTCAAGGGCCTGCAGAAGGCGTGCGCTTCACTAGCCTGCGCGGAGTCTTGGCCAGCACCCCAAACCTGCAGCTGTGTGCACCGTGCCCATCCAGCTGGGGAAGGGGAGGATTTCACGATTACTGGCTCAATGAAACCAATGCCTGGATCATCCCTGAATGGAGCCGAGCCGGACGGGCCATGGTGGAGCGCTGCAGCCGCGGCGTGGGCAGCGAAACCGATCTGAGGCTGCTCCATCAGGCGGGCCGAGAGCTCCTATTGGCCCAGTCATCCGATTGGAGCTTCATTCTGCGGGCCGGCACCACCACCGAACTCGCCAAAGACAGGATCGAGCGCCACCTCGAACGCTTCTGGCGGCTAATGTCAGCTATCGACAGGCATGAAGACCTGCCTGAGCATTGGCTGGAGGACGTAGAAGCCGAGGATGCTGTTTTCCCCTTAATTCAGCCAGCCGACTGGGTCAGCGTGGCCAGCTGAAAAGCAACCAATCAGAACTGCCACTCAAAGCCACCAGAGGCTCGGTAGTCAGTCCCTCTCGCACCTCCCCAGGCTTCGATGCCACCACGGAGATACACCTTGTAGGAGCTGCTGTTGACGTTGGCGATGGTGTAGTCCAGACCGCCTTCAACCAACACTCCATTGGTGTCCTTATTGGCAGACTTGATAGTCGCCTCCTTGTTGGTGAAGCGATACCCCAAGGTTTGATCACTGAGGTTGCCGCTCCAGTCACCCAGCCAACCCACACGCAGTGAAGGCACGAGTTGAGAGGTCTCACCTGTGTTGATCGGATAGGAGAACTTCATCGCCAGGTCGGTTTGCACGTACGTGGTCGAGCGCTCCTTGTAGGTGAGGTTCAGCTGACCAGCACCGCTCTCAGTGAACTGGTGCTCGTTGTTGAAGCTCCAGGTGGTAGTGAACTGGGGTTCGAGAACGAACTTGCCTGCCTCAAAGGGAGCACCGATCCGGAAGGCCAAGCCATAGCTAGTGGCACTCTTGTCACCTGAAGCAGTGTCATCACCCAACTGATCTGTGATTTCAATGATCTCCCGCTTCTGGTTGCCACTGAATCCAGTGGCACTGAACAGACCCTGGATATAGAAATTGTCGGACCAGTAGTCAGCCTTCACGCCTCCACCCCAACCATCGGAGTTCCAAGAACCACCACCGGCCAGCGCGTTCTGCTGAATCAGGTTGATGTTGCCGTAGTTGGCAAAGGCACCAATCTGGAAGTTGTCAGTGACTGAGACGTCAACGCCCAGCACACCGCCACCAGCGTTGACGTAATAGGGGTTGTAGAAGTTGTCGTTGTAGCTGTCATTGTCATCACCACCAAAGCCACGGAACCAAGCCCTCACCCCGTCACGGCGTGCATATTGAGCAGTCAGTGAGGTGTCTTCGATGAAACCAGAGGCTTCCAATGACTCAATCGTGGTTTCGCCAGTGACCTCTGCCTGGGCAATGGCTTGATCCAGAGCCTGTTGCGCCTGCTGATCAGACAGCTCACCACTCTTGCTCCAAAGACCACGCACTGGAGGTGCTGATTCTTCCATCACCTCCTCCTGCTCCACCACGGTCTCTTGAACAACCACTGGGTCAAACTGACGGAGGGGGAGGCGTTCAAACACAACATCCGTCAGCAGGTTGTTGTAGGTCGCAATCCCACGACCAGCGCCGTCAATATTGCGTGGAGCTAAACCTGAAACAATTAACTTGGCAAGGGTGCCATAGCTGATGATAGGAAGATCAATGTTTTCTAGTACATCGTCTAAGATTTCATCCACAGTTTCCGAACCAGCGCCTCCATCTTGAATAATTTCAACCAAGTCCTGCTCGGCTTGATCCAGGCCAAGGTCAGGTTCACTTGGGTCTAGATCATCCAAACCGTCAATAATTTCAGAAGCTGGCTTGACATCAACTTGAACATTCAGACTGCCTTCGATCAAGTAGACCTCAAAATTGGCAGTTCCTTGAATTCCATTTGCATCACCAAGGCCCGAAAATTCACCAACCTCTCCGTCATAATTCAAAGTTGCATTAGCAGCCAACTCGTTCATTTCCGATTGACTGGTCTCGGGCACATCAAGAATGAGATAGGTGCCTTCCGGATCTGTTGTCGAGCCTGCCTGGATGACCAACTGACCAGGATCCTTACCTTCAGTTGGGGTATAGACAAAAGAGCGAGCCTTCAAAGGCGCACTATCTTTATCTGAAATATCGGCAAAGATGACACCACCAGTCATCACAACATCTTGAAAAATACTTGTGCCGGAATCCGTCAGCCGCATGATTCCGCCTTCGATTGTCATCGTTCCGATACCTGCAGCAGCATAATCACCGTCATAATCCCAAGAGCCAGACCTTTGACTAGCCCGCTCAAAATTACGAATTTTATTCACCTTGAATTCATTAATCACATCACCTGTAGAGCCAAACACAACCTCATCAACATCGCCCGATCTGCTGCCACCATCAATGTAGCCAGCACCAGAAATATTGGAATTTGTAATCACCACATCATTACCATCACCCATCAATATACTTCCGCTTTGAAGCAGCTTGGAGCCCACATTTGAGCCCGAAGGCAACGCAATCGCACCATAGTTCACAAGGCGATCATCACCACTACCAAAGTCGAGATCTCCATAAGCACTCAAGGATCCCGTCGACTCAACACTCAAGCTGTCGTTACCAGGCCCAAACTCAACTTTTCCCCAAATCTCAGCAGGCTTGGCTGAACGCCCATTACCACGAACGACAATTTGATCATCACCCTGACTGCCAGTGATCGCGATATAAGAAAAGCCAGCTCCAGCTGCACTATTTTCCCAACGGCAACCGTATCCACCAGGATTCTTTGTCGTACCACATGATGCACTACCAAAACCTAATGAATTACGATAGGCCACCACAGCAGGGCCAACAAGAGTCACCTTATTTAAATCACTTACATCACCAGAATCAGATTCCCTCTTCGAACCAAGAGCAATCCAATCATCGACAACACCCGAACCAATCCATTCACCATCAGCTTGCAGCGTCAATTCATCACTGCCTTTCCCCAAAGTAATCGGACCACGCAGACCGCCACTAGAAACAATAGTGTCATCACCGCCTGCCATATTGACCGAGCCACGAACATATCCTCGGTTAACCAAAAGATCATTCCCACCCTCAAATTTAAGATTTACAGTGTAGTTTCGGGAAAGATCAGAATCTTCGGGCAACACATCATTCACTTCACTAGAAGCATCAGCACAAGTATTTTGACCCTTAAATCCATTATAACCACCTGCATCAGCTCCACTGGTCAAACAACCCAAATAGCCTTCGTTTAAAACAGTATCATCGCCATTCCCCAACTTAATGTCTAATGCGTTTCCCGTAGAAGCATCACCCGGACCGACGACAACGCCCTTGTTTATGATGGAATCATTCCCCTTACCAAACTCGATCTGAGGAATTGATCGATAGCAAGAGACTTCTGGCTGGCCTTCCTTGCAACGCTGAGAATATCCATCTTTGCCACTGAATTCCGAGGGCAACATACCCACATAACTGGCCACCAACAAACCACCTTGATCAATCTGCAAGATATTCTTTCCATCTCCAAATGCAATCACTGATGCACGATGGTTACCCTTTCCAAAGCTATCAAGATCATTAATCGGAACCGCATTACCATCCCCTGGCTTACGCGGCCCATAACCAATCACCAAATCATCACCGGTAACACGCATAACTGAATTCTTTGCAACCGTTAGTGTGTTATCTCCATCCTCGAAAATCAAAGGGGTCGCCGAAATGACATTTGAGGCATCTACATTCAATACTCCCTCCTTAAGGAGCAGATTTCCCCTTAAAGAAACCTGGTCTTTTAAGGTTGTAGTACCTGATCCTGTAAAGGCTAGGTTGCCATAGGAACCAGCACCCAAAGACGAGAACGACCCATTAAATGCTAAAGCTTTTCCATTATTATTAATTATACCACCGGCATTAGCAAACTTGTTACTTGTTCCATAAGTAACATAAAAATCCTGACCTAAAACATTATCAGCACTTTCACCTGCTACCAATTCTCCACCCGTAAATATAGGGGCAACGAAATCTTCCCCGTAACAGTCCTGATCACCAGCACCTAAATCGGAAGTTGAAATTCTTGTGCCCATGCTAATCGTTTGCCCTGCACCAACCTTGCATCCATAAAATGCCTGTATGCGATAGGGTGGATCCGAGGCGATGGTTCGATAAACCTCTCCATTCCAGTAATAATTGATAAGCTTTGAATTAGGAGTGTCTGTAGGTCTTTTCGCAGCATCCCCTCCAGAACCATAGGCAAAACCACCTCCGTTCCAATAGCCATAGAGATAGAGATTCTCGACACCGTCTACACAGGTGTTATTAGAACCCGATTGATCTTGGATACTGCAACTTTTAACTAAGAGATCATCCTTAAGAAGTTGGTACTTCGAGGAAAGCTCTTTAGCCAAATCCTCATTCCCCTTCCAAGGAACATATGGATTGTCTTTATTAATCCACTGAGAGTCCGAAACACCCGGCAATTGATTGCTGGGATTTGACCAAGCACTGTAATAAATCCCGTAAAGATCTCCGCTGTCTGTTTGAATAATCGCCTTGGCATCATCTGGCAGCTGCCATAAGGTCACAGTGCCACTGGTGATTGGACCAGGCTTGGGCTGTGTTTGACCGTCAGGAAACCCTGGCGGCTTTGCCTGAGCTTGCGCACCAACAAATCCAAAACAACTTTCCCCAAGAAGAAGAAGAAACGCAAGCAGAATGGGATGCTTGATTGCATTCAGAAGTTGAGTAAGGCGCACGTTTGTTCATCTGTTTCATCTGTTATGGTAAAGGGTTCTTTTTGTTTTACTGATCCCAGTAGTGCAAAACTCAGCTTCTTGATTGAGTCTCAGTATTAGACGCTGAAACGTCTTTGGAGGCCTGCATACGTTGAGCGAACAGTTAACGATGCACCCATGAAACGGGAACGGATCAAAGCCTTAAACCACAACAAGCGAACTGCCTAAGCGCAATCCAATGCGCCACCGCTTCAATCACCAACGGGGCTTCTTGCGAGGGCTTGCCCCCAACACCAACCCCCGCCTCAACTCCCAGGGCGAAAGGGCAAACAAGCGCAGCATCACGCCCATCAAGCGCGGCAAGGGCAACGTATTGGTGAGGAAGCCAAACCACTCCTCCCGCGGCAGCGAAAAGAAGGTGGCGAAGTGGGTGCGCAACAAGGCTTCGTTGAAGCCCATCAAGCGGCTCAGGCCAAACTGATAGAGCTGATGACGCAACACCAACTCGATTGGCCAGAGCGCCTGCCAGCCCCGACGCGCTAAAGCCTCTGAGCCCAACGCTGGATTAGCCAGCACTTCCGCCAAGGCCTGAGCCAGATCAGGCCCCCGGCGCAGCAGCGCTCCCACCATGTAGCCCGAGGCCGGGTGCACCATGCTCGCCGCACCACCGAAGGCCAGCAGCGGCTGGCTCCGGTCTGGCAGCGGCAGGTTCATCGGAAAGAGGCAGAACTCCTCATGGATCACCTCGGTGATCTCCACAGCACGCTGATCCAAGCGCTGCTGCAGGCGTTGCTTGAGCACGTCGTAGGGAACACCGGGCGCCAAAGCGAGCGAGGTTTCTTCCACGAAGAACACCCCTTCGCCCAGATCCATGGCGTACAAGAACGTTGGTGGTTCGCTGCGCTGTTCCTCACTGAGGTGATCACAGCGGTAGTCCATCAACACAAACCGGCCGGCCTCAATCGGCGGCTTGGAGAAGCGCCCCACCACGCCGTAGGCCGCCTGGCCCGCCACCGGCCCCTGATCCGGCCGCCGGATGTGGGGTGTGCGTGAACCGGAGGCATCAATCACCAAACGCGCCTGCAACGTGACGCCCGACGCGCTTGTCACCGTGGTGGTCGCAGCCCCAGCCTCCACCCGTTCCGCCGTGTCTTGATGCCACACCACCCCTTCAGCCCGCTCCAGCCAATAGCGCTGGAGGGCAGACCGGTCGAACAGGCCGTAGTCGATGCCATGGCCATGACTCTGATCCTGAGCCTTTATGCCGCCTTCGCCGAAATAACTGACTGTGTCACTCCAGCGGTGCTCCAGTAGCTGCTCGAGTCCCACCATTTTCAGTTCATCGGCCCAAATCCCGTAGGTGTTCGGCCAAGGGGCATCCACCGGATTCGGTGCAATGCCCTCAACCACCACGCCGCGCTGATGCAATTCAGAAGCGATGCAAAGGGCGGCCGGACCGCCCCCGATCACCAACACATCGGCGGTATCAGCCAAGTTCAGCTCTCAGCTGATGGTTCAGACGACTCCTCTGCACTGGCTTCGCTGTCGTCATCCGTTTCCGCCTCGGGCGGCACCAGCACCACATCCGCCAAGCGATCGCCCTTATCGAGCCGCTGCAAGCGAACGCCGGTGGCTGCGCGGGATTGCTGAGGAATGGCATCAGCGCTGGTGCGCACAATCACACCCTTTTCACTCACCAACAACAGCTCTTCTCCAGCCCCCAACACCCGCAAGCCCACAAGCTCATCGGCATCGGTGCGGAACCTCATCGCCCGCAAGCCCATGCCAGCGCGCTTTTGCAAACGGAACTGCGTAACCGGCACCCGTTTGCCAAGTCCAGAGGCCGACGCCACCAACACCCATGGGCCTTCCGCGGCCACAGCCGTTTCAGCAACGTCTCCGGCGTCGTCGCCATCCCCGGCATCATCAGCACTGGCGGCAATCTGATCGGCCAACTCCGCTGGCAGCACATCCATGCTCACCAAGCTGTCGCCCTTGCGCAGGTTCATCGAACGCACGCCACGGGCGGTGCGACCCAGGGGGCGCAACTCACCATCGGCCAAGCGGAAGTGGATCGTCATCCCCGCCTTCGAGCCAATCAGCACACTGTCGCCAGGAACCGACAACCGCACCCAGGTGAGCGCGTCGCCATCTTCCAGACCAATGGCAATCAAGCCGTTGGAACGGATATTGCTGAACGCCGAAAGCCGCGTGCGCTTGATGAAGCCACCCTGGGTGAGCATCAACAAATCGGTTTCGTCGTTGAATTCCGAAACGGCTAACAACGAGGTGATCGCCTCCTCCCGAGGAATGGGCAGCAGCTGCACCACCGGCGTGCCTTTGGCGGTACGGCTGCACTGCGGCACCCGATAAGCCGGCAGCGCATAGGCCACGCCCCGATCGCTGAACAAGAGCAAGGTGTCGTGGTCGTTGCAGCCGATGAACAGCTTCACCGCTTCTTCACCCTGACTGCGGGTACCGGCCTTGCCGCGGGTTCCACGGCTTGTGGCTTCGAATTCACTCACCGGCATCCGCTTCAGATAGCCGGTTTCCGTGAGCAACACCACCGAGCGCTCATTGGCGATCAGGTCGATGTCATCCAGACCGCCGCCGAGATCGAGAATTTCAGTGCGCCGGGGGATGGCATGGCGGTCGCGCAGCTGACCCAGTTCGTCCTGAATGATTCCGAACACCCGCTCGCGCCGGCCAAGGATGTCTTTGTAGTCGGCGATCTTGGTGACCAGATCCTCGTGCTCCAACCGGATCTTGTCCGCCTCGAGGGCCGTGAGCCGCCGCAGCTGCATCTGCAGGATCGCGTCCGCCTGCACCTCAGACAAACCATGACGCTCCTGCAGCTGCGTGCGCGCTGTGGCCGTATCGGGAGCAGCCCGGATCAAGGCAATGATCGGGTCGAGCTGATCGAGGGCCAGCAGCAAGCCCAGCAGGATGTGGTCCCGCTCTTCCGCCTTGCGCAGGAAATAACGGGTGCGGCGTTCGATGGTCTCGACCCGGAAGTCGAGGAACACATCGAGCATCTTGCGCAAGGTGAGCAGGATCGGCTCACCATTCACCAGCGCCAACATGTGCGCGCTGAAATTGCTCTGCAGTGGGGTGAGTTTGTAGAGGTTGTTCAGCACCACCTGGGGGTAGGCATCTCTGCGCAGCTCCACAACGATGCGCATGCCATCGCGGTCGCTCTCATCGCGGATGTCCGAAATCCCCTCGAGCTTTTTGTCGTTCACCATCTCAGCGATGCGTTCGATCATCGCCGCCTTGTTGGTCTGGTACGGCAGCGCTGTGATGATCACGGCGTCACGGTCCGGGCGGCCAGGCACCTCAAGGGTCTCGATCGCCGCCACTCCGCGCATCGTCACGGACCCTCGCCCGCTCAGATAAGCCTCCTTGATGCCTGTGCGTCCAAGAATCTGCCCCCCTGTCGGAAAGTCCGGCCCAGGGATCAGAGCCATCAACTCCTGATCACTGAGTTCGGGGTTCTCGATCAGTGCCAGCAGGCCGGCAATCAACTCTCCGAGGTTGTGGGGAGGGATGTTGGTGGCCATCCCCACGGCGATGCCGGCAGACCCATTCAGCAGCAGCTGAGGAATCCTCGATGGCAACACCGTGGGCTCTTGCTGAGATCCATCGAAGTTGTCGGCGTAGTCGACCGTTTCAGCTTCGATGTCTTCCAGCAGGCTGTCGGTGGTGAGCGCCTTCAGCCGCGATTCTGTGTAACGCATGGCCGCCGGCGGATCGTTGTCCACCGACCCGAAGTTGCCGTGGCCGTCGATCAGGGGCATCGACATGGAAAAGTCCTGGGCCATGCGCACCAGGGCGTCGTAGACCGCCGTGTCGCCGTGGGGGTGGTACTTACCGAGCACCTCACCCACCACACGGGCACACTTTCTGTAGGGCCGATCACTGGTGAGTCCGAGCTCGTACATCGCGTAAAGAATGCGCCGATGCACGGGTTTGAGACCATCGCGAGCATCGGGCAAAGCCCGGCCCACGATCACGCTCATCGCGTACTCGAGATACGAGCGCGACATCTCGTTGCGCAGATCCGTCTGGATGATCCGATCGTCGGAATCTCCGGGACCGCCACTGCCTGGCCCCACTGGATCCGCCATACAAGACCTAAACGCCGTAGACCAGTTTATCGCGCCCCTGGCAAGCCACAACCAAGCCGGTTTTCGTTTGCTCGCGCTGGCGGATCAAGAGGCAATACGCCCTTACCATTTGCCGAATCTCGCAGGTTTCGCAGTCGATGGCGTCCGACACACCCTCCGAATCAAAGCCACCCCAAGCCGACATCACGGTGCTGGGTCAAGAGGATGTTCAAAACGCAGCCCCGGCTCCAGTTCCAGCTCCGGCTGCAGATCCAGCCCCAGCCCCCGAGCTGACCTCGCCCTCGATCGCCGAGAGGGTGAGCGTTCCTGAAACGCCCTCCAGCAGCGACGCCTCTGAAGAAGGCGGCGAATGGGATCTGCTCAGCACCAAGGTTCGTCAGTGGCTGGCTGAGAATGACCTGGCCGATCAATGGCAGCGGCTGCGCAAGCCGCTTCTTCTAATTGCAGGGCTGATCGCCTTCATTCTCGTGCTCAGGATCTATGGAGGGATCCTGGATGCCATTGCCACCATTCCCCTCGCCCCACGGCTTTTTGAGCTGGTGGGTGTGATTTACGCCACCTGGTTTGCCACCACACGCTTGGTTCGCAGCGAGGAGCGCCACAAAATCAGCGCCGCGGTCAGCGACCTCTGGAGCAGCATGCGCGGCAAGCAATCCACCTGATGGTTGCGATCTACTGCGCGACCGATTGGTAGCTTGATCACACTCTGTGACGACTGCGGTGGACATTCAGCTCGGACGCTCCAAGGTTGTACGCCGGGCCTATGGCATCGATGAGATTGCCCTGGTTCCAGGCGGTCGAACCGTGGATCCCGAGGTCACAGACACCCGGTGGACGCTCGGTGGCATTGAACGGGAGATCCCGATCATCGCCAGCGCCATGGATGGTGTGGTGGATGTTGAGATGGCCGTGCAGCTGTCCAAGCTGGGTGCTCTCGGTGTGCTCAATCTCGAAGGAGTCCAAACCCGTTACGACGATCCCACCGATGCCCTCGATCGCATCGCATCTGTCGGGAAAGACGCGTTCGTACCGCTGATGCAGGAGCTCTACAGCGAGCCCGTGCAGGAGCGCCTGATCCGCAAACGCATCCAGGCCATCAAGGCCAATGGCGGCATCGCCGCCGTCAGCGGCACCCCAGTTGCCGCCATGCGCTTCGGCAAGGCCATTGCCGAAGCGGGTGCCGATCTGTTCTTCGTTCAGGCCACGGTGGTCTCAACGGAGCACATCGGCCCGGAAGGTCGCGAAAGCCTGAACCTGGAAGCGCTCTGCCGGGATATGGGTGTGCCGGTTGTGATTGGAAACTGCGTCACCTACGACGTGGCACTTCAACTAATGCGCGCTGGAGCTGCAGGCGTGATGGTGGGGATCGGCCCAGGCGCGGCCTGCACATCGCGGGGCGTTCTGGGTGTAGGCATCCCCCAGGCCACCGCTGTTGCCGACTGCGCCGCTGCCCGCGCCGACTACGAACGGGAAAGCGGTCGTTACGTGCCGATCGTTGCTGACGGGGGCATCGTCACTGGGGGAGACATCTGCAAATGCATCGCCTGCGGCGCTGATGCCGTGATGATCGGCTCGCCCATCGCCCGGGCAGAGGAGGCCCCAGGACGTGGGTTCCACTGGGGCATGGCCACACCCAGCCCAGTGCTGCCTCGAGGAACTCGGATCAACGTTGGGAGCACTGGAAGCCTGGAGAGAATCCTGCGGGGGCCAGCGAAGCTGGATGACGGAACACACAACCTGCTCGGCGCCCTCAAAACCTCCATGGGGACCCTCGGAGCCCGCACCATCAAGGAGATGCAATCCGTTGAGGTGGTGGTGGCCCCTTCCCTGCTAACCGAAGGCAAGGTGTACCAGAAAGCCCAGCAACTGGGCATGGGCAAATAGTCACAAGTCTCGCAACGAGACACATGACGCCAAAGCGAGACGCGCGGTACTCTCAGAGTGTGCGGGCGTATGCCCACACACTCCTCACACCCCCCGGCCCGACGCGTTCGGGCTTTCTGTCTTGTTCAGTCATCCATCACAGTTCAAGCGCTGAGTGATGACAATGAAGGGCAACCATGAAAACGGTTGCTAAATTTCGCCCATCTCGACTGCCACGGAATGTCCAGCGCTGCCGCTGTTACCGACGCTTCATTCGAACAGGACGTCCTCCAAAGTGACGTCCCCGTGCTGGTTGATTTCTGGGCTCCCTGGTGCGGCCCTTGCCGGATGGTGGCCCCCATCGTGGACGAGATCTCCAAGGAATTTGAAGGCAAGATCAAGGTGTTCAAACTGAACACCGACGAAAATCCCAACGTGGCCAGTCAGTTCGGGATCCGCAGCATCCCGACCCTGATGGTGTTCAAGGGTGGCCAGAAAGTTGACACGGTTGTGGGCGCCGTACCCAAGGCAACCCTGTCTGGCACGATTGCTAAATATCTCTGAGTCCACCACTGGCTTCACCAACAGTCGGCCTGATCGATTACGGAATGGGAAACCTCCATTCCGTGAGCATGTGTTTCGGGCGGCTCGGCCAAACACTCACGCCCGTTCGTGCCCCAGACGACCTCGAGCACTGTGATGCGCTCATCCTTCCCGGTGTCGGAGCCTTCGATCCGGCCATGGAGCAACTGCGCAACACAGGCTTGATTCCTCACCTCAGGGAATGGGGTCAGCATGATCGACCGCTTCTGGGCATCTGCCTGGGCTTGCAACTTCTTTTCGAACGCAGCGAGGAAGGTGATTCCCAGGGTTTAGGCCTGTTCAAAGGCAGCGTGAGCCGCTTGCCAAGCGGTCAGGGTGAACGCATCCCCCACATGGGCTGGGGAAAATTAGAGCAACGCCATCTCAGCCCTCTCCTGCCCGCCGGAGAGGACACCCCCTGGGTGTACTTCGTGCATTCCTTCGCAGCCCATCCCGATCTGGAGCGGGATCGTGCTGCCGATGTCAGTTTCGGCAGCGGCGTCGCCACGGCCATGGTCTGGCACGGACGGGTCGGCGCCTGTCAGTTCCACCCTGAAAAATCAGGGCCCGCCGGCGCTGTGTTGCTGCAACGTTGGCTGATGTGGCTTCAGGCGGGGGCACCCTTGGCCGCGTGAGCAGCGCCCAGTTGCGGATGATCGGTGGTCGGCGCCTGCGCAGTCCCCAGGGTCAGGGAACAAGGCCCACCACGGCGAGGGTGCGCGAAGCCCTGATGAATGTGCTCGCCGATGGCTTGGAGGATGCGCACTGGCTTGATCTCTTCAGCGGCAGCGGGGTGATGGGCTGCGAGGCGATTCAACGGGGTGCCGCAAGGGTGTGGGCCGTTGAAAACAATGCACGCATCGCAGCTGTCTGCCGCCAGAACCTGGAACTGGTGTCGGCATCCAGGGGTGAGCTTGTCGAGATCCGCGTGATCAGGAGGGATCTGATGCCTTGGCTCGATGCTGGTCGTCCCGTGGGCGTGAAACCCTTCACCCATGTGTATGTCGATCCACCCTATGCAGCGGACCACTATGAATCCACCCTTGAACGCTTACAGACAAAGGAGTGGATCACCAGCGATGGGATCGTGATCTGCGAGTACGCCAGTGAAAACAAACTTGATCCACCAGCCAGCTGGACTGAAGTGGATCGTCGACGTTACGGAACGAGCTCGCTTCTGTTTCTCAGCCCCCGAGAGCACTGCCGCGGCGGTACTGGTTCCAAGCAGCCACAAACAAACCCAGAAGGGTGACCGGGATCAGCCCCAAAACAATGCCGCATAGAAGGGGTTCGATCATCTGGTCGCGCCCGGTTGATTGATTAAGCACAATTGTTCCATGCATTCATGGTCTCTGTGACGGCTCCGTCATCAACTGCTGCACCCGCTGACCGCAAACGCGGGCTGGTTTCAGCACTCGTAGCCGTTGCAGGGGCCACCGCTTTGGTGATGCTGGTGTGGATGTTCGGGGTGAACCGTCTCGACCCCTACAGCAAGGCGACCCTGTCGCTGGGTGGTGATGTGGTTCACGGTGGCCAACTGTTCCGCATCAACTGCGCTGGCTGTCATGGCATCGCAGGCCAGGGCCTTGTGGGACCCAGCCTTCAAGGGGTCGCTGCAAAGCGATCCAATCGATCGATCATTCATCAGATCGTTAGCGGAGAGACGCCACCGATGCCTCGCTTCGAGATCGAACCCCAGGGGATGGCCGATCTGCTCAGCTACCTCAAGACCGTTACCTAAAGCTCTTGGGTCTTGCTGTTGTCTTGGTTGAGCCAGCCGGCCCTCTCAACGTGGGCAGCGTGGCCAGATTGTGCGCCAATTTCGGAATCGATGACCTAAGGCTTGTCGCCCCGCGCTGCAACCCCGCCGATGCGCAAGCCCTGCGCATGGCCGTGCATGGCCAAACGGTGCTGCAACGGGCCAGCAGCTTCACGACGCTCCTTGAGGCCCTCAGCGACTGCCAGCGCGTGGTGGCCAGCTGCGGGCGCATCGACCATGGAGACATCCCTCTGCAGACATCCGATCAGGCGATGCCCTGGGTTGAGGAAGGCCTGAGGAGCGGCGCTCAGGTGGCCCTGGTCTTCGGTCGCGAAGATCGAGGCCTCAGCAATCAGGAGTTGCTGCTCAGCCATCGCGCGGTGCGGCTTCACACAGGCGATCACTACCCGTCGCTCAATCTTTCCCATGCCGTGGCAATCCTGCTGCATGACCTCCAGCGCAACAGGCATCTCCATGCAGCGGACAATCCGCACCCGTCCCAGACGTCAGAAGCAGCGGCACCACCCCAGCTGGATGCCTGCCTGCAGGACGCTGAAGCGCTGCTGTTGGAGGCGGGATTTCTGCTGCCCCATACCGCCAGAGCGCGCATGGCGAAGATCAAGGGCCTGCTGCGGCGAGCCAGCGTTCAGGCGCAGGAGCTCGCCATGCTGCGCGGCATGGTGCGTCAACTGCGCTGGGCGATCCGTTGCCACCGCCCGTAATCTCTGGTTTTCCAGCGCTGCCCCTTGTCCTCCAGTCGATCCAGTCGCCAGTCCTCGGGTTGGGCACGCCCGCTGCGGTTGCTGCTCAGACTCATCCTGATGGGCGTCGGGCTCGGCGTGATCACTGGCTCTCTGCTCAAACTGGCAGGTCCAGCGGTTCAAAGAGGAGAACTCACCCTGCCGCCATGGCTCACCCAGCCCGGTTCCCCTCCCACGGCAGAAACGGGAGCCGCATCGCAAGCCCAACCGCCTCAGCGGGCCAAGCGCAGCGCATCGCTCGGACTGTTTCAGACGAAGAACGAGCTCAAGGCATTAAGTGAGCGTTGGAAGCAACTGGCGGCAGGCGAGCCTGATCTCACGGTGAGCGCCTTCATGCTGGTGCTCGATGACGGCCGCTATGCGCAGCTGTCACCCGATACCGCCCTCCCCGCTGCGAGCGCCATCAAGACACCGATCTTGCTGGTGACCCTTGAGGAACTGGATGCGGGGAAGCTCAGCTGGAATGAACCGCTCACACTCACCAAACCCGTGGTGGGCGGCGGTGCGGGATGGATGGCCTCCAAGCCCCTCGGCACCCGCTTCCCGACCCATGAGGTCGCCACGGAAATGATCCGGGTGAGCGACAACACGGCCACCAACCTCTTGATTGAACGGCTCGGGGGCAAGGACGCCCTCAATGCTCGCTTCAACACCCTTGGCTTGAGCGCCACGGCGGTGAACAACTGGTTGCCGGACCTCAAGGGAACGAACACGACCAGCGCAAGGGATTTGGCCCGCTCCATCGCCCTCGTCGACACTGGCGAAGCCCTATCGATCCGCAGCCGCGATCTCTTCCGCGAAGTGATGGGCACTTCGGTGACCAACACGCTGCTGCCAAAAGGGCTGCTGCGAGGACTTGGCGGTCAACAGGGTGCACCTGACGACAGCCTGATGATTAAGGGGTACAGGGTGCTCAACAAGACCGGCGATATCGGAATCGCCTACGCCGACGCTGGGCTGATTGAACTTCCTGATGGCAGCAGAGCCGTTGCCGCTTTTCTGGTCAAGGGCCCCTTCAATGATCCCCGTTCCACAGAACTGATCCGCAAACTGGCTGCCGCCATGGCGCCGGTTCTCAAACCCAAACCCGCCGTGGCCCGCAACACCGCCGCCGCCGCCAGCATCAATCCATGACCTGTTTCCACTCCCGGCGCGCATTAACAGCCCTCACCCTGCTGGTGTTGCCCTGGATCGGCACACCCTCCATGGCCAACGCTCCCAAGGCTGTGATTCGCAGCCAGCAGGTGCGGGCCCTTCCTGGCCAGCTGGATGAAGTGCTGGTGGTGAACGACAACAACCCTGAACTGATCACCGGTGAAGGCATCCTGGTGTCCACGTTCCGCCAACCACCTGGCCTTGATCTGGCATTGAACGGTCGCTTCGACCTTTTCAGCCATCACGTGTTTGCAGGCAAAGAAGACGCCTTGAAGTCCACGCTCTGGCTTGCGGTGCTGGCGCAACCAGCCGGCGATGCAGCCGTCACCCTGGAGCTGCTAGGAGGCAGCACCTCCCTGTCGCAGGCCACCCAAAAGGGCCAAACAGCGGCTCCCTTCCTGCCCCTGCCTGCACTGATGAGCGAGACCGGCACCCCCATCGCTGCCGGTCCTGGAAGCCGTGTTGCGGGAGACATCCTGCGGGGTGAGAGCGCACCGGAACTGCCGGAGACCTGGCGCATCGCCCCTGGATCGGCCAGTGCCCTCGTGGTGCTGCCGATTCCCGTGGAAGGTCTCGACCCCCTCCTGAACGGCCGCAATCTGCAGATGCGCCTTCAGAGTTCCGGGCCCGTGCATCTGGCCACGGTGGCCGCCTACGGAGAAGGCGATCGGGCACCGTCGCTCAGCCGTTTGCAGAGCCTGCTGGCCTCAGGCCAGCAAAGCCCGAAGGAGCACACCCCCACGCCGCGCGGCAGCACGGGAAAGATCATTTATTCCAGGGTGAGCGGCGTCCAGATCGGCTCCACCTGGACAGCCACCCTCACCGATCCAGGGTCCAGTGATCTGGCCTTGAGCGGAGAGCCCGTGTCCTGGCCGATCAGCAGCCTGGAACGCGGAGACCTGCAGACGGGCCAGGTGCAGACGGCCGAACTCAAGGTGTTTGATGAGGGCACCGCCTGGGCCGCCCATGGCAACTACGGCGTGGACTACAACCTCACCCTTCCCCTGAAGAACCCAGGCTCCACGCCGCGCACGGTGGCATTGGCCCTGGAATCACCCGATAAAAACGGAAGCAACGCCAAGCAGCTTCGCTTTGGTGGCGGGAACAGCAGCCCAGTGATGTTCCGCGGACCGATTGAAATCCGCGGCCTGGATGACGCGCAGGGCCAAGCGCAAGGCCGAAGGCGATTCCACCTGGTGTTGCGCCGCGGACAGCAGGGCCCGGAACTCGGTCGGGTGACCCTGGCACCGGGCGAGCGTCGCCAGGTGCGAATCAGGCTGATCTACCCGGCGGATGCAACCCCACCACAGGTTTTATCCCTCCTGCCTGTGAAACAATCCTCAACAGTTTCAAACCGTCGTCCGTGAGTGCACCGCGCAAGCGCAGAGTCTTCCCTTTCACCGCCGTGATCGGTCAGGAGGAAATGAAGCTTGCGCTGCTCCTCAACGTGATCGATCCCCGCATCGGCGGCGTGATGATCATGGGTGACCGTGGCACTGGGAAATCCACCACGATCCGTGCACTGGCTGATCTTCTGCCGGGAATCGAAGTGGTCGCCGGCGATCCCTACAACAGCTCTCCAAGCGATCCCGATCTTCAGAGCAGTGATGTGCGCCAGCGCCTGGACCATGGCGAGACTCTCACCACTGAGGAGCGTCAGGTGCCCATGGTGGATCTCCCTCTGGGTGCCACCGAAGACCGACTCTGCGGCACGATCGACATCGAGAAAGCCCTCAGTGAAGGGGTTCGCGCTTTTGAGCCTGGCCTGCTGGCCAAAGCCAACCGAGGGCTTCTGTATGTGGATGAGGTGAATCTCCTCGATGATCACCTGGTGGACGTGCTGCTGGATTCAGCAGCCTCGGGCTGGAACACCGTGGAACGGGAAGGGGTGTCAGTGCGTCACCCAGCGCGCTTCGTTCTGATCGGATCCGGCAACCCTGAAGAAGGCGAACTGCGTCCGCAGCTGCTCGACCGATTCGGCATGAGCGTGGAGGTACGCACCGTTCGCGACCCCGAGCTGCGTGTTCAGGTGGTGGACCAACGGACAGCCTTCGACACGGATCCAGACGGGTTTTCCAACGCCGTGGAAGAAGGGCAGAAAGCTCTGCAGCAGCGTGTTGTTGAGGCGCAGCAGCGCCTGGATCAGGTCGAGATCGACGATGACCTGCGTCTGCGCATCTCCGCCGTGTGTGGTGAGCTGGATGTGGACGGACTGCGCGGAGACATCGTGACCAACCGAGCGGCCCGGGCTCTCGCAGCCTTTGAGGGTCGTACGGAAGTCAGCGAAGACGACGTGGCCCGCGTGGCGTCCTGCTGTTTGCGTCACCGTCTGCGCAAGGATCCTCTCGAGCAGATCGATTCCGGCGATCGGGTGGTGAAGGTGTTCTGCAAGGTGTTTGAACGCAGCGAAAGCGGCGATCGCACCGAGTTCGAACTGGCTCTGGCGGCCTGAGCACCGCCCCCTTTCCCAGTGCGCATTCTCGGCATCGACCCCGGCCTCGCTCGGGTGGGCTACGGCGTGATCGAGACCGCAGGTGGGGAGCAGACCATGCTCGACTGCGGAATCATCCGAACCGATTCAGGGCGTCCGGAGGGCGAACGCATGGTGGAGATCGCCCGGGATCTGCGCCAGCTCATCCGAGCCTGGAAACCGGAGCTCGCGGCCGTCGAGAAATTCTTCTTCTACCGCTCAAGCAACACGATCGCTGTTGTTCAGGCCCGCGGTGTGGTGATCATGACCCTGACCCGATTCGGACTGCCGATCGTGGAATTTCCGCCGATGCAGATCAAACAAGCCCTCACAGGCCATGGGCATGCGGACAAGGATGAAGTGCTCGAGGCGGTGATGCGCGAGCTGTCGCTGGAGACCCCACCAAGACCCGATGATGCCGCTGACGCCCTTGCTGTCGCCCTGACGGGTTGGTTTCAACGCTGAGAGGCTTGATTCCGATGAACACCAGCAAACGGGAGCTGCGCCGCACGTACCGACAGCGACGGTCGCAGGCTCTGAGCAATCACCACAATCTGCAGACCGTGATCGCCCAACAGGTTCTCAACGAGATCCGCGAGCGGCATGCTCAGCGCCCATTCCGAGGACATCTCGGTCTGTACTGGCCCCTCCCCGGGGAAGTGGACCTCACGGTGCTGCAGCCCCGCCTTGAAGACGAGCTGACGTTGAAGCTGGCCCTGCCGGCCGCCGATGGCCAGGGTCATCTCAGCTATCACCTCTGGGGCCCTGAACCCTTAGTCGCTGACGGATGCGGCATTCCTGCCCCTCTCAACCACCCCCCCCTCACGCCTGATCAGCTCGATCTGCTGCTGGTTCCAGCCCTAGCCGTTGACCGAGACGGCATTCGCCTCGGCTACGGCGGGGGCTACTACGACCGCCTCAGGGCCCAGCCACTCTGGTGCGAGGTGCCGGCCTTGGTGGTGCTTCCAGGAGCCTGCATCAGCCAAGAGGCTTTGCCCCGCGATCCCTGGGATCGCCCCTTCGATGGATGGGCGAGTGAACGGGGCGTTTGTAGGGTCGAAGGGAGAGATCCCAAGGCAAGCCGGTGAATCCAAACACTCCCATCAGCCCGGCGCGGCGCCTGCAGGATTCATCTGACCCGCAAGACCTGACCCTTGCCCAGAGGGTGATTGCCCGTGAACTCAGCGAGCGAGGACCGGATCAGCCCCAGGCCGTTGGGTTGATGCTGGACGCCATGGGGCGCATGTTCCGCGCTGTTGCCAACGAAACCTGACGCCCCCTCTGGCCTCAGGCCCACATCAGCCGCAGAATGGGGACCCGAGCCCCGGAAGCCCATGCCCCTGTGGCCCCGTCTTTGCGCACTCTCCGCCGTCGCCCTGATCTCCGGTGTGATCCACCAGCCATCGGCTGATGCCCATGGCGTGGAAAGCAGCCTGCGTTATCTCGAGGGACAACTTGAGTTGACCAGCAGTTTCTCAACGGGAGAGCCCGTGGAGGGGGCTGTTGTGAGGCTGCTTCAGGCTGACGGCAGCGCTGGCGAAGAACTTGGCACGATCGACGCCGACGGGCGACTCCAGCTTCAGCTCTCGGCAGTGGAGGATGGATTGGTGGACCTTCAGGTGGACGGGGGACCCGGTCATCGCGATTACCTCACCCTTCCGCTTCAGCAGGGCGTTGTGAATCTCGACGAAGTGGTTGAAACCCCAAAGCCTCTTCCCTGGATTGCCTGGCTGTCCGCACCGGCTTTGCTTGGCTTGGTGCGCACAATGGCTAAGGTTCGAGGCCACGATCGCGATCACTGACTCGGCCATGGCAGACCAAGGCAACGCGTCGACCCGCTATGGCAGCGCAGCCCTGGATCAGCTCACCGAGCGCCTAAGTGGCACGCCAGACTCACGCAAGCGTTACGAATACGTGCTTTGGTTGGCCAAAAAACTACCGGCGATGCCCGCCGAACTTCAGACCGAGGAGCGCAAAGTGAAGGGATGTGTGTCCCAGGTGTTCATCGCCTCCGACCTGGTCGATGGACGCCTGCGCTGGCAGGGTGATTCGGATGCCCTGATCACCAAGGGACTTCTTGCGCTTCTGATCAAGGGCTTGACGGATCTCACCCCAGCGGAGGTGATGGCCGTGGACCCGGGCGTGATCGCCGCCACCGGACTGCAGGCCAGCCTGACGCCATCACGCGCCAACGGTTTTCTGAACATCCTGCGCACCATGCAAGCTCAGGCCGAAGCCCTGACGAGCGAATCAGGGTCGACCGCTGCCTAAAGTCGGGAGTTCATCGCAGTTAGCGGACCCGCCCCATGGCGACAAGGATCGGCATTGGCCTGCTCGGCCTCGGAACCGTCGGAGCCGGTGTAGCCAGCATTCTCACGAGTCCTGAAGGCCGCCACCCACTCATCGCCGAGCTGGACCTGGTTCGGGTCGCCGTGCGCGATCTCAATCGTTCCCGTCCGGTCGCCATCCCTCAAGAGAGGCTGACCACCGATCCTGAGGCCGTGGTGGACGATCCCGGGGTTCAGGTGGTGGTGGAGGTGATGGGCGGGATTGAGCCAGCCCGCACCCTGATCATGCGCGCGATCGCTGCGGGCAAGTCGGTGGTCACCGCGAATAAAGCCGTGATCGCCCGCCATGGCGAGGAGATCGCTGCCGCCGCTGCTGCCGCAGGTGTGTATGTGCTGATCGAAGCCGCTGTTGGCGGTGGCATCCCGATCATCGAACCGCTTAAGCAGTCCCTCGGCAGCAACAGGATCAACCGGGTGAGCGGGATCATCAACGGCACGACCAATTACATCCTCAGCCGCATGGCTGATGAGGGGGCTGATTACTTCGCCGTTCTCAAGGACGCTCAGGATCTCGGCTACGCCGAAGCCGATCCCGCCGCAGACGTCGAAGGCCACGATGCCGCAGACAAGATTGCCATTCTCTCGAGCCTCGCCTTCGGTGGACCGATCGATCGCGACGCCATACCAACCAGCGGGATCAGCAACCTGCAGAGCAAGGATGTGGACTACGCCACGCAGCTCGGATACGGCGTCAAGCTGCTTGCGATTGCTGAGCGGATTGAAACTACCAGCGAGGCTTCACCGGCGCTGCCCCTCGCCGTACGCGTGCAACCCACTCTGGTTCCGAAAGACCATCCCCTAGCCGGGGTTCATGGGGTCAACAACGCCATTCTCGTCGAGGGAGACCCGGTGGGTCGGGTGATGTTCTACGGACCGGGCGCCGGATCAGGGCCAACCGCCTCGGCGGTGATGGCCGACATCCTCAACATCGCTGGAATCCGCCAGCTCAATGCCGCGCCTGGCGGCCTCGACCCGCTTCTGGCGGCAAGCAGCTGGCGCGCATGCCGCCTGGTGCAGGGAGGGGAGATCCGTCAGCGAAATTATGTGCGTTTCAACACGGATGACGCCCCCGGGGTGATCGGCCGAATCGGCAGTTGCTTTGGAGACCAAGAGGTCTCCATCCAGTCGATCGTGCAGTTCGACGCCTGCGACGAAGGCGCTGAGATCGTTGTGATCACTCATGAAGTGAGCAGCGGTGCAATGCAGAAAGCCTTGAGCGCGATCACGGCCCTACCGGAAGTTCGCCTTCTCGCATCCCACCTGGGTTGCCTCTGACCCCTGGCGGACACCCCCCGGCATGGGGCAGAGTCGTAAGAACCATCACAGAGCGGATCTGCATTCGCAGATCTGTGCTGCAAACCGTTCATGCCGAACGAAACCTCCGTCCTGCTCGGGCAACGCTGCGAACAGCTCGTAACAAGATCCGCCATGAGCCTTCACCAGGGGGACTGCATCCGGCTTCGCAGCAACCACGGGTTGTTCCAGGTGATTGGCATCGATGGCGATCACGATCGCTGCTGGGTGCGCCAATGGCCTCTCGAACCCAAAGGGTCGCCTGTGTTTGAAGTGCCTCTCCATCAGATTCACAGCGAATCAGGTGCCGATTGAGGCCTCAGGGCTTTTGAATGGCCGGGTCTGATCCCCCAGGCGTGAGCGAATCCAGCACGACAGGCCGCGGCCAAGCCGCGTCTCCTTGGATCAGGGGTTCCCTGACCCTCATTGGGACCCTGGCGCTCTGTTTCGGCCAGACGGCCTGTCAGCCCAGCCGCACCAGCGACCGCCTCATCGTGGCCAGCGCGGGGCGAATCAGTGCACTCGATCCGGCCCGTGCGAGCACCTTCGGAGCTCTGCAGCTGCTGAGTGCTATCGGAGACACGCTCTACAAGCGCTCAGCCAACGGTGATCTGCAACCGTCCCTGGCCTCCGCCCTGCCTGAGATCAGCGCCGACGGACGCACCATCACGATTCCGCTTCGTGAGGATGTCTTCTTCCACGACGGCACACGCTTCGACGCTGAAGCGATGGCCTTCAGCCTGCGCCGGTTTCTACGCATCGGACGTCTGAATTACATCGTGGGCGGACGCATCACCACGGTGGAGACCCCGAAGCCATTCCTGCTGCGCCTTCAGCTCAGCCGCCCGTCCACCTCCCTGGTGAACCTGCTCACCTCCACGAATCTCACGCCGGTGTCCCCCACCGCCTACCGGGATTACGAAAATCGTGCACTCAACGACCGCTTTGTCGGCACGGGGCCGTACCGCCTGACCTATTTCAGAGCGGTTGAGCAGCGCCTTGAGCCCTTCGACCAGTACTGGGGAGAGCCACCGCGCAATGCGGGGTTGGACATGATCTATCTCAGCAATTCCACGGCACTCTTCGGCGCCATGGGCAGCGGCGAGGTCGATGTGCTTCTCTCCGATGCCATCGACGAAGATCAGCGCCTGGCCTTGAATCGCCTGGCCGACAAGGGGACGCTGCGAGAAGGCAAAGGTCCGGCCCTGGTGATCGGATACATCACCCTGCTGAGCAACGCCCCGCCGTTCAAGGACCCTCGAGTGCGCAGGGCCATGGCCCTCAGCCTCGACCGAGACCTCATCAGCCGCAGGGTCAGCCACGGCCTGCGACCACCCTTGCGCTCGCTCGTTCCGCCCGGTCTGGTGGGGGGAGAGGGTGATCCTTGGCCCAGCCTCAACATCGCCAAGGCAAGAACATTGCTGCAGAACGCCGGATACTGCAATGGAAGGGTGCTCACTGTGCCCTTCACCTATCGCTCCAATGTGCCGGCGGACCGCCTGATGGCCTTGATCTGGCAAGCGCAGCTGCAGCGAGACCTTCCCGACTGCCTGACTCTCGACCTCAACGGCGTGGAATCAACCACCGTGTATCGCCAGCTGGGCGATGGAACCTTTGCAGCTGTGATGCTCGACTGGCGCGGGCCTTATCCGGATCCCGAGGCCTATCTTTCGCCGCTGCTGAGCTGCAAAGTCTCCAACGGTTCCACCTGCGAACGCGGTGAAGCGGCGAAGAGCGGCAGTTTCTGGACAGCACCTGGTCTCGATCAAGCCTTGCAGCGGTCCGATCGCAGCCTCGGCCGCAAGCGTCTGGAGGAGCTCGAAGCCATCGAAACGATGGCCGCCCAGGGAGCGGCCTACATCCCCGTTTGGCTGGTCACAGCCCGGGCCTGGAGCCAGGCCAGCCTCGCCACGCCGGAATTCGACGGCAACGGTCAGGTCAAGCTGGCCCAACTCGAGGAGGTGCGCCGATGAGTCGCGGACGCGAACTGCTGCGTTACGTCAGCACGCGCCTGGCTCTGGCGCCGGTGATGCTCTGGCTGATCTCCACCCTCGTGTTTTTGCTTCTGAGGGTCGCTCCTGGCGATCCTGTGGATGCGGTACTGGGAAGCCGTGCACCTGAGGACGTCAAGGCAGAACTGCGCGCCCAACTCGGCCTCGATCAATCCCTGGGAAAGCAGTACCTCGATTTCCTCTGGGATCTTGTGCATGGCGATCTAGGCCTCTCGCTGATCGATGAAAAGCCCGTCACCGAAATCATCGGCCAGGCCCTCCCCGCCAGCTTGGAGCTCAGTGTCACCGCCCTAGTGGTGGCTGCAGTGGTTGGACTCGCTGTGGGATTCACCGCCATCGCCCGCTCGGAAGGACGTCTGGATCTTGCCGGCCGTTTTTACGGGATCGGCACCTACGCCCTGCCGCCATTCTGGGTGGCGATGCTGGCCCAGCTTCTCTTCGCCGTGATGCTCGGCTGGTTGCCGGTGGGGGGTCGTTTCCCCCCGGGGATGGTTTCCCCGGAAGGAAGCGGCTTTCTGATTGCCGACAGCCTGCTCAGCGGTGATTGGCGAGCTCTGCAGGGAAGCCTGCGCCACCTTGTGCTCCCCGCCTGCACCCTGGGGCTGCTTTTGAGCGGAGTGTTCACCAATGCCCTGCGCCTAAATCTCAATCGCAGCCTGCGTTCCGATTACGTGGAAGCGGCACGCAGCCGGGGACTGAACGAGACGCAGGTGGTGCTTCGGCACGCGCTGCCCAATGCCCTTCTCCCAGTGCTCACCATCGCTGGCATCACCGTGGCGTCGTTGATCGGTGGTGCGCTGCTGATCGAAGTGACCTTCTCCTGGCCCGGGATCGCCTTACGGCTGCAGCAAAGCATCAACCAACGCGACTACCCCGTTGTGCAGGGAATCGTGGTGGTGGTCGCCTCCCTGGTGGTGTTAATCAGCGTGGCGGTGGATCTGCTTGTGGCCCTGCTGGACCCTCGGGTGAAGTACTGAAGCCGCTAGCGCAGCTGAAAGTTGTTCAGAGAACTCTCAGTGGAGCTTCACGGAAATCTGAAAGAGCGGGCCTATCCCAGTCGCACCATCTCAGGAGATGAAGCAGGCCCACGATGGCGGAGCGCCAAACCTCTGAACCTGAAGCCTTCAACATGGCCTGTCTGGTTTACGAAGGTCTCCAAGTGCCAGACCCACGCCAGATTCCAGACCCCAAGGAGTCGAAATTAAGTCCTCTGGGGATTTACAGGCTGCGAGATCACCATGCTCTACCAATTCTGGAAATGAAAATGGGTCAGCTCAGGGCCAGAGTGTTGCGGCTTCAATCAAGCAGACGCGCTGCTCCCGCCTGATTCAACCGATAGAGACGCAAGGAACCCACCTGGACATGTTCCGCGTCTCCCCCTGCGGTCTCACCCCGGCGACCGCTTTCCAAGATTTCAAGAAAGCGCAGGATTTCTCGTTCCAGGAGAGCCTGAACCTGAAGCGGCTGCACGCCGACGAACTCCTCCCCGAGCTGGAAAAGATCCTCCCCCTGGCCACCGCTTTGCCCCTCGACACGCACCGGCGAAAAATGACTGGCGCCCTCCACCAGCACAGCGCGCGTGCCCGGATTGGACGGCAACGCCCGCAGGAGACCCAGCTGTTCGCTGATCGGCGGTGTGATCAAATCCAAAGATCCACCGCTGAGCAACACGGGAACATCGCTGGCAACAGGCACGCGCCGCGGCCAGAGCAGGCTGCCGAAGCTATTGAGACCCACCACACCCGCCAATGAAGCTGGCGGAGTCGAGGCTGGCAGCGCCACATCCTGGATCTGGCATTGCAACAGGCGGGAGAGATTGCTGAGCGGCAAGTCATCCATCACCTTCCTGCAGCGTCGTCCCAGTCCCGGCTCCGGCTGGGCTCCACTGGCAAGCAGAGCCGTCAGAGCACCGAGGGAGTGCCCCACAAGCACCAGTTGATCCCCCGAAAGCGGCAGCTCTCCCCTCTCCTGAGCAGAGAGCACTTCCTGCAGATCACGCAGACGTTCCGGAAGCACTTCGGCGCCCGGCGGCGGACGCCGCCCCTCCAAGAGGGCCTGCACTGCGACCGCATCACTTCCTGGGTGCTCCAACACCACCACAGGCCAGCCGTTGCGGCTGAGAGCACGCCCTAACCAGCCGAAGTGATCAGGGCTTCCGCCCAATCCCGGCATCAGCACCAGCCAAGAGCGGCGTTCAGTTTCAATCGATGCCTCGGGCAGCCACAGCTGCAGCTGAAGAGCACGCTCGCGATGGGGCACCGGCAAAGCCAAGCGTTCGAGCGCCCCATCGGCGGACGCTGCCGATTCACTGGCTTGTTCCAAGCGTTGCCGGGACACAGGCTGGCGTCCCAGACGCTCCACCAACAGCTGCTGACGTTCGAGCTGCAGGCGCCAACTGGCCGCCACCTCCAGCAGTGCATCGAGATCGAGACGGACCGTCCTGGCCGGGAGAGCCTCCAGCAACTCAAGCGTGGTCACCTCCGGGCGCTGCTCCAGAAGTTGCTCAAGGGTGGTCTGAACCGTCAGACCTGTTGTTTCGTCATCCACCTGCACCAGATCACCCAACTGATCCAACAACTGCCGCCCTGCCCAGCTGTTGAGGATCTGGCGCGTCATGCTGCTGTCGTTGATCAGGGGCGCCTGCAGCAGATCAACCACCCCTGTCCTGCTTTGTTCCTCAAGCAGGTTGAACCAAACGCCCAACTCAGAAGAACGCGCCCCACCACTGCGGACCCAGGCACTCAGATCGTCGATGGAAATCGGCAATGCCATGCCATCCAGACGAACCTCCAGCTCACCGGCTGCCTGCGCTGGTCGCGGAGAGGTAGCCCAGAGCAGCAGACTGCTTACCATTCCTGCGGCCACCCTTCGTCCTGTTAAGCGTCCTCCCAAGGCCAAGGCCCATGCACTGGTGGAACCAGTTTCCCGCATCTCTGCAGGAAGTGGCGTCCATCCGTTTGTTGGCGTCCCTCGGTGCGGGAGGGGTGATCTACATGACCCCGATGGTGTTCCATCAGGTGAGCTTCACCGCCAGTCAAGTCGGCCAGGGACTCGCGGCTTCGGCACTGATCGGCACAGCAGCACGGTTGATGAGTGGCGTGCTGCTCGATCGGGGCCTGTCCTGCTCCTGGCCTGTGCGAGCAGCAGCCGTGCTGGCTTTTCTCGCTGATCTGGTGCTGTTTCAGGCCCAGGGGTTCAACGGATACCTCGCCGGCCAGTTGCTGATCGGTGTTGCGGCTGGGTTGTATTTCCCAGCGATTGAACTGGCCGTTCCCCTGAGCTGCACTGGATTCAACTCCAGCCGTGGGTATGCCCTCGCGCGCAGTGCCGACGCCCTCGGCGTCGCCGTTGGAGCCCTGATCGGTGCGGTGGTGACCGCCTTGGGGCTGATCCGGGCGGTGTATCTGGTGGAGGCGGCAGCGGTGATCCTGATGCTGGTGGTGCTCAGCCTGCGCCCCCTTCCGGATGGCCGTGCCGCCTTGTTGCATCCCGCCGCTGACGACCCAATCAACAAGGATGCGGCTTCAGAAGGCTGGCACTGGTTGCCCCCTCTGGCGCCGGTACTGGCGGTGAGCATTGTGGCCACCGGAATCATCGCGCTCATGCAGAGCGCCCTTCCCCTTGATCTGGTGCGCGGCGGCATGGCCAGAGCACCCCTGAGTGAAGCCTGGAGCGGCTCACTGATCGCCCTGCAGCTGACACTGCTGGTGACGCTGCAATGGCCCGTTGGCAACTGGGTGGCCCGTCGCAGCCTGCGCTTTGGCCTGGGGATGGGGCTCGGAGGGTTTGTGTTGGGGTGCCTTTTGTTGGCCGCCTCCGCGCTCTGGAGTGGTGGAATCGCGCTGATTGCGCTGGCCATGCTGCCGATTGCCTTCGGCGAAGCCGCCTTCCTTCCCACCGCCGCTGAAGCGATGGTGGAGGAAACGCCCCTTCAACATCGCGGGCTGGCGATGGCGCTGTTCTCCCAGTGTTTTGCCATCAGCGCCACTGGAGCTCCTCTGATGGCGGGATTCCTGCTCGATCAGCAGGGCCATGGCCTGCTGCTCTGGATCCTGATGGCTTCGGTGTGCCTTCTGATGGTGCCGCTGCTCAAAGCGGTAAGGCCCCGCTATACACCAGGGTTGAGTGCCATCCCCCTGGAGAAGTCCAACGATGTCTCGAGCCCGAGAACTGCTTCGCTCCGTTAGGAATCTCTCGATCATCCGGGAGATGGCCGTCAGCGAAGGTGGCCTGCAGAGCGTCGGTGATTTGGTCGACAACTTCATTGACAGCGAGGCGATGGTCGTCTGCCTGGAGCGCTTCAAGGCCTTGCCGGGAGGTGCGGAGATGATCGAGCAACGCTATCCACCCTTCCAGCCAGATCTTGCTGCGCTGGAGGCGCTTCCGGAGGGGAGCCTGGGCCGGGCCTACGCGGGCATGATCGGCAAGCTCAACTACGACCCAGACTTTTTCCGCCCTCGGGATACCAGCAGTGAGGCGCTCTGGCTCACCCAACGGATCGCCACCACCCACGACCTCCATCACGTGATCGGCGGGTTCAACACCCAAAGCGCTGGTGAGTCGGGCGTGTTGGCGATCACAGCGACACAGATCGGCTTTCCCGCCTACGTGCTCATTAATACCCTGGCGTCCTTCCGCGCCTTCCGCTTCGCCCCGGCAGAGCTGGCCGGCGTGAGCCGGAGCATTGCCTTCGGCAACCGCATCGGATTGGAGGCGAAGCCCCTGGTGCTGCAGCGCTGGGAAGAGGCCTGGGACAAGCCCCTTCGCCAGTGGCGGCAGGAACTTGGTGTTCACAGCGCGGAAGGCGAAGCCTTCGGGGCGGTGTATTAGCGCTCGCCGCGCAGGAGGCGATGGCGGATCTTCTTCTGAAGCACGAAAGCCGCCGGAATGAAGGTGAGGCCATTGGCCACGATCAAAGGACCATTCCCCGTGAGACAGCCGAACACCCCCCAGATCGCCACCCCGGTAGTGAACAAGCCATACATCGAAAGCGAAATGGATCGCGTGTCATCCATTCGCAGGGTTTTGATCGCCTGCGGGAAGAAACTGATGGTGGTGAGGGCTGCAGCGGTGTAACCGATCGCATCCACGTCCATGGCATGAAGGATCGGCGAGATCCATAAACTGCCGCCAGTCTTGCCACAGCCATGGCGTTCTCTCGCTCAACCGTGCAAATCCTGGCGGGGGCGTCGAGCGCACTCGCGCTGCTGGCTTTCAGCATCGGGGAGCTTGTTCAACCCGCTCAAGCCGCCGACAGCGAAACCCGCCAGGCTCTGGTGGGACTGGCGGCCTATGCCGAATGCAAGGTGCTGCGCTCCGGCTACAGCCGGGCGAGGGCGCAGGCGATCGTGCAGAGCGGCATCAAAAGCAATGGATGGCAGCAGCAGGCTGAATGGTTGAAATCGCCGCAAGCCATCCGGTTGGTGGCCCTCACCAGCGAAGCCATGAATACAACCTGCGACGACTTTGATCAGAACAGCCCTGACTTCATCCCAGCGATGAAGGCCCTCGATGCGCTGTGAAGGAAGGGCTGAATGTGATCACACATTGAAAAGGAACTCCATCACATCCCCCTCCTCCACCACGTACTCCTTCCCCTCACTGCGGAGCCAACCTTTATTGCGCGCCTCAACCAGGGAACCGGCCTCCAGCAATTTGTCGGTGCCGATGGTCTGGGCGCGGATAAAACCCCTTTCAAAATCGGTGTGAATCACACCCGCAGCTTGCGGTGCGGTCATCCCGGCCTTGAAGGTCCAGGCGCGGGTTTCCTTCTCCCCGGTGGTGAAATAAGTGCGAAGCCCCAAGAGCTGATAAGTCGCCCGGATCAGGCTTTGCAATCCCCCTTCTTTCACGCCCAGGCCATCGAGGTAGTCCTGACGCTCCTCATCCCCGAGCTCGATCAACTCAGCCTCCACCTGGGCTGAGATGCGCACGGTTTCCGCGCCCTCTTGAGCCGCCAACGCCACAATCTCCTTACAGAACGCATTGCCACCCGCCAGATCGTCTTCGCTCACGTTGGTGGCATAGATGATCGGCTTGGCAGTGAGCAGACCCAGAGGTTTCAGCATCAGAGCCTCCTCATCGCTGAGCTCCACACTGCGGGCGGCACCTCCTTGCTCAAGCACCGCTTGAATTCTTTCGAGAGCCGCATCTTCAACCTGGGCGTCCTTGCTGGTGCGCACCTGTTTCTTGAGGCGCTCCCGCCGCTTCTCGAGCTGCGACAGGTCCGCCAGACCCAGTTCAAGGTTGATCACCTCCGCATCCCGGGCCGGGCCGACCGCACCGGACACGTGAATGACGTCGTCGTCTTCAAAACAGCGGATCACATGAACGATCGCGTCCACTTCACGGATGTTGGCAAGGAATTTGTTGCCCAGTCCCTCCCCCTGGCTGGCGCCCTTCACGAGCCCGGCGATGTCCACGAACTCCATCCGCGTGGGGATGATCTCCGCACTGCTGCTGAGAGCAGACAGCAACTCCAACCTGGAATCCGGGACGGCCACCGTGCCGACATTGGGCTCGATGGTGCAGAACGGAAAGTTGGCCGCCTGCGCCTGCGCGTTGGCCACCAAGGCATTGAACAGAGTGGATTTGCCCACGTTGGGCAACCCGACGATTCCGGCTTTAAGCATGCCGGCGAATCTATCGGCAGGGCTGCGGCTTACACGGTTGCGCCGCCTACGCGCGAGACTGCGTAACGAAACATGTGCAGGGGCCATGGGCAGCCAGAAGAGCGAGACCTCCGCCGGGGCCACGCACGCAGCCCTCAGGCCGCTCACCCGCCTCAGCGGCATCAAACGCCGACGTCAACGCTTGATTGCTGCCGCAGCTGTGGTTCTGGTGGTCGGTGGCGGAGCCCTGATCTGGAGCCGTGGAGCCGGCACGGGACGGCGCCAACTGGCGGACTACACCGCCACTGCTGAACGGGGGACCCTGCCGGGAGTGATCACCGCCAGTGGTGAATTGGAGCCCATCCGGCGCGTGAATGTGAGCCCCAAGCGTGGAGGCCTGCTGGATGCCCTGTATGTGGATGAAGGCGATGCGGTCACGAAGGGGCAGGTGCTGGCCCGCATGGACAGCGGAGACTTCACCGACCGAATGGATGAGCTCTCGGCCCTGGAACGTCAAGCCCGGGCGGACTACGAGGGGAAACGGGCTGATTACATCCGTTACAGAAAACTCGAGAACAGCGGAGCGATCAGTGGGTCAGACCTGGATGGCTACCGCGCAGCCTTCCTAAGCAGCAAGGAAGCGCTCACGGCAGCCAGGGAGCGCATTCAGCAGCGCGATGTGGAAGGGAATGAACTCCTGATCAGAGCACCCTTCAGCGGTGTGATCACCGAACGGTTCGCCGAACCGGGTGCCTTCGTGACACCCACCACCACCGCATCAGCGAATGCCGGAGCCACCAGTTCTTCCATCGTTGAGCTCTCCGAAGGCCTGGAAGTGGCCGCAAAAGTTCCCGAAAGCGACATCGGCCGCATCCGGATCGGCCAAAACGCCACGGTGCGTGTGGATGCCTTCCCCGATCAGCGCTTCCCTGCCCGGGTGAGGGATATCGCTCCGCGAGCCGAGAAAACCGACAACGTGATCTCCTTTGAGGTGGAGCTGTCCTTGATCGATCCACCGCCAACCCTGCGCATCGGCATGACGGTGGACGTGGATTTCCAAACGGGGCGTACCGCTGAGAGCACACTGGTTCCCAACGTGGCGATTGTCACGGAAAACGGCCAACCCGGCGTACTCCTCGTTGGCAAGGATGATCAGCCCCGCTTCCAACCGGTGGAACTGGGCTCGAGCAGCGGCGGCCAGAGTGCGATTCTCTCGGGGGTGAAACCCGGCTCCAAGGTGTTCATCGACCTTCCGCCCTGGGCGAAGAAGCGCGACTGATCGAGATCCGACCTGCCCGAATCCATGCCTGAAACCCTCGAGAAACCCCTGCTGTTGCTTGTGGACGGCCACTCCTTGGCCTTTCGCAGTTTCTATGCCTTCAGCAAAGGCGGTGAGGGTGGACTGGCCACGAAAGACGGCAGGCCCACCAGCGTGACCTACGGCTTTCTCAAAGCCCTGCTCGACAACAGCAAAGGCCTGAAACCGAAAGGGGTGGCCATCGCCTTCGACACCGCTGAACCTACCTTCCGCCATCAAGCCGATGCCAACTACAAAGCCCATCGCGATGTGGCTCCTGAGGTGTTCTTCCAAGACTTGGATCAACTGCAAACGATCCTGCGCGAACGCCTGAAACTTCCTCTCTGCCTGGCGCCTGGATACGAAGCCGATGACGTGCTGGGAACCCTGGCCAACCGTGCTGCCGCCTCGGGCTGGCGCGTGCGCATTCTCAGCGGGGATCGGGACCTGTTCCAGCTGGTGGATGACCAGCGGGACATTGCCGTGCTCTACATGGGGGGCGGACCGTATGCCAAGAGCAGCGGACCGACCCTGATCAATGAAGCCGGCGTGGTGGCCAAGCTGGGCGTGATGCCCGACAAGGTGGTGGACCTCAAGGCCCTCACCGGCGACAGCTCCGACAACATCCCTGGCGTGAGGGGGGTTGGCCCCAAGACGGCCATCAATCTGCTCAAGGAAAACGAAGACCTCGACGGCGTGTACAGCGTGCTGGAGGAAGTGGAAGCCGAGGGGCCCAAGGCCAGTCGTGGTGCCCTGAAGGGCGCACTGAAGGGAAAGCTCAGCGCCGATCGCGACAACGCCTACCTCTCCCGCCATCTCGCTGAAATCCTCATCGACATCCCCCTGCCCGAGGAGCCTGTTCTGGAGCTGGGCCCGGTGGATGGTGAAGGACTGGAGGAGCAGCTTCAGGACCTAGAACTCAACAGCCTGGTCCGCCAGATCCCGAGCTTCGTGGCCACCTTCTCCAGCGGCGGACTGACGGCGAACGCCCATCTGCTGGAGGCTGCAACCAGCAAGGGATCAACGTCAAAGGTCGCCGCTGCAGGCACAGATCCAGCGCCTACGCATTCAGCGCCTGCGGAGGACATCGCCCCATCCACCTTGCCCCAGCTCGCGCCGCAGGTGGTGAGCACGCAGGAGCAACTGCAGGGCTTGATGCAGCGGCTGATGGGATGCACCAACCCATCGGAGCCGGTGGCCGTGGACACCGAAACCACGGATCTGAACCCCTTCAAAGCCCAACTGGTGGGCATCGGCGTGTGCTGGGGGGCCGGGCTCAACGATTTGGCCTATCTCCCCGTGGGACATCAAGACCCCGAGAGCCCCCAGCTGCCGCTGGAGGTCGTGTTGGAGCAGCTCGCCCCCTGGTTGAACAGCCCCAGCCATCCCAAGGCGCTGCAGAACGCCAAATACGACCGCCTGATCCTGCTGCGTCACGGCTTGCTTCTGGGCGGCGTGGTGATGGACACCCTGCTGGCGGATTACCTCCGCGATGCCGCGGCCAAACACAGCCTCGATGTGATGGCCGAGCGGGACTACGGCATCACGCCAACGGTGTTCGGTGACCTGGTGGGCAAGCCCAAAGACGGCAAGGCCAGCTGCTTTGCCGAGGTTCCCATCGATCAGGCAGCGCTTTACTGCGCCATGGATGTGCACCTCACCCGCAAGCTTGCGCTTGATCTGCGCCAGCAGCTCCAGGCCACCAGCCAGCAGCTGACCCAATTGCTCGATCAGGTGGAACTGCCGCTGGAGCCTGTGCTGGCCTTGATGGAGGCCACCGGCATCCGCATCGATCTCACCTATCTGGACACCCTCTCCAAGGAGATGGGCGAGACCCTGACGCGGCTTGAAGCCAATGCCAAACAGGCGGCCGGCGTGGACTTCAACCTGGCGTCTCCCAAGCAACTGGGTGAGCTGCTCTTCGAGACGCTGGGCCTGGACCGCAAGAAATCACGCCGCACCAAAACGGGCTACAGCACCGATGCCACAGTGTTGGACAAGCTCGCTGACGACCATCCGGTGGTGCCTTTGGTGTTGGAGCATCGGGTGCTGAGCAAACTCAAAAGCACGTACGTGGATGCGCTGCCCCAGTTGGTGGAGGCCGAAACCGGCCGCGTGCATACGGATTTCAACCAGGCCGTGACGGCCACCGGACGGCTCAGCAGCAGCAATCCCAACCTCCAGAACATTCCCATTCGCACCGAGTACAGCCGTCGCATCCGCAAAGCCTTCCTGCCCAAGGAGCACTGGACTCTGCTCAGTGCGGACTACTCCCAGATCGAGCTGCGCATCCTCACGCACCTCTCCGGGGAGGAGGCGCTGCTGCAGGCCTACCGCGATGGAAACGACGTGCATGCCCTCACCGCACGGCTCCTGCTTGAGAAAGACGAAGTGAGCGCCGATGAACGCCGGCTGGGCAAGACGATCAATTTCGGTGTGATTTACGGCATGGGCGCCCAGCGCTTCGCCCGCGAAACCGGGGTGAGCCAAGCGGAGGCCAAAGAGTTCCTGAGCAAATACCGGGAGCGGTATCCCAAGGTGTTCGCCTTTCTCGAACTGCAGGAACGCCTGGCCTTGAGCCGTGGCTACGTGGAGACGATCCTGGGCCGGCGCCGGCCCTTCCACTTCGACCGCAACGGTCTCGGTCGTCTCCTTGGCAAGGATCCCTTCGAGATCGATCTCGATGTGGCCCGCCGCGGTGGCATGGAAGCCCAGCAGCTGCGCGCCGCGGCCAACGCACCGATTCAAGGCTCGAGTGCCGACATCATCAAGGTGGCGATGATTCAGCTGCAGGCAGCACTGCAGCAACACTCCCTACCCGCTCGCCTGCTGCTGCAGGTGCACGATGAACTGGTGCTGGAGGTGGAGCCTTCTGCATTGGACAACGTGAAAGCTCTGGTGGTCTCCACCATGGAGAAGGCCGTGGAGCTGAGGGTGCCCCTGGTGGCCGAAACCGGCTGCGGCAGCAATTGGATGGAAGCGAAATAGCAGTCATGCAGCGGTTTACCGCTTAGGCCGTAGCCTCGCCCGCAGATCCCGAATGCCTGTGTCCCTGCGGTTCACCAACACACTCACCCGCCGCACGGAACCGTTTCAGCCCCTGAAGGACGGGCAGGTGAGCATCTACTGCTGCGGCGTGACGGTCTACGACCTCTGCCACCTGGGCCATGCCCGCAGCTACATCAATTGGGACGTGCTGCGCCGGTATCTGATCTGGAGTGGCTACGCCGTCACCTTCGTGCAGAACTTCACCGACATCGACGACAAGATCCTCAAACGTGCTGCGGAGGAAGGTTCGTCGATGGAGGTGGTGAGTGAGCGCAACATCGAGGCGTTTCATGCCGACATGGATGCCCTCGGCATCCTGCGTCCCGATCGCATGCCCCGAGCCACCCGCTGCCTTGAAGGGATCCGGGCCCTGATCGCTGAGCTGGAAGCGAAGGGTGCTGCCTATTCCGCCGATGGAGATGTGTACTTCGCGGTGATGAAACACGCCGGCTACGGCAAGCTCAGCGGCCGCGACCTCGCCGACCAACAGACCAACGCGGACGGGCGCGTGGCCGATGCCGAAGAGGCGCGCAAGCAACACCCCTTCGACTTCGCCCTCTGGAAAGGTGCCAAGGCCGGTGAACCCAGCTTCCCCTCACCATGGGGGGATGGCCGGCCCGGCTGGCACATCGAGTGCTCCGCCATGGTGCGCGAGGAGCTCGGCGACACCATCGACATCCACCTCGGGGGCGCCGACCTGGTGTTCCCACACCACGAGAATGAGATCGCCCAATCCGAGGCAGCAACCGGCCAGGAGCTGGCGCGCGTGTGGCTGCACAACGGCATGGTGAATGTGGGCGGCGAAAAGATGAGCAAATCACTCGGCAACTTCACCACCATCCGCGCCCTGCTGGAGAGTGGCCTTTCCGCCATGACACTGCGGCTCTTTGTGCTCCAGGCCCATTACCGCAAGCCGCTCGATTTCACCGCCGAGGCACTGGAGGCCGCAACGACCGGGTGGAAAGGGCTAAACGCTGCACTCAGCCTTGGGGACCTCCATGCAGAAGCACTGGGATGGGGTGCTGCAGACCCCATGGACGGCGGAGCCGTTCTCGCCTCGGAGCCCTCAGCCATCGACACGCTGCTCAGCGCCCGGCAGCGCTTCAGCGATGCCATGGACGATGACCTCAACAGCTCCGGAGCACTTGCGGTGCTGTTCGACCTGGCCCGTCCATTAAGAGCACTGGCCAATCGTCTGGATCGGGGTGACGCACCAAACCACCCTGAGGATGAAGGCCAGGAGCTTCAACACCGCTGGTTGCTGCTCAGGGAGCTCGCAGGGGTTCTGGGGCTGCGGCTGGAGCGCCCCTTAGGCAACGAGGCGGAGACGGATCTCGACAGCCAAGCCATCGAAGCTGCGATTGATGCGCGCCAGTTGGCCAAACAATCGAAGGACTTCGCGGAAGCGGATCGGATCAGGGCGGAGCTCACCGCCCAGGGCATCGAACTGATCGATAAACCGGGCGGAATCACCGAGTGGCGACGGGGCTGACCAGCAGAGCTCAGGACTTTCGCTGCTGATTGGCCATTAGCGCTTCGATCTTGCGGATTCTCGTGAGGGTGGTGGTCCACACCTCAAGCCGAAAGCGTTGGTCGCCAAGCGTGGGATCGGCAGGGTCCGCACTGTCGATCCAGGCCTGCAATTCCGTGATCTTGGCCTCTGGGTTCTCCCTGGCTTCGAAGGCATCCCACAACTCCCGCTCCAGCCGAGCGCGCTCAATGAAGTTCCAGCGTTTGAGCCAGAGCATGGGAAGACCTGCATCAGGGCACCTGTCTACCGGATTCAAGCGACGATCAGACCTAGGTTCTGGGAAAGGAAGGTTGTTGATCGCCCATGCAGCCGGAAAGCCTCTCTAAAGCAATCCAGCTGTCTGTTGCCCCGGTGTTCCTGCTAGCGGGCATCGGGGCACTGATGAATGTCCTCTCCGGACGCTTGGCAAGGATCGTTGATAACGCCAAGCAGTTGCGCCTCACCGCCGATGCCGGTGGTGAAGTGGATGAATTGGAGCGACGACTGGCCAAGCGCCGGATGCAATTGGTGATCCGCTCGATCGAGCTGCTCACTGCCGCCACGCTGCTGATCGCCGCAATGGTGGCCGCCATGTTCCTGAGTGTGATCTCCAGGGTGAATCTCACCTTGGTGGTGGTGCCTCTGTTCATCGCCTCGATGGGGCTGGTGATGCTTGCAGCGGTGTTCTTTCTCAGGGAGGTGCGCATGGCATCTGCGCTGCTCAACCGGCTGCTTTAAATCAGCGGATTGCCCGCCAATCAGGCGGCGCCGAACCAGTTGCGCAGCAGATCCACCGTGCTGATCAACAATCCGGCGGCGATCACCACCGGTGAGATCCATTGCAGGCAGAACATCATCACCCGTCTGACCAGGGGCGAAGCGGCGTCGCTCTGTTGGAGATCCTCAAGAAACAGATTCGGCACGACCCAACCCATCAGCACGGCAATCAGCAGGCCACCAGCGATCAACAGCACGCCGCCGAAGAGGGCATCCATCGTTCCCAGCACCTCCGTACTCATGCTGGAGGGGATTCCGACGACAAAAATCACAGCGGCACTGACCCATGTGGCCTTGCCGCGGTTCCAGCTCAAGCGATCCATCAGGGACGACACTGGAACCTCCAGCAGAGACACCGACGATGTGATCGCCGCCAGATAGGCCAAGGCAAAAAACAGCACAGCCACCACCTGGCCCGTCCCATCAATGGAGGCCAATCCTGTGGGTAAAGCGATGAAGATGGCTCCAATCGTGGAATCGCTCACCACTTCGGTGAGGTTGAAGCTGATCACCACAGGAAAGGTGAGCATGCCGGCCAGAAGCCCCACGGCTGTGTCCAGACCCACCACAGCCACGGCTTCCTGTGGCAGTGGTGCTTTGCGATTCAAGTAGGCCGAATAGGCAAGAATCGAGCCGATGCCCGTACCGATTGAGAAGAAGGCCTGGCTGAAGGCATTGCGGATGGTGGTGATGTTCATCAGCTCCTCCCCATCCCAGCGCAGCAGGAAGGTGCGATAGCCCTCACCAGCGCCTGGAAGCGTGCTGGCCCAGATCGCCAGACCGATCAGCAGAAGCAACAGAAGAGGCAAGGCCCAACGCGAGAGTCGTTCGATTCCCGCCTGAACACCAGCAGCCACCACAAGGGCCGTGAGCAGGAGGCTGATTCCCTGACCGGCCAGAGCACTGTTGCCCCCGCTGATGGACGCGAAGAACGCATCAGCAGCCTGCTTGTTCTCAGGCAGACCAACCAGAAGGGCGTGCACGAGGGTGTGCCCCGTCCATCCCATCAACACGGCGTAGAAGGCCAGGATTCCGCAGGATGCCGCGATGAACAACCAGCCCATCGGCCACCAAGCCTTGCCAGCCGCTTTGGTGGGAGCCAGCAAAGGACTGCTGCCTGTACTGCGGCCCAACACCATCTCCGCCACCAGCACGGGCAGGCAGATCAGCCCCACGATCAGCAGATAAAGCAGCACGAAACTGCCACCGCCTCCCTGGGATGCGCGGTAAGCGAACCCCCAGAGATTGCCCAGACCCACGGCACTGCCGGCAGCCGCCAGCACGAACCCAAAACCGGACTTCCACTGCTCTTTTCTCACCGCCGCCATGAACGTGCTGTCCAGCCCTCTCGGCGGAAGTTTGCCAGCTTCCGGAATCAAAGTGGGAGGATGGCTCCACTTGCCGGGATCCGTGTGAAAGCCATCAGCGTGCTGGGCTCCACCGGCTCAATCGGTACGCAGACCCTCGACATCGTTGAGGACTTTCCAGAGCAGTTCCGGGTGGTGGCCCTTTCGGCGGGCCGCAATCTCTCTTTGCTCGTGGAGCAGATCCAACGCCACAGCCCCGAGCTGGTGGCTCTGGCTGATGAAGCCCTGCTCCCAGAGTTGGAGCAGCGCCTCCAGGCCCTGCCGTCTGAACACCAGCCGCGATGCAAACCTCAGCTCGTTGGTGGTCCCAGCGGACTGAATGTGGCGGCCTCCTGGGACACAGCCGACCTCGTCGTAACCGGGATCGTGGGCTGCGCCGGGCTGTTGCCCACCCTGGCAGCCATCCGCGCTGGCAAGGATCTGGCCCTGGCCAACAAGGAAACCTTGATCGCAGCCGGTCCGGTGGTGCTGCCGGAGCTCAAGAAAAGCGGCAGCAGACTGCTGCCTGCGGATTCCGAACACTCGGCCATCTTCCAGTGCCTGCAGGGAACGCCCTGGGCTGAAAACGCCCGCCTCTCCACCGGTGTGCCAACCCCCGGCCTGCGGCGCATCCAGCTCACCGCCTCCGGTGGCGCCTTCCGTGACTGGGCCGCAGCCGAGCTTGAGAACGCCACCGTTGCCGATGCCACGTCGCATCCCAACTGGAGTATGGGCCGCAAGATCACCGTGGATTCCGCTTCCCTGATGAACAAGGGGCTAGAGGTGATCGAAGCCCACTACCTTTTCGGGCTGGATTACGACCACATCGAAATCGTGATCCACCCCCAGAGCATCATCCACTCCATGATCGAGTTGGCGGATTCTTCGGTGCTGGCCCAGCTGGGCTGGCCCGATATGAAACTGCCCATTCTGTACTGCATGAGTTGGCCTTCAAGGCTTGAGACCCCTTGGAAACGCCTTGATCTCACCCAGGTGGGGCAGCTCACCTTCAAAAGCCCCGATCCCGCCAAATACCCCTGCATGGAACTGGCATACGCAGCAGGGCGTGCTGGCGGCACCATGCCAGCGGTGCTGAATGCGGCCAATGAGGAGGCCGTGGCCCAATTCCTCGAGGAACGAATCCATTTCCTCGACATTCCCGATCTGATCGAAGCGGCCTGCGAACGGCACAAGCCCGATCGCATCGACCACCCCCAGCTGGATGATGTGCTGGCCGTGGATCAATGGGCTCGCCTTGCCGTGCGTGAGCAGGTGGCTCGGGGCACCCAGCGGATGTCAATGGCGGCGGTGGCTGCTTGATCAGCCATCACCTGCTGCTCTGCGCCACAGCCTCCAAAGCGAAGTGCTGTGATCCCGCTGAAGGACTGGAAACCTGGAATGAGCTGAAGCGCCTCCTGCGAAATCTGGGGCTCGAAAACGAACAGCGCCAGGAGGGGATCGTTTTACGAAGCAAAGTCGACTGCCTGAGGGTGTGCGAACGCGGGCCAATCCTCGTGGTTTGGCCCGAGGGCATTTGGTACGCCAACGTAACGTCTAACAAAATTGAGACCATTCTCCGCAGCCATATCATCAACAATCAGCCAGTTGAACAATGGATTTATAAGACCACTCCTTTTCAAATTGGCCCACTCCAATCGGCCTAGCGAATCAGCGTATAAAAAAACATCGCGGTCAATCATTCACGACGCAAAAGATTGATCAGGCAAAAAAGTAGTCACGGCTCGGGACACAAACAGACATCGGCCCACAAGCCAAGGAGCTCAACGATCCTCTAGGATATTAAGCAAATCTAAAGCGTCCTTCAGGGCGCTTTTTGCGGGCATTCATTTGGCATCGGCAACCACGGCGACCTCCACCACTCGCGCATCAACACCCATCTTCAACCGCACCTCCTCAATAGAAACTTATCCAAGCAAGGCTGAACTCCTCAGCGCATTACCGCCGGAGCTCACTCATTACAACCCCATCAAAGCGTGGGGAAGCCTGATCATGTCGGCAGGCCTGTCTCTTGCTGCTTTAGGGATCGGAACGCAAATTCCCCTCACCCTCCAAGCCACTCCGCTGTGGGGGCTTTACGGCATCGGTTGCGGCACCATCGCCATGGGCTGCTGGGTCTTGGCCCACGAATGTGGCCACAACGCGTTTCACCCGAACCGACGCATTGAAGGCGTCGTTGGATTCCTGCTTCACAGCGCACTGCTGGTGCCTTACTACAGCTGGGCGCGCAGCCACAGCGTTCACCACGCCCACTGCAATCACCTTGAGCAAGGAGAAACCCACGTGCCTCCGCGGGCCACATCGCTTCTAGGTCAAATCACAGAACAACTCAAAAGGAAGCTGAACCCAACATTGTTTGGGATCATTTCTCTGTTCAATCATTTAGTGATCGGCTGGCAGCTCTACCTGCTTCTTGGAGCCACTGGCGGAGAAGACTATGGATTTCCTACGTCTCACTTCTGGAATGGCAATCCATTCACAAACGGAAAGCGAAATCTCTTCCCTGAAGCATTTCGCACTTTGATGGTGCGATCCAACATCGGCTGCCTGGCGATGATCACCTTTCTCATCATCGCCGCTATTCAATCGTCTCCATTACGTGTGCTATGCGTGTATGGATTGCCATACCTGGTGATCAATGTATGGCTCACCACTTATACCTGGCTACAACACACCGACCAGAACATTCCTCATTTTTCCAATAAAACATGGTCGTGGGCGAAGGGAGCGCTGCAAACGGTTGATCGCCCCTACGGCCCGGTCCTCAATCTGCTGCACCACGGCATTGGATCCACCCATGTTTGCCACCATGTGAATTCCGCCATTCCTCACTACAACGCCTGGCGGGGCACCGCATTACTCAGACAACGGTTTCCTGAATTGGCGCGCTACGACTCCACACCAATCCCAGAAGCGCTTTGGAGAGTCGCAACTCGATGTGGCGGCGCTGTGTATAAAAATTCTTGCGATGAAGCTTACTATTTTTAGACAAAAGTTTCAGGATGAATTACACACCCATGGCTTATTCGATGGCTTAGGTCTCAATCTCATGGTTGAACCAGGCACAAGCCAAGCGGTCAGACCAACACCCTTGAAGGAGACTGTCACCGGGTGCATGGAAGCCATTGTGGCCTCCCTTGGCCGTCAACAACACCTCAAGGCGGCGTCGACTCGCGCGCAAGCCATCAGCGACCCCAATGGTTTGGAGTTGGATCGCAGAGGTCGCTGGCACCCAAGGGTCATCAAGGGCCTGCAAGATCAAGGTTGGAGGGATTGGTACCGATGCCGCCAAAAGGTGCCGCAAGGGTGAAGCACCGGCGTAGTAGTCATCAACAGACGAGAAGCCCCAACGTGGTGCCGTCACCGCCGCATCAAAGGCACGAATCGAGCGGGGCGGTTCACCAGTGAGTTGCTGCTGCTCTTGGGCACTGACGCCGAAGGGGTCAGCCAGCGTCTGGCGCACAAGGCGCTGCAGAAGCCAACGCTGATACACGCGATTGCGCGGACGTTCGATGGAGGCACTGCAAGCAGCAAGATCCAAGGGACTGCTGGCGCAGAACAGAGCATCCAACAGCGGTGCATGGCCTTGCCAGCCATGCGTTGCTCTCTCCTCCACGCTGGCCATGCAGGCATTGAGAAGCATGGTGCCACCCAGGGACACTCCGGCCCCAAACAGGGCCAATGGCCTGGCAGGGGCGACCAACTCGCTACACAACTGGCGCGCGCGTTGGATCACCGGAAGAAGATCACTGTTGCAGTGAGCGGCGTAGGTGCCACCAGCAAGATGGCGGCCGGGATCCGCTCCGCGCAGATTCAGCCTAAGCACCGCGAAGCCGCTGTTCTGGAGGGCTAGACCAAGACGCCTCAGGCCCTCGCGGCGACTGGAGCCGCCGAGACCATGCAACAGAAGCACCAGCGCTCGGGGAGGTTCGCCTTGCAGGACGAAGCTGGGATGAGGGCGATCCAGAAACGCCAGCAACTCACCAGCGGCTGCGGCGCCACTGGCCAGAGCAGGAACAGCGATCGGAATCGGTTCCCCACAGTCAGGAGGAAGCCCGACAGGGCGGAGCGTGTCGCGCAGGGTCTGAAGGTCTCCTCCGATCCAGGGAAAACGTTGTCGATAGGGAGCTACCCCCAGCTGCCGCAACAGGTGGGGGTTGTCTGAATGATTGGCGTACGAAGCCGTCAAAAGCCGGATGGGAGCCCGCTGATCACTTCTTGCCGACACCAAGCTCTTTGAGCTCGCCCAGCAAATCGCCCAGCACCTTCTTGGCATCACCAAACACCATGGAGGTGTTAGCCAGGTCGAACAGGTCGTTCTTGATGCCGGAGTAGCCGGCGCTCATGCCCCGCTTGACAACGAACACGGTGCGGGCCTGCTGCACATCGAGCACCGGCATGCCGTAGAGCGGTGAGTTGGGATCGCTCTTCGCCTGGGGATTGACCACATCGTTGGCACCAAGCACGAGAACAACGTCGGTGGCGGGGAACTCGGGGTTGATCACATCCATCTCTTTGAGCTGCTCGTAGGGCACATCGGCCTCAGCAAGCAGCACATTCATGTGACCCGGCATGCGACCAGCCACGGGGTGAATGGCGTAATCCACCTGGATACCGGCAGCCTCCAATGAACGCGTGACCTCACGCAGAGTGTGCTGAGCCTGGGCGACGGCAAGGCCGTAACCGGGCACGATCACCACCCGCTCAGCAGCCTCCAGGGTGAGAGCACATTCCTCCACACTGCAACTGGTGATGTTGGTGTACTCACCACCACCTCCGGATGCAGCACTTGCGCCCAGAGCACCGCCAAAGAGCACCGACACCAGCGAACGGTTCATGCCGTTGCACATCACCTGGGTGAGGATCAGGCCGGCGGCGCCGACCATCGCACCCGCCACGATCAGCAACTGGCTCCCCACCACGAAACCAGCAGCGGCTGCCGCCACACCGGAATAACTGTTCAACAGTGAAATCACCACGGGCATGTCTGCGCCGCCGATGGGCAAGGTGACGCCGATCCCCAGCAGACCGGAGGCCACCACCAGCAGCCACAGCCCCTGGGTGCCGTTTCCATCAGTGATCAGCTTGATGGCCGCCACGAGGGAGGCCACAGCAAGAGCGATGTTGACCACATGACGGGCCTTGCTCTGCATCCAGGCGGGCGTGGACAGCCAGCCCTGGAGCTTGGCCATGGCCACGATCGATCCGGTGAAGGTGATGGAACCAACGAACACGGAAATCACGATGGACACCACAGCGACCAGCCCCGCGGCTTCGAGCTGGCGTGGGAAGAAGGCTGCGGCAAGGGCCACGAGCAGCGATGACATACCACCACAGCCGTTGAACAGCGCCACCGTTTCCGGCATGGAGGTCATTGGAACCCGCTGAGCCGTGATCGCACCGAGAACGCCGCCGATCAGCGTGCCGGTGATGATCCACGTCCAGGCCGCAGCCGAAATGCCTGATGTACCCAGGTAGTTGATCAGAAGGCCCAGAACAGCCAGGGCCATCGCCACAGCCGCCAGCTGGTTGGCACTGCGGGCAGAACGCACTTTCGACAAGCCCTTGATGCCCAAAGCGAGCAGCAGAACGGCAACCAGTTCAACGGCGTACTTGAGAAATTCCATCAGCGGTTCTCCTTGCGGGCGGGCTTACGGCTGAACATGGCCAGCATGCGATCGGTGACCAGGAACCCCCCGATCACGTTGAAGAGTGCAAAGCCCAGGGATACGGCCCCAAGAATCAGCAGCACCAGGTTGTCCCCGGAGCGGATGATCGCGGTGAGCGCGGCCAGCACGGTGATGCCTGAGATGGCATTGGCCCCGCTCATCAGCGGAGTGTGCAAGGTAGGTGGCACCTTGCCGATCAGTTCCAGTCCCAGAAGGCTGCCAAGCAGCAGCACCCAGAGGAACTCCACAAAGCTTGTTTCCATCAGTTGGCTCCTGGGGTGAGAACGTCGCTGCGGCGGATGTTGCCGTCCTGACTGATCAGGCAACCGGCTAAGAGCTCATCCTCGAGGTCGAGGGTGAGCTGGCTGTCTTGAAGCATGGGCTGCAGCAGCGCCAGCAGGTTTTTGGAGTAAAGGAAGCTGGCGTGGTTCGGAACGGAGCAGGGGAGGTCGTTGGCACCGATCAACTTCACGCCCTTGCGATCCACGGTCTGGGAGGGAATGGTGTCGGCGCAGTTACCGCCCTGCGCGACTGCCAGATCCACCACCACCGCCCCGGGACGCATGCGATCAAGCATGTCCCCACTGATCAGACGTGGTGCACGCCGACCTGGCACCTGTGCGGTGCAGATGGCCACATCAGCCTCGGCCAGCTGATCGGAAAGCTGCTGACGCTGTGCCGCAAGAAAGGCATCGGAGGCCTGTTTCGCATAACCACCCGACTCGGCGGGTTTGTCCTCCATCTCGGGAGGGTCGATGAAGCGGGCACCGAGGGATTCCACCTGCTCCTTCACCGCAGGACGGATATCGCTGACGTAGACCACAGCACCCAGTCGGCGCGCGGTCGCCACGGCCTGAAGACCGGCCACCCCTGCACCGAGCACCACGACCCGGGCAGGCTGCACCGTGCCGGCAGCGGTCATCAGCATCGGGAAGTAACGATCCAGAGCGGCCGAAGCGAGCAGAACAGACTTGTAACCGGCGATGTTGGCCTGTGAAGACAGCGCATCGGCTGACTGCGCACGGCTGATGCGAGGCAGCAGCTCCAGGGCCATGGCGGAGAGGCCGCAGCTCTTCAGTGCTGCATCGAGCTCGACGTTGGCGTATGGAGCCAGTAGCCCAACCACCAGCGCACCACGGCGCAATCGGCCGAGGTCGAGAGGGGAGGGCGATTGGACGCACAGCAGCACGTCGGCCTCTCCCCAAGCCTGACTATCTCCGGGAGTCACAAGCTGTGCACCCACCTCGGCGTAGGCCTCATCGAGAAATCCGGACGTCCGTCCGGCTCCCCGTTCGAGCACCACCCGACAACCGAGAGCGATGAACTTCTTGACGGTTTCCGGTGAGGCCGCGACGCGGGTTTCCCCCGCCGCTGTCTCCACCGGGATCAAAAGTATGGGCAAGATCGTGATGCCGCCGACCCAGGCGAGGTTAGGCCGTCGCCGGATTGCGCCTGGATCTTTTCTGAAGATGCGGATATGTGATGGCTGGCTGTGGCTATGGAAAGGATCCTGATTGCATCAAGATGGGACTCACAGCGATCGAATGCCCAGACGGCGTTTGCCATAGCCATCACGGCGGCCACGCCGTTGAGCGCGATGCCATGGAAAAGCTGTTGGCCGACCATGGCCGTGAATGGTGCGAACGGCTGGCCGAGCGCATCTACGAAATGTCTGTGGATACCTTTTCCCAGACCGTGATGCCCAGCCTCCATGCCGCCGGATGGCAGCGACGCCACTTGGACTGGGAGTTCAAGCTGAGTGAACAGGATTCAGAACCTGACCGCACCCTGGTCGACGGCATTATCAATGCCACGGAAAGCTTTCTGCGCAGCAGTGAGGTGCACCGCCTGTTCATTCAGGAGCTGGTTCAGGGCACGTTTGATGAGGCGTCTGACGACCACCTGCGCAGCCAGGCTGTGCGCCAGCTGATCGAGGAAGAGATTCTTGGACTGCTGGAATCGCAACGGGATCAGCTTCTCCAGCGGCTCACCAACCGTTTGCTAGAGCCTGCAGGAGGACGGATGGACCGTGCCCATCAGGCGGCCGAAGATGGACTTGTGGAAGTGGAGCGGCTGCTCTGCAACCACACCGAATCGCTCTGAAGGCAGACGAATCGCACGATCGAGCAAAAACGAACGATCAGTCACTCACGAACAGGAACTGAACGCCCTCAGAACATGGGCATCAGTTCCTGCTCCACCGACTGCGCCATGGGCCGGCGGCCCTGGTGATGAAGCAGTCGTGCGCGAAGGATGAGCGGATCCAGATCACAATCAAGGGGCCAACAGCGCTCGAGAGTGCGCCTGGATTCAGGACCGGTCATGGGCTGGTAGCGACGTCGGGCCATAGAGAGAAGGGCAAAAACCCGAGGGCTGATGGTCGGAAGGTAAGAGTGGCGCAAGCGATTGGAATGGTTAGAAAGACCTAACTTTCCTATTCGCCATCACGACGCCGTCCTTTGCTCTAGAGGGAATTGCACCAGGCCACACGATTCGGCCCCGTCAGTGGCAGCAGCAACTCACCCAACTGCTGCGCCGACGCCTGGATCCAGTTGCTCCGGGAACGCGGGATGTGCTGATCCATGCGGGGCCGGGTGCTGGTAAGACCCTCGGCGCCCTGCTGGCCTTCCAGGCGATGCAGCGGGAAGGGCGTTTCAGTCGTGTGCTCGTGTTCTGTCACCGCACCTCGATCCTCGAGCAATGGCAACGGGCAGCGGAGCGCCTGGGACTGCACCTACAGCCCTGGAACGGTCCTGGCAGTGCCCCACTCCAGGCCGACGGCTGGCTGGTGAGTTATCAGGGGGCTGGCCGACAATCTGAAGCGCTCAAGGCCGAGCTCGCCCTATGGAGCGATGGCGAGCATCTGGCGATCGCAGACGAAGCCCACCATCTCGGTGTGGAGCCGGAAGAACCGGAAGGGCCGGTATGGGGTCGCACGTTTCTGGACCTGAGCCAGAGAGCCAGGCTGCGGCTCGGTCTCACCGGAACCCCGTTCCGCGCAGACAACCTGGCGTTCTGTGCAGCGCGGAGAGTGGAGGTGGAGGAGGCCGGCGAGCGGATGGAGCAGATCCAGCCGGATCTCAGTGTGGAGCCGAGGGAACTGATCGCCGCCGGCGACGTTAGACCGCTGGAATTCCGATTCCAAGATGGATGGGTAGAACACAGCCAGGACGGTCAGCCCGACCGGGAGGTGTCGCCGTTGTCGTCTGAGCAGCGGGAGAGCTGGCGGGCGCGCAACCTGCGCAGGGCCATTCGCCTGGCGGACAGCAGCAGCATCGCCCTGCAGCTGCTGCTGCGGGCCCGAACCCAACTGGAGCGGGTTCGACAGCACCATCCCCGTGCCGCGGGCCTGGTGATTGCTCGGGACATCGACCACGCCCGAACCATCTCCTCCCTTCTCGAGGAGCAGGGCGACCGGGTGGATCTGGTTCACTCACAAGACCCAGGCGCCTCGGATCGACTCAACCGCTTTGAACGCGGCGATGCCGACTGGCTTGTGAGCATCGACATGTGCGCCGAAGGATTCGATGCTCCCCGGCTACGAGTGGTGGCCTACCTAACGACAGTGGCCACCCGCAGCCGTTTCATCCAGGGCATCACCCGGGCGGTACGCCTCTGCGGGGAACGGGCTAGCAAGGAAGCGATTCCCCGCGATCCCTCCTTTGTGTTCGCGCCAGCCGACCCCCTGTTGATGCAGTACGCACGCAACTGGTCGCTCACGGAGCCCTATCGCATTGCGGCTCCTGCTGAGCCACGGATCGCGGAGGAGACAGGCCAGGGAGGAGCGTGGCGAGGGCCCAGCCTGCCCCTGGAAGCCGTCGGCGATGGTGCCGGTGCGGTGATCCGTGTACGAACACCGGAATTACCGAAATTTTTGCAGCGCTGAAAACATCTTTCCGCGAGAAAAAATGCGACGTTCTGCAAATCCAGCCCTGATGCAAAGCCATCAGCATGCAATCTGGGCACCATCTGGGAGACAGTCATGGACGCAGCTCTTGAACGTCGCGTCAGCGTCGCTACTTGCTGGGCGACAACCCGGATCGCCGTACTGGACAGCGCTGAGCGCTATGAAGACAGTTATGCGCTGACCCAGGAATACCGGGAATGGATCCTCTGCATCGGAGAGCATCCGGAAATGCTTGAAGAGTCCGTCATGAGCCTGAAGCAATCAAATGGAAAACGCCGACACCTGCACGCAGACAATCCAGCAGAAGACACACTCGAAATCTAATAAAATCCTTAAATAGCCGAATTCCGGATCGCTTCGATCGGAAAAATCCTGGCCAAATTGTCGAACAAACAACCCATCGGCCCCACCCCACCATCTACACTTAACTCATAATCACTCCGCATTAGCCATGGCGGTCGAAAATCTGGTGATCGTGGGGTCTGGCCCTGCTGGTTACACCGCAGCCATTTATGCCGCCCGCGCCAACCTCAATCCGCTTCTGATCACGGGGTTCCAACGGGGTGGAATTCCTGGTGGGCAGTTGATGACCACCACCCATGTGGAAAATTTCCCAGGGTTTCCCGATGGGGTGCTGGGCCCTGAACTGATGGACCTGATGAAGGCCCAAGCCGAGCGTTGGGGAACGCGCCTGCTGGAGGCTGATGCAGACCGAATCGACCTGAGCCAGAGGCCCTACAGAATCGAAGCCGACGGAGATACCATCGAAACCCAGGCTCTGATCATCGCCACTGGCGCGAGCGCCAATCGCCTGAGCCTCCCGAATGAAGAACGTTTCTGGAGCCAGGGAATCAGCGCATGCGCCATCTGCGATGGCGCGACGCCCCAGTTCCGCAACGAGGAATTGGCCGTGGTGGGCGGCGGTGACTCCGCCTGCGAGGAGGCTGTTTACCTAACCAAATACGGAAGCCATGTGCACCTACTGGTGCGTTCTGACCGCTTGCGAGCCAGTGCCGCCATGGCCGACCGGGTGCAGGCCAACCCCCAGATCACCGTCCACTGGAACACCCAGGTGGCCGACGCCGAAGGCGAGGAATGGCTCAGTGGGTTACGGCTCCATCGACGGGACAGCGGCTTGGAGGAGCACCTCCCAGTGAGGGGAATGTTCTACGCCATCGGACACACACCAAACACCGAGTTGGTGCGTGATCAGCTCCATTGCGACGGCACCGGTTATCTGATCACCCAGCCAGGACGCCCGGAAACCTCCAAAGAGGGTGTGTTCGCGGCGGGAGACGTCGCGGATGCGGAGTGGCGCCAAGGCATCACCGCCGCTGGCAGCGGCTGCCAGGCGGCCCTGGCCGCCGAGCGATGGCTCAGCCACAACGACCTGGCCCAACTGATCAAGCGCGATCAGGCCGAGCCCGCCAAGGCAGACACACCCAAAGCCACAGCGGAAACCACGGAATCCAGCTACGACCCGGATGCGCTCTGGCAGAAGGGAAGTTATGCCCTTAGAAAGCTGTACCACGACAGCCAGCGGCCGCTTCTGGTTGTCTACACATCCCCAAGCTGCGGCCCCTGCCACGTGCTGAAGCCACAACTCAAGCGTGTGCTCGACGAACTTGGAGGGCGCGCCCAGGGGATCGAAATCGACATCGAAGCCGACCAGGCCATCGCTGAACAAGCCGGCGTGAATGGCACACCAACCGTGCAGCTTTTTCACGACAAAGAGCTCAAGCAGCAGTGGCGGGGAGTGAAGCAGCGCAGCGAGTTCATGGCCTCGATTCGCTCACTTCTGCCTGAGGGCTGACGCTCAACGGCGGCGAGGTCCCCCGGGGCGGTTGCCACCGGGACGACCACCTGGTGCGCCGGCATTGCGTTCCCGGTAGGTGATCCGTCCTCGGGTGAGGTCATAAGGACTGATCTCCACCAGCACCTTGTCACCGGCGAGGAGTTTGATCCTGAATTTGGTGAGCTTGCCAGCCGCACGGCAGAGGCATTGATGACCTGCGGGCTGCTCGAGGGTGACCAGGTAGAACCCGTTGCCCTGCTCTTTTTCAATTACACCCGAGGTTTCAATCATGCGCCGGAATAAACCTGAATCAAGAATGACTGAATTTTAGAAGGCCACCGGCGCTGCGCTCAGTCGCAGCAGCGGAACCCCGCCCCTAGGGTCAGCCTTCTCGCATCAAGGTTCATGATCCTGCCCCCACTGTCGATGGACCTAGGCCTGCTAATGATTTCTATCGGGGCTGTGAATCTGTGGCGGTCACGGCAGAAATCCACTTAATCTTCGAGAAAAGCGCTCAAGTCCGTGTCCGAATCAGCCCTCGCTGCCTTTGCATCCCTGGTGCAGTCTGATTCTCAGATGAGAGAGCAGGTCAGACAAGCCGGAAGCCCCCAGCATGTGGTGGATCTAGCCAAGGAGCAGGGTCACGAGTTCACCCAGGCAACAATGTTGAAAATGCAGGCCGAAAAAATGAAGCACCTGCATGACGACCATCTGAACAAGGCCTCCAGCTGGGGAGAGGCCCTGCTTCTCTGCTTCGGAGGCCATTCCTGACCCTGCTGCTGCACAAGCCGTTCGGGGTTCTCAGTCAATTCACCCGAGAGCCCGGCAGCCGCTGGGGCTGTCTGGCCGACTGGGTTGACGTGCCGAATGTGTACGCAGCCGGCCGGCTGGACGCGGACAGTGAAGGATTGCTGATCCTCACCGAGAACGGACGCCTGCAGCAACGGCTCACCGACCCCCGTTTCGGCCACTGGCGAACCTATTGGGTGCAGGTGGAAGGTCTTGCGGACGACGTCCAACTGGCTGCCCTGGAACAAGGGTTGGTGATCAAAGGCCAGCGCACCCGTCCGGCCCGGGCGTCATCCCTCGACCCAAGTCTCTGGCGTGAACTGCCGGAGCGAACACCTCCCATCCGCGAGCGCCGCTCCATTCCCACCTCCTGGCTCAGCATCAGCCTGCGCGAAGGCCGCAACCGCCAAATCAGGCGGATGACGGCTGCCGTGGGACTGCCGACCCTGCGCTTGATTCGCCGCAGCGTCGATCTAATGGACGGTGACCCTCCTCTCAGCATTGAGGGCCTGGCATCCGGGCAATGGAGACCGGTCAAGCCGCCAGAACAGGAGCGGCTCAAAGCCTTGCTCAGGACCGAGGGAGCACGCCGGTGAGAGTGACCGCCCGGAACTCAACCCCCTCCACCACCCTCCAGGGCGTGTCGGAACGGTCGGCATAGCCCACCTGCTCAAAACCAAGGGCACGGAAGTCGGCCAGGAAGGCATCCTCAAGCCAGGCACCACTGATGCAACCGCTCCAGAGTTCAGGATCCTGCTGAAGACCCAGCGGCACAGGCCGATCGCAAACGATGTCGCTGATGGCCACGCGCCCACCCGGACGCAACACCCGGCGGATGTTGGCCAGAAGTGCAGCACGGGCCGAGGGGTTCACCAGATTGAGCACACAATTGCTCAACACCACATCCACACTGGCGGATTCAATCAAGGCGGAGCCTGATGGCGTTGAAGCATCCAGGGCTTCAATCGCACCTTTCACAAAGCGCACGTTGGCGAATCCGATGCGATTGGCCACGACCGGCGCCGCCGCGCAGGACAGGGCCAGCATGTCGTCGTTGCGATCCACACCGATCACCGATCCGCTTTCACCCACCACCTGAGAGCAGATAAAGGCATTCTTGCCGCTGCCGCTTCCGAGATCGAGCACATCGTCGCCGACCTGCACCCATCGGGTGGGATCACCGCATCCGTAGTCGCGCTCCACAACATCCGTGGGGATCACCTTCAACAACGAGGCGTCAAAGGCGACAGGGGTGCAAAGGCAAGCTTCCTGTTGATGGGCCGCTGCTCCGTACCGGGATTCAACGGCCTGGGTCTGGTCCAAAGACGGTCCACAGCATTGTTCAGCCATCACCCCAGGGCCTCCTGCAGCTCACGTGCGGTCATCCATTGACCGTAGTAATAATTGGCGCTGGCCCGGCGGTCGCTGTCTTCAAGGCCGTCGAAGGCATCGAATCCCAAGGTGCGCCACAGCTCGTGCCCGCACGTGCGGGTGAGCTCGGTTTCCGCCTCACGGCAGAGGTTATCGAGCCGTCGCTGCAGATTCTTGACTTGAGCAACCGACATAAAACAGAGCGGGCGGGACCCGACATTAACGAAAGCCAGTACAAATCAACCACTCGCCGGTGGTGGTGGTCATCAGAACGGCAGCTTTTTCTTGGCGTCCCTGTCGAGATCCGCCTCCATGGCACGCAAGCGCTTGAGAATCGTGTCGTAGTACTCCCGGATGTACGCCTCCAGGCCGGTCACCTCCGAAGCATCGATACCGAAATGGCTGTAGCTGGACTCCATCGGTGCGTCGAGGGCACCACCACCACCGGTGACTTCAGCAAAAGCCAAACGCTCCGCCACATTCACCGCAGGCTCGAAGAAGGAGCAGGCGCCTTCCATCAAGCGCATCAGCACGGGGGGCACCCGGAACACCCGAGCTGACTTCCCCGAGGCCAGCTCACAGAGCTGAACCACCTCGCCTGTGTTCCAGGCTTTCGGGCCGACCACCGGGAAACTGCCGCGCACGGTTTCCGAATGATCCAGAGCTGCCACCGCGAAGCGGGCCATGTCCTGAGTGTTCATGTAGGCAATCGGCGTGGGACTACCGCTCACCCATACGGTCTGGCTCTCCAGCACAGGGATGGCGAACTGACTGATCACCCCCTGCATGAAGGCAGCACCCTGGAGGATGGTGTAGTCGAGGTCTGATTCCTGGAGCAGCTTCTCAGTGCAGTACTTGATGTCCATCAATGGAACATCACGATGCTTCTCCGCACCCAGCAATGAGAGGAACACAAACCGCTTCACTCCCGCGCGTTCGCAGGCTCTGAGCAAGTTGAGTTTGCCGTCCCAGTCGGTCACATAAACGCTCTGGGGATCGTTGGGGCGGCTGGTGGCCGCATCAATCACGGCGTCCACCCCATCGAGGGCGTAATCGAGGCTGGCCGGCTCGAGCAGATCACCGCGGGTGAGCTCACACCCCCACTCCTGCAGAAAGGGGGCTTTGCGCGGAGAACGCACCATGCAGCGCACATCGTGACCCTGATCCAGGGCTCGACGGGCAATCTGCCTGCCCAGGGTTCCCGTTCCACCAACCACCAGAACCTGCATGGGGCTCGCTCTTCCAAGGCAGGAGCCTAAGGGGCGTCCAACCTTGTTTGAGAGTCAGTCCTTCTGCAGCTTCAAGAGGAGGGCACCACCGGCCAGACCCACAGGAATCAGCACCCAGAACACCGCTGCAATGCCGAAAATCTCCGAAGCCATGGGGATGTGTTCACGATCAGCACCTATTAAAAGCTGCCCTCAGGCCAGATCGGCACACCGTTGTAACAACACCTTCCATGGCGCATCCGTGCGCAGCTGCCCGGCCATCACGCCACTGACGCCGGCCCAATAGCCCTCGCTTTGCAGCGCCTGCACAAGCCTGTGCAGAGGAGGCGGGCCGGCAAGCCCAAGGCGTTGCGCCAGTTCATCGGTGGACCAGCAACACACCGGCAACCCCGGATCCCCCTGCAAGCGTTCGAGCAGACGCCGACTGGGAAGCGCCATGGTGTGCGGCATGGCTTCACTCAGGTTGAGCAGCTCCTGCAACAGCGCCGGGGACTGCAATGGACCCAGCCAGAGCGGGCCCGACACCGCCCAGCGCCCCGAATCAGCCCGGCAGGCACAGGCCCGCCAGCCGCTGAGCTTCAGCACAGGCTGAACGGCTTGATCACCGCAGTGTTCACAGCGGGCGAGGAGGCCCAGACTGCCTTCCTCATCAGCGCCAATACGCCTGTGCAGGCGCACGGCCAAGCGGAAGGTTCGCCCATCGCTAAAGCAAGCCAGCGGTTCAAGCCCTCGGCCCAACATCCAGGCCTCCCGCGCCAAAGCCGCAAGCTGAAGCCGCAAGGCCAGCTCCCAGCTGGATGGATGGGCCCGTGCCGCCGCAGCAAACCGCCGCACAGCGGCCACCCGGTCATGGCCTGTGGGCGAGCGACCGTCGGTGCTGGCCAGGATCAACACCCCTCCGAAGCGCAGCACCGAAAGCGCCGACTGCAACAGCCCGTTCGGGCAACCAAAAGCATCAAGATCGATCAGGTCGAAGCGGCGCTGATCGAGATAGGCCTGCCGCAGCAGACGTTCTGCAGGCTGTTGACTAAACGTGAGGTCCACGCCGGCGAGGCCAGACAGAGGCTTGAGATTGGCCTGGAGAAGATCCATCCGCTCGGGATCGGCATCATTCAGCCAGAGCGCCAGCGGGTGCGGTGACTGGGGCGCGCCTTCCAACCCCCAGCGCAGGCCACGGATGCCGCAACCGGCCATCAGATCCAGCCAGTGCTGGGGCCCCTGGGCCCTGGAGGCCTGATGGGCAGCCAGCAGAACAGACAGGTCCCTGGATGGACGCGACTCAGGGCGGAAGAAACCCGATCCCGTCTGCAAACAGGCAGCGCCTTCGCGATAGTGAAGATCCCGGGAGTCCAGCCGCGTGCCTGCAACCACCCTCCAGCCTGCCTCCACCGGTGCTGACTGGGGCGATGCGGCCACCTGGACATGGCAGGGATTCCAATGCCACTGGCGGGTTCTTGGAGCCACAAGCGCTCCCGCCGTGGTGCTGTTGCACGGCTTTGGTGCCAGCAGCAGCCACTGGCGCCATAACGCCGGTCCACTGGCACAGGCTGGATACCGGGTCTTTGGCTTGGATCTGATTGGCTTCGGTCGTTCTGATCAGCCCGGTCTTGGGCGCCGGACAGCGCTCGACAACAGGTTATGGGGCCGGCAACTGGCTGCCTTTCTCGAACAGGTAGTGCAATCACCGGCGGTGCTGGTGGGCAATTCCCTGGGAGGTCTGACAGCCCTTACCACCGCAGTGCTGGCCCCCCAGCTTGTGGCCGCAGTGGCGGCCGCCCCCCTGCCGGACCCGGCCCTGTTGAACCCTGTCGCAGCGCGCCAGAAACGAGGGCAGAGGCAACTCAGGCGCTCAATCGTGACGGTGCTGTGCAGGCTGCTGCCACTTGAGCTGGTGGTGCCGCTGATCAGTCGAACGCCGCTGATCAAGGCAGGGCTCCAGGGGGCCTACCACCGGCCCATCGGCATGGACCGGGAACTGGAGCGCCTGATCGCCCAGCCGGCACGACGGGCCACGGCACCGAGGGCGCTGCGGGCAATGAGCGTCGGCATGGCCCTGCGTCCGAGAGGCGCCACGGCTCCGGCTCTGCTGCAGCGGCTGCGCCAGAGCCCCCAGCCCCCACCGGTGCTGTTGCTCTGGGGGCGTCAAGATCGCTTCGTGCCGTTGCTCATCGGTGAACGTGTGCAAAACGAACACCCGTGGATCGAGCTCAAGGTGGTGGAGAACAGCGGCCACTGCCCCCATGACGAAACCCCCGAACGGTTTCATCAAGAGCTGCTGCACTGGCTGGACCGTAATTTGGGACACGAACACGCATCCGGGATCGAGCAACAGGCATGAAGCACACCCTGTCGGTTCTGGTGGAAGATGAATCCGGTGCCCTCAGCCGCATTGCCGGTTTGTTCGCCCGCCGAGGCTTCAATATCGACAGCCTGGCCGTGGGCCCTGCAGAAGCGGACGGACGTTCGCGGCTGACGATGGTGGTGGAGGGCGATCAGCAGACGCTCCAGCAGATGACCAAACAGCTGGACAAGCTGGTGAATGTTCTGCAGGTGCTCGATCTTTCCCAGCGCCCCGCGGTGGAACGGGAACTGATGCTGATGAAGGTGTCGGCGCCAGACAGCCAGCGCAGTGCCATTCTCGAGCTGGTGCAGGTCTTCCGGGCCAAGGTGGTGGATGTGGCGGACGACGCGCTCACCCTGGAGGTTGTGGGCGATCCAGGAAAACTGGTCGCCTTGGAGCGACTGATGGGTCCTTACGGCATTCAGGAAATCGCGCGCACCGGCAAGGTCGCCCTGGAGCGGGCTTCCGGCGTGAACACGGAACTTCTCAAAGCCTCGATCTCAGGAGGGCGGGTTCCCGCCTGAGAAACTCGGGAATCGGATCAGAGCCCAGGCGTGAGCAGGGTGGCTTTGATGATTTTGTCGTCCTGACGGATGGCATCCACCACCTCCATGCCCTCGGTGACACGGCCGAAGACGGCGTAGCGACCATCCAATTCCGGCAGGGGCTTCAAGGCGATGTAGAACTGCGCGCTGGCGGAATCCGGTGACTGGGATCGGGCCATGGCCAGGGCGCCGCGCGCATGGCTGAGCTTCAGCTTCAGCAGTTCGCTGGGGTTGCTCACCACCCGCCCGTAACGGGGTTGATCCTCACCCTCAAACGCCAGCTCCAGGGGAATGAACCTGGCTTGGCCACTCTCAGGATCGATGAAGCTGCCAGTGCCGTATTGAGCCTTGGGCGTTTGGGGATTGCTTGAAGCAGGATCGCCCCCCTGCACCACGAAGGGAACGGGATCCCTCACAACGCGATGGAACACGGTGCCGTTGTAGGTGCCGCGCTTCACGAGATCCACGAAATTGCCGGCCGTGACCGGAGCCGCATCACCATCCAGCTCAAGGGTGATCATTCCGCGGCTTGTCTCCATGGCAACGCTGGCCTTGCCCTGAAGACAGGGACTCGAGGCCTGCTCACAGCCATCCGGCACGGAGGCTGTGGTGGTGGAGGCACAGCTCACAAGCAGGGGAATGCAGAGCGCAAGAGTGATCAGGGCGCGCAAGGAACGCTGGAACAGTGAGCGGTGGCACATGGTGAGATCAAAGTCCCTCGAGATTCACGCCCAGAAACCGAGCGAGTTCGGCTCCATCCTGCTCCAGCTGGGCGAGAGGAAGGGGTTCACCCACGCGGGTAAGCGGCATGTCTCGCCGACCCTGAACGCGCAACGACACGCGCCTGCGCGTATTGAAGCCATCGCGCACTTCCACCTTCACAGCCTGAACATCCTTCAGAGGAATCTCAACGCTGATCGGCTTGCGGAACCCGCGGCGGGAGATGGTGATCACACCCGCCTGCTTATCGAAGCGGTTGGAACCCGATCCCACATCGATGGCGATCACCGCCCAGAGGTACGTGGCCAGAAGGGCTGCAGCAATGCTGTACAGGCCCATCACCAGTCCCTGAGGGACGAACACCAACCCTGCCGGATGCCCAAGGGGCAGCAAGTCCCGACCGAGATAGCTGGAGAGGGACGCAAACAGAAAGCCCACGCCGCCGATGGTGACCATCGCAGCAACCAATACGTTGGAAAGACGGCGCGATCCCAGCACCGGCTGTTCGAGCAGTTCAGCGGCCATCGAAGCCTGGAAACAGCGCACATTGTGAACGCTCATGCCGTTGCGCGGACGCCCCATGCAGGAGCTGCCACAAAAGGGCGCGAAAAAACGAAAGAAAGAGCGAAGAAACACTCCGATACAACGGATTTCAGCTGAGAGCGATCAGCCCCGCAGAGCCCGTTGAGATTGTTAAGGTCGCCTGGTATCCCACAGCCTGCGGGTAACCGCACCGTTCTCCTCTCATGACGATCGCTGTAGGACGCGCGCCACAGCGGGGATGGTTCGACGTCCTCGATGACTGGCTCAAGCGCGACCGCTTCGTTTTTGTCGGCTGGTCCGGCATTCTTCTCTTTCCAACGGCCTATTTGGCCATCGGTGGCTGGCTCACCGGCACCACCTTTGTTACCTCCTGGTACACCCACGGCATTGCCTCCTCGTACCTGGAAGGTTGCAACTTCCTCACCGCTGCTGTGTCCACCCCCGCTGATGCGATGGGTCACAGCCTGCTTCTGCTCTGGGGCCCTGAGGCCCAAGGCGACTTCGTTCGCTGGTGCCAGCTCGGCGGCCTCTGGGCCTTCGTGGCCCTGCACGGCGCCTTCGCACTGATCGGCTTCATGCTGCGTCAGTTCGAGATCGCTCGTCTGGTGGGCATCCGCCCTTACAACGCCATCGCCTTCTCCGGTCCGATTGCGGTGTTCGTCAGCGTCTTCCTGATGTACCCCCTCGGCCAGAGCAGCTGGTTCTTCGCGCCCTCCTTCGGTGTGGCTGCGATCTTCCGCTTCCTCCTCTTCCTTCAGGGCTTCCATAACTGGACCTTGAACCCCTTCCACATGATGGGCGTGGCCGGCATCCTCGGCGGCGCACTGCTCTGCGCCATTCACGGCGCAACCGTGGAAAACACCCTGTTTGAGGACGGCGAGCAGGCCAATACTTTCAAGGCGTTCGAGCCCACTCAGGAAGAAGAGACCTATTCAATGGTCACCGCCAACCGCTTCTGGAGCCAGATCTTCGGGATCGCGTTCTCCAACAAGCGCTGGCTGCACTTCTTCATGCTGTTCGTGCCTGTGATGGGCCTGTGGACCAGTTCCATCGGCATCATCGGCCTGGCCCTCAACCTGCGCGCCTACGACTTCGTGTCGCAGGAGATCCGCGCTGCAGAAGATCCCGAATTCGAGACCTTCTACACCAAGAACATCCTTCTCAATGAAGGTCTGCGTGCCTGGATGGCACCGGCTGACCAGCCGCACGAAAACTTCGTCTTCCCTGAAGAGGTTCTGCCCCGTGGAAACGCCCTTTAATTCCGGTCTTATCGCCACTGGCGGTAAAGACCTCGACTCCACCGGCTATGCCTGGTGGTCCGGAAACGCCCGTCTCATCAACCTGTCCGGCCGTCTGCTGGGTGCCCACGTGGCCCACGCTGGTCTGATGGTGTTCTGGGCCGGCGCCATGATGCTCTTCGAGGTGAGCCACTTCACCTTCGACAAACCGATGTATGAGCAGGGTCTGATCCTGTTCCCCCACGTCGCCACCCTTGGTTACGGCGTTGGACCTGGTGGTGAGGTCACCGATCTCTACCCCTTCTTCGTGGTCGGTGTTCTTCACCTGATCAGCTCCGCCGTGCTCGGCCTCGGCGGCCTTTATCACGCCCTGCGTGGTCCTGAAATTCTCGAGAACTACTCCACGTTCTTCTCACAGGACTGGCGTGACAAGAATCAGATGACCAACATCATTGGTTATCACCTGATCCTTCTGGGCGTCGGCTGTCTGCTGCTGGTCTTCAAGGCCATGTTCTTCGGCGGCGTCTACGACACCTGGGCCCCCGGTGGTGGTGATGTGCGACTGATCACCAATCCCACTCTGGATCCCGGTGTGATCTTCGGTTATCTGTTCCGCGCCCCCTTCGGCGGCGAAGGCTGGATCATCGGTGTGAATTCCATGGAGGACATCATCGGTGGCCACATCTGGTTGGGTCTGACCCTGATCTTCGGTGGCATCTGGCACGTGATCACCAAGCCTTTCGGCTGGGTGCGTCGCGCCTTCATCTGGAACGGTGAGGCCTACCTGAGCTACAGCCTCGGCGCCCTGAGCTTCATGAGCTTCATCGCCTCGGCTTACATCTGGTTCAACAACACCGCTTATCCCTCGGAGTTCTACGGCCCCACCAATGCCGAGTCCTCCCAGGCCCAGAGCTTCACCTTCCTGGTGCGTGACCAACGCCTCGGCGCCAACATCGGTTCCGCCATGGGCCCCACCGGCCTGGGTAAGTACCTGATGCGCTCCCCCACCGGTGAAATCATCTTCGGCGGCGAAACCATGCGTTTCTGGGACTTCCGTGGTCCCTGGCTGGAGCCCCTGCGTGGGCCCAACGGCCTGAGCCTCGACAAGTTGCAGAATGACATCCAGCCCTGGCAAGTGCGTCGTGCCGCTGAGTACATGACCCACGCTCCCAACGCGTCGATCAACTCCGTAGGCGGCATCATCACCGAGCCCAACTCGGTGAACTTCGTGAACATCCGCCAATGGCTGGCTGCCACGCAGTTCATCCTGGCCTTCTTCTTCCTGATCGGTCATCTCTGGCATGCGGGCCGCGCCCGTGCTGCTGCTGCCGGTTTCGAAAAAGGCATCGATCGTCAGGCCGAGCCCACCCTGGCGATGCCCGACCTCGACTGATTCAAGGATTCACCTCCAACAATCGTCATCACCCCCTGCCGCAAGGCAGGGGTTTTTTATTTGGCTTAAACGCGAAGGCCGCAAGCTGATTAAGCTTTGGCCACGGCATTCCCTGCACCAACCTCAAACTCACTAGCAGAGCTGCGGAAGCACAAACTTGAACAGCCCCCCGGAACTGCAGGAGAAAGCGGAGAAACTGGTCGTTCAACACCGGGAAAGCAGCCTGTGGCTGTTTGGCTCCCTGGCGAGGGGAGACTGGGATGCGTACTCTGATGTCGACATGCTCGCCATCGCAGCCACTCCTGCGGATGCCGAAACCTTGGCCGATGCAGTGTTGAGCCATCTACTTGCCGACGATGTGCTGGCTCTCAGCTCAGCGAATTGGGATCGTCTTCGTTGCAGCCAGGATCCCTATTGGCAAGCGATCGGCCGCGATGTCCGAATCCTGGCGAAAGGATGACAACGCGCTTTCAGGCCTGGTTACGAAAAGCAGAAAGCGACCTCGCGGTGGGCAAGCTCACTGAAGCGGAAGAATTTCACAGCCAAGCCTGCTACCACTAAAGCCAAGCAGCAGAAAAAGCTCTGAAAGGTATCTTGATTTCTCTTGGAGTCTTACCGCCACATAGCCATTCACTCGATCGACTCGTCCAAGAGATTGAGCGGCAGGGGATCAACACTGACTCTCTGGGAGATGTCCATCTGAAGGCTGTCAGCAGGATGAATAGCGAAACCCGTTATCCACGAGACGACGAAGCTCCAATGGACAGATTTGACGCAAGAGATTCCGCGCAGGCGAGAACAATCGCAGAACACGTTCTGATGTTTGTGAAATCGATCCTTAGCTATTGACCAAGGAAGTGCGTCGAACGTGGCCAAGGGCCTCACAAAGCAGCTCTTCGGCAGCAGCGGCAGTAACAACGCCAGTGCCAGTAACAGCAGTCGCCAGGTGGCCACAGACGCGGGCTACTGCAGCCTCAGCCAGAGAGGACAGCGGGTGTTCGATGGCCCCTGCCAGCTCAAGCAGGTGTCGAAGGGTGATCGCAACCGTTACAAGATTCAGCTGGAGAACGGCAGCAAGTACGTGTTCAAAGACAACGGCAGCGGCACATACACCATCAGTGATTCCTTCGGTGGGAGCTGGCCGGTGACCTTCGTGGATCACGGCAACACAGGCGTGTTCCGCTTTGCCGATTACAAGCTTGTGGCCACCCAGAACAGCGGCAGCACAAACCAGGACGCTGCAGGAGCCGCTTTGGGTGCGGCCGTGGGCACGATGCTGAACAACCTGTTCAAGTAAGCCGCGTTAACTCCAATCCATCGGCCAGCACCACGCCTTCCGCTTCAAAGCGGCGCAGCACACGCAGCTGGAATTCGCGTTCGCTCACCCATTGCCCACCCGCTTTGGTAATCAGCAGCACCTCCAGATGGGTGCCCAGCGGAGTGACCCGGCGCACCCCCCGCAACACGGGTTCCCCGAGCAAACGGTGATTCCAATCGCTGTCATTCACGAACAGATCGATCTCATCGCGGATCAGGGTGATGGCCTGATCAATGGAGCTCTGGCGGTGAGACACCACAAAGGTGACCAAACTGCCTGATCGCAATTTCGTGTGGTTACGCAGCTGGCGGATCGTGCTGTTATCAAGCGTGTCGACCCGCTGATCCAGGCAGCGGATCTGGGTGCTGAACAACCCCACATCCACCACCTCCCCTTCCACGCCATCAATCTCAATCCAGTCGCCGATGGCATAGCGATCCTCAATCAGCACCAGCATCCCGGCGACAAAGTCGCGCAATAACCCCTGGAACACAAAGGCCAGGGCACCCAACAAGGCACCACCTGCAACAAGGATGGAAATGGAAGCGGTGCGTACGCCAGGGACATCGATCAACACCCAAAGCCCCGCCACCAGCAGACAAGACACATCGATCAGTCGATGACTCACCCGCAGCAGGCTGCGGTAGCGCTGATCCCGACGCGCCCTTTCCTGGACGACCACGTCCACATTGTCGGCCCATTGGTGCAGCAGAAACGTGCTGAGCGCCCGCAACAGCAAGCCCACCAATGTGACCACTCCCGCCTTGATCAAAGCGAACGAGGGTTGCAGCAGCAGCTCGAGCGCCAGTGGGATCTGCCCGGGCACAGCCATCACGCCGAGGCCCACCATCATCACCAGCAGAAACAGAATCCACACCATCAGCACCCGGGTGACGGTGTGGGTGAGATGCAGGTGCACCTCCAGAGAAGGCACCCGATAGCCCTCCGTGAAGCGACGGCGCTGCAGGCGCGACACCCTGCGCCGCAACCCTCTCCAGGCCAACAGCGACACCGCAATCATCCCGAGAAGGAGGAGCTCCACCACGAGGGTGATTCGCCAGCGCTGGGCCAGTTGTCTCGGCCGGAGGGTCGAGCGCGCATGGTTGATCCTGCTCTCCAGGATCATGCGCCAGCGCCTGGCCAGCTGCTCGGTGGTGACGCCGTTGATCTCCGCGTCGGCTTCCGTGACCGACAGCAACGGGAAGGCGCGCTTGCGATCAGGTAGCCGCGCTTCAAGCACCTGATTGCCTTTGCCATCGGAGACGATCTCAAGCCTGACCAAACCATTACTCATCGCCATACCCGGACCGAGGCCGGCGGTGCAGACGTTGGTCTCGCCGCCCAACACGCTGTCGAGCAGCCATTCGCTCAAGCGTTCTCCTTGCCCGCAGAGCTGGTTGGGGTCGTAGAGAAGGCGCAGGTTGCCTTCGATCACGGCAGCGCGTTGCCGGGCCGCTGGCGATCCACCATCACTGTTGAGCACCGAACTCGACACGGTGATGGCCGGAACTCCGAGGATGTTGACCTTGGCCAGTTCGTACTTGCCAACGGAAAGCCCCCGTTCCGGCAGGGTGCGATTGAGGACATCGACATTGAAACCAGGAACCCCGAAGCCTGATGGTCCGCTGGAGGGCGCTGCCATAGAGGGAATGGCCATGGACAACACCACAGCCAGCAACGCCACCAGCACTGCTTTGAAGGATCGGCGAAAGCAGCGCAACAAGGATGCGTGATCAGAAACTCATGTCCAGCAGGGTATGGCCCTGCGGCGGTTGATGCTTCTTGTCCCCACCGGCTGGCATACGGAAGCCCTGCACGGAACGACTCCAGTCGTCGCTTGATTCAGCGAAGTAAGCCTGTTCAGCGCTGAGAACGAGGGACGCGTCGGCCTGATTCGTGGCGTTGATGGCGAGAGGCTCCATGGCAGAAGCGCTCAGGGCAAGGGTTCCGGAGAGGAGCAAAGCGCCGAGTCCGGGAAGCAGAAAACGATGCATGGCCAAAGGTGTGAGAAGGGCCTGCTTTTGCTTTAGCTACGGCAAAAGAAAAATGGCAACGCAGCCCATTGACGCTCAAGATTCCTGCGGTAACCACTGCCGCAGGAGCGGCAAGCTCAATCCGATTACGTTCGAAAAGCAGCCATCAAGGCGCTCAACGACACACCCGCCACGCCCTTCCAACGCAAATCCTCCGGCGCATTGCAACGGCTCACCACTGCTCACGTAGGCGTCGATCTCCGCATCACTCAGATCGGCAAACAACACCCGCGTAGTGACGGATTGGCATTGGCTGGAGATCGCGATCGCTTGCGACGTCGCGATCAGAAAGTGCCCGGTATGCAAGTCGCCCCAATGGCCCCGCATCCGTTGCCACCGGGCTTTGGCTTCCAAAGCATCGGCGGGTTTGCCGAACACCTCACCTTCAAACGCCAGCACGGAGTCACACCCCAACACGGCATGGATCGTTGGATCCGTCAGCTGGGCATGCACCGCTGCGGCCTTGGCCTCAGCCAACAGGCACACGAGATCCGCTGGCTGGGGATGGTGAATGCCGTCTTCATCCACCCCACTCACCTGAACCCGATGGGGGATGCAGGCCTGCTCGAGCAGACGACGGCGGGCCGGGGACGCGGAAGCCAGCAGAAGCATGGGGGCCTCAGAGAACGCTGCAGACCCCGAGAATGACAGCGTCAGCAGCATGCGCGTGATCGCCCAGGACCCCAGCGAACTCACCCAGCACGCCCAGCGGCGGGCCCGCCAGGCCGTGCGCTGCCTGCCGTTCCGGCGCGGCTTCTACCGGCTCCTGGACGAGAGCGCCCAAAGCAGCAAGGAGCTGGCCAACCGACCCGACTGGCATGTGAACACAACGCAGCGGCTGGGAGCAGGAGAAACCGAAACGTTGCTCATCTGGCTGATCCAACTGGGCGTTCTGCGGCGTGAAGTGGATGGTCAGGGGCTCACCGAGCGGGTGAGAATCACACCGCTGGGCCGGGATGTTCTGGCTGACTGGCCCGAGGAGATTCCTGCTGCCGGCCCGCTGAGTCGGGTGATGCACTGGTGCCGGCGTCGCCGCCCGCGCTGGTGAGAGTCGCTCCATCCCCAGACGCGCTGCGATGCTTCGCTGCAGCACCCTCCTCGAGGCAGCCGTGAGCCAGGCGCAAACCCACACCCCACTCATGGTGCTCGGCACCAGCAGTGGAGCGGGGAAATCGCTGATGACCGCCGCACTGTGCCGGGTGCTGAAACGGCGCGGAGAGACCCCCCTGCCCTTCAAGGGTCAGAACATGAGCAACAACGCCTGGGTGGACCCAGGCGGCGGGGAAATGGCCTACTCCCAGGCACTCCAGGCCTGGGCCGCAGGACGGGAACCCGAATGCGCCATGAATCCGGTGTTGCTGAAACCCCAGGGCGACAGCACCAGCGAGGTGATCCACCTGGGCCGTTCGGTGGGCACCTGCCGCGCCGAGCACTACTACCGCGACTGGTTCCGGCCAGGCTGGGCAGCAATCCGCCAGGGCCTGCACACCCTGCAGGTCCAGCACCCCGAGGGGCGGCTCGTGCTCGAGGGAGCCGGCAGTCCCGTGGAAGTGAACCTTCAGGCCCGCGACCTCACGAACCTGCGCCTGGCCCAATACCTGCGGGCCCGTTGCCTCCTGGTGGCCGACATCGAACGCGGCGGGGTGTTTGCCCAGATCGTGGGCACCCTGGCTCTACTCAGGCCCGTGGAGCGCCCACTGATTGGCGGTCTGCTGATCAACCGCTTCCGCGGTCGCCGCGAATTGTTCGATGAAGGCCGGCGCTGGCTGGAGCAAAACACCGGGATCCCCGTGCTGGGGGTGATGCCTTGGCTCGATGAACTGTTTCCTCCGGAAGACTCCCTCGACCTGCTCGAGCGCCGCGGCCGTAAACGCGGCGCTGAGCTCGAGATCGCTGTGCTCAAGCTACCCTCGCTCAGCAATTTCTCCGATCTCGATCCCCTCGAGGCCGAGCCCACGGTGCAGCTGCGCTGGGTGGAAGCTGGCGCACCCCTGGGAACGCCCGATGCGGTTGTGATTCCCGGCAGCAAGCAAACCCTGCGCGATCTGGGCCGCCTGCACAGCAGCGGTCTGGCCAGCGCCGTGCAGCGCTTTGCCCGTTCAGGCGGTGCCGTCTTCGGGGTTTGCGGCGGCATGCAGATGCTCGGCCAGGAGCTGGAAGATCCCGACGGACTGGAAGGGCAGGGTCCGGACAGCAGCAGCGGCGCTGTAGCTGGCCTCGGACTTCTGCCCTTGCACACACGCTTCGGTGGCGAGAAAGCCCTGCGCCATCGGCAGAGCAGCGTGCACTGGCCCGAGCACCAACCCCAACTCAGCGTGGAGGGATTCGAGCTCCATCGCGGCCACACGCAAGCACTCGAACCCTGCAGCCCCCTCTGCGAGGACCCATCGCTGGGTTGGGTGGCCGGCTGCGGAGACCAGGGAGGCATCGCCGCTGGCACCTATCTCCATGGCATTTTCGACAACGGACCCTGGCGGCGCCGCTGGCTGAATCAGCTGCGCATCCGGCGGGGCCTGGAGCTGCTCAGTGAACAGCAGCCGCACCACAGCCGCCAACGGGATGCCCTTCTCGATCGCCTGGCCGATGCCTTTGAAACCCATGTGAGCCTGGAGCCGCTGCTGTGAAACCCGGTATGCCCTCAGAGTCGGTGATGGTGTCCATCCAGTGGCCGGATGGCCGCCGCAGCCGCTGCCCCAAGGGGCAGGACTGGCTTGTCGCCAGCCGGGAGGCTGGGGTGCACATTCCCACCGGATGCCTGGGCGGAAGTTGCGGCGCCTGCGAAATCGAGGTGAACGGCACCGTGGTGAGAGCCTGCATCAGCACCGTGCCTGCGCCAGCATCCGGTCAGTTGACGGTGGAACTGGCCACCGATCCCCACTGGTGACCGTGCCTCCACCCTCACCCCGCCACTCCCTTTTGAGGGGCAGCCTGCGGGCCCTGCTCGCAGGGGCGGCAGGCGGAGCTCTCGCTGCTCTGGTGGTGTCGGTTGTCCTGACCCTGCAGGGGTGGGTCTGGGGTTCTGCGGTGCTGAAGGGGTTGCCATCAGAACGCCCCCTGCTCTGGTGTCTGCTCTGGTGCAGCGGAATCGGCCTGGCCATCAGCTTGCTGCAACGGCACCGGCCCTCAAGCGCCCTTCCTGAAATGGTGGAGACCCTGACGGAGCTGCGCCGGCCTGATGGCCTGCAGACCAACGAGGGTGCACGCCAGCTGCTCGGAGGAGGTCTGGCGTTGATCGGCGGCGGCACCCTCGGCCCGGAAGCATTGATGACCCGGTTGATTGCGGTGGCCAGCCATCGCATTTGGCGGGGCACCGACCGTGACCTGGTGGCTGCGGCGATGGCCGGGACGCTGGGCTTGTTCCACTCCCCCCTTGTTGGCGGGGCAGCGCTGGCTGGCCGGCGCTGGCAGTTGCTCTGGCGCTGGCTTCCAGCCACCCTCGGCGGTGTGGCTGGCTTCGTGGCGTTCAGGGGATTGAGCGACCTGGGCGGTGGCCTGCGCGGCGTGCCCTACGACTGGCCAGTGGATCGGGAGCAGTGGTTCGGGGCTCTGGTCGCTGCGGTGCTGGCCGGACTCGTGGGCTGTTGCATCGGTGGGCTGCTGGGCCGTTGGCGCCATTGGTTGCGGTCGCTGTCCCTACAGGAACGCTTCTGGTTCAGCCCGGTGCTGACCGGTCTGATCCTTGGCTTCAGCCTCTGGGCCCTGCCGCTGTCGGTGTTCTCCGGCGAGAACCAGCTCAAGCCACTGGTGCTGGGCGCCTGGTCGCTGAGCACGGGCGTGCTGCTGCTGTCCGCACTCGTGAAGCTGCTGTTGGTGGGCCTCTGCCTGGAAACCGGCTGGAGAGGGGGGCAATTCTTCCCGGTGATCCTGGCCAGCAGCGCCCTGGGCATGGGGCTGCATGAATGCCTGCCATTTCTCGGAGGCCTGCAGAGCTGGAGTTCCGGCGTTGTGGGCGGCAGCTTGTCCGTTCTGCTCAACTCGCCCCTGCTGGGGTTGGTGCTTGGTCTCACGCTTCTGCAAGGCCATGGAGCCGGAGCGCTCGTGATCGGCTTGCTCGTGGGCCAACTGCTCCAACGCAAACGCTGAATGGGTGTTCTTGCCGGTCTCGTCGCAGCATTGGCCTGGACCCTGGCCAGCAGCCTCTGGCGGGGACTGGCCACCTCCTTGAGCGCCCTGCAACTCAACGGCCTCAAGAACGCCATCGCCTGCTTGGCGCTGCTGCCCGTGCTGATCAGCCTCCCTTGGAGCCAAGAAGTGCCCGGTTTGTTGCTGCTGCTGATCAGCGGCGGCATCGGAATCTCCCTGGGGGACAGCTTTTACCTGGCCGCATTGCGGCGTTTAGGCACGCGCCGCACCCTCACCCTCGAATCACTGTCTCCTCTGGCAGCGGCCAGCGGTGGTCTGCTGGTGATGGGGGAACGGATATCAGGCCTGGCCTGGCTCGGCACGGTGATGGTCACCGTGTCCGTGGTGCTGGTGGCCCGCCAACAACCGCCGGATGGCACCAGCCAAAACGACCGGAGCACGCGCGAACAGATCATCGGGCTGACGTTGGCCCTGGCGGCGGTGATCTGTGGTGTGACAGGAGCGGCAGTCTCCCGCAATGTTCTGCTGAGCACGGATCTGAGCCCGATCCAGAGTGCCTCCGCCAGGCTGCTCGGCGGCTTGCTGCTGTTGCTTCCCTGGTTGCGATTCCATGGAGCGTTTCCGCAGCCCAGACCCAAAATCGCCCGTTGGCCACGGGTGCTGCTGGCCACAGGCCTGGGCACCGTTCTGGGAATCCTGTTGCAGCAGGTGGTGCTGCAGCGGCTGCCCCTGGGTGTGGGCATCACCGTGCTCAGCACCGCACCGGTGATGGCGCTGTTGGTGGCCCGGGCTGAAGGCGATCATCCACGCGCCTCTGGATGGCTGGCCTCAGCACTCGCGGTGGCGGGTGTGGCTCTCGCCGTTAGGGGTTAAGCCCCTACGGTTTTTGCAGAAGACGATCCACCCATGACCGCAACAGCCACTTATCTCGGCGCCAACGGCTGGTTTCTGGAGGTTGCAGGCCTGCGCGTGCTGGTGGATCCCTGGCTATCTGGCCCCCTGGTGTTCCCCCCTGGCCCCTGGCTGCTGAAAGGAGAGATGCCCTCGTTGCAGCCTGTGCCGGATTGCATTGATCTGTTGTTGCTGACGCAAGGCCTTCAGGATCACGCGCACCCGGAAACGCTCACGATGCTGAGCAAAGACCTGCCCGTGGTGGGATCTGCCGCAGCGGCCAAGGTGGCAAAGCGCCTGGGGTTCACGTCCGTGCAAGCGCTCAACCCTGGTGAAAGCACAGAGCAGGGCCCCTTGCAGATTCGCGCCACCGCCGGTGCCGCCGTTCCGGCCGTGGAGAACGGGTATCTGCTCGACTGGCCTGGTGGGTCTCTGTACCTCGAACCCCATGGGGTGCTGGATCCCTCCGTGGAAGTGCGACCTGTCAATACGGTGATCACGCCTGTGGTGGATTTAGGCCTGCCCCTGGTGGGCAACTTCATCACCGGAGCCAGCGTGATGCCGGATCTGATCAGCCGCTTCCAGCCTCAACAGGTGCTGGCAAGCACCACAGGCGGAGACGTGCGCTTCAGCGGACTGATCAGCAAATTGCTGGAAGCCGGCGGTGTATCGGAAGCCAGCCCTGCGGCCACCGAGGGATGCGCGCTGATTAACCCAACCGTGGGTGAAGCCATTCCCCTCGCCCCAAGCCCTGGCTAAAGCGATAAGAACCGGAACTGAATATCGATGGCGCTGGATCAAGCGCTCAGCCGACTGGAACTACAGACCAAGGGTTCGGGCTTCAACCGAATCGATGGTTCCCTGAACGATTGGATCCGCAGCACCCAGATGCAACGCGGCGTTGTGCATCTCACCTGTCTGCACACCAGTTGCAGCCTCACCATCAATGAAAACGCCGACCCGCGGGTGCTACTGGATCTGGCGGCCTGGATGGACGCGATCGTTCCGCAGGATGGCTCTGGCCCACTTGGAGCCAACGGCCAGCGTCGGCGTTACTTGCATGACGACGAAGGCAACGACGACATGCCGGCCCACATCCGCACTGCGCTCACCCATCAAACCCTGAGCCTGAGTGTGGAGAAGGGCCAACTGCTCCTCGGAACCTGGCAGGCCGTGTATCTCTGGGAGCACCGCTCGGCACCGCATAGGCGCACGATTGCCTGCCATCTGATCGGTGAAACACGAGCAACCGCGAGAGCCGTTGCCGACACCAGCACCAACCTGCAACGCCGCAACGGCACAAAACTGAATGAATTGGTGCAGGCCAAACACATTCCTGAAGCCTGGGCCGAAGACGGCGGCGTGGACACCGAGGTGGATCTGTTAGTCGACCGCCTGCATGACATCGCCGACGAGCCGCAATGACCACAACAAAACCTGAAGCCAGCACCACAAGGATTCTGCTGGCTGGCCTGATCGGCAACGTGATGGAGTGGTACGACTTCGCGGTGTATGGCTACTTCGCCACGGTGATCGGCCGTGAGTTCTTTCCATCCAGCGACCCTGCCAGCTCACTGATCGGAGCCTTCGGCGCGTTTGCCGCAGGCTTTCTGGTGCGGCCCCTGGGCGGAGTGGTGTTCGGCCGCATCGGCGACCTGTTCGGTCGCCGGCGCGCCCTCAGCCTCTCGGTGATGGCGATGGCGATCCCAACAGTGCTGATGGGATTGCTGCCGACCCATGAACAGATCGGTGTGGCGGCGCCGATCGCCGTGGTTCTGCTGCGGATGATCCAGGGGCTGTCCGTTGGCGGCGAATACACCAGCTCGATCATCTTTCTGAGCGAACAGGCCCCCCAGCGCCAGCGGGGGTTCTACGCGATCTGGGGCCTGTGGGGGTCCGTGCTGGGCATGCTGCTGGGATCAGGCTTCGGGGATTTACTCGCCCACACCCTCACGCCCGATCAGTTGGGCAGCTGGGGTTGGCGCCTGCCCTTCCTGCTGGGGGCACTCGTAGCCTTCGCAGGCATTGTGATTCGCCAAGGGATCGGTGCCGAGGTGATCGAACCTCAGGTGCAGGCACCGGTGCGGGAGACATTCGGACGGTACCGATTGCAGGTGTTGCGGGTGATGGCCCTGAACATCGCCAGCAGCGTGGGCTACTACGCCGCCTTTGTGTATGCCGTGAGCTATCTGGAAGACATCGACAAACTCAGCGATGCAACGGCACTGAGCCTCAATACCGGCGTTCTTGGCGTCCTGCTTCTGCTGTACCCGATCGCAGCCTGGCTGTCGGATCGCATCGGACGCAAACCGATGTTGATCAGCGGGTCTGCCTTGATGTGTTTCGGTGCGCTGTCGTTTTTTGATCTGATGCACAGCGGTGACCCGCAGCTGGTGCTGCGCGGAGAACTCGGCCTCACCGTTGCTGTTGCCCTGCTCGCTGGAGGCAAGAATCCGGCCAATGTGGAGCTGATGCCCGCAGCCGTGCGCTGCACCGGTCTGGCGGTGGCCTTCAATCTCGCCGAGGGCTATTTCGGAGGGACCACACCTTTGATTGCCACTTGGTTGATCAGCCGCACCGGCAATCCCCTGCTGCCTGGCGCCTGGGTGGCTCTGGCAGGGCTGATCACCTTGATCACGGCCGTTTTCTTCACCCGTGAAACAGCATTCCGGCCGCTGGAGGGGACACGCTGAAAGCAGCCTGCTAAAAGAACGTTGTCAGCAATTGACGGTCATGAACCCAGAAGGTGAGATCTGGCCGGTGGTGTTGGTGGCAGCCAGCGTGGTGCTGCTGTGGCTGATTCTCTCGATCACCAGCAGCGGCACATTTGAAGTGGTGGGTGCCGGCTGATGTGCCTACTCGCTGCACTGGGCCTGATCGCCCCCAGGCTGATCCTGATCCTGCTGTGGATGTTCAGTCCGGTGTTTGTGCTCGCACCGTTTGCAGGGCTGCCGATCCCCAACCCGATTCTTCCGCTGCTGGGTGTGTTTTTTCTACCCACCACAACCCTGGGAGTGTGCTTTGCGCAGGCCTCATTCGGGGGACTGGGCAGCTTCAGCGGTCTGCTGGTTGTGGCCATCGGCCTGGTAATCGATGCCGGCTTGATCGGCAACGGTCGGGGACTGGCCAAACGCTGAACAGGCTCAGTTGGAGCCTTGTCCGTCATCCATGGACCGTCGCACCAGAAACTGCGTGATCGACAGCAGAGCGATTAAGGCACCGGCAGCAATCAGAAGGGTCAAGGCTCAGAACGCTCGCGCATCATCTGATTCAAGCGTGAGCGCATGCGCATGAACTGGGAGCGTTCCCGTTCCTTCAAATCCACCCGACGCGAGGACACCCAGAGCACCGTGCAGGTTGAGGCCAAGCCCACGGCAAACAGTGCGAGGGAAACAGCATCAGGATGATCGAACACCGATCTCTCAGGGGTCGGCCCATCAGCCTGACATGAACCAGCAGAGATGGCTGTGAATACTCATTGACGACACCGCAACTGATTTGAAGGGTGTACTCAGTGATCGTGATCAGCCATGCCAACACCAACGCCGAGGCAGCCAGCCGCGCCACTGCAACACGCTGCCAAGCCAGCACAAGGAACTGAACAGGAATACATCGAAGCCTGGATGCGCGACGACGACATCAACCGACGGGAACGTCTCCATCACATTGAGTACGACTGCTGATCAACAGCTACCGAGGGATCATCAATCTCAAAAACATCGGTGGGGCCACCTACGACGTGTCACGTGCCACTTCAGTGATGAAAACCTTGAGATCTGCCAGCTATGCGAGCCATCCATTTCATGTTCAATCTCCAACGAATCCTTCCGCTTGTTTCACTCGTACTTCTGAGTAGCACAACAGCACGCCCCGCCATCGCGGGTTCAGCCACGGTGCAGTCGGTTGATCAGGATGTGGCCATCAATCGTGCCATGGGCAAGGTTCCGCAAGGGAAAACAGTGACGGACACCTCCTGCCAGGACACCCAAGCCGGAGGAATCGGCGGTGAAACGCTATACCGATGCACGGTGACCTGGGAGTGAGGGTCAGGAAGGGAGTTCGCTGATCCAGTGCAGTTGATGCGGTTCACAACTCCCTTCCCTCGCTAACACCAACATCGGCACAGCAACAACACACCGTTCGATCCGCTCCCTATAGGCACTAACAAGCTGGCGGTATCGCCTGGCCGTCCAGCCATGGTGATGCCTCTTACGGCTTTGCCAGTAGTCGCGCTGAGCCCGCTGACAGTCGGCCATTCCGAAGTCATGCCAACAGGCCTGTTGCGCCATGAGCGGGTCCACACCATCAGCCAAAAGCAAGCGGTAGTGCACGAGTTCCGGAGCTTCGTCCCGTCCATCGGGAGGCAGGTAACGCTGAAGATGGTTGAGCGCGATGCGATCGAGACGCATCCAGCAACGATTTCTCAAGAGCACGGGGCAATCCCACGACCACACACCCGCGTCACGGACCTCAGCCAAAACACCACGAACACCAAGACGCTGAGGCAGCGTGAGTCCAGCAAGGGGATCGACAGGCTGAGCACTTCGCCTCAAACGTGCAGGCATTCTTCAGGTACAGGAGAGTGAAACGATTTCCTTCACATTCTCATCCAATATAGGCCACGTAATTAGCTGCTAAGCATTCGCAACGTTGGCGATACTTTAAGGGACAAAGCTCTTACGACAACCAACGTACTTCAGAGTTCTTTGCACCGCCAGGGCGACTATGAGCTGGTTGCTTTTGAGATCCCACCGCATACCGCACAAAAGCCTCATTACCACAGGCATGGAATCATTGATATTTTTATTGTTCAGGAGGGAGACGGTTTGCTTCGGCTAAGCAAAATCAGGGACGGGGTGGCTGATGCGTCTTCGTCCGAAATTCATCATCTTAAAGCCGGTGACACTTATGCATTAACCATTGGAACGCTTCACTCTATCGAGACACAAGACAACAGCATTGTTGTCATTAATATTGCTCAGCCCACACATAGCGCCTACGTCTGCAACTCTGCAGACAAAGCGACCGACATTGTTTTCCCATCCCTCAACAAGCCGTAAGCCCCTGGCCCCTGGATGGCCGACGCATCATTACAGAATCAAGTCTCTGACTTTCTCCATAGCGTGAATCCTGTCAATGAGTCGATGCATCTCAGAAAACAATGCACGATCCGTCGCTTCATCCAACTCTCGATAAAGCTTCACAAGCTCACTTTCAATCCAAGCGCGTTCTTTCTGCTTATTCAATAGCATAAATACAAAGCGCTCAAATCGTGATCGATCGAGGCAACATCAGACAACACCTGATGCAGAAATGCTGCATGTTCGAGGCATTAACGCGCAGACTATACTTACAAAGCTTAAAAGAAACAAGAAGATCAAATCATTAAATAACTTCAACTTGATGCAACTGCCCTGAGTGTTATCAACAAATCCATGCAGCGGAGCCAGAGCTATCTGAGCGACGAGGGTCTCAAGCAGGCTGCAACTGCCTAAAGCATTGCCTTCTCTCAACGCCAGCACCCGCCTTGGTATGCGGACGTTCTTTTTGCTCTATACAGAGCAATGATAACTTCAGAGCCTTAGCCTTGCTCCAGGCTTCGCTCTATCCGGGGTGTTCCACTGGCTGGAAACCGAGTGGAGCCAAGCGGATTCGAACCGCTGACCCCCTGCATGCCATAAAGGAGGTCATGCGTATTGACCCGCGTGTCAATTTCCCGAAAACACTGGCTTAAATCAAAGCTCTCACTTGATTCTCAAAGGATTTTGCGCATCAAGGTTGCAACGCGATGTAGCTTGTAGCAACGGTTTTGCGCATCATTTTGCGCACCACCCTCGCAAGCAGGAGGTCAATGCCAACTAGGCGCAAAGGGGAGGAATGGGCCGATTCAGTGCGGGCTCAGCTCAAGGCGGAAGTGGGCTTGGGATGGACCATCGCCAACCATGTGCAAAGGGGTATCGCCACCGGACGCACCAAACTCACGCACCGAAACTCAGATGGGCAGCGCAGCAGCGTGATGCTCGACATCCCCTTTCAAAAAGCCAATAGCCGCAAGTTGCTCAATCGAGTGGCGGCGATTGCTGAGCAAATGAACCAAACCCCAACACTGTCGTTAGCAGAGGCTACAAATGCCAATGCTGATCTGATCGAGAACAACACTTCCTCAAGCCCGGCAATCGGGTGGTCGGCAATCAAAACCAAATTCCTCAAAACCAAAGCAGGGCTGAGAAGCAACACCCTCAAAGACCTGACCTTGAGGATCGATCGCACCATCAAAGCTTTGGAATCCAAACCAATCCCCAGGTCCGGGGTGTCAGCGCTTGAGCGCTACAAGGAGCTGTTCTTCCTAGGTCCGAATGGGGAAGAGAGCGGCCCAAACGCGCAACTACAAGTGGGCGGTCTTGGTCGCAAACGCAACCTGGGAGATGCAGCGGCGTTTCTCAATTTCGCGGTTGATCGCTGCGGTCTCCCGCCTCGCTACCGGCCACCCGACGCCAAGCGCATCCGAGAACTCGTTGGACAACCAGCCCAACACCACCAAGCGAGACTTACCCCGGCACTGCTTCCCGAGCAATTCACAGCTCTACTGGACGCCCTGCAAGAAGCTGGCAAAAACGATCTTTACCTTGCTGTCGGCTTAGTTGGCTATCTGGGCTTGAGGCCAGCAGAACTCGCAGTTTTGAGCGTGGACAAGGGCGTCGCCCAAGTGAGTTGCATCAAGCGCAACGCCAACACGATGGACAAACAACAACCTCCCAGGGTGGTGGCCCCCCTTGAGATTGATGGCCGAGGCAATGAAGGAGAACGACTATTAGCTGCTTACGCGGACGGCACCATGCGGCTGCCCAAGGCTCTGCGCAATCAAATCAAAAGGGTGATTGATCCCAAACACCCCAACCCCACCAACACCTTTCAAGTGGTGGGAGCTGAATTTGCTCAGCAATTAAACCGATTTTGCTATTGGAAAGGGCTCGTCGAAGCGCAACCTGAACTGTCTCCCTATGCACTAAGGCATGGATTTGCCTGGCGAGCCACGTTTGGAGCCAACCGAATGGCGGTCAGAGCAGCAGCAAAACTGCTCGGCCATGACGTGGCCACCCACCACCGGCACTACGGAGGCTGGATAAATCAAGAAGAAACACTCAAAGAAGTCGAGCGATTCAATAATCAGATCAACCACTAAATATAGCGGGGAAGATATTTTCGTGTCCATGTCAACACGAATAATGGCTTAGAAGCCGTAACAGGAAGCGACTTGTTGAGAGATGGATAAGCTCAATATGTCCGGAGGGAATCGTCCTTCGCGGAAACCCTGTAACCAGTAGTCAGCAATGCTGAAAACCTCACAAGCCGCGCCATTAATTGGCATCAGTCAAGGCCATCTCAAGCGGCAGATGGATAGCAAAGGTGGCCCATTACGCCACGGCCATCACTACTTTCTGGGCCCGACCAAAAATTCTCCGATCCTCTGGGACGTGGAAGCCGTGAGAGCCGAGTTCGACCGGCTAGGCATGCTGCACCGCAAAGGTGAGCAACTGCTGAACGACATCCACAACGCCAGCTGAGGATAGAAATGGCCAACACAATTAGCGCCGGCCTCGGGGTTTCGTTAGACCTGAGTGTAGGTAACTCCCTGCTAATACAGCAGGATGTCGAAGGATTTTCTCGCCCTGTTGCCACTGCTTTTCCGGCTTGCCAGGAAGGTGATGATGCGCAAAAAGGTGCGCAAATCGATCTGGATGCAGCCCAAGCCCATTGGCATCTGGATCTATTGGGGCGCAATGAGCGTGAAACCAACATTCGCGCCATTCCCCACAAAGGCAAGAAAGCTGCTGCGTTCAACGGAAACTTTGCCTTGGATCTCGAAAGGGTTCCCAGATGGCAAGCCGGTGGCCGCGGGATTTACCTGCAGGTGAACCCTGGGGGCACCAAAGCCGCTGAGGTCACTGCGGGTATCGCACTCTTTTTTGAGTACGACACCATGGCTCGCGATAAGCAACTGGGCATCTGGGATGAGCTGGAGTTCCCTCAGCCCAGCTTTCAAGTCGACACCGGCGGCAAGTCAATCCATCACTACTACGTGCTGGCGCAGCCGATTGAGGTTTCGCTCTGGACAGAGCTGATGGAGCGGTTGATCAACAGCGCACCGGGCTGTGATATGAGCTGCAAAGGTGCCAATCGCTTAATGCGCCTCGCAGGCGGTTATTACATCGACCGCCATGGCGTAGCCATCGACCAGAGCCGAATCGTCAATGCCAGCGGCAAGCGCTACAGCGCACAGCAGTTGGACCAACACTTGCCCAACCTTGCAGCTCCAGAACCAAGGCATCAACACACCGGCTGCGGCAGACCACCAAAACCCAAACAAAGGAAAGAGGCAGCAAACTTGCGGGTGATCGGAGAAGCACTGGATTGCATTCCACGCCGAACCGCCGGTGGAGGCACCTACGCCGATTACCGAACCATCCTTTGGGGATTGAAGGCAGCTTGCGCTGATGCGGGCTACGGCGATGAGGTGGCTATCGAATTGATGGAATCCCACAGCCCAAGCCATCAATGCGGCTGGGATGTGACGCAGGTGTGCCGATCAGGAGGCGAGCAAATCACTGCCGGCAGTTTTTGGTGGCACGCCCAACAAGCTGGCTGGAGGCCCTGCCATGAGTGAGATCAACAAGGTTGTTGAGCGTCATCTCACCTTGGCTCCCGCAGAGGTCAGCGCTGCTGGTGACGCCATCCAGGCCCAAAACGCACTGCTGATCCAACGTCAGCACTTCAGCTTTGAGCAGCTATTGCCAGCGGATCTTGCTGCTGCATTGGAACTCATCCAGGAACCGTTACCCACTGATCCACTGTCAGCTGTTTTGACGCTGCTCTGCGGCTACAGCGGTTTACTGCCGTTGGGCATGCGGGTGGCAGCGAGTCATCAGTACAGCGTTCCCTGCAACCTGTTCCTTGCCAACGTCGCCCCATCTGGGGTCGCCAAAACAGCGGTTAAGCAACGGCTAATTGATGACCCCGCCAAGGAGCTGAGGCTCCATTACAAGCTCCGCCATCAAAACGCCACCGAGCGTTGGCGGGAAGCTTGCAAAGGAGTGAAAAAAGACGAGCGCCCACCAGCACCAAAGCCCCTCTTTCCGCATTTGCAGGACTACACACCAGAAGCTTTGGCAATTCAGTTAGAGCTGCATGAAGCAGACGGGATGGGGCTGCTGATCGTGCGCGATGAGATTGCTGGTCTTCTGCAGGCCGTAGAAGCAGACAGCAAACGGGGTCGCGGCACCGGGGAAGCGCAATTGCTGGAGCTGTTCGATGGCACCGGCACCACCAGCATCCGAGTCGATGGGGGGTCACGCCATTACGAGCGCAGCCATGTGTCATTGCTCGGCAACATCCAACCGCTCAAGCTCAAGGAGCTGGTCAACGGTGAGGACAGCACCGGTAAGTTTGCACGCTTCCTGTTCAACCAACTTCCGGTGATGCCTTTGGCATTAAGGGATGAGGATCCAAGCGAGCAGGAGCGACATGACCACGACAAAGCCCAATGGCTCTTGAAGCAGTGTGCCGAGCGTTTCCATCAGCTCACGCCAACCTCGCTGGAATTAGATCAGCCAGCGCGAGCGCACCTGAACCGATGGTTTCACGGCCATCAGATCCAGGCGCAACTGCCGGGTACTGCGTCGGTCAAAGCAGCCTTACTGGGTAAAACCTCAGGCCACGCTCTGCGCTTAGCAGGGTTGTTCCACCTCACAGCCCATCTACGCGAACCCGAGCAAAGGCTCAAGATCAACATCAACACCATGGAGCTGGCCACTGAGATCGTGGATCAACTGGTAGAGGAAACGCTGCTGTTCCATCAGCACCAACCCACCATCACAACGGTGTTGATGGAGCGGCTGCACAGCTACAGCTGGAATGGCGGGCAGCCCAAGCCACTGCGATGGCAAGAGGCCAAGCAAAAGGTCTGCACCACCCAAGCCCTCCGGGATTGCGGGGCTAAGGGGTTTGCCGAGGTAGTTCGTCAGCTGGAAACCTCAGGTTACGGACACTGCAATGACGAGACCCCCGTTACCTACATCGCCTCCAAAGCGATGGCGGCCTAGGGACACAGACACGAGCAGGCAACCCCTCTGTCTGCTCAAATCCATAGCAAAAACTAGATTCTCAGCAAATCAGGCAGCAGACATCGGTTTCCTGTGCTGGAGAAGTGATCTGGCGTGCCAAGTGGTGTCTGGATGCCTACAGAGCCAAAACGACTGGGGCACAGCCGATCGCTGCAGACACTCATGCTGCCTTCCCGTGACTGCCCATGCAGGTCTGATGCGAGAAGCAAGCCACTCAGAGACCATGAGCAACCGTCTCAATCAGCAGGTCCCTCAAATGAGGGAGAACATCCCAAGAAATCAAGCCAAAAAATCCCTCAGATGGGTGATGGAAAAGCATGGATTGAAAACGATGCTGAACACATGACACACCCAACCTGAGCCATGACCCAAGCCCATCCCGCTTGCAATCAGCAGTATTCACGCCTAGGCAAAGCAGCGATCACCTTCTTTGTGCGGGCTGATGCGAAACCCAAGATCCGCGCCGCACTGGCAGATGCAGGTTTTGGTTGCAGCTATCAGGAGGGGATCACCAACATGCTGCGGGAACTGCTGGAATCGCAAGGCAGGGATCCGAAACTCTAGGCCAAGCATTCAAGCTAGACGGCAAATCTAATTCGCTCTTGCCAGGGCGAATTTTTTATGACTAAGAAGTGGTTACATGACCACAAGGATGAGCACAAGCCTGCAACAAACAGCAGTTTAAGACCGACTCAAATGCAACACAAACAGGAAAAGTATGCTTTTTCTGCAAGGCCTAATAGAACTACTATTCATCATTCAAAGCGATTTCTCAGAGACTCTCAGGTACTTTTAATCTGATGTCCAGATTTCAGCGTAAATGCTCAACATCACAAAGAATGGAAACGGAAATGTTCAAGGCACAAATGGAAATCAATCCTTTTATGAAGACTTGAACATCAACATCTCCTCATCCAATGACTGGGGCTGGGCTCAAGCCGTTGGAGTGACAGGAGTCATAAACCTATTCGCCTCTCGACTCAACATCAACACACACGCCTCAGGCGCAGATCCATGGGCATACGGATTAAGCGACGCGCTCATCAGCGCGACAAATCAAGCAGCGATTATCAACATTGACAGCTCAACGCTAAACAACGGCTGGTGGGACGACCCAGCCTACGGCTCATCCAATTCAACGATCCAAACCGGAGACTACAACGACTCCATCATCATCAACGCCACAGCCTCTGGCGAGGCGTGGAAAGAATCTACCGCTCTGCATGGAAGCCACACCTCTAATGAATTCTCCATTGACACAGCAGCAGGCAACGACACAGTCAGTTTAAAAGCGTCTGGAGCTAGCAGCCTTAGCTACGCAATACTAAACGCTTCAGTCAATCTCGGATCGGGCAATGACCACATCACAATTGATGGCGACTGGTCTAGCTCATCGATTTTTGGCGGCGCCGGCGAAGACGTTGTCCAACTAAAAAGCACAACAGGAAATGCCTCAATTGAGGTTACGGACTGGGAGGAGAAATCAGCAACAATCACCTCCGATGGAAGAGTACTGACAGTTGATGGATTTGAAAGGATAATCTTATCGAATGGCTCAGTATTCAAATTCATCAACGATGTCTTTGGGAACCATAGCGACGATTACATCTCAACGGGAAACAGTATTGATCGAATTTACGCAAGCCATGGCGATGACATTGTTTACTCAGGAGATCAAGATGACGAAGTTTATGGCGAGCATGGCAACGACAACTTGCACGGCCAGAATGGAGATGATCAACTATATGGAGGATATGGAATTGACAAGCTATATGGAGGAACAGGAGACGATATCATTGATGGCGGAGTAGGTGCTGACTACATGAGTGGCGGCGCAGGCAATGATACCTACTACGTTGATAATGAAGGAGATGTGATTGATGACCGCGGTCTAGCCTCGGATGTTGACACAGTGGTACTGCAAGGAGCAGAGCGATTTACTCTCGGCAAAGGGGTTGAAGCAGCTACAGGAAACAGCTCCAACAACACTCTCAATGGCAACTCCGCCCATAACACCCTTGAGGGTGGTGCTGGTAATGACACGCTTTACGGTGCAGCTGGTAATGACACCGTTAATGGTGGGTCAGGACGAGACACTGCATCGTTCTCTAGCCGCTCCAATCGCATCAATCTCAACACCACCCGCTGGCAAAACACTGGCGACGGCAGAGATCGACTCATCTCCATCGAAAATGTCAATGCTGGAACCGGCAACGACAAAGTCACTGGCAGCCGTACTCACAACACACTCAACGGGCAAAACGGTAACGATTGGCTTTACGGCAACCTCGGCAACGACACCATCAACGGCGGCTCAGGACATGACACCGCTCAGTTCTCTTCACGTTCCAATCGCATCAATCTCAACACCACCCGCTGGCAAAACACACGCGACGGGCGTGACCGACTTATCTCCATTGAAAACGTCAATGCTGGCTCCGGTAGCGATGTGATTACTGGCAACCGGGCGAGCAACACCCTTAACGGGCAAGCCGGCAATGACCGCCTCTACGGAGAAGGTGGCAACGATCTCCTCATCGGTGGTGGCGGCAAAGACCGCGTCTGGGGTCAGGGTGGTCGGGACACCTTCCGCATTCAGCGGGGTGACGGCTACACCATCATTGAAGACTTCAACAACGGCCAAGACCGCATTCAACTTGGTACAGGTGCATCAGGGCTCAGGATGCGTAACCGAGGTGATGACGTCTTCCTCTACCAACGTGGTGACCTCATGGCCATCGTTGAAGACGCAGCTGGTGACCTGCAAAGGAGTGATAATTACTTGGTCTGATCACCTGTCGGGAAGCCTGAAGCCTGAGGGCTGAAAGCTATACAAGACCCGACAGGGGAAAGCAGGGGGCGTGGTTGTCGCTATCGAACTCCCGACAAAACATTCACCCCGTCAGCAATGGCGGGGTTTTTTAAATACCAGCTTTAATCGCTTTAATCACTGCCTGGGTGCGGTCTTTGACGCCCATCTTTCCAATGATGGAACTGACGTGAGTTTTCACTGTCTCTGCGCTCACAAACAAAGTGTCAGCAATCTCCTTGTTGGTCATCCCGCAGGAGAGCACTTTCAGTACCTCCATCTCTCGATCAGACAATTCAGGCAAAAGCTGAGTGCCCTCATAGCCCGCCGCCGTCTGAACGGCCTTTGGGTAGTAGTTACCGCCTTCGGCAATGGCTGCAAGAGACCGAAAGAAGTCACCGTCGACCCCTTTTCCCAAAGAGCTGACAAACATCACACCCTCAGCGAAGGCATCGAGTGCTTCTCTCACAACGGCCTGCGTCTCTCGGTGAAGGAACACCAAGGTTCTTGTCTTAGGGCTGTACTCCTTGACGTGTCTAGCAAGGCTGAGACCGTAGCCCTGCTCAAGGCTTTCAGTGACGAACAAGAGGTCAGGGCTTTTCTGATGGCAAGCATCAGCTGCCTCATCTTGAGTGGTGTAAGCCCCTATCAAGGTTTCGCTGATGACAGGAACAAGACTGAAAGAAGCAAGGGTCAGGAGGTCACCCATACAAGCCACTGCCGTCTTTCCAGCCAAGAGAGGCTTGCCCTGGTCAAAGGCTGAGCGGATCTGAGCGGATCGAAGCGAAAACTCCATACCAGCACTTGTGTCTCCCCCATTGTGACCAGTGCATTGGCTTCAGGACAGCACTTTTGGGTGATGTGGATGGAGGGGTGGAACGGCGATGGTGAAGAGGTCCAGGAGGGAGACCTCCACAACACCAAAACTCAAATGAAACTCTTCAACGCAATCGCAAGTGCAGCTCTCATTGGCGCTTCATTTGTTGCCATCAATCCTGCCGAGGCACGCACTCATTGCACCACCAATCGCCACGGAGCAAAAGTATGCTTTAAATGGCTTGGGGGCCGAAAAGCAAGTGTTGTTGTCGACGATAAGTTCAATAATACCGGCTACATCATGTGGGTTGATTGCAATTCTGGAACATGGAGAGTCAGAGCGAATGATGGCTATTCTCGGGCTGACTTAAATCACGAAGCCAGAAAAGCCTGCACGCTGATCTGAATTCTCGCTAAAGCATTTACATCCAATCCTCTGCATCATGAACAAAATCATTACCTCATCCGCACTAGTATTTGTCAGCTTGGCAGCATTGATGAATGCGCCCGCAAAAGCAGGGACATGCTGGGCATGGAAACCAAGCTCGTCGCGCACAGTTCAAGGTGAATATTGCAGGGTGAGCAAAAGAGTCAACGCCAATGGCCACACAGTTATTGATATTGACTCGGGAACCGTTGTCATCTGGGATGACAATACCGCCGAGGTTCTTCACAAGAATATTCCTTACCAGAAGCGTTGGTTTAGCTGGAGTATTGACAAACAGGGGGATTATCAACTCCATGGCGCACCCGGCTACTCGTTTTCATTCCGCTTTTGACAACTAAGTGTCGGGAAGCCTGATGCCTAACGGCTGAAAGCAATACAAGACCCGCAAGGGAAAAGCAGGGGGCGTTGTGATTGTCGCTATCCATCTCCCGACAAACACACACACACACACTCCACCCCGTCAGCAATGGCGGGGTTTTTTGTTGCCATCTATAGCGGGGAATGCTTTAAGCAGTTGCACCTGAACCATGACCCTCGACACCCAGATGACGCTGGCGCTGCTGCAGGAACTGCTCCTGTCGCTACGTGCCAACGACCCTTATTGCTTCAAAGGCTGGCTGGCTGAAGGCGTCCATGAGCTTGGTGAGCCTGCTGTGATTGAGCTGATGCTCGACGGGCTGAACCCAATCCTCACGACAGACGAAGCGGACAGGTTGGTGGGCTGGCACCTAGGGGTAAGCCTCTAATAATTTTGCTAGAGAGGGCATGGTGTCCTAGTCCTCTCCTATGTCAGAAGAGCAACTCAAAGCCTTCCTGGAAGCCGTTAAGGCAGACGCCTCACTGCAAGAGAAACTCAAAGCCGCTAGTGATGCCGATGCCGTTATCGCCATTGCCAAGGCTGCGGGTTTTGCCATTTCAGCTGATGACCTCAAGAAAGCTCAATCAGAGATCTCGGACGTAGAGCTGGAAGGCGTGGCTGGTGGTGGTCGGGGTTGCTCCCAAGTTTGTATTGGGGCTGCTGCTGGTGGTATTGATGTTTCCTACTAACTAACTAACTTGCTATTCTCCCCTCCTGCTCTACTACCCCCTAATCCCGCCAAGCCCCTGTTGCCACAGGGGTTTTTTATTTCCTCAACCAACCCACAAAAAGTCCCAAACGGTTTCCGATACCTGGCACTAATGAATACTTAGCCCCGTCAGTAATTGCGGGGTTTTTATTGCATACCCAGTTAGGGGAGAAGGTTGCCTAAAAAAATCCCTCAGTTGGGGGATGTGTTCCCGTTCGATTGGGGTGAGATTCGAATCAATTGAGTGACCGATGTACGACTTAAACAGTGCGCTGATCACCAACAAGACACCTTTCGATGAACTGGGTCAGCCCTTCAAGCTCTTCACCCCTGGGTTGGTGCAGATCCTCCTAGATGAAGGCACACGGGAACCCTCACGGATCCAGATGACCCAGCCGATGGCGTTCCAGATCAAGAACAAGGACTTCACCCCTTGGCTGCACTTCATCCCTTCACGCAAGGCATACGACCAAGGTTGCTTGCTTTATTTGGTCGAAGCCGACCCCCTCGGCACCGGTGACACCCTGCTGAAAGTTGGTCTAACGCTGGAGTCCGATCCCATGCGGCGAGACCCCAAAGCTTTCAAGCGTGTCCTCAGCCAGTTCCAAGTGCCTGCTGGCATCAACCCAATGCTGGTGGAAAAGCTGACTCGCCTTTGCTGTAGTCGTGTCGGAGTTTCTGCAGAACACGCCAATTCCTTAATCGAGGGGATCGTTAATCAGGAAAAGCGATGGGGCGGATGGACTGAGCTCGTCCATTCAAAAGATCCAGTCGTTGCCACCACTTTCGACTCCATAGCTCCACGCATCTGTGACTACCTGCAGGAGCACCCAGAGACAGCAGCTCTGCAGGAGTGGAACCTGCTTGTGCACCTCTGGAAGGCGAAATACAAAAACTTCAGAAACAAGGTCCCATATAGCTGTGGCAACGATCCTTACTTCGACTTTGCGATCGAAGCGAAGGGTCCAGCACGGACTGCCATTGGACGTCGGATCACCAAGCAGCTGCAACCAATCACTGACCAGTTCCCGACCAAGGAGCGCAAGTCCTATCGCCAGATGGCGTTGGAACGAATTAAGGAAAACTTCGAGGGCCGCAAAGCTGTGGGGCTCTACGAGCAGGGGTATTACTACCGAGAAACTGGTATCAATCTCAGTGGCAGGCCCAAAGGCGTTCACCCAAATTTTCCTGCGCTAGAGCCGATGGACAAAAGCACTATCAAGTGGGTGCTGCAGCAACTCGACGATGACCCAGATGCACTGCGGATAGCTATGTATGGCGTCCCAGGCACGTCAGGCTCTGTTCCTTGTCAGTTCCTTGATGGACAGGCAACCGAAGCTTGCGTCACTTCTGTTTACACAGATCCACCAGCCACGCGGTTTAACCAGGGTCTGCAACACCAAACCGGTCATCAACCAACCGACGACCACGAGCCTGCATTGCCCAAGGTCTGCAGCCAATTAATTTTTCAGTATGTGGGCGCAATAGGCACGTACTCCGTTAAGCCAACCCTCGGTAGGGATCTGCTCGACAACGCGGGCTTCTGCTTCGGCACGAGTTTGCTTCGGATGATATCCGTGGAGTGACCTTTTATCTCGTGGCTTTAGGTGCTGCCTTATTTGATCATCGCGAAGAGCTGCTCGACCGTCGTTGCATTTTTTCTGCACAACATGCCAGCCTTCATGCTTTAGCGTGCCAAGAAGCTCTTGATAATCTCCTCTATCGTGATTCTCTTGGCAAATGAAAACTATATCGTCTCTTGGAACATAAGCACCAAACAGGCCCTGTCGACATAACGGGTGGGACATTGCCCACTTAACAGGAGTTCCAAGATTTTCGATTTGCCTTTCTATTTCCTGTAGCTCAACAGTAAATGCAGATGCGGGACCGCCGCATAGCAAAAAGAATATTGTCGCTCCGATTACCTTTTCCATTGAAAGGGGGTGTCGGACATTGTGTCGTAAAGCGTTGGAGCTCTTCCGCTAGATGCTCTGGGGCGTGGGCGGGCTGTTCTTGAAACATCTTTTGGAAGTCGAAAAGCGAAACTCCCGCCGTCAACCCTCACCCAAATATCTTGCTCACTATCAATGTCCCAAACGCCTTTATATACTTTGCCGAGCAGTATCACCTCTGCCTCTTTGCCCTCCCAAAGTACAATTACTCTTTCATAGCCACCATTTTTTTCTACAACGTCAAAGACCAAATGGCCCTTTGAGTTATATCTTGAAGAGACATAGCAAGGCGCTGGCTTGAGCCGATTTGCGCCCCATGTCATTTGCCACCAGCATGTAGAAAGAGCTGCCTTTGCAGGCATCGGCATGGAGATTGTTGTCGCTGTCAGTGCGATGCCAGACATCACTCCAGCAATAAGCGCTGATAGTCGCTTCATTCGTCTGCTGTTCTCTCTAGATCTGTAGCAAGAGACAAGCAGAAATGCAGTCGGTGTTGCTTTAAGTCTTAAGCCAGCAATTGCCCAATAACGAAACCGGCAGTGCCCCCACTACCGGCAGCAGGGTCGGATCCGTTGATGTCCTGACTCCGCCCACCGGGGACAGAAACATCAATAAAGGGGGGCGCGCCCGACCCGACGTTGCTGTGCTGTTCAATCGACATAACGGTCTCCTGAGGTAAGCCGGCCCCAGGCCGCCGCCATCCGCTCGGGCAGTGACATTGGCTTGGGAGCCGGTGTTGTGGTGGGCGACAGCGGTCTTTGCCGCTGAACCCGTGGCTTTGGTCTTGGCTTTGGTTTCGGCTTTGGCTTTGACGTGCAGCGATACCCAACAGGCGGCAGGTTTTCCCGACGCTTCCTTTCCCGTTCGTTGATCAATGCCAACTGCTCTTCCCAGCTCCGCCGTGGCCACGTTGAATGTCATCGAGGCTGCGGGTAGCAAGAGGGCGGCCTCTTAGATCAATTCTCGGCGGCGGTCCTTCCGTGATGGATCCGGGTTGCATCAGCCTCAGGCGGCATCCGCGGTGGCCGTCGCCCCTCCAGCAGGGCCATGCTCCACTCGCCCAGCCACCGCATCGCCTCAACCTCGCCAACCCTGGCCACCAGGGACTCGATCAGCTGAGGGCTAGGGCTGGGCATGGGACGGCCAGGGCTGCGGGTCACTCGGTAGGGGCAGGCCGCACATCAGCGCGTGGTCTTGGTCGCGCTGCCACTGCTCCAGCTCTTTGCGTTGCCAAGGTTGCAGGTGCGGCCATGCTGCGGCTCTTTCCTCTGGGGTCATTGCTGGTCCCATCACACCTCCAGCCCAGGGCGAACGCAGTCACGGCGAGGGCTGAGGCTGTCGGGCACACAAGGCACCCGAGCGCAGCCCCAGCGCCAGCAATGCGGTCCAGGGGGGCGATTTCTTTGAGTTCCCTGCCGTGGAAGCGCTCCACGGCTTGGCGCAGACGGTCCCCCACCAGATCGACATCAGCGGAGAGGGTGCCCATTAGGCGTCCTCCACCAGGCCAATCTCCTGGCCGTAGGCGATGGCGGCTTGCGCCGCCTCGAGCACCAGCTTCGCCCGGGCCCGCGTGTCTGCAGGGCCGCGGCCGCGGCGAGGTAGCCCACAGAACCGAGCTTCCGTGAACCGATCAAGCGGGGAACACTCACGGCAGTTGTCTCCTCCCAATGCCCCTCGACACTCAGATGACGCTGGCTCTGCTGCAGGAGCTGCTCCTATCGCTACGTGCCAACGACCCAGATGGCTTCAAAGGCTGGCTAGCTGAAGGCGTCCATGAGCTTGGTGAGCCAGCCGTGATTGAGCTGATGCTCGACGGGCTGAACCCAATCCTCACCACAGACGAAGCTGACAGGCTGGTGGGGTGGCACTTGGGGGTGAGCCTCTAAATCTCTGTTGCTGCAGGTTCCTGCCCCCTATGTCCAAGATCACAGCAACAATTCAGCCAAGTCAGCAATAGCCGCTGCCGGGAAGAAAGAATCAGCAGTGAATCCCGTTGGGTCCATCCAGTCGGCTGAGACCTTGCTCTGGGCGGATTAGGCAAGTCGGAGTTAGGGGTAGTTGTGGTGAGCAGGGTGAGGCTACGAGCAACGCTGGAGGCCAAGGGCGGTTGACACATACTGCCGCCGCGATGAACAGGAAAACTTGCATGACCTCCTCTATGCGTGAACCCTTCCACAATGCGAGGTCTTTTGTTTCGGCACATCCCCCATTGTGACCAGTGAACTGGCTTCAAGTCACCACTTTTGGGGGAGGTGCTTTCCGACGAGAACGGCGATGGTGAATACATCGGGGGGACGACCTCCACAACACCTAACTCAAATGAAACTCTTCAACGCAATCGCTGCCGCCACTGTTATCGGCACTTCGTTTATTGTTTCTTCTCCCGCCAAAGCTTATACATGCTACCCACACGCTGCGGCTGGAATCCTTGAAAGGATGTTGGCGTCAGGTGCCACTTTAGAAATGGCAATGGAGCAGGCATGGAATAGAGGTCAAGTTAGGGATAAAGGATGCTTACTTGAAACAATGGGAGTCATGAAGCAGTACCCATACTCATACCCAATGATGCACAAAACAATGAACAGTCGTTGAACACTACCGTATGTTTAGTCGGGAAGCCTGATGCCGCTGATCAAAGTTGGTTGGCTGAAAGCTATACAAAACCCGCAAGGGAAAAGCAGGGGGCGTTGTGATTGTCGCTATCCATCTCCCGACAAACACACACACACCATCCCGTCAGCAATGGCGGGTTTTTTTTCTTGCAAGTCCATCACCATGGCTACCTTCCAAGGATGAAGCAAATAGTCCGCCTACTTCCAATACCACTGCTAATCACAGCATTCCCACCTGCTTATCCACACGGCGGCGGGTTGGACTCCAATGGCTGTCACACAAACTCCAAGACAGGAGAGCGGCACTGCCATCGGGGGAATGGATCCACCACCAAGTTGAAAAGTGGAATGGTCACTGGTCCTGTCACTCTCGTATCGGTGGGAGATGGCGATACCGTTCGGATCACTGACAAGGCAGGCAACAAGGTCACCATCCGTCTGGCATGCAGCGATGCCCCAGAAACCAGCCAAGGAAACAGCGGCAAATGGTCTACCGAGACCTTGAAGGGACTGATTCAGGGCAAGCCCATCTCTCTAAAGCCACAGGTCAAAGACCGTTATGGACGCACCGTGGCTGAGATCTATCAAGGCTCGACCAACGTCAACCTACAAATGGTCAAGCGCGGTGCTGCCTTCGCGTATCGCAGGTACCTGAAACAGTGCGATTCGGATGCATATCTCTCAGCTGAAACTACTGCTATGAACAGGAAGCTCGGGGTGTGGGGTCGATACAAGGAGGACCTAAAGCCCTGGGACTACCGCCGTTCCCGCCGAAGGAAATGATTCGCCTCGTCGCTCCCGTCTTGATGATCGGGTCTCTTCTGGTTCCAGTCACTCCTGTCTCTGCTGCTGTTCTGGCAGAAGGAAAGGTGAGCAATGGGTACTACTGGCAAAAGACCAGCAGCAGCTCAGGTTCCATTCGTTGGTTATGCCGTTCCACTAGCTCTTCCAAGTTCCAAAAGCACCAGAAGTGCAAGGACGCAGGGGCGGTCAAGCCCAACTGACCCAATTGGGGGAGGCAGACGGCTGAAATCGGGCAAATAAATCCCCCTGTCTTGAAAGTATGTTCCGGGCTTGCCTGCCATCAAAGAATACCTCAGATCGACTGGTGTAACTAGTCCCCGCAAGCGATATCAGGGGATGAGGGCAGGAAGAACTACTGCTATAACTTTGCTATAACAAAGCACTAAGAGCAGGGTCCGGCCATTGAGCAGCCTAATCCAGCACTGGGTTCTCGACTGAGTGCTTGAAAGTTGCAGCGTTATTGCAGACCCCCCTGATTCGTTCAAGCAAGGCCGCGCTCAACTCCCGCAAAAAGCGAACGCACTTAGGGCAAGGGATCAAACGGGCGCAGGCAGAAGTCCTTGGTCTTCCATGACAGGCAGTTGGAAGCGCCACTCCCTCAACTGAGGGAGGCAATCCGCAGAGACTCAAATCACACTGACGGAAGGAAGATGATCGAAGGACCAGTACCGCTCAACGGACGCAAACGAACTGGGCGATCTACTTCTTGAGGTACTGCCGCCTAACGGGAGGCCTCTGGGGGACCTGTCAGCAAGGCAGCAAGTGAAGAAGTCTCCGACGAACAGTTCCAGCGAGATAACGCGGAAAAACGCCATCAGTTCTAACTTGCAAAAAATTCTGCTGAATGACCAGCAGATTGCAGTAAAACAAGATCAACTCAACAAAGGGGTACTAGAGCGTGCATCGTTACTGACTTTGATATAAAAGCATGTCGCGCCTAGACTACTAAAAGCCTATTAAGCAGACACAGATTGGCTTCTCTTGGCCACAGAGGACATACGCCGTAGCCGCCTGGGCTTATTAGTTCATCGAGCAGGTTTGCCGCATGAACCTCAAAAATACGGAAGCAGAGTTAACAAAGCAGGCAAAGGAAGAGAAGCAAAATGTCAACCACAAACCGTTTGGAATAGTAGCCTGAAAAATAACTCAAGGGACAGATTCGCAACAACAATTCAACATGGAACGAAACAGGAGGAGGAGTAATTTCATTGAGTCAAAACCATGAAGTTATAGAAGCCAAAAGCGGGAAGTTAGCAAAATAAATTCATACACCAAAAAAATAATCAATGAAGCCTTATCACTCGACTGGGGGATGCGACAGGAAACACCCGCGATATACAATAGAGAATATCTACAAGAATGCTGCAGCTCAAGGCGACAGCAGCACTACATCCCCAGGAGCTCAATGTGTTCTACCAAGCAATTGATCAATGGACAGAAACAGCGATATGGATATTATTTAGCATAGCCGTGATAGCAGCATTAACGCTAGCAAGAAAACTAAAACCGATAATGTACGAGATAGAACGGTGCGGGCGGCTAAAGACAACTGAAATAAGAACACTTGAACTGAATACATTCCTAAGCAGAGTAGAAGAGAAATATTTAGAATTAGTTTCCAAAGTAGATAGCATCAATGCCGACCATTTTTGCAGCTCAGAAGTCTGTTCATTGCGCATTAAAATTCTATTTATCAATGTATCTGCAGCAAAGATCCAGGACTTTGTAGCGCAATCGCCATCACTGCTGATTTCACTTGGCCTACTTGGTACATTTGCTGGACTAACGGGTGGGCTTGGCGAAATACAAAATGTCTTGAAACCTGACATATCAGCACAAGAGGCGGCAACAGGACTCACAGAAGTCATTGCACCAATGTCTCTGGCATTCCGAACAAGCCTATTGGGCTTAATATTAAGTTTAACTCTCTCTATTATTTATCAGCTAACTGGATGGCGCAATCTACTAGGTACTTGCCAGGGTTTGTTAACTGGTTGGCTAGAAACAATTGTCCCGATTCGAGTGGGCGAAAGAGTCATAACGCCGCTAAAGTCATCGATTGATTCATTAAATAAAACAGCAGCTGAATTACCAAATGTAATCGCAGATCAAACAAACAAAGCAATAAATAGCGCCTTTGGCGATAAACTAAAGCAATTTTTTGACTTATATGCGAATCTAGCGAGTGAAACAAAACGCATTACGTACTCGTTAACGAATTTGACAAACTCATTTCAAGAAAGCGGAAGTGACTTCTTAACAGCTTCCGAAATCCTATCAACATCAAGTTTCGCAAAAGATTTAGGAGATGCGGCTTATAGCTTAGGACAATCTAAACAAGATTTGGTGGGAGCGAGTCGAATGCTATGTGAACGTTTCGCTACATTTAGAGAAGGATTACAATCAACCCAGTTAGATATACAGTTACTGAATAATTTGTCAGCCATAGAACTAAAGAAAGCAAATAAATTGATTGACATTACTGAAAAACAGCAAGGGGAGGTGCAGGCATTAATACAGTCCAATATAAACAGAGGAGAGGAAGTCGTTAGTGCGACCAAAGAATTGCGAAGTACCCGTCTATCCTGCGGGAAAGACTCAAAGAACTTTCAAAAAACAGCTGAGGCATTGCAGATTCGCTTGAAATCAGACGAAGAGCTTACTAATTCATGCGAGACGTTTTTAACAAAACTAAATGAGAATCTGAATAATTGGTACGACACATCAGGAAAAGTATTTACTACATTTGAGGAAACCATCCAAAAATCAAGTGTATATCTGCGGTCACTTACTGATGAGTACAAAGAGGAGATAGGAACCCAATCGACAGCATCAAAAGAGCTACTGGTTTCGCACAAAACAGAGCTAGAAAGACTAATCGACAAAAAACAAGAACTTACAAAGCTTATTGGGGATCAATACCTAGTAATTCAGAAAATAACGCAATCGCTCGCAGAGCAACAAAAAAGTATCAATAATATCTTAGCAACGAACAAAAAGAACCATCCAAATAGCCAGGGTGATATAAATGGTTAAATCAAATCAGTCGAGTGAACAACAGCTCCGCCAATGGATGGGCTATACCGATATTCTCGCCAGCAGCTTTTTAATCCTAATGCTTGTTACAGTGGTATCTTCACTAAACAATGCAACCAACCAAAAGCCTCCGTTAATTAAACTAACTGAAGCCCAGTCCTTTAAATTCGAAACCGGTAGCTACAAGCTCTCTCAAGAATTCAAGAATAGATTAAATAGAGTAACAACAAATATGGTTAGTGACATAACAAAATATCGCATTGACACAATTGAAGTTATAGGTCATACAGACGGACAACCGTCACCTGGCATAAGTAATTTAGATATCAAGCTGCAAAACCAATTTGAAAATGGTGGAGAACTAATTGATGGATTATTAACAGGATCAAATGTTGATTTGGGCTTGCTGAGAGCATTATCAGTAGCAGCTTTCCTGAGGGAAAAATTAAAACACAAAGAAGTGGTGATGCCCACGATTCTTGCTTACTCAGCTTCAAGCCTTATTGATTCAAACGGGAAATATCAACCTGCTGATCCGTCGCCTCAAAGCCAAAGGCGACGGATTGAAATTCGTTTCACACGTAACCAAGATTTAAAATGACCGACCAAACAACGCCACTTGAGAGACTGAACGCGCTTGAAAGCTTAGTAGCCAAACTCCAGAATGAAAAATACGGAGTTTTAAGCGAAGACCTGTATCCTAAAAGATTGCATGACTTACCCGTATGGAGAGGTGGTGAACACCTTTTACTACGTTGTTATAAACGCACACCTATTGTTTTATCTGAGTATATGCTTCCAGTTGAAATGCAAAGCGACAGCAAAGGGCAAGTGGAAATTAATATAGTTAATCAGCAAACGCTTTACACAGCAATAATACTCGATTGCGGAAATGCGGCTTTACTTGTTGATTGGCAAATGGCGCAGAAAAAGGGGATGAAGGTATCAAGTTTTAGCGACATTTTTGACCTGAATGACTACAATGCAGATGAAATTAAGCCATGGACGATTACGAGTTTACCTTATTTTTGCCCAATTGAATATGGACGTCGGTGGATATTAAATATGTCTGGTCGACTAGACAATGGTCTAATTGCTGAGCCCATGAAGGAACAGGAAAGAAACCGCGGACAATTGCAAGAAGAGATAGTAAGGAAATTGGCACTTGATCAACGAGAGCTATCATTTGAATTACGTACCCTGAAAGCTGACATATCCGAACTGACAAGACAAATCAATGATCTATCGCATTTGATCAAAGCAAACACAGCTTAAAAGACACCTAAATTAAGGTAAATCAAAGCCAAAAACACATGCGCCGCTCGACTTCAGAGCGGCAGCAGCGCAAGATGCACAGTCATACCAGGATGTTCAGATGACTAAAGGGAAGGAAGTCGACATAGTCCCTATGTCACCAACACGGAAAATGAAGGGGGTTGACCTAGTGCTAATCACAAAGCCGAGCTCATGATCTGCTGCTGACGATTAGACCGGCTATGACCATCACTGCTGAAACGTATGAAGGTGGAACTGACCAACTGTCAGATGCAGATAGTGGTGGCGCGCTAACACAAGTTGTGGTGCAGGAGTCAATACAAGGCTTTACCGGTTTCTCCCTCTATAGTTCGATCGTGTCTATAGCTTGGACCTTTGTCGCCTGAGCAAGAGAAGAAAGAAACTCCCTTGGCATATGCCACATGGTTGCTGTGTCTTGTTGGTATGTGTGGCATGCACAGGCTTTATCTCAACCAAACAGGACTGGGCCTGGCGATGCTGTTCACGTTTGGCTTTTGTGGAATTGGTCAGTTTCTTGACATCTTCCTGATCCCTCATGAAGTTGAGCAAGCCAACAAGCAGAAAGAAGATCAAGCATTACCCAAGCGGTCGGCTAAAATCGAACCAAGAGTGTTGAACAAATCAGCATCATCACCATCGCAGGCATCTCCATCCACCAATTTGGATAAGGCTTCCATGGATGAGTTAGATAACCTGATGAAGGAAGCTGAAAACGCTCTCGAGCAAACACAATCGAAACCGAACGATCACCATGGAAGCTGACAAGCTTGTTGAATCCGTCAAGTTTCTGCTCCGAAGTGTCCGCGATCTCAGTGATCGATTCGTTGAATCCAATAAAGGAATTTCCAATACATTTGAGTCTGTCTACGATGACATTCGAACCGTCCAGGAGCAACTCGATGAGGTCAAGCTAGCTGTTGATAATGCTATTGATGAGCAGCTCTTGTCATCTGCCGGAAACCAGACCAACAAGGAGCTCCCTGTTAAAGACGACGATCAGCGACATCGTATTCCAACCCTCAACATGCCCTTGGAAGGTTTATTGGACGTCTACAGAAACTCCCCTGCTCTGCTTCAGCCCTTTGCGCGTCCATGCAGCATCAGTGGCAAAACGCTCAGCGGTGAGATCTCAGAAATTGAGTTGGAAATATTCGCCCAGGGAACAACATGGGTGATCGAAACCCAAGACGGAGAATGGGTGCTTGTTCCAAGGCCTGGCATGCTTCAGCGCCAAAAACAGGTGGAAGGACTGGGACGATTATTTGAGATTTCCGTTGATGGCGTTCTCCCCGCTGAGGTTGAGCTCTTAAAAGCGGGTACAGCAACAGTGATCGAACATGGTCGCCGTTGGTATTTGAAGCACAAAGGGGAAGTCGGTATCCAAGCTGATCCCCTGCAACGCAGCATTGAGAACCGTTTGCTTCGTCTTGAACAAAAGTTGGAGGCATTTGAACAATCCACAACAATAAACTAATGAATAAAAACTATAAATCCGACGAAAACCTTGATCAAGTTCAAAGAACTGCTGAAGAAGCCGAAAGGCTTTTGGGGGAACTCGATGATCACAACACCGCCAAAGACTCCCTGACCAATTCATTTAAACGGCCGGACAAACCTGAGACTAAAGATAACAATTCAGAAGAACATCCGAAGGGCAATGCATTTGGACCAATTCTCTTGTTGACACTACTCATTGGAGTTCCAATGTTAATCGGAGTATTAGTTGAATCTCAGAAAGATAAAGTACAACCTCGTTCAGAAACTGAAAAATCAGTAAATAAGCCTAAGCCCATTACTCCGAAGGTGCGGCGCTATATGAATACTAGTGAAAGAGATTATTATGAAAAAACCCTGAAGAATGCCAGCGATGCAGTCCTTAAAGCCGAGCACGAATCAGCTATATATGCTCTTAAGACATTAAAAAGGGGCAAGTACCGGGAATATAGTGATGTTGATCAAGGCTTAGTAAATAATAAAATCATACAAGGACAGAAAAAGATTAAATTCTTGGATCAGCCGGGAAAACATAAATATTGGGAGACTTCTGAATATGGTGCACAATGGTTTGACAACAGTCCCGACAATCAATTTAAAATCTTTGTTGCACATTCTAGAAAATGTAAGAACCCATCAATAGTTTTTGGTTTTCTCAACAAACAAAATGGCCCAATATTGAAGAGATATACAGTTAGGCTCAATTCCACAATGTCTACTGTTCTTGTGCCAATGCAACTAGACGGACAACAGTGGATCAGAGTAGATGAATTCAGGTGCAACTAAAACGACTTCAAATCATGCAACCTATAAAACCAGTGCTTAAGACTCTGGAATTAATTATCAATAAGGAAAGATTCAATGACCATTGAAGGGACAATGGAAGCAAATGATAGAAGAAGCCCAAATACGATTGATTGGAAAACAGTATACTCTTGTCGATTCTCTTTGAATGCCAGATACCTTAGATATGGAAACCAATAACCGTAGACAATGAAAAAACCTAATGCTGCAACACTTGACAAGTCTTTACCAGTGATGACATAAATCCATGTTGTGAGAATATAAATAGAAGCTTGGATTGCAAAAAAACTAAATTCACGTATTTGTGTCGATACTGCGAAAGGAAAAAAGAAGGCAATCCATGAAAAGCCTGATCCCTTGGGCCCTCGGCAGGCCAGAGGCTTCGTGCTGTCGTTGCTGTTGCTTTTCAGAATCGGGTAAAACCCGTAGAGCTTCTCAACTCTGAGATTGTGCTCTTTCAAATGTGCATCGATCTTGTCGAGCCTTACCTGCATCGCTGCTGATACGGTCATGGAATGGCGACTCTCCCCTTCTGAATGACACGCCATACTAGACCACTTTTCTCCAACACGGCAGGTTCGATGATTTCAGCGTTTGCAATACTCTGCTGTACATAGCTGTAAAGACCGTTGCTGGGCTGTGTCGTTGAGAAACTGCGCAGCGTGCGATCTGTTGGAAACAGAAGCATTCTCCGCTCCAGAGAGACCAGCAAGTAGCTGCCACCAGCAGACACTTCTTCCAGCTCAGTGGCCTGGCTCATTCCCATCAGAATGCTATTTTCTGATGAGCTGGTGATGTTGAGTTCTGCTGTTGTGGCCTCACGCAAAGCTTGTCGGTCGCCAGAGTTGATGGCTTGAATCAAGCTTCCAACGGTGAGTTTTGGTGGAGAATTCTCAGGAATGTTGCTCACCATCGCAGTTGTGGGTGGCGAACTGGACGTTGCTGCCTGGAATGGCGACGGCTGGCTTTTCAACGCTGAGCTGGCTTCGAAGAAAGCCTGCTTTTTCTGCACCGATTGAACATCGGCTTTCATTTGTGCTAGGCGTCTTTCCTGCTCTGTTTCCAGACCTCCAAATTTCAATGCTATTTGGTTCTCAAAGTTCTTGACAGATGCCTTGATTCGTCTCAAGTCATTGTCAAGGGATTGAAAAAGACGCCAGAACAGCAGGATCGAAACAACACTTGCCAACAAGGCTGCTGAGGCAAGGATGATCTCAAGTCTTATACCAAATGGGGCCGGCGTCTCTGTAGCTGTTTTGAGTTCTGCTTGAAGCTGGTTAAGGTCATCCCGGAGGCTTTCAATTGTGTCTTGTGCCTCAAGACCTGCATCAGTTGATAACTTCTCTTGGCCATCCCTCGCCTCAGCATCGCCAGATTTATTGCCTGCATTAAGCTCCGATGGCTGGGGTTGGGGAGCTTGCTTCTCTGACTGGCCGAGGAGAACGCTTTCGGGGGCAGAGTGAACGATCGTGCTGGGAACAAGGCTGAAGGACATCACCAACAGCGCAAGAAACACAAGGTGTTTGAAAGAGATTCGTTTCATGATTCGTAACCTCAGAAGCGCTCAGCCCAAAGACGGCCGAGGGTATTGGAAAGAGCCCGCAGTCCGAGAATAAAGCCAGGTTCCGGTTCAAGATCACTAGCCTCTTGACCGACTTTCGTCAGGCAAAGTGCACGCACTTCTGTTTCGACCTCACCCCACAGGGCGTCGATATCGCACAACTGGCGGATGGGCAATAGCGATCGAATTCTCAACTCAGCAATACTGTTGTCGTAATGCTCTACGAATTGTTTGATATCGTTCAGATCTGGTAGTGCATAGCTCGTGATCTTTTCCATGGTGTGAGGCAACTCCACCCGTTCACCAGAGCTGAACACCAGATCATTGATGCACAGATTTGCACCAGAAACCATGAAATCCAAACTTGGATCAAAATTACCTTTGAGATTCACACCGGTGCTAATCAATCCACAGCAGGTTTCATCCTTGTAGGCATCGGACATCGTTGTGGAGCCATTGCCCTGCTCACAGCCAGCTGCTTTCACCTGCAATAATTCCATCAATTGGTCGGGATCCCCACCGCGTTGGAAACTTAAACTGGCATCGATCCAATTGATCAAACGGCCTCCATTGCCGCCGAGGTATACCGGGGTTGGACTTGTTTTGATGAGTTTTCCTTCCTGGCGAAGCACCTGATGAACTTGCCCCAAGTAATGGTACAACCCTCCAAAACTGATCGAAATCAAACTGAGGAATTGCTGCAGTGGCTGCTGAATGGCAGAGTCTTGATTGACCAGCATATCCAGGCGACCCGCCAGCAACTCCGTTGAGCCGTAGCGCATGATGTTGTCGAGTCGGCTTGTGAAATTGCGATCTTGCCGTGCCTTTGCTTCGTCATCGCTGATTTCAGCTGTGAGGCTTGGTGGAAACAACTCCTTCAGAAACTTTGGTTTGCGTTGCAGCAACTGTGAGCTGATATCACGACCGGCAAATGGCACGGACACCTGATGAATCAGCTGGTTTTCCTGCCAGATGGAGATATCAGTGGTGCCACCGCCGACATCCAGGCAAGAGGTATGCACCATTTGCTTGCTCTGGAAGTTGCCGAAGTAACTTGCAAAGGCAACAGCTTCAGTTTGTAATCCGGTGTCACTCGAACCCTTGAGGGCATGCTTTAAGCCGGTTAGATCATTAAGGCTTTCGCAGAGTTCCTTCCACACCCGTCGATAGCGGGCCATTTCATTTCTTGAAAAGGCGCTGGGGAACGACACAGCCCAATCAATCTCGAGGGCACCGGATGCCGCTGCATTGGCACTGATCAACAGTGCCAGTTCTTTCAGAAACGGTTTTTGATATTGCATCTGCTCCCACTTGAAACCCGTTCGCAACTCCGCACCACCAAATTCGCCCGGGCTTGGCACGCGCAACCTGGCTTCATGAAACAGCTCAGGAACTTGCCCGGTGACCTCCTGCCAGCCGCGAACACTGAGGGCTGTTGCCGTGGGTGGGTTGCCTCCATTTGCTTCGTTGGGAAGCATCTCCTCAGGGATGAAATATTGATTCAAAAGATTTTGTCGCGATTGCTTTTGTGAAAAGGTCAGCGACTTCACTCGGGTGTCGAGGTGTTTGCGACTGGGGCCGGCACCATCGTCAATGTAGAAGTTTGTGAATGATGTGCCGAAGTCGATTCCAACTTTCCACTGAGCACCGTCGTTTGAACTGTGCACTGGGGGACTGACGGGCAGAAGCCCACAATCCCTGCCGCGTTCACTAAGTCGCACCAGATCGGGAAAATAATTTGTGGTGAAATATTTCACTTCCTGTTGGCCATCACGGCTGATTTTGCGGTCGTAGTCCGCAAATCCATCCACGGTGAGATTGGTAGGGCTCTCTTCGCAGAAGATGTAGTAAAGGCTCCAATGATCATCATGCACATAGGGCCAGAGGCTGATCACCGGAAGATCATCAGCCACGATGTTCTGCTCTTTCAGCGGATAGGTCTTTGAAATGGAGTACCCATCACGCATCCCTTGCAAGGGCAGCGTTAGCCGCACTTCCAATTCACTGCTCATGCTGGTTTGCATGACGCGCAGCTCACAGCGGCCTTCCAATTCGCGACTGCTGAACAGTTCCCTCACATCAGGGCTCAGAGGCAGCAGGGGGGTGACGGGTTGGCCGTTCACAATCGGCGATCCCTCGAGGCGGTTGGCAAGCCACGATTCAGTAAAGGCTTCCTTGCCAGGCACCAGGTAGAGCTGATCCAGAAAAATCTGTTCTGGCGTAATCACCTTGATTTCGTTGCCGTATTGACGCTCCAGTTGATGCGGATCAAAGCCAATCGATTCCAGGGTGGCTGCTTTGTACAAGCAGATGTCGGCAGCGCTTAGCCCGAGCTTGCTTGGCATCTCGGCATCCACCAACACCACCGGAGTTGATGGCGTTTTGGGCAGCGGCTTGCGACGCCGTTCTCCCAACTCCAGCGTGGCTTGGCTAGCGCTGGCTCCACCTTTGGCAGGTCGTCCCAGCAGCGATAAAGCCACGGGATTCGCTGGGAGGTTGGGAATGCGGACTGTGTCGGAAAGAGTGGGTGTCCCGAGTCGCCCTCCCGTCAACTGGCCGATGAAGCCATCGAGCACCTCGGCCATCTGCCCTGCCATGGTTTGACTGTTCAGATCTGGGGCATTGAGCATTCCTGAGCGCACGTAGCTGAACCAATCAGCCAGAGCTTGCCGTTGTGAGCCGCTGAGGGAAGACACGGGATCACTGAATCGTCCCCCCTGGGTCCATGCCATGCCCTGAATTGGCTGCGCTAAGTGCACAGCAGGGCAGAACATGGTGCTGGGGGAACTGAATCCGATGACGGAACCTTGGAGCGTAAACACATAAATCACCTTCCACGGATTGCGTCGTTCCGGGTCTTGCGACAAGGCTGTACTTCCGTCAGGAATAGCACTCGACAAACTTCGTGAGAATGGCCCGACCGCATCGTCATCTCGACTCGAAAAATCATCCAAAGCCACGCGTTGCGCATCCATGCGCAGGCCAAACATGTCCCAGAGGCCGAGGCAGGCCATGCCACCAAACAACTCTTCAAGTAGAGAGTCGCGCGTGGGGTAGCGATTGTTCAGAACAGCTTGTTCAAATTGCAGAGCCCTCGACCAAGGAGACGGCAGCGAATTAACCCGTGTGGTGGCCACCTCATAAACAAGGCTCTTAGCGATCACACCAAGGCTTTGCTGATCGCGTCCTTGCCACTCACCGGCCTGGGCTCCGCCGGCCAGTGGAGGGTCGGTTTTCGGGAACCAAGGAATCTGAACGATGTCTTGTGCTGATGAGGTCATGGCTGAAAAGTGCTATTGGTTGATTAATAAAAAGAGACAATCAGGCCACTAACGTCCACAGGCAATCCGCCAATCCGGCCATGCCCCGATGGTTGATTCGTTCGGCACTGAGGCCATCCATCTTCACCTTGATTGCTTCCACGGTGTCGTTGTTGGCGGGGCGTCGAGGACGTGCCTTGCCCATCACCACGCGGCTGAGATTGTTCTCAAACCGATCGCTTGGCACAAGCAGCTGTGCGCTGAGTAATTCTTGTTTGAAGCCTGTGCCGAGATTGCTGCTGATTTGGTTGAGCCATTGCAGCAGCGTGTCGCAGTACTGATCGATTGCGGTTTGCACGGTGAGTTGCTCACGATCTCGGATAGCCGGACGCCCACCTCGGCTTGTGCTGGCGCCGGCCGGATGGAAGAACCGCCTCGCCCAGGGCGCCCCTGAGAGAAAGGTTTTCATCGAAACTTTTTGAGCGTCTGCAATCTCGTGGCTGACATTGTTTCGCCAAGCCACCGCGAAACGCGCACCCCTCGCCAAGGCTTCGCCAACGCGCTCATCGTCGGGTAGGTCGTCCCATCGGATGCAGGCATGATCGCTTCGGCTCAACACATTGGCGTAGCGAGTGGTGCCGGTGAGTGGATGGCGAACGCCAAGAGCAGCCAGCAATTCAACGAGATGGGCAGCGTTGGTTTGGGATGTGCCCCCGATGCTGAAGCCGTAGCGAGCTTTGATATCACTCCCCACGAGAAACACGCGGTCAAAACAGGCTTTGCCACTGGTGCGCAGGTATTGCAGTGCAGCGTCGGTGTTCAGCTGGAAATTGCGCGACTCGGCATGCACGCCCGTATCGTCATCGGCGACCCCTTCGAAATCGAAGTAAGGCAGCAACAGTGAGGCTTGAACCTGCACGCTGCTGAGGCTCTGGCTCTTCAGCCAGTTCTTTAGAAGTTGGCCGAGGGTAGGAACACCAGAGGCTCCCGTGCCACCGAAGACACTGCCGAACAGATGAATCAAGGGCGGTTCCCCGCTGCCTGCAGCCGTTTGAATATCGCTGAGCATCTGCTGCCACTGCCCCACCTGGGCCTCTTTCTGCAAATTGATGCGACTCATTACGGCGGAGCCAATCGGTGGGCGTCCGCGAAAACCAACCTCGAGATCGGCTTGCTGCTCTTCAGGAGGGAAGAGACAGTCGAACAAGGCAGCAACACCTGGTGCCTGGGTCCGCAACACCGCCTTTGGGAAAACTTGATCGAGTGAAATGGACCCGGATGATGTGGTTAACGGACTCCACTGGCCGTAGTCCCGCAGTTCAGCCCGAGCGAAGCTGTCGCTGTTGCGGCCCACGGCAACTTTGAGAGCGCGATAACGGTTGATCGCTGTTTGTGCCCGCGTGAGCAGTGCACTTTGTTGGTCAGGTTCTACCAAAAACACCCCCAACCGAGCAGGCGTACCGTCGTCGCCAGCCAAGAGCCCACAGGCATGCAGATGAACCAGGGCTTCGATGCACTTTGCGCCCGTACCACCAACGCCGATCGCAAAAATCTGTTTCATCTCAACGACTCCCAAGAAATGTGACGGCACCAGGCACCACGAACCGATAGGTGCGTGGTGATGCCAGCAGGGTTGGAACCCAGAACAGAAGCATCACATCAAGAACCACAAATCCCATCAGAACGATCCAGCCACCGGCTGGAACGGGATAGGAAGTCATCCCGGCAGAGGGTGAAGTACCCGTAACCGACCAGACAAAAACAGTGAACCATGCCAGGCAGAGCCATCCAAAGACGGTGAGAACCACAGCGGCGATCCACCACATCGGTTGCATCTGGCGGGTTTGTTTGGAACTCCGTGGTTTGCCAGACAGCGTTTGAGCGATCCAGATCAACATCGCTGAAAAACAGCCAGCCCACAAAACCGTAAAAGCAGGGCTGCTACCGGTTTGCAGATAGTTGTTGAGGTTCAATCCCGGCCCCACAAGCAGTCCGGCAAACAAGTTAAGAAAGATCCAGTTTTGAATAAAGTGAACCCAGATAATGCCCAAAGCCACTGAGGCTCCAAGCAAAATCAATTGGTGACTACGCATGGTGTTAATCGTTGATAAGTGTTAATTGGAATACATCAAGCAAAGTGAAGCTGCTGGAGTTGAGCCTGGTTCAACAAGCATTTTACTGAGATTACTCATTAGTAGCAACAAGCCATCTGTGAGTTGCTTGGAATTGGGGTTTTCAGGATCACGTCGATCCCAGTCCACCCACCATTGTTGAGGCAAAGCACCACGCGGAACAGTAACCCGCAATGCGTTGCCGATTGTTGGGTTTGGCAACGCGATTTGAACAACCAATTGATTGTTGATAATCGCTTCACCAGTAATCGACTCCCCATTAAGAGGCGTAGCAGGATCGATACTTTCCAATTTGGCAAGGCCTAATTGGGTTGTGTTGATGCCAGTGACACTGATACCTTGTTTGGTTGCCATCGCAACACCTTTGGCCTTGGGGAACAGCCTCACCAGGGCAAAGTCATTCCCGGGCCTGTAGGTGACTCCATTCAGGCGAATAGGTAAGCCTGAAGCGACACTGGCTGTCGGCATCCCCTCAACAATCTCAACCGTTTGTGTGGGTGATGTGGTGATTCGATCAAGATATGAAATTTGAATTGAATCAGCTTCTATGCCCGAGATCGAGGCATTTGATTTGATCTCATCCAATAACTTATGGACTTGCCGTTGTGGACCCGTCGCCAACAAATAAATCGGCCGCTCTGTTTTGCCCTTGAAGATCACCTCAGCATTGGAGTTGTACACACTGCCGTTGAAAGGAAGTTTGAGGGCCATAACACCGATTACGGCCCCCTGAGCCACATGCTGCTTGATTACGGCGGTGAGCTTTGTGATATCACCATTATTGGCTTCCAGATCTGTGATGGTGAGCCTTAATGGAACTTTTTCCTGAGCACCCTTACCCTTGGTCGCTTTGGTGAGGCCAGGGCGTTGCCAAACGGTATCCAAGCTTGAAGACACGGGTGGGTAGGCACCACATCCTTGATAAAAACAAGGTTTCGTTGCTTCTTGCCACGACGACAGAGGTTTGATAGTTCCACTACCCACACGAAAGGTTTCAACACCAAGATTGGTGGAGGCTGCGGAGAGCGTGACTGCCTTGATCAATTTCTGCCAGTTGCTGGAAGGCGCTCCTGCTGAGGTGAACCCCAACATCGAGCCACTGCCATCAATGGCGAGTTCCAGAGATGTTGCATCCGGGACGCTTTCCCAGAGCGTTTGTAGTGTGTTTGATGGTGGAGGTGTCCCGACGACACAGGCCGAGGGTGGTGGCGGGGGAGGACAGCCCGTTAACAACAAGAGTGAGCCTGCAGCACTCACAAACGTTGCGAGATAACGCTGTAGTAGCAGACGATTATGGGATGAATAAGTCATTGACGAGCGAGTTGCACTGTTAAGAAATGTTCATTCGCTGCTAAAGGAAAAAAATGTCTCGCTTCTTGGGAGATGTACATGGATGGAACACCCAAAGACCAGGATGCTGATGTTCCCCACCATCATCACCCTGAGTGAGGTAGTCCGCATCCCTCGAATGGGGAATGAACCCTTCACGGGGCACTGGGCTGTATGGCTTGACGCTCTCAGAACTCGCCCTTAATCAAGGTAGACCGCATCCCCCGGATGAGGGATGCACCTTTCTCGACGTTCTGGGCTGTATGGCTTGACGTTCTCAGAACTCATCCTCACCGGCTCGATTCACCATCATCACGATGGTCGCAACCATGATCACGGTCATGATCCCTGCGAGACCCAGGCCAAGCACTGGTATGGGTGGCGCCGCAGCACCCGCTGGGTTTGAGCTGGGTGGAACAGAAGGCTGTGATGCCGGCGGAGTAACGCTGGGTTCAGGGGCTTGGCGAGGCGTTTCTTGCCGGTCCCCAGGCAGGCGAAAACCTTTCAGATAGCCGTCGTTGAATGCTTGGCGCCGCTCCATTGGAGTGCCGTGATGATCATTGTGATACACCTCATAATCTCCAACGGCTTCAAAGGTGGCGCGGGCTTCGTCTAAATCTCCTGCTTCCAACAGCCCTTTGGCTTCGACATAACGAGCAAAGCCCCCAGCGAAGGCATCAGCGGCGAGTTCACCATCCTTCCCTGGTGGATGAGCGTTGTTTTCAAACAAATAGGCGTGTCCGAATTCATGAGCAATAATGGAGAGGGCTCCAAAGTCTCCAAATTTCTCAGCTACGGCATTACCGAGCGTGATTTCCAGATAAACCGTGTGATCACCTGGGCAGTAAGCCGGAGAATCAATGCCTGACTGTGGACATGCCCGCGAGAAGGCTTGGCCTTGATATAGAAACAAGCGGGGCAACTCCACGGTGTCTCCCCCTGGAAGGGTTCTGATGTAGTCGCCAAGAAGGTCTTCAACAGCCCCTGCGTGCTCAATGTCCCATCCCGCCTGAACAGCGACTGTGCATAAAAGGTCAATCAGGACGGCAGAAAGAGCAAGGCTTGCAGTAGCTGTGGGTAACATCTGATGTCGTCTGCGAGCTTGGAGATATTGGAACGGTTTAGGGTGTGTAAAGAATATTATTACTGCGGTGGAGCGTGGTTTTAGCGCCGGATCAGCTTTTCAGCAGGGATGGAGTGGCTTCAGCAAGAACGCCGGAAAACTGGTTGGCTTTACGATTCTGGCCGCCATTGTATGGGGAATCATCAATGCACTTCAAGTGGCGTTGCTTCAGGAGTACATCGATAAACCTGACGTCAGCAGCGGCCCCGTCGTTCTTTTCGTAGGCCTTGTACTCCTTCAGACGTTACTTGGTCTGATCATATCGGTCGCACTTTTTGATGGAGGATTGCAGGCTGCACGTGGTGCCACCGTCACCATTCCAGAACTTTTAAAAAACTCACTCAGATTCCAAACTTAATCGGCATTCAAGTGTTTGGCGGTTTAGCAATCATGCTTGGATTATTAACATTTGCTGTTCCGGGCATCTACCTCGCTGTGGCATATATTTTCTCTGGCATGGCGATGGTGGACCGGCCACAGTCCTTTGTTGATGCCTTGAATCAAAGTCGTCGATTGGTGACACCACACTGGTTTGATATCGGTTTGTTTCTGCTTGCCGTTGTTGGCATTGTGCTACTCGGCTACCTGGCCTGCTTGGTTGGTGGTTTTGTATCAGTTCCTGTTGGATTCTGCATGATCGGAGCTGCATACGATCAGTTATTGAAACTTTCAGAAGCCACCTCGAGTGAGGCGTAAACAGTCCATATTTTTATTAATGCATCTTCATCCCACATGCTGAATATTCAACATCGTCATGCAGGCTTCACGAATCAGCGGGCACTTCTACTGCTACTGATTTGTTTCCCTGTCGGATTGATCTTTTTGAGCCTGATGGCTTCAAGAGCTGGCTGGCTGAAGGCGTCCATGAGCTTGGTGAGCCAGCAGTGATTGAGCTGATGCTCGACGGGCTGAATCCAATCCTCACGACAGACGAAGCCGACAGGCTGGTGGGCTGGCACCTAGGGGTGAGCCTCTAGCTCAACTGGGGGATCGCACTTAAAGAAATTTCCACAAAAATCTCCCCCAAATGGGGGAGGGTGTACCCGTGCAAAAATGGGAAGGTGTATTCAAGGCCCGAGACCGCGCAATCAGATGAAAACAACTCCACTTTTACTTGCCTTAGCCTCAGCGATCGGTGGACTGGTTGCCATGGCACCCGCTGCCAATGCAGCAACTACATATTTGGTGTTGGGTACTTACCAACAAGCTGGTGGCGGCAAGCCGAAAGTCGCCCAATACAGCAGTCCATCATTACAAATTCTGCCTATGGAATCAATCGAGCAGTGTGAAGCGGCTGGCCGTCAAATCACCGCAAAGATTTATAAGCCTATTTGGGACTTCGATGGTCGTTGGACTTGCGTAGAGGGCAAATGATTCGGATCATCCCATTGGTTTTGTCAATATGTCTTGCCTCACCATCTATTGCAGGAAGCATGGCCGAGTGTCTAGCCCTTCGAGAATTATCAGAAGATATGATCTCGAAAGCGAGGAGAGCCGAATCTTTACTGGCTAATGAAAAATGTCCTGAAGATAAATTCAGAACAAAGCTGAACTCTGTTTCCGATTGGGCATGGGAGACAAATACGGGCGCGCGACAACTATGCCGTGAAAGATGGAAAGAAAATACTGACTATTCATATAAGGACCTTTTTGGTAATGGGTATCGTTCAGCGCAAGGAATCAAGATTGCAAAAGATTTGGAAGTATTGGGTTTAGAGCTGTCGAGAGGAAGCTGCCCTGTTGCAGATTTGACATGGCAGCCAGAAAATGAAATTCGACCTAAAAAGACCATGTTTCGCATGAGCTGGGAAGAGAAGTTAAACGCCAATCCTTCACTGCAGCTTTGGGCTCAGAAACACCCAAATCTTGCTGAAATTCAACGTCAGATTTGGGAGAGAATTAAGTAGCAATACAAGACCCGCAAGGGGAAAGCAGGGGGCGTGGTTGTTGCCATCAATCTCCCGGCAAAACATTCAACCCCGTCAGCAATGGCGGGGTTTTTTATTGCTCCCTCAGTTTGGGGAGAGAGAAGGCTGAGATCAGGCAAATAAATCCCTCATTTGGGGGAGGGTGTAACGATGCAAAAGTGCGATGGTGAGTTCACAAGGAGAGATCCCGACCACCTACCGCCGAGAGGCACCCACCATGAAACTCCGTAACCTCATCATCGCTGGCGCTATCGCTGGCTCCGCACTGACTGGCCTCAGCATGCTTGGCGGCAACGCAGAAGTTAGCCGCGAAGCTAATCAGAAATATGCAGAAACTTGCATCAGAATCCTCAACTCAGATGTAATCAAGGGCAAGCCGTCAGCATGCGGCAAGGTCAACCTTCAAGCACTTCCTGAAGAAAAGCAAGCTGAATTTGCAACTGCAGAAGCCAAGTACAAAAAGGAAAAAGCAGAAGCAGACGCCAAGCAAAAAGCCAAGCAAGAAGCTGAGCGCAAAGCCGCTGCTGCTGCTCAAGCCAAATTTGAAGCTGAAGGCTGGTTTGAGCTTTCTAAAGGTATTTATGGTCGCTGGTGTACCAACACCTGCAACAAGGCAGAAGTTATTGGCAACTCTTCTTATTGGCTAATGGAGGTTTGGGCGAAGGACCGTGCCGCTGGCGACATCTACGCTCAGATCAACATCATGCAGAACGGCGTTGTTACTGGCTGGACTAATGACACTGCATTCTTAGACAAGGGTCAGCGTGGTGTTTTGACGTTCCAGAAATATGGTCTTAGCAACGGTGCTGCTTATCAGGCACAACTTACTAAGTTCAATGCACGGGGTTCTTGGTGACCCAACCTGCTTCACCTACCGCCGAGAGGCACTCACTATGAAACTCATCACAGCACTCGCAGCACTCACTCTCATCGCTGCTCCTGTTCAGGCTGGCAATCAAGCCGATTATCAAAACTGCCTCAAACTTAAAGCTGAAGTCAACGCCATTCAGGCAGGTCTTGGCGACAAGACATACGACTGTAAGCGTGTCAAAAACTGGAAATCGCCAGCAGATCGCATCAAAGCAGTAGGCGGTAAAACCGCACTGATTCGCAAATGCGAAGCCATCTGGAAGCCACAGTTGAAAGATCAACGCAGCTATCGCTATCAAAACGCCCAAGTAATTGCTACTGATGCTAAGACTTTCAAAGTCAACGTTCAGTACACAGCCACGAACAGTTTTGGTGGTCGCGTACCTGGTAAGTTCTCTTGTAATTTTGGAGCTTGACCTAAACTGCTTCAGCCGGGAAGCCTGCAATACAACAGCGGCGATGCCGTAAATACAGGGCACGTAGTGGCGTGATCTAGATCCCGACAAAACCTTCAGCCCCGTCAGCAATGGCGGGTTTTTTTTCTTGCAAGTCCATCACCATGGCTACCTTCCAAGGATGAAGCAAATAGTCCGCCTACTTCCAATACCACTGCTAATCGCAGCATTCCCACCTGCTTATCCACACGGCGGCGGGTTGGACTCCAATGGCTGTCACACAAACTCCAAGACAGGAGAGCGGCACTGCCATCGGGGGAATGGATCCACCACCAAGTTGAAAAGTGGAATGGTCACTGGTCCTGTCACTCTCGTATCGGTGGGAGATGGCGATACCGTTCGGATCACTGACAAGGCAGGCAACAAGGTCACCATCCGTCTGGCATGCATCGATGCCCCAGAAACCAGCCAAGGAAACAGCGGCAAATGGTCGACCGAGACCTTGAAGGGACTGATTCAGGGCAAGCCCATCTCTCTAAAGCCACAGATCAAAGACCGTTATGGACGCACCGTGGCTGAGATCTATCAAGGCTCGACCAACGTCAACCTACAAATGGTCAAGCGCGGTGCTGCCTTCGCGTATCGCAGGTACCTGAAACAGTGCGATTCGGATGCATATCTCTCAGCTGAAACTACTGCTATGAACAGGAAGCTCGGGGTGTGGGGTCCATACAAGGTGGACCTAAAGCCCTGGGACTACCGCCGTTCCCGCCGAAGGAAATGATTCGCCTCGTCGCTCCCGTCTTGATGATCGGGTCTCTTCTGGTTCCAGTCACTCCTGTCTCTGCTGCTGTTCTGGCAGAAGGAAAGGTGAGCAATGGGTACTACTGGCAAAAGACCAGCAGCAGCTCAGGTTCCATTCGTTGGTTATGCCGTTCCACTAGCTCTTCCAAGTTCCAAAAGCACCAGAAGTGCAAGGACGCAGGGGCGGTCAAGCCCAACTGACCCAATTGGGGGAGAGAAACGGATGAAATCGGGAAAATAAACCCCCCAGTTGGGGGAGGGTGTAACGATGCAAAAGTGCGATGGTGAATACATCGGAGGGACGACCTTCACAACACCTAACTCAAATGAAACTTTTCTCTTCCATCGCTGCTGTTTCAATCGCTGCCTCAGCACTCTTTGGTCTATCAACATTGGAAGCCAAGGCTGATTATGCCTATTGCAATTCTTATGGCGGCATGACCAACTGTTATGGATCCGACGGAAGTTCTTATAGCAGCTACGGGATTGGAGACAACTACGAGTCCTATTCGGGAACTGACTCAAACGGCGACTATTACTCAGGAAGCTGCACTCGTATTGGTACATATGTGAGCTGCAATACATATTGATTCGGCTAGCCCCATCTTTTCTGAGGCTTAAGTCTTCGAAAGCAAGAGCTTAGTTACACACCAAAAACAATGAAACTCTTCAACGCAATCGCTGCCGCTGCTATTATTGGTGGTTCGTCAATGATCGCCTCACCTGCTAATGCCGGAGGCTGTTATCCAGCCTTAGCTTCTATAACTATCAAACAAGTGGTAAATGGTGGGGGCTCTGCGCAGCAAGGATGGGAAGCTGCTAGACAGGAAGGTTACTGGGATGGCAGTGAAGTCTGCACTTACAGGGTTCGTTCGTTTTTGAGGTAATCCCTTGTCGGGAAGCCTGATGTCGCTGATGGAAGTTGGTCGGCTGAAAGCTATACAAGACCCGCAAGGGAAAAGCAGGGGGCGTGTGTGTCGCTATCGATCTCCCGACTAAAAATTCAACCCCCGTCAGCAATGGCGGGGGTTTTTATTGGCAATAAACTGATGGTATGGCTCGTATCACGAAGGCTGAGAAACTCAAACGCGTGAACATGGTGCGTGCAATCCTTTCACGCGGCGGGACTCGCTCAGAATGCCTTGAGTTTGCGGCAACGGAATGGGGACTGAAACCCCGTTCGGCCGACTTCTACATCCATGAAGCCAATCAGCAGATCGTTCAAGATTTCGACATCGACCGCAAGGAATACACCGCTCAGTTGCTGCAGGTGCTTCACAACGTGATGGAGAAGGGGGCCAAGACCAACCAGATGGGTGCTGTCACTGCAGCAGTAGCTCAGGCCATGAAGCTGGCTCGACTCGACCGCTGAGCGCCCCCTGCAGCTACTCGAATCACGATCTTTGGGAAAGGTGCAAAAGGAGCCTCACCTCCAGGCCGAAGCATCTCAACCCTCCTCTGAAATCGCCAAAAGATTTGCGCATCATTTTGCGCACCAATGATGAGAATAATCAGCAGAGAGCCGTCGAAGGCCACACCTAGAAACGAGAACAGCCAGTCAATGACAAGACTTTAAAGAATGGAGCCAAGCGGATTCGAACCGCTGACCCCCTGCATGCCATGCAGGTGCTCTACCAGCTGAGCTATGGCCCCAATCCGGCAAGAAGGCCTTAGCCGTCTCTCCGTCGTGTCGAAGCTTACAACGCCGAGCCGCTTGCAGCGCTCAAATCACACCTGCCGCCACACGGCAGCCAGCTTTCCTTGCACCTGCACCTGATCAGCGGGCAGCTCGATCGGCTCATAAGCAGGATTGGCCGCCTCCAGACGAACCACAGCACCATCACGGTGGAAATGCTTGAGGGTGGTTCCGCTTCCCGGCACCAACGCACTCACAATCGTTCCTTCCCGCAAACGGGAGGGCTCGGTGACGGGCTCCATCAGCACCACATCACCATCGGCGATGTGCGCATCCACCATCGAGTCGCCGTTCACCGTGAGGGCAAACAAACCGCGGGTTTCCAGCACGGGTGCCAGGTCCAGCCGCTCCTGCACGTCATCAAAGGTTTCCACCAGTCCGCCGGCAGCGACAGCCCCCAGCACGGGAATCCCCGACACGACACCTCCCAACAGCTGCAGGGTGCGCGCCTGGCCTTCTTGCCAGGTGATCCATCCTTTCTGTTGAAGGTGGCGCAGCCTGCTCTGGACCGGCGCAGGCGAGCGCAGACCCATGGCCTGCATCATCTGACGGATCGAGGGACTGTGGTGATGACTGCCGATGTAGTCAGCAAGCCATTCGTACAACTCCTGTTGAGCAGACGTGAGCGGCTCGGGGGATCCTGCGGGCACCAGCAATGCAAATGTTCGTCAATACATGTGTACCGGTGGTAAGCGGATCGCGCAAGTGTTTAACCAGGCTTCCCCAGCCTGCAGATCCACTGTGCTTTCGCAGACGTGCCATCACGGCCGACGTAATCCACCCAATTCCCCTGGGCAGAGAAACGCTGCAACCGTTGCTGATTGCAGAGAGCACGCATTCTCACCAGACGAACCGTCCAGTTGTCAGCGTCTTTTTTCTGGATCAGCAGCGCGCCATCAAACTCCACCCCCATGCGGGTGCGCGTCGGATCAGCGAGATACTCCCCAGCACGAAGCGCAGGGGAGTGAAGTCCCTCCATGAACAGCCAGGTTCTCGCAGGTAGATCGCCGGACTGCGTGAGCTGTTCGCGTGTTTTCGCCCACATCGGCGATTCCGTCTGAGGCTGCCAGGTTTCAGCTGGTGCTGGTGCACCAAGAGCCAGCGCTGCCACCAGAGACGCGCCACCAACACGCAACATCCGCAGCATCACGACACCTCCTCGTCCGGAGCGGACTCGGTGCGTTGACGAATCAGCTCTGCCAACATTTTGAGTTTGGCGTTTTCCGATTCCGAAGCCCGCGACGCCATCCAGGAACTGGCAGCTTTGAGCTGGGCGAGCTTCTGCAACAAGGAAAGAGCGGTTTCGCGCAGGGTTTCGAGGTCGTTGCACTCCCGAATGAAGCGGCCCCATTTCTCTGTTTCAAAGGACTGCTCCAGTCCACGCTCGAGGGGATCAATGCTCATGACGGCGACTCCATCTCCACCATTGGATCAGGCTCTCCCTCACTGATGGCTTTCGCCCGACGGTAGAAGGCGCTTTCCGTATCACCGGAGGCTGCCAACGCTTCCATGATTCGCTTCCAGTTGTCCCGTTCCTGCTGATCCATCACGAGCGCAGAGACTGTCCAGACCCTAAGCCGAATCAGGCGGGGAGCCCTGAGGATTTCGTCCCGTTCTTTGAGGTTCATTGGTGACGGTGTTCCATGGCCTGCGGCACCCATCCGCACTCCCCAGGTCGGACCTGGTCTTTTGTGTGTTGACTCGCAAGGCTTGCCGATGCGGATCCGTTGCCTTCTCGATCAGAGGCAGCAGAATTAGTCAACCTGTTCCATATGTAATGTTCGTCACTGTTTTCGGCCAGAAGGGTGGTGTCGCCAAAACCTGCACAAGTGTGCACATTGCAGCGAGCTGGAGTCTTAAACAGAAGCGTGTTGTTTTGGTCGACGCCGATCGCAATCGATCGGCAACTGCTTATGGAGCAAGGGGTCTGCTGCCTTGCCCAGTTGTTCCGATTGAAGCTGCAGCGAAGGCAACGCGATCGGCCGAGATTGTCGTGACCGATGGGCAAGCCAGCAGCAACGATGACGAGATTAAAAACCTGGTTGAAGGCGCTGACTTCATTCTTCTGCCAACAACGACACAAAGCCGTTCGATCGAGTTGACCGTTGAGATGTCTCAGATGCTAAGGAAGTACAAGGTCCCGTATGCCGCACTTCTGGTCAAGGTTGATGCACGCAAGGGAGCCAGTGCTGACCAAGCGTCAGAACTACTCCAACAGTTCGATATCAAAGTATTGAAAGCGCGTATTCCTCTGCTGAGCGCCTTTGAGCATGCTGAAACTGAAGGGGTAACGGTTGATCAAGCCATCGACAATCGTGGTCGCGCCAACCCCCGCCGCATGACAGGTTGGTCCGCTTATGAAGATGCATGCCAGGAGATTGAAGATCTTTACAACGAACACAGCGACGCAAGTCAGATTGTGTCCCCGATTGTGTCCCCAATTGAATGGGCTGCATAAAAGCAGTAACAACACAGCGGTTGCCAGGGCCTAACGGCTCTTCGTGAATGAGGTGGAGATGGGATGCCGCGAGCAGACTGATCGAGCGACCAACTAATCACCAAGACGCCTGATGAACTCTGCGGTCACAGCGGCCACGGTTCGCCATTCAGCGTCTGTGGTGATCAGGTGACCGCTGTTTTCTAGCCACTGCAGCTCCACATACGGAGAGCTGACCTGCTGGCGCAAACGGTTCACCCCGCGCGGCGTGATCACCCGGTCGAGACGACTGGCCATCACCAGCAAGGGCTTCGTCACCTCCGCCAGTTGGCGGCGGGTGTCGGCGATCAGCTCCAGCACCTTCACGCTGCAGCGACTCGGCCAGCGGGTGTAGGTCCAGATGCGCTCAGCGGTCGTGGGATCAACGAAGTCATCAGCTGGCCGTGGAACCGAAGCCAGAACCTTGGCCAGCAGCGGTGCGATTAGAGCACGCGGATCACCGCTGATAACCGGTGGTGAATAGGTGATCACCCCTTGGATGGAGGGTCGCCGCCGCGCCACCTGCAACGCCAGGATCGCCCCCAACGACAAACCACCCACCACCACGCTCTGGCCTTGGTGCTGCAAGCGATCGACCACAGCCTCGAGCTGCTTGAGCCATTGATCGGGCTCCAGAGGCATCAGATCCTCGAGGCAGGTGCCATGCCCAGCCAGCAAGGGGCACTCCACCCCATAGCCCTCATGCTGCAAAGAGTCGGCAAGCAGAGCCATCTCAGCAGGCGATCCGGTGTAGCCATGAATCAACACCACGGTGGTGGACCCACCGGGCAGAACAATCGGATCGGGTGAGGCGCTCACGCCTTCAGAGCCCGCCCAGCAGGGCCGCCAATAGGGACTGCTGGGCATGCAAACGGTTTTCGGCCTGATCGAAGATTCGGCTTGAGGGCCCCTCCATCACACCGGCACTGATCTCCTCGCCGCGGTGCGCTGGCAGGCAGTGCAACACGATGGCGCGGGGATCGGCCTCCGCCAATAGCTCCTCGTTGAGGCAGAAACCCTGAAAGGCCCGCTCGCGCTCGGCCTGTTCCTGCTCCTGACCCATGGAAGCCCACACATCGGTGTAAAGCGCCTGCGCCCCACGCACAGCCTCCACTGGATCAGTGATCACGCTGATTTGGGCACCATTCACCGCCAGGGAGCGCGCCTGGTCCACGACACCGGGAAGCGGCTCAAATCCCTCCGGGCAACCGATACGCACATTCACGCCAAGCAGCGCTCCAAAGAGCATCAGCGAGTGGGCCACATTGTTTCCATCACCCACATAGGCCAGCGTCTGACCCTGCAGATCCCCGAAAGCTTCCTGCATCGTGAGGAAATCAGCGAGGGCCTGGCAGGGATGCTCCAGATCGGTGAGGGCATTGATCACCGGGATGGAAGCCCAGTGGGCGTAATCCGCCAATTCCTGCTGGGCGAAGGTGCGGATCGCCAGCGCATCACAAAAGCGGCTCAGCACGCGAGCCGTGTCCTCCAAGGGCTCCCCACGACCGAGTTGGGTGACCTGGGGATTGAGGTCAACGGTCTGACCGCCGAGGCGCGCCATCGCCACCTGAAAGCTCACCCGAGTGCGCGTTGACGCTTTGGTGAAGATCAGACCGAGCACCCGGTTGCCCAGATCGATGCGACGATCACCTTGTTTCAGCTGAGTTGCCAACTGCAGCAACGCCGCGGTCTGTTCTGCAGTGATATCGGCCGACGAGAGGAAGTCGCTGCCGCTCATCGCAATGAGAACGGCGGCGACACTGGTGGTAGCGAACGCCATGGCTGGACTTCAAACAGTTGTTATCAGGGACAAGTGGTGGATCCGTCAAGCCTCAGGCCGCAACGGCCTCTGGCAACACGCAGGCAGCCAGCATCTCCTTGAGGTCGTCGCCTTCGATCACTTCCTTCTCAAGGATCTTCTGAGCGATGGTTTCGAGAAGAGCCATGTTCTGACGAAGGATCGCCAGGGCCTGCTCATGAGCGTTATCCACCAGGGCCCGAACTTCCCGATCGATCGCCTGCGCTGTGGCATCGCTCACCGTACGGCGAGGGTTGTTGCCACCGCCGAGGAAGCGTCCGCCACCCTGCTTGTCGTAAGCCAGAGGTCCGAGGGTGTCACTCATGCCGTAGGTGCCCACCATCTGCTCGGCGATATCCGTCGCCCGCTGGAGGTCGTTGGCCGCTCCGGTGGTGATTTTGCCGAACACAATTTCCTCGGCTGATCGGCCACCCAGCAAGGTGGCGATCTGTCCTTCCAGATCTTCGCGGGAATTGAGGAAACGCTCTTCAGTAGGGAGTTGAAGGGTGTAGCCCAACGCGCTCATGCCGCGGGGAACGATGGAGATTTTGGCCACCTTGCTGCCGCCTGGCATCAAATGGCCAACGATGGCGTGACCGACCTCGTGGTACGCCACAACTTTCTTCTCATCGTCTTGCAGCACCCTGCTCTTCTTCTCAAGACCAGCGACGACGCGCTCGATCGCCTCATTGAGATCCCCTTGCTGTACAGACGTCTGCTTATTGCGAGCTGCCAACAAGGCAGCTTCATTCACCAAGTTGGCCAGATCAGCACCGGCGAATCCACTGGTGGCCTGGGCGATGCGGTCGAGATCGACACCCTCAGCCAGCTTCACCTTTTTGGCGTAGATCTCGAGAATCGTTTTACGACCGGACAGATCCGGGCGATCCACGAGCACCTGGCGGTCAAAACGTCCGGGACGCAGCAGTGCCGCATCAAGAACCTCCGGCTGATTGGTGGCAGCCAGCACGATTACAGGCTTGTCTTTGGAGGCGAAGCCATCCATTTCTGTGAGCAGCTGGTTGAGGGTCTGCTCCCGCTCGTCGTTGCCACCGACAACGCCCATCGAGCCTGAGCGACTCTTACCAATCGCATCCAGCTCATCGATGAAGATGATGCAGGGTGCGTTCTTTTTGGCCTGCTCGAATAGATCACGCACCCGGGCCGCGCCAGCGCCCACGAAGAGCTCAACGAATTCCGAGCCGCTGATGATGAAGAAGGGCACACCGGCTTCGCCAGCGACGGCTTTCGACAGCAGCGTTTTGCCCGTTCCTGGAGGACCAACCAACAACACACCCTTCGGAATCCGTGCCCCGATCTCCGCATAACGCTCGGGGGTCTTGAGGAAATCGACGATTTCAGTGAGCTCATCCTTGGCCTCATCCACGCCAGCCACATCGCCGAAGGTCACCCGGGATTGCTCATCCGGCACGTACACCTTGGCTTTGCTCTTGGTGAAGTTGAGCGCTCCCTGAGCTCCACCTGCGCCCATGGAACGGCGGGCGAAAAACTGCAGCACCAGGATGAAGATCAGCGGGGGAACCACCCAGCTGAGGATCGTGGTGAAGATGTTGGGTTTCTTCGGCGGTGCCGCTGCGAATTCCACGCCCTTGGTCTCCAGGCGCTGAGGGAGATCCATGTCGAAAATCGGCGTGGTCGCCAGCACGGAAGGAGCACCCTCCTCGGCTTCGGCCAGCTCGTAGCGGATCTGATCCTGGGTGATGTATGCGCGCTTCACAGCGCCATCGTTCACCTGATCGATGAACAGGGAATAGGGAACCCGGGGGACCTGCTGCATGCCCTGATTGGGCAGGAAACTGCTGACCAGCAGAAGCACCCCGAAGCCGATCAACACAAGGTTGATAATTCCAAAGCGACGGTTGGGGCGATTGTCGTCCTCGCGGATCGGCATGTTTCGGGTCCCGATGATGCAACCAAACTAAGGCTCACATTGGATGAGCGTTCATCCGAGTGGGGGGGAGAACCGAACGAGGGATGAGCGACAGAGGCTCGCCTACACACGCGATTCGAGCCATTCTCGACCTGAGTAACCCCAGGCACGATGCGATCGGAATGGCGGAGCAAGCGACGCAGGGAACGACTTTATGAATTGCTGTTGGGACTCTGCCTGCTGGTGCTGGCCAGCTTCGCGTTTCCCAGGGTCACCTGGCTGGGAAGCCTCGGGTATGCCCTGATCGCCCTGCTGCTCACCCAATTGGTGATGATCCGCAAGCAGGTACTCAGCCTGCAGGATCGTCTGTATCAAGCGCTTGGAATCGTGGCGCTGTTGGCCCAGCTGCTATGGCTGCTCACCCCGGTGCGCTGGGAGAGCAGTGGCGTGCCGCTGGTGTTGAGCTGGAGTGTGCTGGTGGGCTGGAGCGTGATCCGCCTGGTGGAACGCTTGGCCAGCGAACGACGGGTGACTGCAGGCATGCTGATGGGAGCAGCCGCGGGCTATCTGCTGCTGGGGCTCACGGCTGGGCTGGTGATGAGCGGCGTGGAAACCATCCAGCCAGGCAGCTTCGAGCCCCTCGACATCCCGCTCACGGATGCTGCAGGCCAGAACAACACGGTGCTCGTCTCAGCGCCGGTGTTTGCCCAGATCAATTACTTCGCCTTCATCTGCCTCACCACCGTTGGTTTTGGAGACATCAACCCCGAGCTTCCCCTCGCCAGGATGCTGGCCGTGAGCACAGGCATTGCCGGACCGCTCTACCTGGCCGTGGTGATGGGGGTGCTGATCGGGCGTTACTCCGGTGATCGTGAGATCGAAGAACGCTTAGAGCAACACAATCCCGATCGACGTTGAAGACAAACGCCTGCGCTGTGGTGAGACTTCCAGAAGACCGACGCCGAACGTGCCGAGCTTTCCGTCTTTTCTTCTGCAACAACGCAATGGCCCCGGCCAAAGGGATTACAGGGTGCTGCTGGCTCTTACCCTGCTGGTGCTAATCAGTTTTGCGTTTCCGCCACTGAACTGGCTCGGCGCTCCCTGCTACTCGCTGATCGCTCTCTGGTTCACGCGGGTGCTGGGCACCAGCGGCAACGCCCACCCCTGGAGCGACCGGCTTTATCAAGCGCTGGGGCTGTTCGCGGTGGTGTCGCAGTGGATGTGGCTGATTACACCGGTGAAGCTGGAGAGCAGCGGCATCCCCCTGGTCACCAGCTGGTGCCTACTGGTGGGCTGGAGTGTGATTCGGCTGGTGCGGGCCCTGGCCAGCGAAACCAAGGTGAACGAACGGGTGCTGATGGGGGCCGCCGCGGGATACCTGCATCTGGGCCTCACCGCCGGCCTGGTGATGGGGGCAGTGGAAACGATTCAGCACGGCAGCTTCAGGCCGCTGACCATGGCCTCAATGATGGAACTCAGCTCCGACAGCGTGCTGATGGTGAGCAGCTCGTTTGCTGAGATCAACTACTACGCCTTCGTGTGTCTCACCACTGTGGGCTACGGGGACATCAATCCCGTTCTGCCGCTGGCCCGGATGCTGAGCATCGCCACAAGCATCATTGGCCCCCTGTATCTGGCCGTGGTGATGGGCGTGCTGATCGGCCGCTTCAGCACGGATCTGAAAGGCGACTGAGGGTCGCCTGCAGCAACAGATCGTCGGCGAGGCGCTGCTGACGCAGCCCCTGCAGAACCACCACCTCGTCCATGGTCTGGAAACCCAGAAGCCCCAGAGGTGTGCGCGCCGACTCCCCGCCAAGCAGCTTGGGGGCCACCACCGCAGCCAACTCCTGCACACAGGCCTGCTGCAGTGCGGCAGCAGCTAGCCCCGGGCCGCACTCCCAGAGCACCCGGTTGCAGCCCCGCTGGGCCAGGACGGCCAGCAAAGAGTCCGGATCACAGGCCTGCAGCACCACCCGTTGCAACCCCAGCGCATCGAAACGGTCCTGCGCTTCCACCGGCGCGTCCTGGCCATGCACCAAGAGGGTGGGAGCGACGGATTGATCCCAGAGCTGAGCCTGAACAGGCAGATCCAGGCTTCGGCTAAGCAGCACCCGCAGCGGTTCGGGGCTGCGCAAGCCCCTGCTGGTGAGCAGAGGATCGTCGGCGCGCACGGTGCCACCACCGACGATCACGGCATCGCACTGGGCCCGCAGACGATGCACCCAGGTGCGTGCGCTGGGTCCGCTGATCCATTGGCTCGCTCCATTGGGCAAGGCCGTGCGGCCATCCAGGCTCATCGCCCACTTGAGAAGGCCCCAGGGCCGACCGGTGCGCACGCGGTGCAAGAAGGCGCGGTTCTGGTGGGCCGCTTCTGCCTCCAGCACTCCGGCGATCACCTCCACACCGGCATCCCGCAGCCGTTGCAAACCACCGCCGGCAACACGGGGATCGGGATCGGTGAGCGCCACCACCACCCGAGCGATCCCTGCCTTGATCAAGGCATCCGTGCAGGGAGGGGTGCGGCCGTGATGACAGCAGGGCTCCAGAGTGACGATGATCGTGCCGCCTCGGGCGGCATCAGCGGCCTGGGCCAAGGCCCCCACTTCGGCATGGGGGTTACCGGCCCGGGCATGAAACCCCTCACCCACCAGCGCGCCGGAGGAATCGAGCACCACCGCGCCCACCAGGGGATTGGGGCTGGCGTGGCCATCGGCCAAGGCCGCCAGCGCCAAGGCCCGACGCATCCAGGGAATCCAGTGCTGCTCAGCGTCAGCGACCGCCCTCATGAACTGAGAGGCTCCGTCTGCACCTCACGCCACTCCCCCACCACATAGGGGGGAACAGGCATTTCGTTGAACACACCGGGAAGGTACAAGCGCAGCGGGCGGTTGTTGCTGAGATCGTTGAGCAGGGGGTCGAGGGCGAACTCAGCGGCCGCCTCCCGGCCATCACTGGCCAGAACGGGATTCTCAAGAGTGATGTCGTCGAGCTGCCACTCCTTCACGCCGGCCTGCACGAGCAGGGGGGAAGGGTGTTCGAGGCGGAGTTTGCCGGGGTAGCCCACGATGCGCAGCACCACAGGGTTACCCGGCTTGCCGGTGCGATAAGCCACCGCCTGCCAACTCTGGTAATCCAGATCTCGCAGGCTTTCGAGGCTGCGCAGCATCGGTGCACCGTTTTCATCCTGGTGTTCATGCACCTGCGCGCTCACGGCCATGGGGGTGAGCAGCAAGAGCGTTACGGCAACCAGCAGTGTGCAAAGCAGACGACGCAACGCGAGCATGAATCAAGCGCGAACAGTGCTCCCATGATCGAACATCAGCCCCTGCATGCGGGGTCCCTGCTGGACCCCCGCCTTGAAGCCTGTGGCACCGCCTTGCGCGAGGTGGACGACATGACCCCGCCCGGGGAACAGGACGCGGAGCTGAGCTTCGGGCCAGGGACGCTGCGGTACTACGTAATGCGCATCCCCCGCAGACCCCTGCGGATCACGGCAATGACCCGTCACCTGAACGCCACCCAATGCCTGAGTTCCGCAGAAGCACGCCCCTTCTGGCTGCTGCTGGCACCGCCAGAGATCGAAGGGCCTGTGCTCGATGCCTCAGCGGTTTGGCTGCTGCGAATTGAAGCCGGAGAGGGCATCAAATTGCATCTGGGCACCTGGCATGCCGGGCCTTTGTTTGATGCCGACTCCGCCTCCTTTTTCAATCTGGAGCTGAGCGACACCAACCAGAACGATCATGAAACCCTTGCTCTCAGTCGGCCCTTACAGGTGACGTTGCGCTGACTAGCCCCTCTCAGCACCGGGAATCCGTTGCCAGTCGGTGTGCGTCGCCCACAGCCCCCAGATCGCCATCGCCCGCAGGTAGTGACACGCCCGGAAAGTGTTCACCGCTGTGATCGCCTCCGGCGTGCGGAACTGCAGACCACCGCCATACACCTGATGTACCACCGCTGAGCAGATCGCTTCTGCGGTTTGCCCTTCGCCCATCAAGCGGTAATAGCTGGCGATGCCGAAGTTGATGCCCGTCCACACCTCCAGCGGATGGGTGCCATTGGGATCCAAGGGCGTGCCATCCCGGCGCAGGCCATTGGCGACACCGAGGCTGCCGCCCTGGAACTTCTCAAAGCAGCTCTCCTTCACCGCATTGAGCGTGCTGCGGCTGTTGGCCTCACTCACCACCGGCTCCAGCCCCAGCAGGCGGGCATAGAAGTCCCCGCAGAGCTGATCGGCCATCACCACCGGCGTGCCGCTCTCGGCATCGATGTCGTAGTACTCGCCATTCCAGAGCAAACGATCAAAGTTGATGCGCGACTGCTCAAGCCAGGCGCTGAAGGTGTGCTGATCGCTGCCCGTGTCCAGCCCCAGCTCCTGCTGCAGCCTTTGGGCCATGGCCAGAGCGGCTTCAAGCGCGGCGATCCACAACGCCCCGCAATAAGCACTCACCCCCTTCAGAGGCCAGTCGTCGAATGTCTGGTCGGGAGCACCTCCGTTGTCGGGTAAGCCGTCGTTGTTGACATCAAAACGCTTCAGGTAGTGCAAGGCCTGCACTGCCGCAGGCCAGCAGTCAGCCAGAAACGTGAGGTCTTCGCCGGTGGGTGCGAGCTTGAAGGTGCGCCACACCTGCAGCACAAAATCACTGGCGAGGTCTTTCCAGAGATTGCAATCCTGATACGCCGTGTAGTTGGTGGCATCAAAGGGCACCTCATTGGGAGCCCCCAGGTCATGCGGCGTGGCCCCCTCCACTTTGCGATCGGCTTCCACGCGGCCGCGCCCCTGGGTGAAATACCAACCGATCGGCCGCTGGGTGGCATCCGCCGCCGGGATCGCTCGAGCAAAACTGCGCAACACGGCCTTGTCGAGTTCTGGCCAGAGCTGCAGCAAGGCAAAGGAGCCATACAGCCGCACATCCAAACTTTCATACCAGGCGTAGTCGAGACACTCGAGCACCCCGAAGCGACCGTGGGGATCCTTGCCCGATGCCGCGGTCCAGAGACTTCCGCCACTGGCCAGGTCGTAAAGCTCATTGAAAAGAGCCATACGCAACGCTTCCGGCAGCTCCTTGCGCGCCAGCACCGGTGCCTGCCAGGCATCGATCTGCTCACGCCAATGGCGCCAGTCGCGCAGCGCTTCCGTTGCCAACGCCGCAGCATTGCAACCATCGGCTCCAAAAAAGTCGGTGTAGCGGCGCAGATCACGCACACCAGTCGCGAAGGCGGTGACCGGCAGATCCCAGCTCATCACAATCGGGATGTCGCGGGATTCCCCGGGAGCCAGGGTGAACGTGAGGGCGATCGCTGCACTGGCCTGCTCACCCGCACGGCTGGAGCGGTCGTTGTTGCTGTTGGGAATGCGGCCCTCCGCAGCGAACGGTTGCCAGAGCTCCTGGCCATCGCCCGTGGGGTCCCAGCGGCTGCAGCGCATTACTTCAACGCCCTCCAGCGTGTCCGGCACCGCCAGACACCACTGCCCCTGCCCCTCGCCGATGGGCTCACTGCGCTGGCCCTCCAGCACGATGCCGCGCACACCCTCTTGATCCAACCAACGGTTGCGCTGTCCTTCGCCCTGGCCGATCGCCGGCGCGTAGTTGTGCTCAGGGCTGCCGTCGTCGCGGAAGTGCACCTCTGCCGAGGGGTCGGTGTTGAAAAACCATCCCACGGTGTTGCGCCAAGTCAGCAGCAACGACAGATCCAACGGTTGATCGGTGGGATTGCGCAGGGTCCAGCGGAACACGGCCACCGGATAACTGGTGCGTTGGTAGTCGCCTGGAAGGATTGGGCTGAAGGCCTCGCAGCTCACCTCGGCGTCGTACACGCCCTCATAACGGGTCCAGCTCAGGGGATAGCGGGCGGCATAGGTGCCGGTGCTGAGCTCAGGCGTGCTGGCGGGATACCAATCCCAGGCAGCCAGGGGCTCACCGCTGTTGGGGCGTGAGGCATCCGCCTCGGGCTTCACGGCCAAAGCGTGGGCCCGTTTGCTGCTGCCGTTGCTTTCGAACAGGGCGAATTGGCAGTCGGGGATCGTGCCATACCAGTGCTCTCCACCATCGAGGTGCCAGAGGTTGAAGTCACCGCGGGAGCTGCGGCCGATGCAGCCAGCACCAAAGCCCCCGAGGGGCATGCCGTGCCATGGGCCGTCATCAAGATTGCTGGCGTAACGCACCGTGTAGGGCTGATCCCAGCCCAAACCGAACGGCCGGCTCCAACTGGCCTCAGGCGGCGTCCAGGCCTGCGGCCGGGAACTGCGGCGCAGGAGCGAGCGCAGGGCAGACAGACCAAGGGGAGCCATGGGACGGCGGAAAGTCGCCCCAGATTGCCAGACATTGCCAGACAAGCCAGGGGATGGCCAACTGCAGCCTCAAGACCGTGGCGGGCCTAGGCCTCAGAAGAATCCGACCGCTGCTCATCATCGAGCAGCGCGTCGAGGGTGACTGCCGTGCGCACCAGAGCCTGATACTTCTGAAACACCCGCTGGTTGCGCTCCAACCAGCGGGCCGCCACAACGGCACCTTCACCTGTTGCCGAGCCAGCCAGTCCTGCAGGCCCTTCTCCATCCATGAGCTCGAGGTCGTCCTCCCGGGCGATCAAGGCCAGCAGCAATTCATGCAGACGCTGACGGCGCGAAGGCTGCCGTGAATCAATCCCAGTCATTACCGCATTGATTGCGCACATAATCCTCCCGCAGCTCGCGAAAATCCTTGGATTGGCGCGCCAGGAGCGCACTGGCCTCCTCAGCCTGCTGCGGATTTTCCCCTGAAGCCTGAGACGAAGCGATCAGCATGCGGTTGCGCGCCATCGAAGCGCCAAGCGTGTTCATCAACCGCTTGATCAGGCCGCAGTCATCCACCGCTCGCGCTGGCGTCGGCACCAGCAAAGACAACACCACTGCAAGGGCAAAGGACTGGACCACAACCTTGTTGACGTCTGGGCGCCAACGTACCGCCGCCAGGCGCATTGATCCCACCTGTGCAGAACTGCTGCCATCAACAGGATCGATTGTCATGGTGACGTCATGGAGGCGTTAACACCTCCACCCCCCCCCACACCCATGCCCAATCAGCGTCGCGCTGCGGTGCTGGCAGGCCTGACAGTCCTGCTTGGCAGTCTCAGCACCCCCGTGATGAAAGCCGAAGAGCTTTACAGCCTGAACACCACCTGCAGAACCGGCGATCGATCCTTTAGCTGTCGCGTGCAGGCAGTCGACGTTGACGACAGCACCGAATATCGCCATCAGTTCGGCTCGCGCACCGTGAGCTATCGCGTGATCGAAGATCCCTACGTGCGCATTGAAGGCCGGGGAAGCAACGCCAAGCCCTGGATCTCGGTGAAGAACGCGTTGATCAACTTCAAAACAGAGGAGTTGTGCTTTAACGATGAGGCCTTCTGCGTGAAGAACCCCTCGTTCCTGGCCGACGTTCTGATCAACAGCGGTGATGCCATACAGGGCCGAACCCGAGTGGGCATGGCCTTCGGTCCCAACGGACGCGTGGCTGTGGCCTGTTTTGACAACGGTTGTGATCGCCTCAAGGAGGCCATCAAGCAATGACACCCCCCATCAAGAACCGCTGCACACGACGGATCGCAGGATGCCTCGGCCTGCTCCTCTCCCTGCAGCCCGCGGCCAGCCTGGCCGCTCTCTCCAGCCACGACACCATCCGCCAGGAATCCTCGCAGGAACAGCTCCTGGCCCAGCGCCGCGGCGGTGGATCCCGAGGCGGTGGTTCCAGAGGCGGTGGATCACGCAGCAGCGGTCGAACGGGCTTCAGCTCTTACAGCGGCAGTCGTCAGACCACCCGTCAAACCACCCGCGGCAACCGCCAAAACACTCGTCAGGGCAACCGCGATAACCGCCAGACCACTCGCGGCAGCAACATCGATGCCCGCCAGCAGGGTCGGACGGACCGCACCAGCAGCCGCCAGAACAACCGCACGGATCGCGTCGATACAAGGGCCGATACCCGCCGTGATGTGGTCAACAACTGGGATCGCTATGGCAATGGTTGGTACAGCAACAACAATTGGACCAGCAGCCGACCCTGGAGTTATGGATGGTACGGAAGCTCCTACTACAACAACTGGGGGTGGTACCCCGGTCAGGCTGCAGCGTGGGGCCTGGCTGGCCTGGCCACCTTTGGCGTGATCAACAGCCTCGTGACATCAGCGCAAAGCAATGAGGTGAGCTACATCGAAGTTCCCGACTCCGACTATTACCTCTATTACCCAAGCGTGACCGCTACGGGCGATGTGGTGACCTTTGAGGTGAATGACGGGAGAAGCACGCTGCGCTTCAGTGCCGACTGCCGCCAGGGGACATTCAACGGCGCCTCACCTCGTGATGCCCATGAAGCACAACTGCTGAACGCCGCGTGCCAAGTGGCCTTTGGTCAATAACTGTTCAGGAATGCGGCGGTTGTTGGGCGATCAGCTCCTGCAACCGCTGCTCCGCCGCGGGATTCAACTGCACGGGGGAGGGGCGATAGTTCACCGCCTGGGCCACTCGCGCCTGAATTGAAGATCGGGCCTGCTGCCAGCCAGCGATTCCAAGGTCTCGATAAATCCTCTCAACGGTTGTGATGGGTGATGCCATCAGATCGGTGTAGGCCACCTCCACCAACTGCCCAGGAGGGATCTGCGCGCGGGACGCCTCAAAGGCGGCCATCAGCTCGGCGTGGGCGGCCACGGTTTCCTCAACCTGTTGCACCTGATCAGGCACAGCCTGAAACCCCATCAGCCCCCCCAAGCGCTGCTTCACCTGCACCAGGGAGCGAATCGACGCGATTGGATCGCGCTTGAGCAACACAAAACGAGCATTGGGATACAACTGCAAGAGCAAGGGAACACGCGCTGTATGGGCTGAATTTTTAATCACGAGATGGGTCTTCCCAGCCCCGTCATGCAGCCAGGTGAGCTTGGTGAACCGCGCAAGCTCACGCTTGAAGGCTGCCGTGGAGGCCAGCACATAACGGCGAAAACACCTGGGGTAACAACGTGGGAACGCCACTCCGGCCATGTTGGTGTCCAACGTGAGTCGGACCAAACCGAGTTCGTCCTCCTGTGGATCCAGCGCCGACCAAGGCACCGCATCGATTGGACGATGCACGCTCATGACCCGATTCAAGAAGCCCACGATCAAAGGCTTCAAAAGGAGGGCCACCTGCGGAGCCACAGTGAACGCATTCCTCGCCGTGGCCGCAGCCGGATCCGACGCCAGCAGCTGATGCAGGTAGGTGGTACCACTGCGCCAATGTCCGATCACAACAACAGGATCATTCGGAGGCTGAATCTGCGCTAATCGCCTGGCATACAGTGCAGCCTGGAGCCATGCCAAAGGCTCGAGCACCAATCCAGAGAGAACGGGGATCACACCATTCAACCCACAACGCCAGTGGGGCTCATAGAGACGGAGCGCCTGGATCAGGACCGAAGGCCTGATGCATCCCCCGGCAACAAGCTGATCGGAACAACGCTGGAAAGGGTGCATTCAAAAAATTGACACTCCAGCCGGAGAGCAGGCTTAAAAGTAGATAAATTATGCATAAATCTAACAAACGGCGAGCAAATGAGCCGTAAGGGACAGATCGCGAAGGCCATAGGCTTCCCGCGACATCAATCGTTTGCCTGGTCTGCCTCCTTCCGATCAGCAAGCGAACTGGCCTCCCACTTGAAGCGCCTCGGCAAAGCCTATGAGGCAATTCAACTGAGCCAAGGGCGATTAGCGGGCCGAATCAGTTGCACCAATTTCAATTCGATCACCATTCTTGAAATCAGCAGCAATCAATGCTTGCTGCTGAATGGAGATCGCGGGCCCGATTTCATGAGCTTCTGCCTGGAATCATCAGGAGTGGCCGACGACCACAAAACACATGCCGTAGCCGTACCCAAATACTCAATTAACGGATTCAAAGCAAACCTAAAGGAGTCACATTTTCAACTTACAGCAAATTCAACAACTTATTTCGTAATCACGTCAGCCAACAGAATCAATTCCATTCTAAAGCAATGCGATGCAGAACAACTAAGAGAACAATTCCTACTTTGCAACAGTGCTCAAATCGGCCCAAGCCAACATCATAAACTCAAAATCTTGCTTCAGCAGTCAATCAACAATACAGCATCAAATCTATCCAATCCACAACAAACCGGAAATTCAATAATCAGCCATTTTCTTGACTCACTTGCGAGCACAAAAGATACTAACTATCATCCACTTGCACTAACTCAACGCCAATTACTTGTTAAAAATTTCATCCAACTTGGATTTGATCGTGGAAATGAAAACCTAAGACTAGACGACATCAGCAAACAACTTTTTTGCTCAAGACGTACTCTAATCCAAGGCACAAAAGACACCTTCGACATGGGTCCAATGGAGCTCTTCAAAACCATCCGCCTCGAACAAGCGAATTGGATGCTGCGCAACAAAGAAGCAAGAGCCGAGGCTTCACTTCAGAGCGTTTCAGATATCGCTAAACATTTTAATTTTTATAGTCGCGGACATTTCGCCAGGGCCTATCAAAATCTCTTCCATGAAAACCCTAGGCAAACATTGCAAGAGAATGCAACTTGATCACCCTCCCGCTGGGAAAAGGAATTGAACCTGAGCGCGGAATGTCCAATCTCCAATGAGAGTTTGTCCAGCTACCTCAGGCTTGACTGCATTGTAATAGGCACTCAGCGATGCATTCACAGGTTGCGTCCCTAAAACGAAAACACGACCAACACCAGCCCCGACCGGAACAGTCCAACCTTTGTTTTCAGCTTGATTCCAGTTGGCAGTAATGATGGGAGAGCTGGTGAGGTACCAACCCTTCGGTAGGTTGTAATTCAGAAAAGGTTGAATCAACATCTTATTCACATCGCGACCAGCTTCTCCTGAAAACGACCAAATATTATTGATCAAACCACCGGCAACAATTGGCCCCTTTGTATAAACAAGAACACCTGTCGGCCCCGCACTCCAACGCTTCGAGCTAAGGCGATTGTCAGTTGCCGATGGAATCACCATCGTTGGCCCAACGCCAACGGTGAAATTACCCTTCAGGGTTGGCACGAAGAAGACAGAGGGATTGATATCCCCCAATGACTGAATGGATGTACCCCGAGCCCATGGCTGAGAGATGAAGGGAACAATCGTGCGTGTCACCAGCGTCAACCCCTCACTCACCTTGAAGGGAATGACAGGCTGCACATTGACAACATTTTGCGTTTGATTCGCCTTGAAGTTGGTGCGATAGGGGGGAAGAGAAGGATCAGGAGATGGGATTGTGACATTTGGAGCCCACTGGGTTGAAGGCGTGGAATTCCATTGAATCGGAAGACTGATCAAGCTCGCAATTGGATTCTGCGCTGCCTTGGCGAGAGACCCTTCTTCCTTCGCCTTCGATTCTCCAGGCGTCACAGAGACAGGCTCATTTCCTGTACCAGACTGAGACTGATCCGCACCATTCTGAGCAATGGTTGCTTCGGTCAGAAGCAGGGGAGTGAAATCAAAATCCGCCGGATCGGCGACGAGAGGCTGGTCAGTGACCTGTGCGCTGACAGAAGGACCCAGCAACGCTCCTGCCACGAGCCAGCAGAGAGGCGAGAACGCCAAAACCTTCAATGCCGCCATCACGATCGTTTTGTAAGTACGGCGAGTTCTAGATCAATGGCCTCAAGGAATGGGTCGTACAGCACCATAGTCTGCACAAACGGGATCACCGGAGCAGGCCGCTCTTGCCAGGAATCCCTAAGTTAAGACCTGTAATTTTGAGTTGATGCGCAGATTCATACTTCCTCTAATTGCATTGATTGCAATCCCTGAATTGCGCGCTGCTGCTGAGCCCATGCCAGCGCCAATGCCCTCACCAACGCAAGAGTCGGAGATCGGCTCGATGCCCATGGCGCCATTGGTCCTGAGCCAGAGCATCGACGAGGAGAGCGGTGAAGAGAGCGATGAAGAGCAGAATCTTGAAGATGCTTGGCGGGTGTATCTCGATCTCTACGCCTTCTTGGTGCCCACCACCTACACAACCACAGAGGTGAATGGCAACAGAACGAACTCAGCGCTTCCACTGTCGGATGTCATCAACACACTGGATGAGGCACTCACCTTTAAAGCCCAGGTGGAGTACGGCCGCATCGGATTCATGGCCGGTGTGTACCACGGCAGCCTGTCAGACAGCCAATCTGCTTCCTTCTACAACGAAACCAGCAACCCCTTACGCAACCGACTGGATCTTCCGAGTCGCCTTCGAAAACGCACTCTGCGCGTCGAAGGCGATCTGGATTTGGAGGTTGATGCCAATCAAACAGTCGTCGATCTGGCCTTCCGGTACCGGGGAGGAGCGATTCAAAAACCACGAATGGAGAAAGGCAGCAGCAGTTTCATTGGCCTGGTGGGAGCCCGAATCATCGATGCCAACATTCGCACCAACTTCACGCTGAACAACGAATCAACCCTCTCCGTAGAGGGACGACGCGTCAACAGAGAGCTAACCCGTGAGCTGAAGAAATCCTCAAGTGAAAGTTACGGCAACACCTGGGCGCAACCACTGATTGGTGTCTTTGGCACCTATGCCATCAGTGAAGACTGGCAAGCCTTTGCCTACCTCGATGCAGGCGGATTCGGTCTGAGCGGAGAGCAGGATCTGAGTGGAACCGCCCAGGCAGGCATTGCCTATGCCCTGGGGAACTCAGCTCAGATCTCTCTTTCCTACAAGTATTTCGGCCTCGATTACGCCGGAGGCGGTGGCAACTCCTACAGCGTTGATCAAAGCGGCGTGAACCTAGGCCTGCGCTGGCTATTTGATTGATTCAGCCACCGTCACAGCCGTGCGGGAGCCACTGGCAATGGCTCCTTCAATGAATCCGCGCCATCCCTGGGCATGGTCGCCAGAGGCAAAGAAGACATGGCCTTCCTGACGCGGCAGCTCGTCTGAAAAACGAGCAATTGTTCCTGGCCGGTAGGTCGCCCAACTCCCTTGGGACAGATTATCTGCTCCCCAGTCGTGACCAAAGGTGGACAGCAACTGCACGCCGGGGATGAACTCCTCCAGCACCACTTGCCACTCCTGAACCGACTTGTCCAGAGCTCCAGGTTCCAGACTGAAACCAGCCAGCACGGAGTGCTGTTCTCCTCGTTTGTAGGTAAAGCTGCCGATGAGCGGTGAATCAGTGGAACGCGACAAGGTCATCACCGCACCAGGATCACCTTCCACTTCAAAAAACACTTTGTATCCACCGCCAACGTGCTTAAGCCGGGAGGCTTCCAACTTCACATCAGAAAGAGGTGGTTCAAACTCCACGCTGTGCAGCACATTCAACGGAATGGTCACCACGGCGCGTTTGGCCATCACCTGTTCCCCCGACTCTGTGGTGACACAAACGCCCTCACTGGATTGCTGAACGGATCTGACAGGCGTATTCAAGGCCACATCAAACCCACCGTCAGCAACCATCGCCTCCACCAGAGCACCCGTGCCATGCGTGAACTTGTAACGGGCGGCGGTGTCGTTGAACAGCTCGTAATTCCAACCGGTGAGCGACCAGCAGCGCATCATCTCCACATAGGAGCCATTCTGCGGTTGATTCATGCAGAGGATCTCCAGAAATCCGCCAATGCTGGTGCGCTGCAGGGGCGTGAGATCAAGTGCGTTCAGACGATCAGCAACGGTCAGGCCATCACGTTCACACACCGCATCCCAGCAATGGTGCACGTCGTAGGGACGCTCCCAAACGCCCTTCGCTTCAGCGAAAAAGCGTTCAAAACCCTCCACGAATTCACCCAACTGCGCCTCCTGCAGCTCCTGAACCTGGCCGTCAATCTTGATCGCCACCCGCTCAGCAACACAGCCTGGAGTCTCCTGCACCTCGAGGCCATAACGCACCTTCTCGGCCCATACGAAGGGTTGGGTCCAATGCACCCAGGTGCCGCCAAGCTCGACATGAAAGCCATTGCGATCGGCACTCCAGGTGCGCCCACCCAAGCGGTCACGCGCTTCCAAGACGAGCACATTGAAACCCCGTTTTTGCAGATCACGGGCTGCTGTGATTCCGGCGAAACCACCGCCAACCACAACCACATCAACAGATCGAGCCATAGGACATTGCGTTGGATAAGTGTGCGAAACAGTCAGAGCGTGAGCATGACGTCAGTGGAGAGCCATGCCTGCCATGGTCAGGTTTTTTCAATCGCTCCCAGCTTCCAGGAGCGGTCAAACCACTCCTGACCTGGGCCGTAAAGACGGAAGATGCCGAACCAACCCTTTCCTGGGACCGTCTTCACCCAGTTGGCCTCTTTCCCAGCAGGGGCTTCAGGGCCGAAATACAGATCAATGCTGCCGTCGGCATTCTTGGCCATCTCGGGATTGCGCTTGTTGTTTTTGCTGGGGTAGGGCATTTCCTTGCTCTGCAACATGGAGCGGGTTTGCGGGTCGTAAACAACAAACGACCAGAACCTCTTCGCAGGGGGATTGGCAGGAATGTTGAGTTTGTAGTTTTTGGAACCATCCAGATAGGCACCACTACTGTCCCGAGAACTGAAGGCGTACTGCGAACCCACACCAGGAAGTTCCAGCACCATCGCCGGAGTATTCACTGTGGCGAGATAGAAGAACAGGCTGCGTCCATCCATGTCACGCCCACCTTTGCCGCCATTAACGACATAGTCATGGTTTCCGCCTGGGAAGCCGGTTTGCCAGTAGCCGGCTTTACCGGGATAGATATAGGCCTTGGGATCCTGCGGAGCAAACAGAATCGAACGTGCCGTGGCATTACCGATGGCAACTGCTTCAGTCAGCAGTGCTTTTTGTTCCTTCGATGGCTTAAACAGCTTCCCTTTCTGAATACCGATTGCTGAAGCCATCCCCAGGAGTTCAGGAGAGAACACCTCCGAGGGCTCACGCTGGATCACATCATTGAGTTCTTCGTAGAACTTGAAGTCATTGGCATGGATCGTGTTCACGTCTGAACCGGTAAGGTTCGTGAACGTGTTGGCAGGAGGGTTGTTCCTTTCAGCGAAGCGATACACCTTGAGGCCATTCATGAATGCCGCTTTTGCTGTATCGGGCTTGCCTTGCTGATCGAGGAAGCCCCGAAGGATCAGCCAGTTGATCTTGCTCGGGGTTCTGGCCACGAAATAGCCCTCCGTGCTAGCCGGAGCTTCCTGACCAGGGCCAAGGATCAAATACTTGCCGCCCTTGCCTTTATCTGGACCAGGGCCGCCCATATCAACAACAAAACGGAAGAAGGCATCATTGACAGTTCCAGGCCCTGTACCCGGGGGAACTTCAACCACAACAGGACCTTCACTGAGATCCAAAAAGGCTGAGGCGTACACCGTGTCGGTGTTCCCAGTGAGCCAGAGGGATGTGGAGCTCATCAGCTCTTCGAACAACCCGATGTCTCGATTCGGCTTCAAGCCATAGCCATCACGGTGACCGACGTAGAGCATCTCGAGGGATGCTGCAGGAATGAAGTTCAGGAATGTCTGAACACCACGACCAAGGTCGACCTGACGGCGTGCCTTGCGCATGGTTTCATCATCGGGGAAACCATCGAAATAATTGAATGTGCCGATTCGGGTTTGAACCGAATCCGGCGTCAACACATCCCCAGGGATTGGCGTGTTGTAGCCCTTGGGAATGAGGCTGTTGGCTTTGAGAACAACCCCACTTCCGGCTACGAGCAGAGCGGAAGCGAGAACAAGCTGAAGGCGGGTGAAGCGTTTCATGGGAGAGCGAAAGGTGGGAAAAATTTCAGGAATGACAGGGCTCACTTGACCTGCTCGATGTCGTTGAGCTGCCAAGTTTTGTCGAACCAAGGTTGAAGCGGGCCATAGAGACGGAAGACAGCGAACCAGCCCTTACCAGGAACCGTTTGAATCCAATTCGCTTCCATACCTTTCGGCGCTGAGGGGCCGAAATAGAGATCAGTGGTTCCGTCAGCATTCACAACCATGTCTTGATTGCGCTTGCTGTTCTTGCTGGGAAGAAGCTGATCGGTCTGCAGCTCAGACCGGGTCTGAGGGTCATAAACAACCATCGACCAGAAATCCCTCGCCGGAACATCGGCCTCAACCGTTAATTTGTAGGTCTTGCTGCCATCGAGATAGGCGCCAGTGGAATCTGTAGCCACCACCCCGTACTGGGAGCCAACACCCACCATCTTCAGCACCATCGCTGGCGTGTTGACGGTGTATCCCCAGAAGAAATTATTGCGAGCGTCGAGATTCCGACCTCCTTTACCGCCATCAATCAACCATTCGTAGCTCCCACCACCAAACGGTGTGAACCACTGCTTACCTTCGTAGAAATAAACCTCGGGGTTGCGGGGTTTGCCCATGTCAGCGCGCACATAAGCCACTCCCACCTGTACCGCCTCCTCCAGGAGTTCTCGATCCTGTGCGCTGGGTGCAAAAGGCTTGCCTTTTTCCAGACCAATCGATGACGCCAAACCTCTTAATTCAGGATCAAGCAAGTTGATCGGCTCCCGCTGAATCACAGTGTCAAGCTCTTCAAAGAAGTGGAAATTATTCGCATGAACCGTATTAAATACACCTTCACCTCCTTGAATAAAGGTCATTGCTGGAGGGTCATCTTTCTGCGAAAGCGGGTAGAGCCTTAGGCCTTTCTTATAGTTCGCAACAGCCTGATCTGGCTTACCCTCATCATCGAGAAAAGCTCTTAAAATCAACCAGTTGGAGTAACTGGGAGAGCGAAAAACGAAATAACCATCGGTATTCTCAGGCTCCTTATCGTCAGGGCCGAGGATCAGATATTTACCACCTTTGCCCTTGTCCGGCCCGGGAGCCCCGGTATCAGCCACGAAGCGGAAGAATGCATCATTGATGGTGCCAGGACCAAGACCTGCCGGAATCTCGATCACCAACGGCCCTGTATTCTTCAAATTGAAGAAGGTAGACCCATACACCGTATCGGTGTTACCCGTGAGAAAGAGGGGGTTGGAATTCAGTGGGGCCATCAACATGACCTTGGTGTGATCCGTCACTCCCTGAGAGGCATGCCCAGCCCGCAACATCTCGATGCTGGCCGCGGGCATCAAGGTAAGGAACGTCTCATAAGCCCTGATGAACTTGAGGTTGTCGAAGCTGGCCTTGGCAGTGGCCGCATCGGGCATGCCATCAAAGAAGTTGAACGTACCGGCACTGGTTTTCACCGTATCCGGCGTCATCAGCTCCTTCGGAATAGGCGATGTATACCCCTTAGGGACATCACCGCTGCCTTTGTTCAAAGACTGATTGCCTCCACCAGACTTACTGGAACAGCCCACAGCGAGCAAAGCAGCAAGGGTGACAGTGGAGAGTCCTTTGAAAACCGGACTCAGCCGACGCGTCATGGTCATCCGAAGACAGAATTCACTATTTGGAAGCTAGGGACAACTTCCAGAGGCGTCAGTCAAGGAACGTTTAATCATGATCCCATTCGGGCAATGGTTTAAAAGGAAAGCTCTGTTGTTCCATCTGTTCAATCTGTGCAGCTCAACCAGTGCAGACAAAAATCGCAAGTTTTCCCAAACAAGACCAGCGCAAACTGTTCAGCGCGAGCAAACTGAGCCTAAGAAGTACTTCTCTTCATCATGAAAGGAACCCAAGCAATGGCCTATGCCATGGGAGCTATCTTCATCCTTGGCGAGACTGCACGTCGAGGCCTCGACTATTTCGCCATCAACGCCACAACGATGCTTGAGGACTATGGCTCAGGCATTTTGTTACTTCTGGCTGCCGCGGCCTGCACGGCCAAACGAAGCCAATCCTCCATGTATCTCGCTGGGGCATGGGGATACAGCGCAGGCGGAATGTTTGTCCCCTTCTTTGCTCATCTGGAGGCCTACTTCAGAGGCGCTACCTTTAGGCCTGATCACCCGATTGAAGACGTTAGTGGGATCATCGTGAAAGGAGTGATCTGGGGCATCTGTGTTGTCGCCTTCACTGCAAGCCTGCGCGACCGATCAGCAACATTCAAGTCCTGATGCTGAGGGCCCTATCAAGAGGGGCCCTCAACCAAAACGAAACCAGCCCGCTACTGAGCTAACTTCAATTCAGGCCGCTCCCAACTGCCGTCGAAATAGGCAGGCTTGGGTTTGTAGATGCGCAAGGTGGCATTCCATCCTGGATAGATTGCAAGATAGTTGTCTTGGTTTTTATCACCACCAAAGTGAACAACAACCTCACCTTGGTCATTCATTTTCGCAAAGGCACTGTTCAAATTGAACGGCTCACCCGTGGGGAAGCCCTCCTTGTCGTACACAGTCAACGACCAGAAGGCATTATCACCATTAGGAACATCTTTAAGGGTGAGTGTCTGTGGGTCCGTTGATGTGGGTGTGTAGAAGAGGTAAACCGCTCCCTCTTTGGGAAGTCCACCAATGCCAACGGCGACTCCCATATTGTTCTGCTCAGGAGAAACGACTCCCTTCCGCCCATACAAGGCCTCCGACTGGATCCCCTTCTCGTTGCGCTCGTTGTTGTAGTCGGCGCGCAGGGCAAGCATTTGCTCCTTATTCCATTGGTTGGGCTGAATGAAGGTCCCTTTTTGTGCCTGCTTCACCGCAAGCTTGGCCTGCAAGGCCTGCGCCTTCGCAACATCAGCTGGGTCCTGAATGTTCACACCGGTACGGAAGGCCACCGTTGCATAGCGACTGCCAACGGCCTCCTTGGTGAGCTTGTATTCACCGGGATCTTGATGCACATAGGTATATCCTTCATCATTCACAACCATGGCGCTCTGATAACGACCACCCGTTTCAGGCAATGTGATCGTGGCTGGGCTGTTGAGATCAAGAACCAACCAGGAATAGAGGGTATCGAAATTAATCCGGATCACCGTTCGATCCTTGGGATCAGCAGCCTTGCTGTCGTTCCACAACACCCCAACACCTCCACTGCAGGTGGCCTTGGCAATTTTGCCCACATAAGCGGCCATCACGGTTTGGGTTTCTGCTGCGGCGTAGTTGGCCTTGGTAACGGGCACAACCTCTTCACTTTGGATCTCAACGGCAGGCTTCGGGCAATCCCCCAGCTTGAGCACTTGCGATGGAGATGATGCTTTTGCTGTTGCATCAGATTGTGCATCAGAGGATGCATCGGGAGCTTTGGTCTGAGCGCATCCACCGGCGATCAGAGCGACACCAAGCAGGGCCGCAGCTGCGGAATTGGGAAAATTTTTGATCATGAATTCAAGGCAATGAAAAGCTCAAAAATACATATCAAAGCAATGAATTACTTTGCAGGCTCAAGCTGAGGTGGTGTCCAACTTCCATCAAAATAAGCCTCGGTCGGCGAGTAAATCCGCAGAGCAACATTCCAACCTGGATAGATATCAAGGTAATTGTCCTGGCTCTTATCTCCACCCAAGTGAATCACATATTCTCCATTCTCATTCTTTTTGGCAAACGCACTGTTAATATTATAGCTTTCACCGGTTGAAAACCCCTTCTGGTCATAGACAGTCACTGACCAGAAGGCACGGGGATCACTAGGAACATCTTTCAAAGTGAGCGTGTGAGGCTCAGTTGAATTGACCACTTTGGGGAAGGGATAAACGGCTCCCTCTTTGGGAAGGCCGCCCCAGCCAACAGCAACACCAAAGTTACGCAATTCCTCTGTCAATTCACCCTTCTTTCCGAACGCCATCTCTGACTTCACACCTTCAGGTTCCCGACGCTTGTTGTAATCCTCACGCAAGGCAAGGATCTCCTTCATGTCGTATTTCTTTTTGGAGACAAATTCACCTTTCTTGGCTTGCTCAAGCTTGATCCCATCCTGCGCAGCAGCTGCTTTCTTGAGATCCTCTGGATCTTGCACATTCACCTGCGTACGTACGAAAGCAAAGGCATAGCGACTGCCAACTGACTCCTTGGTCAACTCATAACGGCCTGGTTTGTCACTGATCAGTGGAATCCAATGCTCTTCATCGATGACTTCGAGAATCTGGTAGCGATCCGTATCAGGCAGGACCACGGTGGCGGGGCTCTCGAGATCGAGCACCGCGAAGGAATAGAGGGTGTCGAAATTGGGGCGCAGGATGGTGCGCTCCTTTGGATCCATGGCTGCGCGCTGGTGGAGGAACACACCAACGCCAGCGCTGCAGGTGCCCTTGGCGATCTTGCGGACATAATCCGCCAGAATCACTTCGGTTTCCGCCACGGCGTAATTGGCTTTAGTCACCGGAGTCACCGTGGTGCCCTCCTGAACCACCGCTGCCTTCGGACAGTCGCTGCCAGTCGAAGCCGTCTTGCTCTCCTCCGACTTGCCGCAGGACGTCACCAAAACACCTGCCGTGATGGCCGAGGCCAAGAGTGCAAGGGAGCCGCGACGGACGATAGGGCGCACTGGCATTGCCAAAGTTCAAGACAATTCTTGTTTAGCCAGCCCTTGAAAACGAGTCCGGTGAACGCAGGACTTTGCACATGAGGTTTGCCCGATCGGGACCAGCGTCACCAGGGCAAGGCTTCAGCACAATGAGGTCATGATCGATGTGATCGGAACCGACGCCGGCGCCCCTGCGTCCCTACCTCCGATGCACCAAAGCCTGGTGCAGAACGCTGACCTGGTGGCAGCGCCAAAACGCTTGCTGCCCCAGCTTGTGGATTGGCTCGGCAGTCGCGCCGACGACCAGCAGCGCTTGGTCAGCGATGACCCGATTGCCCTCAGTGACGCCCTCGGCCCCCTGGCGCCAACCCTGCGGATTGTGGTGCTGGCCAGTGGCGATCCTCTCTGGTTCGGGATTGGTCGTGTGTTGATTGAGCGGCTGGGCAGCGAGCGGCTGCGTTTCCACCCAGCGCCCTCCTCCATGCAGCTGGCCTTCGCCCGCCTGGGCAGACCCTGGCAGGGAGCCGAATGGATCAGCCTGCACGGCCGTGATCCCAGCTCTCTTGCCCAGCGGTTGCAGAAACGGCCAGCCTCCCTGGCGGTGCTCACCGATCCAGGCCGAGGAGGAGTGGAGGATGTCCGCGCGACTCTGCGCGGCAGCGGACTCGAATCGAGCTACAGCCTCTGGCTGTGTGAAGCCCTCGGTCACCGCGACGAACGCGTGCAGTGCCTCGAAGCAAACCAGCCTTGCCCAGATGACCTTCATCCTCTGCACCTGGTTGTGCTGCTGGCCCAACCTCCCATTCCATCCTCGCCAGAGGCTCTTCCATTGTTTGGGATTGAGGATGGCGACTACCTGCAGCACGACGACCGCCCCGGGCTGATGACCAAACGGGAGGTGCGCATTCAGCTGCTCGCGGATCTCGACCTACCGATGCAAGGCGTGCTCTGGGATCTGGGGGCTGGAACAGGGAGTGTGGGCCTGGAAGCCCTGCGCCTGCGCCCGCGGCTGCAGCTGATGGCGATCGAACGCAGAAGCGGCGGCGGGGCCTTGATCCAGGCCAATGCCCGCCGCCTCGGCGTTGCGCCGACCTCCGTGCTGGAAGGGGATGCTCTGACGCTGCTGCCTCAGCTTCCGGATCCTGATCGCGTGCTGGTGGGAGGAGGCGGACGCCAACGGGCAGCCCTGCTGAAGGCGGTGGTCGCTCGCCTCAAGCCCGGCGGCGTGGTGGTGATCCCTCTGGCCACCGTGGAAGCTCTTGCCGAACTGCGGCCTGTGCTCGAACAGGCTGGGCTGCAGCTGCGCATAGGCCAACAACAGGCCTGGCGCGGTCAGCCTCTGGCCGAAGGCACCCGCCTGGCGCCGATGAATCCCGTTCTGATCCTCAAGGGCACGAAACCGGGGCCCTGAGCCTCAGAATCAGGCCGAGAACAGCGTCAGCCGTCATGTCGATTCAGAAAAACAAACAGGTTTCGCCGATACGAATGAAGATCACCGTGCTGATCGCCGGCTTCGGGCCGTTGCTGGCCATCGGCCTGTTCCTGCAATCCAAAGGGTTCTTCGGTTAAGAGCAGAAGAATCCTGGAGACAGCAGCGCTTTCATTGATCTCGACGCAGGAAGGCGATGCCGCCAACGCCCTGGCTGCCATCGGGGAGCTGCACGGGAAATTTGCGGTCTTCGAAGGCCAACCGTTCTCCGTTCACCACGATCTCAGTGAGCAAAACCTCTGGCTCACCAGTGGCGAGCACCCGTTGATCGGCTTCGCGAAACGGAGAAGCCGATTCCTTATCAACAAAATCGACATCGGCCTTGCCGATCATCTGCTCAGGAGTCGTGTGCAATGTACGAGCCACAGCCGCGTTGCCGTACACGAAATGAAAGCTGGAGTCCTTGACGTACACATGGGCATCGGTACCGGCAAGCACCGACCCCATCAGAGCTGAAAGATTGGCCATCACGTTGAACGCTGCACTGCAACGCTTCGAGAGTGTTCTTGCACAGTGACGCGCTGAACGGAGGCCAACACACCAGCCAACGGACTTTTCAGCTGATGCTCAGCTGCGACCAAGACATCTGAGCAACCAGACAACACCAAAAGCTCTCAACGAGACGGATCCGTGTCCATTGCGTAACGCATTTGACGCGAGAATGTTCAACAAGGGCAACCACTTACGGGTCTTCAATCACAACGGGGTCGCCGATCGTGATCCCCAGGCGCGCCGCTTCGCCAGCGCCGATCTCGATCACTCCATCGGCGAAATCCGCCCGCCCATTGCCATCGGCATCTGCCCCGTAGGACGGACAGGGAAGCGATGGACAGACGGGCACATCAGCGACGATGTCGAGCACCTGTCCGTCCCGCACGAACACCAGATCGAGAGGGGCGAGGGTGTTCAACATCCAGAAGCGCATGGGGCGGGGCGGGCTGGCCGGAAACCACATGCCTCGCAGCGGCGGCAGCGCCGGACGTTGCATCAGTCCGAGCTGCTGTTCCCTGGGCGTATCGGCCACCTCAAGATTGATGCAGCTGGATTCGCGCAACTGCAGGCACCAACGGGCCTCGATCGGCAGGATTTGCGGTGGTGGTGGCAGCTCCATCAGCTGGGGTCGAGTCTTGGCGCCCCATCGTTGAGGCAGTAGCCACGGCCGCGAATCGTATGGATCAGCCGCGACTCCCCCCCCTCCTCCAGCTTCTGACGCAGGTAGCGCACATACACCTCGATCACATTGCTGGAGGATCCCTGCTCGTCCTTCCAGACCTCACGCAGGATCCGGTCGCGGCCCACCACAGTGCCGCGCTCCTCCATCAGCAACATCAGCAGGGCATATTCACGGGCCGTGAGGCCAACGGGCCTTTGACCACGCCGAACCTGCCGGCAGCTGATGTCCACACTGAGATCGCCCACCTTCAACAAAGGACGGCGCATCTGGCTGCGCTCCTGAATCGCCAGGTGCAAGCGCAGCCTCTGCAACAGATCGCTTGGCCCACTCGTGGTGAACCAGAAATCGTCTGCACCGGAGCTGAAACAAGCCTCACGGGCCTCAATCGTGTCTTCGCTGACGCCGATCAGGATCGGCATCGATCCAAAGCGATCCCTGAGCGCCTCCACTTGCTCGATCGCATCCGTTCCCACCAGGGCCGCCGCCGGCATTGCACTGTCCAAACCAACAGCCCCGTCGTGTGTCTGGTAGCCGGAGGCCATAAGCCGATCCGCCAGAGACAGCGCCTCCTGGCCAAGGAGCAACACCAAAGGGCCTTGTGCGCCGCTGGAGGGCAGAACTTTTTGCACAGTCATAGACGATCGGGCTTGGCCACATGGGGAAGACCCCAACCAAGTTTGTTGCGCAGCACCTGGAAGAATTCATGGTCTGTCAGACGCACAAACCGAACGGGATGGTCGCTGCGCCGGATCAACACCCGATCTTCAGGCCACACGTAACAGCCGGCGCTGCCATCCACCACCATCATCAGACGTTCCGGCGTGGCGGGAAACACGGTCACGGGCTCCTGGTCACTGAACACCAGGGCCCGTGAAGCCAGCGAGTGAGGCGCGATCGGCGTCAGCTGCAGCACCGGACAGTCCGGCGTGATCACCGGTCCTCCGGCACTGAGTGCGTAGGCCGTTGATCCTGTGGGCGTGGAAAGGATCACACCATCCGCCGAGATGTCCACCGGTGCATGACGGCCGATGGCGATCTCGAAGTGACACATGCTCGTGAGTGGTTCACGATGCAGAGCCATTTCATTGAGCGACAGAGCTTCCCAGCGGCGCTGATCGCCGCGCATCACACTTACCACGAGATTGGCGCGCTCCTCAATCGTCCACTGCTCTGTCAGCACCTGATCCAGGGCCCGATCAAGATCATCGAGGTAAGCCTCAGCCAAGAAACCGAGATGCCCCGTGTTGATCGTGAGAATCGGCACGCCCACCGGCGCTGTCTGACGCGCAGCCGAGAGCACTGTGCCATCGCCCCCCAGCACGATCGCCAGGGCCATCGATGGATCAAAGCCTTCGGGAACACAGGCGTTGTATCCGAGCATGCGCAGGTGCTGATCGGGATTGGCGAAGCCCACCATCCCGCCGGAGCTGCTCACCCTCACCACCTCATGGCCGCCGCGTTCCAGGCGCGCCTGAATGGTGGCAGCGGTCTCGACCGCCAAATGCTTGCCGTCATTGACGATCAGTCCGACCCGGGGCACCGATCGCATCAAGCAACAGCGCAATCAGTTTATGAGAAAGCTCAGCTGAATGGTCCCAGGTCCAAACCTTTGTTGAGCAGTCCTGCCCTCAGAACTGCTCGAGGAAGCGCAGATCGCTGGTGTAGAGCCGGCGGATGTCGTCAATGCCATGGCGGACCATGCAGAAACGTTCCACCCCGAGACCAGCGGCAAAACCACTCCAGCGCTCCGGATCAAGCCCCAGGCCTTCGAGCACCGCTGGGTCCACCATGCCGCAACCCATCACTTCAAGCCAGCGACCCCGCCACTGCACATCCACCTCAGCGGAAGGTTCGGTGAACGGGAAGTAACTGGCACGGAAACGCACCGGCAGATCGCCGAAAAAGGCCTTGAGGAATGCCATCACCGTGCCGCGCAGGTGACTGAAATCCAAGCCTTCGTCGATGGCCAGCACCTCCACCTGATGGAACACCGGGGAATGGGTGGCATCCACAGCATCCCGGCGGTAGACGCGCCCGGGGGCCACGATGCGCACCGGCGGTGGATTGGTTTCCAGATGCCGGATCTGCACCGGTGAGGTGTGCGTGCGCAACAGCAGGTTGTCCTTCAGATAAAAGGTGTCCTGCATGTCCCGCGCCGGGTGCTCCGGGGGAATGTTGAGGGCGGTGAAATTGTGATGGTCGGTCTCCACCTCGGGGCCCTCCTCCACCTGATAACCAAGACCACAGAACAGATCTACGATCTCCTCAGTGGTGCTGATCAAGGGGTGGCGATGCCCCATGGGAACGCCCACCGGAGGAGCCGTGACATCCAGAGTCTCCTCTGCAATGCGAGCCTCCATCGCGGCCTGTTTCACGGCCAGGAGGCGCTCTCCCAGGAGCGTCTGCACCTGGGTTTTCAACACATTGGCGCGCTGACCCACCAGCGGCCGCTCGTTGCCGGGCAATTTGCCCATAGCTCCGAGCACGCCGGAGAGACGACCTTTCTTGCCCAGCAATCCCACCCGCAACTGCTCGAGGGCATCGGCATCAGCAGCGGCGGCGATGGCCTCAGCCGCTTCGGCCTCAAGGGCCTCCAGCTGATCGGTGAGCTGCTGCAGGGTGACGGTGGCGCTCACGGCTTTGACAAGACGGCAGCTGACTGTAAGCAGTGATCACGACTAGGTTCGCCCCATCGGCTTTTGATTCCATGGCCCCCTTGCGGATCCTGATCAGCAATGACGACGGGGTATTCGCCGACGGCATCCGTGCTCTGGCGGCTGCCGCGGCAGCAGCAGGGCACCAGGTGACCGTGGTTTGCCCCGATCGAGAGCGATCCGCAACCGGCCATGGACTCACCCTCCAAACCCCGATTCGAGCCGAAAAAGCCGACAGCCTGTTCGATGCGGGCATCAGCGCCTGGGCCTGCAGCGGCACACCCGCCGACTGCATGAAACTGGCTCTATTCGAACTGATGGACACGGCGCCGGACCTGGTGCTGAGCGGCATCAATCACGGCCCGAATCTGGGGACCGATGTGTTCTGCTCCGGCACCGTGGCCGCGGCGATGGAAGGAACCCTCGAGGGGCTGCCGTCGATGGCCATCAGCAGTGCCTGTTTCCAGTGGCGCGACTTCCAGGGTGCTGCCGCCCTGGCGGTGGAGGTGGCCACAGCCGCACTTCGTGATCAATGGCCTGAAAATCTGCTGCTCAACCTGAACATCCCCCCCTGCCGCCCTGAGGTGATGGGTCCTCTGCGCTGGACGCGCCTGTCCATCCGCCGCTACGACGAGCAATTCAGCCCTCGCAAGGATCCGCGCGGCCGCACCTACTACTGGCTTGCAGGTGAAGTGGTGGAAGACCTGGAATCCGGCGGGGATGGCCCGCGGGACTGGCCCACGGATGTGGCTCAGATTGAAGCCAACAGTCCGTCGCTCACACCAATCCAACCGGAGCTGTTCTGGCGTGGCCCCCTCGGAGGCCTTCCCCGCTTAGAGCTCCACGGTCAGCGGGTTCGGTAGATCCGCTGCAGCAGCCAGAGCGAAAACAGCAATCCGATCAGGTGGGCGAACAACACCTGCGTATTGCTTAAGACAGAGAGCATCTCCAGCGAGGTGATCGCCAGGTTCTCAGCAGCACCCTGGCTGCCGATCGCAATTCCTGGAGTCTGCGAGGAAGCCTGCACAAACAAGGCTCCAGCCAGCGACTGATAGCCAACCGCCGCCAGCACAAGCCCGAGGAGATCCGCAAAGATTCCACGCTTGATCAAACGGCTGGCTTCTGCGCGACTCGGGCGCACACCACTCGCGAGTGCACGCCCCAGGCGCACGATCAGCCAGCCTTGCCAAAGGCTGAACAGCAACACAAAGAACGACAGGGTGGTCAGGGACAGGCCTGGACTCAGTCCCACCGCACGATCTGCATTCCTGGAGAGGCTGCCGCCGATGTTGTTGAAGAGCAGCACCCCGACCACCACCACACCGAGGACGGTTTGGATCCAGAAGCGAATCCAGGCCGTCCGCTTCAGGCCAAGGGCCAGTAGCTGGAAATCGAGCCGGTCGGCCATGCGGGCTTGGTCGTCTGTCGTCCAAACTTGCCACCAACCACCGCACTGTGCACGGCCCGTTGATCCCTCTCTGCTCACCTCAGCAGGCCCGCACGCCCACTGCGCTCGCCCTCGGCAGTTTTGATGGTCTCCATGCCGGGCACCGGCGTGTGATCGACGCCATCACCACAGACCCTGCAGGCGGGCATCCCACCGTGGTGAGTTTCTGGCCTCACCCTCGCGAGGTTCTGCACGGAGAGCCACGCCTGCGCCTGGATCTCCCGGATGAAAAGCTGCACCTGCTCGAACCCCTGGGGATTGAACAGCTGGTTCTGGTGCCCTTCACCAAGCAGCTGGCACAACTGAGCGCCGCCGACTTCGTGGATCAAGTGCTGCTGGCCACTCTGCAGGCGCGTCACATTGCCGTTGGGGCCAACTTCCGTTTCGGCCGCGGCCGAGAGGGCGACACCAACACCCTGGCCCGCCTGGCCTCAGCAGCTGGCGTGAAAGTCAGCGTCGTCCCGATCCTGGAGGATGAGGAAGGGCGAATGAGCAGCAGCCGCATCCGCGCGGCGCTCAGCGCCGGAGATTTGCACAGAGCGGCCACGCTGCTGGGCCGTGCCTATCGCTTCCAGGGAGAGGTGGTGCGCGGGCGGGGGCTGGGTCGCGGTTTGGGATGGCCGACGGCCAATCTGCAGGTGGATGGCCGCAAATTTCTGCCCGGGCTTGGGGTATACGCGGCCTGGGCTTGGGTGGATGGCCATGGCACGAGGCTGCCGGCGGTGATGAATCTCGGCCCCCAACCCACCGTTGACCCCGGATCCCCCTCCGCTGTGGAGGTGCATCTCCTCGATCTCGAAATGGAGCTCGTGGGCCGCTGGATCAGGGTGGAACCAGTTCAGCGTCTCCGCGGCCAGGAGCGGTTCTCCGGCCTGAAGGAACTCAGTGCCCAGATCGGACGTGATGCCGACGCAGCCAGAGAGACGCTCAACACTCAGGAGGGGTAAGCGTTGGCCAAGCCCCAGACGATGAAAACACCGATTCCTCCGAGCAAGATGATTCCCCACACCAGCACACTCATGGTGCTGTCAGATCCTCCGTTCTCCATCGCCGCATCAGGCATGAGATCCTGCCCAGAGTGCCATGGAATCGATGCCTGTCGCCCCCAGCACTGATCCGCGTGTGGCAAGGCTGATCGATGCCAACCTCGATCGGGCCCGAGAGGGGCTGCGCGTGATCGAAGACTGGTGTCGGTTTGGACTCGATCGTCAGGACCTTGTGGTGCCACTGAAGGACTGGCGTCAACAGCTTGGTCAGCTGCATGACGACGCTTACCGACAAGCCCGCTCCACCGCCACCGACGCTGCGGCTGGGTTGGGCCATCCGGCCCAGGACACCCGCAGCGACAGTGTTGCCATCGTGAAGGCCAACGCCAGCCGCGTCCAGGAGGCGCTGCGGGTGATTGAGGAGTTCGCCCGCACGGGTGATGCCGTTCTCGCCCGCACTGCGGCGTCGGTGCGCTACGCGCTTTACGACCATGAGGTGCGCATCCTCGAAGCCTGCGGGCACAACCGCCGCAGGCAACAGCTAGCGGACGCCAAGCTTTGCCTGATCACGAATCCCAGTGCCGACGACGACAGCCACCGGCTCGTGCGTCACGTGAACGCGGCCCTGGATTCAGGCGTCACCCTGGTGCAATACCGGCGCAAACACGGATCCGATGGCCTACGGCTTCAGGAGGCACAGCAACTGGCGCAGCTCTGCCGAGCGCACAATGCCCTGTTCATCGTGAATGACCGCATCGATCTCGCCCTGCTCGTGAATGCCGACGGTGTCCATCTCGGCCAGGAGGACCTGCCGCACGACGAGGCCCGTCGTCTTCTCGGCAACGAGAAGCTGATCGGACGCAGCACCCATGCGTTGGCGCAGCTGCTCCAGGCGCAACAGGAAGGGGCGGATTATGCAGGCGTAGGGCCGGTGTTCGCCACAGCCACCAAAGCCGATCGGCAACCCGCCGGTCTGAACTGGGTGAAGGAAGCTTGCGCAGCAGCCCGCATTCCCTGGTTCGCCATCGGCGGCATCACCGCCACAACCTTGCCCCAGGTGCTTGAGGCTGGCGCCAACCGGGTGGCTGTGGTGAGCGCGATCATGGCGTCCGACGATCCAGCGCTTGCCAGCCGGCAGCTGCTGGATCTGCTCATCTGAACCGTCGACCCGCCATGCAACTCACCGTGAATGGAGAGGCACGTGAGCTCAATGGAGCCCTCACCCATCTCGATCAGGTCATCGACGCCCTCGGCCATCACCCCAGGTTGGTGGTGGTGGAATTCAATGGCCTGATCCTCACCCCTGAACGCTGGGGATCCCAACCCGTTCAGGACGGTGACAGCCTGGAGATCGTCACCATTGTGGGTGGTGGTTCCTAGGATCAACTCAGTTTTTTAGGTCGTTTTGGCCCATTCGCCGAATCGCTTCTCCAACCGTGCCATCCAGCGCTGGCTCTCGGGCCTGATGGTGCCAGTGCTGCTGGTGAGTCTTCTCCTGATCAATCCTCTTCCCAGTGATGCGGCCCGTGGCGGCCGGATCGGAGGCGGCAGCTTCCGGGCCCCAAGCATGCCCCGGAGCGGTGGCTACGGCGGTGGTGTCAGGGGGGGATACAACGGCGGCTACAACAGGGGCTACGGCGGCGGGTTCGGCTTCCCCTTCATCATTCCAATCTTCGGTTTCGGCGGCGGCGGACTGCTTGGATTTCTCGTTTTGATGGCGATTGTCGGGGTGGTGGTGAATGCAGTCCGTGGAGGTGGCGGACGTCCGGCGATCGGCGGTGGCGTTGGTGGTTACGACGGCCCTCGGGAAATCCCCATGGGTCCGGTATCGCTGATTCAACTGCAGATCGGCCTTCTGGCCAGCGCCAAGGATCTTCAGACGGATCTCCGCGCGCTTGCCTCATCGGCCGACACCAATTCCTCCAGCGGCCTTCAGCGCGTGCTTCAGGACACCACCTTGGCCCTCTTGCGCCAGCCGGATCTGTGGGTTTACGCCAATGCCGAATCCGGCAGCGTTCCCTTCAACGCGGCTGAATCCACCTTCAATCGCCTCTCCATGACCGAGCGCAGCAAACTGCGCGAAGAACTCACCACCAACGTGGGCGGAGTCAGGTCGAACGTTGAGACCATCGCGAGCCGCGGTGATGCCGACGCAACCAATGAATTCATCGTGGTGACGCTCCTGGTGGCCAGCCGTCGCCCCGTGACCCTCAAGAAAGCCGACAACGGTGAAGACCTGCGCGAATCCCTGCGCATTCTGGGTTCGACAGCCTCCAGCGATCTCATCGCTCTCGAGGTGATCTGGCAACCCGATGGTGCTGGCGACGTCCTCAGCGCCGATGAGCTGGTGACGGCCTACCCCAACCTCCAACACCTCTGAGCAGTTTTAAGAAAATCTTCCGCAGATTTGATGTCATGAAACGCGAAAAAAGCGTGTGGCATCGATAGGTTTAAATCACTAGTAGCGCATCAGTTCATTGGCCCCTGCATCCCGTCCAGATCCAAGATCAATGCAGTGGCAGACGAACGGGGAGCTTGATCGCAACGATCTCTTCGAACTGGTGCGCACGCTCAGGGATGTTGAATCGCCCAACCACAGCAATGAGCTTTGGCGCCTGGGAACCAAGTACGACGAAGCCTCCTGAACTGATTCCGGATCTCCAACCGTCCCTCTTGCCCGCTTGAGTGACGCGCTGCACCGTGCGATTGCTGCTTTTGCTGAATGTCGGCCCGAACTCCTTCATGGGTGAATTCCAGCGTGCTGATGGAGGCCCTCCAGCGCTATGAGCAAGATCTTCTACCCCGTTCATTGCGTCTCTGGGTGGAGGCCACGCTGGAACTGGATCCCGAGGAACCCGTTGCCAGCCTCCTGCCGCATCCGTTCACGGATTAATTCTTCAGTCCGGACCGCTCAACACTGACCGCTCAGGATTGAGTGCCTCTGCCCTGAAGAATGCGCAAAGCGGCCATCGCTGCGCCGTAGCCATTGTCGATATTCACCACCGTGAGGCCAGGTGCGCAGCTCGCCAGCATGCCCTCGAGGGCGGCACGCCCACCGGCACTGACCCCATACCCCACGGACACCGGCACTCCGATCACCGGTTGGGGCACCAACCCTGCCAACACCGTCGGCAGGGCTCCTTCCATCCCGGCGCAGGCAATCAACACATCCAAAGGCTGCAGCGATGGCAGCACCGCCAGGAGACGATGCAGGCCTGCCACGCCCACATCCAGCAGCATCTCGGTCGCCACACCATGCACCTGCAAGGCGAGTTCCGCTTCAGCAGCAACGCGTCGATCGCTTGTGCCGCCACTGAGCACACCCACCCTCACCCCCTTTGTTGCATTCGGGAACGATCCATCCGTGAGGCAGCCTGCATCGCGATGCCATTGCACGGTCGGCAAGGCTTCCATCACCGCGGCTGCCTTGGCGGGGTTCACCCGGGTGACCAGCGCCAACTCCCCCGCAGCACGCATGCTGCGCAGGATGGCTGCAATCTGCTCGGCATTTTTGTGCTCGCCCCACACGGCCTCCACCATCCCCAGCCGCTCACGACGCTGAAGATCGAGACGGGCCTCGTCCGGCGTCACTGGGGGAGAAGTTCGCTTTCATACACCAGTGGGAAAGGATTCCCCTTGACCTGCCCCAAAGCCTGACGGGCGATCAGCTCGAACCGCTGCTGAACGGCCTCCACCTCCTCCTGAGGAATCGCCTTCCAGGCCTCCCGACTGCTCCAGCGGATCAACAGCATGCCCTCCTCGGTGCTGGGATCCCAAAGCAAATCGCGACCAAGAAACCCTTTCTGCTGAGCGAGCCAGGGCTCCCAGCTCCCCCGTTCAGCTTCCATCCAGGCATCCCGCGCCTGATCAGACACCTGAATGCGCAGATATTCCACCACGGCAACGTCATCGCCTCCCCTGGGCTCAGCCAAAGCGGTATCGCGGAGATCGTCGTGCCCGGCCAACGCGATCACCAGAACCAAGCAAGGTCCAGCCAGGCTAAACAGAGCGCGACGCAGCCGGATCAAAAGAATCGTGATCATTGGCTCAGCAGGGCAACGGCATGACAGGCGATGCCCTCTTCGCGCCCTTCCGGACCGAGGCGTTCATTGGTGGTGGCCTTCACACCCACCTGGTCAGGAGCAATCCCCATCGCTGTGGCGATGGCCGTGCGCATGGCCTCGATGTGCGGTTTGAGCTTGGGGCGTTCAGCGATCACCACGGAATCCACATTCACCACCTGCCAGCCGCGCTGCTGGATCAGGACCACAACCTGGCGAAGCAGCTCCAGGCTGTCAGCCCCCTTCCACTGGGGATCCGTGGGCGGGAAATACAAACCGATGTCCCCAAGGGACAACGCCCCGAGGAGGGCATCCATGATCGCGTGAACCAGAACATCGGCATCGCTATGGCCATCGAGCCCAACCCCGTCAGGGTGCTCAAGGCGCTGGCCGCCGAGAATCAGCGGCCTGCCGGCCACCAGCCGATGGATGTCGTAACCGTTGCCGATGCGAAGCGTCATTCAGGCCCTGTTCTCTGATTCATTGTCAGTGCCGACGCGCTGCTGCCAGCGTTGCATCAGATCCGGTCGGCGCGCCGCCGTTCGCTGCTCCCGCTGCTGCTGACGCCAGCGGGCAATGGCACCGTGATCCCCGCTGCGCAACACCTCGGGCACCCCCATCCCTCGAAACTCGGCTGGACGGGTGTAGTGCGGGTGCTCCAGCAGGCCATCGCTGTGGCTTTCCTCCACTAGCGATTCAGCGCTGCCGACCGTCCCCGGCAGCAGGCGCACCACACCGTTGATGATGGTCATGGCTGGCAACTCACCGCCGGTGAGCACAAAATCGCCGAGCGACACTTCCTCATCTGCGAGGGAGCGAATGCGCTCGTCAAATCCCTCGTAATGGCCGCAGAGCAGCACGAGCTGATCATGATCAGTGGCCCAACGCTGCAGATCGGCTTGCTGCAACGGACGTCCCTGGGGCGTCATCAACAGCACCCGGCGGCGCCCGCAAACAGGAATCGCGTCGAAGGCCGCAAACACCGGCTCAGGCTTGAGCACCATCCCCGCGCCGCCGCCATAGGGCTCATCGTCGACCTTGCGATAGCGATCGGTGGCGCGATCGCGCGGATTGTGGAGAACCAGCTCCGCGCGACCAGCGTTAAAAGCACGCCCGATCACCCCCAGCTCGCCCAGAGGCGCGAAGGCCTGCGGAGCCAGGGTCACGACGTCCAGCCGGTACGGAGCCATCGTTGATCAGGGCTGGGGCGGTGACACGCGCCGAATCTCGGAGCAGAAACGGGCTTGAACGGGGGTTCCCTCCGCCGCCGTGGCAGTGGTGCTGCGCAACCGCAGGTTGGGCTTGATGAACCAGATGCGCTCAAGCACTCGGGTGTCGCCTTCCATCACCTCCAGTTCCACACTGGCGTCGGGACGGAACTGCCAGGCCCCCTGGCGTTGTGAGGCCTGCGAGCGCAGCATCAACTCACCATTCGCTGCAAACAGAAGCTCACTGGACGCGCCATCCGCCGCCTCCACCGTGAGCGTCCAGGCTGAATCCTGGCGCGCCGCCTTCACCGTGACCTCACCACGGTCGCTGGCATGCCATTGGTCCTCGGCACCCTCCAGATCAAACCGACTGCGCAGACTCATCCAACGGCCTGCACACAACTGCAGAAAGGCTTCCAGATCGGCTGGGGGAAAAGCGGTTTCATCCATGGGTCCATCCTCGCAGGACATGGTTCAGCGGCCCTCTTCGGCGTACCCCAGCTCCGCCAGCCGCTGCGGCTTACTGCGCCAATCGGGGACCACCTTCACGAATAACTCCAGGTACACCGGACCATCAATCAGGGTTTGCATCTGCAAGCGCGCTCCCTGGCCGATGGTCTTGAGCATGGCGCCACCCTTTCCGATCAAAATTCCCTTCTGACTCTTGCGTTCCACAAGCACGGTGGCCAACACCGCAGTCCGGCCCGATCCCTTCCCTTTGGATGGCATCTCCTCCACCCTGTCGATGCTGACCGCAACACTGTGGGGCACCTCCTCCCGGGTAAGAAGCAGCACCTGCTCACGAATCAGTTCGGCCATCAACAGCCGTTCCGGCTGGTCACTGACCATCTCCGGCGGATAGAGCTGAGGGCCCTCCGGCATCAGGGCACTGACGGCCTGCACAAGCTCAGGGCAACCTTCACCCGTGAGCGCACAGCAATGGTGGATGGGCCACCCCGACTCCGCCAGCAGATCGCGGTAAGCAGCATCCGCCTCCGGTCGTCGCTCCGTGGGGACCTGATCCCATTTATTGAGCACAACCTGCACCGGCAGCCGTTGCTGGCGCAGGAGATTGACGATGAAGGCATCCCCTCTGCCCGGGGGTTCGCATCCCTCAAGCAACAGAAGCACCTGGTCCACTTCACCAATGGCCGACCTGGCGCTCTGCACCAGGCGTTCTCCGAGCAGATGGTGGGGCTTGTGGATCCCCGGAGTATCCACCAGGATCAGTTGAGCCTCCGCTGTGGTGAGGATCGCGCGCAGGCGGTTGCGGGTTGTCTGGGCCACCGGAGACGTGATCGCCACCTTGTCGCCCACCAGCTGATTGACCAGCGTGGACTTACCGACATTGGGACGCCCGATCAGGGCCACAAAGCCGGAGCGGTGACCCTCCGCCAAAGGAGTGACTTGCATGGTCTCAGTCTGCGGGGTCACGGCCCTGCCCGATTCAGAGAAATAGCCTGATGGTGCGGGCACCAATTGGCCATGACAAACAGAACCCCCAGCTTTCAGGAGGCAATGGAGATCGCCGCCACCTGGTTGAAACAATGGGATGAGGAGGAGATCAGCGATGAGGTGATGGCTGATCGCGCCTCAGAGCTGCTCGCCAGCCGCGACGGAGCCAGAGGCTTCTTCGTGGTGAGCCTTGCCGGCGAGAGCACCTTGATGGACCGACTGCCGGAGCCTCTCGTGATCAAGTTGCGTGAGGCGGGCGATGGGGTAGTGGATCTCACCGCACGCAATCTGGCCATGAGCGCGGCGATGGTGGTGCATCACCGCAACAACGGCGATGAAACGCAAGCCATGGGATCAGAGCGGGTGAATCAACGCTGCACCGAATTGCTGCGCCAGCTCGACAGCCAACGGGTGAAGGAGCGACTGGAGACCCTGCTCGATGCAGCCAGCCACAGCCGTGGCGACGACCTCAGCTTTCTCGAGCGCTGGGGTTACGACGCCGAACAGAAAAATGCCATCGGCGAGGCCGTCGAAGCTGTTGCTGAGATGTGACAACCAGCAAACCGACCACGCCAGATCTGGTGTGGTCGGCCAACAAAAAAGCCCAAAGCAGGAAGCTCTGGGCCGGGTGATGGGGAAACCTGACCATAGCCAGAGATCCGGCCTAAATCCAGCACCACATCTGGTGGCTGCAAACATGAAGCAACGTGATGCAGCACTATTAGGCCAATCTGAAGGTGAATCGCATCCTCTGATCAGCGGCTTATCGTGGCGGTTCGACGGCCGGGTGATGGGGATCAGTCGGCTCAGAGCCCGGGAGTATCCCGGGTTTTTTATTGCCTTGCTTCGGGCCGCTCTAAAGAACTCAGAGCCAATAAAAAACCCCGGCGCAAGGCCGGGGACCGAACAAACTGAAAACCTCGAGCAAGGCGTTGACCTCAGTCGCGGCGGCCACCGCCCTGGAGCGCGATTACCAGGCGGAGAATGAAGATGAACAGATTGATATAGGTGAGGTACATCCCCAGAGCACCGGCCAGATACTGATCATCCCGGTAGGTGCGGGGCATGGTGTAAAAGTCAACAAACGCCATGCCCACGAACAGCACCGTGCCAAGCCCTGCAATGGCCAGGTTGGTGGCGGCATAGATGCCGGGAATGAAGAAACCGGCCACAAAGATGCCGAGCATGGCGATGATCAGCCCCATCAGACCAAGGCCCACCACAGCCGTGAGCGCCTGACCGACACTGTCGCTCATGCGCCGGCCCACCACCGAGGCAACCACGAATGTGAGCCCTGTCGCCAGCGCGGCAATGCCGATTGAGGCCACCCCTGCAACGGCAATCGCCTGGACCACAAGCCCCGTGAGCGTGAAGCCCGTGAGAAGGCTGAACGCGGCCATCAGGGGCAACGCAGTGCCGTTGTTCGCTTTGCTGGCCGCATTCTGGGCCACGAAAAACAGAATGAACCAGGGGATGATCGCGACAAGCGACAGCCCGTTAAAAGCCTGAAAGCCGATGGAAGCCATCGTGGCCATACCGCCCACAACGCCCGCTGCCGTCAGGGCCATGCCGCCTCCAACATACGGGAGGGCCTTGTTCACGACATTGGGGCCGACGAGAGCACTGGATTGTGCCTCGCGAATGGCGTTTTGAAAATTGCTGCTGGCTGGCATAACGCCCCAGATCACTGGTTTCATCCTGCCAGCTGCAGCAGGGTTATGGGCTTTACCTCGGTGCGGATCTCCCCATCGAGCGTCGCGCGGGAGCACCCTCCCGGTGGGGATGGGTTTTGTCACGACGGGCATAGGCCTCCACCACCCGCTGCACAAGGGGGTGGCGCACCACATCGGCGGATGTAAGGCGGCAGACGGCCACACCTTCCACCCCATCGAGCACCTCGGAGGCTTCCACCAAGCCACTCAGGTGACCTGGCGGCAGGTCCACCTGGGTGATGTCACCGGTGACCACCATGCGCGATCGTTCCCCCAAACGGGTCAACACCATGCGCATCTGAGCCGGCGTGGTGTTCTGTGCCTCATCGAGAATCACGAAGGATTCCGCCAGCGTGCGGCCGCGCATGTAAGCCAGCGGGGCCACTTCAATCACCCCTTTTTCCAGCATTGCGGCCGTTTTTTCGGGCCCCAAAAGCATGTGCAACGCGTCGTACAGAGGCCTCAGATAGGGATCCACCTTCTGCTGAAGGTCGCCGGGCAGAAACCCCAGTCGCTCTCCGGCTTCCACCGCGGGCCTGGTCAGCACCAATCGCTCCACTTTGCGCTCCGTGAGCATGCGCACGGCCAGAACCGTGGCCAGAAACGTCTTGCCCGTGCCCGCTGGCCCGAGAGCAAACGTGAGATCGTTGCGCTCCATCGCTTCCACGTAGGTCTTCTGACGCAACGTGCGCGGACGCAAGAGAGCACCCCGTTGATTTTTGGCCAGCACTTGCTGACCCATGGCGTCGTGCTCGCGATCGCGCCCGGTGTCGAGGGCCTGCAAAGCAGATTGCAGATCCACCTGGGAGATCGGCTCGCCCTCCTGCCAAAATTTGCGCAGCAACTCCACCGTTGCAGCTGTGCGCTCCAACTGGCTTGGACGGCCTTGGATCACCAGCTGCAATCCCCGGATCACGAGGGATGCTCCTGTCAGAGCCTCCAATTGACGGAGGGTCTGACCAGAGGGGCCTCCCGCAAGTGCAAGAGCGGCTTCTGTGTGGGGTAAATCAAAGACGAAGCAACCGTCTGAGGCAGCCTCGGACATGCTGCTGATCAGGCTTCGGCAGGTGCTTCTTCAGCAGCCTCGTCACCAGATTCGGCCTCAGCAGCAGCCTTGGCCTCTTCAGCAGCCTTGGCCTCAGCTTCCGCAGCAGCTTTGGCTTCAGCAGCCTCCTTGGCCGCCTGCTTGGCATCCGCTTCACGCTTCGCCGCCTGCTTGAGCTTGCCGACGACTTCAGCTGGACGCACGGTTTTTTCGATCAAGCCACCCTTCTCGAGAAGGGTGCGCACCGCATCGGTGGGCTGGGCACCCTGTCCAAGACGCTCACGCAGCGCTTCGGCGTCCAGGCGGGTCTCTTTGGTGCGGGGGTTGTAGTACCCGAGCTCCTGCAGGGGGCGTCCGTCGCGGCGAGAAGTGCTGTTGCACGCCACAAGGCGGAAGCTCGCTTCCCGCTTCTTACCGAACCGCTTCAGGCGGAGCTTGATCATCGTGGCGCTTGCTGAGGTGGAAACAATCGGCGCAGGTGAAACGAGCGCCAAAGAACCAACTTACCTTGCCGGGGGATCAAAGCTGCCCGAAGCCCTTTTTCTTCTTGACCGGACGCTGCCGGCGAGGGGTCCCGCCCCCGCGCCCAGCCCGGCCCGACGGCATTCCCCCTTGCATCCCGGGCATGCCGCCACCCATTCCGGGGAATCCGCCCATTCCAGGCATGCCGCCACCCATTCCAGGGAAGCCACCCATGCCGGGCATGCCTCCGCCTTGGGTCATCTGCTGCATGAAGCCACGCATCTTCTGAAAATCCGCCAGCACCTTGTCCACATCGGCGGGCTGGTGACCACTTCCCCGGGCAATCCGGCGGCGCCGGGAGGGCTGCCCCGCCAGCAGGTCGGGATTCTCCCGCTCCTGCTGCGTCATGGACCCAATCATCGCTTCGATCTTCTTCAACTGCTGCTCGCCCTGCTTGAGCATGCCGTCATCGATCTTGTTCATCCCCGGGATCATCTTCATCAAGCCACCCAGCGATCCCATGCGCTTGATCAGCCGCATTTGCTGCACGAAATCAGAGAAGTCGAACGTGGCTTCCTGCAGCTTTTTCTGCATCTTTTCGACATCAGCCAGCTCCACCTCCTTCTGAGCCTTCTCCACCAGGGTCAGCACATCGCCCATACCGAGGATGCGGCTGGCCATCCGCTCCGGGTGGAAGGGCTGCAGAGCCTCCACCTTCTCGCCCGTTCCGATGAACTTGATCGGCTGGCCGCTCACCTTGCGGATCGACAGCGCTGCACCGCCACGGGAGTCGCCATCCAGCTTGGTGAGCACCGCTCCGGTGATGCCGACCTGCTCATGGAAGGCACGGGTGAGCTCGGCCGCTTCCTGACCGATCATCGAATCCACCACCAGCAGCACTTCATCGGGCTGGACGGCGGTGCGGATTCGCACCATCTCCTCCATCATCTCGGTGTCGATCTGGAGGCGACCCGCTGTATCCACCAGCAGGGTGTCGAACCCCTCCTCCTTCGCCTTGGCCAAACCAGCAGCCGCAATGGCTTCGGGTTTGGCATCAGCGCCGAGACTGAAGACCTCCACACCGATCTGCCCACCGAGGGTCTTGAGCTGCTCAATGGCCGCCGGACGGTACACATCGGCGCCAACCATCAGAGCCCGGCGCCCCTGATCCTTGAGATGCAGGCCGAGCTTGGCCGTGGCTGTGGTTTTACCAGCCCCCTGCAGACCGGCCATCAACACAACGGTGGGAGCCTCCTCGGCCTGGGCCAGCGGGGCGTTGCCGCCACCCATCACCTCAACCAGCTGCTCGTGCACAACCTGGATGAACTTCTGATCCGGGCTGACGCCACGCACCACGTCGGAGCCAACGGCCTTTTCGCGCACATCGGCCACAAAGTCCTTCACAACAGGAAGGCTCACGTCCGCCTCCAGCAAGGCGCGACGCACATCTTTGAGGGCCCCCTCGACATTGCTGTCGGAGATCTTGTCCTGACCTCTCAGCCCCTTGACCGCATCTTCAAAGCGGGCTGACAGCTCATCGAACATCGGTGACGCGGCGGTTGCAGACCACTGATCGTAAAAGTGGCCGGGCTCGGCAGTGATTTCTAGGGTTGCAGCAGAGCGTGATGCCATGCGACTCGCCTCTTTAACCCCAGGCCTTGTTGCCCTGCGGGGCTATCGCCCCACTCAGGATCTGTTCCGCGATCTGTTTGCAGGCCTTTCGGTGGCAGCAGTGGCTCTTCCGGTGTCGATCGCCTACGCCGAACTGGCCGGGCTCGATCCCGTGACCGGTCTCTACGCCAGCATTCTCCCGTTGCTGGCCTATGCCCTGTTCGGCACGTCCAGGCAGCTGATGGTCAATCCTGACGCCGCCACCTGCGCCATGATCGCGGCAGCGGTGACCCCTCTGGCAGGAGGGAATCCGGGGCTGTATGCCGCGATGGTGCCGGTGCTCACCCTGTTCACCGGCCTCTTCTGCATCCTGGCCAGCCTGTTTCGCCTTGGCGTGCTGGCCGACTTCCTCTCCCGCCCGATCCTGATCGGATTTCTCAACGGAATCGCCCTCAGCATTTTCCTGGGCCAGGTCGGCAAGCTGCTGGGTTTCTCGGTGGACAGCGGAGGAATCATTCCAAGGCTGCTGGAGATCCTCCAGAAACTGCCGCAGACCCATGGACCCACCGTCCTGGTGGGACTGTTCAGCTTTGGCGTCCTGCTGCTGAGTCAGCGCCTGCTCCCGCGCATCCCCGCCGCCCTGCTGGTGCTCGTGCTTGGAGCAGGTGCCGTCTGGTTGCTGGATCTCACCAGCTTGAACGTGGCGGTGCTGGCCCCGGTGCAAGCAGGCCTGCCGCCCCTGAGGCTGCCTTCGGCCCCGCTGAAAGTCCTTCCGTCCCTGGCTGGATCGTCAGCCGGTGTGGCCCTGGTGTTGTTCACCAGCGGCACGATCACCTGCCGGAGCTTCGCCTCTCGCGGCGGATACCGCATCGATATAGACCGTGAACTGGTGGCCTACGGGATTGCCAACGTGGCTTCGGCCCTATCCGGCGGTTTTGCCGTCACCGGAGCCGATTCGCGCACGGCCATGGCTGTGACCAGTGGGGGGCGAAGCCAGGTGACAGGTCTGGTGGCGGCAGCAGCTTTGGCAGCGATCCTGCTGTGGTTCACCGGGCCGATGCAATTCGTGCCGCTAGCGGCCCTCGGGGCGGTGTTGATGCTGGCGGCTTACTCCCTGTTTGATCTGGCCAGCCTGAAGCGTCTCTGGACTCTGGATCGCAAGGAATTCGCCCTGTCCTTGATCACATCCCTGGGGGTGGTGACCCTAGGAGCGATTAACGGAATCCTGATCGCCGTGGCGCTCGCGGTCATCCGTTTTGTGAAACACACGGCCCGCCCCCGTGTGGAGCTGCTCGGGCGGGTGAAAGGACTTCAGGGATTCCATTCCCTGCAGACCCATCCGGATGGGAAGGGACGTCCTGGACTGCTGCTGTTCCGCTTCAACGCACCACTGGTGTTCTTCAATGCCGACCACTTTCTGGAGCAATCCCGCCGAGCCGTTGCAGAAGCGAATCCGAAGCCGCAGTGGTTCGTGGTCGATGCCATCCCGATGGATCGCATCGACATCAGTGGCGTGAACGCCCTCCAACAGCTCAATCAATTCCTGGCCTCCAAGGAAATCCGCCTGGTGCTCGCCGGACGCCGCACCGAATTACTGCAGGCATTGAACGCCATGGGCATGGACAGCAACACCATCGAGCCCTGGCTGTTCCCCACGTTGCATCAAGCCGTCAGAGCCTTCCGGATGAATCCTGGTCAGCCAGGGATATAGGCCTGCAGGCGCCATCCATCGGCATCCCGTCCAAGGATGTAAGTCACACGAATCATCGAAGGTTCGGTCTTCGCCACGACGCGCCCCGCTGTGTTGGTGGTCTGGTCGCGGTAGTCGACCTCAGCCAGCAATTCGATGCGCTGGGGCGTTTCACTCACAAGCTGCACCGAAGTGATCGAAGCTTCGATCGCTTGCTTCAAACCGCCGGCCTGATCGGCTGCCCGCTGCTGGCGGACCAGGCTGATCAATCCAGGCCTGGCGATCGCCTGCAAGCGCGACTGGGCCGTGCCTTCACCCTGCAGAACAGCAGCTTTGCCATCCAACCAGCCCTGAAGCAGACGCTGCAGTTGCGCTGCCGTGGGCTGCGGGGCCTTCAAAGGGGCCAAAGCCACTGGCTCGGCGGAGCCGGAAGCTGTTTGCTCCGGCTTGAGCGTGGCGGTGGGAGGTGTGGCGTTGGCCTGAGGCAGGGGTTTCTCCTTGACTGCAGACGACTGACCATCGGCTGCACTGGGATCGGCTTCTTGACGCAAGCCAATCAGGCTGCCAACAGCAACCACCACCACCAGCGCGGCGAACACACCCGAGCCAATCAGCACCGGACGGCTTGGACGCGGAATTTCAGGAACAGAGAGTCTGGGCAACGCCGGCCAGCTCAGTTGCTGAATGCGGGGCCAGGAGAATGGGTGCGCAGCAGAACGTTCGGAGACGTCCGCCTCTGATTCGCTGCTCTCATCAGCCATCGCCGGAGCTGGAATCGACATTGGCAAGGTGCCATCAGGATCGAGTCCCAAAGGCGGGAGATCGTCAGCCATGGGTGGGGTGAACGTTGCCTGCCTCGCCTGCTTGCGTTCCAGGCTCTCCACATAAGCCTGCACATCACGATCAGCGAACCAGGTTTCAAGATCAACAGCGTCAGCATCCACATCCCGGTAACCCGGCAGCACATCACGCCCGAGCCAGGTGCGGCAGTAATCACAGAGAGCTGCCAACACATCGCCTGGATGGTCGTCCATCCAGGCTTTCAGCGCCGGGTCAGCACTGGTGGAAAAGCGACGTTCGGCTCGATCCACATCACCGAGCAGCAGATCAAGGCAACCCAGCAGAGGCTTCGTATCGAAGCCATCGAGCACCAAAGCCTCAAGCTTGGTGCGGGCATCCTGAACCCGTTCAGGCTTGCGTTGGGAAAAACCAGCCGCCGCCAGCGCCATTACCCCAAGGAAGGCCGCATCGATCGAGCCGGCTTCCTGCAGATGGCCGAAAAGATCAACTTGCTCCTGAACCGTCAGGAAGCGTCGGATCTGCTGAAAGAACAGTTCAAAGGCACCCTGATCCATGGCACCGGCCACCTCGTCGGAAGCTTCAGCATCCGCAGGAGCCCCCTCGAGTCCTCCACGCTCAAGGATGAAGGCTTCCAGCATCACCAGACCTTCACGGCGCGCAGATTGCTCGGCAAGATCGCGGCTGAGCAGATCCAAGATTCGATAGGGCCTCAGCTGGCGGAGTTCGCTTTCCAGCGCTTGCCGCTGATCCGGCAACTTCCCCATGCGTTGAAGCAGCTGCAATCCCTCCTGCAGCAGGTTCGCTGCCGATTCATAGCGCCGTTGCTCACTGTCTTGGAAGGCGGCATCCCGGCAGGCCAGCGCTGCCAGCAGCGACAAATCCGACTCGCGGCCGCTGCCCAGGGCCGGAGCCTGCGGCGGTTGCAGAGCCTGGCGAGCCATCTGAAAGGTTTCATGGGGAGCATGGGCCTCCCAGAGCAACATCAACCCGGCAACCTCACGGTTGGAGGCGAGTTCCAAACCAGCCGTTTCCCCGGGGTGGTCGCGCCCCAATTCCAGCAGCGTCGCCTCGTACTCCCTTCGACGCACGGGATCGCTGAGGAGATCCGCTGACAGCCTCAGAAGCTCAGCACGCTGGGTGAGAGCGTCGTGGGTGAAGCCCTGGTCTGGAGTGCGATCCAGGCGCAGCTGAAGGGTCCTGAGGACCATTTCGGCTTCGGCGGTGGGACTGACGCCCAACAGCCGGAAATGGTCGATGGGCAGGTCCACCAGCAAACTCACCGTTGGCTGCAGACTGTAGACAGTGTCTGGAGTTTTGCCCATTGATTCACCGCTGCCCCTTAAAGTCGCGTGACGATCACGCAGTGCCATGAGCCAGGACATCGCAGTGGGCACCGAATCACGCACCCAATCCCAGGGCGGTCTTGTGGGGGCCCATGCAGAGCGTTTATCCAGTCTGGTCACCGCACAAAGAGCCTCGGTGGATCGCACGACGGGTCTGGTGCTTTACCGGGACATGACGCTCGGACGACGCTTTGAAGACAAGTGCGCGGAGATGTATTACCGCGGCAAGATGTTTGGATTCGTGCATTTGTACAACGGCCAGGAGGCTGTGAGCACGGGTGTCATCGGCGCCATGAAGCGCCAGCACGACTGGTTCTGCAGCACCTACCGCGACCACGTACACGCCCTGAGCGCCGGTGTTCCAGCCCGTGAGGTCATGAGCGAGCTGTTTGGCAAGGAAACAGGTTGCAGCAAGGGTCGCGGTGGCTCGATGCACCTGTTCTCGAAGGAACACCATCTTTTGGGAGGTTTCGCCTTCATCGGAGAGGGGATTCCCGTTGCGCTGGGAGCCGCCTTCACCAGCCGCTACAAGCGCGATGCCCTTGGTGATTCCAGCAGCAATGCCGTCACAGCGGCTTTCTTCGGCGATGGAACTTGCAACAACGGCCAGTTCTTTGAGTGCCTCAACATGGCGCAACTCTGGAAGCTGCCCATCCTTTTCGTAGTTGAGAACAACAAGTGGGCCATCGGCATGGCCCACGATCGCGCCACGAGCGATCCCGAAATCTGGCGCAAGGCCGGTGCCTTCGGCATGGCTGGTGAAGAAGTGGATGGCATGGATGTGCTGGCTGTCCGCGCCGCAGCCCAGAGGGCAGTGGAACGGGCCAGGGCCGGGGAAGGCCCGACCGTCCTGGAATGCCTCACCTATCGATTCAGGGGCCACTCTCTTGCCGACCCAGACGAATTGAGGGCTGAAGAGGAAAAGCAGTTCTGGGCTAAACGTGACCCCCTCAAAGCCCTGGAGCGGGATCTGTTGGCCGCCAATCTGGTCTCTGCTGAGGAGCTTCGGGCGATCGAAAAAGAAATCGATGCCGAGGTCCAGGACTGCGTGGACTTCGCGCTCAGTGCTCCAGAACCCGATGGGTCCGAACTGACCCGTTACATCTGGGCTGACGACTGAATCACAACCCGTGCAACCGCGCCTGATCCGCAGCAGCGCGGAAGACCAAGGCATGCCGTTTCACAAGGGGGATCATGGCGTCGTAACCCCCACCGATGACGGTGGCCACTGGAATGCTGCGGCGCAGGCAGGCATCGAGCACCAAATGATCGCGCTGGAGCAGCCCTAGATCCGTGAGGGCGAGACGTCCAAGCCGATCATCCCGGTGGGGATCGACTCCCGCGTTGTAGAGAACCAACTGAGGACGCAGACGATCCAGAACACCGGGAAGGTTGTCGCCGATGGTTTCCAGGTAGGCCCTGTCTTCCAGTCCATCGCCTAATGGCAGATCAAGATCGCTGACCTGCTTGCGGGAGGGGAAGTTTGACGCGGCATGCGCTGAAAAGGTGAACACGCGTTCATCGCCTCTGAAGATCAGGGCGGTGGCATCCCCTTGATGCACATCCAGATCAACAACAAGCACGCGCTGGAGGCCTTCCTGCTCGATCAGAACCCGCGAACAGACAGCAAGATCATTAAAGATGCAAAATCCGCTGCCGAAATCGGGAAAGGCATGGTGGGTGCCTCCAGCGAGGTGACAGGCCAAGCCATGGCGCAAGGCAAGCCTGGCCGTGAGCACAGTTCCACCGACAGCGAGCCAGGTGCGTTGAACCAGAGGCGTTGTGGCGGGCAAACCAATTCGGCGCTGCGCCTGCCGATCCAGGCGGTCTCTGGCGAAGGCTTCGTGGTACGACCTCTGATGCACAAGCTCAAGCCAGCGTCGCGGCACAGGCAGGGGGCGATGCATCTGGCTGGAGTGCGCCAGTCCACAGTCGAAGAGGCAGCGCTCGAGTCCCCGGAACTTCGCCATCGGGAAGCGATGGCTACTGGGAAGGGGTGCGCTGTAGGCCTCGTGATAGACAAGCGGTGGCTTCAACGGATCGATTCGATCCGTGAAGTCTGCAAGACGAGGCTCAGAACGTGGGAGCCACCCGACGGGTGAGATTGCGGAGCTTGCGCAGGGCCTTGAGCTCCACCTGACGGACCCGCTCGCGTGACACGTCGAGGAGCCGACCGATTTCCGCCAACGTATGGCGTTCGTTGCCATTCAAGCCGAAACGCAACGTGAGCACGTGCTGCTCCTGATCACTGAGGTGACTCATCCAGCGACCGAGCTGCTCGTGATGCATCCGCTGCTCCACCCTGTCGAGAGGCTCCTCAAGGGACGAATCAGCAATCAAATCTCCAAGGAAACTGCGCCCTTCCTCTCCGTTCACGGGTGCATCCAGGCTGCTGGTGGTGAGCGCCTGCCTGAGCAGGGAGTCAAGCTCCTCAACCGGCAGATCCATCGCCTCGGCAATCTCGAGGCGGCTTGGCATGGCTCCCAGCTTGTGAGCCAGATCCAAACTCACCTTGCGGATGGTGGTGAGACGTTCGCTGAGGTGGACCGGCAAACGGATCGTGCGCGACTGACAAGCAATCGCCCGGGTCATGCTCTGGCGAATCCACCAGAAGGCATAGGTGGAGAATTTGTAACCACGGGTGGGGTCAAATTTCTCGACGGCCCGCTCGAGGCCAAGAGACCCTTCTTGTATCAAATCGAGAAGCTCGAGACCCTTGCCCTGGTATTTCTTCGCAACGCTAACGACCAAGCGAAGGTTGGCTTTCATCATCCGTTGCTTGGCACGCTGACCCACTCGAATCAAACGACGCTGCTTGCCATCAAATTGATCGCTATCTGCTGCAATCGAACCATCTTCAGTGAGCTGCATCAGCTGCTGCACTTGATTACCAAGCTCAATTTCCTCAGCGGGAGTCAGCAAAGGAATTCTTCCGATCGTTGCGAGATACCAACTGATTGGATCACTGCTTCGTCGTCTTTGGGTTTCAGAAACCCCGGCTGCGGCTGAAGGCATGGGGATGGACTTATGACGTGGGGAGACTGTCCTACGAAATTCACTGAATTGAATGTGTTTTCAGCAACCCTTCAGATTCGTACGTTGAAAACGACACAAACCAATCACTTGTGCATCATCACGTGTTGAAACCTAAATAATTACTTCAGAGCATCACCCAATCGCGTCGTCGATCGCACCAATTGCGTGAGTTGATCCGCAATGGTGAGTGCCCCACTGCCGCGGCTGCATTGGCGAGCAGCCTGAGCATGCAGCAATCCCGCGGCTGCCAGAGCGGCCCCATCCACAGGGCTGGCGGCAGCCTGCAGTCGCGCTCCCCACCCCCCGGCCAGGCCGGCCAACAGATCCCCAAGCCCGGTTCGAGCAACCTGGCGATCCGTACCCACCAACTGACGTAAAGATCCCGAAGGGTCCGCGATCACGCTGTGTGCACCTTTGAGCAACACCACTGCACCGCTGCGTTCCGCGGCGGCTGCAGCGCGGTCCAGCGGAGAACCCTGATCGCAGCCGGGAAATAGACGTTCAAATTCCTGGGAGTGGGGGGTGATCCAGGTGGGTCCCATCCGCTTCAAGAACCAGCGCCACCCCTCACCCTCCCCGGACAGTTGATTGAGCGCATCGGCATCCAGCACCAAAAGGCCCCGGAAGGTCAGCAACGGTTCGGCCCAGCCTTGCCAGACCCCTTCCATCAGTCCCAGACCGGGCCCCAGCAGCACGGCATCCAACCGGCTGAGATCGCTCCGCTCCAGAGCAGGCCCCCACAGCAGTGAACCACTGTCATCGCACTCGACTGCAGGCTCCGAGACCACTTCCGGGGCCCATTGCCAGAGCTGTTGATCCACCGCTTTCGGCAGAGCGGCCCGCACACTGCCGGCACCACTGGCCAAAGCCCCCCGCACCGCCAGGTGAGCCGCACCGCGATAACGCTCGCTGCCAGCGATGAGCAGCAAACATCCGCGCTCATATTTCATCGCAGTGCTTCTCTCATCAGGAACTTGCAGGGTCTTGAGGTCTGGGGCCCCCACCTGAAGCACCAGGGGAGAGGTCTGGCAGGCCATCAACCGCGGCGGTACCCCTGGATCGATGCGATGCACGGTGCCAGCCAAGGGCAGAGCCGCGTCCTGAACCAGTCCTCGCTTGATCAGAGCCACAGTGAGGGTGTCGGAAGCCACGGCACCGGCGGCTCCCAACGGCACGCCTGAATCGCTATCCAGACCACTCGGGCAATCCAGGCTGATCAGCTGTCCGGGTGCGCAGAGCTGACGCTGTTGCAACAGTTGCGCCAGCTGATCTGGAAGGGGGCGGGTCTGGCCGAGACCAAAGAGAGCGTCGATCCAAAGGGCGGGATCGGCTGGGTCAGGCTCGCACTTATGCACAGGCACCCCAAGCCACAGCAGGTGCCGCCAGTGCTCACGGGTCAGGGACTGTCGCAGGGGCAACGGTGCCCAGAGACGCACGGCAATGCCCCTCTCCAGCAACTTTCGCCCCAGAACCAGGCCATCGCCTCCGTTATGGCCTGGCCCTACAAGAACCAAAACCCCTTGGGCAAGACGAGCGGGACGCTGCAGACACCACTCCGCCATCCTCTGGCCGACCGATTCCATCAAGGCAGCGACGGGCAGCCCGCTTGCCAGCCACTGCTGCTCAAGCTCCAGCATCTGGTCACTGCAAACCAGCAGATGATCAGCATCGACAGCTGGCCAATGCATGGAGGGGGCCCATGGGACCTCACTATGGAGAAAGAAGCCCATTCCTGTCCGTCAGCCCATGCCGGCCGCGTTTCCAGTCACAGCCGCCACGCCCGCAGGAGCTGAGGCCCTGAATCGATTGCGCCATTGGCCAGGGGAGCATCGTGTTGCCGTGGGCCTCTCCGGTGGTGTGGACAGCTCACTCACCGCAGCGCTGCTTGTTGAGGCCGGCTGGGACGTGGAAGGCCTCACCCTGTGGTTGATGAGCGGAAAGGGGGCCTGCTGTGCAGAAGGGCTGGTGGATGCCGCTGGGATCTGCGAGCAACTCGAGATTCCCCATCACGTGGTGGATTCACGTGACACTTTCCAGCGCGAAATCGTGAATGGCCTGATTGAGGGATATCAGGCCGGCATTACGCCCTTGCCCTGCTCACGCTGCAACCGGGCTGTGAAGTTCTCGCCAATGCTGCGGTGGGCCCAGGAGGAACGTGGTCTCGCCAGGATTGCCACCGGGCATTACGCACGGCTCCGTTTTGACGACAGCTCCGGCCGATGGCGACTGCTGCGCGGTCTCGATGCGCGCAAGGACCAGAGCTACTTCCTCTACGACCTCACCCAGGACGTCCTCGGCCGCGTGGTGTTCCCTCTTGGAGAACTCACCAAGCCCGACACCCGTCTGGAGGCCGCTCGCCATGGACTGCGTACAGCGGCGAAACCGGAAAGCCAAGACCTCTGCCTCGCCGATCACCATGGATCGATGCGGGCCTTTCTCGATGCATACCTGCCACCGCGTCAGGGGGAAATTGTTCTCCAGGATGGAACGGTTGTGGGAGAGCATGACGGCATCGAGCACTTCACCATCGGGCAGCGCAAAGGACTCGGCATCGCCTGGAGCGAGCCCCTGCATGTGATCCGCCTCGATGCCGCGATGAACCGCGTCGTCGTCGCCACTCGCGATCAGGCGGGGCGCAGCCATTGCGTTGTGGGCGCCATCAACTGGATCTCAATCGCTCCACCAGCACCAGGGCAGCGTCAAAAGGTGCAGGTGCAGGTGCGCTACCGCAGTGCTCCTGTTCCCGCCCAACTCACCACCATGGAGGCTGAGGCATCGGATGCTGCGGCCGACCGCCCCCATCGCTGCAGGCTTGACTTTGATGAGCCTCAGTTTTCGATCACTCCTGGGCAGGCGGCGGTGTTCTACGACGGTGACGCTGTTCTTGGGGGAGGACTGATCCAGACCTCGGCCTGAGGAGCGTCGCGGCGGCGATCAAGAGAAGACCCGCCAGGGGCCAATCGCGCAGTCGTGCATAGGGGGTCAAAACGTTGCTGGGCTGCACCTGCACGGTCAGCAGGCCAGGGCGCATCGCTGGCAAACGAGACGTGACCTGTCCCTTGGCATTGATCGCAGCCGTGGGACCAGTATTGGCTGCCGACACCAGCGGTCGGGCCGTCTCCACACTGCGCAATTGCGCCAGAGCCAGAAACTGCTGCTGCAACAGCAAGGGATAAGGGTCCAGATTGGCGGCTGTGAGGATCCATTGCCCCCCTCTCGCCGCCGCCCGGGCGAGGGCCGTGCCGTTGGAGATCTCGTAACAGATCGCGACCTGGGCAGGAGGGCCTCCCCAGCGCCAGAGCCTGGACGCCCCACCAGATTCGAGCCCCCCCACTGCGGAGAGTCCCGCAAGGCCTGGCAAGGCCGGAGTCCATTCCCCCAGGGGGACCAGACGATGCTTATCGATCACAGCGCCAGGAGTTGCATCATCTCCTTGCAGCAACAGCAGAGCACTGCGCTGACGGCCCGCAACCCAGCGAAAGCCACCGCTGATCAGAGGGACAGGCTCCACCAGCAGATTCCCTCGATCCAGCGGCAACGTTCCCTCCGGGGCGATCAGCAGATCAGCCCCCTCAGCTTCAGCTCTGGTCAGTGCCGCCCGTAGCAGTCGGGGGAACTGACTCTGACGCTCAGCACTGAATTTCTCTCTGGTGGGAATCGCGGGCTGCCAGAGAGCCAGATTCAGAGGGTCCCTGGAGACATCAGGACGATCGATCCCGACCAGTGCCGCAACACCGAGAGCGTGCAGGAGCGCCAAGCCAACCGCTCCGATCCCCAGCAGCCGTAATCGCATGCGGCCACGATCAGCGCTGGCCAACAGCGTCCATAACCACCAGCCCAGAAGCAGCTGCAGGGCCGCCAGACCTCCGGCGCCACACCAGCGTGCCAATCCGCCCAGAGCAGGATCAGCAGGAAAGACGCTCCCTCCCACACCGATCCAGAACAGTGGGCTTCGAGAGAGCAGGGTTTCTCCAAGGCCCCAGATCAAGGACAGAACAAGCGCCTGCAACGCGCCACCCCGCCCTGGCAGCAACCGAACCAACCCACTCCAGCCGCTTAACAACAACGCCGCGGCCAGCACACAGCCCAGCCAAACCGCAGCAGCCAAGGGAAGACTTAGGAGCTCTGGCACCCCTAACCAGGTGAGTGGGTGCAGGGCCAGCAGCCAGCGATGGCTGATCGCCACGGCAAGCGCCCCCCAGAGTGCTGCGGCCAGAGGGTTCATCGCCACAGACCACAGCAAAGCCAGCGCGGGCAACATCCACCAAACCCCCGACAGGCTGAGACCGGTGCCCGCCAGCAAACCTCCCAGCAGAGCCCGGAGCAGGATCTGGGATCGGTCATTGCCCATGGTGCCCCCCAGAGGTTGACGTCATCCTGAAGTCACAACGCTCAACATCCGTGATGGAGACCGCCAACCCTCTCCAACAGATACTGCTCCGAGGCCTTGGCACCACCACCCTGGTGGCCGAACGCCTGCGTGGCGTGACCCAGGAGTGGGTGAGCAGTGGCCGTCTCGACCCCAGCCAGGCCTCGGCTCTGGTGGACGACGTTCTCAAAGCTCTGCGCGGGGAAACCCCTGAACTCGAGCAGCAGATGGGGCGCAATCTGGAGCGCAACCGCGACAATCTTCTGCAGGATCTGGGCCTTCCCAGCCAGAAGGAAGTTGATGAGCTGCGCGGCCGCATCGACCGACTGGAGCAGCAACTCCGCCAGCGCGAACGCCAAGACTGAACCTGCCAGACTCCTCCAGAACAAAGGGAGCTCCAGTGCGCGACATTCTGATCAGTTCTGCCGTCTGTGTGGCGTGCCTGATGGTGGCGCTGGTGAGTCAGATCGTGGCACCGTCCACCGTGATCGCCGCACCACCCACCACCACCGCTCAGACATCCACCGCTCAGACATCCACCGCTCAGACATCCACCGTGCAGGCAGCCGCTCAGACGGCTGACGTGCAGGCCTCCACGGCGATGGAACTGGACCCCGACGAGACCAACCCAACCCTCTTTGCCATGGCACCCGACTCCAATCAGGCTGATGCGTCCGCTCTCGGAGGCGCAATGAGTGCCGAAAAGCCTGAAATCACTGCCAGCGGTCTGCGGATCACCGATCTCGTGGTGGGGACCGGCGCCGCAGCCTCCTCCGGACAAACCGTGGTGGTGCATTACCGCGGGACCCTCGAGGACGGCCGTCAGTTCGACGCCAGCTACGACCGCGGCACCCCGTTCAGCTTCCCCCTCGGTGCTGGCCGGGTGATCAAGGGTTGGGACGAAGGTGTTCAGGGGATGAAAGTGGGCGGCAAGCGCAAGCTGGTGATTCCTCCCGATCTGGGTTACGGAACCCGTGGTGCCGGTGGTGTCATTCCCCCCAACGCCACGCTGATCTTTGAAGTGGAGTTGCTTGAAGTGAAAGGTTGAGCCTGCCAGGAGGGCAACAGCTGAAGGTCACGCACTGTCGTTAGGATCCCGCTGCTCGGTTGCCCTCCCCATGGCCCATACCCTTCCTGCGCTGCCCTACGCCCTCGATGCACTGGAGCCCCACATTTCCCGCTCCACGCTCGAGTTTCACCACGGCAAGCACCACAACGGCTACGTCACCAACCTGAACAAGGCGATCGAGGGCTCGGATCTCGATGGCAAAAGCCTGGAAGAGGTGATTGCTGCTGTTTCCGGTGATTCCAGCAAGGCCGGCGTGTTCAACAACGCAGCTCAGGTCTGGAACCACAGCTTCTATTGGCAGTGCATGAAGCCCGGTGGTGGTGGACAGCCCAGTGGAGCCCTTCTGGACAAGATCAATGCCGACTTCGGCAGCTACGACGCCTTTGTGGAGCAGTTCAAGGCTGCAGGCGCCACCCAGTTCGGCAGCGGCTGGGCCTGGCTGATCATCGAGAACGGCACTCTGAAGATCACCAAAACCGCCAACGCTGATCTCCCCCTCGCCCACGGTCAGAAGGCTCTTCTCACCATGGACGTATGGGAGCACGCCTATTACCTCGACTATCAGAACCGCCGCCCTGATTACATCAGCACCTACCTCGACAAGCTGGTGAATTGGGACTTCGTGGCCGCCAACCTGGCAGCTGCCTGATCAGACGCTGATCCACCATCAAGCCCCCGCTCTGCGGGGGCTTTTTAATGCCGCGATCCAAGGGATTCCATCAGCCTGCGATCAAATCGCGCAGACCCTGCTCCACGCTCTCTTGGCGCATCAGTGCTTCGCCAACGAGCACCGCACCGGCACCGCTGCGTTGAACGCGATTCAAATCGGAGCGAGTGAACAGACCCGACTCACTGACCAGAAGGGCACCTTGCGCGCGCAGGCGATCACCAAACCGTTCCGAAAGCGACTCCGTCGTGGCCAGATCCGTCTCAAAGCTGGTTAGGTCGCGATTATTGATTCCAATGAGCGGGAAGCCTCCAAGGGTGAGGACGCGCTCCATCTCCTCAGCATCGTGCACTTCCACCAGAACAGTGAGACCAAGGGTGGCCGCCACCTTCTGCAGATAGGCGAGATCCTGATCTGAAAGGATGGCTGCGATCAGCAGAGCGGCATCGGCACCGGCCGCGCGCGCCTGATACAGCTGATGCGGACTGAGAATGAAGTCCTTGCATAACAGCGGCAGTTCCACGGCTTCGCGCACAGCCACCAGCACATCGAAACCGCCTTGAAAAAAGGTTCGATCCGTGAGCACGGACAGGCAACTGGCCCCTCCAGCGGCATAGGCCTTGGCAATGGCCACGGGATCGAAATCCTCACGAATCACGCCTTTGCTGGGACTGGCCTTCTTGACTTCAGCAATCACAGCAGGAGCCAAAGGGGCCTGACGCAAAGCTCCCAGAAAATCCAGCGGTGGAGGCAGTTCTGCAACCCGTGCCTTCAGCTGCACGAGGGGCATGCGCTGGCGGGACGTCTCGATCTCACGATCCTTCTCCCAGACAATCTTCTCGAGAATGTTGCGAGGCTCACCGTCCTGGTGGGGGATGGCGTACTCGAGGTGGGCCACCTGAACCTTCGGGTTGGGCGGTCGACGACGGATCTCCATGGCAGATGCGGAAAGAACGGAATCAGGCAGGTATGAGAAGGGAGGCTGCCGCCTGCTTGTAAGCCACCTCCACCACTTCACTGAGGGTGGGATGGGTATGAACTTCGGTGGAGAGCTGACGCACGCTCTGTCGACGGGCCACGGCATTTGCCACCTCCTGAATCAAATCAGCGGCATGCAATCCATAAATGTGGGCTCCCAACACCTCTCCAGAGGCCTTGTTGAACAGAAGCTTCATCAGACCATCGCTGTCCAGTTCAGCGAGCGCCTTGGAGTTGGCCTTGAAGTAACTGCGCACCACACCCAGCTCAAACCCTTGATCGGATGCCAACTGCTTGGCATCGGCTTCACTGAACCCAACCGAACTGATCTCTGGATGGGTGAAGGTGGCAGCGGGAATGCTGCGGTAATCGATCTCGCGGCTGTGGCCAAGAATGTTGTCGATGGCCACCGTCCCCTGCGCAGCGGCAGTGTGCGCCAGCATCAATTTTCCCGTGACATCACCGACCGCCCAGAGATGGGGAACCGGCTGCCCGTTGGCCATCACCTGCATGCGGTCGTTGATCGGCACAAACCCGCGCAGGGTTTCCACGCCGAGCTGTTCAAGCTTGAGGTTGCGGCTGCTTGGAACCCGGCCGGTGGCCACCAGAACAGCATCCACCTCGAGGGTCTCCACAGGCTCGCGGGTCTGCATGTCGACCAGTTCAATCTGAACCGGAGCACCCGGTTTGATCGATTGGGCCAGAACCCCTGACCGAGCATCAATATCCCGCCCATCAATCAAGTGGCGCGCAGCGATTCTGGTGATGTCGGGGTCAAAGGTCGGCATCACCCGATCCAGAGCCTCAATCATCGTGACCTCGCAGCCGAGAGCCGTATAGACGTCTGCAAATTCCAGACCGATATAACCACTGCCGATGATGGCGAGCCAGCGCGGGAGCCACTCCAGGCTGACGGCCTCATCGCTGGTGAACACGCTGCGACCATCGGTCTCGATACCAGGCGGAACAAAGGGGTCCGATCCCGTCGCCAGAATCACGTCTTTGGCAGTGATCACCCTGTCCACGCCACTGATTTCCCTCACTCCCACGGCTTGCGCCGACTCCAGACGGCCCTGGCCACGAATGATGGTCACGCCAGCCCTCTCCAAAGTTTTGGTGAGGTTTCCGCGAATCGTGGCCACGAGTTGATTGGCGTGATCAGCGATTTTCTGGCGTTCGAAGCGAACCGGGGCGGCATGGATCCCAAAACCTGCCAAATGTTCGGCATCGGCCAGCTCGCGGACACGGCCTGAAGCGGCGAGCAGAGCCTTGGAGGGAACGCAACCGCGGTTCACACAGGTCCCGCCCATGTCGCGCGATTCGATGATCGCCACCTTCAGGCCATGCTCAGCAGCATGCTTCGCTGCATCGAAACCGCCATAACCGGCACCGATCACGATCACATCGAAGTCGAAACTGGCGTCGCTCACCCGGACTGCTGCATGGGAGCTGTCATTGTCGCCCGTCGTCGTTCCAAGAGGAGAGGAACGGCGGCAGCTGCCACATTCAGAGATTCCACCTTCCGTCCGTGAGGGAGGGTCACTCCGTGGCTGCAGCAAGCCAGCAGCCGAGGATGCAAACCGGCCCCCTCGTTACCAAGCACCAGCACGGTGGGGCGACACCAGTCCAATTGCCAATACGGCTGCACCTGGAGACCTGTCGCAGCATCAGGAACGAGGGTTGCCACCACCTGCAGTCCTCTGGCTCTGGCGTCCTTGAGGACGGTGGCCAATTGTTCAACCCCCAGGGCGTCCGTGGGACCGAAACGGCGGTACGGCAACGCAAGGATCGCGCCAGCAGCAGACCGCACCACCTTCGAGCCCAGTGGATCAGCCCCGGCCCCCATCCAGACCTGCTCGACATCGGCTGCCAACGCAGTTCGCAGCAGGGATCCCACATTGCCGGGATCCTGGAGACGATCAAGAGCAAGAACGAAGTTTGGATGGGGCTCTGGGGAGGGCAAACGCTTGAGCGGCCACAGGCAGGCCACCCCATCGGGGTGCACGGTGGATAACGCAGCGTCGAGCGCTTCTGAACTGATCAATTGCAACTGAACCGGCCCAGGCAACGCTGCAAGCAGAGCCCGGTGGCGCTGAAACCACAGCGGCGTGGCCAAAACCTGCAGAGGATCGATCCAAGCTTGGGCATGAACAAGAAGTTCTTGCACCTGGTGCGTTCCCTCGAGCAAAAGGCACTGCTCATTCTCCCGGCCGGCTTTGCTTTGCAAAGACCGAATCCGTTTAATCAGGGGATTGCGCCGACTCGAAATCGGTTCACCCTCAGCCCCTGAAATCGCCGACACGTCAGAACGTGGTGTGCTTCCGCACCTTCATTCCTTCGTGAATGGACAGATCCGAGCCATCGATATCCAGACCATTCACCGCAGCGATCTCACCTTTGAGCCCCTCGGCAGCAAGATTCTCGACCATTTTCTTGATCACCTGATCTTCAACCGTTGATTGATCCACGGAATCCGGTGTCAAAAATTCGAGAAATTTGCCGACTTTCGACGCAACCACCTCGGAAGAGTTGGAAATCTTCAGCACGATCATGGTCAGCGGTTAGAAGCTCTAGCCCCAACAACATAATGCGGATGGGGAGACTTGAACTCCCACGACATTGCTGCCACTAGTACCTGAAACTAGCGCGTCTACCAATTCCGCCACATCCGCTGGCGTGTGTCGCGTAGGCGACCAAGAGACCATAGGTCATCGAAGGGCCGCCTCCCCAGGAGCTGTCAAGCCAGTTTGAGCGCCGGCCGTCTAGACGGTCTCAAGCGATCTCGTCAAGATGGGCGCACATCTGGTGAAAGCGAGGAATGACAACCGCGGCGCCTCCGTCTCAGGACATTCTCAAGCCGCATCTCGCTATCGATGGGGGGCACAAGCTTCAGGGAGAGCTAAGGGTCAGCGGAGCCAAGAATTCGGCCCTGGTGCTAATGACAGCCTCCCTGCTCACCTCCGAGCGTCTCACGCTTCACAACGTGCCACCCCTCACCGACATCGACGGGATGGAAAGCATCCTCGTGTCCCTTGGAGTGAAGGTTCATCGCCGCTCAGAAACTGTTGAGCTGGAGGCTTCGAATCTCACCAGCGCTGAACCTCCCTACGAACTGGTGAATGGTCTGCGGGCCAGCTTTTTTGCGATCGGATCCATTCTCGCCAGGATGGGTTACGCCAAAGTGCCCCTTCCTGGTGGGTGCCGCATCGGCGCACGGCCGGTGGTTGAGCACATCCGGGGCCTGAAAGCCCTGGGAGCGTCCGTCGCCGTGGAGCACGGGGTCGTGACAGCGGCAGTCCCGGGGGAGAGCAAGCGACTGAAAGGTGCGTCCATCGTGTTGGACTGCCCGAGCGTGGGCGCCACGGAAACGATCCTGATGGCCGCAACCGTGGCAGAAGGCACCAGCGTGATTGAAAACGCTGCTCAGGAGCCCGAGGTTCAGGATCTCGCCAACCTTCTCAATGCCATGGGGGCACGCATCACCGGAGCTGGTGGCCCCACGATCACGATCCAAGGAGTGGAGAGATTGCATGGTTGTGACTACTCCGTGATTCCGGATCGCATCGAAGCTGGAACCTTTCTGCTCGCAGCGGCGATCACCCGTTCACCCCTGCGGGTTGCACCGGTCATTCCCGAACATCTGAACGCGGTGCTGCAGAAACTGCGCGACTGCGGCTGCACGCTCGAGATTGACGGGGAAGGCATCACGATCACCCCTGGAGAGATCAAGGGCGTCGACATCACCACTCAGCCATTTCCTGGCTTCCCCACCGATCTGCAAGCTCCTTTCATGGCTCTGCTGACTACAGCCAATGGAACCAGCGTGATTACAGAGAAGATCTACGAAAACAGGATGCAACACGTTGCTGAGCTGCAGAGGATGGGTGCAGCCATCCGCATCCAGGGGAACACGGCTGTTGTTGAGGGTGTTTCAAGCCTGAGTGCTGCCCCAGTGAACGGCACGGATTTGAGGGCTGCAGCCGCCATGGTTCTTGCCGGCCTCGTGGCCCGTGGGAGCAGTCAGGTGTGTGGTCTTAACCATCTCGACCGGGGCTATGCCGGCATTGAAGCCAAGCTGCGTGCCTGTGGTGCGGTGCTTGAACGGCATCTCCCCTGATCAGGAGCACGGGTTGGTCGCTTAATGTCGAAGACGGGGGAGCGTGCCGGAATTGGTAGACGGACTCGACTCAAAATCGAGCGCCTTCGGGCATGTGGGTTCAAGTCCCACCGCTCCTACTTCACCACCAGCGGATCGCACCGGACACTGAGAGACTGATTTTTCAATCTCCCCCTACGAAGTACAGATCGCACAGCGTCATGGTGGAGCCCAAAGCTGATTTGATGTCCTCAGCGGTGATGGGCACCTACAACCGCTTCCCTCTGTCCCTTGTGAAGGGTCGTGGCTGCTGGGTATGGGACGACCAGAACCGACGGCACCTCGACGCCGTTGCTGGGATCGCCACCTGCACACTCGGGCACAGCGATCGGGTCCTGCGGCGCGCCCTTTCCCGCCAGCTGAGGACGCTTCAGCACGTTTCCAACCTCTACAAAATTCCTGAACAGGAACAACTGGCGCAGTGGCTGGTGGCCAACAGCTGCGCTGACAGCGTGTTCTTCTGCAATTCAGGAGCGGAAGCCAACGAAGCAGCGATCAAACTGGCGCGAAAGCACGGCCACATGCGCCGCGGTATCGAGCGGCCAGTGATCATCACAGCCGCTGCCAGTTTTCATGGCCGGACGTTGGCTGCGGTAAGTGCAACCGGTCAACCGCGTTACCACCAAGGATTCGAGCCCATGGTGGAAGGATTCGCATTCTTCCCCTACAACGACGGCGACGCCTTCGAGCAGCTGCTGATGCAGCTGGAGCAGAACGGCCCCAGGGTGGCTGCTGTTCTGATCGAACCGCTTCAGGGCGAAGGCGGTGTGAACCCTGGCGATCCCGCTGTGATGCAGCGCATCCGCAAGCTCTGCAGCGAGCGCGACATTCTGCTGATCTTTGATGAGGTGCAGGTGGGAATGGGCCGCACGGGCACGCTCTGGGGTTATCAACAACTCGGGGTCACACCGGATGCCCTCACCCTGGCCAAAGGCCTCGGAGGAGGGCACGTGATCGGTGCCCTGCTGGTGAGTAAGCACGCTGACGTGTTCGAACCCGGTGATCACGCCAGCACCTTCGGCGGCAATCCCTTCGCCTGCCGTGCGGGTCTCACCGTGGCCAGCGAAATTCTGCGTCGCGATCTGCTGAAGAACGTCCAGGCTCGGGGAGCGCAACTGCATCAAGGACTGAACCACCTGGTGGAGCGTTATCCCGACCACTTAGCGGGGAGTCGCGGCTGGGGATTGCTACAGGGTCTGGTTCTCCGGGACACCTGCCAATTTTCAGCCGCCGATGTGGTGAAGGCCGCTCTTGAAGAGCAGCTGCTGCTGGTGCCTGCAGGCGCTGCGGTGGTGCGCATGGTGCCTCCCCTGGTGATCGGGCCCAGGGAAATCCAGACCTTGCTCACCCGACTGGATCGCGCTCTCCAGCAGCTGATGTGAATCCACTCCACCCTGGGGCCGGAAGAGATGATCTGAGTGATCTGCTGCCGCGCTTCGATCTCAGGGGGATGGACCTCTCCCTCGAACGCATGCAGGAGGCCCTGAGGGAACTGCAGCATCCGGCTGCTGAAATCCCCGCGGTTCAGGTGGTGGGGACCAATGGCAAGGGGTCCATCGCCTGCTTCCTTCACCATGCACTGATGGCCGCCGGGCTGCGCTCAGGCCTCACCATCTCGCCCCACCTGCTGAGCTGGTGCGAGCGCATCCGCGTGAACGAGCGACTGATCACCATCGAGAAGCTTCGCTGCCTGCTCCAGACCTTGCAGCCGGTGGTGACCACCTGCCGGCTCACCCCATTTGAACAACTGATCTGTGCTGCCATGGTGCATTTCGAGGCCGAGCGCCCCGACTGGTTAGTTCTGGAGGCCGGTTTGGGAGGCCGGCTGGACGCCACCACAGCCCATCCCCATCGCCGCCTGATCGCGGTGGGCTCCATCGGCCTGGACCACAGGGAACATCTCGGGGCCACCCTCGAGGAGATCGCAGCTGAGAAAGCCGCGGCCATCCCACCAGGAAGCCACGTGGTGAGTGCGGCGCAGCTCCCGGAGGTGCAGCGGGTGCTGGAGCACAGTGCTGCAGCGATGCACGCCAGCCTTCGCTGGGTGGAACCGCTCGCCAATGATTGGACGCTGGGCCTGCCTGGAGGTCTGCAGCGAAGCAATGCAGCTGTGGCCTGGGCTGCCCTGGAATGGATCGGCCGCGACATCAACACGCAGATCACAGTCGATGCCATCCGCAAGGGATTTGCTGCGGCCCGCTGGCCAGGCCGGCTGCAGTGGATGCAGTGGCATGGTCGACCGGTGCGCGTTGATGGAGCCCACAACCCGCCAGCTGCGGCTGCCTTGGCCAACGAGCGTTGCCGCTGGCTAGCTGCCGATCAAGCGCAGATCTGGGTGCTGGCGATCCAGGCACACAAGCAGGCCCCGGAGATGCTGAAGCACCTGCTGCAGCCCAACGATCTGGCCTGGATCGTTCCCGTTCCAGAGCACCGCAGCTGGAGCTTGGAGCAGCTGCAGCTTGACGCTCCGGAGCTTGCCCACCAGCTCAGGGGCGCCGCAGATGCAACTGGGGCGCTCACCCAGCTCGAGCACGACGGGTGGCCGCAGGTGGCCCCTGTTGTGGCCGGTTCTTTGTATCTGATCGGTCATCTGCTGGAGACGCATCAATTGCAGGCAGAGTGAACTGATGCTGTGCTCGTCGTTCATGCCTCCGCTGCTGAAACTCATCACCGCCATCACCCTGGTGATCGGCGTCCTGTGCGACCCCGTCATGGCGCTCGACACCTCAGCCGGGGTTGGCCTGCAGGACAGAGCTTTGTTTCAGGAACGGGTGGATTACACCTTGACCAATCAAAACGGCGTTGATTTTCATGATCAGGTCCTCAGCAACACCTCCTTTGCTGGCGCGGCGGGCAAGGGCGCTGATTTCAGCGGAGCCAATCTGCAAGGGGCGATCTTCACGCAGGGTGCGTTTGCCGATGCCAACTTCCATGGCGCCGACCTCAGTGATGCCCTGATGGATCGTGCGGATTTCACAGGAACGGATCTGCGGGATGCCGTCTTGATCGGCGTGATCGCATCCGGAAGCAGCTTTGCCGGGGCTCAGGTAGATGGCGCCGATTTCAGCGATGCCCTGCTGGACCGGGATGACCAGCGAAGGCTCTGCCAAGAGGCCGAGGGGATCAACCCCACCACCGGTGTGCTGACCCGCGAAAGCCTCAGCTGCTGAATCCGCCAAGCTTCCCAGGATTCAGCAGACCCGCTGGATCCAAACGCTGCTTGGCGGCCACCTGATCGCCATCCACGACGCCAAGCCCTCCGCCCTCAACGGTGAGCACGTGAGGATTAAAGATCAGAGCCCCGAGGTCGCGGCAGTGCTGCATCAAACGCTCCAGCTCGTCAGCCCCGCGCCAGCGCACGAGCGGCAGAGCCGCAAGCCGCTGAACACCCTGCTGTCGCACGGCTTCCAGATGAATAAGCACATCCCCTCCCCAGGTCTGCTTCAGCGCTTGCAGGCAGTCCAATTCAGGTTGCGGAAGCAGCATCTGCAGGTAGGTCCAGTCAGGTTCGCTCTGGCGCATGTGCAGGGTGGTGTGATTCCAGGTCAGTTCCCGCAGGCCATGGCCGGCATGGTGCATCTCCGCACCGAGATGCACCACGGCCGCACCGCAGTCGGCCGCCAACCGCTCCACCGTGCTGACCGCATCGGGGGCCGCCAGCAAGAGGACACGGTCCGCCTTTGTGTTCGGGAAGTCCCAGGCCGGCAACTGAGCCACCACTTCAGCCTCCAGAACGGTGCAGAGATGGAGGTTCAAAGCCGATCCGCAGCAGTGTCGCGCCAGCTCAACAGCGGATGGCCAATCAACGCAGTCGATCACCACTTCCTGCCACTCCACCGTTGGCGCGGTGGCGAGCGTCAATGCGGTGATGATCCCGTTGGTGCCGTAGGCATGATTCAACGCCTCCGCATCGGAGGCGTCCAACTGGAGCCGCTTTGGCTCCGGCTCCATCGTCACCACCTCAAGACCGAGTAAGTGGCCCGGATCGCGCAGAAAGCCCCAGCGCACCGAACCGATGCCACCGGAGCCACCGGCAATGAAGCCACCGATCGTGGCGCTGCGCCAGGTACTGGGCAGCAGGCGCAGCTGACGACCGTGCCCACGCAGGGTCTGATCGAGATCCTTCAGGATGCAGCCGCATTCCACAGTGACGACACCAGTAGTCGCCTCGATCCTGCGGACGGCACGCAGGCGTCCCATCAGCATCACCACCCCTCCCTCGAGGGGGACGCTCTGTCCGTAGTTGCCGGTCCCGGCGCCCCTCAGGGTGAGGGCAATGCCATGACGGCAACAGGCCGCAGCCACACCCACCACGGCATCCACCGTTTCGGGGCGCACCACCAGCGCCGCCCGGCAGGACGCCAGGCGCTCCTGCAACACCGGTGAGTAGTCGTAGGCATCTCTGGAATAACGATCCAGATCCTCTGGACGTTCCAGCAGGGTGAGGCCTGGCACCGCCGCCAGTTCCGCACGCAACATCTCAGGAACCATGAACGTCACGATCAGAGGAACGACCTTTCAATCCTGAACCCAGACGCCACCCGCCAGCACCTTGCGCTGGGGAGGAGCCGAGAGCAGTTCGGGCCAGCCGCCAGTGGGCATATGGATCAGATCCGCAGGAGCACCGGGGCGCAGAACTCCATCCCAAGCAAGGCCCAGCAAACGGGCGGCGTCCGTGCTGAATGGAGCAATCCCCTCCTGATCCCAGGGAGCCAGTTGAGCAAGGGGAACACTCATGGCCATCAAGGCCAGAGGGTCCAGGTTCCCGCCTGGAAACCAGGGATCCTGCACATTGTCTCCCCCCACAGCCACACACACTCCGCGATCACGCAGCTGGCGGATCGGAGCGAGGGGTCGTTGCACCGGTGTGGTCTGCCCTCGACGCCCAAGCAGCCATCCATTGGTGAGAGGCAGGGCCACCACCTGCAGCTGATGCTCCGCCATCCGCTCCCCCAGACGCCGAAGCGAGCCTGGATTCAGCAGCGAAAGGCTGCTGGCATGGCTGCAGGTGATTGGCACCGACACGTCCATCGTGCTGAGAACCCGCAGCAGTTGCCGAACCCCGGCTGCTGGATGCTCCGACGCCTCATCGATGTGCAGATCAACCGGGCACCCAAAGCGCTCCGCCAGCGCCAGGAGACGTCGCAGCGCTTGGCGAGGGCCCCTGCCCCGACAAGGAGGTTCGATCACACCACCGATCACCCCCTCGGCCGCTGCGACCTGAGAGGCCAGCTGCTCTCCCTCCGGGGTGGACCAATGGGCGATGGGCACGAGCGCCACCAGCTGGAGCTCGATGCGCTCCTTCCAGTGCTGACGTCTCTCCGTCAACACCTCCCAGCTGCAGGCGGCCCCTGGTCCCAGGCTGTCGATGTGCGTGCGAATGGCCCGAAGGCCATGGCCCCAGGCCAGCCCCAGAGCTCGCTCACTGCGTTCGTGAACCCGATCAGCGGTTCGGGTGCGATGTTCGCGCATGTTGGCCTCCATCGCACCGGCGTAGGTCCCTGAACCATTGGGGTAATCGGTCCAGGAGAAGGCTTTATCGAGATGGGCATGGGGCTCGACCAACCGGGGGAGCACCAGTCCCTGCCCGTCAGCAACAGGCAAGACGGACGTGATCCTGCCGTCCATCCAACGCAGCTCCACCGAGAGCAGGCCATCTGCAGGCTGCTCTGGTGCCACTTCAGGAGACAAGTCAACAAGGCTGACCGGGCAGCGGCTGCGCAGCGATCCAGCGTCTTGCGGCCTCATTCCAACTCTCCGGCATCGGACTGGGTCTTCAGGACCAAAAACCGACCCGCAACCCCCAGGGTCGTGACGGAGTAGCGAGGGAGACGCAAGGTGGGCAGCAGATCCTGTCCCCCCACAGTGGTCACATAGACGCTGGCAACGCCCAAATTCCAGCGCCGGGTGAACTGGGTGGCGAGCGACGCCAGCGTGGCCTCCTGGTCAGCGATCAACCGAGGGCAGTCCTTGATCCAGAGCTGCAGCACCAGGGGGAGCGTGCGCTGAGAGCAGAGCTCGTCGGTCGCCAGACCGACCAGTTGGCTCCCTGCATGGTCGCTGTAGTCCTCCTTGGTGGGATTGGTGACAGCCAATGCGGTGACGCTCCCCCCAAGCAAGAGGGCCATGGCGATCGCTGTCGCCGGAGACCAGCGCCGATGGACGGGGGACGTAGGCAGGGCCTGGGGGGCGGATTGGTAGATTCTTACCGACGCGGCGGGCGTCGCCAAGTGGTTAAGGCAGCGGCTTGTGGCGCCGCTATTCGGGGGTTCGAATCCCCTCGCTCGCCCTCACATTTTTCATGGGTCACGGAGCCATCAAGGCCTCGAGCAGGGAATCAGCTCCCTGTCTGATCGGATCCACGCAGGGAAGCGAAAGCCTCTCGCTGAGTTCTGCGCTGAAACGCGCGCACTCCGCATCGCTCAGTCCTTCCGTATTCAGGGCCACCGCTCTCACCAGGGGTGGAGGTCCGGCTCCTCGCGGTCGGCCGATGGAAGCCAGACCCTCACAGAGCTGAATCAGATCCTCCAGGGGAGGAAGGGCAATGTCTGGCAAACGATGAATGCAGCTCTGATGGGCGCGATGCACCATCAGCAGGGCTGTTGGCTGGGAGCCACGCAGTAACGGAAGGGTGGCCGTCGAACCGGGATGACAGAGCGATCCCTGCCCTTCCACCAGCAGCAAAGCATCGTCCCCTGCTGCGGACGCTGCGCTGAGGACCGCCGCCTCCACCGCACCAGCGGCGTAGTCAACCCGTACGGCATCGAGGGGAACCCCCTGGCCACTGATCAGAATTCCCGCCTGTCCTGTTCCCACGAAGGCCACGGACACAGCGAGACGCTGCGCCGCTTCCTGCACCGCCAGGCAGGCACTCATCTTGCCGACAGCCATATCGGTTCCGACAGCCAGAACGCGCTTGCAGGGCAGAGCGGCAGCCCTGGCCTGGCCAACCCTGAGTCCCTTGGGCTCGCAGCGGAGATCCCAGATCCAGCGTCCAGGCTGAACCGCCGCGCTCAGCTCCGGATCATCGGCCAGATAGGTGTGCAAGCCGCTGGCCACCGAAAGCCCCGCCTTCAGAGCAGACAACACATCCGACCTCAGAGCTGCTGGCAGCACACCACCGGAGGGCGCCAGACCCACCACGGCGACAGACGGCCTGAAGGCAAGGGCCTCAGCCAGATCCCTCACCACCGGAACAGGCCTGGGAATCCCGGTCACAGTCTCCAATCGCTGGCCGGCATGGTCTGGATCAATCACCGCCACGATCGGTCCGCGCCGATGCCGCAACATCGCCAAACCGGTCTTGCCGGTGAGGCTGTCGAGGCCTCCGTGCTGGAGAAGCACCACAGGATCTTGGTCAGCAAGCATCAGGAGGCCTCCACCGGCGTAACGCCCAAGCCGCTTCCCTGCGGTGGCAGCAGTTGATCCCCTTTGAGCGGCAAACCCTCGTAAGGATCGTCCACCAGATTGAGGTGGCTGTCCAAGTCAGGCCAACGGATGCAGGCAAGCAACTGCGCCGCAGCAGCATTCATCAAGGTGCTGTCCGAGTAGCAGCCCACCATCAGATCCAGATCAAGCCGCTCAGCCACCTGGGCCATCAGCCAGGCCTCCGAAAGACCACCGGTCTTGAGAAGCTTGAGATTCACACCGTCCACATGGGGCGCCAACCGAAGCAGATCCTTCAGATCCCAACAGCTCTCGTCAGCAACCAAGGGCAGATTGCAAGCAGGGCGTAGCGCTGCAAATCCCTCCAGATCCTCGTCCGGATCAAGACGAGCGGGCAGCGGTTGCTCGAGCAACACCACCCCAGCTTGATCCAGATCCACCTGCATCGCCTTGGCCTGCTCAAGAGTCCAGCCTCCGTTGGCATCCACCTGAAGTTCGTGCGCCACCGCCATCCGCTGGGAGCGCTCCTGAAGGGCGATGGCCACCGCCTGCAATAGGGCGCGGTCATGCTCCAGTCCTTCGGGACTGCCGAGTTTGAGCTTGATGCGGGTTGCCGGCATCTGACTCCACCAGCGCTCAAGACGCTCCAGGACCTTTTCAACAGAGGCGAGACCAAGGGTGACGCTCGTGGCCACCCCCCTGGTTCCATCCAGCGCAAACAGCCTCCAGATCGGTTGCCCAAGCTGCTGTCCCCACCAGTCCCATAGGGCCAGATCCACAGCACAGCGCGCCGGTGGAGACAGGGGGGCCAGCCAAGGTGCCAGGCCATGATGGTCCTGAGGATTCAAGGACTCCAAGGTCGGCAACAGGGCCTGGAGTTCAGCCTCGATGCCCTGCAGCGCGTAGGCGCGATGGCCCGTATCGAGACCACCTGTTTCCCCTAACCCCACAGTCCCGCCATGGTCGAGGCGAAGTTCCAAACGTTCCACAACGGACGTGGTTCCTCTGCTGATCGCCAGTGGCACCGCCTTGGTGAGGGGAAATCGACGCAGACTCCAGCCCATGGCCCGCGAGCACCAATCCACAAGCTGGCACAGCACCGCCGTATCCGACACTGAAAGCAGCCTTCGACGCCGCCGATCCCTCGGTCGGCTCTCTGCCTTGACCGTGACCGCTTCGCCCACCACCCAAACGCTGCCGAACCGGGAGCGTGGCAGCTACTGGATCACCACTTTCGGCTGCCAGATGAACAAGGCCGATTCCGAGCGCATGGCAGGGATTCTGGAATCCATGGGCTACCAGGAGGCAAGCGCCGAACTGGATGCCGATCTGGTGCTCTACAACACCTGCACCATTCGCAATAACGCGGAGCAGAAGGTGTACAGCTACCTGGGACGCCAGGCCCAACGCAAACGCACGAACCCGAATCTCACCTTGGTGGTGGCGGGCTGTGTGGCGCAGCAGGAAGGTGAATCGCTTCTCAGGCGGGTGCCGGAGCTCGACCTGGTGATGGGGCCTCAGCACGCCAACCGCCTCGAAACGCTGCTGCAGCAAGTGGACAGCGGCCAGCAAGTGGTGGCCACCGAAGAGCACCACATCCTTGAAGACATCACCACCGCCCGGCGCGACAGCAGCATCTGCGGCTGGGTGAATGTGATTTACGGCTGCAACGAACGCTGCACCTATTGCGTGGTTCCTTCCGTCCGCGGCAAGGAGCAGTCACGGCTTCCTGATGCCATCAAGCTTGAGATGGAAGGGCTCGCGGCCCAGGGCTTCAAGGAGATCACCCTGCTGGGGCAAAACATCGATGCCTACGGACGTGACCTACCGGGAATCACGCCCGAGGGCCGCCGGCAGCACACCCTCACCGATCTGCTCCATCACGTGCATTCCGTGGAGGGCATTGAGCGGATCCGCTTCGCCACTAGTCACCCCCGCTATTTCACCGAGCGCCTGATCGACGCCTGCGCCGACCTCCCCAAACTCTGCGAGCACTTCCACATCCCCTTCCAAAGCGGTGACAACGACGTGCTGCGGGCCATGGCCCGGGGGTACACCGTGGAGCGCTACAGGCGCATCATCGACAGAATCCGTGAGCGCATGCCCGACGCCTCATTGAGTGCGGATGTGATCGTGGCCTTCCCGGGTGAAACCGATGCCCAATACCGGCGCACCCTGGCGCTGATTGAAGAGATCGGTTTCGACCAGGTGAACACGGCCGCTTACTCACCGCGACCAAACACCCCCGCCGCCGACTGGGACAACCAGCTGCCTGAAGACATCAAGGTGGAGCGACTCAGAGAAATCAATGCTCTGGTGGAGCGCTGCGCGCGGGAACGCAACGGGCGCTATTCCGGCCGCGTGGAAGAGGTGCTTGCTGAGGGCATCAATCCCAAAGATCCATCCCAGCTGATGGGGCGCACCCGCACCAACCGACTCACATTTTTCCGTGCTGAGAACGGAGAAGGCCGCCGCTTCAGTGCTGGTGACCTGGTTCAGGTGCGCATCGATGCCGTGCGCTCCTTCTCCCTCAGTGGCACTCCTCTGAACTGCTGATACGTTGCGGGACAACCCGACGTACCGACACCGCCCCCATGCCGACTTCCCTTCTCCGCGTTGGCGTGGTGTTCGGAGGAGCCTCCGGCGAGCATGCCGTGTCGATCCGATCAGCCCTCACGGTGATCAAGGCGTTGAGGGCCCCGGAGAATCTCGAGCGGTTCGAGGTGATCCCGCTGTACATCGATCGCGATGGTCGCTGGTGGGACCCGACCGTTGCCCAGCGTGCGCTTGATCAGACCAGGGCCCTCGACGCCAACGACCTACCCCAGCCTCTGCCTGCTCCTGGGCTTCGTCACTGGCCGGTCGATCCCGACACGGTGGATCTTTGGTATCCAGTTCTCCATGGTCCCAACGGTGAAGATGGGACGGTGCAGGGTCTGTTCACGCTGATGAACAAACCCTTCGTGGGCTCCGGGGTACTCGGATCAGCTGTGGGAATGGACAAGCTGGCAATGAAAGCCGCCTTTGCCGCCGCTGGACTGCCCCAGGTTCCCTATGTGGGCCTAAATGCGGCCGACCTCGAGAAACCAGAGCGACTGGAGCAGCTGTTAACCCGGCTGGAGCAGGAGCTGGGTTACCCCTGTTTTGTCAAACCCGCCAACCTGGGCTCATCGGTGGGCATCACCAAAGCGTGCAACAGGGATGAGCTTTTGGCTGGATTGCACCAGGCGGCCGCACTCGACCCAAGGCTGCTCGTCGAACAGGGCATCAAAGCCAGGGAACTGGAATGTGCCGTGCTGGGGCGGCGTCATCTGCGGGCCTCCGTAGTGGGAGAGATCCGCTTTGACGCCGATTGGTATGACTACGAAACCAAGTACACCGAGGGGCGCAGTCACACGCTGATTCCCGCTCCACTTCCAGCATCGGTGAGCCAGCAGATTCAGGCCATGGCGATTCGGGCTTGCCATGCCGTGCATGCCTTCGGCCAGGCCCGCGTGGACGTCTTCTACGAGGAAACATCCGGCCAGATCTGGCTCAATGAAATCAATACCCTGCCTGGCTTTACCTCCCAGAGCATGTATCCCACGCTCTGGGAAGCCACAGGTATCCCATTGCCGCAATTGGTGGCAGAGCTGGTCGATACAGCGCAAGAATGAGTTGATTGATGCTGGTAACGCCGCGATGATGCACGGACTGCTCTGGCTTCCACTGCTGCTGGTGTTCGTGTTGCTGGCCGCTTTGGGTTGGCTCGAACGTCGAAGGCAGTCCCTGTTCAGACAGTGGAGTCAGTCGTCGGAGCTCGCCAAACTGGATGGCTGTGGAGCAGCCCGGCTCAAGGAGGGTGAACTCTGTTGGAGCAGTTTTCACGCCGGAAGTTTCCGAGAAGAGGGTCGCTTTGTGATCAAAACCCTGGAGCTGGTTGAGCTGATGTCTCTTGCTTCGGGAGACACACCGCTCTCGGAGGAATCCCAGGGTCAGTGCCGCCTTCGACTGATCGGCGAAGGGCTTCAGATGGACGTTCCTTTCTCCGATGCGGAACGGGCCCGTCGCTGGATGGAGCAACTGATGGCCAAGGCCCGCTGTGACCTCTGATGCCCCGCAGTCAGAGCCAATCCGTCAAGCGTCGGGCTTCGAAGTCTTCGGGTCCGCTGCCTCCAAGCGTTGAACGTCGCAGGCAGCTAAGGCGAGAGCGACGGCGCGACCAGTTGATTCAGGCCTGGCGGATCATGGTCTTCACCGGATCGTCCGCCGCGCTGGCCTGGATCATTCTCAGTGCAGGCTGGACGCTGCGCTCCATTGACCAGCTCCAAGTCGTCGGTAGTGATCGCCTCGGCCCAGACAACGTCGCCAAAGCAGGACGGCTGCAGTTCCCACTTCCGCTTCTGTCGTTGAAACCGAACACGCTCGAACGTCGCCTGATGGCGGAACTTCCTGTGCAGTCGGTGACCGTGCAACGCCGGTTATTGCCACCAGGCCTGGAGGTAGAACTAAAAGACCGACGCCCGATCGCCGCAGCAACACGCAGTGGAGCTGGGGGAACGGAGCAGGGCATGGTGGATCGCGAAGGGCACTGGATGCCCCTGACCGTGGCGCGTCAGGGCGAGGCACCGGCGAGTGCTGTTCGTGTGCAGGGCTGGATTCCAAGCCGACGCTCAACCATCGCCAAGCTGCTCGAACAAAGAGATCGGCTGGGCAGCCCCTTGCAGGTGATCCATGTGGCTCCCGATGGAGACCTCAGCCTGCGCACGGCCTCACTCGGTCTCGTCAAACTCGGCTCCAACGGAGCCTTGCTGGACCAGCAACTCAATACCGTGGTTCAGTTGACACACAGCCTTCCGGCCCAGCTGCGAGGTCAGAGCGACACCAGCATTGATCTATCAGACCCGAGCAAGCCCGAATTGCAATTGCCGGCAAAAGCTGCAAAGAAAGCGAGCGAATCCTGACCACTGGTTGCGTTCTCTGTGAAGGAAACCGAGTGTGTCTCGATTATCGGCAATCGTCACTCGCAGGGACATAATGCAAACGCAGCTCAACGGGTCAGCGGTAACCATGGAGATGGTGAACGGTCAGATGTCGTCGTCTCCTGCAGTCGAAGGGATTCTTCCCAGTCAGTCAGCGCGGATTGAGGTGATCGGCGTTGGCGGTGGTGGCAGCAATGCCGTTAATCGCATGATCATGAGCGAACTCGAAGGAGTCGCTTATCGGGTCCTCAATACGGATGCCCAAGCCCTCATTCAGTCATCGGCCGAACACCGGGTCCAACTCGGTCAAACCCTCACCAGGGGTCTTGGCGCTGGTGGCAATCCCAACATCGGCCAGAAAGCGGCTGAAGAATCCCGCGCTGATCTTCAGCAAGCCATCCAGGGTGCTGACCTGGTGTTCATTGCTGCCGGCATGGGAGGCGGAACCGGCACCGGCGCTGCACCCGTTGTTGCCGAAGTCGCCAAGGAAAGTGGCGCTCTCACCGTTGGCATCGTCACTAAACCCTTTGGATTCGAAGGTCGCCGGCGGATGCGTCAGGCCGATGAAGGGATCGCTCGCCTGGCGGAACACGTGGACACCCTGATTGTGATCCCCAATGACAGGCTCAGGGATGCCATCGCAGGTGCTCCTCTTCAGGAAGCATTCCGCAGTGCCGACGATGTGTTGCGGATGGGTGTGAAGGGAATCAGCGACATCATTACCTGCCCAGGCCTTGTGAACGTGGATTTTGCCGACGTGCGTTCGGTGATGACAGAAGCCGGTACGGCTCTTCTTGGCATCGGCGTTGGATCAGGACGCTCCCGGGCCATCGAAGCAGCCCAGACCGCAATCAACAGCCCACTGCTTGAGGCGGCTCGAATCGATGGCGCCAAGGGATGCGTGATCAACATCAGCGGCGGTCGTGACATGACCCTCGAAGACATGACCAGCGCTTCCGAAGTGATTTACGACGTGGTGGATCCCGAAGCCAACATCATTGTGGGAGCTGTGGTGGATGAGGCTCTCGAAGGGGAAATTCATGTGACGGTGATTGCCACCGGCTTCGAGAACGGTCAGCCCTATCGCAGTGAGCGCAGCATTCCCAAAGCCGCCCCCTCGGCATACGTAGCCCCTGAGAGTTCAGATTCCGGAGCCAGAATCCCCGAGTTTTTGCGTCAACGTCAATCCCGTCAGGATCAAGCGAACTGAAGGAAGGTGGTGACCCGGAATCCACGCCTGTCCCGAGCATCCCGTGTGGCTGCTGCCTTCCGGATCTGACCAGGTTTGGGCGTCTGAACCGCATGGGTCCGAGTCACTTCGGATGTTAGCAATGGACTCACGCTGCCACGAGGAAGAGGTTGAGAGCCTCTGATCTGATCCGGTTCAAACAATCCGGCCGCACCATCACGATGCTCACAGCTTGGGATGCCCTGAGCGCCTCAGTCGTCGAAGAAGCAGGAGCTGACATCGTGCTGGTCGGGGACTCCCTGGCCATGGTGAGCCTTGGGCACGCCACCACGCTGCCTGTGACCCTTGAGCAGATGCTGCTTCACACCCAGGCGGTCTGCAGAGGGTTGCGCAAGCCTCCATCCGAGCAGCCTTTGGTGATCACCGATCTGCCCTTTCTCAGCTACCAGTGCGGTCTCGACCGTGCAGTGGCCGCTGCAGGGCACCTGCTGAAGCACTCCTCTGCAGCCGGCGTGAAGCTGGAAGGTGCCGAACCGGAGGTGGTGGAGGTGATCGAGCGCCTGGTGCGCATGGGAATTCCCGTCATGGGCCACTTAGGTCTGACACCTCAATCCGTGCATCAGCTGGGGTACCGCCGCCAAGCGAAGGATCCAGTGAGCCAGGAGCGCTTACTACGCCAGGCCACCAGCCTCGAGATGGCCGGTTGCTTTGCGATGGTTCTGGAGCACGTGCCGGAGGCACTGGCTGGCCGAATGCGTGAAAACCTTCAAATCCCTGTGATCGGAATCGGCGCTGGGCAGGACTGTGATGGCCAGGTCAGCGTGACAGCCGATCTTCTGGGGCTGACGCCCATGCAACCACCCTTCAGCCCCGCGCGCCTGGATGGGAGGACTCTGGGCATTGAAGCGCTTCGGTCCTGGCTGGAGGAACAGCGTCATCCGGCAGCAGATCCCACCACTGCACAACCTCCACCAGGATCTGATTGCTGAGGGCCATGCCAAGGGGGTCTGTGAGTCGCCAGCGACGCCCCCGTTGCACCATCAAGCCTTGAGTGAGGAACTCCTCCCAACGCCTTTCCAACTCAGGAAGATGCAAGGAACAGCGCTGGACAGTCCAACCACAGCACTGGGCTTGCTGCAGCAAATCCACCCCTTCCCGACGGCGTAGCCCCACCAACAGACGGTCTTCGAGCGTGAGCGGCAGAGCACTCTCCTGAAGCAACGAGGCATGGGGACCGTCCCGCTGTTGCTGGTTGAGCCACAGGGCATAGGCCTCCCGGGTGCGCGGCCTAGCGAATCGCTCGCCCCAGGGGGCACTGGTGGCGCCGAGGCCAAAAGCCCACCATCCCGCACCACTCCAATACACCCGGTTGTGGCGGGACGCATGCCCCGGCCTGGAGAAATTGGAAATCTCATAGCGGCAGTAGCCCGCATCGAAGAGGTGCTTTGTCGTGAAAGCGATTCGATCGGCGGCACCGTCCTCATCGGGCAGCATCAGGGTCCCCTGCTGCTCGCGCCTGGCGAACACGGTGCCGGCCTCAATGCTGAGGTCGTAGATCGATAGGTGGGGGGGGTGCTGCGCCACAGCCTCTGTCAACGCAGCAGCCCAGGCCGCATAACTTTGATCGGGGAGATTGCGGATCAGATCCAGGCTCCAGCTGCGAAGACGTCCCTCCTGCAGGAAGTGGTGCATCCAGCGGCAGGCCTCAAGCAGGTCCTTCCGGCGGTGCCGGCGCCCCAGAGCGGCGAGAACAACATCATCAAAGCTCTGCCCACCGAGGCTCACCCGATTCACGCCGTAGCGAACCAGCGCCGTGAGTTCAGCGAGAGAGAAGCTGGCAGGGTCCATCTCCAACGTGATCTCAGCCCCTTGCTGCAGGCCGAAACGATCCGCAAGGGCATCGAGCAGACATCTCACCTGATCCGGTGTCAGCAGGGACGGGGTGCCGCCACCGATGTAGACCGTTGCCAGCGGAGGCCCTGGTGGCGACGCGCGGATCTCCAGAAGAATCTGGTCCAGGTAGAGCGCAATGGAACGACTGCCAGGACCATCCAGCGCATTGACGCGATCACCGAGAGGTACCACTGCGAAATCGCAGTAAAAGCAGCGGCGGTGGCAAAAAGGAATATGGAGATACGCGCTTCGGGGCGCGGGTGCGGACATCATCCCGAGCCAAACGATCGACGATGATGCATGCTGCCTTCAAACGGAGTGAGCAGCCGGAATCCGACACGATGGTTGAAGCGCTCATTCTCATTTTGTTTCTCATCTCCGGTTCAGCCACCGGCTGGATGGGAGTGCACCTGCTTCCCCAGGAGCTTCTCGATGATGTGAATGCCCAATGGGTGCGCTTCGGGCTCACGGCTGCCGGGGCGGGCATCGGCATCGTGGCAGGGCTGGTGTTCCGCAGGCTGCGGCAACAATTGATGCGGCAAGTCCGCACCATGCCCACCGACCTCCTGGTGAGCCGGGCTGTGGGACTGATCCTGGGGCTTCTGGTGGCCAACCTGCTGCTGGCACCAATCCTGTTGCTGCCTTTGGCAGGAGCCAGCTCGTTAGTGAAACCGCTGGCAGCCATCCTCAGCAATGGATTCTTCGGCGTCTTGGGGTACAACCTGGCCGAGGTTCACGGACGAACCCTGCTGAGGCTTTTCAACCCAACTTCTACGGAAGCTCTTCTGGTGGCTGATGGTGTTCTGACACCAGCGACGGCCAAGATTCTTGATACCAGCGTGATCATCGACGGACGTATCCGTGGAATGGTCGGCTGCGGCCTGCTTGAAGGCAAGGTGATCGTGGCGCAGACCGTGATTGATGAGATGCAGCAGCTTGCTGACTCCAACAACCTGGATAAGCGCGGCAAAGGGCGCCGTGGACTCAAGCTCCTGAATGAATTGCGAGAGGCCTACGAGCGCCGCCTGGTGATCAACACCACCCGCTACGACGGTGCAGGGACCGATGACCGTCTGCTTCAGCTGACCGAAGACACCGGTGGCACCCTGGTGACCGCTGATTTCAACCTGGCCCAGGTGGCCCGTCTGAAGGATCTGAAGGTGATGAATCTCAGTGAACTTGTGATTGCGTTGCGTCCTGAAGTGCAGCCCGGAGATGAACTCAACCTGAAAATCGTGCGTGAGGGCAAAGAGGAGCACCAAGGTGTGGCCTACCTGGAGGACGGCACGATGGTGGTGGTGGAAAACGCCCGATCGGCCATCGGAGAACGGCGGCCTGTCGTGATCACCGGTGCTCTTCAGAATCCCAGTGGACGCATGGTGTTCGCCCGTCTGGATCAAGACCGGGCCCCAAGCGTCGTTGGCAAGGAGAGCAAGGCGTCCAAAGCTCCCCGCAAGTCCAAAAGCAATGAGCGTCCAGCGCCAGAATCCCGCTAGGCTCCTGCCACGACAGCTGATGAGAAGCAGATGACCACGTCAGCCCCGTATTACGGCGACTCGTCGGTGATGAGAACACCACCGCCGGATCTGCCGTCGCTGCTGCTCAAGGAAAGAATCGTCTACCTAGGGCTTCCTCTCTTTTCAGATGACGACACCAAGCGTCAGGTGGGCATCGATGTCACAGAGCTGATCATCGCCCAACTCCTTTATCTGGAGTTCGACAATCCTGATAAGCCGATTTACTTCTACATCAACTCCACCGGCACCAGCTGGTACACCGGTGACGCCATCGGCTTTGAAACCGAAGCCTTCGCGATCTGCGACACCCTTCGTTACGTGAAACCGCCTGTTCACACCATCTGCATTGGCCAGGCGATGGGGACAGCGGCCGTCATCCTTTCAGCCGGCACTAAAGGGCAGCGCGCAGCTCTTCCCCACGCCTCAATCGTGCTGCACCAACCCCGTAGTGGTGCCCGCGGCCAAGCCACCGACATTCAGATCCGCGCGCAGGAGGTTCTCCACAACAAGCGCGCCATGCTTGAAATCCTCTCCACCAACACGGGGCGCTCTGTGGAAGAACTGTCGAAGGATTCCGACCGCATGAGCTATCTCACTCCCGACGAAGCCAAGGACTACGGACTGATCGATCGCGTTCTAACCAGTCGCAAGGATCTTCCGGCACCGGTTCCCGCTGCCTGACCCTCTCCCCCTTCATCCCCAACCTTTCCCACACGTCACCCCCAAGGAACCATGCCCATCGGAACCCCGAGCGTCCCTTACCGCCTTCCCGGCAGCCAGATGGAGCGCTGGGTCGACATCTACACCCGCCTGGGAGTGGAGAGGATCTTGTTTCTTGGCTCAGAGGTGAATGATGCCGTCGCCAACAGCCTCGTCGCTCAGATGCTGTATCTCGATTCCGAGGACAGCGGCAAGCCGATTTACCTCTACATCAATTCTCCCGGCGGCTCGGTGACAGCAGGCTTGGCCATCTACGACACCATGCAATACGTGAAGAGTGACGTTGTCACCATCTGTGTCGGCCTGGCCGCCTCCATGGGCGCGTTTCTGCTTGCAGCTGGTACCAAAGGGAAGCGACTGGCACTCCCTCACAGCCGGATCATGATCCACCAACCCCTGGGCGGAACGGCGCAGCGGCAGGCCAGCGACATCGAGATCGAAGCCCAAGAAATTCTGCGCATGAAAGAGATGCTCAACCGCTCCATGGCAGAGATGAGCGGCCAGAGTTTTGAAAAAATTGAGAAAGACACCGATCGTGACTACTTCCTGAGCAGCCAGGAAGCCAAGGACTATGGCCTCATCGATCGCGTGATCGCTCATCCGAACGAGGCCTGAGCCAGCCGGCGCTTGCGTAAGCTCAGTCGTTACCCAGCTCCACAACCACCGTCCGGATGGCTCAGCTTTTCTACGACACCGATGCCGATCTCTCGCTGCTCAGCGGCAAGACGGTAGCCATCGTCGGCTATGGCTCCCAGGGTCATGCCCACGCCCTCAATCTCAAGGACAGCGGTGTTGAGGTGGTTGTCGGTCTTTACGAAGGCAGCCGTTCTGCTGAGAAAGCCAAGGCGGATGGCCTTGAGGTTCTCTCCGTGGCAGAGGCTTCAGCAAAAGCCGACTGGATCATGGTGCTGCTGCCCGATGAATTCCAGAAGGACGTCTATGCCAAGGAGATTGCACCCCACCTGAAAGCGGGCAAGGTGCTGAGCTTCGCCCATGGTTTCAACATCCGCTTCGGGCTGATTCAGCCGCCCGCCGACGTGGATGTGGTGATGATCGCCCCCAAAGGTCCCGGTCACACCGTGCGCTGGGAATACCAGAACGGCCAGGGCGTTCCTGCCTTGTTTGCTATCGAACAGGACGCCTCCGGCAACGCCAGGGGCCTGGCCATGGCCTACGCCAAAGGGATCGGCGGCACCCGAGCGGGAATTCTGGAGACCAACTTCAAGGAAGAAACCGAGACCGATCTGTTCGGTGAACAGGCTGTGCTCTGCGGCGGTCTGTCTGAACTAGTGAAGGCCGGTTTCGAAACCCTGGTGGAAGCGGGATACCAGCCGGAGCTGGCCTACTTCGAGTGCCTGCATGAGGTGAAGCTGATCGTGGATCTGATGGTCAAGGGTGGCCTGTCGGCCATGCGCGACTCCATCTCCAACACCGCCGAATACGGTGACTACGTCAGTGGTCCACGCCTGATCACGGCTGACACCAAGGCGGAGATGAAGCGCATCCTGGGCGACATCCAGGACGGCACCTTTGCCAAAAACTTCGTGGCTGAATGCGAGGCTGGCAAGCCTGAGATGAACAAGATCCGGGACCAAGACCGCCACCACAAGATCGAGGAAGTGGGCAAGGGTCTGCGATCGATGTTCAGCTGGTTGAAAGCCTCCTGAGCCAGGGCCATTCAGCCCGCGTACCTGGTGATCGCCGCTGCCGGTCTCGACTGGTTGATCGGCGATCCCCGATGGTCACCCCATCCCGTGGTGTGGATGGGGCAGGGCATTCGCTTTCTCAGGCAACGGATGGAACAGTGGGCGGGAGACCGTCCCAGGGAACTCAGGTTGAGCGGTGGCCTGATCACCACTGTGCTGGTCTTGACCAGCGTTGCTGCTGGATGGCTGGTTGAGCGCCTTTGGCTGCAGTCCAACGGACTATGGCAGTGGGCTGCTGGTTTGATCCTGGTAGTGGCGCTGGCCAGTGCTCTGGCGGCACGCAGCCTGCAGGACGGAGTCATGGCTGTGATCAATGCCCTCCCAGAGAACGGCGATCAAGAGCCGGCCCTTGCACGCGAGCGTCTGAGCTGGATTGTGGGCCGTGAGACGAAGCAACTCAGCCACGAGGAGATTCTGCGAGCAGCAGCGGAAACGGCCAGTGAAAATGCAGTGGACGGCATCTTCGCGCCCTTGTTCTGGATGCTGGTTGGCGTTGCTCTGTGGAGAGCAGGCTGGCTCCAAGGGCCAGGCCCCCTCGCGCTGGCCTGGGGATTCAAGGCCAGCAGCACCCTCGACTCCATGCTGGGCTACAGACGCGGGAGATTGCGCTGGCTGGGAACAGCAGGCGCCCGTTTGGATGATGCCCTCACCTGGCTGCCCTGCCGGCTGGTGATGGTGACGCTGCCGCTAATCAGCCGCAGCTGGGGGGTGTGGCCCTCGTTGGTACGGGCAGCGGAACGGGATGGATCCCTGGATCCTTCACCCAACGCTGGACGGTCGGAAGCGATCTACGCCCATTGCGCTGGAGTTCAGCTGGGAGGCAGCAACCGCTATGGAGACACGTGGATCGAAAAACCCCTTCTCAAGGCCGGAGGAGCTGAAGCCGACGCGCACGGAGTACGCACCATCCTGAGCCTGTCGGCACGACTGGAATGGATGTGGCTGGTTGCCGCGAGTGGGATGAGCCTGCTCACGAAGCAATGACTCAGCGGGTGTGAAAACGTCCCAAGATCAGGGCAATGAGAATGGCCACGTACAGCTGGCCGCTCACGGTGATCACGGTGACGATGACCTGGGACGTGACATCAGCAGAGTTCATCACTCCGGATCCAACAGTGGTGAGCAGGTTGAACGAGGCCGCCATCAGCACCGGGGCGTAACGCTCCACAGCCAGCGCCTCGCCCCCTGCGAGAGCAGCAGGATCACCCTGGGTCAATACAGATAAATCAAAGGCCGATGGATGCAGTTCGAGCGCTGCGTTCAGCAGAACTCCACCCGCAATCCCAATCAGGAGGTACCCCTGCGCAGCCCCCATCACCACAGCCACAGTCACAAACGGCTCTCGGACCAGCGACCGAATCATCCACAGAACATTCGCTAAGAAAAAAACGGTCCAAACGAGCACATGCGGCAGCGTGAGCCAATGACCAAAAGCCGGCAGAAAGACCAATGCCAAATGCCAGAGCACTTCGAGTGCAATCGCTAGAAATCCGAGGGCGTAGAGCCACCTGATTTGACGCTTGATTCGGCTGTAACGCACTAAGAATCCCATCAGCACGACTGCCAAGGAGATCAGAAGAACCGACAGAAAAAACGGATATTGAACCGCAAGCGGGAGCAAAAGCAGAAACAGCAGCTTATTGACCAGGAGTACGAAGTAGCCCCTGTGACGGAATCGGAGACGCTGTATCTGCTCTTTCGAGTAATGCCCCATTCCTGTGGATCAATAAGCTCCCCGATCCATCGGCAGAAGAAGCACGCCGAATGTGCGCAAGATGATGGCGAAATCCAGAAAGAATGATCGGCCTCTGGCATAAGCCAGATCTAGTCGAACCCTTTTGGAGTAACTGAGGTTGTTGCGACCGCTTACCTGCCAAAGCCCAGTCAGTCCTGGGCGGACGGCCAGAACCTCATCCATGTAGTCGGAGTAGCGCTCAATTTCCTTATCCACAATCGGCCTCGGACCCACCACGCTCATCTCTCCACGCAACACATTGAGGAACTGGGGGAGTTCATCAAGGCTTGATCGCCTGAGAAAACGCCCAATCGGCGTAATCCGCGGGTCTTCCCGCAGCTTGAAATCACGCTCGAACTCAGCACGCATGGCTGGCGATCGCTCCAGCACCTGCGCCAGCACGGCATCCGCATCGGCTCGCATGGTGCGGAATTTGATGCAGCCGAAGCGGCGGTATCCCCGACCAACGCGTTTTTGCACGTAAAACACAGGCCCCGGAGAACTGAGCTTCACCAGTGCTGCCAACAAGCCAAACAATGGGGCGCCCAAGGCGAGAACAGCCAGTGAAAAGAGCACATCACCGCTGCGCTTGATGCTTCGCCCGACCCTGCTTTGACGGCGAACAAGGGTGAGCGCTGTCAGGCTCGACGGAGGCGCGGAAATCAGCTCGAGATGCCGGCGAGAGGCACGACGCCTGAGCCCGGAGGCCGAAGACTTCAATACAGATCGCCCTGATGCGCTGAGCAATCTCCGTCCCTCGTGTCTCATCCCAATCAATCGCACCGCGAACGATCCGTCAGGCGAACGGGGCCAGTAGCGGCAACGGCACAGAACCAATGCACGCGACCTTGCCTCCGCATCAAGCCGTCTTACAACGCGACAGATTCATCACGAAGTCTCTCAGGCAATTGCCGCCGGGGTGACTTGTCCCGAAGCTTGGGTCATGGCAACGACCAGCACCCCTCTCAACAGCCTGCTCGAAGAGTCCCTCAAGGAGCCCTCGATCGGTGAAACCGGCAACTTTCGGTGGCATGCCACGCCTGTGGGCATCGCCGCGCTCTGGCAATCCAACAGCCAGCCGCTCACCCCTCCCTTTGACGATGCCCTCAAAGAGGGGCTGGAAGTCGGACTCGATCTCAGCCGCGAAGAACGCGAATTTCATCAGGTCAGCTTTGGGCTTGTTCTGCTGTTTCATTCCTAATCAGGCACTGGTGACCAGGTTGAGCACGGCAGAAATCACCGTTGAATAAAAAAGAAAACTTACAATGGAGTGGAACCAGACCACCCTTCGAATCCTCGAATCTTCAAGCGTTACATCACTCATGGCATAGGTGAGACCTACCGCGAAAGCGACGTAAAGAAAATCGGTAAAGATTGGCTCACTCCCTTCGAAGATCAATCCCTGCGGGGACTCACCATTCTCGCCACTTCGGGGGTTGAGCTGAAAATAACTCTTAGCATAGTGAATACCGAAACCATTATGCAATTGCATCCACGTAGCGAACATAGACAAGAAATACACAACAATCCTCAGCCATTCTGGCAAGAAACTCTGACCGGAATGAATGTCACTGATGCTCAAGCTTAACAGGGCAATACTCATAAAAGTAAACAAAATCGTTCTGAGGATAAGCCGCATACGACGAGCCCTTTCATGGCCGAAGAGCGTTCGTGTTTGCGGAAGATTCAATCGTGATGCACAAACATTGAAACGGACAAGGTCGATCAGCATGGCGCTGAGAAACCCAACAGAAAAGGCTTCATCAAGCACATTCCAACGCGCCCCCATGACCCAGAAGATGATCAGGGCAACAACAACACCAATCGAGCCAGCGATCTTGGCGCGCTCAAGATCATGAAATGCACTGAACAGCTGATGGGAAAAAGACGAGGCCGTCATGGCCACATATTCATGATTCAAATCCATTCATAGGTCAGGAACCTGCTCCAAATGAGGTTTTACTCCTGATGCTTAAGTTAGAGGAGGTCTATTGACGCGGCCATGAGCGCTGATGCGCATAAAACCACTCACTTTGGAGTGGAGCATCGACTCCATGCCAGAGCCCGCATTCGCTTCAGGTCTGAGCCCAGTCCAGAGACGCTGCGGAGCGTCATCTGGCTGATTGAGCGTGATGAATCGGGCGTCATGGCTCGCTCAGCACTGGCGGGACGTGGGCTCGTGCTCTGGTGTGTCGACAAGGAACAATCCATCGAGATTGGCTTACAACTCCTCCAGAACGTGCTGCAAGCTCCCTGCGCGCACCTAGTCATCCCCCCCGCACGCGGATTGGCCGGCGTGCTTCAGCGATCCCGTAAGGGTGGCATCAAAGTTCTAATGGCCCTTGCCGTGGCTGGTTGGGCTCTCCCTGTCCTTCCTGGTACACCCTTCTTTTTGATGGCCTGGTGGTTGGGATGGAGACCAGACCCATCGCCTGCCTCTCAGCGGAAATCGATCTCGATGCAAACGCCTTTAACCCTTGCGGATAAAGGAGCCAATCCATGAGATTCTTTGGGTAAGACGATCTGCAGACGCTGTTCAAATGCAGAGATTTCCAGCTTTTGATCTCGGCAGGTGATGCGCAAATCCGCCTTTTGGACACCGGGAGCAAAAACACGGCAGGTGAGCGTCAATCGCCCCTGCTGATCCCCACGATCCCAGCGCACGGATGGAGGCGGTGTGGATGCTGAGCTCCACCATTGTTGAATGAAATCCCGTTGATTCATTTCGTCGCGCCCAGTGATGAGAACGGGGAGTCCCGAATCTGGTAATGGCGTCACGGTCCAGCCCTGACCCTGCAGAACAATGCGAGTGAGTGGAAGGGAATTAAGAGGCATCAGGGCACAGCGTCGTCTCAGCAAAGGCCAGCGTGCAGCATCTCCAATCAGCGCCAGCACCAACTCGCTGTGAGCAGGGTTGTTCAAGTAAGTGGAGAGTTTCTGCAACCGCCTTCTCCACACCTCTGGTGGTCGTAGATCGTCAGCAGCAGGCAATTGCAAGCGCAGCACTCGGTCAAAGTGCGAAAGCTTCCGCCGGGTTTCAGTCCACCAGGTCAACAGGGGGCCCCAGAGGGAATCGAGCAGCTCAGGGCCCTGGCGAGCCAGTTGAAGCATGGCAAGAGCCTGGGTAGCCGGTGGAAGCACCACCGTTACAGCGCCGGCAACGCTGGACTCGATCTCGTGATCCAGCTGTTCAGCAAGCCATAGCAAGGCCTGGAGATCCCGGAGTCCCGGCAGCAGCCAGGGAGGCCTGGGGTCAACATCCTCGAAACCCAGCATCAGAAGCCAGGGAGTGAGGGGCTGTTTCAGCTCACTCCAAAGCATGCGGGAATGCGCATCGACAGCGAAGGGCTTCACGGTGCGAGGAAAGTCGTTTGGAAGAATCAGCGACAGATCCCCTGCAAGGTCAAGAACGGGACCATCATCAGGCTGTGCAATCAACAGATCTGAGGCCATTTCCAGTTGATCAGCGCAAAGGAAGACCAGCGATGGCACTGTCAGCCTTTGCAATGTATTGACCACTACGTTTCAAGCCATCACGTCAATTTTGGCATCGCTGAATCGGAGAAAAGCAAGTAAATTCCCGGGAGATGGGTGAAAGCGATGTTCGAGCTGGAGACAGTACTTGCCTTCGGCGTTGGTGCCGGATTGGTTGCATTGGCACCAATGGTGAAGCGTTTCGGCAATCCCCAACTCGGCGATTCGATGAACCAGACAGGGCGTTCCATGGCAAAAAGTGGAATCAAATTGGGGGTCACCGTGGCCAGTGCAGCTGGTGCTGCTGCCAAGGGGGTCGCGCGCGGAGCTGCTGAAGCAGCCGAGGGGCTTGGAGATTTGGTTGCTGAAGCCAGGCATGAAATGGAGTCCTCTGGAGAAACAGATGAGCCTGCTGTCAAGTCGACCAAATCCAAAAAAGTCACTGAAGTCACTGTCGAGTGAGGAATTCCACCACCATCTCTGGTTGCCTCACTATGAGGGAGCAGTCGACTACTGGCTTTCAGCTCATTCATCGCAGTAATCAGCGACTGCGCTTGAGTCTTCCTCACGATCGCAAGGCTCCTGAGGCGCTGCATCAATGGTTGGCTAGTCAACCTGAAATCCTCTCAGCCAGGGTCAACACCTTGGCTCAATCACTCATCATCACGCTGCCTCCATCCAACTCAGGCTGGAGCGACGATGACGTGATCCGCTGGATGAATTCCCTCCCCAGCGATGGGGAACTGGTTCATCAACTCAACGCCTGTCCTCCGATTCAGGACGTTGCGTTGAGTGGTGGCAATGAGGAGGAGCCCTTCGTCCCCTCCCGGATCATTCTTCCTGTCAGTTCCTTGGCACTGGCACTACTCGCCGGCCCCTTATCGCTGCCACCTCTGGGCGTGGCGATCTTCATTCTCATTGCAGCCCGCCTGAGCTTCCGTCGGGCCTGGGAGGGCCTGCGGGATGAACGCCGCATCAACGTCGATGCTCTCGACGCTTTGGCTGTGGGTATTCACAGTCTCGAGGGATTTCTTATTGGCCCGGCGTTGATGATCAGCATGATTGAGGGCGGTGAAGCGGTTCGCGATGCCACCCAACGGATTGCGCATTCAGCCAGTTCCGATCTCCTGGCAGGTCTTGAGGCGGATGTCCGCCGTGTTGATGACGCCGGAAACGAAACGATCGTGCCCAGCTCCGAACTCAAATCAGACGACAGAGCCATCTTTTATCCAGGGGACAGCATTCCCTGTGATGGAATCGTTGAAAAAGGCGAAGTCAGCTTCGATGTTGTGAAGCTCACCGGTGAATCTGTCCCCCGTCACGCCGAGGCAGGAGATGAAGTTTTGGCTGGATTCATCCTGCTTGAAGGGACCATGATCATGCGCATCACGGCTGTTGGCTGCGACACCCGTATCGGCCAAATCACAGCGTTGATCGACTCAGCTCCTGTTTTCGACACTCGGGTGGGCAATGTCGCAGCCAGGGTTGCTAATCGCTTCGTGTTGCCGACTCTTGCATTGGCAGGGGTCTCACTGCTTCTGAGTGCAGGCAATCTCGCCCAGGCGGCCTCCCTGCTGATGTTCGACCTGGGCACCGGCCTCAGGGTTTCTGTCCCAACTGCGATCATGGCCGCCCTGACACGCGCAGGGAGCCAGGGACTCCTGATTCGTAGTGGACGTGCGCTCGAACTTCTCGATGAGATCGACGTTGTTGTCTTCGATAAGACCGGCACACTCACCAAAGGCCACCCCTCCGTGGTTCATTTTGATGTGCTCGACCCGTCCTTTGCGCCAGAAACACTGATGCATCTGGCGGCATCCGCCGAACAAGGACTAAACCATCCGATTGCAGAAGCCGTCGTTCAATACGCGGCACTCTCAGAACAGCACCCAGCCACTCCTGATGCATGGGATTACAAGGTCGGGCGTGGTGTCTCCGCTGTGATCGATGGCCATTCCGTGTTGATCGGGAACTCCAGATTGCTTCGCGAAGAAGGCTTAACTGAGCCAGAACTAGCGATTCGCCCTGATCTAGACACAGCAACACCTGTTTTTCTTGCCGTCGACGGTGCCATCGTCGGTGTCTTCCACGCCGCCGATACCCTGCGTCCCGACAGCCACGCCCTGGTGCAAGAACTGCACCGCCGCGGAATCCAAGCGCACATGCTCACCGGCGACATTGCACCCGTTGCTCACGCTGTGGCCGCTCGGCTTGGTCTAAGGCCAGATGAAGTGCACGCGGAAGCGCTACCCGATCAGAAAGCCGAACTGGTGAAAGCATTCAAAGACCAAGGCAAACGCGTCGTGTTCGTGGGAGATGGCATCAATGACTCAGCGGCTCTGGCCTACGCCGATGTGTCTGTTTCATTCGCCTCTGGCAGCGACCTGGCCAGGGAAACCGCTGACATCGTGCTCACGAACGATCGTGTTTCCGATCTGATCGCTGCACAGGATCTGTCTCGGCTCACCTTCAAACTCATCCGCGAGAACATCGGCATCGTTGGCGTTCCCAACCTCACCGCACTGCTCATCGGAACCTTCTTCCCCCTGGGACCCATCACAGCCGTGCTGATTAATAACGGGTCCTCCTTGGTAGCTGCTGGCAATGCCATGCGCACGCTCAGATTTCGTCCTTCCCCCCTACCAGAACCGCAAAGCTGCGACCTGCCGGCACCATTGCGCGCCAGTGATCTTGCCAAACGCTTGGGAACGACCCATCAAAGGATTAGCTCGATGCGCAGGAGAGGGGGACTTCACTCTTGGAGCCGCCTCCAAGATCCTGACGGACACAGCTGGCGCTACTGCGAAACAACTCAGATCTACCACCCGCTGGAAATCGCTGAGGCGGTGGCTTGAGCAGCAGCGACTGCCTGATCTTGCGCCACCGCAACTCCCTGCGTTGCCGATACACGATTTGTTCGTCGACCTCAATTTGCTGGCGTCAACTCGAACGAGAACTCTCCAATCGCCTCGCCAACCACAGCATTCAGTTCCGTTGCAACAAACTAGCCGGTTCGATTTCGTTTCACACCACAGCAGCTCTGGGTGAACTGAATTGGCACGTCGCAACCCAGGCCCTGGTGGCGTCCCTCAATGCTTTGGGGGCCACGCCTCCCCCTGCCAAGGTGTTGGCGATTTCCGTAAAAACGATCCGGTCCCCATTGCCACCCCTTGGCAATGCCATCACGTTGGCACTCAGTGTGAGTCTCGCCCTGATGGCCTTTCTGCTTCTGCTGATTGGTCTGCCAGCGCTCCTGCTGCCGTTGTCCCCGGGTTCTGTTCTGATTCTCCTGGCGACTTGGTGTCTTGAACTTTCACTGCTGATACGACGTCCCTTCGTTCAATACGCCCCCTGATTGCCGTGACAACCATGGTTTCGATCACCTCGGATGTCCAACTCTGGACAGTGGTCAGTGACCTTCCCGGCAGGGTGAGGGTTCGCTGGAACCCTGCACTCTTCAACGTTGAGACACTACGTCACACCCGATTGGTGCTGGGTGGTTGTCCCTGGCTGCTGGGATTCCGCATCAACCCCCTGGCCGGAAGTCTCTGCATTCATGTGCGCTCCGACCACCGCTCGAAGCTGGAGGAGCTGCTTGCCCTGGCATTCGATCCAGGTGGCACTCAACTCGAGCCGGATTGCGAGGCTTTGGTGCGGTCGAGACGCGCAAGCCGCGTGTTGTTGCACGGTGGAGTCTGCACGGGGATCCTGTTGTTTGATCTCTTAATTCCTCTGCCGCTCACCCTGCTGGTTGGCCTGTCGTCGGTGATGATTTGGCCAAGGATCCTTACAGGCTTGCGATCTCTCTTCAAGGGGGAGACCGATTACGACTTGATGGAGCTTGGACTCTCCGGGCTCATGCTCTTCCAAGGACTTCCCGAGGAAGTTCTCTTGGATCTCAGCATTCATGATGGAACGGGCCTAATGCAGCAATCCATGCTGCCCGCCGAAGAGACCGGAAGCCCCAAGCGCTTGTTGCAGCGACTCGAAGAGCGAATTCATCTCACATCGCCGGATCCCGATCAAAAGACCATCTGCCTTTCAGATGCGAAACGCGGGCAAAAGTATCTGATTCATGCCGAACAAATGTGTCCCTTGCGTTCACGCGTGGAATGCGGGGATCTACTTGTGATTGATAAACGCATCAACGGTGACTGGCAACCACGCTGGTTGAAGCAAGGCGATGGCGTCAAAGCTGGGGCGCTGGTGATTAAAGGCAAGGGAGTCCTGAGCCTGCAGACGGAACTCGACAACGACCCTACCTATGCCTTATTGCATAAACAGCAAACACACAGCGGCCTCGAAGACAACGTTTTAGCGGACGATCTCGCATCAATCGGTCGCTGGATGAATCCTTTTCTGCTGCTGAGCAGCGGTGCCTTGATTGCCACTGGTGCCGGCCACGCGGCGCTCGCCCCCCTGCAATTCACGCCCTTGCATAACTGGGAACAGAGCGTAAGTGGTGCCAGGCTGACAGCGGTAGCTGATCTGAAGCTACACAACGTCAATATTCACAACCCCAACACGCTGAGCAGTTTCGGCAGGGTCAAGCACCTTGTGGTGACCTTCAGCGGCCTAAACCATCACCGTGGGATCAATTTAGAAGAGCACAGGATCGAGGATGGCTTAGCAGAAGGAAGCCTGGTGAGACTTCTGTCGGGAATCCAGTCCTGGTTGGTTGAAGAAGGAGGGCCCTCGATCTGGGCTGATCAGCTACGCAAGATCGACAATCCCACAGCGATCGACTCGGTAACGATCGAGTCAGCAAGCCGTCGCTTCAATGTAGTGACAGCAACTGGTGAAAGATACTTAGTGGAGCCTGGGGTGACGGAATCGCCTTCCACCTCAGATGTTCCGGAGATCCTGCAGCCCCTGACCATTTTCCGTGATGGCAACGCAATCGGCAGGATCACCATGACAGTTTGTCCTGACGATCACTGGATTCAAGCCTCTTCTTGGCTCAAGAGACAGGGAATCAAGCTTCATGTGGTCTCCACCCTTCCGCCGAAACAGCTGAGAACCAGCGTTCACAGCCTGGGCATTCCTGATGGTCAAATCCATGGAGGTTGCGACGGAGCCAAGCGGGTCGCACTGGTCAGACGCCTTCAAGGACAATCCCAAACTGGGGTGGCCTATCTGGGCTACCTGATCCAGGACCTCGCAGCCCTTGAATTGGCCGATGTCTCAATTGGCATGCGCGTCGAAGACGACAGCCTCTTCATCTCCGAACTCTGCGATCTGACGATTCCCACGAACGCAGGATGGATTCCCAGACTGATCGAGCTGAGCCGCAGATTGCAGTCCACAGAGAACGGCAACTTTGGACTGATCACTACAACCCAGCTCATTTCGACCCTGGCAACCGTTGTGGGTTGGATCCCGCCGCTTCAGACCATCCTTCTCGCCGACCTACCGATGTTGATTGCTGAATTGCACAACATCTTGAGCGTTGAACGAGTGGGCTACCCGGCTGGGGATGCTGGAACTCAGCTGGCGGCCTTCACAAGTCGCCATGACGATCGCTGACCCGGCCGCTGGATCCGCAGGCAGCGAAGCCCTCGTCTCTCGAAGCCTTTGCCGTCGCAGAGATCCTGCAAAGGAGGTAAGCGCCTGAGCTGAAGAAGATCCGCCAGCTCACGGCTGTCCACTTCGATGCCAGTTCGCACAAGCTGTTCAAGGATCTCGAGACGTTCTCTGAACAGCCTTAGATCTGCGAACTGCTCAGCTTTCATCCAATTGGATTCGCCACTGACGACAGGCAAAGACGACGCATCACTCTCGCCATGGGCCTGAACCAGCTCAAGCTCGGTCGCTACAAGCTCCCCACCTTCGCCGGTGGCCGCAGCTCTCAAACGTGAAACGTCACTCGCCCGCAGGAATGTTCGCAGCCCTCGACGCTCAGGAGTGATGCCAATGCGCTGAGCCAAGACAAGGATCTCAGCTCGCGAGAGTCCCAGCTCGGATTCGAGCCTCGAGAGGGTCAGCATCTCATCAGCCATGGGCAAGCAACGGACCACCGGGACATGTTGGTCGCGAACAGTTCAGAACGGGGTGGTCATGACGACACCGTGTCCAGAACATCGAGGCAATTCATGGCAACCTTCGACCAAAACCCCTCCACGAAAACGGACATGACGATGACGCCCGAACAGAGTTTTCAAGCCTTGAAGGCGGGGCATGAGCGATTTATGGCGGGAAAATCGCGGCACCCCCATTCCTCAGCTCACAGGCTCAAGCAGCTGGTGGATGGTCAACGTCCGATGGCCGCCATCTTGAGTTGTTCCGACTCGCGCGTTCCGGTTGAGTTGCTCTTCGATGCGGGGTTTGGAGATCTTTACGTGGTCCGCACCGCAGGGAACACAAGTTACAGCGACACCATTGGCTCTCTCGACTACGGCGTGCTGTCGTTAGGCATTCATCTCATTGTGGTGATGGGGCATGAACGCTGCGGAGCCGTCACAGCAGCCTGCACTTCAGAGGAAACGCTCACGCCAGCGCTCAGCGATCTGGTTGGCACCATCCGCTCCAATCTCAAACGCGTTGGTATGAGCAATGATGTGGGCGCAGCCTGCCGAGCCAACAGCATGGAATCGGCTCGCAGCTTGGTTCATGGCAGTGCGTTGATGCAGGAGCGGGTGAAGCAAGGAACTCTTCGTATCGAAGCGGCTTGTTACACCCTCGAAGAGGGGGCCATCGAGTGGCTCGGTGCTGTCTCCTGATGAGCACAAGTCGCTGCTTTTTCGGCATAAAGCACTAAATTTGAAATTGTTTATCGGCCTTCCTTTCCGGCCCCTTCACCACGATGTTCGAACTCGAATTTCTCCTGGCCATGGGCGTCGGCGCTGCTCTTGTTGCTGTGGCACCTACCGTGAAAGCCATCAGTGGAAAGGAAACCGACTGGAGCCGCTCGGTTAGCAACAGCGGACGCACCATTACCAAGCAGGGCCTCAAGCTTGGAATTCGTCTGGCGGACACAACGGGGGCTCTCTTGAAAGGTGTAGGACACGGCTTTTCAGAGGTCAGCGAAACCTTCACAGACCTTCTCGCTGAAGCTCGTGCGGACCTTGAAACCAACAAGTCAGCCCAACCTGCTGCGACCGTGACATCCAAACGCGGTTGAACTCCTAAGCCCTCTTTCCACGCATGAGGCTTGCAACAGAGCGGGAATTGAAAATATCAGCGGTGAGGATCGGTAGATCCACAAGAATCACTGCAACCAAAGGGTTGAGTGGGATCACAAGGTTCACCAACACCACCAACAAGTGAGGCATGAGCACCCAAATCACTTGCTCTTTCTGCCGTCGCTGGAACCGTTGGCAAAGATTGACCAGCACAGGGAGCTGATCAATACATCGAGGTGCTATCAGAACATCGGCAAGCTCCTGGGAGAACGCCTGATCCAGGTCAGAGATCCGCATCCCCACATCAGCAGCTGCGATTAAGGAAACATCCGTATCCTCACCCGCGAGCAGCATCACCGGTCCCTGGGAGCGACACTGCCCAAGCCAGGCCAACTGCTTGGAAACATCGGGCTCAAACACAACATTCTGATCCGGAAGATCGAGTCGTTGGCGCAACAGATTGGCGTACTGCATGTCCCACCGCATCATGAGCGTGATCTGCACACCACTTCGCTTCAGTCTTCGCAAAGCTCTTAAGACCCGTCGCGATTGACTCACCTTGAAGGTCACCCCTCCAACCAATTGACCGGAGCGGATCACATACATCCAGGTCCGGTGACCGATGGGACCGAGATCCCCTGAATGGTGGAGCTGACGGGCACGCAAGAGATTCGGCCCTCCAATCTCAATCTGCTCACCCAACACCTGACCACGCCATCCGAACGAGCCATTCATTTCGATCTCTTCCACGCTGCATGGATCCAGATCCATGACTTGAAGAAGCGTGGTGTAAGCCGTGAGTCCGAAAGGTCGCTGTTTGCAACGGAACCCAGCCAGGATCTGCACCAGTTCGTCGGCACTCGCATCCATGAGTGGGTGAAGGCTTTCCAGTTCCATCGACATGAAACGGCCAAGCACTGCTTCCGTGATCAACAACTGATGGCTGGCCGCTACCGAGGCACAGACCTCAGGTCTTTGCAGAACCATGCCCAGATTCAAGGCATCCCGCTGGAGAGCGCCCAATTGCAATGAACAGCTCAACTCCCAGTCGCTCAGGGGATCAAACTGAAGCAGTCCTGCCGCACGACTGGACTGTCCTGAGAGAAGCAAACCACCTCCCGCCATCAGGATCATGGGGACGGTGCGCGAGTGCAGACGACGTGAAGCCTCAATGATTGGTGGTGGAGCGACCTCTGAGGCCATGACTTTGGTGAGGTAATCCTCTGGTTGCAAGGGGTCTTCAATTGCAATCACCCGGATCACAAGATCACCACTGACCAGCCGGATCCCCGCAGGCAGCTGTTGAAAAGGCCTGACTGGGATCTGCACAGAGCGACCATCGGCCCAGAGCGAAGCAACAGTTCCTGCCCCTTGCACCACCTGTCCGTGACAGGGCAATCGCTCGCCTTCCAGCAGTCGCAGATGATCACCGGCCCTGAGGCTGACACGAGGAATCTCGACCAAGGCCCCATCGGACGCCTGCAACCTCACCGAACAACGCTGACAAAAGTCATCAAGACGCTCCCGAAGCAACGTGCGCTGCTCAGGGCCAGGCGTCCAACGCTTGAGCGAATGATTGCCAAGTTCAATCCCCCACTCCAACAGCAATGCCTGACCATGACCGCGAAAAGCGAGGGAGCCGTACCAAAGAAGATCCAGGGTCTTGGCTGGAATCTGCCCTGCACGCCGTTCGGACCAAAAGGCTCGCAACAACGGCAGGAACAAAAGCGGGCCCACTGGAAGCAACAGCAGCAGAATCGGCAGGTCAAGAAGCGCATTGACACCGAACAGGGCCAGCACAAGAGACAGTCGACGCAGAGCCTGCGCATTGACGGAGGGCGCAATGGACAGGGACAGAGCCGCCTCCTGTTGCGCGGACTGCTGAAGGAGCATGAGGACTGCTCGTTTACGCGTGAGACGACGCGGGTCTCCCTCCAACGTGAGGCTGCCGGCCATGGCATTGGCCCGAACATGGCGGACCCAACGACGCTGGAGTGCCTGATGGGTGAGTGCCTGCACCTGAAAAGGGTCCAGGGAACAGCCCACGCTGCGCAGTCGCAGTCGGCCTGGAATGGAGTGCATCACCTGCCAGTGCATGCCGCTGGCTGGACAGAGCAGAACCTGACCGACGCACAAATGCTTCATGACCACAGCGTGGCGTGGTGAAGGCATCAGCCAGGTGTCGCTCGCAACCTTCAAACAGCATTGGTTTGTAACTGAGGCCATTCCTGGGAGGAGAAAGGCACTCGCCCTCGAAAACTCATCCGGCCCCGAAAACTTCTAACCCCAGAGGTTCTCAAATATTTTGCCATCATCTTTAAAGACAAGAGCCACAGAATCACCTGCGAAAGGTCGAAACTTAGCCTCAGCCTATCAACAATCAAAGGCTATCAATGAAGACAGACCAAGAACATCTGAGCATCGATTACCCCGACTAATGCACAGTCGCAAATCCATCAAAACAAAGATTTTTTCCTTCAAACGCATTTTTCGGATAACGGCCAGCCTGAAGGCACTCAAGCAAAAGCAACAAACACCGACAGGCCTCTCCAACAATCAGCTTTGGGCTTGCACTGCTGTTTCATTCCCAACCAGGCAATGGCGACAGGATTCATCACATTCCCGTTCACATTGAACATTCCGGACGACAAATCCTAGGATTTAAACACTTTTCAAGAACTATACAACACGTCAAGTCTTATCCGAAAATGAATATAACCATCCGCGCCTGGATCAATCAAAACAACGACATCCTCGGGTACACGCATGCCATGCTCAGCCAAAATTTGAATATGGTTGTTAATAAATTCTTGGCCTGACACACGCAGCACAGGACAACGATTCAAGCGTTCATTACGCTGACGCATGGCCACAAGTGAACGATCACCATCGCCAGGAAGCTTTGGGATGGACGCTTGGAACCAAATTTGCTCCTTGATCCATTCAACATCAACGTAAATATCATCCGGGACACCAACAATCTCTTCCATGGCCTGGCGAGGATGACGCAAAAAGAAGTCGCGCCTTTCAGGTGAACTTTTTAACCACGGCGCAAAAAACTCCCGAAGCTGAAAGGCCACAACGCATTAATCAAAAACAGACAAATCAATCATAAGCATCACTTGACAAAAAATAGTGTTGGCTAGCGCCAGCGAATTAAACCCTTTCTCACACTCCGCAATCGCATCAAGAGCAAGACGTTGCAACCGATGAGACAACGAAAAGCAAAAAAACGGAGAGGGTGGGATTCGAACCCACGAGGGTGTGACCCCTACACGATTTCGAGTCGTGCGCAATCAACCGGACTCTGCCACCTCTCCTTGCGCAGTGAAGCGCATGATCACTTTAGGGCTCCGCCCCACGCACCACCAAGGCAACCTCCCCGCTTGGAGGTGACAAATCCCCGCGACGCAGAGGAAACACCCGCTGCCCCACCTGAACCTGCAAGTGACGACCTCTAACGTCGGCCACGCGCAGACCGAGGCCTTCACTCGTCAACATCTGCCCAGAACGCAGGGGCAGCTGCCCCTGATGTTCCGCCACAACGGTATGAGCCAGGGGACTCCAACACCCGGACTGGTCCATGGCCACAGGATCCATCACCGCTACCCAATCGAAACGGTCATGGCCAAGCCCCTCGCCCAGTTGCCTGGCCACATGGCAACTCAGACCATCGCCATGGCTGCTCAACAAAGCCGCACGGCCGCGATGCCGCAGCACCAGCCACTGGCGTCCCCACTGCTCCACCCTGATCAAGTCATCACTGAACTGCACCCACCCCTGCACCACCACGGCCAACAAGGCCAGGGGAACGGCGTGGCAACGCCAACGGCGAAGCGTGGGTAACCACCAGGGGATCAAGGCAAGGGCGAGCGTGAGCACCACTAGCGGTTGCGGACGGCCGGTGAGCAGCTGGGCCCAGGGCCAGCCACTGATCCAGTGCACCAAGGCAATCAGCACGCCCGCCAACTGCTGAACAGGCCAGATCAGCCAGGGCAGAACGAAGGTGATGAGCGTTCCCGGCACCACCAGCACCAGCAGGGCCAACGCCATCGCCGACAAGGTGAGCGGAGCGAGCAACGGAGCTGCCAGCAGATTGCTGACAAGGGCGTAGAGGGGCGCCGAACCGAAGTGGAGCAACTGCAACGGCAGGGTCCAGGCCAGGGCAGCCAGGGGCACGGACAGGGCAGGGGCGAGGGGGCGCAGCCATCCCGGGCCATGGGTGCAAAGCCACTGTTCCAGGGGGCCAGCCGACAACACCAAACCAGCTGTTGCCGCAGCGCTGAGCTGAAATCCCACTGAACGGGCCCAAGCTGGATGCATCAGCAGCATGAGCAGCAGGGTGAGCACCAGCACGCCGAGAGGGCGGCTGCGCTGCCCCTCTTCACGGATCAGGAGAGCGGCCGCTCCCATCAGCACGGCCCGCACCACGGAGGGCTGGGCACCGGCAAGCGCGAGGAACAACGCCATGGCACTGCCTCCGGCCCCGATGCGCAGCGCAGACGGACCTGAGCGGGTGGCCGCCAGGGTGGTGCCAAGCAGCACGGAAAGATGAAAACCCGATGCGGCCAGAGCATGGGATAAGCCCGCCACGCGGAAGGCCTCACGCAGATCCGCCATCAGATTCACTTGCGCACTGCCGAGCACGAGGGCAGCCAGCAGACCACCAGGCGCTGGTCCGGCTGCCTCGGTGAAGGCCTCGGCAATGCGCCGGCGGCCATCCGCCAACGGCGTCCAGGACTGGCGCAAGACCCGAATGGATTCACTGCGGATCTGGCTCCAACTTCCTCGGACGACCAACCGCTCCGCTCCGCCACGAAGCAAGGGGTGGGCGGCAGGCCGAGGCCTGCGCAGCGGCCCTGTGACTTCAATCCAATCCCCTCGACGCAAAGGCTCCTGACAAGGATCGACGGTGAGTTCAGTCCGCCCCCTGCGCCGCTCACCATCAAGATGGTTCACCTCCACAAGAGCCCGGCAACGCCCATTGCGGAGCTGTCCATCGTTCAACAGCCGTCCCTGGAGGGTCAGCACCTCAGCCGGGCCCTTCATCGGAATCCGGTGACTGGGATCCAGAGGATGGGGGCGTGGCTCAGCGGCCAGGCCGGAGCGGGCGATCACGAGCGCCAGCAACAGGGTGATCAGGCCCAGCGATTGTCCAGAAAGCCGCAGGCATCGGCGCAGAACAGCAAGACCAAGACCCAGCACCAACAGCAGCGTGCACCAGTGGTGCCAGGTCTGGGACAGCGCCGCCCCCAGAGCTCCCAGCAGCAAGAGCAACGCCGTGGCCAGGGCCGAATTCATGCCGCACCCGCATCAGAGATGCAGCGAGGATTCCCCGGTTGGCCGCAAGGGGATCAGACCACTGCAGCCTCCGCACTCGGTTCCAGCAAGGGAAACCCAAGAGCCTCTCGCTCAGCCAGCCAGGCTTCTGCCACCTTGCGGGCAAGCGTGCGAATCCGGCCGATGGTGGCCGTGCGCTCGGTCACTGAGATCACGCCACGGGCCTCCAGGAGATTGAAGGTGTGCGAGCACTTGAGCACAAAATCCAGGGCCGGAGCGGGCAAGTTCTGGGCGATCAGATCCGTGGCCTCGGCTTCGTAGATCGCGAACAGCTGCTTCAGCCGCTCTGGGTTGGACGCCTCGAAGTTGAAATGACACTGACCCTTCTCAAAAGGAAGCCAGAGATCGCCGTAACTGCGCTGGGCATTCCAGCTCAGATCCCAGATGCTCTCCACATCCTGGAGATACATCGCCAGGCGCTCGAGGCCGTAGGTGATCTCAATCGACACTGGTTTGCAATCCAGACCGCCGCACTGCTGGAAATAGGTGAACTGAGTGACCTCCATGCCATCCAGCCACACTTCCCAGCCCACACCCCAGGCACCGAGGGTGGGGGACTCCCAGTTGTCTTCCACAAAGCGGATGTCGTGATCAGATGCTCTGATGCCGAGAGCCTCCAAGGACGCGAGATACGTCTCCTGAATGCCGTCGGGGGAGGGCTTGATCAGCACCTGGTATTGGAAATAGTGCTGAGCTCGGTTGGGGTTATCGCCATAGCGCCCGTCGGTCGGTCGGCGGCAGGGTTCTGGATAGGCCACAGCCCAAGGCTCGGGCCCGATGGCGCGCAGCACGGTGTGCGGACTCATGGTTCCAGCCCCCTTTTCGGTGTCGTAGGGCTGGAGCAACAGACATCCCTGCTCAGACCAGAAACGGTTGAGGGTGCTGATGATGTCTTGGAAATGCATCCGTGCATTGGAACCGTTGCAAGGCATTCTCCTCAAAGGCCTTCCCGGCTCAACTCAGAGACAGGCAACGGTGGAGATGCGCGATGGCGTGATGACGGTGAGGGTGGCCATGGCCCGGCCCCATCAGGCCCAGCCAGAAACTGCCATCCCCCTGGAACACGAGCACAGGCTTGGAGGCTCCCTTCCCATGGGTCTCAAGCAGTGACATGCAGAGTTGCTCCGCGACCTCTGCTCCCCGCGGACGGGAACGCAGCCGACGCAGAACGGGATCCACCTGCGCGAAAGACACGAATGTGGCTTTCTGCGAGTCGGTGACCAGGATCATCCCGTCCAGCCACTGGACTTCATCCAGCAGATCTTCGATCGACGACAACAGCGACGGCAGCGGAAAGGCCAACGTGGTTCCCCCCGTTTCTTAATGATTCCTTCATAAGTCACCGGTCTTACTTGTCGCAAGCGACACAGGCTGAGCTGTGATGGCTCTTCAAGAACGCAGGATCAGAAGCCCCATCAGCCCCCCGGCCATGGCGCGATGGCAGGCACGCGAAAAGCCTGCGTCTTTCGCCAGCTGTTCCTGGGATGCACCATCGGGAAAGCGCTGCAGGCTGGCCTCGAGATAGGCGTAGTGGTCTTTGAGGCCAAGCCCTTCGGCAACAGGCACCACCACGCGCCGCAGGTAGGCCCGCTGGAAGCGTGCCGCCACGGAGGTGGGCGGCAAACGATTGAAATCAATCAGCCCTGCCCGGTGCCCGGGGCGAAGCACCCGCTTGATCTCCCTGAGGCCAGCCGCCGGATCGGCAAGGTTTCGCAGCCCGTAGGCCATCACCACCCCATCAACCGAAGCGGTGTCGCAGTCCAGAACCAGGGCATCGCCCTGCTGGAAATCAACCGGCAACCAGGGCTCGCGCGCTGCACGACTGCGCGCAACCGCAAGCGGCGCCTCGGCTGCATCCACGCCGACCACCTGGCCTCCGGGGCGAACCCTGCGGGACAGAGCGAGGGCCAGATCGCCGGTGCCGCAGCAGAGATCAAGCCAGACCTCTCTCCGACGCGGAGCCAGGTGCAGAAGCAGCTGGCGTTTCCATTGGCGATGCAACCCGAGACTGAGCAGGTCGTTCAGCCGGTCGTAGGTGGGGGCTGCGTCGTTGAACAATTGTTCAACAGCTTCTGGATCTCCTGGTCTCAAAGCAAGAAGTCGTTCAGGGTCATCACCATCACCGTGGCCAGTCCAACGGCAGCTGAACACACCAGGCATCCAGCCAACATCAATGAGAACTCCTGTTGATCAATGGCCGATTGCATGAGCTGCAGCCCCCAAGCCACCAAAGCGATCACGACGCTGACCAGGGCGAGGCCAATCCAGGTAGCCGGTGACCATGCAGCATCCCCTGGCAGCAAAAGTGCGCTCAGAACGAAAGGTTTGGATTTTGGGAGCAGCACAGCGCTGGCCACTTCACATCACGTTTAAAAACTTTAATAATCCGAAGCGAACTCAAGGGGACGAATCGCCAAACCACGACGCAGCAAGTCGTTTTTGATCTCTTGAACAGACAGCACTCCGTCGTGAAGCAGGGACGCCAGCAACGCGGCCGATGCGTGTCCACCGCTCGGCCCCTGGTCGAGGGCCGCCGCAATGTGATCAAGCGTCCCGGCTCCACCTGAGGCAATCACTGGAACCGGAACCGCCTCTGCGACAGCACGGGTGAGGTCCAGGTCGTATCCCGCCTGGGTGCCATCACCATCCATGGATGTGAGCAGGATTTCTCCAGCTCCGAGCCTGGCCACCTCACGGGCCCAATCAACAGCGTCAAGACCGGTGTTCTCGCGCCCCCCCTTCACGTACACATCCCAACCGCCGCCATCACGGCGACGGGCATCGATCGCCACAACGATGCACTGGCAACCGAAACGTTCCGCTCCCTCTTTCACAAGTTCAGGACGCCGAACCGCTGAGGAGTTGAGGCTGACTTTGTCGGCTCCGGCCCTCAGCAGTTCCGTGATGGCTTCCACGGAGCCGATCCCTCCACCCACGGTGAATGGGATCGTGACCTGCTCGGACGTGCGCCTCACCAGATCAACGAGAGTGGCGCGCCCTTCGTGACTGGCTGCGATGTCGAGAAACACCAGCTCATCGGCTCCGGCCTGGCTGTACCGGCAAGCGAGCTCAACGGGATCTCCCGCATCGCGCAGTCCCACAAAATTGATGCCCTTCACCACCCGGCCAGCGGCCACATCAAGGCAGGGAATCAGGCGGAGAGCGACCATGGCGTTTGATTTGCGGCTGTTAGGGTTGCGGCCACTTCCCAAGCCTCGCAGGCCATGTCACAGCAGGCAGTCACCATCGACATCGGCTCCAAGGTGCGTGTCACCCGCGTCCGTGATCGGATTCCCAAAGCGCTTGTCGAACTGCTGAAATCCGACGCCAACGGCACCGTGACTGATTTTCGGACCGTGGATGGCAAAGGAATCGGTGTGGTTGTTGAGCTCAGTGATGGGTCAACCAACTGGTTCTTCGACGATGAAATTGCTCCCGCCTGAGGACTCAACGCGTGAGTGACGCCCGTCAGCTGCTCGGCATGAAAGGTGCCAGCGGCACCACCAACATCTGGAAGCTGCGCCTGCAGCTGATGAAACCCGTGACCTGGATTCCACTGATCTGGGGTGTGGTCTGTGGTGCAGCGGCCAGCGGTCATTACGAGTGGCGCCTGGATCATTTCGCAGCAGCCCTTGCCTGCATGGTGATGAGTGGCCCCCTGCTGGCTGGTTACACCCAAACCATCAACGACTACTACGACCGCGAGATCGACGCGATCAACGAGCCTTACAGGCCGATCCCATCTGGGGCCATCGCCCTGGGCCAGGTGAAACTGCAGATCTGGATTCTGCTGGTCTCAGGCCTCGCCGTGGCCTACGCCTTGGATGCCTGGGCAGAACATTCCACTCCGGTGCTCCTACTACTCGCACTGGGCGGTTCCTTTGTGAGCTTCATCTATTCCGCTCCCCCCTTAAAGCTCAAGCAAAACGGCTGGCTCGGCAACTATGCCCTTGGAGCGAGCTACATCGCACTTCCCTGGTGGGCCGGTCAGGCGCTGTTCGGTCAGCTCACCTGGGCGACAGCACTTCTCACGCTGGCTTACAGCCTTGCAGGACTCGGCATCGCTGTTGTCAACGATTTCAAGAGCGTGGAAGGAGATCGTGCCCTTGGGCTCCAGTCACTTCCGGTTGCATTCGGAATTCGGCCAGCAAGCTGGATCAGCGCTGGGATGATCGACATCTTCCAGCTGTTGATGGTTGCCGTGCTGATCGCCATCGGGCAGCATTTCGCTGCTGTGCTGCTTGTGCTGCTGATCGTGCCTCAGATCACTTTCCAGGACATCTGGCTGCTGCGAGATCCCGTGGCCTACGACGTGAAATATCAAGCCAGCGCCCAGCCATTCCTGGTTCTCGGCATGCTGGTCACAGCCCTGGCGATTGGCCATAGCCCCCTGACCCCGGGGATGTGATACGCACCCGTCGCCACTGGGCGCTGATCGGTGGATCTGCCGTCGTGGTGGGCGTTGGTGTGGCCCTCGCCCAGGCCGCTGTCACCCGCGCCTTCGACGCCACCCTCCCCGATGCCCGCGGCATCAGTCGCTTCAACCGTCCGGGCACGATCACTCTGCTCTCCAGCAACGGTGCAGTGATCCAGAAGCTCGGCCCTGCTACCCGGGAAAAGATTGAGCCTGGACAGATGCCCCTGCTGGTGAAGCAGGCCTTCATCGCCGCTGAAGACCGTCGCTTCTACGACCACGATGGTGTGGATCTCTGGGGCATCGGACGAGCCCTGGTGCGCAACGTTCGCCAGGGAGCTGTGCGCGAAGGAGCCAGCACGATCACCCAGCAGCTGGCCCGCACGGTGTTCCTCAGCCAGGACCGCACGCTCACCCGCAAGCTCAAGGAAGCGGCCCTGGCCTACAAGCTCGAACGCCAACTCAGCAAGGAGCAGATTCTTGAGCAGTACCTCAACTACGTGTATCTGGGCTCCAGCGCCTACGGCCTAGCCGATGCCGCCTGGGTGTACTTCTCCAAAACACCCGACGAGCTCAACCTTCCTGAGGCCGCCTTGATCGCCGGCCTGCCCCCAGCGCCCTCGGTGTATTCCCCTCTGGTGAATCCGAAACTGGCCCTGGAACGGCGCAGTCTGGTGCTCGACCGCATGCGTCAGGCGGGATTCATCACAGCCAGCGAAGCCGAGCAAGCCCGCAACAGCCCTCTGGAGCTCAAACCTGCCATCCCCAAATACTTCAACAGCGCGGCGCCCTTCTTCACCAGCTGGGTCGCCCAGCAGCTGCCCCGTCTGCTGACCCCGGAACAGCTGGAAGTGGGCGGCCTGAAAATCCGCACCAGCCTCAATCTGAAATGGCAAAAAAAAGCACAAGCCGTGGTGCGTGAATTCGCACCGTTCGACACCGAAGGATCGATCGTCTCGATGGAACCCGGCACAGGCATGGTGCGCGTGATGGTGGGTGGCAAGGACTTCAGCAGCAGCCAGTTCAACCGCGCCACCCAGGCCCTGCGTTCGCCCGGTTCCACCTTCAAGCTGTTCCCCTACGCCGCAGCGATCAATGCCGGTGTGAAGCCGGAAGACAAGTTTGTCGATGCTCCCCGCTGCTGGGCGGGCTACTGCCCCAAGAACTTCGGAAACAAATACTTCGGCGCTATCTCCCTGGCTGATGCCCTGAAGAACTCGCTCAACACCGTGGCGGTGCAGCTGCAGGACAAGGTCGGTTTCGACGCGATCATCAGCACCGCCAACCAGCTGGGCATTGGCAACCAGCGCCCACTGGGTAAGTACTACCCAATGGCCATCGGGGCCTACGAACAGACCGTTCTCGACATGACGGCCGCTTATGCCGCTGTTGCCAACCGCGGGGTCTACGTCACACCCTCGGCTTTTGAAGAGATCCGAGGCCCCGACGGCAACGTGCTCTGGAGCCGTCGCGTGGATGGCGACAAAGGACGGCGGGCTCTCGACAGCGACGTGGCCGACGCCATGAATTGGATGTTCCAACGGGTGGTGAGCGGAGGAACCGGGGCCGCCGCCCGCCTGGATGACCGCCCGGTGGCCGGCAAAACCGGCACCTCGGAAGGGGCGCGGGATCTGTGGTTCATCGGATCAATTCCCCAACTCACCACAGCGGTGTGGTTCGGCTACGACAACAACAACGAAACCAAGAGCAACAGCGGGGAAGCAGCCTGGGCCTGGAAGCAGTTCATGGAGGAGGTGAAGGGCACTTACCAAGTGCAGAACTTCCCCCCCAAGCCCGTGCTCACACGCACATTCCAGCCGCCTGGCAAAGCCAAACGTTCGGATAAGAAGAAAGAAGCTCCCTACCGGGGATACGAATATCCCCCTGGGTCCGATCTCTGGGCGCCGGGAGAAGAGCCCTTCCTCGGGGGAACGGAACCGCCGGCTGCACCAGCTCCGCCGCCTCCCCGTTACGTCGCCCCACCGGGGGGACCCCCGGTCGATGAAAATTTCAGGCCCCTGCCGGTGCAGTGATCACAGCCGCATAAAACCCATCCCCCCCCTGTGGATCTGGCCAGCGCTGCTGTTCAGACGCCAGCACAAGCTGGGGATGGCGCTGCAGCAGGCCATGAATCTGATCGGTGTTCTCGGCAGGATGCACAGTGCAGGTGGCATACACGATGCGGCCGCCGGGCTTGAGCAACGGCAACAGTCCGTCGAGAAGACCGGCCTGAAGCTGAACCAGATCAGAAATCGAAGCCTCGGTGATGCGCCAGCGCGCATCAGGATGACGGGCCAGGGTGCCCAGACCTGAACAGGGGGCATCCAACAGGATCCGATCAAAGGAATCTCTCCACTGGGGGCGTTCCTCGAGCAACTGCGCTGCATCCGCCGCCAGGGCGTTGATGCAGCCACTGCCAAGTCGAGCGGCGTTGGCGGCCACCCGTTGCAGGCGCCCGGCAGAACGATCCACAGCCCAAACCTCACCTTGATCACCCATCAATTCCGCCAGGTGGGTGGCCTTACCGCCAGGCGCTGCGCAGGCATCCAGCACCCGCTGCCCTGCCTCTGCCGCCAGCAACGGAGCCACCCACTGGGCCGCACGATCCTGCACGCACCAGTGGCCTTCGTCGTAACCCGGCCACTGGCGCAGATCCCCTGCCGGTTCCAACACCTGCAAGCCATCCGGACAGCCTGGGATCGCCGCCGTGGACATACTCCGTTCCGCCAGGCGCGCAGCCACCTCTGCCGGCGATGAACGCAGCCGGTTGATGCGCAGATCCAACGCGGGCACCTGATTACAGGCCTGCGCCACTTGAGCGGCCTGAGTCGGGCCGCACCAACGCAGCAAATCCCTGGTGAACCAGAGCGGCAGCGACTGGTCCTGCGCCAGCGCCATCGCCGGATCAGGCGGCTGGACCAAACCTTCGCCCGCATCACGAGCTCGAAGCGCTGCACGCAGCAGACCATTCACCACAGGCGCCAGGCGCACCAACTTGCCCCGCTTTGCCAGTTCCACGGACGTATTCACAGCAGCGGAGGCCGGGATCCGCTCCATGCGCAGCAACTGGTACAAACCGAGGTGAAGCAGCCAGCGCAGACGTGGAGGCTGTTTGCGTGCCGGCACTTTTCCAAGCTTGTCGAGCCAGGCGTCCAGCCACTGACGCCAGCGAATCGCGCCGTAGGCCAGCTCGGTGGCCAGGCCGCGGTCAGCGGCCTGCAAGAGGTGCTGCCGCAGCGACCGCTCGAGGGCGACATCGGCGTAAGCCCCAGCCGCCACAGCTTCAAGCACCTCCAAGGCCACTCGGCGCGATGCCAGCCCGGGTGTTTCAGATCGAGACGGCGACTCACTCACGCGTGTCAGGCCACACAGCATCCAGACCTAGCGCCTCATGCAACGCCAAGGGATGCGGCTCCCAGAGGAAACGACGCAGCGGCAGCCGTCCTTCGTCATCCACGGGAATGCCTTCGCTGATCAGCAGCTCACGCTGGATCCAATCAGAGCCCTCGCGGCTCAGGCTCATCGAAATGCGTCCGCGGGCATTCACCACCCGCTGCCAAGGGATCGACGTCGGAAGAGAGAGCCTGCGCAGGGCCCAGCCCACCTGCCGCGCACAGCCATAGGCACCGATCCAGTCAGCCACCTGCCCGTAAGTCGCCAGCCGTCCATGGGGAATGAGGGCGACGACGGCATGGACACGCCCATCAAAGCCAAGGCAAGAGGGCGCCTTTGCCATCAACCACCATCCACCTGACAGCCGATCAGGGCACCGGCAGCGCCTCCCACCGGCACACCAATCCATCGACCATTCCCGCGGGACAGGGCAGCGCCCAGACCGGCCCCCAGCAATCCGCCGATCACGCTGCCTTCCACGCAGCTGTTGGTATCGGTGTCGGCAGCTGCACTGGATCGCACCGGTCGCCCTGAGTGCCCATAGCGGCGATCAACGTCTTCCCTGTCGTAGTCATACACCGTGAGGGGTGCAGCCGCAGCTGGGAGATGGAACGCAGGAGTCGTGGTCGCCAGGGCGATCACCACAGCAACGCCGGTGCCGAACGAACGCTTCATGCCAGTGCTTGTGCAATGGCTTTGATGCTGAATCGCTTCAACGCCAATTCATGACTGATCGGCCTCAAGGTTGCGTCGGAATCTGACTGGGCGGGGCGTTGCATACCCTCAAAGCAGGCTCCATGCATTCCCCCATCGGCTGATGCCCCTGCTCCCCCGGCGCTTCGAGCGCTTGCGCACCGTGCTCAATCAACGGATGGCCGACCTCACGGTTCTGGTGGAGCACGTGGAGAAGCCCCACAACCTCTCGGCCATTCTGCGCAGCTGCGATGCCGTGGGTGTGCTGGAAGCCCATGCGGTGAGCTTCAGCGGCAGACCGAGAACCTTCAACAGCACCGCCCAGGGCAGTCAGCGCTGGGTTCCCCTCCGCGACCACGCCGATATCGCTTCCGCGGTGCACCACCTCAAGGAACAGGGTTTCCGGCTCTACGGAACCAACCTGGGCGTGGATGCACGCGACTATCGCGACTGCGACTTCACAGGGCCCTGCGCCTTCGTGCTCGGCGCTGAGAAGTGGGGTCTCACCGAGGAGGCCACGGGCTTGATGGACCAGGCCGTGTTTATTCCCATGCGGGGGATGGTGCAGTCTTTGAATGTGTCGGTGGCCACGGCCACCCTGCTGTTCGAGGCGCTGCGCCAACGCCAGGCGGCGGGCTTGGCACCGCGCAACGGCGAAGGCATTCCAGCGGAGCAGTACGGCGATCTGCTGTTCGAATGGGCCTATCCCCAGGTGGCCGCCTGGTGCCGGGAGCAGGAGCGCAGTTATCCAGAACTGAGCGGGGATGGAGAGATTCTTGAGGTTCTTCCGCGCACCTCCAGATTGCGCTGCTGACCTTCGAGCCAACGGCTACGGTCCGGATGATCGACTGCGACAGCCCCGCGATGGCCAACGATCTGGGTGATGTGCATCTCTATCGCATGTCGATGCCGGAGCATGAGTGCCCCTGGGGACTGAAGGCGATCGCTCTTTTGCAGAGCAGAGGCATCGCCTTTCAGGATCATCTGCTCAGCAGCCAGGAGGAGGTGAACGCCTTCAAGCAGCGTCACAACGTGCCCACCACGCCCCAGATCTTTTCGGGTGACAGGCGCATCGGGGGCTACAGCGATCTGGCTGCTGTGCTGGGAGCAGAGGCTGAAAGCGCCGACTACTCCTATACACCCGTCATCGCCGTGTTTGGCACGGCTCTGTTGATGGCGCTGGTGCTAGGCGACAGCATCATCCAGCGCTTCATGGGCTTTTCGATCTGCGCTCTAGCGATGCTCAAGTTGATGGATGTGGAGTCTTTCGCGGCCAGCTTCGTGAAATACGACCTCATCACCCAGCGCTGGCGGCCCTGGGGAAAGCTCTATCCAGGAGTTGAGCTGCTGATCGGCCTTGGATTTCTGCTCAGTTCTCCCTTGCCTCTGGCCGGTTGGGCCGCGCTGGTGGTAGGCGTGCCCGGCATGGCCTCGGTGATCAAGGCGGTGTTTGTCGACAAGCTCGCCCTCAACTGCGCCTGCGTGGGAGGCAACACCAAAACGCCTTTGGGAATCATCAGCTTCACGGAATACGCCATCCTCACCGTGATGGGCGTGGTCGTGGCGTTTCAACTGGCGTTCTGATGGGCTTCAGAACGGCATCAACACGTCTTTGCTGCCCTGGGTGCGCTGCTGAACGGGATGGTTGCGACGGGCCGCAGGCAGACGCAGCGCGAACACAAGCGCCAGCGCCTCAAGCAGCAGGCTGCGGCCGATGAACAACACCACCAGCCCCAGGGTGATGGCCAGCATCTGCTCCAGCAGGCCGATCACATCGTCGGGATTGCCGCGGCCCGACACCCAGAGGATCACCATCAGCGACAACAACACGAGCGTGGCCCAGTAAGGCATGGGTGGATCAAGCGCTTGTTTCAGTGTGCCGCGTCTCGGCCTGTGCTGCTCACCCACGCCTCCAGACCTTCACCCAGGAAAGAGAGCCCCAGAACCAAGATGAACATCGCCAGCCCTGGATAGAGAGCTGTCCACCAGATCCCGGTGGGGACAGCGGCCAGGGCCAGATTGAGATCACTGCCCCATTCCGGAACCGTTTCCGGCAAACCAAGGCCAAGAAATCCCAGGCCTCCCAGCACCAACACCGCATCAGCCGCATTGAGCGTGAGCAACACCGGCACGGAGGTGATCACGTTGCGCAGCAGGTAGCGGCGGAGAATCCAGACCGGACCCGCGCCCAAGGTGCGGGCCGCCTCCACGAACAATTCAGCTTTCACCTGGGCCGTTTGATTGCGCACCACACGGAAGTACTGCGGCACATACACCACGCAAAGGGCTGCAGCCGCGTTGGGGATGCCCCGACCGAGCAGAAAGGCCAGCACCACCGACAGCAGCAGCACCGGCAGGGTGTAGAGGGTATCCATCAGCAACACCAGGACTCGGTCCACACCGCCGCCGAGATACCCGCTCACCATGCCCAGGGGCACTCCGATCACAAGGGCAAGCGCCACGGCCAGCAGCACCACCTGCAAGGCCACTCCACTGCCCTGCAACGTGCGCACACACACATCCCGCCCAAGCCGGTCCGTACCGCACCAGTGCTGCAGGGATGGGGGTGCATAGATGGGATTGTCCAGCCCGGCATTGGGATCGGGAAGCACTCCAGCCGCCAGCAGCAGGGGGGTGACCAACGCCACGAGCACGTAAATCGTCACGATCACCAGGCCCCAGCGCGCCATGCGGCCTGAAAGGCTCGGCCTGGCGGTGCCCAGGGGAGACGACGCAAAGCTCACGTCAGCGCAAGAGTGTGGTGAGGTGCATTCTTGCCTGCCTGAGCGGCAACGAGCAGGATTGGCCTATGCAACCGACGCGCCCCTGGAAGCAACGCCTCACAGGCAGCATGCTGGGCCAGTTGCAGCTGGCCACCTATGCCGCCGTGCTGCTGGGATTCACAGCGGCCACAAGCACAGGGCTCTGGTTGAGCGAACGCACACGCCTGCAAGTGGGCGAGGCTGAGCTCCGGGCTGGGTCGGAATCGCTGGCGTTCTGCCTGGTGGCCCACGGCGGCGAGGGGCAGGATGTGATCCGCAGGGAACTGCAGGATCACTCCAGCGTGCGCACCCAACTCTGGCTGGAACAGCCAGATGGCTCAGTGCTCAGCCCGGAACGCTCGCACCTGCCACGACCGGAGGGCCTGCTGCAAACAGCCATGGCCGCCAACAGCACGCGCACGCCAGGACAGGCCCATGTGATCGAGCTGAATGGGCGCGATTACCTCACCCTGCTCGACCGCAAGTTGACCTCCGGTGCCCTGCTCTGGAGCAGCACGGAGATCACCGGGCTGGGGCAATCGCAGACGGAATTCCTGGGCTGGATGATTCTGATCTGGGGAAGCTGCCTTGGGGGCTCCCTAGCGCTGGTCACCCTGCTGGTGCGACGGATCACCAAGCCCTTGCAGGATCTGAGCGACCGCAGCGCTGAACTCACCGCCGACGGGCTGAAATCGGCAGCTCTGCCGGTCCCCACCGGGCCTCTGGAGCTCACCCGCCTCACGCGCACTTACAACGCCCTGATCGAGCGGCTGGCTTGGTCGTGGAGTCAGCAGCGCCAATTCGTGAGCGCGGTGAGCCATGAATTGCAAACGCCACTCACCCTCGTATCCGGTTCGCTGAAACGGGTGATGCGCAAGGCACCGGATCTGGATCCGGCATTGATGCAACGCCTCCAAGACGCCCAAGACGAAACCACCGACATGCAGCAGCTCCTCAACGACCTGCTGGATCTCTCCCGCAGTGATTCCGGCCGGTTGCAGGTGAAGGAGGAAGCGGTGCCCCTGCCCCCCCTCATCGACAGCATCGTGCGCGTGCAGGGGCCTGTCTACGGCCGCACGATGGAAGTCCAAGGACCCAACGATCAGGCATCTCTCGTCGCCCTCGCCGATGCATCCCGGCTGCATCAGGTGCTGGTCAACCTGGTGGAAAACGCTCACAAGTACTCACCGCCGGATCAACCGATCCAGCTCACCCTTGGGCGGGTTGCCGAGGGAGTTCAGGTGGAGGTGATCGACCATGGCATCGGCATTCCCAGCGCCGACCAACCCCACATCTTTGAACGCTTCCATCGCGGGTCGAACACCGGGGGCCACAGCGGCAGCGGCCTCGGTCTCTCCGTGGTGAAATTACTGGTGGAGGCGATGGGGGGATCCATCACTGTGGCCAGTGAACCCGGGATGGGCAGCCGCTTCCGCATCCTTCTGCAATCGGCTTGATGATCGCCTACCTCATCCTCTGCACATTGCTGGTGCCGGCCAACCTCTGGGCCACGATCACCCCCCACCTGCACAGCGAGGTGAGCATGCGCCTGCTGCATGCACTCTCAACCGCCGTGCTGATCCCCCCCTTGGTGAGCCTGTGGCGTCAACGCCGCAGCGTCCAGCCGCTGCCCGCGTTGCTGTTCGCTCCCTTCTCGGTTGTACTGGTGGTGGTGAACACTCACATTGCCCTGATGGGCATGGGCGTGCGCTTTGGCTGGATCGATCATTTGTTTCTCACCATCGCCTGCCTTGCCGTGATCGCGTTTTATCTCCTCACTGGCGATGAGGCTGAAGCCGTGGATCCGAGGGACCAGGGCATCGCCTGAGGCTGATCACGAACACGGCTCCTCCGCCCTCGCCGTCCTCCACCGACACAGCTCCTTCCATCTGGGAGACGAGGGTGGACACCACCGCCAGACCGATTCCGCTACCAGGGATGCCGGTGTTGTGTTGCCCGCGGCGGAACCGCTCAAAAACGAGGCTGCGTTCGTCTAGCGGAATTCCCGGGCCATGGTCGCGAACGCGCAGCTCTACCCGCGACGGTGTGCTGGAGCAGCCAATCTCAACCGGAGTGTGTGCGGGGCTGTACTTGCAGGCATTCTCGATCAGATTCACGAGGCACTGCACGACCCGATCGCGATCCGCCCAGGCCTGCAGGCTGTGGGGATCGATGCCATCAGCAGGGCAGAAGAGAAACTGGCGTTCGCCAGCCCCCTCGGCCAGGGCAATCGCCTGCCGCACCGCCTCGCAAACACTCAAGGGTTGGAGCTCGAGTTGCAGGCTGCCGGTTTCGGCTCGCGTGATCGCCAGCAAGCCCGTGACCAGCCGACCCAAACGACGGCTTTCCTCCTCGACGATCGCCAGTTGATGGCGCTGGTCCTCGGAGAGGTTGTCGGAACGACGCAACAAACGGCGGCTGTAGCCGGCGATCAGAGTGATCGGATTGCGCAGCTCGTGGCTCACAGTGCTGGCGAACTGCCGCTGACGCTCAAAGGACTGAGCCAGGCGATCCAACAGCTCGTTGAAAGCATGGGCGAGGGGCCGGAGCTCCTCTGGTTCCTGGCCCGGCGTGAAGCGTTGCTGTTGCAGCGAACTGGAGCGCACAGCGCTGAGGGTGTCGCCGAAACGGCGCAAGGGACGAAGGCTGCGCTGAATGCCGCGGCGGTTTAACAGGATCGTGATCAGGGACGCCAGCACTGCCGCAGCGGTGAGGATCCAATTGAGCTGGTGCTGCAGGGCCACGTCCTCGCTCACATCCTTCAGCAGATAGAGACTCCAGGGGGTCTTGCCCAGGGTGAGGGTCGTGCCACTCACCGTGTAGGTGCGTCCTTCGGCCTCAAAGGTCTGCGGACGGGACATGCGGCGCACCTGTTCTTCGGCCTGAAAACGCAGCGCCGGCGTGGAGACGATTAGATCGTTGCTGCTGAGCTGGGGCATCACCATGCCGGCTGGAAAGCCCGTGGGATGCCCCCAGAGGGCCAGATCAAATGTTGAGAAGTGGCTCAAGGTGCGCTGCAGCGTCTGCGCATCCACCTGCTCCGCACTGCTGCGCAGGACGACACGCTCCGCTCTGCGCATCATGTCCAGCTGGCGTTGATAACGCTGCTGGGCAAACACCTGCAGGTTCACCACCAGCAGCAATCCATAGCCCAGCAAAACAGCCACCAGGCTTGTGCGTTCCAAACGACGCTGAATCGCTGTAGGTGGTGCCGTTAACAGGCGTGGCCGCCAAGGCATCAGCCAACCTGGGAACAACACAGTCATTTCAAAGCAGAGCCAAGCCCTTGTCGTCCCCCAACTAGGGGATGAACGAGCCAACACATCCTCTGCTCAGGCATCCAGACGGCTCTGGAAGCGCCGGTGTTGGCCAGACCCATCACGAAGCTCCTGCTCCAGTTGCAGTTGGAGCAGCGGAAGCGTTGGATGGTTCTGCGCGCTGAATCCAGGAACGGAACGATCGGGCAATGCATCCAGCAACACCCGGTTTTGATAGGCCCCTTCAAGATTAATCACGCCATCGATCCCGTAAGACGGACCGCAGCGCATCAGCACCTGTCCACGCCAGATCGCCGAAGGTGCCCGGCCAACGGAATAGACGATCACATCGCTGCCCCGGGCATCAGGATCGCCGGCCCCCATGGCGATGGCGAGCACGGGTCGCCGTCCGCTGAGGGCGCAAGGCCAGGCTTTCGAGGGGGGTGGATCCACCATCCAGCCCTGAGCGGTCGCAATCTCGGCTTTGATCAGCTCCAGGGTGCGGCGCTGAAGGCCTTTGGTCTGCAGGCGCTCAGCCATGGCCGAGCCAAGCCGCAGGTCGGCACTGATCAAGCACAGCAGCAGCGCAAACAGCGCAGTGCCCAGAGTGAGAGCCAGCAACAGCTCCAACAGGGTGAAGCCCCTGGCGCATCGGCGATGAATCATCGGTTCAGCCCTCCTGAGGCAAGGGCAGACACTGGCTGCTGCGCAAGGCATCGCCCCCAGCTAGGGGAGAGCCCGCATAACGGCCAATTCGGCTGATCCCCAGGGGAAGGCTCACCACCAGACAGGGGCTGCCAGACACTCTGAAGTGACTTAACACCGTTGTGCCGCCATCAAGGAGCAAACCGTTGGCTGACACCCGCAGCACAGAGGGCAGGTTGGTGTGCACTTTGATCTCGGCCTGGCCAATACCCTCCTGGAGCGACAGGGCCGCACCGCTGCAGGGGGGCAAGCTGGCGTGGTCGGCCGCCACCCAGCCGTCTGCCATCAAGGCCACAGCGCAGGCCTGCTGATCCCTGCGGGCTGAGAGCCGGGCACGTTCAAGCCCCAGGCGCAGGCGACGAGCCGCCGCATCGAGCTGCAGACGATCCCGGTCGGCCCCGGCATGCACCAGGCCGATGCTGCAGCTGATGCCCACGATGGCGACCACCACCATCACCTCCACCAGGGTGAATCCATTGCGGGAGCGCGTCATGGCTGGCACAGGCCATAGGCCCCTGGGGTGATCAGCTGCCGCCGCTGCCGAACAGCACGGCCCTGGGGTGCGCGGGCCTCCAGCTCCTGCCAGAGCCCCAGGCCATGGGGATCGGCACTCAGGTGCCGAGTGGTGCCCTCGGGTGCTGGCAAAGCCTGATCCATGGCTACGCTGAGACTGCTCACATCAAACCGGCATGAGCCGTTGATGAGGGTATGGGCCCCGGCTTCGGCGATCAGCCAGCGATGGCTCGCCAAACGGAGACGTTCCAACTGATCCGCCTGCTGCTCCAGCCGAGTGGACGCCGCCACTTCGCTTGCCGCCTGACTCCACACCCCCAAAGCAGCGGCACTGCTTGCTGCGAGCAGCAGGCTGGAGATCAGCACTTCAATCAGGTTCATCAGGCGTCCTCCTGGCCGGAACGGCCCAGCAGCTGGGGCTCCGCAAGCGAGGCCACCGCTGACTCCTGCGTAAGACGAACCAACACGCGCGCTTGGCGGCCGTCGTCCAGCGCCAGCAGCAGGGTTCCGCGGTTCGCGGACGGTTCCCAACGGATCAGCCGCCAGGACTCCCCGTCCACAACGCCACTTGTCAAAAGTTGGGGATCCGCCTCTGGGCAGGTGGATGGTGCGACCTCCCAGGCCATGGATGGCAAAGACAACAAGCAGGCCTGGGGACCCTGGGCAGCTGCAGCAAACGCCTGCGCCGCCGAACGCAGCCGATCCGCACTGGTGGCGCGCTGCTGATGGGCCGCCGCCCGCAAGCGTCCCTGGAGGCTGAGGGTGTGGATAGAGGCACTGCCCAGCAGCAACAGGGATGACACCCCCAGGGCCAGGGGCATCACAAAGCCTTGGGCCAGCGGCCGGTGCTGATGCCGGAGCGATTCGCGACAGAGCATGGGAACGTGAGCATCGCAACTGCCTAGAGCTTTCCCCGCACTCCAGCCATAAGGTGACGGCAACGACCTATTCGCGATGGCCGAGGAGCCCAGCGGCCAACTGCTGATCGTCGACGACGACCCGGAGCTGTTGCAGTTTCTGCTGGAGGAACTCAGCCAGGACGGCATTGAGTGCCAGGGGGCCAACTGCGGCGCGGAGGCGTTGCTGCTACTGCGCCAACAGCGCTTTGACCTGGTGGTGCTCGACTGGAACCTTCCGGATTTCAATGGCATTGAGATCTGCAGGCGTCTGCGCAGCAGCGGCGACACCACACCGGTGCTGATGCTCACGGCCCATCACGATCTGGAGGATCGGGTGCAAGCCCTTGATCTGGGCGCCGATGACTACATCACCAAACCATTCGAGCTGCCGGAACTGCATGCACGGGTGCGCGCCCAGCTGCGGCGCAGCCGCTACACCAACCCAGGCTCCTCCGCCGAAACCTTGACCCTCGGCGATTTGCAGCTGGACCTGATCAACCGCAAAGTGCAGCTCGGCGAACAGGAGTTAGCGCTCTCTCAGCGGGAGTTTGATCTACTCGCCTTTCTGGTGAAACACCATGGCGAAGTGCAGGCCCGCCAACACATCCTCGACAGCGTTTGGGGGGCGCCGTTCGTCGGCGACCCCAACACCCTGGATGTGTACATGGGCTATCTGCGCCGCAAGCTGGAAGGGCCCGATCGTCCCCGGCTGCTGCATACTGTGCGCGGTGTGGGCTTCATGGCGCGGCTGCCGCAAGCTTGAAACGCAGCTGCAGATCGGCCCCACCCCCGGGTGCCTCAGCAATCACCACCTCGCCATTCATCGCCCGCGTAAGTTCATCCACCAACGCCAGGCCGATGCCAGGACCGCGTTGCCCCGCAGCCGTGGATCCCCGTTGAAAGCGCTGCAGCACCAGCGTTCGCTCCGATTCGGCGATACCCGGCCCGGAATCCTGCACATGCAGCACCAGTTGATGGCCGATCACCTCGGCGAACAAGCGCACAGAGCCGGTGCTGAAGCTGAGGGCATTGGTGATCAACAACTGCAGGCTCTGCTGCAGACGCGTGGCATCAGCTGAAAACAGTGGCAGCCGTTGAGAAGAGGGAAGCGGCAAATGCAGGCGTTCCCCTGCACGGGCACAGGCCTGCTCATAGGCCAGGAGCAGTTGTTCCTCGGCATCAAGACGCGCCGGCTGCAACTGCAAACGACCGGCATCGCAGCGGGCCAGTTCGCGCAGGGCTGTGAGCAACGTGCCCATTCTCCTGGCTTCTAAATCGATGCTGTCGGCTGAATCCCGCGCCAAATCCGAAAGCATTTGACGCTGCAGCCTTTGGCTGTGGCCTGAGATCACCGTGATCGGCGTGCGCAGCTCATGGGCCACGCCATCCACAAACGAGCGCTCCCGCTGCCAGGCCGCTGCCAGGCGTTGCTGGAGATTGTTGAAGGCCTCGGCGATTGCACGCAGTTCCTGGGGCTGACGGCTGGAATCGAGCAGGTGCTCACCGAGGGTGTCGGCCTCGAGAGCCTGGAGCTCCTGATCAAGGTCATTGAGGGGCAGCACCAGCCCGCGCTTCAACACCGGCCTCAGGAGAAGGGAGGTGAACAAAATGGAAGCGCCAGCGGCGGCCACCAGCAGCATCTGCGAGAACTGCTGCTGCTGAAGAGAGTCCGTCACGTCTTGGCGCAGCTCAAGAAGGCGGCGCTCGTTATTGGGTAATCGGAAGCTGGAGCGGCTGAGCAACCACTGCTGGCCCGAGAGGCCTGGTTGGAGCGTGGGCGACTGCAGCTCACCATCAGCGAGCACACGCGCGTCCAGGCCCAGGGAACCGAGGGGTCCAGCGTCCAAAGCACCGGTGGAGGCCTGCTGAAGCAGGGATGCCGCCAGCTTCAGGTGCTGCTGTTTGCGCTGGAGATCGCCCAAGGCAGCATTCACCAGCAGCAGCAGCACATAGCCGGCAATCACCGAGAGCAAGGCGGTGGACTGAAGCCAGCCGCGCAGTGATGGCAGAACGGTGCGCCGCAAAAGCTGAGAGCAACCCTAAGAACCTTCTTAGGAAGCTTTAGCCGTTCCTTCCTGTACGAACCATGAGAAAAGGAGATGGTTGATCCGTGAGCACGAAACGTGCCAGTTCACTTATCACCATCGGACCAGCCATGACCACACTCAACAGCCGGCTCCAGCTGGCACTGCTCAACCGCAAGAAATCCCGCAATCTGCTCGAGAAGGGCTTCACCCTCGTGGAGCTGATGATCGTGATTGTGATTGTTGGAATCCTCTCAGCTGTGGCACTTCCAAACTTCTTAAGTCAAACCAGCAAAGCGAAAGCTACTGAAGCCAAAACCCTCACCTCCTCAGCACTGAAAGAGGCGCAAATTGCCTGGACGGAAACTGGAACTACCGGCCTAGGTGCGTGGGAAGTGGCTTCAGACGATGCTGATGCACCAGGCCAGTGCCCAGCATCCACAAACACTTTCGGATTTACATGTGACGGCTCAACACCAGCAACCGTAACTGTTACGGCCAAAGGAGGCGCCGATTCTGGAGACCTCAAAGATAAAGAGATTGTTGGAAGCGTAGACGTGACAAAAGGCGGAAATATTGCATTCTGCGGTGATGCGCCAGGGTTTACCGCATGCGAAGCCCCACCAGAAGGATAAAAGAAATAGCATCACACTACAGAAAGATTCAGAGCCCGCCTCATGGCGGGCTTTCTGCATTAAATACACCTTGCTAAGGAAAAACTCATGAAAAACTAAACATGCTCATGGTTTAATTCTGCAGGCAAGTGCTAATATGAATGCAAAGAAAAGTCAGCCTTGTTAATCAAACACAAGAAGCATTGGTCTTCAGCAGGCTTCACGCTTACTGAGGTCATGGTTGTCACCGCATTAGTTGGAATACTTTCATCTGTTGCGCTGCCAAATTACCTCAACCAAGTCAACCGCACTCGGCAAAACGAAGCCGCTTCAACAATCGCTCAAATCCAAACCACCATCGCATCCTATGCCGATGAATTTGGCGTCTTACCAACAAGCTGGGCTGAGCTTAACGACACGAGTGCAGTAATGACCGACGATGGACCAGCCACCCAAGACAACTTTCAAGCAATCACCCTTGCAGGAGGCTATTACGACGTAGCCATCAGCAACACCGACAACCTCTTCACGATCACAGCTATACGTGAAGATGAACCCAATCTCAACGTCATTGCCTGCGTGAATCTCACCAACGGAGCCAGCGGTATCAACCAAGGAACCCAAACTGCCGCCGCTTCGGCTCCCAACTGCGGATAAATGAAATCTCCACGCCCTCCCTTCAAGAAGCACTCAGCACGCAAGAGCCCTAAGCAGGAGCAAGGGCTTTCGATGTTGATTGCCTTGATGATGGGAATGGTGCTGATGGCCGGCGTTACTGGATTACTGCTTCGGCAGTTGATGGGCCGAAAGCTGGGAGCCGCGGAGAGTTATCAGCAGATGGCCGAAACCGCTGCATTGAACGGTTTCAACAGGATCCTCAGCGAACTCAACAACGATGACAACACGGCCTACAAGGGCTACCTTTTCACCCTCGATCATCACGGCGGGGATATTGATAGTTCTGGAAGTGAGAAATGGGGTTGGAACGCCTCCAACCAAGATGATTTTCCTTTAAGAGAACTGTGCACCAACCGCAGCCAATTGCCAGAGGCCGTGCCAGCCAGCAGCAGCACAGGCGAGCCTCCCCACGTAGCACTAACGGAGAGCACATCCAGCCAACGGGACGATGGGAAAGCCAACATCCAACTTCAGTACCGATTACGGGGTTACACCACCACGGCAACGGCCAGCAACAACGGTGCAGGGGAAGGACGCTTTCAAATCGAAGGCCTGGTGGTGCGCGATGGTGATGATCCAGGCAAGGGCTATCTCGCCAGAACCCTGCTACTTCGATCGCTCTATGTGAACTCGATTGTCGCCGGAGAAGGGGACTGGGCGGTATTGGCGGGCCAAACACTCTCGCTGGGAGACACCGAAATTCTCGACAGAAATGGAAACACAGGTGAGGGCAAAGTGCTGCTAAACGTCAACTCGGCTGATCGCTATCTCACGGCCAACGGATGCTTGCCCTCCAACCTGCTCGAGGATGTGGGAGTCAGCAACACCAACGACAACCTAAAAAACAGAGTAATTCCCATCCTCGAGAAAGGCTTGCCCACCAGCAATTTGTGGAACCTTGGCCTGACCCAAGACCAGGCAAGTGACTCAGACAAGGTGCGGATTTGGAGCTTTGACGACACCGATTCATTGGAAGATTGTGATGCCATTGTCTGCAGCCGTGATTCCGACTCAGCCAACGCCGAAGAACGTGACGATCTGGAAGAAGATGGCGGTTCTGTCATCCGGCTCAGTTCGAGCGAACTCTGCAAAGGGACTGGAGACGACTGCCATATCTTTGTGGAACATATCAACCTCACCAGCACGCGACTGCTGATTGAAACCAGTGCAAACCGCCCTGTTGTTCTGCATTTGGAATACCCCGGCACCTCCACCGTGCCCCCCTCAGAACCGGGCATCACCGGCAGCATCAACCTTGGCAGTGGCGCTCAACTCTGCGGCGTCGACGCGAGCAGTGACATCTGCAATGGCAAGCCAGAACAACTGATCATCTTGTCTGCTGCACCAAAACCCAGCGGCGTGCGCAGTTGCGGGGTATCACCCGTAAGCGATAAGTATGTGCTTGCCTTTGAAGGCGACAGTCTTCCTGCGGCGAGCGTGCATCTGATTCCTGGCATTGTGAAAACAGGGACCAGCCGCACCAGCCTGAATGGACTGATCTGGGCCGATGGGATCTGTACGGATGCAGGTCCCTTCACTTTGGTCAGCGGCACCAGTGGCGACAGCACTGTTGTGCGTGATCTGAATGAACAGTGGGATTGGGAAAGCCAGAACTTTCCGGGTTATGGCCAGATGGTGACCCGCGGGATCCGCGGCACAGGCCTCGATACGTTCCGGCGTTGGTAATTCAACGCTCATCCACTACTCAGACCCAGCCAACAAAGATCAGTTAGAACTGATTGGTAGAGCACTTCAATTGTTATTGATTGACACCATCGGGTGAAGAACAGACTTCGCTATCGACACCAGAAGCGATCAAGGAAACCAGTTAATGGATTTTCCATGGTCGAGGTGCTGATCGCGGGGATTCTTCTGGCTTCTGCTTTAGCAGCGGTGAGCCGAATTTCGGTAGCAGCTTTAAGTGGTAGCGCAAACCTCTCAGATCGGGCAAGCATTGAGGCCGCAATTAATGACAATATTCAAGCCATGCAAAAAGAAGATTCCTACTACACCGATGCGTGGATCGTCGAGAATGGAGGACAAGAAGCCCTAAAAAGCGCTTGCACGAACCCTCCAGAAAAACTGGGTAATCACCTCCAAACTGTTGCACCAGAGCCTCGTCTCGCAGCAATCACACGCACATTTGACATTGATTCAATTCCTGGAATTCTCCGCATTGTCTATAGCTTTGAAGGCCCCGAACAGCAGGTCAAGGCGGAACAACGAGTTATTGAGATGACCCCAAACTTTGCAGCCAAGTGTTACAGCACACGATGAAAACCAAATCAGCAGGTTTTTCACTCCTTGAACTCCTTGTGGGGATGGTGATCGTCACCATCGGCGTATCGGCAGCGATTCCGTCCTATCTGCGCAACATGCGTCAGGGTGAGGTCGACCGCTACACCCAGCAATTGGAAGCCGGCTTATTTGGACTGCGCGCCAAGCTCGGCCAACAGAAAACCAGTTGCACATTGAACTTCGACACAAGTGGACTCAACAATTTCGCTGCACCCGCTGATGTGGTGGAGATGAAAGACCATCCTGAGCGCATCGAATGCTGCAACAGCGATATTGAAGCTGCAGGTCGATCCAGCGGCTGCGCCTATGGGCCTGAGATTGGGACATTGTTAGCTGGAGATTCCAGCGGAGCGGAAAAAGACAAAATCATCCGCGACCGTTCGCTGCGTCTACTTGATCGTGAAGGGACACCAGAATCAGAAGCAGTGGTCATGAGCGTGAATCTCGCAAGCTATGAGCTCACACCCCCAGGAACCAGCACGATGTCGGAGGATCTTATTTTTCTGATCCGCTCCACCAACACCCAGGAACAACGCTTACGCACCCGCTGCCTGCAGATTTCTGGAACCGGAACAGTATTCCGAGCAAGCTGGAATACAAACACCTCCAAATGCGAAAAATAAGCTCTTCTCAGTTGCCGCTCAGATCATTATCAGGACCAACACAGACCGATTGATCAACAATCAACCACAGTAGATAAATCAAGCTGTGAATGGGGCATGAAACTCAGAACCTTGCTTACCAATGCTCAACACAAGCCAAAACAGAACGGCTTTGCGGGAATGAACGAACTGGTTATCGCAGCTGGAGTAGGAACACTCTTAATCATGGCTTCTGGGGTCGCACTCCAATCCACAGGAAAGCTTATTAAACAATCTGAGGAGAAAACAACTCTTCGCCAGAATTCCACCAATGGCCTCCGGCTCATGCGCTCAGAAGTCGAGCGCAGCATGCACCTTGTGCTCAACAAATCAGAAGCATTTACAGAGGATCAAGCCCATATAAACCTGCATGACAGCCGCTATACATCCTTAGTGAGCGAGTGCACAGCTCTAGCTGGCAATCGTCCCTTCAAGCCCTTATTCGGTGTGAAGATGATTGAATTGAATCAACCCGTTCTTTATGGCATGAGCCTGGGATCAGGTGGATTCACGATTGAACGCTGTGGTGCACCACTGAATCCAGATGGCAAATACAACGAAACGGCGAATCTTTTCCTTTCTCGCGTCCTGGACGACATCGGTGCCATTCCCTGCCGCAAGGAAAGCGAACTCGAGGAAGGCCAAAGCCTGGCCACCGTGTGTGAAGAGGATGGCCCTACCAAGGCCCAGATTCTGAACAGCACAAATTTCACCTTCACTGCAGGGAAAACCCCGAGTCGGTCAGAACGCCAACCAGCCCTGCGGATTGAAACCGACACCAACTACAAATTGGTGAAGTTCATCGACCCCACCGCAGGGAGCGAGGGGCAGGATGAAGACACCATCACCGAAAGCTTCATCAACAAGCTGGGGGTGGGCGACAGACAAGTGACGTACCAACCCCTCTATTTCACAGCTTTCGCGCGTGCCGATAAACGCGTCGACAACTTTGGCGGTGAGGGCCAGGGGGGTCCACTCAACGGTGCCTTCTTCCAGAACATCACCAGCAGCAATGTGCGCTTTGTGATCGACGGATCAGGCTCAATGAGTGCCTGCTTGATGTGGGGAGATGGCTATGGCTCCTGGCGCACCTTTTACGACCCCAACCAAGGGCGCTACCGGGACACCCGCCGGATTTGCGCGTTAACCCGCATGGAATCCTTGATCAGTGAAATGACGATGATCCTTGAGCAGCTGCCCAACAACACCAAGGTGGGCTTAACCGCTTTCAGCTCCGGTGGCTACAAGAACAACAAGGAATGGAGTGAATCGTCAAGTGGTTTGGTGCGCTTGGGGGATGAGGGCAAACGCAACTCAGCCATTCAGTTTGTGAACACACTTGACGATGAAAGAGTGACCAAATGGGGCGGAACAGATCCTTGGAATGCCATTCAGAAAGCATTTGACGACACAGAAACTGACACGCTGTATTTAATGTCGGATGGACAACCCAATCGAGATCGCGATGGTGGCGGCTGGTCGAGCAGGGATCATGAACCCACCGCCACGTTCTACGCCGGGGAAAACACAAATCGCCAACATCAGGGAACAGATCGCGCTTTGATTGTTAACGCGACCTCTCTGGGTTTGGAGTCACCCTGGCTGGAGAAACTGTCTGAACTCACCCAGGGTTACTACAATCAAATCGACAAGAATTCCCTGACAGAGGGGCAAGACGACGTGAGTTGATCCATCCGATGGAGAAGGGGGCAGACTTAACTTCCCCCTCAATCATTCAGCTTCAAAACAGCCATGAAGGCTTCCTGGGGCACGTCCACCTTGCCCATGGCCTTCATCCGCTTCTTGCCTTTGGCCTGTTTCTTCAGCAGTTTCTTCTTTCGTGAAATATCGCCGCCGTAGCACTTGGCCAGCACATCTTTGCGAATGGCGCTGATGCTGGTGGAGGCGATAATGCGGCTGCCGATAGAGGCCTGCAGGGGAATCTTGAATTGTTGGCGGGGAATCAGTTCCTTCAGTTTTTCCACCAGAGCCTTGCCCACGTTGTAAGCCTTATCGCGGTGCACGATCGTAGTGAGAGGATCAGCCCGCTCGCCATTGATCAGCACATCCAGACGCACCAATTCATTTTTGCGGTAGCCGATCAGGTGATATTCCATCGACGCATAGCCTTGGGTGCGCGTCTTCATCTGATCGAAGAAGTCGGTCACCACTTCCGCCAGAGGTAATTCGTAAATCAAGGTCACCCGATCGGTGGTGATGTATTTCATGTCGAGATACTCACCGCGCCGTTCCTGGCACAGGCCCATCAGCGCGCCGTTGTACTCATTCGGCGCATAGATCTCCATCTTCACGTAAGGCTCTTCAATCGATTCACGCTTCTGCGGGTCGGGAAGTGTGGCGGGGTTATCCACCATCTCTTCCGTTCCGTCGATCATGTTCACCTTGTAGATCACCGAAGGCGCAGTAACGATCAGGTCGAGGTCGTATTCACGTTCCAGCCGCTCCTGCACGATTTCCATGTGCAACAACCCCAGGAAGCCGCAACGGAAGCCGAAGCCCATCGCACTGCTGGTTTCCGGTTCGAACTGCAGCGCCGCATCGGAGAGCTGCAGCTTGTTGAGCGCCTCGCGCAGATCCGGATACTGATCGGCCTCGGTGGGGAACAGCCCGCAGAACACCATCGGCTTGGCCTCGGTGTAGCCGGGTAAGGCCTCGTCCGCCGGGGCATTCAGCAGAGTGATCGTGTCGCCCACGCGGGCATCAGCCACAGCCTTGATCGATGCCGCCAGATAGCCCACCTCCCCAGCGTGAAGCTCATCCACCTTGCGCTGATCCGGTGCCATTACACCGATCTCATCGAGCTCGTAGGTTTTCTTGCTGGCCATCAGCAGCACCTTGTCTTTGCAACTGATCCGGCCGCTCATCACCCGGAAGTACACAATCACCCCCCGGTAGGGGTCGTAATAGGAATCAAAGATCAGCGCCTTGGTGGGCTCCTCCACCGAATCCTTCGGTGCCGGCACCCTGTCCACCACCGCCTGCAGGATCTCGGGTACACCCATCCCTGTTTTGGCTGAACAGGGAATGGCCTTGCTGCAGTCGAGCCCGATGATCGCCTCCACCTCTTCCTTGATGCGATCGGGGTCGGCACCAGGCAGATCGATCTTGTTGAGAACGGGAATGATCTCGAGGTCGTTCTCCAGCGCCAGATACACATTGGCCAGAGTCTGCGCTTCCACCCCCTGGCTGGCATCCACCACCAGCAGCGCGCCCTCACAGGCCTGCAGGCTGCGGCTCACCTCATAGGAAAAGTCCACGTGGCCGGGAGTGTCGATCAGGTTGAGGACGTACTCCTCCCCATCGGCCGCCGTGTAGTTCATGCGCGCCGCCTGGAGCTTGATCGTGATGCCCCGTTCCCGCTCCAGATCCATGTTGTCCAGGAACTGCTCCTGCATGTCCCGGTTGGCCACCGTGCCCGTGTCCTGCAGCAAGCGATCGGCCAGGGTCGACTTGCCATGGTCGATGTGGGCAATGATGCAGAAGTTGCGGATCCGTGAGACGGGGGCGTCGGTCATGCGGTTGGCGGAATCCCGGCTCGGGCTGCTCTTGTCGATAGCGCAATCCTAAAGAGCCGTTCCGTTGATCAAGGCGACGTCCCCAGACGCTCGATCTTGGCTTCCAGATAACGGAGAAACGGCTCACTGGAGAGAGGGCGTCCCGTGACGCTGGCCACCAGTTGCTCAGCGTTGAGCGCCCGGCCGATCGGATGCACCGCCTCCCGCAGCCAGCTGAGAACGGGCTGAAGATCATCCCGGCGCACATGCTCTTCCGGAGCCCCGATCGCCGTTTCCATGGCCTCACTGATCTGGGCACTGATCAGATGGCCCAGCAGATACGACGGGAAATAGCCGAACAACCCCTCGCTCCAGTGCACATCCTGCAGGCAACCTTCGGCGTCATCCGCGGGAGTCACCCCCAGCAGTTCGCCGTAGCGACGGTTCCACTCGCTCGGAAGCGCCTCCACCTCCAGACCCTGCTCGAGCAAGGCCAGCTCAAGATCTGTGCGGATCAGGATGTGAAGGCCGTAGCTGAGCTCATCCGCTTCCACCCGGTTGCAGCCGGGTGCCATCGGATTCATGGCACGCCAGAGATCCATGGCGTTGGCAATCGGCGCTCCAGCCGCAGCAAAACGCGGCCACCAATGCTCGGAAAACGGCTGGCTGCGGGCCACCCGGTTCTCCCAGAACAACGACTGGCTCTCATGCACGGCCATCGAGGTGGCCTGGCCGAGGGGCCAGGCAAACCACTGGTGGCTGGAGGGGAGCAGGCCCTGTTCATACAAGGAATGCCCCCACTCGTGGGCGGTAGCCAGGAAGCAGGAGAGGGGCTGACCAGCAACCACACGGGTTGTGATCCGGAAGTCGCGTGGCCCCAGGGTGATCGAAAACGGATGGGGCGAAGCCGCCACGCAGGTGATTGCTTCATCCCGTCCCCAGGCCTTGAGCAACTGGTCACAGAGATCCTGCTGGGTGGAGGCCTCCAGATCCCAGCTCAGAGAGGTGGGTCGAGGGCCGCCCTGAAGCTGGCCGAGCAGCTCGGGAAGACGCCGGCGCAACGGCGCAAACAGCTCCTGCAACCGGGCCAGGGTGAGGTCGGGCTCGAAGGGCTGGGCCAGGGTTTCCCAGCAGGAGCGCGGTTCCGCCAGCTGGCGCGCCTGCTCCTGGCGGAGCGCCACCATGCGCTTCAAAGCAGGGGCGAATTGACCGAACGCTGCTGCAGCCTTGGCCTGCTGCCAGCACTCATACCCCTCCGACTTGGCCACGGCAATCGCAGACACCAGATCGGGGTCGAGGGCCTGCTGCCTGCGCAACTCCTGCTCCAACAGATCCAGATTTCTGGCCTGGGCAGCTCGGTCTGCTGAAGAGGTCTGCTCCGACGAGGCCTGCCAGGCCTGCCGCGCCTCCGCGATCAAGGCCGCGTAACGCTCACAGCTTTGCCGCGCGTGCAATTGGCGGGCCAGAAGAGCCAGCTGTTCTCCGCGCCAGGCCGCACCGCCACTGGGCATCCGAGTGTTCTGATCCCAGTAGAGCGTGCTCTGAATCGAGCCAAGCAGCTGCGTTTCCCGGAGGTAATCACCCAGCGAGGTCCAGGCCGAGGAAGGCACGTCGCGCGTCATTCAGGCATCAGTCCCGGCGGCAGTAGCCACCACCCACATCCGTCCAGCCTGCCGGACAGTCCTCCCCCATCGCTGGCCTGAGGGTGTAGGTCATCAATCCAAGGGCACTGCACTTGCCATTTCCCATATCGATGTATCCCATCGGGCACTCGCTGGCGATGCGCTTCACGACCCTCTGGGCCTGCCCGCGGGGAGCCGCGGCCACGAAAGCCGCCGGAATCAGCAGTGCGATCAACAGTCTCTGCATCATGTCGTTCACCCGACGTCCCAACACACTCCTCTGAAGCCACGCTAGGGGTGACGTCAGGATCACATCGAGTTCATGGCCTCCCTGCTGCCGCAGCACGAACGGGACAACCTCAACAACACCCTGCCTCACTGGCAGGTTGAGGCTGATCGCCTGAAGCGAGACTGGCGATTCAAGGATTTCAGCGAAGCGTTCGCCTTTATGACGCGGGTAGCCCTGCTGGCCGAGACGATGCAGCACCACCCCAACTGGAGCAACGTCTACAACCGGGTGTCGATCGAACTCACCACCCACGACCTGGGCGGGCTGAGTGATCTGGATGTTCAGCTGGCCCGGTCCATCGACGCCCTCAGCTGACAGCTGCCACGATGGTGTGACGCGCAGAGACCCCTGAATGACAGGCACAGCTCAGCAGGCCAGCACCGTGCCAGTAACCATCCTCACAGGCTTTCTCGGAGCTGGAAAAACCACGCTGCTCAATCACATCCTCAACAACCAGGACGGCCTCAAGACAGCCGTCCTGGTGAATGAATTCGGAGAGATCGGGATTGATAACGATCTGGTGGTGAGCACCGGCGACGACATCGTGGAGCTCAGCAACGGCTGCATCTGCTGCTCGATTAATGGCGAACTGCTGGAGACCGTTGATCGCATTCTCGAACAATCCAAAGATCTGGATTATCTGGTGGTGGAAACCACCGGTCTGGCTGATCCCCTCCCCGTTGCCATGACATTCCTTGGCAGCGAACTGCGGGATCAGACGCGCCTGGATTCGATCATCACCCTGATCGACGCGGAGAATTTCGGCGAGGAGATTCTCGCCAGCGAAGTGGGGCGCTCCCAGGTGATCTATGGAGACATCCTTCTCCTCAATAAAACCGACCTGGTCGACGAAGCGCGCCTCGAAGCGATTGAGAGCACGCTCCGGGAGGTGAAGAGCGACGCGCGGATTCTGCGCTCACAGAAGGGGGAGGTTCCTCTGCCCCTCCTCCTGAGCGTGGGCCTGTTCGAATCGGATCGCGTTGTACGCGCCTCTGAGGATCACGACCACGGACACAGCCATGACCACGGGCACAGCCACGATCACGCCCATGACCATGACCATGACCATGACCATGACCATGACCATGACCATGACCACGGGCACAGTCATGACCACGAGCATGACCACAGCCACGCCCATCAATCGGCGGATCACCTCGCGATCGAAGGCTTCACCTCCCTGTCCTTCCGCAGTGACGGCCCCTTTGGTTTGCGCAAGTTCCAGAATTTCCTCGACAACCAGCTTCCGGAAAGCGTGTTTCGGGCCAAGGGCATTCTCTGGTTCAACGAAAGTGAGCGGCGGCATGTCTTCCACCTGGCTGGCAAGCGCTTTTCCATCGACGACAGCGACTGGACTGGGGAGCGAAAGAATCAACTGGTGCTCATCGGTCGCGATCTCGACCACAACACCCTGCGCAAGCAACTCCAGGCCTGCGTCGCCAAGGACGCTGGTCAGGGTTTCGGCTAGTTGCACCACTTTCAAACAATGTGATTAGGCTGACTACCAACGTGGAGAAGGAATGGTGGAACTCCTTGCAGCTGGCAGCTTGCTGATTGCTTTAGGGCTGGCCTTCTGGCTTCTCCTTGATTCCGACGATGACAACGGCGGCGGCGGCTTGATGGAGCCCACTCTTGTGCCCATCCCTGTGCGGCGCAGTGACCGCTGATCGCCAATCAAAAGTTTGAGCAACCCCGGCCATGGTCGGGGTTTTTTGATGGCTAGGCACGGGCCCGGAACGCAACAGACAACAGCCACACCCTTATTGAGTACGATTCTCAAATTCATTTAGTCGCTTCTCCATGCGCAAGCTTCCCCGGGGCTTGAACCACGGCCGAGCCGCTGGCCTGCCCCTGCTCCTGGCAGCAACAACCCTCCTGGCCGCCTGCAGCCAACAAGGCCAGCAGTCTGAGATCGGCGTGTATTCCGGCCGTCACTACAACACTGACCAACAGCTCTATGACCGCTTCACCGCCGAAACAGGCATCAAGGTGAAGCTGCTGGAGGCCAAAGATGACGCCTTGATTCAGCGACTGCGCACCGAAGGCGACACCTCACCTGCCGACGTGCTGATTCTTGCTGATGCCGCACGCCTGGATCAGGCGGCCGATCTCGATCTCTTCCAACCTGTGCGTTCTAACCAACTGGATGCGGCGGTCCCTGAAGCGCTGCGCGATCCCAAGCAACGCTGGTTCGGACTCACCCGCAGGCTGCGCACCCCCATGATCAACACCGCCTCGGTGCAAGCCGAAGAGGTGGATCAGTACAAGAAGCTGGCTGCTCCGGCTTTGAAAGGTCGCCTCTGCCTGCGCAACCGCCGCAGCGTGTACAACCAGTCGCTGGTGGCCTTCATGCTCGATCGGGAAGGAGAAGAGGCAACAGCCAAGTGGATCCGCGGCATGGTCGCCAATCTCTCCCAGCCGGTCTTCAGCAGTGACACCCCAATGATTCGGGCCGTGGCCCAGAACAATTGCGGTGTGGCGCTCGCCAACAGCTATTACCTCGGACGTCTGCAGGCTGGCGACAAAGGCGAAGCGGACCGCAAGCTCAGTGAAGCGGTGACCGTGGTTTGGCCCGAACCTGTTCACGTGAACATCACCGGCGGCGGCGTGACCCGTTCAAGTCGCAATCCCGAAGCGGCCACCCGCTTCCTGGCCTTCCTGGTCGCCAGCGAAAACCAGGGGGGCTATGCCGCGGCCAACCACGAGTACCCCATTAAGGGCATGGGTGAAGATCCAGTGCTCAAGGCCTGGGGCCCCTTCCGCCAGGCTGATGTGTCTGCCGCACGCCTTGGTGAACTGAATAGCAAGGCTGTGGAACTGATGAGGGCCAACGGTTGGCAATGATCAAAGGGTGAAGAGCGTCAGTCCCTCCATTCCCTGCCCCCTGCCCCAGGGCACAAGCCCAGAGGGCAGCCGATGGGTGCCGGGCCGGCGCTTGCTGGTAGCCGGTGCCCTTCTGATTGCAGTGCTGGCGCTGCTACCGGTGCTCGGACTGGTGGGGGAAGGCCTGCAGGGGCTCAGAAACGGCAACGCCAGCCTCGGCTCCGACGGCGTCAGCCAGTTGCGCGGCACCCTTGTGCTTCTAGTGGGAACCGGCTTAGCCGGAGGTCTGCTTGGCACCGTGAATGGTTGGCTTCTGGCGAACTGCCGCTTCCCTGGTCGGCGCTGGCTGCGGATCGCCCAGTTGCTGCCCCTGGCCAGTCCCTCCTATTTGCTGGCCGCCACGCTGGTAGATCTGGGGAGCCTGCATGGCCTACGCATCCATGGCTTGAGCTGGGGGGTGGCCGTGATGGCCCTCAGCACCTACCCCTACGTGTTCTTGCTGAGCACTGAAAGCTTCACCATTTGCGGGCGTCGGCAACTCGAAGCCTGTCGTTGCCTCGGGGTCGGCCCCTGGAACAGCTTCCGCCGTATTGCACTGCCCCTGGCCCTACCGGCCATCGGCGCCGGGATTGCCCTGATGGGGATGGAAGTGGTGAACGACTACGGAGCCGTTCAGCTGCTGGGGATTCCCAGTCTCTCGGCCGGCATCCTTCAGGCCTGGCAGATGGATGGCAATCCCGCGGGTGCCGTCGGGCTGGCACTGATCACCCTCTGCATCGTGATGCTGCTGGTGTTCGGAGAACGGCGCTTGCGCCGGCGCAGCCGCCGTTGGGCCGAGGGCGTGGCCGGCGGTGAATCCCCCGCTTGGCAACTGGGGGGACTTCGGGCCGTGCTGGCTCAGGTGCTCGGGGGCATCCCACCGCTGCTGAGCCTGGGGATTCCCCTGATCTGGGCGTGCCACAACCTGGGGCAACTGGCCGCAGGTTGGCAACCGGAACTGCTGCTTCTGACGGCGCGCAGCCTTTCCCTGGGCCTCGCTGCCGCGGCGCTCACGGGACTGGCGGCCCTGCTGCTCGCCATCGCCAAGCGCTGGAGTCGCTCCCGATGGCTGGGGAGCGTGACCTTCCTCGCTGGAATGGGCTACGCCATTCCAGGAGCCGTTCTGGCCCTGGCGCTGCTGTTACTGGGCGGCCCCTGGCAACTCTCGCCGATCCTGCTGCTGCTCTGGGGGTACAGCGATCGCTTCCTGGCCGTGGGCAAGGGGGGGCTGGACGCCGCCCTGGAAAGGCTCTCGCCCAACTTGGATGAAGCGGCCACAGGCCTGGGTCTGCGCTGGCCCGCCGTGCTCCGCCGCGTGCATCTGCCCCTGCTTCGCGGACCGCTACTGGTGGGCAGCCTCCTGGTTTTCGTTGACACCGTGAAGGAACTCCCCCTCACCCTGGCGGTGCGTCCGTTCAACTTCGACACTCTCTCCATCCGGGTGTTTCAGTACGCCAGTGACGAACGCCTCGCCGCCGCCCTATGGCCGGCCCTGATGATCCTCACCCTGGGATTGCTGGCTGCAACAGCGTTGATTCCCAAGCTCAGTCGGGAAACAGATCAGCCCTCCAGCAGCGGCTGACCGTTGCGTCGCTGCACCGCCACCACGCCTGGGCGAGGAGGTCGCCCGGGTGCCTGAGCCGGCCAGTTGGAGCCCATCGCAACCGTGCGCAGCTGTTCAATCACCCCTCCATCGCGGTCACGCAAGGTGTGCACTTGCATTTCCTGGTCCCTGGGCCCACGGGCACCATGGATTTCACCAGGGTGCTGAATGGCGAGGAAGAGGGCCCGCTCCTGGTCGTCCAGACTCAGTCCACAAAGCTCACACTCCATCGGCCCGGTCGCGAAGCAGGCGGCCCGTTCAGCCTCGGTATCGCCGGTTCGGGGCACAAACCAGCAGCTGTTGTTGCCGAACTGATCGCTCGCTGAAGATTTGGCCGAGCGGTCGGTCACGATCCAGAGATTGCCTTGGCCATCCAGGGCCAAGTTGTCGGGATTGGTGAACCCCAGACCGCCAGCCCAGGGTTCCCCGCCTGTGGCCGCCATGCGCCAACGGAATGCACCTCCACTGGCCTCGCCGCTGCGGGCCGGATCATCCGACAGACGCATCACCCAGCCATGCCCCCAGATCGCTTCGCCATTGGGCCCGCGGAAGATGGCGGGGTCCGGCCCACCGGTGGTGTTGGGATAGCCGGAGGTGAAGGCCACGAGAAGGTCTCCCGTTAACGGATCGATCTCCGTGTCTTCGGGGCGGGCTGTGGGAGTTCCCCCTGCCGCTCGGGCGGCCAGGTGGGCATCCACCAGGATGGCTCCCTGCAGCAGTTCTCCTTCCCCCGCATACAGAGTGCCCAGGGTCGGGAAGCGCTTTGCGTAGGCCTGCACTGCGGCGTCCTCGCGAAAGAACTCCGCACCGGCACGCCGGCGATCGGAATGGGGAAGCTCCACCGGGCAACTCAGGCCCGCTTGGGTGAAGCGGCTGGGCAGGAACGGCCGCACCGGTGCATCCGCACGCAGGGGAAGCCATTCACCGGTGCCATCCGCATGGAAGACGGCCACCTGCAGCTCACCGTTCTCGAGCAGCCGCGAATTGCCTGGATCGCGAGGGGTTATGACCGGATCGGCACTCACGTAACGGTAGAGATGACCGCCCCGGCGATCACAACCGGAGTAAACCCGCAACGGAGCACCCGCTTCAGCACGAAGCGCCACAGCCTCGTGGCGGAAACGCCCCAGAGCCGTGTGCTTGCGCACGGGCCTGTCGGGGGCTGCAGGGTCGATCTCCACCATCCAGCCGTACTTGTTGCCAGCCAGGCCGTACACATTGCCCAGTCCCCCCAGCCTGGTCTGCCGGCAGACGAAGGGGCGTTCAGAGGGAGACACCGCGCTGCCATCGGCGTACACCGGCTCCGGCACCTGGGACTGGAAGTTCTCCTCCGCACTGAGCACCGTGCCCCAGGGCGTGGTGCCACCAGCACAGTTGGCAAAGGTGCCGATCACCTGATCACCGAGACCGTCGTCGTAGCCCATCCGCTCGGCGCGGCGGAACACCGCGGCCGCTGGCCCGGTGCTTTGCAGGCGCTGGGAGGGGTCAGTCCAGCCAGCCAGACCATCCACTCGGCGCTCCACGGGATCGCTGCGGCGTGCCCACTGGCCCTCGCCATTCCGGCTGATGGCGATCACCCCCAGCCCGAGATCCGCCATGGCTTCATCGCTGACGGAGCGAATCAGAGCCAGCAACCGCTCATTCCCCTGCAAGGCGGCGCAATCGATCACCCCATCGCGGGAGGCGAGAGCTGCGACCAGTTGCTGCCAGGGCAGCGGGCGGCCGACCACCTCGCGGAAGCCCTCGGTCCAGGGCAAGGCACTGATGTATTCGAAATTCACCGTGAGCAGTGCGTCGTCCGGTCCGCTGGACACAAAGCCGAGGTAGTCGTTGTTGAAGCCGAAGCGCCCCTGGGGCATCGGATCTCCCCAGGCGGCGATCAGATCAGCGCGATACCCCTCGGGAACCACCAAGCGGTCCTCCACCGCGATGCGCCGGTACACCTGCTGCTGCTGCGCAGCCGTCAGGCCGTCGCTGTCTACTGGCAGGGGGGTCGGCACTGGCTTGAAAGGCCATGCAGACGGAACAGGTGCCGCTGAATCAGCAGCCGCAGCGGCCTGGCCCCTGGGCCGGGATCCCACCAGACCGGCAGCCCCAAGACCGAGCAGCGCAAGAACGGAACGGCGAGGCAGGGTCATGATCAAAACTGAAAGCGACCGGAAGGGCAGCCTGAACCGCGACGCGGCACCAGCAGCGACACCCAGCTTCGCTGAAGCGGATTGAAATTGTCGTCACTCACCAGCACAAGCACGAGCCTGCCGTCATCGAGTTGGGGCCCCCAGGCCATTCCTTCCCAGTTATCGGCGGGTAACCCGGCCTCCAGCAGATCCCAGCCTTGGGCTGGGATCAAGGGCGGCGCTTCCTTCAGAGGGGACGCGGGCAGGGGCAGCAATTGCAGCTCCGCAGTCCAACGCTGGGGCGGCGCATAACTGCGCAGAAGCGCCAGCAAGGCCGGTGGAGCATCCAAGGCCAGAAGCTCCGTAAGGCCCAGGGAACGGGATGCCGCGGCCCCAGCGGGGCCGAGCGCGATCCGCCCCAGGGTCCGCGGCGGCTCACCGGTTGCCTGAACCGCCAGTGGCACCAGGTCTTGGCCTGCCAGAGGGCTGTCCTGCACCAGAGGAGCTTCAGCGGCCAGAACCAGATCACCGGCCGGTGTGCGCGTGAGCGATTCAGGCCCTTTGTTGGCCCTCAGCCCCTGCCCAGGCTGCTCCTGCCAGGCTGCAGGAAGCGAACGCTCCTCCTGAAGACGACCATTGCGCAAGGAATGACGCTGCAGCCTCGCCCGCCGCTCCGGGGTGCGGCGGCCTTCACTGACGATCCAGGCCTCGTCCCCTTCGAGCACCAGGCCTTCACCATCAAACCCTTCAGGCAGCAGCTCACCCTCAGAGTCCCTGAGCAGCAAGCGGGGGCCGGCTCGCAGAGCACCTCTCCCTGTCACCTGTGCACGCAAACCGCTGAACGGCACCAGATGCCCTCGGGGGGCATCACTGAGAAGCCAGAGCCGATCATCGTTCTGGTCGTAAGCCGCCGCCGAGAAGCCCCCCATCGGCTGTCCATCAGAGCCCGTGCGCGGCAGAGGAATCGTGCGCAGCAGCTCCCAACCAGCGGCGAGTGGACAGGGCAACACCTGAGCAGCAACGGGCTGCATGTCCATCTCAGAGGGTCTCCATATCCAGGCCCTTGGGTTCGATGCGGTAGAGCCAGGTGATCACTGCACCCAGCAGGGACGTGATCACCAGAACGGACAACACCTTCTCCGTTCCCCAGGTCTGAATCAGTGTGGGAAAGAAAAACGCCGTTAGCACCGCTCCCACCTTGCCCGATGCCGCGGCAAAGCCGGCTCCAAGCCCACGGATCTTGGTGGGAAACACCTCCCCGGCCATCAGATAGGTGGTGGCATTCGGGCCGAGATTGGTCATGAACTGGAACAGCAGGAATCCAGCAACGGTGAGAGGGAGGTTGGTGTGGCCACCAGCACCACCGAGAGACGCAAGGATCAAGCCAACCGCACAACCAATAAAGCCAGTGATCTGAAGCGGAATGCGCCCCCAACGATCGGCGAGAACGATGGCGGCTGCGATCCCCACGAGGAAGCCCACATCGATCAAGGCTGTGCCCTTGGCTCCGATCATGTCGTTCTGGATCAGATCGCCCACGGTGGTTGCCTGGTTCATCTCCCCGAACGCCATGGCGATGATCACGGGCGTGAAGATGCCGATTCCATAGGTGGAGAGATCCTGGAGGAACCAGGGAACGGACGTGAGGATGGTGGCGCGAACGTACTTACCGCGGAACAGCTTTATCCAATCGCGACTGCGCTGCTCTGGGGCGACCTCCTGAAGACGATCCACGCTGGCGAGGGAGAGGTTCTGACGGTTCAGCAACTTGCGCAACTGTTTTTCCGCTTTCTCTGGCAACCCGCGACTCACCAACCAGTGGCTGCTTTCCGGCAGGAAGAACCTCCCCCACACCACCGCTGCCACGGGAACAACAGGCACCAGGAAAAAGAGTCTCCAGTCGTTAACACTGGGCATCGCACTGAGGATGATCGCCGCGATCGCCGTGCCCAACACCGCGCCGATCGCCTGAAAGCTGAACGCACCCAGCACCAGTCGCCCGCGGATGGCGGAAGGGATGCTCTCTGAAATCACGAGGTGCGCCGTTGGGTAGTCGGCGCCTAACGCCAGCCCGATCACGAACAGGCTCAAGATGAGGATTTCTTTGGATGGTGCCGTCGCGGCAGCGATCAATGCCACGAGCAGCAGCACCATCTCCCCGATGAACACGGGCTTGCGCCCGAGGCGATCCGCCAGTCCGCCGAGCAGCAGTGCGCCAAACAGGATGCCGGCCAAGGTGGCGGCTGTCACGAACCCCTTGTCGAGATCACTGAGATCGAAGTCTCTGGCGATCAGGGGCAAACCCACCCCCTGCATGAACACGATCAGGCCCTCGAAAAACTTCCCTGCTGTGGCCAGAGACCAAACCAGCCATTGCATGCCGGAAAGAGGAGGGCTGGCCAGAGGCGCACCGTCCTCCCAGCGGGGGATGTCCTCGATATGCGCTTGAACGGAGCGTTTCGACATCACCAAATCCCAACCTCCCCACCTTGCGAAGAAGGCGAGAAGTCGGCACTAGGACGGGATTAAGACTTGGGCACCAGCCAACGTGCTGATAGAACCCTGTCCGCCCACACGCCACCGGCAGCCAACACATCCGCCAGGGTGACCACCAAGCGGTAACTCAACGCCACCGCCAGAAGCGGCGCTTCAGGAACCGACTGCCCCAGTCTCAGAAGAAGCATCGCCTCGAAAACGCCCAGGCCTCCCGGGGCTGCCGGCACCACCAATCCGGCCGTCCAGGCCAGGGCGAAAGCCGCCAGCCAGGCGGTGATCGGCAGCACCTGATTGAGGCCAAAGACATGCAGACAGGCCCAAAATCCTGAGAAACGGCAGGCCACAAACAGCAGCTCAGCCAGCAAGGGGCTCCATGGGTAGCCATCACGGCCGCTTCCGTACTGCTCGGGTTCAGTCAGAACACCTGACGAATCGTCCTGCACCCGATTGAGCTGGCGCAGCCGCTGACGCTCGAGGCGACGCAACAGCGGCTCCCGCCAGCGAGGCAGGAGAAGCAAGGCCGGCAGGGGAGCGAGAAGCGCAAGTCCGCCCTGGAACCCTCCGAAAGGAACCCAGAGCAGGGCGGCGACAGCCATCACCATGGGCTCAAGCAACACGGAAACCAGAGCCGGGCCTGTACCGATGGAGGGTGCCAGTGCCCTCACGCGCTTCACGAAATGCCAGATCCCACCGGGGAGGTACTTGAGAAGATTGCTGCTGAGATAAAGCGGCAACAAGGGGGTCTGGCCAGTGCCATGCCCCAGCCAGAGCACAAGGACTCTCCAACTGACAGCATTCACCACCAGGCTGAGCCAACTGAGCCCGAGGGCCAGCATCAGCCACCACCAGCCGAGGGTCGAAATCGTGAGGCTGCGCAGGCCTGCCAGGTGCCCCTTCAGCGCCCAAGCGACAAACGAGAGGGTCAGCAGCGTCACCCACAGCTTCAGGCCACCGGGCACGGAGCCAGACCATGGAAAGAGTCGCAGCTTCAGCATCGCCAGTCCTCACAGGGCTCGAACCCCTCACCATCCAGCTGCAGCTGACTGAGCAGCCGCGATGGGGACAATCCGCTCTGGTCGGCCAGCTGCTGCAGAGCATCGCGTTCCGGCTTGACCTCGAGATGGCCATCCGGACGCCGGGTCTGCTTGGCCGCCAGGTCCCCCCAGGACGTGGAGAGCGTTCCCCTGCGCCGGGGAAGCACCCAGCGCCCCTGGCGCCGTTCCCTCAGCCCCAGAGTTGGACTCTCCCGCCACCAGATCTGCCGCAGCCCCTCGGCAAAATCCGCTCGCACCAAGGCGGTCACGGCCGTGCCAGCCCGGCCTTTCTTCATCTGAATGGGAGCACAGGCCACATCCTGAGCCCCACCGCTGCGAAGCTGCTCAACCAACCAGGCGATGGCTTCAGCTGAGGCATCATCAATCCAGGCCTCCTGCACCACCAGGTCCTGCCACTGGGGTTGATCCGACGCAGAGCGCTGAGCAGGCTTCATCTGGATCAGACGCAACAGGTTGGGACGATCCAGTTGGCGATGCCCCAGCCCGATCCCTGTCGCGACCGGCTCAAGCACCGATGGCCAACCAAATCCATCAGCCTGGACGGCAATGAGTGCCAACCCTGTGGGTGTGGTGAGTTCGGCTTCAGGCCACTCCATGCCGCAGCGCAGGGTCAACCCATGCCGCCGGGCCAACTCCAGCACCGCAGGAGCGGGAACGGGCAGCACCCCATGGGCCGTGGTCACCGTGCCCCGACCAGCCGGTGGGGGCTGGCAAAGCAAGGAACTGACCTGCAGATGCTCCAGGGCAGCACACACTCCCACCACATCGACAAGGCTGTCGATCGCTCCCACTTCATGGAAATGAACTGCCTCAGGGTCGGTGCCATGCACCGCTGCTTCGGCCTGAGCAAGGGCTTCAAACACCGAAAGAACCCGCTGGCGCAACGGTGCAGCCAGGGGGGAGCTGCTGATGCGGTCACGCAGCTCACGCCAGTGCCGATGAGGCGGTTCCGCTTCCGTGCTCTCAACCACGAGCCGCAAACCACGCAAACCGCAGCTGGACGCCTCCTCAACCCTGAGGCTGTAGGCATGAGCGAAACCAAGCTGGTGCAGCGGCCGATGGATCACCTCCTCAGGAACGCCGAGATCCAGGCAGGCCGCTAGCAGCATGTCTCCGGCGAGGCCGGTGGGACAGTCCACAAACAGGGAGGTCATGCCGCCTCCGGTTCCAGGCCCTCCAGCAGCCGTTCGGCCACAGCCTCAAGATCATCGCGATGACGGCGCAGAAATTGCTCCACTTCTCGCCGCGCCCGGCGTTGCTCCCGTTGTGCTGTCTCCACGTCTTGCCCGGAAAGGCCCCAGATCCGTCCGAGCAAAGCCCGGTCATCCTCGCCTCCCCGCGCTGCCCCCTCGAGCAACACCTCAGCCACGATGCCCGCCTGCAGAACCCGACTCCAGCGGCGCAGCTCCTCAAGGGGCAGGCGTGCATGGTCTGGAAGTGCGAACTCGGTGGCCCCGTTGCAACGCAAACCGGCCTCCAGGCAAGCCCGCGTTCCAACCAGCACTCGTTTCACACCCATCTGCTCATCGCGGGCCACGAGCCAGTGACCCGCTTCATGGCGTGCCACCCGGCGCAACCGGGCTTTCCCCCCCGGAAGCGCTTCGGCCACCAGGTGCCCGCCCATTCCTTCGAGCTGGGAGGCATCCACCGTGAGTCCAAGCAGCCCACCGCCGATCAGAAGGGCGATCCACGCCGGAGACAAGCCAACGAGCGGCCCGAACACAGCCAAGGCAGTGCAGCCAGCAACGGCAAGACCCGCAGTGGTGGACGACACAGGCGACGACGCCATCAGCTGCCGACCGGTCGCGTGCTGGATGCACCGCGGCGGGCTGAACCACCGCGTCCCCCTTTACCGCCGCGTGTGGGCATTGGAGCAATGACTTCCGAGGATTCGATCTGAAGCAACTGCCCCTGTCGGCGCACATCAAGGCTGACGAAATGGCGCAGATGCTCCAAAGCCAGCTCGCCCTTGAGCTGAAGCTTGAAGGGAAGAGGCCGAAAGCCATCGGCTCGGGGTTGCTGACGCACCTTCACCACCACATCCGCAGTCTCGGCCTTGGTGTAAATGAGCTCCCCGCGAATGGAAAAGTAGTCATCACCTTCAGGCAACGTGTCCTCGGCGGGAGCACTGTCCTCAGCGTCATCCGAGCGCGACAGCGTGCTGGGTTCCCAAATCCCGGCGATTTGAAGATGCAGATGCTCCTCTTCTCGGCAGCGGGGGTACACAACCCACAGATGGGGCTGACTCATATCCAGATGTCGGCGCATCAACGTGAGCATCCGTCCGAGCACCACACAGTCCAGGGCCTGGCCATCGGCATCGATGAGCTGTCCGCGCGTGGACTTGTCGTCGGAGTCAGCACGGAACTCTCCGCGCACCACACCAATGGCCCTGTACTGAAGCGGCTCAGTCACCGCGGGAATGGGATGGTCGCGCATTGGTATTAAGGGCATTCACTAGCCCGGAAGGACTCTAGCCAGCGCTAGGGATTCCCTTCAGACTGTGACCTGATCACGCATGTCCGTGGCAGGGCTCCGCGACACACGCATCCGGAACTCCCTTCTGCTCATGCTGGGGATCGGCCTCAGCCTGCTGAGCGGATGGGTTGTGGCCAACAACGGATTACAGCCGCTCCAGAGCCATCGCAAGAATCAGGACAGGACTGCACCAGCCAGCGCAAGCCTGGAGCTGATCAGCGCACAGGTTTCGGCGCATCCGCGCGACTGGCGATGGGCGGTTCTGCTGGCAAGAACTCAGCTCAGCCAAGGGGATCAAGAGGCTGCAACGCTTACGTTGAAACGGCTGCGTGCGCTTCATCCCAACCACCCGGATGTGATCGCACTGAGCAGCCTCCTGGCCCTGAAGAAGGGGCAACTGAAACCGGAGGTGGATCAGCTAAAGAAGCTGTTCCAGCAATCCACGCCAAAGCAGCGGCTGAAACTTGGCCTAATGCTGGCAGATCTGCAGCGTCAGGCCGGAGAGCTGACAGGAGCGCGATCCAGCTATGAGCTGTTAATTAAGGAAAACCCAGACCGCGCCGAACCATTGCTGGCGTTGGCACTTTTAAAGCGCGATCAAGGTGAGGGCGACCGGGCATTGACCCTCTTGCGGCAGGCTGAACGCCTGGAAGGTGGAGGGGAGCTCGATCAGCGCACGTTGGAGTCCACCAAGCTGAGTTGGGCGTTGGAAGCAGCGCGCAACCAGTCGAGCGCCCGTCGGCTAGCGATTAAGGAAGAGTCCCAGCCGTCCCAGCAGAAGGAGCAGGCTGTTCGAGAGCCTTGAGTGCCGCGTCGATCGCATCCACAGGGTCGGTGGCATCGTTGAGCGATGTGGCCTGACGCAGGCGCTGCATCAACTGCATTGGATTGGTGGCGTCCAGCACCGATCCTTCGCTGTTATTGCCCGATGTTGTGTCCAGGATTCCCCGATCATTATTCGTCTCGAAACTCGGGCCTGTCTCGGAGAGAGACGTCTGGGCAGCGGCTGGCAAAGGAGCCAGCAGCAGAACGGACCATGCCACCGACAGTGCTCCGGATTTCAACAGAGAGGGCATTGGTCGACTCCGAGCCAGGACTGCGATGCTAAGGGTCACTGGCCATTAACAACAGGGTCTGTGCAGATCGCCAGCTGGAACGTCAACTCCGTACGGACCCGTCTGGGGCATGTTCTCAGCTGGTTGGATCGGAACAGTGTCGATGTGCTCGCCCTTCAGGAAACCAAAGTTGACGATCCTTTATTTCCGTTGGAACCATTCCAGGAGAGGGGTTACCACGTCAGCATTCACGGGCAGAAGTCCTATAACGGCGTTGCTCTGATCAGTCGCCAGCCCCTCGAGGATGTGCGCCTTGGCTTTACGGGCGAATTGCCTGATGACGCGGACGCCGAAGAGCTTGGTGCTCAAAAGCGCGTGATCAGCGCTCTTGTGGATGGCATACGGGTGGTGAATCTCTATGTGCCGAATGGTTCGAGCCTGCGTTCAGAGAAGTACAACTACAAGCTCAACTGGATGGGCTGCCTGGAGCGCTATCTGCGGTCTGCGGAAACCAGGGATGAACCCCTCTGTGTAGTGGGTGACTTCAATATCGGGCCGGAAGCGAGGGATCTCCACAACCCCGATCGACTCACCGGAGGCATCATGGCCTCCGAGGCGGAGCGAGAGGCTCTCCTCAAGGTGCTCGGATCCAATCTGGGGGACGCCTTTCGCCTGTTTGAATCAGGCAGCGGACACTGGAGCTGGTGGGACTACCGCAGCGGAGCCTGGAACCGCGACAGCGGATGGCGGATCGACCACATCTATCTGAGCAGTGATCTGCAGGAACTGGCCCGAAGCTGCAGCATCGACAAAGAAGAGCGGGGCAGGGAGCAACCGAGCGACCATGCTCCGGTGGTGGTGGATCTGGCCTGGGACTTCGGCGATGAGGGCGAAGACACAGAGCTCGATTAATAAACCAGAGCCTCGTCGGGCAACCGACGCCCGGAGCGCTCCAAGGCGACGAAGCGCCGCTGCGATTCACCACAGCTCTTCGGAGTGGGGAAGATCTTGCCCGGATTGGCCAGACCGTCGGGATCAAAGGCCAAGCGCAGTCGCTTCATCGTTGCGAGATCGTCCTCGCTGAACATGCGATCAAGGAAACAACGCTTGTCGCTGCCTACGCCGTGTTCTCCACTGATGCTTCCCCCTGCCGCAAGGCAGAGCTCCATGATGGCGGCACCAAGGGTCTTCACCTTCGCGTTCACACCGGGATCCGAGGCCCGATAAAGGATGAGGGGGTGAAGGTTGCCATCACCGGCGTGAAACACATTGGCCACCACTAGACCATGCTCAGCACTGAGGCGGTCGATGGCAGCCAGAACGGACGGAAGGGCCGTTCGCGGAACGACGCCATCCTGCAGGTAGTAGCTGGGGCACTGGCGCCCCAGAGCCGAGATCGCACTTTTTCGGCCCTTCCAGAGCCTGGCGCGCTCGGTTTCATCCCAGGCCTCTCGCACCCGCCCTGCTCCTGCCTCGCGGCAGAGGCTGATGGCCAGCGTCACAGCCTCCTTCACTTCAAGGGCCTGGCCATCCAGCTCAATCAAAAGAACAGCACCAGCGTCCGGGGGGTATTCCTCCTCGCCGAAGGCGGCATTGACCGCTGCAATACAGGTGTGATCCATGATCTCCAAACCGGCAGGCAGCACTCCGGCAGACGTGATCCGTCGTACGGCCTCACCCGCCGCTTCCATAGAAGGAAAGTCGGCCAGCAGCACGGCAACCTCCTGGGGCGCCGGCAACAAACGCAAGGTGATCTCCGTGGCGATTCCCAGCGTGCCTTCGCTGCCGATGAATGCTCCGCGCAGATCGATGGCACAGGTCTCCGAGAGCTCTCCCCCCAGTTGTGTGACCTGGCCATCAGGCAACACCACCTGCATCGACAACACGTGATTGCTCGTGACTCCGTACTTAAGGCAGTGCACGCCGCCGGAGTTCTCAGCAACATTCCCACCGATGCTGCAGACCACCTGGCTGGAGGGATCGGGCGCGTAATAGAAGCCATCACCAGCCACTGCACGGGTCACCCAGCTGTTGATCACGCCGGGTTCCACGGTGATCGTCTGGTTGCTGAGATCCACGTCGAGAATTCTGCGCATCCGGCTGGTCACAATCAAAAGCGCCTCCTCTTCCACCAGGGCGCCTCCAGACAGTCCGGTCCCGCTGCCCCTGGCAACAAAGGGGATGGAATGGTGATGACAGGCAGCCACGATGGCTGCAACCTCATCGGTGCTTCTGGGAAGCACCGCAAGTGGAGGCGCATGGCGATCCATGGTGAGCCCGTCGCAGTCGTAAACAAGGAGTTCTTCGCGGCGCGAGACCACAGCCTTGGGATCAAGAAACCGCTTCAGATCACGCTCAAGTGCTGCCCAGTCGTGAACCACTCCCGGTCTGCAAGACGCCCATAACCTAGAGAGCAAACGTGTCAAACCCTGCCTTCCGAAACAGTTCCAGCAATTTGGGTCGTTCTTGGGTCAGGATGTTGCACGGTTTGCATCGGCCCATTGGCTTCCGCCCCTGTGACTGCACCCACCCTCAACACAACCCGCTCCCAGGAGTTGTTCAGTGCCGCACAGGCCCTGATGCCCGGTGGCGTGAGCTCTCCGGTGAGGGCATTTCGTTCCGTGGGAGGGCAACCGATCGTTTTCGATCGGGTCAAGGGGCCTTATGCCTGGGATGTGGATGGAAATAAATACATCGACTACATCGGCAGCTGGGGGCCTGCCATCTGCGGCCATGCCCACCCTGAGGTGATCAGCGCTCTCCAGGAAGCGATTGAAAAAGGCACGAGCTTCGGCGCTCCGTGTGCACTTGAAAACACCCTGGCGGAGATGGTGATCGACGCCGTCCCCAGCGTGGAGATGGTGCGCTTCGTGAACAGCGGCACAGAGGCCTGCATGGCGGTGCTGCGTCTGATGCGTGCCTTCACCGGTCGCGACAAGGTGATCAAATTTGAAGGCTGCTACCACGGGCACGCGGACATGTTCCTCGTGAAGGCTGGCTCTGGAGTGGCCACCCTCGGACTCCCCGACTCTCCCGGCGTACCCAGAAGCACCACAGCCAACACTCTCACCGCTCCCTACAACGACCTGGAAGCGGTCAAGCAGCTGTTTGCTGAAAATCCAGACGCCATCTCTGGAGTGATCCTTGAGCCAATTGTGGGCAATGCTGGGTTCATCCAACCCGAACCAGGCTTTCTCGAGGGTCTGCGGGAGCTCACGAAGGAGCATGGAGCTCTGCTGGTTTTCGACGAAGTGATGACCGGATTCCGTATCAGTTACGGGGGAGCCCAGGCACATTTCGGTGTCACTCCGGACCTCACTACCATGGGCAAGGTGATCGGTGGCGGCCTGCCAGTGGGTGCCTACGGCGGACGCCGCGACATCATGGAGATGGTGGCTCCCGCCGGCCCGATGTACCAGGCGGGCACCCTGAGCGGCAATCCTCTGGCCATGACCGCTGGCATCAAGACGCTGGAACTGCTCCGTCAGCCAGGCAGCTACGAAAAGCTGACTGCGACCACCGAAAAACTCATCGCTGGTATCAAGGAAGCAGCATCAGCCGCCGGCCTGGCGATCACCGGGGGCAGTGTCAGCGCAATGTTCGGATTCTTCCTCTGCGAGGGTCCGGTTCGCAATTTCGAAGAAGCGAAAGCCACAGACGCTGAACGCTTCGGCAAGCTGCATCGGGCGATGCTGCAACGCGGTGTCTACCTGGCACCCTCAGCATTCGAAGCCGGATTCACCTCACTGGCGCATTCCGACGGCGATATCGAAGCAACGCTTCAGGCATTCCGCGAATCATTCGCTGAAATCGCTTAAACCCAGTGCGTTCCGCGATCAGGTGCATCGGCGCTGCCACGTTGTCGGTCGTGCTAGGCGCACCTGTTGAAGCGGGTCCATTTCAGACATTTCTCGGTCTTCCGGACTGGGTTGACTTCAGCATTCAGTTCACCTCTGAGCCGATGGGAGGCATCCAAGGGGGCCTCAATCCATCGGTCAGCAGCTGGTTTCAAAACACGGTGGTGGGACTGAGCGTGGGCAGCGGCCTCAACAAGCCGGAAAAAACCTGGAAGCCACTGGATCACTGGCAGGTGAATCTTGAACTCACCAATCAGGCAGGGAACCCCAACCTCAACACGGAGCTCGGCTCAGAATTCACGCTTCAAACCTTGGTGAACCCGGTTGGCACCTGGATCACGGCCGCCAGTGTGGAGCGCAATCGCGGCGAAAGTTGGTGGAGCGCATCCGCAGGCTTGCTGTCGATGGATCCAGACTTTCTGGTCACGCCAGCGATGAATTCATACATCAATTCAACCCTCAACAACACACTCAACCTGCTGGTGGTTGGCCTGCCGATCAATCCCTTTGTCACCCCTGGCGTGAAAGTGGCAGCTCACTCAGAAACCATGGGCTCACTGACCTATGGATATTTCTATCTCGATCCGGAAACTTCGATCGCCTCCAGCCTGGGGGTCAACCCTGAGCAGCCGCAGGTACGAGGGGGTGTCCAGGCCCTGCAGTGGAGCACCAATCCACTGAGGTCGCGCCAGGATCTACTTGAACCGATTCGTGTGAACAACAGCCCCATCACAGTGGAGCGCCTGTTGCCTGCACCGGAGGCGCAACTCGGGAGCTATCTCGCCTCCACGCAGCTTCCATCAACGGAAACGGCGGGAGTGGGTTCAGGCCTGAACCGTGGGATCTACGGCTCGCTCACCTGGCCGTTGAAACTTCCTCTGGGAATGGACAACCGACTCTGGGCTGCAGGGAGCCTCAGCCTTGATCCTGTGAACAACCCGTTCCCCACATTCCTGGGAGGCGGTTGGCTTTCTCAAGGCGTACTGCCCAACCGTCCACTCGATGTTCTCGCTCTTGGATTCAGCCGCACCAGCTTCAGCCCAACCCTCTCTCCAGGCGCCACCTATGAAGGTGTGATTGAACTCAATTATTCAATACATTTGTCTGAGACAGTGCAACTGCAACCTGTTATGCAGTGGGTGATCAATCCCGGCGGACAAGGCCAAATTCAAGGCATCTGGGCCGGAGGTGTTCAGTTGAATCTGAATCTATGAGTCAGCGATAGTTTTCAAACTGAAGGGGAACATCTAGATCATCCTCCTTAGAACGCAACAACTGAATCACCTGCTGAAGATCATCTTTACTCTTTCCGGTCACACGAAGGCTTTCGCCCTGGATCGCAACCGTTACCTTTTTCAGCTCATCACGCACGATCTTGCTCATTTTCTTGGCCAGCTCCTGACTGAGGCCTTTCTTCAACTGGATCTCCTGCTTGACGCGATTGCCTCCGACTGCTTCAGGCGTTTGAAAATCAAAAATTTTCAAAGACAAATTGCGCTTGGTCGCTTTTGCACGGAGAACATCTTCAACGGCTTGCAACGTCATATCACTGGCGGTTGTAATCACCACCGCGGCGTCTTCCAGCTCAATCTCAGTATTGGAGTCTTTCAGGTCGTATCGCTGGCCAACATCCCGCCGCACCTGGTCGAGAGTGTTGACCAACTCCTGGCGATCAAAATCAGAGACGACGTCGAATGAAAACGTTGCCATCGTTCAGATCTTCACTTCGACCACCCTAGCGCTGGGGCACCAACGTTCCTCTGATTTCTCCATTGGGATATTTCTTGGAGTGAATATTGACATAGGTCTGGGATCCCATCAAAGCCTTGAGATCCTTGGCCTCGATCTGCACAGAGCCTTTGAGGCGTCCAGCGCGGATCCCTTCAGGCAGGGGCCCACGGCTGAGCTTGAGGGTGGGTTGAAACTTGTCTGTGGTGTTGAGCTTGTAAAGCACGCCCACATTGGCGCCGGGCATCCCTTGGGGTGTGGGGCCATGGATATGAATCCCTCCATGCACGGCGGGGAGAAACAGCCCGCCACTGGAAAGATCCTGAAACGCGAAATCGAAGTGAAGCGTGCGCGTCTTGGCGTCGTAATACAGACTTTTGGGATCAATCAGGCCACCCGTCGCAGATGAATCCGTTTTGTCTGCAAATCCCTTGCCGGAATCTCCGTTACCAGGCAACAGGCCATTTCCTTGTTCCCCGGTGAGCCGAAAAACAGTGACGTCAGCGACGGCGGGCATCGCCGTGGCGACAACGCCCAAAGCGAACACACCTGGAATCAGCAGAGCACGGCGCATGGCGATTCAGGCGATTCCTATCGTCATAGCCATTGCGCTGTTCATTGTGAACTTGATTGATCTCCTGACCCAAACACCCGCTGCCCCCTACGCCTGGTCGCTGGTGCTGTCGGGTGGCGTGGTGATCGCCAGCGTTGTGCCCCTCGGCGCGGCTCGCTCTCAGGCCAATTTCACCATGAATGACATGAAGGCGCCCCGCGCGATGTTTGAGCGCCTTCCCGCTTGGGGACAGCGGGCCAGTTGGGCTCATCAGAACAGTTTCGAAGCCTTCACGCTGCACGCCCCTGCTGCACTACTGGCCCTGATGGCTGTGCTGCAACTGGGGCCGCTGGGTGGACTTGCGATTCCTGCGGCTCTGCTTCAACCCGTGCTCAGACTGGTGTACCTGCCGGCCTATGTCGCCAACGTGCCACCTCTAAGAGGTCTCTGCTGGGCAGGAGCCCTCTCCTGCACGGGAATTCTGTATCTGGAGGGGCTGCGAGCCCTGATTGCAACGGCTTAGCGATCTCCCTGCTGGAACTGTTTCAACGCCGCCAACAGCGACGCCGGGGACTGGGGATCCACCATCAACACGCTGCCCGCGGGTGAATCAGCCATGCGTTGCCCCATCTCCATCCAATTCTCGGCAAGCATTAAACGGATCGCCTCTTCCGTTTGCGGACTCTCTGCAAGAGCTTTCGCAACCACAAGAGCAGCCTGGGATTTCGCTTCAGCCAGAACGCTCTGCTGATTGGCCTGGGCTTCGGCATCCAACATCAGTGCCTCTTTCTGAGCTTGCGCATCGAGCACAAGAGCTTCAGCCCGCCCCCGTGCTTCGTTGAGCTGCGCTTCCTTTTCTCCTTCGGAACGCAGAATCGCAGCCCGTTTTTCCCGTTCTGCCGTCATCTGAGCCTCCATTGCCTGCTTCACCCCTGGGGAAGGATTGATGTCGCGCATCTCCACCCGGGTCACCTTCACGCCCCATGGATCCGTGGCTTCATCAAGTGCCCTGAGAAGCAATTCATTCACTTCACTGCGTGTCGTGAAGGTCTGATCGAGATCAAGTTTGCCCATTTCGGCGCGGATCTGAGTCAGCACCAGATTCACCATTGCTGCCTGAAGATTGTCAACGGCGTAATAAGCCTGGGAATGTTCAAGAAGTTGCCAATACACCACCGCATCCACCTCAATGGAAACATTGTCTCGCGTGATGCAGAGCTGAGGAGGAATATCCAGCACACGCTCTTTCAGTGATTCGTGGCTCACAACTTTTTCCACCACAGGAATCACAATGGACAACCCGGGCTGAAGCTCGCGATCGTATTTCCCAAGACGCTCCACCAATCTCGATCGGCCGCCGCTGGTGACTTTGACGCTGCCGGTCCCCAGAAGCGCTAGCAGGAGCAGAGCGGGTAATCCAACAAGAGCTTCCATGATTTTTGGTTTTCCTCAACGATAGAGACCAGAGTGAGAGAAGTCAGTCGCTTGCGATGCCTCCTCTTGCAGTCCCTCTGGTTTGGCTACTGCTGGCAGGGCTTCTGTTGGCCATCGAGTTATCACAACCAGGCTTTGACGGCCTGATGGTGGCTGTGCTGGGAGGACTGAGCCTCTCCGTGCTGACGGCCCTCCTCCCTCTGCCGATCTGGCTCCAGATCGGCCTTTTTGTCGTGATCACTGTGGCGGGGACCCTCTGGCTCAGCCGCTGGTCCGCCAAGCGCACACCATCGTCAAGTCGCCGCAGACTGAACGAAGACACCGCGGAGGTTCTCGGCACCATCACTCCAGGTGGAGAGGGGCGGGTGCGTTGGCATGGCCAAAGCTGGGCCGCAAGTTCGCTCGACCTGGAGCAAACCCTGGAGGCCGGAGACCAGGTGCTGGTGATGGGGCGAGACGGAACCCAACTTCAAATTCTTCCAATCAACGCTCTGCGCTGACCTTCAGTCGAAATACAGCAGGCTCACCACTTTCCCCATGTCCTCGGCGTTGCGGCAGCTCGCGAGCAGGGTTTCGCTGTCATGAAAGGCCAGACAGATCAGCTGATCACAGCGGGTGATGATGTCCTGATTGCAGAGACTGCTTGCCATCGGCAACGACAGGTCGTCGTGCTCAGGCTTTTCAATGAGATGCAGCACTTGTTCGAGCTGATCCTGGATCTCAGGTCCCTGGCGGCTGAGGCTTTGGGGAAGAAGCACAGTGAGCTTCGAAGCATCCACAGCCAGAACACCTCTGATCACCGCCGCATTCACGCCCTGTGCTCCAGAGGTGACCAGGGAATGACCTTCCTGTGCCAGAGAGCGTGCAATCAGCTCAATGAGGTGGATCGCCACCACAGGAACGTGACGGCTACCAAGAATGGCGATGCGCCGTTGACCCTTGTCCTGCAGCAAGGCCAGTTCCTGAGCAAGGGTGTCGACCTTGTCCAGTGCAGGAAGATCGAGGGATCGGCTCAATGACGACGCGCGTGCGTGTCTTGAAGTTAGCAGCGATCAAGCCAGACCAACGGCCTTGATGAGGTCGTTCAAACGGCAATGCTCTTCCACCAGGCGAAAGGCGTAGGTCGCTTTGACCGCTTCATGCAGCCGCACATGGCCAAAAGCCTGCTCGATTACTTCGACCGTGGCCAAAGTGTCGTGATCCACTTTCAGCAATGGGACTTCCAGCTCATCAGCCCGGTTGATCAGCTGCGGCAGAGGTTCGCCAGCACCGGTGAGAATGAGGCACTGGGTGGAGGCCTCCAGAGCAGCCAGCTGAATGTCGGTCCGGTCCGCGCCTGTCACCACGGCCATGTTGCGGCGACGCCTGAAGAACTCCATCGCCGAGTTCACATTCATGGCACCGATGCTGAGGGTTTCCACCAGCAACTCCAGCTTCTCGGGGCAGCAGATCACCCGCGCATCCAATCGCCGTACCAGCTCGCCCACTGTGACGCTGCGCAACAGGGGAGAGCGGGGCATCACCCCGAACACAGAGAGGCCCAACCTCTGCAGGGCTGGAACCACCTCTCGTTCGAGCCCTTCAACCTCATCAGGGGTGACCGCATTCAGCACAACGCCACACAAGCGATCCCCGAGTTGCGTCTTCGCCGCAAGCAGAGCATCCACACTGCAGCTGTCTTGCCAGAGGTGCACCAGCACGACGGGGGCATCAAGATCATTCGCCAGCTGCACCAGACTCAAGCCATAGAGCAGGCCTTCGTGGAGATTACCGGCAGCCTCAAGAAGGGTCACCCCACCGTCAAACCCAAGGAGTTGCTTCCGAAGATGATCCAAACCATTGCCCGCAGTTAACAGGCCCTCCGCCAAACGCTTCTCGGCGGTGGACGGCGACAGGAGATGAAGCGATGAAATCAACTCCTGATCATCAAGACCAAGGGTTTCACCAACAAAACGAACATCGTCATCGATCAAAGGATCGGGCAAGGCACCTTGCTCAGGCATCCAATCGAAACTGGTGGCCAGGGGTTTTCCAAACCGAACGCGTTCACCGGATGAGAGCAGATGGCGCGCCAGGCCCAACACAAGGGCTGATTTGCCACTGAAGGGTTCACAGGATCCGATCAGCAACGTGGAGCCCATGCGGGAATTTGGTGGTTCTTGTTGCAATTTAAAGGGGTCGGTCGTCCGCGAACCTGCTGAGCAGGAGCCATTGCCAAAAGCTGTCAGGAAGATCGTTGCCGCGGCCATGCACCGGCCCCTCCATCAACCAGCTCAGCAACTGATGAGCGGGACATTCGAAGCGGTAATCAACCCCGGGATGACTCTCAAAGCGCAGATCACAACGACAGGGTTCAAGCGGGGCCTGCACTGGATCCCAACGCAGAAAAAAACGATGCGCAGGGGCATCGACCAGCGTCCGTTCACCGGCATGCTCCCCAAACGGCAGCATGGCCAGCGCCTGCCTGAGTAAGGATTCCCTCTCACGCCCCCCGCAGTAGGGAGCAAAGAGCGCCAACTGAGCCTCCCAGGAAAGGCCAGACAAGGTCATACCGTCGGTGTGCCTCAAGCATGCCCCAGTTCATCGCGATGGCACAGACCAGAAGCAGCTCTCCCCAGACCGGTGTGGAGCCCAAGGGGTGGCAGGGGCAACGGGTGGGAATCACCGGAGCGAATGGTGAACTGGGGCGCGCCCTCACAGCGAAGTTGAGGGAGCGCGGTGCCTGGGTCGTTGGCATCAGTCACCGCGCCAGGGTCGAGGCACCATCGCCACTGCAGTCCGCGCAGGATTGGGTGTGCTGGTGCAGTGGTGAGGAAGAGGCTCTCGATCCGACTCTGAGAGATCTTGATGTGCTGGTGCTTAACCATGGCGTGAATCCCGGTGGAGATCAGGCTTCTGAAGCCTTGACCAAAGCGATCGAGATCAATGCGCTGAGCCACTGGCGCCTGATCCAGCGTTTCGAGCAGATTTGTCTCGAAGACCCTCTGCGGCCAAGGGAACTTTGGGTGAACACTTCAGAGGCTGAAATCCAACCGGCTCTCAGTCCCGGCTATGAGCTGAGCAAACGACTGATCGGCCAATTGGTCAGCTTGCGCTGGAGTGTTCCCGAACGCCAGCGCGCGGGTCTGCCTCGCCTACGCAAACTAGTGCTTGGGCCCTTTCGCTCGAGCCTCAATCCCATCGGTGTGATGTCTGCGGCCTTTGTCGCCAAGCAAGTTCTCGTTCAAGCGAACCTCGGGCTACCACTGATTGTGGTCACACCGAATCCACTGACCTTCGTTTTGATGCCACTGACAGAGCTTGGCCGCTGGATCTACAACCGGAGTTTCAGGCTCAATCGCCCCGATCCGTAAGAATTTCACAGCCATCCGATGTCACCACGATGGTGTGCTCCCACTGGGCCGACATTCGCCCATCTCGAGTCACCACGGTCCAACGGTCCTTAAGGGTGCGGCAAGCCTTGCTACCGGCATTGAGGATGGGTTCTACGGCGAGAGTCATACCCGGCCTGAGCGTCACATTGGGCAGGGCGTCAGTGCGGAAATTGAACACGGACGGCTCCTCGTGGAGATTGCGGCCAACGCCATGTCCCGTGTAGTCCTCCACCACGCTGAAACCGCCCTCACGGACGCGATCTTCGACCGCACCAGCGATGTCGAGCAAGGTGTTGCCGGCACGAATCTGAGCGAGTCCTGCAAGAAGTGATTCCTGGGCGACGCGACTGAGCGTGGCCGCTTCTTCGTTGACATCGCCCACGCAGATCGTGACGCAACTGTCGCCGTGGTAGCCCTCAAAAAATGCGCCCGTGTCCACTTTCAGGAGATCTCCAGCCTTGATCACGCGCTTGTTGCTGGGAATGCCATGCACCACTTCATTGTTGATGCTGGCGCAGATGCTGGCGGGAAAGCCGTGATACCCCTTGAAGCTTGGAGTGGCTCCCATTTCGCGGATTCTTCGCTCAGCGTGGGCATCGAGATCGCCTGTGGTCTGGCCTGGTTCCACCAGATCCATGATTTCCCTCAGCACGGTGGCCACGATGCGACTGGCCTTCGCCATGATCTTGAGTTCGCGTGCCGACTTGATCTCAACCCCTCGTCGCTGCTGAATGCGTGGACCTGTCGCGGTGACGGAACCGCTCTGAGCTGAGGCGAGAAGATCTGCGAACAAGTTCATCGGTCGTTCCTTCGGGACAATCCCGACGTCTTCCTGTCACGCTATCAATCGTGCAAAGGGAATGACGGTGATGCGTTGGATGGCGCAGATCAGGCGCTGGCATCGATGGATTGCTCCGTTCGTTTTGCTGCCACTACTCACATCAGTGATCAGTGGTCTGACGTATCGACTGGCCCGGGATTGGGGAGGATTGAGTCGTGATCAGGCTCACTGGCTGATGAGCCTGCACGAAGGCGAGTGGCTTGGACCTGAACTCGAACCTGTTGTGGTTTTGCTCAACGCCCTGGGGTTGATTTGGATGTTGGCCACCGGCGGGGCCATGCTGATTCAGAGCTGGACTTCCGCTCTCAAAAAACGTTTCAACAAGGGGGAGTCGGCAGGGTAAGGTAGTTGTTTGGTGTGATTCCCCGGAGCTGGATGGCAGCGGATCCAAACGACACTTCTGTAAAGGACAGCGCAACAGCGGCGACGGATAGCGCTGTTGAGAACGGTGGTACTGATACTGCGGCTGCAGAGTCGATAACAGAGTCATCGCCCAAGATCAGCACGGTTCGCCTGAAGCCTGCAGATCTGATCCGGGAATTCGAAACAGCTCAGCTGAAGAGCGACCTTCCAGATATTTACGTTGGCGACACCGTCCGCGTTGGCGTGCGAATCAGCGAAGGCAATAAGGAACGCGTTCAGCCCTACGAGGGCGTAGTCATTGCCAAGCGTCACGGCGGCATGCATCAAACCATCACCGTGCGCCGTATCTTCCAAGGAATCGGCGTCGAGCGCGTTTTCATGCTGCACAGTCCGCAGGTTGCCTCCGTGAAGGTTGAACGTCGCGGTAAAGTAAGAAGGGCGAAGCTTTTCTATCTGCGGGAACGGGTGGGCAAGGCCACCCGCGTGAAGCAGCGCTTCGATCGCTGAGGTTTCGACCTCGTTCAATCCAAATACCATCGTTTCGGCGATGGTCGAGGGGTTCATCGCCTTGCGCCGTTAGTTCAGTTGGTAGAACGCAGGTCTCCAAAACCTGATGTCGGGGGTTCGAGTCCTCCACGGCGCGTCCGATGACCCCTACTGCAGTTTCCTGAGTTCGAGCATGGAGTTGGATCTTCAACCTGGTGATGTGGTCAAGGTGCTCGAATCAGCCGCCCTCGGCTGGGTTCGTGCACGGGTGATTCGTGTCAAATCTGGTGGTCGTGTCGTCGTCCAGAGCGACCAAGGTCGCGAGTTCACCGCCCGCGGCAATCAAGTTCGTTTGATTGAGCCTGCTGGCTTTCGTCCCTAACGCTGAATCGTCTAAGTTCCTCAAAACCCCACCCAATGGTGGGGTTTTTTGATGGTCAGCAGACCTCCTCTAACAGCGAGGGATCGTTTCCCTTTCACAGTGTTGACGGAGGGCAGGCCAAAGGTCGATACTAATTTGGTCGCGCAGGCGACACAGGACAACCGATCGGATTGAGATGTCCGCCGGCAACCTGGGACCGTAGTTCAACCGGTTAGAGCACCGCCCTGTCACGGCGGAAGTTGCGGGTTCGAATCCCGTCGGTCCCGTTTCATCTCTCAAGACTTCGCATGGTTCGCGTTCGTCTGGCTCCCAGCCCTACGGGAACCCTCCACATCGGCACAGCGAGGACGGCCGTTTTCAACTGGTTGTTTGCGCGAAACCAAAACGGTTGCTTCCTGCTGCGCATTGAAGACACCGACAAGGAGCGATCCAAGCCGGAATTCACCCAGAACATCCTCGAAGGCCTCCAATGGCTGGGCATTGACTGGGACGACGACCCGGTGATCCAGAGCCAGCAGGCCGAAAACCATCGCAGCTCAATTCAAGGCCTTTTGGACAAAGGACTGGCCTACCGCTGCTACGCCAGCGAAGAGGAACTGGATGCCATGCGCACCCAACAGAAAGCGGCCAACCAGGCACCCCGTTACGACAATCGCCACCGCAATCTCACGCCTGAACAGGAAAAGGCCTTCCAGGCCGAGGGGCGGGAAGCCGTGATCCGATTCCGTATTGATGAGCAGCGCGACATTCGTTGGAATGACCTCGTGCGTGGTCCGATGCTTTGGCGTGGTGCCGACCTCGGTGGTGACATGGTGGTGGCCAGGCGGGCTCCCGCCGATCAAATCGGAGATCCGCTCTACAACCTGGTCGTGGTCGTTGACGACGCCGCAATGGCCATCAGCCATGTAATCCGAGGTGAAGACCACATCGCCAATACCGCCAAACAGCTGCTTCTCTACGAGGCGCTGTCCTTGCCGGTGCCGGCGTTCGCCCATGCACCCTTGATCCTCAATCCCGAGGGTCGCAAGCTGTCGAAACGGGATGGAGTCACCTCCATCAATGATTTCCGCGCGATGGGTTACACCCCGGAAGCACTCGCGAACTACATGACCCTGCTGGGCTGGTCGGTCCCTGAAGGCATGAAAGAGATCTTCACGCTCAACGAAGCCGCCAAGGTCTTCGCTTTCGATCGCGTCAACAAAGCCGGCGCGAAGTTCGACTGGGACAAATTGAACTGGCTGAATGCCCAGATCCTTCACAGCTGGGAGCCGCCCAGGCTTCTAGACGCACTCTCACCGCTCTGGGCCGATCAAGGCTGGACGATTCCTGACACCGACAGATGGGCTCTGTCCTTGGTGGAGCTGCTTGGACCATCGCTGACACTGCTGAACGACGGAGTGGATCAGGCCAGGCCTTTTTTCATGGAACCCGCTTTGGAGGAGGACGCCCTCAAACAGCTTGACCAGGAGGGAGCAAAACCCTGTCTGCAGGCTCTTTTAAGCGCCCTTGACGAGGCCCCCTGGTCTGGCGACAGCATCGACCAAGCCCAGGAGATCCTGAAAAGCGCTGCCTCCACAGCAGGAGTGAAGAAAGGAGTCTTGATGAAAAGCCTCAGGGCAGCCCTGCTAGGCCGACTGCAGGGACCCGACCTCCTCACCACCTGGTCTCTTCTGGCCAAGATCGATCAGGATCGCCCCCGGTTAAGGCGCTGCCTCTGACGGTTTCGCAGGCAACGAAGTGTCGTTGACCGGATCGGGTGTCTGATCGATCAGACCGAGAGCCTTGGCAAGGGGCTGAGCCGTGAGGCCCTGAAGGCCAACGGTCATCAGGATTGTGAGAAACACCAAACCTTGCAGGCGTCCAGCTCCGAGCACACCGGCCTGCTCGAGTCTGATCGCAAACAGCGAGGCCACAGCAGCCGTCACGATTCCCCGTGGTGCGAGCCATCCCAGGAAAAGACGCTGTCGCCAATCGAGAGGAAGTCCCACGGTGGCCACGCTCACTGCCGCTGGGCGAACCACGAGCATCAGCACCAGCACGCAGCTCACTCCACCCCATCCGAGGGGACTGAGCTCGGCCCAGGACACATCGGCTGCCAGGAGTGGGAAGAGCATGGTGATCGCAAGCCGGGCCAATTCCCTGATCAACTCATCCAGCTGACCTGCCTGGGTGGAGGGGCGACGCCCTACCACCACACCGGCGGCCACCGAAGCGGGAAGTCCTGACTCCGGGAGTAGCCATTCGGCAATCGAGAACATCAGAAACAGCACTCCAAGGGTGAGTTGAAGCCTCAGCCCCACGGAATGCTCCGAAGGCAATCGCCGCAGCACTTCCGACAGCAGCCAGCCCACGGCCAAGCCAATCAGCACGCCGCCCCCGAGCCTGGACATCAGCCCGATCGCCAGCTCACGCCAGCCATGGAGATTTCCCAGCAGCAGTTCAAGCAACAGCAGGGCCAGCACCGCACCCACTGGCTCCAGCACAAGGCCCTCGGCCTCCAGCACATCCCCCAACGGCGATGCCAGACGGATCTGCTGAACAATCGGCGTGACCACGGTCGGCCCGGTGCCCAACACGATCGCGCTGTACACGGCAGCCACCGACCAGCCCAATCCCGCCAGCCAGTGTGCGGCCAGCACGCCGGCCCCGAGAGACAACAGCAGACGGAGCAGAGAAATCCGCAACACGGTCGCCTTGATGGTGTCCCCAGGGAGACGCAGGTTCAGACCGCCGTCGAACAACACCAGGCTGACCAGAAGTCCCACCGTGGTCTCCAGCCCCAGCCCGAGGTCCAGCGGCTCAACGAGTCCCAGTCCGGAGCGTCCGATCAACAGTCCGGAGAGGAGCAGAAGAACGACTCCCTGAAGCCCGGAAAGGGCAGCCAACAGCCTGGCACCGGCACCGGCGAACACCGTGATGCCCCAGAGCAATCCCAGCCGCTCAGGCGTCATCGATGGAGGCGTATTGCGGTTCCACACGCAGTCCGATCACCGCCTCCGGGCGGATCACCAGATATTCCCCTTCGAGCTCACCGAGGGGGACATTCACGAATGCCTGCCCCTGGCCGCCGTTCACGAGGTCCTGATACCACTCCTGAAAGGTCTCGAGGGTAGGGAAGTGCACCACTTCAGTCTGGCCACCGGAGAGGTGGAGAGAAATGCGATAGCGGCGTGGTTGACGGGGCATCAGCGAACCGTACAGGCCCAGGGAGTCGGAACTCGGTCCCCTGGAACATAGAGGGGATGGCGCGGCTGTCCGCTGCGCGTTGTTCCCAGAGTCAAGGGGCCAGCCCCGGCCTTACGGCGTCGGAGGCAGAGCGCAAGCCTGGCCAGCACTGTCTGATCCCGCTGAAACAGGACACCTCGGGTTCCCCAGCCCAGCCAGAGATCCCAGAACGGCTTGTCAGCCCAATTCTCCATCCAGCACTGAAGAACAGCATCGGTCTTGTCACCGATCGGATCGCTGCAGCGCTGCAACGCCTCTGGTGAAGGAGAGATCCGCGCGAACAAATTGATCACCACAAGCCGGTGATACCCCCAGCGCGTTCCAAACGCCATGAGACGTCGCAGGGTGGGATCATCGCGATGATCACTGGCTCGGGAAGGGTTCAACCCCACAAAGATCAGCGTTCGCGGAACTTCAGCCTGCAACGGCTCCACCAGAGAACGTTGCAGCAGCCAGCGGTAATGGCCACAGCTGCTGAAGGATGCGTCAGGAGACCAGCAGATCAAGGGCGGCCTGGAGAATTCGCCCACTGGCGAGACCATCTCCAAAGGGATTGACCGCACGGGCCATCTGGTCGTACGCCGCAGGGTCATCGAGGAGACGGGCTGTTTCCTGAGCGATCGATGCGTTGTCCGTACCCACCAGCTTCGCTGTTCCAGCATCAACGGCCTCTGGACGCTCGGTGGTGCGCCTGAGCACTAGAACCGGCTTACCAAGGGCGGGAGCCTCCTCCTGCAGGCCACCGGAATCGGTGAGCAGAAGGGTGCAACCTTTCATGGCCGCCACCAACCGGTCGTAATCGAGAGGTTCGGTGAGCACCACGCGTGGATGGCTACCAAGCAGATCCTGAAGAGGCTCGCGCACGGTGGGATTCCGGTGCAGGGGCAGCAGGAGTGTGGTGTCGGGATGGGACTCCAGCACCGCCAACATTCCTTCAGCGATGCTGCGCAGGCGATCCCCCCAGTTCTCCCGGCGATGCACGGTGGCAAGGATGACGCGCTGGTTGGCCCAGTCGAGGGGCAGGTCGGTGAGCTCAGGGGCGCGCTCAGCCATGCGCAGCAGCGCATCAATCACCGTATTGCCAGTGACCATGACCCGACCGACAACGCTCGAGGCCTCGAGATTGGCCTGGGAACGCTGCGTCGGAGCGAAATGCAGCTGAGCCACCTGGGAGATCAGCCTGCGATTGGCTTCTTCAGGGAAGGGATCAAGGAGGTTGTCGGTGCGCAGGCCTGCCTCCACGTGCCCAACAGGGATCTGCTCATAAAACGCAGCAAGAGCCGCCGCGAAGGCCGTGGTGGTGTCTCCCTGCACCAACACCATTTGCGGAGGGAAGGCTTGAAAATCGTCGCGGAGCCCCTGCAATGCCGCACAGGTGACGTGCGTCAGCGTCTGACGGGGGGCCATCAGGTCGAGATCCTGATCGGCGGTGAGCTGGAAAAGGTCCATCACCTGGGTCACCATCTCCCGATGCTGCCCAGTGAGCACAACGCGGGTTTCCAATGCCGAGCAGGCTCGGAATTCCTGGATGACCGGAGCCAGTTTGATGGCTTCCGGCCGCGTGCCGAGCACAATGGTGACGCGAGGTTTGGCCGCCATAAACGCAGGATCGGTGGCGGGATCCTAAGCGCGATTTAGAGAGCTCCCAGCCGACCCTCACTTGCCACGGCAGCAGCAGTGGCGAAGCTGAGGCAAGAAAGAAGCGGAAGCCGATGAATCAACCGATCTTCCCCCCGGGTTTTCCGCCCCAACCTGTTGCGGCCCCCACCCATAGCCCCTCATCTGCGGCGCCTGCATCACTGAAGCCTTCACCGACGTCGTCAGCCAAGGGATCACCAAGCCTTGAGGACATCGTGCGGATGGCCCAAGACAAGGGCCACTCCGACGTGCACCTCGGTGTGGGGGAAATCCCGCGCTTCCGCGCCCGCGGAGAGATGCTGCAAACAGAGTGGCCGATCACAGATCCGAGCACGTTTCATCGCTGGCTCAGGGAAATACTCACGCCCCAGCAGATTGATCTCTTTCAGCAGACGAAGGAATTCGACGGCTCCCATGCGTTCCCATTTGTCAGGGTTCGGATCAACCTCCTGGATTCGCTGCTGGGACCCGCCATGGTTCTGCGGTTAATTCCTCAGACGATCCTCACGCTTGAAGATCTGAAACTTCCCGAGGTGCTGCGGGAACTCTCGTCACGTCCCAAGGGACTGGTGTTAGTGACCGGACCAACTGGATCAGGAAAAAGCACCACTCTTGCGGCAATGATTGACTGGATCAACCGCCATCAGACACGCCACATCCTCACGATTGAAGACCCTGTGGAGTTTGTTCATCAGAGTCAGCGCTCGCTGATCAGGCACCGGGAAGTGGGTCTGCATACATTGCAGTTTCACAACGCTCTGAGAGCAGCGTTAAGAGAGGATCCAGACGTGATCTTGGTGGGTGAGATCCGTGATCGCGAAACCTTGAGCACGGCTCTCGAAGCATCCCAAACGGGCCACCTTGTGTTCGGGACGCTTCACACCAATTCGGCAGTAAAAACAGTCGAACGCGTCCTTGGGCTCTTCGCCCCTGAGGATCAAGACAGCGTTCGCCGCTCGCTATCGGAATCCCTTCTGGGTGTGATTGCCCAGGGGTTGATCCGAACCAACGATGGAAAACGAGCTGCGTATCACGACATCCTGATCAATACGGAGGCCTGCAAGGACTACATCCAGCGTGGAGCCCTCGAAGAGGTAGAGGAAATTATGGAGCGCAGCGGCTTCGATGGGATGGTGACCAGCAATCAATCCCTGCTGGAGCTGGTCGTAGCCGGACGGATCCAATCCCAGGACGCGATTGCCGTCAGCCTCAAACCGAATGAGCTGTCGCAAGCCATCCGTGGGAGGAGCGCGTGAACCGCCGGTAGCTGAGCGCCTTCAGCTTGCAGATATTCCTTCACTAAAAAGTCTGACGAGAATGAGCGTCAGCAACCCAAGGGACAGGCCCAGCATGGCCAGACGCCCATTCCAGATTTCAGCTTGAGGGGTGAAGCCGCGGCGCCACTCATTGAGCTCACCCGCATCAACCGGCTGTGATTGCTGCCGTTGCTGGGACTCGGACTCAACCACCATCACCAGAAAGCTCCTGCTTCAACATTATTCCCGAAACTCTTAAAACTGTGGATCCTGGGCATAGAGATCTCCTCCAGCCTCCAAGGGCCAGCGGGCTGAAACTCCAAGCCGGATGGAACTCGCGCCCCATCCGGCTTGAAGCCGACCTAAGGCGGCGGCACCGACCATCGCAGCGTTGTCGGTGCAGTACGCCAGAGGCGCGAGGTGGACGGAAACCCCACGCTCCCGTCCATGCCGCTCCATTTGTCCACGCAGCCTGACATTCGCAGCCACCCCGCCCACCATCACCAGTGTGTGCAGGCCTCGATCAAGACAGCACCGCAGGCTGCGCTCCACCAGCACATCCACCACAACCTGCTCGAAGCTTGCAGCGAGATCCTCGAGGGGCAGCGCATCACTCTGAGCCCTCAGGCTCTCCACCTGCCGAAGCATGGCCGTCTTGAGACCGCTGAACGAGAAGTCGAAGGGATAGAACCCACCCTCCGGACGGGACACCCGTCCTTTGGGAAGGGAAAACCGCTTGGGATCGCCATCTCTGGCAGCCGCCTGGATGGCAGGACCACCTGGGTAGGCCAGCCCTAGCAAACGGGCCACTTTGTCGAAAGCTTCTCCAGCCGCATCGTCATGGCTACGCCCCAGCCGTTGCAGGCCGCCGTCGATCGCCACCAGGATCAGTTCGGTATGTCCGCCACTGACCAAGAGCACGACGTAGGGAGGCTCGGGAGGTGATGAGGCCAGACGCACTGAGGCAAGGTGCGCCTCCAGGTGATGCACTCCCATGAAGGGCTTGCCATGAAGGGCCGCCAGGGTGCGCCCTGTCACCGAACCCACCATCAGGGCCCCCACCAGCCCCGGCGTCACGGTTGCAGCCACGGCATCCATTTCTGCCACCGTTTGACCTGCGTCGTCCAGCACCGCGCCGATGAGGTGCGGCAGGGCCTCCACATGGCGTCTGGAGGCGATTTCGGGGACAACGCCTCCCCACTGGGCATGCTCCTCGACCTGGGAGGCGATGCGGTGAGCCAGCACCTCCGTTCGGCCGGCACAGAGCTCCACAACAGCTGCGGCCGACTCGTCACAACTTGTTTCGAGCGCAAGCACCTTGGGCATTCAGGCCGAAACCCTCCACTACTGTCCGCTTGTGACATCCTGCCGCTCCGGGGCAGGCTTAACAGGAACCGTTCCGATGCGTCGTCTTTTCGCTCTAGCGCTCTCGGCCCTGCTGGTGTTTGGCTTTGCACCGGTCGCCAAGGCCGATGTTGCAGGCCTGACCCCTTGCGCTGAAAGCGCCCGTTTCCAGCAACGTGCCAGCGCAGCCACCACAGCCCAAGCCAAAGCCAGGTTTGAGATGTACAGCCAAGCCGTGTGTGGTGAGGACGGGCTGCCCCACCTCATCGTTGATGGTCGCTGGGATCATGCCGGCGAATTTGTACTGCCAGGCCTGATGTTTCTCTACATCGCTGGCACCATCGGCTGGGCCGGCCGTGAATATCTGAAAGCCACCCGCGGAACCAAGGAGCAGTACACCAAGGAGATCCAGATCGACCTCCCCCTGGCGCTGAAATCCTGCATCGCTGCCGCCACATGGCCCATTGCAGCGTTCGGAGAACTCACCAGTGGAAAGCTGCTTGAAAGCGACAACAAGATCACCGTGTCTCCTCGCTAAAGCTTTTCAGCTCTCAAACCTTCACCAACATTTCCGATCGATGCAGAAATTTCTCACAACTGCACCAGTGGTTGCAGCCATTTGGTTCACACTCACAGCTGGAATTCTGATTGAGTGGAATCGATTCTTCCCTGATCTCCTGTTCCACCCATAAATGTCATTCCATCAATGAACGTGTAGAGGGCCTCGGGCCCTCTTTTCTTTGGCGTTAATTCAGCGTTATCCCGAAAGTCCCATCAACCCCTCGAGCTCCGAAAGGGCTGTGTCGAGATCATCATTCACAACAACGGCATCAAATTCAGACTGGGCATCCAGTTCGGCGCGCGCTCTCTCCAAGCGGCGTTGAATCGCATCCGCGGATTCAGTGGCCCGGCCCCGGATGCGCCGTTCCAGCTCCTCGAAACTCGGTGGCGCCAAAAAGATCTGTAGAGCCTCGGGAAAACTCTTTCTCACCTGGCGGGCGCCCTCCAATTCGATTTCCAGAAGAACGGGAGTTCCTGCGCCAAGCCGTTCTTCCACGGGCAGACGAGGAGTGCCGTAGCAATGACCGGCGAATTCAGCCCACTCCAACAAACCACCACTGCTGACCAGAGCATCGAAGTCTTGGCGTGTCTTGAAGAAGTAGTGCACACCGTTTTGCTCACCCGCCCGGGGGGCCCGTGTGGTGGCCGACACCGATAACCACAGATTGGGATGGCGCTCCTGCAAGCGGGCGACCAGCGTGCCCTTACCGACACCGCTGGGTCCGGTGAGCAACGCGAGCCGGGCAGTGGCTTGAGACGATGCCATCGCTTGTCTGCAGTCAGGCTGCAGGGTAGGAAGGCACCTAACTCACCGGACCAGCACGCGCGGATGGCAATCAGCACGCTCCAGGTGATGGACCTGACCGCTCTGAAAGCGGTGCTGAAGGATCTGCGCGACCGGGTGTTGCCGAGCCGATTTGAAAAGGCGCAGCAACCCGATGCCCATGCGCTCCAGCTGGGCTTCCGAACCCTGCAAGGCATGGTTTGGCTTGAGCTCAGCTGGCAGGCGGAATCCGCGAGGCTCGTACAGATCGATGCCCCGCGACGTCTTGGCGGAGGGAGCACCCTGGCCCAGCAGGTTCAGCACGGGTTGAGGCAACTGGCTCTGGTGGAGCTCGAACAACATGACTTCGAACGTGTTGTGTTCTTTCATCTGGCGCCACGCCCCGGCAGCCCCCCCGTGCGAACCCTGGTTCTCGAACTGATGGGACGCCACAGCAACCTGTTGCTCTTGGATGAACAGAAACGCATCACCGCGATCGGCCGTCAGGTGCGGCAACACCAGTCCAGGATCCGCCCGCTCAGCACTGGTGATTTCTATACCCCACCTCCACCGCTTCAGGGTCTGCCACCAAGCTGTGATGAACCTTTTGATCAGTGGAAGCGCCGGCTCTCCCTGCTGCCGATTCCCCTTGGCAAAGCACTTCGCGAGACCTATCAGGGAATCAGCCCAGCGTTAGCAACCCAGCTCACCACCTTCCCCGGGTCGCTCGACAGCCACGGGAAGACCTTGAAGGAACAGCTGGTCAGCGACATTTCCGAATCGCAATGGCAACGCCTCCATGAGCGCTGGGGCTGCTGGCTGCACCATCTCAACGAAGAAACGTTTTCTCTGCAGCTGGAGGGCAGCGGTTTTCGCGTCTGGAACGAACCACCCCTTGCGGGCAGGGATCAGGGGGTGCTCAGTCTCAGGCTGGGTTGCTATTACCAAGACCATGTGACAAAGCGCCGACTTTCGCGCGAGATCGGCAACCTGCAACAGCGACTCCAACAATGTCGCGAGCGGGAACAGGCCCAACGCGACGAGCAGAAGCAACGGCTGCAGGACACCGCAGGTGCCGCAACCCTTCAGTCGGAAGCGGATCAGCTGCTGTGCCAACCGGATCCTGATCGCGACACGATCACCCGTGCTCAGAAGCTCTACCACCGAGCTCGGCGCCTGCGACGGGCCGTTCCCCTGATCGAAGAGCGACTCCAGCATCACGACCGACGTCTGATGCTGATCGAAGGCAGTGAAAGTTTTTTGGAGGATCTCACCTGTGCTGACTGGGACAATCCCGATGAGCGCAGTCTGCAACTGAAGGATCTTCATCAAGAACTGGAGGAGTTGTTGGCCCCACGACAGCGACGTCGCCGTGGCAGTTCACCGACGGGGCAGCCTCAGCCGCTTGAGATCAACACCAGTGATGGACTGACGATCCAGGTGGGCCGCAACCACCGCCAGAACGAATGGATCAGCTTGCGTCAAGCCAGAGATGGCGATCTCTGGTTTCACGCTCAGGAATGTCCAGGCAGTCATGTGGTGTTGAAAGCCTCGATAGCGCCTGCATCCGAAGAAGCCATCCAACAGGCTGCCGATCTGGCTGCATGGTTCAGTCGTGCCCGGGGCAATCGCACCGTCCCCGTGGTGATGGCGGCGGTCGATGCCCTTCAGCGCATTCCCGGAGCCCTGCCCGGAACCGTGCGTCATCGAAATGCAGAACTGCTCTGGGCAGAGCCTGACCGGGCCAGGCGCCAACTTGAGGGAAGAGAACTCTTAGCCTGAGGCTTGAACAGATTCTTGATCTGAAGCCCTCCGACCCCAACGAATCCAGCGTTCTTCCACCGCCTCCGCCCATCAAGGTGACGGCAACGGGCGATGCGGTGAATGACGTTGAGATGCCGCTGGTGGACCATCTCGAGGAGCTCCGGCAGAGGGTGTTTCGCAGCCTTCTCGCTGTTGCAGTCAGCGCTCTCGCCTGTCTGCTGGCCGTGAGGCCGTTGGTCCGACTGCTGGAGGAGCCCGCAGGGTCAATCCGCTTTCTCCAACTGGCACCGGGCGAGTTCCTGTTCGTATCGTTCAAGGTGGCTGGCTATGCCGGGCTCACCCTGGCGCTTCCTTACGTGCTGTATCAGGGACTGGCCTTCGTTCTCCCTGGACTCACGCGCAACGAACGTCGCCTGATTGCCCCCGCCGTTGCAGGATCAGCGGTGCTGTTTCTGGCCGGACTGGGCTTCGCCTGGTGGGCTCTGGTGCCGGCGGCCCTCAGTTTTCTGGTGAGCTATGGAGCCGACGTGGTGGAACCGATCTGGTCGATCGAGCGCTACCTCGATTTCGTGCTGCTCTTGATGCTGTCCACAGGACTGGCCTTTCAGTTACCAGTGCTCCAGTTGCTGCTTGGTGCCTTCGGCTTGGTGAACTGGAAGCGGATGCTTTCGGCCTGGCGATGGGTGGTGCTCACCTCCGCCCTGGCCGGTGCGGTGCTCACACCCTCCACGGACCCAATCACCATGCTGCTTCTGGGAGGAGCGATCACAGCCCTGTTTCTCATCGGGGTCTTGCTGGTGGCAGTTGTGCAGCGATTCAAAGCAGAAACTCCTCCAATCGACCCTCCCCCGGCAGCTGCAGGCTGAGGGCTTTCCCAAGCCGAGGGCGGTCCTTCGTTGTCTGCAGCCAGGCCCGCACGGCCGCTGCCTCACCGAGCCTGTTCACTACTTCGAGAACCTCAGCCAGATGCTCTTGATAGGCGTCTTCCGTGAGGGGGAAGGACTGCTGTTCGAGATAAGCCCACATCACCTGCACGTACAAACGACGACGGCGCGTAACAATCTGCATGTCGTAACTGGCCTGCCAGCGGGACCGGAAGAGGGCGACGACCTCCTCAGCACTAAGCGGTGCAGCCGGTGTGGGAGAGGCAGCCTGGGGCATCACGAAGCCGTCCTTGAACATCGATGAAAATCCCAGTCGCCGCAAAGACTGACAGGACCCAATGCATCCATAATGAACGCCATCCAGTGCCGATTGACAGTCCGTCATGACCCAAATGCCAGCAGGTGATGTGCCCGGAATGGGGCGCAGGCAGTTCATGAATCTGCTGACCTTCGGGTCGGTCACAGGTGTTGCGCTCGGTGCTCTCTACCCGGTTGTGAACTACTTCATCCCTCCCCGCGCCGCAGGCAGCGGTGGCGGCACCAGTGCCAAGGATGAACTCGGGAATGCAGTCACCGCCAGCGGTTGGTTGAGCTCTCACCCGGAGGGAGACCGCAGCCTTGTGCAGGGTCTCAAGGGCGATCCCACCTATCTGATCGTTGAGGGCGACGATGCCATCGGTAGCTACGGCATCAACGCCATCTGCACGCACCTCGGTTGCGTTGTGCCCTGGAACAGCGGAGCCAACAAATTCATGTGCCCCTGCCACGGCAGCCAATACGACGCCACTGGCAAAGTCGTGAGAGGTCCCGCGCCCCTCTCGCTCGCCCTGGCCAATGTGAGCGTCGAAAACGACAACGTGTTCGTGAGCCAATGGACGGACACCGATTTCCGCACGGGCGACAAGCCCTGGTGGGCCTGATTACCTCCGCTTTTCCTGCCCCTCTTCGTTTCCAGCCACCAATGCGTCGCCTCCTCTCACCTCTGTTCGCCGCCCTGATCGTGGGCGTCACAGTGCTGACCGCTCCCACCACCAGTTGGGCCTACCCCTTCTGGGCCCAGCAGAACTACGACTCTCCTAGGGAAGCCACGGGGAAAATCGTTTGCGCCAACTGCCACCTCGCTCAAAAACTGACCCAAGCCGAGGTACCCCAGTCGGTCTTGCCCGACAGCGTGTTCAAAGCTGTCGTGAAGATTCCCTACGACACCGCTGTCCCGGAAATTGGTGCTGATGGCAGTGAAGTGCCCCTCCAGGTCGGAGCTGTCGTGATGCTGCCCGATGGTTTCACCCTGGCACCGCAAGACCGCTGGACGGATGACATCAAGGAAGAAACCGAGGGCGTTTACTTCTCTGAATACAGCGATGATCAGCCCAATGTGATCCTTGTGGGTCCAATCCCCGGTGATCAGCACCAGGAGATCGTCTTCCCAGTGCTGTCACCGGATCCTGCCACTGACAGCAACATCCATTTCGGCAAATACTCCATTCACGTGGGGGGCAACCGGGGCCGTGGCCAGGTGTATCCCACGGGTGAAAAGAGCAACAACGCCGTCTACACAGCGCCGTCCACCGGAACTGTGAGTTCCATCGAAGCAGGTGAGAACGGATCCAGCGTGGTAACCATCGCTTCAGCTGATGGCAGTGAGCTGTCCGAAACCGTTCCTGTTGGACCAGCACTGATCGTGTCCGTCGGCGATGCCGTTGAGGCGGGTGCTCCCATCAGCAACGATCCCAATGTGGGCGGCTTTGGACAACTCGATACCGAAGTTGTGCTCCAGAACCCCGTGCGTATCTACGGACTGCTGGCCTTCTTCGCAGCCGTGGCCCTGGCCCAGATCATGCTGGTGCTGAAGAAAAAGCAGTTTGAGAAAGTGCAGGCTGCGGAGGGCTTTTGAATTCGGTGTTGATTCCTGCCGTCTTCACCTCCCCTGGGCCCGAGCTTTTTCAGCTCGGGCCTTTCGTTCTTCGTTGGTATGGCCTGCTCATCGCCCTGGCCGTGCTGATTGGCCTCAATCTCTCCAGCTGGCTTGCCCGTCAACGTGGTCTTGATGGCTCTTTGATCAGCGATCTCCTGCCCATCCTTGTGCTCGCCTCCGTTGTGGGTGCTCGGATGTATTACGTGGCCTTTGAGTGGAGAACCTATCAAGGTTCATGGTGGGACGCTTTCGCCATCTGGCGGGGTGGAATTGCCATCCATGGAGCGTTGATCGCAGGAACGCTCTCGGTGATCGTGTTCTGCAGGTGGCGACGCGTTTCCTTCTGGGATGTTCTCGATGTTCTGGTGCCATCGGTGATTCTCGGGCAGGCCATCGGTCGGTGGGGCAATTTTTTCAACTCAGAAGCCTTCGGAGTTCCCACGGATCTTCCCTGGAAACTCCTGATTCCGTTTGCCAACAGACCGAAGATTTTCGCAGATTCAGAATATTTCCACCCCACATTTCTCTACGAATCTCTCTGGAATCTGGCTCTGTTCATCGGCCTCATTGTTTTGTTCAGACTTGGACAGCGAGGCCGAATTCAGCTACCAGCTGGAGCCTTGAGCTGCTTTTATCTCCTCGGATACAGCCTCGGACGCGTCTGGATTGAGGGTCTGCGCATTGATCCGCTCTGCCTGGGAGGTCAGCCACCGTTCTGCGAGGGCGGCCTGCGGATTGCCCAGTTGATGAGCCTCGCTCTGATGGCCTTGGCTTCTGCTGGACTGTTTTGGCTCTACGGACGCCGCGCACCACTTCCAGATCCTGGTCTCCGCCGCGTCGACCCTTCATGACAACCATTTCCATCGTTGGCGCCGGCCCCGGTGCTCCCGACTTACTCACCCGCAGAGCTGAACAGAGAATTCAGTCGGCGGATGTGCTGATCTGGACCGATTCCCTCATATCGCCGCAGATCGCCGCCTTAGCACCGGACCATTGCGAGCGAATCCGCACCAGCACACTCACCCTCGAACAGGTCATCCCCCTGATGATCGATCGGTCAAGCCAGGGGTTGCGTGTTGTCCGTCTTCATGACGGCGATCCCTGCCTTTACAGCGCTCTGAACGAACAGATCTGCGCACTCGCCGATGCCGACATCACGGTGGAGGTTGTGCCTGGGATAAGTGCTTATCAAGCCACCGCAGCGGCCATCAATGCGGAGCTCACGATTCCCGGAATCGTGCAGACGATCGTGCTCGGTCGCACCGGCGGCCGCACAGGGGTTCCTGAGCGGGAACAACTGAATGATCTCGCCAGATTGAGAGCTTCTCTGTGCCTTTACCTCAGTGCGCGGCATGTTGATGAGGTTCAGTCCACGCTCCTCAAGCATTACCCCGCTGACACTCCTGTCGCGATCGGCTACCGGGTGAGCTGGCCCGATCAGTCAATCGATGTGGTTCCGCTTGAGGCAATGGCTGATGCAACGAGGGCACGGAACCTGATCCGCACCACGTTGTATGTGATCAGCCCTGCTCTACGAGAACGAAACAGTTCCGATCGGTCGCGGCTTTATTCTCCCGATCACGACCACCTCTTCAGACCACGGGGCTAAGACTGGGCAGCATCTGGTGGTTTAAGATTACGTTGTGCGGGCGATTAGCACAGTGGTAGCGCACTTCCTTCACACGGAAGGGGTCACTGGTTCGAATCCAGTATCGCCCATGATTTCTGCTGCAACTCCAGCCATTCGCAATGGCGTGACTGTTAGTGCGCGATCTGACTGACAAGAACCGAGATCACCATTATGTTCGGACGAATTCAGAGAATCTGTCCCCCAATGCGCTCTGAGCAGTCAGGTGACAAAGCTAGGCATGAGACAGCGTCCAAGCTGGTGACTGTCGGCAGCCAACTGCGCTCGGCGAGGGAAGCGGCGGGTCTGAGTGGCGCACAACTTGCTGACTCCCTGCACATGGGGCACGAGCAGCTCGATGCTCTTGAAAAGGGTGAGCGGGACCGATTGCCTGAACCGGTTTTCATCAAGGCCATGACCCGACGTGTGGCGGCCAGGCTTCAGATTGATGCAGACCCGCTCGTCCATGAGCTGAGCATCGCGATGGCAGAGGGGCAAGCCGAAAGATCGCATCAGTTGACTCCCTCCACCCCGTCCCCTCTTGTCTCCCGAGACAAGCCATCTCCAGCACGGTCTGAATCAAACCTATCGACGACAATCTGGAAGGTTTCGGCAATCATCGCCCTCTTCGCTGGCGTTGGAGTTGGCAGTGCTTTGGTGTTCGCCAAACAGCGGCAGATCTCGCCTCCTGCAGTGGCCTCAAACACAACGTTGCGTCCACCTACTCAAGAGATCCCTGAGCCAGTGATGACAACAGAGCCGGATTCCTCGCTGATCCAGTCATCCGAAGCTCCTTCTCTGTCCATTACGAGTCGGGAACCAAGCTGGCTGGAAGTCCGCAATGCCAATCGCGAGACGGTTTACGAGGGGACACTTGACGGAGAGAGTCCACTGGCTGTCAACCCAGGAGACGAGATCTATGCAGGACGCCCTGATCTCGTTTTACTCAGCATTGGCGATAACCCCCCCGAACCACTTGGTGATATCAGCGATATTCGCTGGCACAAGATCACTCCTGAATCCTGATCTTCAGGTTGAGTCCGGTGACCTCCCGGACAATCGCTTCACAGCTTTCCAAGCTCCACTGCTCGAGACTGAGATTCTGATTCAGGCGCTCTGGGACGAGTTCGAGGGTCACTGAACTGGACGTGAACTCCACAGAAAGTGTTTTCACAACAGGGTCCGGGCGCCGATCCAGAGCGGCTGCCAATCGAAGCAACAAAGCCATTTCAGAGACTGTTCGTCGGTTTTGGCGTGTCTGCAATGCCTGCCAGGCTTCATGTCGTTTCTTGGGCAAGCTGCGGCGGTGGTAGCGCGCGATCGCCGCGATCATCAGATGCTCGGATTCTGAGTAACCAAGCAGTTCTCCGTGCCTGATCAGGTACCAAGAATGCTTGTGGTAGGCGCTGAGATTGATGTGTTGGCCGCAGGCATGCAGCAAGGCAGCCGCCCACAACAGATCACGGCCTGAACCGTCATCACGGTGCAGACACCCCTGCGTGCTGTCGTAAAGACTGAGGGCATGACTGGCGACGCGTTCCGCCCGGACCCGGTTGACAGCAAATCGCTGAGCCTGATGCATCACCGTGCGCTGGCGGATGCTGCTCTGAAAGCTGAAGCGGTCCTCCAGCAGTCCATGACGCAGCATCCAGTCCACGATCAGCCCTTCCCTCAGGGCCCTTTCACTGAGAACCAGCTCTCCAACACCCAGCATTTGCATGGTGGTTTGCAGAATCAAGGCTCCAGGAACAATGATCTCCGCCCGTCTGTCGTTGATCGGTGCCAGGTCCCGCCGTTGCTCAGGTGTCATCACCACCAGGCGCTCCACCACGCGATCCAAGCGCTGCTTGGAAACCTTGTAGCCATGCAGCTTCAGCGGCGGCCGATCGTCTTCAGTGGCTGCCAGCGCACCAATGGCCATGGCCGTGCCACTGGTCGCGACCAGCACAGGGGTCTCACCCGGTTTGATCCGTCGGTGAACCTTGTCGACAGCTGGCTCAAGTGATCCCTGAATGAACGCCTGAAGAAACGATCGCCGATGCGGTGGGATTGGATCGTCCTTCACGAAATCTCTCTGCAAACGCACCGCACCCACCCGAGTGCTCGTCAGAGCACGGGCATCACGACCATCCGCAAGGATCAACTCGGTGGATCCGCCGCCAATGTCCAGCACAAGATGGGGACGATCGCCGAAGGGCATCCCAGACAGAACCCCGAGATAGATCAGCCGAGCCTCCTCCGGACCGCTCACCAGATCCACATCGAGCCCGATCTGATCCTGCACCGTCTGCAGAAAATCCCGACCGTTGGGAGCTTCACGAACAGCACTGGTGGCTGCGATCACAATCTGCTCCACCTGGTGACTGATCGCCAGTTCCTTAAAGCGGCGAAGGCTTGCAAGCCCTCGTTCCATCGCTTCTGGTGTCAGCTCGCCGGTGTCTGGGTCCTTTTCACCCAACCGTGTGGTGGATTTCTCGGCAAGCTCGATGCTGAACGTTCCCAACGCAACATCTACGGATGCCACCAACAGGTGGGTGGAATTCGTGCCGACATCGATGGCAGCAACCTGCCTTAGGCGTTCCCCGAACGGAGAGGCGTCGGATAACTCCTGATTGAGCTGACGGCTGTTCTTGTCCATCACAGTCTCAAGAAAAGGCTCGGCACCTGGCATGGAGCACCGGGATGGAAACCAGCCCACTTTGCCATCGGCACCAGGGGACACCGGCGCTGATTAAGGTTTGAGAAATTCAAGTCCGTCAGCCCAGTCCGTGACCGGCACGCTCTCCTCCCGCCTCACGTCCCCCTGGGTAGCCCTGCTGCGCTGGAATAAACCCAGTGGCCGTCTGATTCTTCTCATTCCAGCCGGATGGAGCCTTTGGCTGAATCCATCCGGAACACCATCCCTGCGGCTGATCCTGCAGATCCTGATCGGAGGTCTCGCCGTCAGTGCGGCAGGCTGCGTTGCCAACGACCTCTGGGACCAGAGAATCGACCGTGAAGTCGCACGCACCAGTCAAAGACCCTTAGCCCGTGGCGATCTCAATCGTGTGCAGGCCTTCACTCTGCTGGCTGTTCTGCTGACGCTGTCGCTGATGGTGGTGATCAGCCTGCCTGCAGACGTGCGACTGCTCTGCCTCCAATTGGCGGTTTTGGCCTTACCACCGATCCTCCTTTACCCCTCCGCCAAGCGCTGGTTTCCCTTTCCACAGGCCATCCTTGCAATCTGCTGGGGCTTCGCCGTGCTGATTCCGTGGGCTGCAGCCACTGGGTCTTTAAGTTTCAGCCTGCCGCTGATCGCAACCTGGGGGGCGACGTTCTGCTGGACCTTCAGCTTCGACACCGTGTACGCGATGGCGGACCGCCCTGACGACGCCACGCTCAAGCTGCGCAGCAGCGCATTGACTCTCGGACATTCCGCGGTGAAGGTTGTACGCGCTGGCTATGGCCTGACGGCCGCAGGGCTCGCTATAGCCGCCGCCGCGACCCAAGCGGGGGTGGTTTTCTGGATCTTTTGGAGTGTTGCCTGCATCGGCTTCTGGCGTTCAACACTTCCCTTGAAGGCGAAGGAGCAGCAAGCAGCCTCGGTGTACGCCAAACATTTCGCCCGACAAGTGCAAATCGGCAGCTTGTTACTCGCCGGGGTGATCCTCAGCCGGTTGGGTTGATGCCACACGCCAAGGTTCCGGTTGTTCAACCGCCGTCACTCAATCGCGGCGATGCCTTTGCCATCACGGCGCCCAGTTCGGCTCTCCGCAACGACGACAGCCTGCATCGAGGAATCGCCGTGTTCGAATCCTGGGGACTGGAGGTGCAACCCCATCAGCTTGATGCTCGGCACTGGGGCTATCTGGCTGGAACCGACCAGCAACGCAGAGCCGACCTCGATCAGCGACAGTCCCCACCCCTGCTGGCTTGCGCCCGGGGAGGTTGGGGAGCAGCACGACTGCTCGAACACCCATGGCCTTGGAGCCCTGGCTGGCTGCTGGGGTTCTCTGACATCACATCCCTGCTCTGCTCAAGGCTTGCCCAGGGCGTGGGAGGCGGCGTGCACGGACCGTTGGTCACAACGCTGGCCGATGAACCCGACTGGAGCCAGCAACGCCTCCAGGAATTGCTCTTCGATCGGACAGCACCTGATCTCCATGGGGAGACCTGGGTGGGTGGGAAAGCCCAAGGCCCATTGATCACCGTCAATCTGACCGTGGCATCTCACCTGTTGGGCAGTTCCCACCTACCGGATCTGAGGGGAATGATCCTCGTGATCGAGGACGTGGGTGAAGCCCCTTACCGCCTGGACCGGATGCTGACGCACTGGCGACTGACGGGCACTCTTCAGGGCCTGGCAGGGATTGGACTGGGGCGGTTCAGCGGTTGTGATGATGCCAACCTCTCAGCCAACGCGGAACAAACCTTCAGCCTGGAGCAGGTCCTGAAGGAGCGCACTCTCGATCTGGGCATTCCCGTGATTTCGGGGTTGCCGGTAGGGCATGGCCAAGGAGGCAATGCAGCTCTGCCGATGGGCGTTCCAGCCAGGCTGGACGCCGACCGGGGAACTCTGAGCCTTGAACGTCCGAATCAGCGCTGAGCCATCACGGCCGCTGCCACGGTGAGATCGAACGGTGTGGTCACCTTGATGTTTCCTGGCCCTGCATCGAGCACCCGCACCGGCCATCCGAGACGCTCAAACAACGAGGCATCGTCCGTTACGACCCAGTTTCGGGCTCTCGCCTGGGCATGACCTTCGCGCAGTTCTGACACCGAGAATCCCTGGGGCGTCTGGGCGGCCCAGAGCTCAGAACGATCGGGAGTGTCAGTGATCACGCCTTGGGAGTCAACACGCTTGATGGTGTCAGTCACCGGAGTCGCGGCAATGACCGCACCGCCCTTCAGAAGTGCTTCAGCACAGCGATTGAACACCTGTGGAGAAACAAGACAACGGGCACCGTCATGAATGAGCACGTGGCGTGCATCCCTGGGCAATGCCTGCAGACCTCGCTCCACCGACTCCTGCCGGGTGCTGCCCCCCTCAATCCAGGTCACTGGTTGCCCTGCATGGTGAAACAAGGCCGCCATGGCGGGTTGGTCCACCGGTTGACCGATCACACCGATCCAATCAATGGACGCCGCAGCGCCGGCGGCTTCCAAGGTCCACGCGAGGACGGGTCGCCCATGCACAGCAAGCAGAAGCTTGTTGCGATCCGCCCCCATACGCCGGCCACTACCCGCTGCAGCAATCAACAGATGCACAAGCGACTCCTGCTGACGGCAGGCTGAAACGGCCTCCATACAATCAGCACGCACCCCCTGTGCTGCCGCTTCATGCGCGTTCTTGCTCTCAGCCCCGGAAGCCTGCTGCAGCAGCTGGAGCGTCTTCCTGCCCTCGCCGCCGTCGCCGAACAGCTCGAAGCCCAGATTCAGGTGGCCTGCGAGCCATCCCATCGGGCGCTATGGAGCTTGCTTCCATCGGTTGAGAAAGTGATTCCCTTCCCCTTTGCGGGAAATCCCAATCTCGCTGAGTGGGCCAACCTTCTAGGGCTCGTGCGCGAACCCGACTTCCAGGCCTGCCTCAATTTCGCAAGCGGACGTCAGGTCAACCTGATGCTGTCGATGAGCCATATCCCCGTTCGTGTGGCAACCGAAGGGTTTTCGAGCACAGCCGTGGTCTCTCCGGACCAGGGATGGAAGCCCCAGCGACTCGCGTCGTATCTCAAACCTTTGGGTCTGTCCCTGAGGGCGGACGACTTCCGCCTCAGCCTGCCCGCCGAAGCCATGGAGACAGCCCGCCAGCGACAACCGCTCGGGGAGGGACCACTGCTGCTGTTGGCTCCAGATAACGCCGCCAACGACTGGCCGGAAGATCGTTGGCAGTTGTTGCCCGAGAGGATTCGTGAGCGGTTGCCACAGCTGCGCTGCGAGACCCTCACCCCCCAAGCACCATTCGCCCAACGTGCGGCAGCGGTGGCCTGCGCCGATGTTGTTCTCAGCAGCTCCGCGATCACCCAACTGCTAACGGCGTACTGCGGAGTTCCCCTGGTGGCGATGGGCTCCTCTGCCGATGCCCTGCCCTCAAGGGACGTCATCAGGGTTCTGCCTGGCGATCGTCAGGGCCTGAGCACCGAGGAAGTGATGAAAGCCCTCGGGTTCTGATCAAATGAAAGCTGGTCAACGTCGCCGCCATCTGCAGCTGCTGGCGCGTCCATGGCTGCTGCCGATCATGGCGCTCACAGCCGTGATTCTCAGTGGGGCCATTGGGTACCGCATCACCGAAGGCTGGGACTGGGGAGACTGCCTCTGGATGGTGCTGATCACCATCAGCACCATCGGCTATGGCGAGGTGGAGCCGTTGTCCCAGGCAGGACGCCTTGTGACCGTGCTGATCATCGCCGGCGGGCTTTTGGTGGTCCAGCTCACGATTCAACGGGTGCTGGGACTGTCAGAATCTGGCTACTTCCGCCAGCTGCGGGAGATTCGATTTCGTCGATTGCTGCGGCGCATGCACGACCACGTGATCCTCTGTGGATATGGCCGGATCGGTAAGGAGATCGGTGAGCAGCTGCTGCTTGAGAACGTTCAGGTTCTCGTGGTGGAAATGGATCCAAAACGCCAGAGAGCCGCGCAGGAACGAGGATTGCGAGTGCTTCAGGCCGATGCAACCCTCGATGAAACACTCCTGGAGGCAGGGCTCGACCGCTGTCGAAGCCTGGTGGCGGCGCTACCCAGCAATGCCGCCAATCTGTATGTGATTCTCAGCGCGAGGGGTCTGCGCAAAAGCTGCCGGCTGATCGCCAGAGCCGACAGCGATGAGGCCGCCTCCAAACTGGAACTGGCGGGAGCCTCCGTGGTGGTGAGCCCCTACGTGGCAGGAGGCCGGGTGATGGCAGCCACGGCCCTGCGGCCCATCGCCGTTGACTTCATGGATCTACTGGCTGGCACTGACTGCGAAATCGAGGAGTTCCGATTGAGCCGGGATCCTCTGCTGATGAGCCATCTCTCCCACCGCAGCCTGGCGGAGCTGGCGCTCGATCGTCGGAGTGGCGCCATGCTGCTTGCCATCCGTGAAAACAACACACTCACCGCCAATCCAAGCGGCAGCATGACTCTGGCTCCAGGACAGATGCTGGTGGTGATGGGCAGCCAAGATCAGCTCACTGCGTTCAGGACGATCCTGGGAGACGCCCTCGACACTGTTGAAACGATGGGCGGAGCCACGCACCTGAATGAACCGGCATCTGGCTGAAGCCCGATTTGGGTTGATGCTTACGATCATTCGGCTGCAGAGATCGAATGAACTCAACCCGGACCCTCGATGGTCAAATCGCCCTCGTGACCGGTGCCAGCCGGGGGATCGGGCGTGCCGTGGCTCTGGCCCTGGCTGAATGCGGCGCAGAAGTGGTGGTGAATTACGCCAGCTCCCCGGATGCGGCCGAAGCCGTGGTGAAGGAGATCGAGAGCATGGGAGAGAAGGCCTATGCCCTTCAGGCCGACGTGGCCGATGAAGACGCCGTGGACGCATTGATCAAAACGGTGCTGGAGCGCAGTGGTCGCATCGATGTGCTGGTCAACAACGCGGGCATCACACGCGACGGACTGCTGATGAGGATGAAATCCGCCGACTGGAACGCGGTGATCAATCTCAATCTCACCGGAGTGTTTCTCTGCACCCGCGCCGTGACCCGGCCAATGCTCAAGCAAAAAAGCGGTCGGATCATCAACATCACCTCAGTTGTTGGCCTGATGGGCAATGCAGGGCAGGCCAATTACGCCGCGGCCAAAGCCGGTGTGGTGGGCCTGACCCGCAGTGCTGCGAAGGAAATGGCGAGCCGGGGAATCACCGTGAATGCGGTGGCTCCTGGATTCATCGCCACCGACATGACTAAGGACCTTGAAGCCGAGGGCATTCTCACAGCCATTCCCCTGGGAACATTCGGGACCCCGGAGCAGGTGGCAGGGGCAGTGCGTTTCCTTGCCGCAGATTCGGCAGCGGCCTACATCACTGGGCAGGTTCTGCAGGTGGATGGCGGCATGGTGATGGGTTGATCTCAATCCCTCGGATCGATCTCAGAATTCAGGGTGCTGCACCCGGTTCAAGCGGCTGCACCAGCTCATCTCTCAGCCTGCGAATTTTCTGCAGCAGCTTGTACCGGCGTCTTCGCTCCGTCGCGGTGAGAAAGATCCGCAGTGGCACGTAAACCAGCGCCATGATCCCGGCCAGACCGGTCATCAGAACGAAGAACAGCGCGCCCGAATCGTTCATGGTTTAAAGCTACCGAGCAGCTTTGGTTTTGGTGGGCCTGAACGGAGAAAGATTCGGCTTTCCCCACTTCAGGAACCGCCCGAGGAGACCTGCCGCTGTGGGACATTGACCAACGGGTAAGTGTCACTCATGGCCAAACTTCTCAGTTTTTCGGATGAATCTCGCGCCGCACTGGAGCGAGGCATGAATGCTCTGGCCGATGCCGTGCGCGTCACGATCGGCCCCCGTGGACGCAACGTGGTGCTGGAGAAAAGCTTCGGAGCTCCCGATATCGTCAATGACGGCGACACGATCGCCAAAGAGATTGAACTTGAGGATCCTTTCGAAAACATCGGGGCCAAACTGATTCAACAGGTGGCGTCGAAGACGAAGGACAAAGCGGGTGATGGCACCACGACAGCGACCGTTCTGGCTCAGGCCATGGTCGAGGAAGGCCTACGCAACACCGCAGCCGGTGCCAGCCCGATCGAGCTCCGTCGCGGCATGGAGAAAGCGGTCGCTCTGATCGTCGAAGGTCTCGCTGAGCGCAGCCAGTCCGTCAGTGGAGATGCCATCCGTCAGGTGGCCACAGTGAGTGCCGGAGGCGATGAAGAAGTTGGTCGCATGGTGGCTGAAGCCATGGACAAGGTCACCGTCGATGGGGTGATCACCGTGGAGGAATCCAAGTCTCTGGCCACGGAGCTGGAGGTGACCGAAGGAATGGCCTTTGACCGGGGTTACAGCTCGCCTTATTTCGTCACCGATGGTGATCGTCAGATCTGTGAGTTCGAAAATGCCCTGCTGCTGCTGACCGATCGCAAGATCAGTGCCGTGGCTGATCTCGTGCCGGTTCTTGAGACGGTTCAAAAAACAGGATCTCCCCTGGTGATTCTGGCCGAGGAAGTCGATGGAGAGGCCCTGGCAACCCTGGTGGTGAACAAAAACCGCGGCGTGCTTCAGGTGGCTGCTGTCCGCGCACCCTCCTTTGGCGAGCGCCGCAAAGCCGCCCTCGCGGACATTGCCATCCTCACCGGTGGAACCGTGATCAGCGAAGACCGAGCGATGACGCTCGACAAGGTGACGCTGGAGGATCTCGGCCGGGTCCGCCGCATCACCATCAGCAAGGAAGAAACCACCATCGTCGCCAGCGAAGACAGCCGTGATGCCGTCGCTGAGCGCGTGGCGTCCATCCGCAGGGAATTGGAGAACACCGATTCCGAGTACGACCGCGAGAAGCTCAACGAGCGCATCGCCAAACTCGCCGGCGGTGTGGCCGTGATCAAGGTCGGAGCTCCGACGGAAACCGAGCTCAAGAACCGCAAACTGCGGATCGAAGATGCCCTGAATGCCACCAGAGCCGCTGTTGAAGAAGGCATTGTGGCCGGCGGTGGCAGCACGTTGATCCAATTGGCCGGATCCTTGAGCGGGCTGGCTGATCAACTGCACGGTGATCAGCGCACCGGGGTCGAGATTGTGCGTCGCGCTCTGAGTGCACCTCTTCGCCAGATCGCGATCAATGCAGGGGCCAATGGCGATGTGGTTGTCGAGCAAGTGCAGCGCACCGGCCAGGGCTTCAATGCACTCTCAGGTGCTTATGAAAACCTCCTGGAGGCTGGCATCCTTGACGCCGCCAAAGTGGTGAGATTGGGCCTTCAGGATGCGGTTTCCATCGCATCGCTGCTGATCACCACCGAAGTGGTGGTGGCCGACAAGCCCGAACCTCCAGCAGCTCCTGCACCCGGAGGTGATCCCATGGGTGGCATGGGTGGCATGGGTGGCATGGGCGGTATGGGTGGAATGGGCATGCCTGGAATGATGTGAGCCCGCTCACGCCCGTTTGGCCCGCATGATCCGATGATCAGAGAGCGCGAATCAGGCGGGCGTGAATACGGCACACCGCCAAAGCCTCTTGGGGTGGCTTACGGCAAAGCTGCCCTAACTCCCGATTGAGGGCCTGAAGCTCACCCATCGGCAGAGTGGCCATCGGCAGCCCGAACACAAAACCGGTCATCACAACCGGAAGAACAAGCAGGCGATCCACGGCCGGGTCTCACGGGACTCACACAGTTTGCCTGGTGATGTGCTGGTGATAAGACGCCACCTGAAGATCCACGCCCGTGATCGCCGTACCCACCACCACTGCATCGGCGCCCTCGCCGATGGCATTCCTGGCGGTCTGCGGGGACGCGATGCCCCCTTCACAGATCAGAATTGTTTCCGCTGGAAGCTGGGCACGCAGAGGCTTCAACAGATGCAAGCCAGGTGGTCTCGCCCCCCTGGTGGATTCGGTGTAACCGAACAGGGTGGTGCCGACCCAGTCGCATCCCAACGACGCGGCTCTCAAGCCGTTCTCCACACTGTCAACATCCGCCATCAACGGAGCCCCCAGTTCATCCTTGGCCCGTTTGACCAAGCTTTCCAGCTCCTCAGCCTGCGGCCGGAACCGATCAGTTGCATCCAGCGCCACCACATCGGCACCAGCGCCCCAAATGGCCTTCACTTCGTGCCAACGCGGTGTGATGTAGACCGAGCTATCAGGCCAAGACCGCTTCCAGAGACCAATGATCAAAGCCTTCGGACAGCGTTCGCGTACAGCAGCGACGTGCTCTGGGCTCTCCAACCTCACGCCAAGGGCCCCGTTTCGGAGTGAGGCGTCGGCCATGGCGGCGATCACATCCGGGTGGCGCATCGGCGAGCCTTCAGGAGCCTGAACAGAAACGATCAGGCCGTTCCTAAGGGACAGAGTCATCAGGAGGCTTTGGGAAATTCATCGCTGCTCACTGGCGTGAGCCAGCGCCGCAGCCTCTGGGGGCTGGCCACCGGAACAGGAGCCGAAGCCGGGCGGTTCTGCTCGAGAGAATCCCCGCTGCTCTCATCCAAGGCGCGGGCCACATCATCAAGCGAGTCGCGAAGCAAGGCGGTGAACCGCCCGATTCCTGAGGGCTGCTCGATCTCCTGCTCGAGCTCCGTCCGGTGGATCTCAGGCTGAAGCATGGGCCGATCGACACCGGGCAGGGAGGCCACACCAAAGCGGTGCACCCACTGAAGTTCCAGACGCTGCAAACGTTCAGTATCGCCATCCTGCCGCGATTGCTCGATCTGACGCTGCAGCGTTGTTTGGCGAGGGTCCTGATGCTGGTAAGGAGAAAAAGTCACGGGATCAGGCGAGCTTGCGGTTGAGCAGGGGACGAATGAGCAGAAACAGGCCGGCCGTCAGCAGAGTGAGCACAAGCAGACAGGTGGTGCCGGTGACAGAGCCGTAAGGAGCTTCCAGAAGAACGGAAGAAAGATCCAATGGACCGGCATAGGCGGCACGGATCGGCTCTATCGCGAAGGTAAGGGGATTCAGCGCCGCTAGCCAGCCCAACCAGGGAGGCATGAAGCTCAGCGGAGCCAAGGCCGTACTCGCGAACAACAGGGGAAGGTTCGCCACGAAGATCACCGCGATCAGCTCGATATGGCCGGGAAGCGCGAATGCGAGACCCAGACTCAAGGCCGTCACGGCAAACACCAGCAGGAGAAGCGTGACCATGACGAGCAGCAAACCTGCAGCGCCTGGCCAGCCGTAGCCCAGAAGTGAAGCGGTCACCATGATCGCCAGGCTCTGAACAAGGCTCAAGGTGGTGATATAGATCACAGATGCGAGCACGATGGAGCTGCGACTGCGCAACGGAGCCACAAGCAGACGATTAAGGAACCCGAATTCCCGATCGAACATCACCGGCAAGCCGGCATTGAGAGCCCCGCTGAACGCTGTGAACACAATCACGCCAGCACCCAGGAAACGCCCGTAACTCATCCCTCCAGGCAAAAGGCCCTCCGGAGCTCGGGAAAACAAGGCTCCGAAGAGCACCAGCCAGATCAGTGGCTGCAGGATTCCTGCCACCAGGGTGGACGGTCGCCGCTGGAGTTGAACAAACAGCCTGCGGGTGAGTGCACCTGTCTCCTGAGCCAGTTCCGAAAAAGCGGAGCGTGGGTTCTGCTTTGGAGTGGAGAGATCGAGAACGGAGTTGGTCATGGATCAGAACAACGAAAAAGAGCAACCGCGAAAAAACGTCAACGCATCGACTGGCGACGCTCCTGCTTTGGATCACGCTGACCAGCCACCGCCAGTTCAGCGTCCATCAGGGTGCGCCCCGTGGCCTGGAGATAGACATCATCCAGGCTCGGACGGCTCTGCGCCAGGGAGAAAACGGACAGATCGCTTTCGCCCAGGCGCTGCTTGAGACGGGGAAGGACATGATCGCCATCCACCACAAGATTGAGGGAATGCCCTTGGGACCGGTTGATCACAATCCGGCGAACACCTTCAACGGCATCCAGAAGTGCACGGATCTTCTCTGCCTCGGCCTGGTCACTGAATTCGCGCACGCGCAGAGTGACGCGATCACCGCCAAGGGCGCACTTGAGCTCCTCCGGTGACCCCTCAGCAATCACACGCCCTGCGTCGATGATCGCCATGCGTTCGGCCAAGGCCTCCACCTCTTCAAGGTAATGACTGCTGAGCAGGATGGTGGTGCCTTGATCTCTCAGGTCCTGGAGCACCTCCCAGATCACGGCGCGACTCTCGAGATCAAGACCGACCGTGGGCTCATCAAGCACCAGAAGGCGGGGAGAGTGAAGCAAGCCAGCTGCGAGATCCAAGCGTCGCCGCATCCCACCGGAATAGGTTCCGCACCGCCGGTCGATCCAATCCTCCATCGAGAGACGCTGAATCAGATCATCGATGCGCTGATTCCTCTCCGTTCTGGGCAGGTGATAAAGATCGCCCTGCAAAGCCAGCAGTTCACGCCCTGTGAGGATTTTGTCAATCGCCACCTCCTGGGCCACATACCCCAGGATCTGCCGCACCTGACGGGGGTTCTGCAACGCATCGACACCCGCCACGATGACTCGTCCGCGGTCGGGTGACAACAGCGTGGCGAGGATGCGCAATGTGGTGGTTTTCCCAGCCCCATTGGGACCGAGAAATCCGTAGAGGCAGCCTTCCGGAACCGCAAGCGTGAGATCCGTCAGAGCCGGAACCATCCCGTAGGACTTCACCAAGTGATCCAGCTCAATCAGTGACATCCCGTCTTAGGAAACACGTGGGGCAAAATCTAGGCACTGATGCCGGGGAAGCCGCTCGGGAAGGCGGCAATCCAGCCTCTGAGCTGGAGGTCGAACAACGCAGCGCCTGACTGACGGCTGAAGATCAGCAGCAGACAGATCCCGAAGAGATAGAGAATCGACCAGCGGAATAGCCCTTTGGCGCGCTCAGTGCTGTCGGGCTCATCGGCGAGCCGTTCAACCATCTGCAGCAGCCTTCCATTGAATGGAAGCAGAAGCAGGCCATACAGCAGACCTCCCTCGGGCAGGGCCCAGACCCCCAGAAAGCTGATGATCACCGTCGCCCATCCGTAGCGACGAATGGCCTTTGCCGTCACCACTGGCCCCTTCACCACCGGCAGCATGGGAATGCCGACGGCGCGATAGTCCTCGCGCAGGAGTAGAGCCAGGGCCCAGAAGTGGGCTGGAGTCCACACCATCACCAATGCGAACAACCACCAACCGCCGAGGCCAATATGACCAGTGGCGGCCGCAGCTCCAACCAACGGAGGAATCGCCCCTGCCACCCCTCCAATCACAATGTTTTGCGGGGTCCGAGGCTTGAGGAGGGCGGTATAGAGCAGTACATAGCTGCACAGCCCAAGCAATGACAGGCCGGCAGCCAGACAGTTCACCCCACTTACCAGCAGGGTTGCAGCGGCCAGAGTGCAGGAGATCGCGCCAGCGAAGGCCGCAGTGGGAGAGAGGCGGCCCGATGGCAGGGCCCGCCCACTGGTGCGTTGCATGCGACCGTCGAGTTCTTGCTCCCAGAGGCAATTGAGCACACCTGCGGCTGCGGCCGCCAAGGCGCCCCCACCCAGGGTGCAAACCAGGCGAGGAGATGAGAGGGGCCAGCCTTCAGTGAGTGCCATCCCCCCCAGGGTTGTGGCCAGAAGAAGAGGAATCAGCCGAGGCTTGGCGACTTCCAACCAGGCCGGAAGCTTGATGCGTTTTCTCGAGGGAACAACCTGCTCACGGGTGAGCGGGACTGCTGTGGCGGATGAACTAGCCATGACAAGTCTCCAGAGTTGATGAGTCGAGAACGACAGGACGGGGGGCCGAGGGCGAGGGAGGACGACGGCAGGTGAGAGCGGAGAGGACGGCCACCAGAAGACAGGCCACGAGCTGATGCCCCACGGTCAAGGCCGGCTGGGACAGGCCCATGCGCAGCGTTGAAACCCCGAGGGCGACCTGAGCTGCCACAAGACAAAGCGCCGTGAGCAACAGCGGCCATTGCTGCCGGGCCCACCCACCGGCGAGCAGGGCGACAACCACAAAGAGACCGACGGTCAGCGCCACTGGAGTGGCGAAGGATCGATGCCAGTGCAGCCATTGGCAGGCCCGGCCGGCCTCAAGACAGCTTTGGGCTGCCCAGGAAGTCGCCATGCGACCGCCCAACAGGCTCTGCGCGGAAACAGCGATCACGCTGAGGCCACCGAGCCAGGGCCACCAGCGAGGAGCAGGACCGGTCGTGGTTCCGCTGAGCAAGATCTGGGTGAGACCACTCACGGACATCACCAGGGTCAGCGCCAAAGCCAGATGGGCGGTCACCACGGCCGAGGGCAACAGCTGAAGCACGGTGAGAGCCCCCAAGCCTCCCTGCAGAGCCACCATCAGCACCAGAAGTCCGCTGAGGGGAAGCAGCCAAGCCGGCAGAGTGCGTCGATACCACCAAACGGCCGCGAGCTGCACGAGCAGAGCGACGCCCACCACAAAGGCGTCAAGCCGGTGGAACCATTCCAGAAAAACCTGCAGATTCATCTGCCGGCCGGGGAGGAAAGTCCCGTAACAGAGCGGCCAGTCCGGGCAAGCCAGACCGGCCTCCATCACCCGGGTGGCACCGCCAATGACCACCAAAGCCACGAGTGCCACCACGAGATGCGCGGCCAGCTGAGCGAGGCGGAGACGAATCGAATCCAACGAGGATGTAGTCAACGCTGACCCCCAGAAGAACCAGTCATGTCCAAAACGTAGCGATCTGATTCAGAACGACACGCTCTATGCAGGAGTGCAACATGAAGTCTCCTGATTAATGCGATTTCGCTGACATGGGCCGGATCAGGCAAGTCAAAACGAAGGAATTTCAGGCGTTTTTAACAATCACCCCGTGGTGAATGACGCAGAGCTCCATAGTCTGAAGTTGCCTGTGATGAGGTCATCGTGCAGATCCCCTCAGCGATCGTCACTCTGGTGCTGGGGATGCTCCTTGTCCTCGGGGGACTGTGGATCGGCCAGAACATCAATCTTCTGCCCGTTGACGCCAGTGCCAATGCACCCATCTACGACGAGCTGTTCCGTGTTCTTTTCAGCATCGGAACAATCCTGTTTCTCGGCATTGTTGGTCTGATCATCTTCAGCCTTGTGCGTTTCCGCCGTCGCCCGGGCCAACTCGGAGATGGCCTGGCCCTGGAAGGAAATCTCCCATTGGAAGTGTTCTGGACTGCCGTTCCAGCGATCGTGGTTCTATTCGTTGGTCTTTTTAGTTACGACATTTACGAACGAATGGGAGGAATGGCTCCTCTCAGTCACGCTGACCATGGAACAGCGATGCAAACCGAACAACGCATCTGGGGAGGCATTGGATCGTCGGAAATCTCTACAACATCTTCAGCATCGCCGTTACAACCATTACCGGTTGAAGTCACAGCCATGCAATTCGCATTTCTGTTTCATTATCCGGATGGCGACATCATGTCTGGAGAACTCCACGTTCAGGCTGGTCGCCCCGTCTCCCTGCGCATGGAAGCAAAAGATGTCATTCATGCGTTCTGGGTCCCTGAGTTCCGTCTCAAACAGGACGTGATCCCCGGACAACCAACCCTGTTGGATTTCACCCCGACCCGACCGGGGCGTTACCCGATCGTCTGCGCCGAGCTCTGTGGCCCTTACCACGGAGGCATGCGCTCAACCGTTGTGGTGGACAGCGCTGACGATTTCAATGCCTGGCTTCAGGCGAACCGAAAATCCCCTGTGCAAGAGGCATGACACTCACCGTTCCCCAGCAATCACCACCCGCTCCTCAATCCCTTCAACCAACAGGCTGGTTGCGCTATTTGAGCTTCAGCGTTGATCACAAGGTGATCGGACTGCAATACATGGTCTGCGGGTTTGCGTTCTATCTGATCGGAGGAGCGCTGGCAGGCGCGATCCGTACGGAGCTGGTCAGCCCCATCTCGGATTTCATGCCTCGAGATGTGTACAACCAGGTCCTCACTTTGCACGGCACGGTGATGATCTTTCTCTGGATTGTTCCCGTGGTCAACGGTGCATTTGGGAACTATCTGATTCCCTTTTATGTGGGAGCCCGTGACATGGCGTTTCCGCGCCTCAACGCCGTGGCTTTCTGGCTGATTCCTCCAGCCGGTTTACTTCTGATCAGCAGTTACTTCATCACAGGGGCGGCTCAGTCGGGGTGGACGGCCTACCCACCGCTCAGCCTTACAACGCCAGCGAGTGGACAGATCATCTGGATCCTGAGTGTGCTGTTACTGGGGGGAAGCTCCATCTTTGGAGGCATCAATTTCATTGCCACAATTCTGAAATTACGCCGACCAGGGCTGAAGTTGATGCAACTGCCAATGTATTGCTGGGCCATGCTGGGGACCAGCATTTTGGTGGTGTTGTCCACACCTGTTCTGGCTGGGACATTGATCATGCTCAGTTTCGACATCGTGGCTCATACCGGATTTTTCAATCCAGGATTGGGCGGCAATGTTGTTGTGTATCAACACTTGTTCTGGTTTTATTCCCATCCAGCGGTCTACATCATGGTGCTTCCGGCCTTTGGACTGGTGAGTGAAATTCTCCCGATCCACTGCCGAAAGCCTCTGTTCGGCTACACCACCATGGTGTATTCGATCATGGCCATTGTGGTGTTGGGTTTAGTGGTCTGGGCCCACCACATGTTCACCAGCGGTACACCTCCCTGGATGCGTCTGTTTTTCACGATCGCCACAGCGTTCATCGCCGTTCCCACAGGAATCAAATTCTTCAACTGGCTGGCCACCCTCTGGGGAGGAAAGATCAGCCTCAACAGCGCCGTGCTGTTTTCCTGTGGTTTCATCGTCAATTTCGTCCTCGGCGGCATCACTGGTGTGGCACTGGCCCAGGTTCCTTTCGATGTGCATGTTCATGACACCTACTTTGTAGTTGCTCATTTCCACTACATCGTCTACGGCGGATCAGTGTTTGTGATTTTTGCGTCGATCTACCACTGGTACCCCAAGGTGACGGGGCGGCTGATGAATGAACATCTCGGGAGGTTCCACTTCCTGCTCACCTTTGTTGGATTCAACCTCTGCTTCGCACCGCAACACTGGCTCGGACTGAACGGAATGCCCCGACGGGTGGCGGAATACGACCCGCAATTCCAGCTGATCAACCAGTTCAGCAGTGTGGGTGCCCTCTTGATGGCCATCAGCACACTTCCCTTTCTCTGGAATGTGATCGCCAGCGCCCGCCGGGGTGCCATCGCCGGCGACAACCCCTGGAATGCCCTCACACCCGAATGGCTCACTACCTCTCCGCCACCGGTGGAGAACTGGAAAGGGGAGCCGCCGCTCGTCAGCAATCCCTATGCCTATGGCACTCCGGACGATGAGATCGATCTTCGTTCCGTGAGTGGAAGTGATCTCTGGAGAAATGGCCAATGACATCCCTCAGCCCTCAGGACCAGATTCAAAAGCAGGTTGAACATCACGAGGCGGAGCACCCCGACCATCGCATGTTCGGACTCGCCACATTCCTTGTGGCCGACGCGATGACGTTCGCTGGCTTCTTCGCCGCTTACCTCACGTTCAAGGCCGTCAACCCCCTGATGCCCGGGGCCATCTACGAGCTGGAATTACCCCTGCCCACCCTCAACACCATCCTGCTTCTGGTGAGCAGTGCAACCTTTCATCGCGCAGGGGTGAATCTGCGCAAAGGGCTCAACGAACGCTGCCGTGCGTGGCTCCTGGGTACAGCAGTGCTCGGCTTGGCCTTTCTCGTCAGTCAGATGGTGGAGTACTTCACGCTGCCCTTCGGACTCGCCGACAATCTCTACGCGAGCACGTTCTATGCACTCACTGGATTTCACGGCCTGCATGTCACGCTTGGGGCCTTGATGATCCTGATTGTCTGGTGGCAGTGCCGCACTCCTTCAGGGAGAGTTAGCGCCAGCAATCATTTTCCCCTCGAAGCCGCTGAGCTCTACTGGCATTTCGTCGATGGCATCTGGGTGATTCTCTTCGTGATTCTCTACCTCATTTAACGAAGCCCCTGCCGCATAGCCGGAACCGATTTAAGGTCGATGCCTTGCCCTCAGGGCTGTCTGAAGTCACAATTGATGTGTCTCTCTCAATTGAGATGCTGGTTGGAGACGAATTGCTATCGAAGGCCCGGGCTCTTAGCAACCGGCCTGAAGATGAGATTGCACGAGGATGCGGTTATGTCGGTCCAAGTGGCCGCGTGCTCCGCAAAAGCTTCTATCGCGCACTTGTCGAAGCCAAAGGCTACAAACTTCCTTCCAACTCACCCAGCCCAGGCGGAGCGCGTGGCCGGCAGGCTGAATTCCGTACGCGGGTGCATGGCAATGGCAACCTGTTGATTGGCCATGCCTACACGCGCCGTTTGGGACTCACGCCGGGTCAGGAATTCAGGATTGAACTCAACAAAGACACCGGCACGATCGCCCTTAATCCAATGAACGATTCAGACAGCCCACAGCACAACGTCGAGCACTAAAAAAACCGGCAAAAGGTGGAATCTGCCGGTTCCTTGCTGGTTGTACGGTCAGCGTTTGGGCTCGATCAGGCCTGAATCAGGCTGCAGCCGGAGGATCTTGATCGTCGTGCATGGAGCTGCTGAACACAATCAGCTCAAGACCGCTGAAGAGGAAGCTGATTCCCACCAGGGTGCCGAGGACCCAGAGCAATCCCCAGAACTTCAAGGTCACGATCAACAGTCCAAGGATGAAGGTAATTACACCATTGGCGATAGCCCAGCCGGCTCCAGGACGCTTGGCATGGGCCAACCCACTGAAGAAGGCCACGAGGCCCTCCACCAAGAAGACGATGCCGATCGCCAGAGCGAAGGCAGCGACCTGCTGAAGAGCATCAGCGGTATCGCCAAAGTTGCTGATCATCGAAGCGCCGGCCACGAGGAACAGGGTTGACACCACAAGACGCCAGAAGCAGATCCAACGGCCCATCCGTCCGGAACGGGCCAGGTTGCTGATCCAACCCACCAGGCCACCGACCAGGAACAGAACGGCAATCACCACGGTGGTCCAAACCGAAGCGATGACAGGAAACACCAGGGCAAGAATGCCAAGAACAATCAGCAGGATTCCTTCGGCAATCGCAAAGGTCTTGAAGGTTCCAAAGGAACCGGAGCGGTCCTCAGAGCTCATGAAAGGTTCACTATGAACAACCCTCGCAAGGTATTGAGGTCACACGATTCTCGCCATGAATTGTGATCGAATCTCAGTCCCAGCCATGGACGGAGAGCCACTCTGCGCTGAGCTCACCGGAGGCCCCACCTCCATCACCGGCAGCAAGAAGCCTTTCGGTGTAACGCGCCAACAGATCAATCTCAAGATTGACGTCGTCTCCGACCTCAAGATCCCTGAGTGCCGTGACCGACCAGGTATGGGGAATCACAGCAACCCAGAAGCGTGCGCCCTGGTCACGGCTCCCGGCCACGGTGAGGCTGATGCCGTTGACGGCAACACTGGCCTTATCGCAGATGTAGCGGCCGAAATGGGAATTCTTCCACCGCAGTTCCACCGTCCAGGATTGGGGAAGCGCCTCAACGGAGACCACTTCGCCAGTTCCATCCACGTGACCACTCACGAGATGACCTCCAAGTCGGTCCGAGAGTCGCAAAGCGGGCTCGAGGTTCACAGCCCCTCCCCTGGATGCCTTGCGGCCCAGTGACGTCCTTTGCAATGTCTCCTCGCTCACATCAGCGAGGAAGCCATCACCCACCAGCGACGCCACGGTGAGACAAACACCATCGACGGCAACGCTGTCGCCGAGCTGAAGCGGTGCAAACGGAGCACAGCCCTCGACGAGCAGTCCCCGGCCCCGGCGTTCCACCCGTCCGACCGCTTGCACCAACCCAGTGAACATCGGTTCCATTCAGTGCCCTCATAACTGGTCATAATCGATACAGCGGCGGAGCCGTCCGTGGTGGAGATGAGTGTGGCTGGCATCGCCCTCGATGCCAGCAGCAGAAGTCCGATCGTGCTGCTGCGCGACCCATCCAGGCGCCGTCAGGTACCGATCTGGATCGATCAGGCCCAAGCGCACAACATCATGGCCGGCCTGAACGGAACGCCCCAGCCCCGCCCCCTCAGCCATGACCTCATGGCCGCCCTGCTTGAGGCAGGAGGCCTGCAGCTTGAGCGGGTGATCATCCATGCCATTGAAGACAGCACATTCCGTGCTGTGCTGCGGCTCAGGCACGATCAGGACGATGATCAGCCCGCTGAGGGGGATGCGAGCGCGTCGGCACCAGAGGAGGAGTGCCTTGCAGAGATCGATGCCCGCCCAAGTGACGCCATCGCCCTGGCGATCCGCACCGGCAGCAGCATCTGGATGCTGGAGGAGGTGGTGTCTGAGGCCTCAATCCCTGTGGATGCCGAAGCCGACGCAGAGGATCAGGATGAATTCCGCCGCTTTCTGGATCAAGTGAGCCCAGCCGCGCTGGTGCGCCACCTGGAAAGCCGAGACTCGGCGGATCCCAATGATGCACCGACCGACTCACCGGACGTTTGAGCGAGGCACCCGCGCCAATGACAAGGCGGCGCGCCTTCGGCGACGGCCCAGCAGTGAGTCTGTTCACCCTCGGCACCATGCGAGCGCTGCAATCTCAGCAGCAGATGCTGTCCGTGCTGCGAGGCGCCCGCGACGCTGGCATCAACCACGTGGAAACGGCACCAGCGTACGGTCCGGCGGAAACCTTTCTGGGACAAGCGCTTAGGCAGCTGGATCAGGAGGAGACCGGTCCTGCGGAAGGCGACTGGGTCATCACCAGCAAACTGTTGCCCGGCCAAACCCTGGACCAAGCCCGTCGCGCTCTTGATGCCAGCCTGGAACGCCTGCATCGCCCCAGGCTGGACAACCTGGCGATCCATGGCATCAACAGGGAGGAGCATCTCCACTGGGCCCTGATCGGTGATGGGGCACAGCTGATCGACTGGGCACTGACCAGCGGCAGGATCGGGCAGGTGGGATTCACCAGTCATGGATCCAATGCACTCATCCAGCAGGCGATCCACAGCGGCCGCTTCCGGTTCTGCGGACTTCACCTCCACCTACTGGATCCGCAGCGCATCCCCTTGGCTGAGAAAGCTTTAGCCCAAAAGATGGGTGTGCTCGCCATCTCACCGGCCGACAAGGGCGGGCGGCTGCAGGCACCGAGTGATCAACTGGTCAGCGACTGCGCTCCCTTCGCTCCCCTGGCGCTGGCTTACCGCTTTCTTCTGGCAGCAGGGGTGAGCACACTCACGGTGGGAGCGGAGACACCCACCGACTTGCGCCTGGCCACTGCCCTGGCCAATCAAGACGGCCCCCTGATGGAGCAGGAAACGAAGGTTCTTGCCCGCCTGGAAGCGCTAAGAAGCGAACGGTTGGGATCAGAGTTCTGCGGTCAATGCCGTGACTGCCTGCCCTGTCCCAGCGAAGTCCCAATTCCCGAGCTGCTGCGACTGCGCAATCTGGCCCTCGGCCACGATCTCAAGGAGTTCGCAGAAGAGCGATACAACCTGATCGGACGGGCCGGGCACTGGTGGGAAACGGTGAATGCCGAGGCCTGCGCTCACTGCGGCGACTGTCTGCCCCGCTGTCCCAATCATTTGCCGATCCCCGATCTGCTGGATGACACCCACCGCAGGCTTGCCGCCGCCCCAAGGCGGCGCCTATGGGGCTGACGATCTCCATCGCTGCTGCAGACGGAAAACCTCGTCGTCCGCAGCTGGATAGAGGGTCCAGCTGCGCATCCAGACCTCCTGGGAGGGAAGGACGAGAGCGCGCAGATCGGTAGGAACTCGACCGCCTGCCTCCAGAAGCTCCTCCCGAGAAAGAGGCGGAATCCAGCCCTGCGCCAGGAGGCGCGCAAGCAATGGCGGTTTCCAGGCTTCGGAAACCCAGGCCTGTGGCAGGGGCTCGGCCGTCCCCGCAGGACGGGCCAGCAGTGTCCAGTGCAGAGGGGCTCCACTCTCTGGCAACACAGCGGTCAGCCGCGGATCCCGCTTCAGAGCCTGCATGCAGCGCTGGAGGGGCAGCACAGCCACCCGGGCGTCGCCCTGCAGGAGCCAATTGAGGCCGTAGCGATCATCAAAGCTGATAGCTGCCTGCCTGAGATGGCTGAGCACATCCGGACCATCCATGCGATCCGCCAGGGACATCAGCAGACGCGGGCTGGCCGGCAGCAGCACCTTGCCCTTGAGGGCAGGATCCAACAAGGTCATCCAGCCGTCATCCGCCGCCGGACGTGCACGGCCCTCCCGGCGAAACAGCAGCACGTAAGGACTGAAGCCCACCGGGAGAAGTTTGGAACTCCAAGCCGACGGAGCCTGCGTGAGAAAACGCTGCCCGAGCGGTCCCAGCTCGGCTGCCAGCGCAGGAGCGGCCACCGACTGGAGCTGATCTGGGGTCAGAGACGACAACCAGCCATCCGCCAGAGCCATGAGATCCGTGGGCTTGGGCCAGGGGCTCTGGAACGGCGTTGACCCGCTGAGGGGTTCAAACCGCCAAGGAGCAGGGAGCTGGCGACGCCACAGGGAGGGCAGGATGTCCGCAGGGGCGCGCAGCGTTGGCCTGATCACCCCCTGAGCGCACCCCGCCAGGCCTGCCGCCACACCGAGAGCACCGATCTGCAGCAGCGTCCTACGACGCAGGGGTGGCAGGGAGGAAGTGGCAGCCTTCATGACCCGAACCTACGGGGCGGGCGGACGCAGGCCCGTGGCCTGCAGCAACCGATCCATCGCGTCGTCACACCCCTGCAGCAGCATGCCGTGGTCCACACCACGCAAGGCGGCCAGCAGAGCCAGACCTCCGGCACCCACCCCTTCCTTTACGTGACCGAATTCAAAGTCGCGCAATTGTTGATGGCGACTGTGGAAGAAACGCAACCCCGCTGCATACGCCTCCAACGCAACGCCGAAGTGGTGTTCAAGGCAAAGCAGCAGGGCTTCGAGAGATGAGGGACCGATCGCTGACTCCAGCGATTCGGCCGCCAGCCATGCCGTGGTCCCCAGCATCACCCTGTTGCAGAGACGCTGCCGCTGGGAGGGCGGGAGCGCTGCTAGCGCAAGAGCGAGCACCGCCACCATCTGGCTGCCTCCGGCCAGAAGAATCGGCTGATCTGCCTCCACCGCCCCCAGCAACACCCCCATGGTCAACGCCTGAAACGGATCACCGAGCGCCGCCAGCAGCACCTCCGGATCCGTCGTGATGGGCTGGATCGCAGACAGCCCCTCAGCGACAAGCGCCTGCTTGAGCTCCATCGGTGGATGCAGTGCACTCCCACTCACGAGTTGGGCCACGGGAAGACCAAGGCCCGTGAGCACGGCCAACGCCGTCGTGGTTCCTCCGGGAACGCATTCCGCCAGAACCAAAGGCCTGCGCAGGCGGCGGCCCAGCCGTTTCCCCCGTTGGATCAGCTGTCCCGCCCGATCGGGATCCATCGCGGCACCACCGCTGAGGCAATGCGCAGGCCCATGGGATGGGGCTTCGAAACGCAGATGGGGGAAAGGAGGCTCGATCGGCAGCCCAAGGGCTGCCACCTGAAGATTGAGTGGGATCGTCTCAGCGACGACCCTGCTGATCAGCGCCGGTGACACGCCTGCAGGGAGAGGGGGCAGCGGCCAGCGGGGAGGCACGCCAGGGCCATGAATCAGCAGCTCAGCATCCGCGAGGGCCGTGGTGCGACGGGCTGCGGCCGTGCATCCAGCGGCGGAGATGCCTTGAACCTCGGCAGAGCGCGTGGAGGCGAGCACCAGCAAACAATCCGGGGTGGACAACTCCTGGGATTGCCAGCGGTTGAGCAGGGCTGTCCCTCTGGCTCCCGAAGACGTCCCTGTCAGCCGGCGACAGCCGGAAGGGAGATCGAGATCAGAGGGGATCGAGGGCAACCAGACCATGCAGAAGACGTGGAGGCTCAGGAACCGGCGCCTGCAGCCGGGGGAAGATCCAATAGGCCAAGGCATGGAGGGCCAGCACATAAATCAGCTGCTGAATCACAACCAGCACGAGGGCCATAACCTGCACCAGAAGAAGATCCGGCGCGAGCGGAAGCTGAAGCAGCTCAAGCAGGCGATCGAGAAGTCCAGCGCCGGCTCGGGTGATCACCACCCAGAGGTTCTCACCCACGAGCAATGAAAGAGCCACGACCCTCACCAAAAACCCTGCGGCTCCGATCACCAGGCCGAAGCACCAACTGATCCACCAGCTCTGCCGATGCTGCCAGCACCAGCCCAGCCAGAGCGACAGCAAGCCGTAGGGAAAGAGCATCAAGGGTCCACGCACGGGCCCCATCAAGGCGATCAGCAAGAGGATCGACACAGCCAGCCCTTCAAGTCCCGCACGGCTCCCCCGACGCACCGTCAGAAGGGCAATGGGAAGGGGAAGAGCCAGGCGAAACAGCGAGCCACCCACCGGGAGGTAATAGAGCGCGAGCCAGATCAGAGCGGCAGCGGCCGCTAGGTACGAGCACTCCATCATGCGCAGAGCCTGTCGATGGCTGAGGGCTGGAGGCATCAGGGCGATGGAGTCGATTGTTCCTCCATCGGCTTCGCCGACTGTGCCGTGGAGATTTTCTCGATGGTTTCCACTTCAAAGCCAATTCCGGCCTTGCGCAAAGCTTCGGTGACCCCCTCGGCAGGGGCCGCTGGATCGGCCGACGACAGTCGGATGGTGATGCGATACGGCAGCGTGCGTCCGGTCATGGCGCGAGGGAGATCAGCCTTGATCTCCACAGCCTTTGTGTCCACAGGCTTGGTGTCCACAGGCTCAGCCTTCGCTGAATCCTTCTTCACTGAATCCGTTTCGACTGGCGCCTCCTCCACGGGCTCTGGCTTGACCTGAACAGACTGCGCTGCGTCCTCTGAGGAGGGCTGGGCCGTTGGGCCATCAAAACTGTCTGACAGCCGTTGGCCAAACGGCGTGCCGTCACAAGCCTGCAGGAGCATCAGAGCCAGCAGAACACCAGGAAGCAGCCTCAGGGACATCAGGAATCACCAGGCCGGATCACCCGCACCGCACTGGCCCGAAGGCGTCCCGACTTGGTGGTGGCCGGTGGCTTTTTCGCAGCTGGCTTTTTCGCAGCTGGTTTTTTGGCGGCAGGTTTCTTCGCCGCAGGCTTTTTGGCGGCAGCGGAGTTGCGACTGCTGGATTTTTTCGTTGAGGCCTTCGCAGCCAGCAGCTCCACCGCTTCCTCCAGGGTGATGTCCTCAGCGCCCTTGCCCTCGGGAAGCGATGCATTGACCTTGCCCTGCTTCACATACAGGCCGTAAGGACCGTCGTACACCTGGATGGTCTCTTCGCTGCCCTCGGGAATCCCCAGGTCCTTGAGGGCTGTGCGGCCGCCCCGCCCCCGCTTGGGCATCGCCAACAATTCCAGGGCCCGGGTCAGGCCAACGGCCAGCACATCGTCATCCCCTTTCAGCGATCGGTAGTCCTTCTCTCCCTTGCCCTTGTCCCACACCACATAGGGACCGAAACGACCGAGACCGGCCTGAACCTTGCCACCATCGGGATGCTCCCCCAGCAGACGCGGCAGGCGCAGTAATCCCAGTGCATCGTCAAGGCTGAGATCCTCAGGCTTCACGCCCTTGGGCAAGGAGGCACGCTTGGGCTTCGGGTTCTCATCACTCACCTGCCCGCGCTGCACGTAAGGGCCGTACTGCCCGAACAGCAGATACACCAGGTCGCCCGTTTCGGGATCTTCACCCAAAGCTTCAGGGCCATCGGCCTTCTGCTTGAGGATCAGCTCCGCCTGATCATGATCGAGATCCGCAGGGGTGATTTCCCTCGGCAGGGTGGCCTTGATCAGTTCCTCCTCGCCATCCTCTCCAACGCGTTTCGACTCCAGGTAGGCACCGAAACGACCGATCCGCACCACACAAGGCAAGCCTTCGAGATCAATGGTGCGGGAGGCGCCGGGATCGATATCGCCTTCGCGTTGATGAACCTGGGATTCAAGCCCTTGATCGCCTTTGTAAAACTCTTCGAGGTAGGGAAGCCACTGCACGGTCCCATGAGAGATCTCATCGAGTGTGTTCTCCATCCGGGCCGTGAACCCCGGGTCCACCAGATCAGGGAAGTGCGCCTCGAGGAGCGATGTCACCGCAAAGGCTGTGAAGCTGGGGGTGAGGGAGTTGTTCAGAAGCGTGGCGTAACCACGGTCCACGATCGTGCCGATGATCGAGGCGTAGGTGGAGGGCCGGCCGATGCCTTCCTTCTCCAGCATCTTCACCAGGGACGCTTCGCTGAACCGCGCCGGTGGCTGGGTCTGGTGTCCAAGAGCCTCAACATCCTTCAATGACGGCGCGTCACCAACGCTCAGCGAGGGAAGCAGCACCTCCTGGCCTTCCAGGGCTGCATCCGGATCATCACTGCCCTCCACGTAGGCACGGAAAAACCCTGGGAAATCGATGCGCTTGCCACTGGCTCTGAACACGGCATCTGCAGCGCTGAGATCCACGGAGAGCATGGTCAAACGGGCCTCAGCCATCTGACTGGCCACGGTGCGCTTCCAGATCAGTTCGTAAAGGGCCAGATCCCTCCCGTCCAGACCAGTGTCTTGGGGAGCCCGGAAACTCTCGCCGGCGGGGCGGATCGCCTCATGGGCTTCCTGGGCGTTGCGGGACTTGGTGCTGAACTGACGCACCGACTTGCTGAGGTACTCCTTGCCGTAGCGGGATTCCACACAGCTTCTTGCTGCACTGATGGCCTGATCCGACAGGTGCACCGAATCCGTTCGCATGTAGGTGATGAAGCCCCGCTCATAAAGCCCTTGAGCGCAACGCATGGTCTCCCGTGCCGACAGCCGCAACTTTCGATTTGATTCCTGCTGGAGCGTGCTGGTGGTGAAGGGCGGAACAGGACGGCGCACCGTGGGTTTCTCCTCCACGGCCGTCACGCTCCAGCCAGCGGACTCGACAGCGGCTGACAGGTTTCGGGCCTCGTCCTCGCTGAGAAGCCGCACCTTGCTGCCGTCTTTCAGGCCACCGGTGCTCTCATCGAAATCATTGCCAGTGGCAATGCGTTGCCCCTCGAGATGGGTGAGCTTTGCTTCAAAACGAGTGCCAGCTTTCTCCAAAGCGGCCTTGAGGTCCCAGTAACTACCGCTTCGGAACGCCCGTCGGGCCCGTTCCCGCTGCACCAGCAAACGCACTGCCACCGACTGAACCCGGCCCGCTGACAACCCCCAGGCCACCTTCTTCCACAACAACGGGGAGAGGGTGTAGCCCACCAATCGGTCGAGGATTCGGCGGGTTTCCTGGGCATGCACGAGCTCCATATCAAGCTCGCGGGTCTGATCGAGAGCCCGCCCGATCGCCTCCTTCGTGATCTCGTGGAAGACCATCCTCTTGACGGGGATCTTGGGGGCCAGCAGCTGCAGGAGGTGCCAGCTGATGCTTTCTCCTTCGCGATCTTCATCCGTCGCCAGCAAGAGCTGATCAGCCCCTTTCAGCGCATCCTTGAGCTCCTTGACCAGCTTCTTCTTGTCCTTCGGAACCACATACAGCGGCTCGAAGTCGGCTTCGGTGTTCACACCAAGATTGGCCCATTTCTGCCCTTTATGAGCCGCTGGAATCTCGCTGGCGTTGTTCGGGAGGTCACGGACATGGCCCATGGAAGCCTCCACGCGGAAGGCCTTTGGCAGGAATCCACGGATGGTGCGGGCCTTGGTAGGGCTTTCAACAATGACCAGGGTGTGCGCCACAGGCGGGCAGATAACCGTCCCCTTCTTTATCGCACCGCCGCTCCGGCTGCAGCGAATTCACCGTTCATCTCAAGCCTGATCGGCAACGCCGCTACAGTCCCCCCTATCGCTCTGCCCTGCGCGCACCATGCCCGAGATGGGTGCTCTGCTTCTGTCCACCACGGCATTGGCAGCTCCTGGGGAGCTGCTCAATCTCTCGCTGAATGCGAGTGCTGTTGCACCAGAGGGTGCTGTTCTGCTCGCCATGCTGGCCACCCTTCTGGTGGATCTGGCCGGCGAGAAGATCTCCACGCGCTGGGTTCCTCCCATTTGTTACGCGGGTTTGGGGACAGCTCTTCTCCTGCTGGCGCTTCAGTGGAATGCCCCCCTGGAACCCTCTTTCCTCGGAGCTTTTCTGCCTGACCACCTCGCGATTGCCTTCCGGGCTGTCGTGGCGCTTTCCACCCTGCTGTCGCTGATGATCAGCTGGCGATACGCCGAACAGAGCGGAACCCCCGTCGGGGAATATGCGGCGATCCTCCTCGCAGCAACCCTTGGCGGGATGCTTCTCTGCGGAGCCACCGATCTGGTGAGCGTGTTCGTGTCACTGGAGACCCTTTCCGTCGCGAGCTATCTCCTGTCGGGATACATGAAGCGCGATGCCCGCAGCTCCGAGGCCGCTCTTAAATATCTGTTGGTGGGATCGGCCGCGGCCGCGGTCTTCCTTTACGGCTCCTCCCTGCTCTACGGCCTCAGCGGGTCCACAAGCCTTGAAGCGATCGGACAGGCGCTGCTCACCAGTCCCACCCCACTGGCCGCTCTGGCGCTGGTGTTTGTTCTGGCCACCGTGGCGTTCAAGATCGCTGCTGTTCCCTTCCACCAGTGGACACCTGATGTGTATGAAGGCTCACCGACGCCTGTGGTCGCCTTCCTCTCAGTGGGCTCGAAGGCTGCTGGTTTCGCCCTTGCCCTGAGACTTCTCGTGGGATGTTTCGGCAGCTTCGACACCCAGTGGAAGTTGCTGTTCACCGTGCTGGCCGTGCTGAGCATGACCCTGGGCAATGTCGTGGCACTGGCCCAGACCTCAATGAAGCGGATGCTGGCGTACAGCTCCATCGGTCAAGCCGGATTTGTGATGATCGGCCTGGTGTGCGGAACCGAAGATGGTTTCGCAGCCATGGTTCTCTACACGGCGGCCTATCTGTTCATGAACTTGGGCGCCTTCGCCTGCATCATCCTGTTCTCAATCCGCACAGGAAGTGACCGGATCGCTGATTACGCGGGGCTTTACCAGAAAGATCCACTGATCACGCTCGGACTCAGTCTCTGCCTGCTCTCCCTTGGGGGCATTCCCCCGATGCTCGGCTTTTTCGGCAAGATCTATCTCTTCTTCGCCGGCTGGGCTGATCACCAGTACCTGCTGGTGGTCGTTGGTTTGATTACGTCAGTGATCTCGATCTATTACTACATCGGTGTGATCAAGATGATGGTGGTGAAGGAGCCCCAGGAGGCGTCAGACGCCGTGAAGGCCTACCCCCCTGTTCAATGGTCAACGCTTGGGCTTCCCCCCCTGCGCGTCGCCCTCGTGGCCTGTGTGGTGGTGACCGCCGTGGGCGGAATTCTCTCCAATCCCCTCTTCCAATGGGCCAGTGATGCGGTGGCCGGCACGCCCCTGCTGCAGCAGGCGATCGCCAGTGTGAACGGATCTCCCCTTGGCTGACGCCATCCCACCCGAACGTCGGCCGGTTGCTGAATTGAGAGCAGTCGACAAGGTGTATGGCGCAGGGGACACCCAGGTACGAGCATTGGATGGACTTGATCTCACGGTGTTGCAAGGGGACTACCTCGCCGTGATGGGTGCCAGCGGATCCGGCAAGAGCACCGCCATGAACATCCTTGGCTGCTTGGATCGCCCCACCAGTGGGTCGTACCTTCTGAATGGCCATGCGGTCGAGCAGCTCGACGATGATGCGCTCGCCGATCTACGCAACCAGGAACTGGGATTCGTGTTCCAGCAGTTCCACCTGCTTCCCCATGCCACGGCCATGGAGAACGTGATGCTGCCGATGATCTACGCCGGAATTGATGTGAACCAGCGGCGGGATCGCGCCCGTGCAGCCCTGGAGAGGGTTGGCCTGGGGGATCGCCTCGAGAACAGACCGAATCAACTGTCTGGAGGCCAGCAGCAGCGCGTGGCCATTGCAAGGGCCATCATCAATCAACCCGCGCTCCTGCTCGCCGATGAGCCGACCGGAGCCCTCGATTCACGCACAACAGACGACGTTCTCAACCTGTTCGACAGCCTGCACAGCCAAGGCATCACCGTGGTTCTTGTCACCCACGAAGACGACGTGGCAGCCCGCGCAGAGCGTGTGGCGCATTTCCGCGATGGACAGGTGGAACGCTGGGAAATCCCGGAAACGAAAACAGGTCCTTCAAAACACCTCTGATTAGGGTGTGCAGGTATCAGGAATGGTTCGCATGGGAGCTCCTGCCGCTCCATCCATCCGCATCCTTCTTGTGGATGACGAGGCCCGATTAACGGATCTCCTCAAGATGGAACTGGAGGTGGAAGGGTATGAGGTGGTTGTGGCCGCTGATGGAGCCTCAGGTCTCTTCCATGCCCGAGAAACTCCTGGCCCTGATCTGATTGTTTTGGATTGGAATCTGCCTGATTTCAGTGGTGTTGATATTTGCCAAAGAATTCGAACCAGTGGTGTTACAACACCGATTCTCATGCTCACCGGGCATGACGACATCTCTGATCGGGTCACCGCCTTGGATGCAGGCGTGGATGACTACTTAATCAAGCCCTTTTCCATCGAGGAACTGATGGCCAGGTTGCGGGCCATGCAGCGCCGCGCCATCACCTTTGCGGCCGTCAATGGTGATGGACCACAACCGGAAACCATGACAGTGGGGAACCTCAGCATGAACACCATCACTCGTGATGTGTCCCGAGGTGAACGGGTGATTCAGCTCTCTGTGAAGGAATACGAGCTGCTTCATTTCCTGATGCGCGGCAAGGGCAAGGTGTTGGAGCGTGCCGAAATCATGCGCGGGGTCTGGGGAGAGAACTTCTATGGAGACGACAACCTTCTGGATGTCTACATCCGCTATCTGAGACAGAAGGTGGAGTCGAAAGAACTGCCCACCCTGATTCACACCGTGCGAGGGGTCGGGTTCATCCTCAGAGAGGAGAAGCCCGCGTCAGGCTCCTGAGGCTGAGGCTTCCGGCCGTTCGAGACTGTTCATCAGCTGCCCAACCAGCAGAGAGACCGCATCGGCACCCGATGCGGTGAGTGGATTGAGATCAAGATCGCCGGGATCCGTGGCGACCCAACCGTCACCTTCAGGGCGACGCAGCTCAAAGTGAAGGTGGGGTCCAGTGCTGAGGCCCGTGCTTCCCACACGCCCGATCACCTCTCCCTGGCGCACGGTCTGGCCCGCTTGAACATAAATCTCAGAGAGGTGGCCGTAGAGCGTCCGCCGTGGGGGATCACCATGGTCGAGCTCAACAGCGATGCCATAACCACCAGCAAGACCACTGCTCAGAACGGTTCCCGACAGAGCTGCCACAACCGGCGTTCCTTCTGGAGCAGCAAAATCCTTGCCTGCATGCATCAACCATTGCCCCACGATGGGATGCATGCGCCAGCCGAACCCACTGGTGGTGATGGCCGATCCAAGAATGGGAAACAGGAGCTGTCGGTTGCCGTTGCCGGGGATCGCAGCCGGACGAGGCGAGACCGCCAAGACCGATTCGAGGCGGAAGCCGCCTGTTGAGCCGGTCAGAAGAGCGGACACCGGCACGGAAATGGGCGTGGTTTGATCGCGACCGTTCAGCACCACGCGTGCACCACGGCGTCGATCACTACCACGCACAGCGACACCCTGCCGGCATTCCTGCTTCGAAAGGGCGCCCGTCCGGCAGGCCTGCTGAAACGCTGGGACATCGATGGGACGCGCGACACCTCCTCCGCCGGCTTCGATCTGGAGTCGTTCTTGCCGCGTAATGACGCGATTTTGTTCAAGCGAGTCGAGGGAGTGATCAAACGTCTGTGGAGGAGCAACTGGCGTTTGAAACTCTGGTTTGATCGGTGGGGCTGAATCAGGGAAGTCCGATGGGGGAGCCGGCGCCAACGGCAGCGTCAGAAGGATCGGTGCAGCAAGCCAACGAAGTGCCAACGGATCCAAGCGATCTCATCGTGCGAGAACCTAGACACTCCTGCCGTTGCTGTCACCCCATCGGGTCCAGCTGCAGGTCTGGGTGCCCTGAGCCAGCAGCAAGCGTCCATCCAGCCCGAGCCCTCGAACCTGCCAATCCTCCCCGCTACTGGGATCGCGCACCCTGCCACTCCATAGCCGACGCTCCACTTCACGCACCACAACAGCGGGATCACGGGCCAGATCCATCGACCGATCCAGAGCCTGAAGGACGGCGCCTTGCCAGCACCGCAGCCGGCAGCGACCTCGTGGCAGGAGCTGCTTCAGCGCGACGCCCCCGGAGGGAACGGCATTGCACACATTGAGTCCGATCCCAACGCGGGCTTGCCGGACCCGGCTCCCGCGAAACACCAACGTGGGCAAGATCCCCGCCACTTTCCTGGAGTGCACCAACAGGTCGTTCGGCCATTTAATGCGCACCGGCACACCTTGGGATTCGAGCTGTTCCGTCAGCGCCAGGGCCACAACCAGTCCGAATAACCCAGTGGCCCTGATCGGATGCGGCCAAGGCAGGGCCGCACTGAGCCAGACACCGCCCCGCGGTGCCAGCCACACACGACCGTGCTGACCATGGCTCCTGGTCTGATGGGAGGAGACCACAGCACGCGGTTGATCACCGCTCCAGGCTTGGGTCTTCAGCCAACGCACCAGCTCGAGTTCTGTACTGGTGCAAACCTGCAATTGCCGCAGTCTCCAGTGCGTGCCGCCGCAATGGCGCAGATCCCTGAGGATGCGAGCGCCTCCCCTGGCGACCGGGCGCATCAGCTCTGGAGTGCCCACCAGGGCGCAAGCCGGTCCACAGCAGACTCGAGGTCGGCCGAAGGGCGCACCAAGGCCAGTCGCAACCATCCTGCTCCGGCTGCTCCAAATCCAGAACCGGGAGTGAGCGCCACACCGCAATGCTCGAGCACTTCAGCGGCCAGGTGTTCATCGCTCCAGCCTCGAGAGCGGGCCCAGGACGGCAGGGGCATCCATAGATACAAGGCCATGGAGGGCTGGGGCACCGACCAGCCGATTCGCTCCAGGGAACGCAGCATGCGATCCCTGCGATCCCGATAGACAGGGCGCAGGGATCCTGGCCAATCGGCGAAGCGATCCAGCGCAAGCACCGCTCCCTGTTGCAGGGCACGGCACTGATTGAAATCCACCACGCCCTTGAGTTGCCGGAGGGCGCTGATCAGGGGTGCAGCCCCCACGGCAAAGGCCAGACGGAATCCCCCCAGGCACCAGCCCTTGGACAGGGAAAAGAACTCAATGCCCCGCTCTTTCCACTGGGGACAGCGCAGGAGAGCCGGCGCCTCTCCGTCCAGAGCCAGATCAACGTAAGGGTTGTCATGCGCCAGAACGAGATCATGGCGATGGCAGTGCGCCATCGCTTCATCGAGCCAAACCTGATCCCCTGTACAAGCGGTGGGATTGTGGGGAAACCCAAGAACCATCAGGCGCAATTGCCTCCACTGCTCAGTCGTGAGACTGGAATAGTCGGGAGCCCATCCCCGCTCGGCGTGAAGCGGCAGCGTATGGATGGAGGCATCCGCCAGTTCGAGACCGCCGCGATGGGAGGGATAGGAGGGATCAAGGATCAAGGCGCTCTCGCCTGGATCCAAAACGGCCATCGGCAGATGGGCGGTCCCCTCTTGGGACCCCACCAACAACAGCACTTCGGTTTCAGCATCAACCGCCACACCGAAGCGACGCTCACACCAAGCGGCCGCTGCTTGTCGGAACGCTTCGGTTCCGGCATGCAGGCAGTACGCCGAACTGATGGGATCTTGAAGCGCACCAGCCATGGCCGCGATCACCTCTGCAGGTGGGGCCAGATCGGTTGAGCCGAGCGAAAGATCAATCAGCGGCTGCTGGGGATGACGACTCCCAAGGCAGTACTGGGCTTTGCGGCGATCATTCCGATCGAAAACACCACTGCCCAGCCGGGCCAGGCGTTCAGAGGTGAGCATCCAGGAAAGCCTGCAACTGAGGACGGGCAATGGCCCCCTCGTGACGGCCGATCTCCGCTCCATCGCGGAAGAGAATCAACGTTGGAATTCCCTGCACCTGGTAAGCATCGCGGGTTGCGGGATTGCCATCCACTTCAAGCTTTCCCACCTGCAGACGCTCTGCATAGGTTTCGGCCGCCCAGTCCATCAGAGGAACCATCAGCCGGCAGGGACCGCACCAAGGCGCCCAGAAATCCACCAGAACTGTTCCGGATGCCTTCAGGACGTCCTGATCAAAACCGGCATCGGTGAAGTCGGAAACAGCAGCAGACACAGCAAGACGACGAAGGAAATCTGATCCTATGGATAAGAGGGGCTCTGGAGGGAGTTCAGAGCTTGTCGATGGAACGCCGAAGTTCCTCGAGATCTTGATCCACTTCGGCGACCTTCACGGGCTGCACCTTGTCATCAGCCTGCGGAAGGGCCACGGCCTCAGGCCCACCCTGAAGCTGTTGCCGCAGGGAGGCCAGTTCATCATCCACATCGCTGCCACCTTCCAGGGCAGCGAACTGGCTTTCAAGGTCTGCTCCGGCCAGCTCGGCCGCCGCCTGACTTGTCGCTTCCATGGACTGAACCTTGTCCTCCATCCGCTCAAAAGCGGCCATGGCGGAGTTGGTCCCTATGCCGTTCACAGCGCTCTGCAGCTGCTGCTGCGCCTGGGCGGCCTGGGCCCGTGCCTTGAGCATGTCCTTCTTCGTACGCGCCTCAGCGATCTTTCCCTCGAGAGCGACAAGGCTCTTCTTGAGGGTCTCCACCTGAGCTTCCTGCGCCTGCACCTGGGTGCTGAGGGATGTGGCGGTGTCCTGGAAGGTCTTGCGGCGGGTCAGGGCTTCCCTGGCCAGATCCTCCTCGTTTTTCTTCAAAGCCAGTTCAGCCCGCTCATACCAAGTGCGTGACTGGGTCTCGGCTTGATCGGCCTGATTGCGCAGACGCTTCTGGCTGGCAATGGCCATGGCAACCGCCTGGCGCAGCTTCACCAGATCAGACTGCATATCAGCCACCGACTGATCGAGGATCTTGACGGGGTCTTCCATGCTGCCTACCGCAGCATTGGCGTTCGCGCGAACCAGACGACTCAGCCGATCAAAGAAACCCATGGATCAGGGCAAGCAGCCACCAGAGGCTAGCGAGAGAGTTCGCCAGTCCTCCCTATCGTCAGGGGATCGATCCCTGATCAACCATGGGAAGGGCTCCGAAATCACAGCGACGCCGCTTCGGCAAGGGTGAGCTCTTGATGCCGGCGCCTCCTGAGCCGGCACAGTCAATCCGCGGATGTCTGGACCGGCTGAACCAGCAATGGCGTCAGGACGGTTCGATGGCAGCGCTATGGCAGGACTGGCCGAAGCTGGCAGGACCGTCCCTGGCTGAACATTGCCGGCCTCTATCCCTGAGACAGGGGGTGCTCAGCGTGGGTGCCAGCCATCCCCAGTGGCGCCAGGCTCTGCTGTACAGCAAGCTTCAACTTCTCGCCGCGATCCGTGCTGCCGGTCACCCCGTGCGCGACCTTCGCATCCTGCAACACCACACGGCCCGCCGATCTGATCCAGGGGACCCTCTGGACGAATGGAACCGCCATCCCAGCCGCATGGATGTTCATGGAATGGCGACCTGCCCGCGCTGCGGATCACCGGCGCCGACGGGAGAGATGGCCTACTGGGGCCATTGCAGCTTCTGCAGAAGCGCCGACTTGGGCTCGGAGGCTGCCAGCGGCGCCGATCAGTAACGCTCTGGCCTTGGATCCCGCCAGGTCAGGGCAACACCACGCCGCTGAAGAGCTGCAGCCCGCTGCTCCAGACGGCTGCGATCTACACGCCAGAGCGAATAGATGCCCGATCGGCCCAAGATCTCAGGAGCCAAATCCTGCCAGTGCTCACGCGCGGCGGTGCGTCCATCAATCACCACCAGCACCGTGTCCGAGCTGTCGGCATCGCTAAGGGGGATGCCTTGAAATCCCTGGCGCTCCTCGCGGCTGAGTCGATCCACCAAATTGACCAGCGCCGACTTCGACTTGCCCTCGTACAGCACCACCTGTCGGGTATAGAAATGCAGTGAGGGTTTGAGAACGCCGATCATCGCCACGGGCTCCCCGGATCGCCGTTGACTCACCACCGTTTCAGCCACCTCCCGGACGGGAAGCTGCCGTACCCGGTCACCGAGTTCGATCATCGGCAGAAGCGCAACGAGCTGAAACACCACCAGGGGCCCCTGCACCGCAAGCAGGCGACCATCGATGGTCCGCAACAGGCTGAACAGGCCAAGCAAGGCCGCCACCGTGAAACAGACAGCGGCCCTGAACACCAGACCACTGGCCAGAAGCTCAGTGGGAAGGGTGGGCATCTCCGGGTCCTGGATCAGGGGAATCCAGAGGGGCGACACCCAGAGACCAGCCGCAAGCACTGCGGTGAGCAGCAAGGTGAGGCTCCACATCCACACCAGCAGTGGACGTCGCTTGAGCGAGGGGGCCTGGGCCGTCAGGGCGATCAACAGGGCAGCGGCTGGGGTGGCCGGCAACCAGTAACTGGGAAGTTTGGTTGCCGCCAGGGTGAACAGAATCAGCAACGACAACACCCAGCAACCAGCGAAATCGCGGAGGCTCTGGCGAGCTGGGAGCTGCAGACGCGATCCCTCGCCCCGAAACGCGGCCAGGCAGCGTGCAAGGCCAAGCAGGAGCAGCGGCGTGAACGGGAGAGACGCCACCACAAGCACCGGACCAAAGAACCACCAGGGCTGGAGGTGATCATTCACCACGCTCGTGAGGCGTTGGAGGTTGTGATAGCCAAAGAAGCTGTCCCAGAACGGCTGGCCCTCCACCACCAGCTCGGCCACGTACCAGGGCAGGCTGAGCGCGGCTGTGATCAGCAAGCCAGGGATGGGGCGAAGGAGCCGGCACAGACCGGAGAGATCCCTGCGAATCAGGGCATAGAGGCTCAGGGTGATTCCGGTGAGCACCACCGCCACGGGCCCCTTGGTGAGCACCGCAAGGGCCAGCAGCACCCAGGCCAGCCACCAGCGCCGCGTGGATCCACTCGCGTAGCAGCGCCAATGGCAGAGCAGGCTGAGACTCAGGGTGCCGCTGAGCAAGGCGTCGCTCACTGCGGTACGGCTCCAGATCAGCACCAGAGGGGAGAGGGCGAAGGCCAGCGCTCCAGCCACCGCCGTCCGCCGTGGGTTGGCATCGCCTGCCAGCGGATAGCGAAGCAGCGTGTCACCCACCATCAGCATCGAGGCCATCGACGCCAGGGCCGAAGGCAGGCGCGCAGCCCAGGTGCCAAGGGGGTCCCATGCCGCCGACCCCGGCAGGCTGTAGCTCAGCCCCATCAGCCAATACACCAAAGGCGGCTTGTCGAAGCGCGGCAGGCCATTCACCCGGGGGGTCAACCAGTCGCCGGTTTCCGCCATCGCCCTGCCTGAGGCAGCGAAGAGAGGTGGCGTTTCATCCACCAATCCAGTACTTCCCAGCTGCCAGGTGAAGATCACCACAGCCAGAACGAAAATGCACCAGAGCCCGCTGCGCCGCACCAGCGGCGTGAGCTCAGTCGTGTGAAGCCGATCCCCTGTCATCAGACGATCGTGCCATCCATCCGAGACAACCCCCTGCGGATCCAGGTCTCGACGCGCAAGGCCAGACCGTCCTGACTCGCCCACTGTTCCGCCCAGCCACGGCAGGCCCGCCGATCGATGGCACCTACACGCTGCGTGGCTCGGGTCAGGGCGTCGCGGTCATCGGGGGGAACGAGCCAGCCCGTGACTCCGTTTTGAACGATCTCCCCAGGACCTCCGCGGTCGTAAGCCACCACTGGCACGCCACAGGCCAGAGCCTCCACCACCACATTCCCGTAAGCCTCATTCCATTTGGGCGTGTTCAGGAGCGCCCGACATGCCCCAAGCTCCCTCTGGAGCTCGGCCGTGGGCTTGAAGCCGCACCACTCGATCGTGCCCTGCGGCACATCCGCCTCCACCCGCTGGGCATAGGCCTGGTCTTCCACAAAGCCCCAAACCCGCAGCGTTTCCCCAAGGGCCGCAGCCGCGGCCGCCGCATCCTCCAGTCCCTTTTCCGGTGCGACCCGACCGGCCCATCCCAAGGGACCCGATGGTCTGAGCTGTAGCTCGTAGCGAGACAGATCGAAGCCGTTGCCCACCACCTCAGGCGGAGCCACCAGGTCGAAATCCTGGGCCTGACGGCGGGTGTGAAAGGCCAGTCTGCGCTGATCCCAGCGAGCCACCGCAGCCACGGCACGATCCATCACCTGCGAGACCGACCCCATGCTCACCAGATGAAACAGGGCCGCTGGGGTGTGGGGCGTCAGCCACAGAGGAAGCCAGTCGTAACCGAAATTGAGCACGGCATCGGCCTGACGGCCCAGGTCCAGGGCACGCTCCCAGAGGCGGGGGAGCACCCCGTCTTCGGGAATCTGCATCGGAGCTCCACGGTGGGCGTGCTGCCAGCTCGGCTGATCCACTCCCGGGCACGGATGGAGCTGCACCGTGTCAGCCATCACCGGCGACCTCGATCCCTCCGGTGCCACGAGCGAGAGCTGGTGGCCGCGGCCCACAAGGCCGCGCATCACCGATCCAAGGGTGAGCTCGACGCCCCCGCCCCGCCCACTGCCAAGCTGACCGATCGGCGTGCTGACCAACACCAGATTCAGGGGGCGCTCCGTCATGCCTTCATGTCTCCGGGCTGGGGTGAAGCGGCTCGCAGCAATGGATCCCAGAGCTTCTGCCGCTGACTGACCAGCAGGACCGAGGCCAAAACGAGCAAAACGGCGAGCCATTGCAAGCCCGCAAGGCGTTCCCCGAGGAGCACACCCCCTGAAGCGAGGGCAAACACAGGGGTGAGGAAGCCCAGGGTGGTGAACCCAGTGAGGTCCTCACGATTGGCGAACCAGAAGAACAGGCCATAGGCCAAGGCACTGCCAAGGATGGAGGCGTAGGCCATCTGCGCCCAGTCCAGGCCACTCCAGGGCGGAAGCATGGATGTCGCCGGGTCGAGCCCATGCCAGATCAGCAGAGGAATGCCCCCGAAAACCATGTGCCACCCAGTTACCGCCACCGGATCACTGCGGCGGCAGGCAAAGCGACTGATCACCGTTCCCAGGGCCATGGTGAGGGCCGCTAACAGCATCCATCCGGTCCCGGACTGCCATCCGGACTCCCATGAGGACAGATCGGCCTCCAGCCACCAGTGGTTCAGCAGGGGAGCGGGAACACCGAGGCAAACGATTCCTGCCAAACCAAGGGCCAAGCCGAGCCAACCGAATGGATTGATCGATTCCGCGAACAGCCATCGCGCCAGGAGCGCCACGATCAACGGCTGGGAATCAATCAACACCGAACCGAGTCCTGCACCCGTTCCTTCGATTCCCTTGGCGAGAAAGATCTGGAAAAAGAAGGCGTCAACAAGGGTGAACAGCACAAACCAACCCCGATCGCCGGGGTCGATCCGCAGGGAACGACCAAGCCAGGGAACGGCAACCAGCAGAACAGCTCCAGCAGGAAGAAGCCTGAGACAGGCCACCAGCGCTGGCCCGCCGGAATGAACCAGGGGAGCCATCGCAGCCATGGCCGTACCCCACAAAGCGAAGGGGAGAACCATCAACAGCCCGCGCTGCAGGGAGGACATAAAATCGGGCCGACAGGGTCCTTTTTAAGATCCGGCCAGTTGAACGGAGAGTCATGGTGTGGCCGTGGCGCCGGAAATCCAGACGTCGCATGGCGAGAATCGCCATCGAAGGAGCCATCAGCGGGTCCACCCGCCGGCGGGTTCTCAAGGCTCTCCGCGAGGTGCAGGAGCGTGAGTTTCCAGCCTTGCTGCTGCGCATCGACAGCCCAGGAGGCACGGTTGGCGACAGCCAGGAAATCCATGCCGCCCTGCTGAGATTGCGCGAGAAAGGTTGCCGGGTGGTGGCCAGTTTCGGCAACATCTCTGCCTCTGGTGGGGTGTACGTGGGCGTCGCAGCCGAAACGATCGTGGCCAATCCCGGCACCATCACCGGATCGATCGGCGTGATCCTTCGCGGCAACAATCTCTCCGAGCTCCTCGACAAGATCGGGATCCGCTTCGAAACCGTGAAAAGCGGGGCCTACAAGGACATCCTTTCGCCGGATCGGGCCCTCAATGCTGAGGAGCGGCAGCTGCTGCAGGACCTGATTGACAGCAGTTACGACCAATTTGTTGGTGCCGTCGCTGAAGGACGCGGACTCGAGCACGATGCCGTGCGGGCCTTTGCCGACGGTCGGGTGTTCAGCGGTGCCCAAGCCAAGGAGCTTGGCCTGGTGGATGAACTCGGCGATGAGGAACAGGCCAGGGTTCTGGCGGCCCGACTGGCCGATCTGGATGAGGAACGCTGCAGACCCGTAACCCTCGGGAAGCCGCGAAAAAGCCTGCTCCAGGGACTGCCGGGTTCCTCATTGCTGAGCGCCGTTCAACAACGGCTGCGTGCGGAACTGGAGCTGAGTGGTCAACTCCTTTGGATGCACCGGCCATGACCCACCCCCTGCAGCTGCGTGGCCTGCGTGGAGCCACCACCAGCTCTGACAACACAGCCGCATCGATCACCAACGCCGTGGCGGAGTTGGTGGATGCCCTGATGGAGCAGAACCAGTTGCAACCTGATCAACTCGTGTCGGTGACGTTCTCGGTGACTACCGATCTTGATGCCTGTTTCCCAGCCGCAACGGCCCGGCACCGTGCCGGTTGGGACGCCGTCGCCCTGCTGGATGTGCAGCAGATGGCCGTCCATGGTGACCTCGCTCGCTGCATCCGGCTGCTGGCCCATGCCTGGCTTCCAGGGGACCAACCGCTGCATCACCCCTATCTCCGCGGAGCCTCGCGTCTGCGGCCGGACAGATCCGGTCACAGCTGACAGCTGAAGGGCCGACCATGGAAGGGCCGATCTGCCCTCAATTCTCAGGACAATTCACATACGTCCCATGGCGACATCGTCGTAAGCAATCTGACTTCATGACTCCAAGCCTGTTTCGATTCACCCCCCGCCGTGCCGGTCTGACCGCTGCACTCATTGCCGGCTCCATCGGCACTGCAGCCCTTCTGACCACCACAGCGCCTCAAGCCGTGCGGGCCCAGAACACCCCATCGCTGCTGGAATTCCGCTGGGATGGCTCGAAGGGTTACAAGAAGCTCTACTACGTGCAGAGCAGCACGGCGCAACTCGAGCGGGCCGAGTACTTCTTCATGCTCAGACCGAAGGATCGCAAGACCGCCATCCTCAAGCTGAGCATCACGGTTCCGAGCTACTTCAATGCCCGGATCCAGCCCAAGAATCTGTCGCTCTGCAGGATGAAGCTCGGCGGGGTCCTCTCCCGTAGCCGTTGCAAGGATGTGCTGCCCGCCGTGTTCGAGGTGAACGAAAAACAAACCGCGATCGAAGTGTTTCCCGATTCCCCGATTCCCACAGGCGGCACCTACGCGGTTGTGATGAACATCTTCAATCCCAACTCCCAGGGCATGTATCAGTTCAATGCGCTGGCCCAGGCCCCTGGCGACGTTCCCGTAGCCGGCTATCTCGGCAGCTGGTTGATCGATATCGATTGACCCTCCCTGATAAACTCTCCTCTTGAGAAAAAGCCGGACGCCGGAACAGATTCATGACTAAGCGAACCCTCGGTGGTACCAGCCGTAAGCGCAAGCGCGTCTCCGGATTCCGCGTGCGCATGCGTTCGCACACCGGCCGCCGTGTGATCCGTACCCGTCGCAAGCGGGGCCGCACCCGTCTGGCCGTCTGATCCGGTCTCACCACATTTTCAGCGATGGTTCTGCCCGCTTCCATGCGTTTGCGTGGCCATCGCTGTTTCGATCACTTGCACAGGCGTGGCAAGCGTTATCACGGCACCTTGATGGTGCTGCGGAAGGCATCATCCGACTCCAAGCTGCTGCGTCGCGATGCCATCAGTTACTTGATGCATGCTCAGCACCAGAGCTGCAGGATTGCAGTAGTGATCAGCGGCAAGGTCCACAAGCGTGCGGTGGTGCGCAACCGTCTCAGGCGGTTGCTGCATGACCATCTGCGAGCGCGCTTCGAAGCGCGCTCAGAGCACAGTGACTGCTGGCTGCTGATCAGTCTTCGGCCCGGTGCTGACGCAGAAGAGGCCAACTTGCTGGAAGAATGCGACAGATTGCTTGAACAGGCGGGCCTCCAGCCATGACGAAGTCCATTCAGGAAGACACCTTCTACGAAGGAGGTCCGGCCAAGGGGGACCTGATCGTCAACCTTCTCCTTGGTTTCACGCTCATCGGACTTCCCTTCACCATCGGAGCTGTTGTGCGAGCCCTCTGGCTGCGCTTCAACATCACCAGCCGCAGAGTCTCCGTCAGCGGGGGCTGGATGGGGCGTGACCGCAGTCAGGTGGTGTACAGCCAGATCCGCGAGGTGCGTTGCGTGCCCAGAGGGTTCGGCGCCTGGGGAGACATGGTGCTTGTGCTCGCTGACGGATCCAGACTCGAAATGCGTTCGCTGCCCCGCTTCCGAGAGGTTGAGACCTACATCCTTGAACGCATCCAATCGCGTCCCACGAGCGAGCGACCCAGCCAGGCTGGTGTCGACGAGTCCACTAGCAAGGGTTTCGCTGCCTGAAGCCCGGAAGCATCGCAAGAGCGGCGACGCTGTTGCACACTGGCATCACCTTTCACCACACCGCGGAACGCCATCGTGATCGGCTACATCTCCGACAATCTGCTCCTGCCGATCCTGGATTTCTTCTACGGATTGGTTCCGAGCTACGGACTGGCCATCGTGGCGCTCACGGTCGTCATTCGACTGGCGCTGTTCCCGCTCAGCGCAGGATCCATTCGCAGCGCCCGGCGCATGCGCATCGCCCAGCCGGTGATGCAGAAGCGCCAGGCAGAAATCAAGGCTCGTTTTGCCAGCAACCCGCAGAAGCAGCAGGAGGAGCTGGGAAAACTGATGAAGGAGTTCGGCAGCCCTCTCGCCGGTTGTCTTCCCCTGCTCGTGCAGATGCCGATCCTCTTCGCCCTGTTCGCCACCCTGCGGGGATCACCGTTCGCTGACGTCCCCTACACCCTCAACCTCAAGGTGTTGCCTGCCGACCAGATCGCCACGGTCGACCCCAAACCCTTCACGAGCGCCAGCCACTCGATCTTCGTGACTGAAACCGATCACGTTCCTGTGATCGCAAGCCTCCCCGGCGGCACCAAGATCGGCACTGGAGAGAACGTTCAGATCCAGCTTCAAACCAAGAGCGGTGAACCCTTCAGCAAAGTTCTCAGTGATGTGGAGAACGGTCAGTCCTTCCTTCCCAGCTGGTCGGTGACCAAAGGAGAGTCGATCGTGTCCGTCTCTGAGGACGGCACCATCAAGACCTTGGCCCCAGGAGATGCCACGGTTGAGGGCAAGATCCCTGGCCTCGCAGCGCGAAGCGGCTTCCTGTTCATCAAAGCCCTTGGACAGGTGGGCTTTTACACCGAGGGGGCCATCAACTGGGATATCGCCATCCTCGTGGGGGCCTTCGGCTTGAGCCTCTTCATCTCCCAGCTCCTGTCTGGCATGGGCATGCCGGCCAACCCCCAGCAAGCCACGGCCAACAAGATCACGCCCGTGATGATCACCGGCATGTTTCTGTTCTTTCCCCTGCCGGCCGGCGTATTGCTCTACATGGTGATCGCCAACATCTTCCAGGCCCTTCAGACCTTCCTTCTCACCCGCGAAGCACTGCCGGACAATCTGCAGGCGATCCTGGATGACCAGATGAAGCAGCAGGCCCAGACTCCTGCAACTGCCGCAGCCGGCGGCGGATCCCAGGCGGGCCGTCTGCCCTTTGAACCCAAGGGCGGAAGCAAATGATTCCCGGCTTGGAGCCGGTGGCCCTGAAAGAGCTCCTTGCCCTGGGTCAGCCCAGGATCTGGGAGGTGAATGGGAACCACAACGAGCTTTCAAGCCTCACACCGATCAGAGGTCGTGTGTGCGCGGAACACCGCGGCAACATCCTTGAGGTTGAGGGATCCCTGCAGACCATCATCTGCCTGCGCTGTGACCGCTGCCTTGGACACTTCAACCAGCAACTCAGCGTCGACAACCGCGAACTGATCTGGCTTGGCTCGGATTCCTCAGAGGCAAGCCTCGGCGATGGGGTGTTTGACGCTGAGGCCCCTGAGGGACTGATGGAATGCCTCGACCCAAGGGGCTGTTTCGAGCCTGAGCGCTGGGTGTTTGAGCAACTGAGCCTGCAGATGTCGGTGGTCAACCGCTGCGGTGATCACTGCCCCGGCCCCCCCTTGCAAACCAGCGCAGCAGCAGCCCCCACAACGACAACGCCGCCGAAGGATCCCCGTTGGCAGGCTTTGCGGGACCTTCAAGCGTCCATGGAGCCGTCACCGGACCAACGGCATGACTGAATCCTGGAGCCGTCAGCTGGATCTTCTGATCCGATCGGGAACCCCTCTGATCTGGATCCGAAGCCATGAAGAGGAGAGAGTTGAGGCCCTCCTGGCCCAGGCCAGTCAGCGTCTCGGCGACCGTTTGCTGGCGCGATGGGATTTTGTCGGCGGACTCAGCGGTGCTCTGGGCCAGGACAACCTGGGGGCACGGCAGCCGATGGCTGTTCTGCAGTGGCTGAAGGAACGATCGAACAACGATCCCACCCTGCTGCTGCTCAAGGATGTGCATCGGTTCTGCGATGACCCCGGCATCGCGCGCATGCTGCGCAATCTGGCCAGCGAGTTGCGGTCCACCCCGCACACCCTCATCCTGAGCTGCGGCCAGTGGACCCCGCCCACCGACCTCGACGAGGCCCTCACCCTGCTGGATCTGCCGCTGCCTCGGGAGGAGGAACTGCGAATCCTGTTGAGCAATATCGCCATAGCAAGTGGGTCCGTCCTCGAGGAGGAGGTGTTGGAAGAGCTCACCCACGCCTGCTGCGGCCTCAGTGAATCCAGGGTGAGGCATGTGGCTGCCAAAGCCTTGGCCCAGCGCGGCCGCCTCAGCCTTGATGATCTGGCCGATGTGCTCGAGGAAAAACGCCTGTCCCTGGCACGAAGCGAAGTGCTGGAGTTCTGCCGCACGGATGCCACACCCGCGGATATCGGTGGACTGGAGACTCTGAAACATTGGCTCGACCAGCGTCATCGCGCCTTCAGCGACGAGGCACGCCGTTTCGGACTACCCCTGCCGCGGGGTGTGCTGCTGGTCGGTCCGCAGGGAACAGGGAAATCACTCACCGCCCGGGCGATTGCCCACAGCTGGTCAATGCCCCTGCTGCGATTGGATGTGGGCCGCCTGTTCTCAGGGCTGGTTGGGGCCAGCGAGGCACGCACACGCGACATGATCCTGCGCGCCGAAGCCATGGCGCCCTGTGTGCTGTGGATTGATGAAATCGACAAGGGCTTCGGCCAGGACGGCCGCAGCGATGGCGGCACCAGTCAGAGGGTTCTGGCCACAGTGCTCACCTGGATGGCGGAGAAACGATCCGCCGTGTTCGTGGTGGCCACGGCCAACGGAGTGGAGCGATTGCCACCCGAACTGCTGCGCAAGGGGCGCTTTGACGAGATCTTCCTTCTGGACCTGCCGTCTAGAGAGGAGCGATGCGGCATTTTGGCTCTCCATCTCCAGCGCAGACGCCCGCAACTCGATCTGCCCCTGTCCACCGTGGTGGACCGAACAGAGAGCTATTCCGGCGCCGAACTGGAGCAAGTGGTGATCGAAGCGATGCACCTCGCCTTTGCTGAACGTCGCGAACTGAACGAAAGTGACCTGATCAAGGCTGCATCCCAGTTGGTCCCCCTGGCACGCACCGCCCGGGAACAGCTGGAGGCCCTGAAGCAATGGGCCAGTGCAGGCCGGGCCAGACCCGCTTCATTGCGGCAAGTAACGAACCCTGACGCGCCGTAACAAATCCAGGGTTGTCGCCAAGACGACATTCAACAAGCTCCGTAGGTTGCCTGCACTACAGACAGCTCGGCCGTGAACCGCTCCACAGACCTCACCACCCAACTCGCAGCAGCCTGTCTCGGCGCTGGAGTGATCACCACTGTTGCTGTGGTGCAAGGCCAGAATCCGATCACAGCCCTCGGCATCACCCTGTTTTCTGCCGTGGCGGCCGTGATGGTGGGCCAGGTTCTCTGAATCGGCCTAAGTCCCCGAAGACGGACGCGTAGGCTGCCCGCGCCGTCATTGAAATCCCTGTGCTCGATCAGCGTCTGGTGCGAGAGAACCCTGAGCTGATGGCCAGGGAGCTTGCTCGCCGCGGCTTGACGGTTGATCTGAACGGCCTGCAGGCCCTCGCCCAACAGCAGCGCGACCTCGAGGAGCAGCGCAGCAGCCTGCAAGCCGAAGGCAACCGCGTGGGCAAGGAGGTTGGCCTCAAGATCAAGGCAGGGGCTGATCCGAAGGGCGACGAAGTGGCTGAACTTCGTCAGCAGGGCAATGCCATCAAACAAAACGTGGCGGTGCTGGAGGACGAGGAACGCCAACTCGCCGCCGAGCTGAAGACCCAGCTGCTCACCTTCCCCAATCTTCCCTCGCCCGACTGTCCAGACGGCCGGGATGAGAACGACAACATCGAGGTGCGCACCTGGGGAGACCCGCGCCGGCAGGAAGGCCTTGAAGAGCACTGGGCCATCGCCGATCGCCTGGGGCTCCTCGACAGTGAGCGCTCGGTGCGGATCGCTCAGAGCCGTTTTGTGACGTTGTTCGGGCAGGGTGCTCGCCTGGAGCGGGCCCTGATCAACTTCATGCTGGACCTCCACACTGGCAAGGGGTACCGCGAAGTTCTGCCGCCGGTGCTCGTGAACAGCGCCAGCCTCACCGGGTCAGGGCAGCTGCCCAAATTCGCCGAGGAAAGCTTCCGTTGTGCAGACGACGACCTCTGGCTCACCCCCACGGCGGAGGTGCCGCTGACATCGCTTCACCGCGATGAAATCATTCCTCCGGATCAACTTCCCTTGCGCTACGTGGCTTACAGCCCCTGCTTCCGGAGGGAAGCGGGCAGCTACGGCCGGGACACCCGGGGGCTGATCCGCCTGCATCAGTTCAACAAGGTTGAGCTGTATTGGTTCGTGCACCCCGACCACGCTGACGAGGCGCATGCGGCGATCACCGCCGATGCCGAAGCTGTTCTCCAAGCGCTCGAGCTGCCTTACCGCGTGCTGGAACTCTGCACGGGTGATCTCGGGTTCTCAGCAGCGCGCACCTACGACCTGGAGGTGTGGCTTGCAGGGGCCGGGGCCTACCGGGAGATTTCCAGTTGCAGCGTCTGCGGCGATTTCCAGGCCCGGCGCTCATCCATTCGAACCAAGGACGGCAAGGCCACCCGCCTCGTGCACACCCTCAATGGCAGCGGCCTGGCCATCGGCCGCACCATGGCCGCCCTGCTGGAGAACGGTCAGCAGAGCGATGGAAGCGTGCTCTTGCCGAAGGCGCTCGTGCCTTACTTCGGTTCGGATCGTCTCCAGCCAGAATGATCCAACTGCGCGAATCCTCATGAACGTTCTGGCCTCACTGCTCGCTCTGGGGCTGCTGATCGTGATTCATGAGGCAGGTCATTTTCTGGCCGCCCGTCTGCAAGGCATCCGCGTCAACGGCTTTTCCGTGGGCTTCGGTCCAGCGCTGCTGAAAACCGAGCGCAACGGCATCACCTATGCCTTACGGCTGCTGCCACTGGGCGGCTTCGTTTCGTTCCCGGATGACGACGACAACGACCAATCCATTCCTTTGGATGATCCGGATTTGCTTCGCAACCGTCCGATTCCCCAACGCGTTCTGGTGATCAGTGCCGGGGTCTTGGCGAATCTGCTGTTGGCCTGGCTGGTGCTGGTGGGCCATACGGCCGCTGCCGGTGTTCCCGGTGATCCAGCCCCCGGCGTGATGGTGATGACGGTGCAGGACGGTGCTCCAGCAGCCCAGGCCGGGCTCAGGCCGGGGGATCGCATTGTCTCCATCGATTCCCAATCACTGGGGAGCGGCGATCCAGCGGTACGAGCGGCCGTTGAACCGATCCGCCGCAGCCCTGGCCAGAGGCTGGAGCTTGAGGTTCAGCGCGATGGGGTCGTCAGAACGCTGCGGCTCATCCCCGCTGACCAGCAGGGCACCGGTCGGATCGGCGCCCAGCTGCAGGTGGCGATGAGCGGCGGCAGCCGTCCAGTGCGGTCTCCTTTGGAAGCGATCAGCGCTGGCAGCAGGCAATTCGCCAGTCTGTTTAGCCGCACGGTGTCGGGCTACGCCAGTTTGTTTACCGATTTCGGCACCACGGCTCAGCAGGTGTCTGGGCCCGTGAAGATCGTGGAAATGGGGGCGCAGCTCTCCAGCCAGGGAGGATCCGGCCTGGCCCTGTTCCTGGCTCTGATCTCCATCAATCTTGGAGTCCTCAATGCCCTGCCCCTGCCTCTTCTTGATGGCGGGCAACTGGTCTTCCTACTGCTGGAAGGTGTGCGGGGACGGCCGCTGCCCGAGCGCTTTCAACTCGTGGTGATGCAATCCAGCCTGCTGCTCGTGCTCGGTCTCAGCGTTCTGTTGATCGTGCGTGACACCAGCCAGCTGACGGTGGTGCGCCAATTGATGGGTCAGTGAGGCAGTAAAGTTTCAGATTGAACTGCTCTTTTCCAACCGCTGCATGGCCAAGAAGTCGATGATCGCTCGCGATGCGAAGCGCAAGAAAATGGTTGAGCGCTTCGCCGCTAAGCGGTCGGCCCTGATGGCCGCCTTCAATGCAGCGGATGATCCCATGGAGCGCCTGGAAATCCACCGCAAGATTCAGGCCCTGCCCCGCAACAGCGCCCCCTCCCGCATGAGAAATCGCTGCTGGGCCACCGGTAAGCCCCGGGGTGTGTACCGCGATTTCGGACTGTGCCGTAACCAGTTGCGTGAACGCGCCCACAAAGGCGAGCTCCCCGGCGTTGTGAAGTCCAGCTGGTGATCAGCGTTCTGCTGGAACGCCAACAAAGAAAGCTTCCCGGAGGTGTCCATTCACCTCCTTTTTTTTGCCTCATACAGAACAAAATTCATCTGCACTCAGGTGATTTGACGATTCGTTCCTGCTGAATGCCAGAATCAGACTTGACAGAAAGACATAAGCACAAGTGCAAGGTCAGACACAGTCAATCTCCTTCGACGGTCGGGAGATTCGGCTGACCACGGGGCGCTATGCCCCTCAGGCCGGCGGATCCGTGATGATCGAGTGTGGGGACACCTCGGTGCTGGTCACCGCCACCCGATCCTCAGGCCGTGAAGGCATCGACTTCCTGCCTCTCATCTGCGACTACGAAGAAAGGCTGTACGCCGCAGGTCGCATCCCAGGCAGCTTCATGCGCCGGGAAGGCCGCCCCCCCGAGCGGGCCACCCTGATCAGCAGACTGATCGACAGGCCGATGCGGCCGCTCTTCCCCAGCTGGCTCCGCGATGACCTGCAGATCGTCGCCACCTGCATGTCCCTTGATGAGCGCGTACCGGCTGATGTGCTGTCAGTCACCGGCGCGTCGATGGCGACCCTGCTGGCCGGCATTCCGTTCCATGGGCCGATGGCGGCCGTGCGCGTCGGCCTGCTTGGCGACGACTTTGTGCTCAATCCCAGCTACCGCGAAATCGAGCGAGGCGATCTGGATCTGGTGGTTGCTGGAACCCCAGAAGGGATCGTGATGGTGGAAGCCGGAGCCAATCAGCTTCCCGAACAGGATGTGATCGAAGCGATCGACTTCGGCTACGAAGCGGTCTGCGAGCTGATCAAGGCTCAGGAGTCGATCCTCAAGGAGGCGGGGATCGAACAGGTGAAGCCGGAACAACCCGAAGAGGACTCCACCCTGCCGGTGTATCTGGAAAAAGCCTGCACCAAGGCGATCGGCGAAGTTCTCAGCCAGTTCGAGCAAAGCAAGGCGGATCGCGACAGCAAGCTGGACGCCATCCGCAGCAGCACCGCGGAGACGATCGAAGGGCTGAAAGAGAGCGATCCGGTGCGCAAGCTGGTGTCAGCCAACAGCAAAGCGCTTCCCACCAGTTTCAAGGCGCTCACCAAGAAGCTGATGCGTCAGCAGATCGTGAAGGACGGCAAGCGGGTGGACGGCCGCACCCTGGACCAGGTTCGCCCGATCAGTGCTGCCGCCGGGGTGCTTCCCAAACGCGTGCATGGATCAGGCCTCTTCCAACGCGGCCTGACCCAGGTGCTCTCCACCGCCACCCTGGGCACCCCCAGTGACGCGCAGGAGATGGATGACCTGAACCCCAGCACCGAAAAAACCTATCTGCATCACTACAACTTCCCCCCCTACTCCGTGGGTGAAACCAAGCCGATGCGCTCGCCTGGCCGCAGAGAAATCGGCCATGGAGCACTGGCAGAGCGGGCCATCATGCCCGTGCTGCCTGCCAAGGACACCTTCCCCTACGTGGTGCGCGTGGTGAGCGAGGTGTTGAGTTCCAACGGCTCCACCTCCATGGGCTCTGTGTGCGGCAGCACCCTGGCCCTGATGGATGCGGGTGTCCCCCTCAAAGCACCCGTGAGTGGTGCCGCCATGGGTCTGATCAAGGAAGGTGATGAGGTGCGGATTCTCACCGACATCCAGGGCATCGAGGATTTCCTTGGCGACATGGACTTCAAGGTGGCCGGCACCGACAAGGGCATCACCGCCCTGCAGATGGACATGAAGATCACCGGGCTGGCGATGAGCACCATTTCCGAGGCCATCAATCAAGCCAGGCCGGCACGCCTTCACATCCTCGAAAAGATGATGGAAGCGATCGACACACCGCGCGACGGACTCTCTCCCCATGCCCCGCGTCTACTGAGCTTCCGGATCGACCCAGAACTGATCGGCACCGTGATCGGTCCTGGTGGCCGCACCATCAAGGGCATCACCGAGCGCACCAACACCAAGATCGACATCGAAGACAGCGGCATCGTGACCATCGCCTCCCACGACGGAGCGGCGGCCGATGAAGCTCAGAAGATCATCGAAGGGCTCACCCGCAAGGTGAACGAAGGCGAAGTCTTCAGCGGTGCGATCACAAGGATTATTCCGATTGGTGCCTTCGTGGAGATCCTTCCTGGCAAAGAGGGCATGATTCACATCTCCCAGCTTTCCGAGGCGCGCGTGGAGAAAGTGGAGGATGTGGTGAAAGTGGGCGACGAGGTCACCGTGCGTGTGCGCGAGATCGACAACCGCGGCCGCATCAACCTCACCCTGCGCGGTGTGCCTCAGAACGGAGAGGACGCCGAACCCGCACCGGCCCCCACACCGGTGGCACCCCTCAACTGAAAACAGCCCGTTTCACACCGGGAACCCGGGATCAATCTCTGCCATCGCCCGTGCCGCCTGATTCTCCAGGGCGGCATGGGCTTTTCCATGACTGGCGATCAGGCAACCAGCCTGGCGGACGTCGCCGGTGTTGTAGGTGAGAAGACGGCCATCGGCATGTGTGAAAGCCCCTCCAGCAGCGAGCAAGACCGCTTCTGGAGCCGCCATGTCCCAGTCCTTCGGGGCACTCTTGCCAGAGAGAGAGATGTACACATCAGCCTCTCCGCGCAGGATCGTGGCCACTTTGCAGCCGACGCTGCCCACAGCTTTGGAGCTGCCCAGGGGCAAAGCATCGATCAAACGTTCCAGACGATCATCCCGGTGGCTGCGGCTGGCCACGAGCACCAGATCGTTGGTGCGGTCACTGAAGCGCACGGGGCTGCGCTCGGCAGGACGATTCTCGCACCAGCTGCCCTGGCCCACCACACCGAACCAGAGCTCATTGGCCTCTGGAAGCAGCACCACCCCCAGCACCGGACGCTCCCCCTGCACGAGAGCCAAATGCACGGCGTATTCCCCCGTGCCTTGCAGGAAATCCTTGGTGCCGTCGAGGGGGTCGAGGATCCAGAGCCACTCAGCGGGTAGGCGCTTGCCCGGAGTGAGCTGCTCTTTGGCGGTCTCCTCGCTCAGCAAGGTCCACCCGGCATCCGGGAATGCCGAGCGCAAGCCATCGAGAAGCCACTGATTCACGGCCAGATCCGCCGCTGAAACAGGGCCTTCACCGCCATCTTCAACACTGAGAGCCCTGGGAAAACCGTGAGGGGGCTGCTCACCGCGGGCGTAGGCCCGGAGGATATCGGCCGCACCCCAACAGAGCGGGCGCAGGGCCTCGAGCAGTTGGGTTTGATCGATGCCGGCAGGAAGGGTCGGAGCAATCGGCATCATGGAGAGATCTTGGCGGAGCCATTGTGAAGCAGCGGGCCGAGCCTGATGCCGGAGTGCTTTATGTGGTCGGCACCCCGATCGGGCACCTCGGCGACCTCTCCCCACGCGCCCGGGCTTTGCTGATCGCGGTGGACACCATCGCCTGTGAAGACACCCGCCACAGCGGCCAGCTCCTCAGCGCCCTGGGATCCCAGGCGAGGCGCTGCAGCTTCCACCAGCACAACACCCACGCCCGCATCCCCCAGCTCCTGGAGGAACTGGGGGATGGCCGCAGCGTTGCTGTAATCAGTGATGCTGGCCTGCCGGGCATCAGTGACCCTGGAGAGGAGCTGGTGATGGCAGCCCGAGAGGCGAAGCATGCGGTGATTTGCATCCCAGGCCCCTGTGCCGCCACCACAGCGCTGGTGAGCAGCGGCCTTCCCAGCGGTCGTTTCTGCTTCGAGGGTTTCCTGCCCTCCAAAGGCCGGGAACGCAAGGAGCGCCTGATGGAACTTGCCGCTGAGCAGCGCACAACGGTGCTGTACGAAGCCCCCCATCGCCTGCTCAAACTGCTGCAGGAGCTCTCGGAGCACTGCGGTGGCGACCGGCCGCTGCAAGTGGGCCGGGAGCTCACCAAGCGCCATGAAGAGCAGGTGGGTCCCAGTGTGAATGCCGCCTTGGAGCATTTTGCCCAGCACGCTCCCCAGGGGGAATTCACCCTGGTGCTCGGAGGGGCCACGCCCACTGAAGTGCCCCAGTACAGCGAAGAGCGCTGCCTCGAAGAGCTGCGCGAGCTGATCAACCAGGGCCTGAAAGCCAGCGAAGCGGCGAGGGAGCTGGCCCCGACCAGCGGACGCAGCCGCAGAGAGCTTTATGCGCTTTTGCATGAGGCGGAAAAGCAGGCAGACTGACGAGGCCTCGATGGTTGGCGCCATGCTGCTGCGCCTGCGTCTGCTGATGTTCACCTTGGGCGGGGGTGCAGCCCTGCTGGTGGTGCTTTGCCTCGGAGCTCAGAATCTGGGAGATCGCTACCGCCTGAACCTGGGGGTGGGCTCCACCGCACCTCTGCCGGCAGGCTTTGTGGTGGGCGTCAGTGCCGTTCTCGGTCTGCTCGGAGGCGGCAGCCTCACGGCCTTGCTGCTGCCAAACTCCAGACGCTGAATCAGGCGTCGAGCGCGTAGAGCGCACCCTCCACCAGCAAGCGGGTGATGCCTCGGGCCACCAGGTGGCGCGTGGTGATGGCAAATACCTGGGTATCAGGCACCTTGATCACACGTTGGCTGCGGCCGCACTGGCGTTTCGCTGTGCGCGGACTGGTGAACAGGCAAAGCGCCTGCAGCGACTGCTCTTCAGGATCAGCCATACCCAGCTCAGGAAAATCGCTGAGCGGCCGCGGATCCAGTTCAACCGTCTTGTCCACCAGCATGTAAACACTGTCGGGAAGCACTCCGGCTTCAAACGGCAGGCAATGCACCTGCTGAGTGTTCACCTGGGGCAGGTCAACGGGGAGCACCGCCACCTCATGGAACTCCTCCCCACCTGGGAACCCTTCTCCAGACTCCTCATCAGCGAGGGCCTCCGGTTCATCGGCCCCAAAATCATCGGCGTCATCCAGAGCCAGACCTGACGAAGCCTCGTCCTCTCCCTCGGGGCTGGCTGGATCCTCAACAGACACCTCAATCGGAACCTCAGGCTGCCGCTGAGGCTGTGGCAATGAAGCCCCGCGAGCACGGGAGGCTTTGAGGGCGCTGTACTCCTCCTCCGAGAGCAAGGCGCGCACCGTGCGACTCACCGTGTTGGCACTGCAGGCAAAGGCATCCGCCAGAGCGACACTGGGCTCACCCTTGCGGTAGCGATCCAGGAGCTCCTGCTTCTGACTGTCGTTAAGCCGGCTTGGAGCCATCGCCTGCACTGCACAGCTTCCAAGAGTAGGCGGCGCTGTCGGGATTGACTGCAAGAATGGTCCCGCGAGCTCCCTTAGCTCAGCTGGATAGAGCAACTGCCTTCTAAGCAGTCGGTCGTGTGTTCGAATCACACAGGGGGCGTTAATCACAGCAAGGGGTTTCAGCGAAAGCTGAGCCCTTTTTTCTTATTTGTTGCTTTGTGTGGCCCAAAGCGTGGCCCAAGTTGTCCTAGTGTTGATTATTCCCCAAAAGCTGGATGTGCCAGCGGCTTTCAAAGGCTTATTGGCCATGGCACGAGCAACAGCAGCTGAGATCACCGACCGCAGCCCGTGAACGCTGCAAGCAACTCCTCGTTTCGGGCGTGCGGTGGGCTTCTCTAATACTCAGGACGATGGCTGGGCAACTCCGAGATGGGCCCAGGTCGATAACTGCAGCGGAGGCCGTAAACCAACCATTACAAAGCGGCTTCGTAATCAAACAACCGTCCCCATTGAATAGACCTTGCGCCGATTATTTTGCAGACTGGTAACAGTCGCTCTCTCGTCTATGTCGCCTGGCCCCGCCAGTCAAAACGTCACAGGAAATGAAACTACTAACAGCACTAGCACCAGCAGTATTACTTGTTGGTGTAATAAGATGTTCTAACTACACATCAGAAAGACAAGCAATGGATGCGTGTCTTGAGTGGAAAGCAGACGAAGTAATAATCGATTACGGCAAACCTTCATATTCAGGCTATCAAAGAAAGGCATATTCAAGAGCCTGTGAGAGAGAGGCAATGACGAATCAAGTACTAGGTCTAATGAACAAAACAATGGAGAGAGGAGAGTGGAAAGAAGGCTTGAAAGAAGGAAAGAAAGAAGAAGTCAAGAACTTCCGCTACAACTTTTAAGAGTGCACAATTTGGAATCATCTGCGGAAGCGTTCGACCTTGCCTCTAAGCGGGGTGTGAACTGCATGAAAGCCCTCCAGTCGTTATTTGATAAGGACCCAATTCGGACGATAGCTGAGCTGGGTTTAAGCATCGCCGGTTGGTCGATCTTGATGGAACGAGCGTTGGTGTTCGCCGCACTCGAATACAGCCACATTGACGAGCCAGAGTCGACTTATTCTCGATAAAAGTTGGTTTTCTGCTCGTTGACTAGAAGGTAGGAAAGTTGCATGAAGGATGTAATTGGCCTGCAAATCAGTGATCAAATCCGGAACAACCTTAAGCCCATTGCTGATGTGTTGCGGTCAGATCACCAGCAGCCCTAGGAGATGCACAGCCGGTCTCTGTACTCAATGGATGATCTCAAGATCGTCCGGTTTGGCCTTAACGCCGACTTCATTGAGAGCAACGGCCTGTTGTGGATCGATGGGCTGGAAACGTCTAGCGGGAAGGATCTTTCTGATCCAAACCACAAGGACCACCGCAAGCCTCACGTCCAGCAATACCTGTCAGAGCATGGCGCCCGCAAGGTTGAAGCCAACGCTTTGATCACACGGCCAAGCGCTGCACAGGAGCTAATCACTGAGGTGCTCGATCAATACATCGACGCCGATGGTGTGAGGCGCTGGGAGGAGGCGAACCAGAAGGCATCCAATGAGGCAGGTGAGTGCGTTGATCACATGATCAAGATGTTCACCTTTCTCGATGCCCAGGGCTGGCTGTACAGCGGCCACAACTTGTCCGCTGCTGCTGAGGTCCATCGCGCCAAGACGTTGCTCCCTGGGGCGGACGTCGACATTTGAACCACATCCATCAGAAGCCAAGTTGCCAAGACACCATCGACTGACTGCCTCAAAAGCAGTCGGTTTTTAAAACTGGAGACACCCCACAAGATGTCTCCAGAAACACCCCATCTCGGGGCGCCCTAGGGTTCCCTCCAACATTTAATTCCTCGTCATAGCCTTGAAAACCCTTGGTATGACTGGAGAATTAATTGCCTTCTAAGCAGTCGGTCGATGGTTCGAATCCATCAGGGGGCGTCACCAAAAGCCAGTCACAGCAATGCTTCTTAGAAACACTCTGGGCAGCATGGCAAAACCTGTGCAAACAAATACTGGCCATTTTGCAAACGCATCTGCAAACTGTTTGCAGCTTCAAAACGACCCTTCAATGCCCAGATCCACGCCTAGATGGGCTCAGGCGCTACGCGAAACGCTGAAGGGAACGGTTGGCCAGAGATGGCGGGTGCATCCCCCCAACTGGGTTAGAGGCTCACCCCAAGGTGCCAACCGACCAGCCTGTCGGTTTCGTCTGTCGTGAGGATTGGGTTCAGCCCGTCGAGCATCAGCTCAATCACTGCTGGTTCACCGCGTAGGAGTGGATTGAGCAGAAAGCCCCCAAGACGCAGGAGCTAACGACGGGCCGATGGGAAGGCTTTCCCGTAACGAGATTGAGAGACAAAAAGTGCTATCTGATACTTCAACTGCTGTTCAACGATGGCCATAGTTAATTCAGTTCACGGACTGACCAAATGGACCTCAAACGCAAGAGCTGCCAAGAATTAAACAATCAACTGGCTGTTTACAAAGAGACTCATAACACCAACGGAACAGATGCTGTCTTACGCCAGATGGCTCACGAACACTGCCCCATTCAAACACCAGGCTTATCGGATCGCTGACCACACACCTGGGGCTGTCTGAGGGTCTTTCTGGGTCAGTGCGATGCTGGGCTTAAGTACTTCGTAACGTGGCTTGCGCAGCTGACTGAGTCAAAAGAAGAATTTTTACGTTCTAGCAACAAAAAACCCCGCCATTGCTGACGGGATGCATGTAACGTTGCGAGATAGATAGCGACAACAAAGCACCTTGTTTTTCCCCTTGTTGGGTCTTGCATCGCTTTCATCTTTAGGACTTACGGATTCCTGGACGATGGCGATTACCACTCAGATCCGTATAGCTTTGAATAGATTTTATACGTCGTATCATTATCAAGACCTGAGACCGCAAGATAAGTCACGCCTAGTTTTTGGTCGCATCCAATTTCTACCACCATGTATTCATTTTCATGGTAAGCAGTCACATACGCCATTCTCTCTTTTTTGTCAACCTCAAGTGATTTATTGAATCCGTTCGTTTTTAGCAAAGTCTTTGCCCCTCCGATGCATTCTTCCAAGTTTCCGCTATAGCCAAAAACACCTGTGTAGAGATGAGGTCTTGCTTCAACTGAGCTCGAAGTGAAAAGTGCTGCACCAACAACAGCGGAAGCACTCAAGAAATTGAAGAGTTTCATCTGAAATTTACGTGCGTGAAGGCATTCCTTAGGCCTGCACACTAGAGCGATGATTCTACACCCCAACTGGGTTACAAGGCAATCCCCATCTGCCATGACAGGCGATCTTCACCCCCATCGCGGGGCTCCATCGAGTTCAGCCACAAGCGTCTCCATCACCGCCAGAGCTTCAATGTTTGCCAAGGCCTTCTGAGCCTGGGCCGCCATCACTCGCCCATGGGGAGCGCATTCAGAAACGAGGGAGGCCCCTCTGACGCATCAACCTTCGCCCGCGCCATGCAGGCGTTGATACGCTCGCTGATACTTGCCATGCCTTCCGTTTCTGATGCCATGGCAGGGGTGATGCTGCTCAGAAGCAGGCGTTTGAGCGCAGCGGTGGCGGCTTCAAGAGTGGGAGTTGTCATTCAACCATTGTGGACAAGAGTGGTTCCGATGCCAGCGATGGCTGATTAATCGCCAAAACCAGACGCACGCTTTTTGGGCTTCCTCTTTGATGGCGTTTCTGCGACACGATCCGACGTGATTTCCGCTGTGGCGTCGTTAAAGATCAGCCCATCGAGCCAAACGGTAATGATATAAACGACAATCAAAACAGGGATGATGACGCCCCATTCGTTGGGAAATTCATAGGGAATTTGCCTGACCCCATAGATCGCCAGGTATCCGGTAATCAGCGTGAAAACAAATCGCCTGATGGTGGATGGGTTCAACGCGCCGATGCCTTTGAAAGACAGTCAGTCTCCCACCAACGACCCATGGTTGGGGCGTTGGTGGGATTCAGGGTCAAAACTTCCTGGGATAGGGAGGGTTACCGGCAAGCTCGATGTTGATTTCTCTGCAGATGTTCATCCATGCACCCAGCCCGAAATTGACACCCATCGGGCCATCGATGAACTCCTGAAACTGCTCGGCTGTGATGCCTTCACGCACTTCCCAGATGCAGAACGCCGGTCCCTCTGGACCAACAGGGCAAAAGGCGTGGTTATAAAAACCAGCCTCGAGATTCTTGGCAACAGCGTCATCCCAACCGCCACCAGGAGCCATGGCTGTTTGCGCAGCCTGCCACCACTGCGCAGCCTTGCCCGCGCGGAATTCATGGTGAACGTGGAAGAACTTGGATGCCATGGATCTGTGCTGCTGGTATCGCCTCTCTACGCGCTTCAAAAAGGATCTGCAAGTCGCCGAGCCGACAGAGGCTCAATCACAGGCGAAACTTGTCTCAACTTGACGTTGGCTCCCCGTGAATTTTTTCTCCCTTCCCTTTCTGATCCAGTGGTTGTTCACCTGGCTGATCCTGAACTGGGGGGCTTCGTTGGCACTGGGGAGCGACGGAGAAGCCAATACAGGCCTTGGGCAACCACGGCGACGTCGGCCGCTCGCGAGCCAGCAACCCAAATTCATCATTCACGCGCTGTTGATTGAGTTCGCCATCGATTGGTTCTGGATGAGCATGCCCGACTCCCTCTGGAACTAATCAGACCCCGAAGAAGGCGCTTCAGTCAGCGCTGAGGGCCTCTGACCAGCACAAGCCAGGCATCCCCCATTGATGCGATAAGGCGCCAGATGATTGCGCAGGCAGCGCGTCCCCCGGAAAAAGAGCACCTGGCCGAGCTCCCGCGCGTGGGCATCCGTCAACGCCAGCCTGAGCCAGCTGTCTGGCACCTGGCCTTGCAATGCGCTCCTGTTGCGATGCGCCTCCTCCCGCCGCTCCTGCTCATCGCGATCATTCCGTACCTGGACCGCCTCAACCTGCAGCTCCCGAGCGCACGCAAGGCACGCGATCACGACCGGTTTCTTACGACTGGTGTTGTGCGAGAGCTTGTCTCCAGGGACCTCCCGCTCTCGACCACAGGAGCAACGGCACCACCAGAAGACATTCCCGCCCTTGGTGCGCCGCTCTGAAAGCCGCAGCACCGTGAGCTTGCCGTACACCTCGCCGACACGATTTCGGGGTTGCGATGGCATTCAAACCATGGTCAGTGAACCAAGGCATCAGCACGGGCTGCCAACAGGATCGATCCCGTTTGATGCACCTGCCCGTTCTGTTCCCACTTACGCCTGAAATCCTTGAGGATCCCCTCCCGCACAGGTGGGATGGCCACAAGCCCAAGCCCCAGGGCGAGGAGCAGAACAATCAGCACCGTGCGTTCCCTTGAGTTGGTGGCGTTTGGATCCTGATCCATGCAATCAAAGCGCGCCAATTCATGCTGATCGAGTTCTGGCCGGGCGTCCAGAGGATTGTCAGGGGTGCCTCCCCCTGCGGCTCAGGTCTGATTGCCACCCAGCATGTCGTCGTAGCCCTCGTAGGGGTTGTATTCAGCCCAGCCTGGACTGGCCTGATCGAGCAGGCCGTACTCGCCATCGATCATGTCGGCCCTGGTGTTGCCATAGGGAACCGTGTTGCAGGTGATGCCACCCCCCGCTGCCGGCTGGCAATCATCGAAGCGGATCTGTGCATCCACCGTGCCCGCCAGAAGCGCACCGGCCAGTGTAATGCCGGAGAAGGACATCAAGATTGCCTTCATGACGGATAGCGCAGTTGGGCTCCAGTTTGCCCTTGATCGCTGCGATCTGCCCCTACAGCCCCCGACAGGCACGGGCACTGGCCTGAAGGGTGTCAAAGACCCGCTCCCCGCGCCCTTGGGAGAGCTGAACCATCACAACATCAGCCTGCAGGCCCAGCAACAGGGTCTGGCAGGGATAACGATCGGCCCTGGCGGCTCGGCGCTGCAGCTGTTCAGTGAGATCCAGGGCCTGATCGCAGCGGGTCGGATCCCCCGTGGAGAAGCAGGCCCTCAGGACCGGCTGAATCGTCTCCAGCCCCCCCGCGCTTACCGGACGGATCAGAGCCACCATCCCCAGAGCAATACCCATCCCGAGAGAACGCATCCCCAACCGGTCAGCAGATCGACGCATCCTCCTGAGAGAATGATCGGGATTGATCGCTGACTGGATGTACACCGACTGGACCGCCGTCGCCCTGCTGCTGTTCACCAGCGTTCCCCTGCTGGCTGTGGTGGCCACCGCCACCTTCTTCATCTGGCAGCAGCGGAAGAAGCAACTGCGTTGATGCCCTTGGATGCTGGCTGATCAAGCCGTGACTCGATCTCAGCATCCTCAGCCCCGTTGCAGCCTTGCCCCAAACAGGCCAGACAGGTGCGGAACTGCTGTTCACTCACCCGTTGAATTCCACTGCCTCCGCAGCAGGAGCAGATGGCCATGACCGAAACCAAGTAATGGGATCAGTGTGGGAGCAACAGACCCACTTGATCCCGAAGCCTTCCTTAAGAATGCAACAACTGAATGCGGTTCTGCCATAGCTCGGGCTGCCGACGCACATGGTCGAGCAGCTCAAGCGCTGAAAGGGCGGTCTCCGCAGGGACTAGATCCAGGGATGCGGCCAGGTGGCCCACCACCCGATCCGGCCCCCATCCTTGTTGCTTCAGGGGGGTCAATCCCCGTGCCCGCTCGCGCTTCGAAAGCTTCATGCCGTCATCCGCAAGGAGCAGTGGCACATGGCGGTAAGCGGGTGCCGTTTGCCCCAGCACCGCCGCCAGAGCCTGCTGCGGCAAACAAGCCGGAGCCAAATCCTTGCCGCGCACCACCTCTGTGATGCCCAGGGAGAGCTCATCCACCACCGTGGCCAGGTGATAGGCCACGAAACCATCCGCGCGGCGCAACACCGGATCACCGCAGGACGATGCATAGGGTTCCGGCACGGTGAGTCTCCAGGCCGGAAGACGGCCGTCTTTCAATCCCCAGCTCAGGTCTCGGCCACGGCACGTTCCTGGGTAACGGGTGAACCCGGTCAGTTGCCGGCGACTGCAGCGGCAGGCATACACCAAACCCTGGCGGCGCAGGGCCGACAGGAAGGATCCATAGAGGCCCTGGCGTTGGCTCTGAACGATCGCAGGCCCATCCCAGTGAAGACCCAGCCACTGCAAATCATTCAGAGCCGACTCAGTCGCTCCGGGCTGAACCCGCGGCGTGTCGAGATCATCAATGCGGAGCAGCCACTGGCCTTGATGCCAACGGGCCTGTAACCACGACAGCAAGGCTGTGCGCAGATTGCCCAGATGCAGGGGGCCGGAGGGCGTCGGAGCAAACCGTCCTCGGTATCCCGTGGAACGCAAGGCCTCACCGCGGCTCAGGACGGCAAGAAGATGGTCTGGGCAGATCACATGAAAAAGGTGGTCCCAAGGGACCACCTCAAAGCGTTTAGCAGAGGCAAATCAGCCCTGAACGCGGTCCTTGAACATCTTGCCGGCGGTGAAGGCAGGCACGCGCTTGGCGGGGATCTTGATCTTTTCGCCGGTCTTGGGGTTCAGGCCCTGACGCGCGGAGCGCTCACGGGGCTCGAAGGAGCCGAAGCCAAGGATAGAGACCTTCTTGCCTTCAACAACGGAATCGATGATGGTTTCGATGGCAGCGTCCACAACCAGGGACACGTCGGTTTTGGTGAGCTCGGTGCGGGCAGCAACCAGATTGACGAGATCGGCTTTGTTCATGGAGAAAAAGAGGAAAGTGGCGGAAGCGGTTGGAACGACGATGCGGAGGTCGACATCCGCACGGCTTGCCTAAGCGCGCCAATCGTATGGAGGTCTGAGCAGTGCGGCAACCGAAAAACACCGTGCCGCAATGCTTTCTCTGAAAATCTGCCTGATTCAGACCTCAGATCCTCCGCGCTGCCCGGCGGGACTCCAACTGCTGAACGGGGCCAGACGCCCACCGCGCAAGGCACCAAGCCCGGCCCCAGATGCTAGTGCTGGACAAGCATCTGAAGGAAGCCACTCCCGAAGATGCTGCAGGCTGCGCTGCTGTCTGGGCCAATGAAATGTGCGTCGGTGCTGCAGTGGGGCCAGAGAATCGGCGGCGACTGGCACCAGCAAGCGTCCGCAGAAGAGCACATTGGATGGTGCTGGGGCATATACAACCGCATGCCCCGGGGTCGGCCCCGGAGTCCAGAGCAGGCGCAACCCGGAGATGGTGGAGTGGGCGTCTGCGAACGTGCTGAGGTTTGGCACCTCAGGAAGCAGGTAGGCCTCCTGCTCCTGCACGAGCACCGGCCAATCGAGCTGTTCCTGCAGGCGGCGCAAGCGGCCATGGCCTTCCCGGCTGGTGAGCAGGATGCGGGCCACGCGGCCTCCAGCCAGCTCCTTCAGGGCCGTCAGCGTGGCCTCTGTGAGCGGGGGGCAGTCGATCAGCACCGGTTCCGGAGCCACATCCAACCACCAGGAGGAGCCACCCCGGCAGTCGCGATTGGGAGGAAACAGCCAGAGATCCGGGCGGATGCGCTGCGGAGGGCGACCGGGTTCAAGGGCGGACGTCAACACAGTCACGGTGCTTCACCGCAGTTACCACTACTTTGAAACCAGTGCGTCCTGCGGCCGGCGGGCGGTTCAGTGAGCGCAATCCTTCGAGGCAAACCCTGGCCCCTGGGCAGCACCGTGACAGCACGGGGGGTGAATTTTTCTGTGGCAGCACCGCGGGCCAACCGGGTGGAGCTGCTGCTCTTCAACAGCAGTGAGGCCCCCAGTCCCGACCGCATCATCGATCTTGATGTGCAGACCCACCGCTCCGGTGACTACTGGCATGTGGAGGTGGAGGGCCTGAAGGAAGGCTGTCTCTACGGCTACCGGGTGTTCGGACCGTTGGCACCGGGTGGGCACGGCTTCAGGCCGGCGAAAGTGCTCCTTGATCCCTGCGCCCGGGGGATCGAGGGCTGGTCGGTGTACCAGCGGGAGATGGCCACCGGGGCCTCACCGAACACCGACTGCTGCCTCAAAGGCGTGGTGTGTGAGCGGGACCGCTTCGACTTTGATGCCCACCCCAGACCGCGCCACAGCTGGCAGCAGACGGTGATCTACGAACTGCACGTGGGGGGCTTCACCCGCCGGAGCAACAGCGGTGTGGCACCTGAGCGGCGCGGCACCCTTCTGGGCGTGATCGACAAGATTCCCTATCTCAAAGACCTCGGTGTCACCACGATCGAGTTGCTGCCGGTGCAGGCCTTTGATCCGGACGATGCACCTCCAGGACGCGACAACGTTTGGGGCTACAGCCCGCTGAGTTGGTTCGCACCCCATTCGGGCTACATCTGCGGAGACGACCCCCTGCAGGCCCGCCATCAGATGCGCGCCCTTGTGGCCGCCTGCCATGACGCCGGCCTCGAGGTACTTCTGGATGTGGTCTACAACCACACCACTGAAGGCAATCAAAACGGGCCCACCCTGAGCTGGCGTGGATTCGGAGACAGGGTTTATTACCACCAGTCCAGCAACGGCGACTATCTCGATGTGAGCGGTTGCGGCAATTCGATTGCCGCCCATCAGCCCCTGTCGCGAACATTGATCCTGGAGTCCCTGCGCTGCTGGGCCATCGAGCTGGGGGTGGATGGCTTCCGCTTTGATCTAGGGATTGAGTTGAGCCGGGGGGAAGGCCTGAAACCTCTCGAGCAGCCACCCCTGTTGGAGGCGATGGAAGCTGACCCGCTTTTAAGCGATCTCAAGCTGGTGAGTGAACCGTGGGACTGCGGCGGGCTCTACCGACTCAACGATTTCCCGGCCCAGCGCATCGGCACCTGGAACGGCCGCTTTCGCGATGCCCTGCGCGGCTTCTGGAAAGGGGACGAAAACAGCACCTGGGCCCTGGGTCAACGCCTGCGCGGCAGCCCAGACCTCTACGAAGGCAAGCCCGTGAATCTGGGGCGTTCTGTGAATCTGCTCACGGCTCACGACGGCTTCACCCTGATGGACCTGATGAGCTTCAACGGCAAGCACAACCTGGCCAATGGGGAAGACAACCGCGATGGTGAAAATCACAACATCAGCTGGAACCACGGCGTGGAAGGGCCGACCACCAACCATGCAGTGACGGCCCTACGCCGGCGCCAGCAGCGCAACATGCTCAGCACCCTGTTGCTGGCCCGCGGTGTGCCCATGCTGTTAATGGGTGATGAAGTAGGCCGCAGCCAGGGAGGCAACAACAACACCTGGTGTCAGGACAGCCCGCTGAGCTGGATGATCTGGTCGGATCATCACTGCGACAGGGATCTGCTGACCTATGTGCGGCGCTTGATCGCAGTGCGTCATCAGCTCAGGGATCTGTTCACCCCGCTGATCGCCCACAACGAAAAGCCCCAACAGCTCAGCAGCGACCATGAAGGGTTCTGGCGTCAGTGGCATGGCGTGGAACTGGGCAAACCCGATTGGGCCAGCTGGTCGCACTGCTTGGCACTCAGCGTGCACAGAGGAAGCCAGGGGGCGGTGCTATGGGCTGGCTTCAACGCCTATTTCAAGGCCATGCACTTCGACTTACCGGTGGCAGCCACACCGTGGCATCGCTTGATCGACACGGCCCTGCCACCGGGAGAGGACCTTCCGGCCCATCCCGAACCCTGGACACCGCCAGGGGTGCCGCTGGAGGCCAGAAGCCTGGTGGTGATGGTGGCCAGGGAGTACACAAACACGCTCAAGCTGTAAGCCAGGAGCACGGCTTGAGCAAAATTTCAGGAAGCGGGCGGCGGGAATCGAACCCGCATCATCAGCTTGGAAGGCTGAGGTTTTACCACTAAACTACGCCCGCATTAATACATCCGAATCAGTTCACCCTCGTTGGGTGGTGTTCCTGGATGCATGCTTCACCATTATGGCGTTCCGCCTGCCCCCTCCCCTGGCCTGATGAGCAAGAGCACCCTTTCCGGGGGATCCCGACAACGCCTGATGTTCGCCTATGGACTCGGAGATGCTGGAACCGGACTAGCCGCCACGACGCTGGGTTTTTACCTGTTTCCCTTCTTCACCTCTGCGGCAGGGTTGCCAGCTTTCATTGCCGGCTCCCTCCTCACCGTGATCAAACTTTGGGATGCCATCAATGATCCCCTGATCGGTTGGATGAGCGATCACACCAACAGTCGATGGGGCCCAAGACTTCCCTGGATGTTTGCAGCTGCGCTGCCGTTAGGCATCAGCCTGGCAGCGATGTGGTGGGTCCCTGAGGGCAGCACGTTGCAACGCACAGCGTATTACGTACTGATGGCCATCCTGCTGATGACGGCCTACACAAGCGTGAATCTGCCCTACGCGGCGCTTTCCACCGAGCTCACACCGGATACGGCGATTCGCACGCGGCTGAATGCAGCTCGATTTACCGGATCCATCATGGCGGGAACCATCGGGTTGCTCATCGCTGTTTTCGTCTTGCGAGAGGGCAGTGGTGGCTACCTATTGATGGGACAAATCTCAGGAACGATCGCAGCAGTGGCAACCCTGCTTTGCTGCTGGGGTCTGGCCCCCTATGCCAAAAAAGCGCAACGCCCCAGTGGCAACAAAGAGCCCTTGCTGCAACAACTGCGGCGCATTCGCTCAAACTCACGATTTCTGATGGTGCTAGGGCTGTATTTGCTGCTGTGGTTTGGCCTACAGCTGATGCAAGTGGTTGCCTTGATTTGGCTCGTCCAAGTCATCCACGTTCCAGCTGGAATCGCCACGTTGCTCTTGCTTGCCTTCAATGTCGCAGCATTGGTGGGACTTCAGGTTTGGAGCGTGCTGTCGAACCGGCATGGACGCATCACAGCTCTCGGTTGGGGCTCGAGCATCTGGATTACCGCCTGCCTTCTTTCCACGCTCCTCAACCCGATCCCTGAAAACAGTGGCGTGGTTGCTCTGATCCCTGTGATCGGCTTGATCATGCTCGTGGGACTCGGAGCCTCAACCGCTTATCTCATCCCCTGGTCCCTGCTTCCCAATGCGATCGACGCGGATTCCACCCGCCCAGCGGGCCTTTACACCGCTTGGATGGTGTTTGGGCAAAAATTAATCATTGGCCTCAGCATGAGCGTGTTTGGAACCTTGCTCTCGCTCACTGGATACATCTCCACGAAGACAGCCGATGGCGCCTTGAGTTCTGTCCAACAACCTGAAACAGCACTGATTGCCATTCGGCTTTGCATGGGTTTGATACCAGCTGTGTTAGTCGTGCTCGGGCTTCTGTTGATGCGACGCTGGCCCGACCGCGGCGCCCACCTGCAACGCGCATGACCTCCTCCCCGCTCCGTCTCCGCTTGAAATCCCCCCGTTGGCTGAACAGGCTCGGCAGCAGCCTGATCATCGGCGGGCAGGCCGTGACGGCCACCGCCAGGGGCCGCATCAACACCGTTGACCTGCTCGACCAACTGCAGGAAGCGGGTCCCGGCAGCTTCCTGATCGTGATCATCACGTCCCTGGCTGCGGGCACGGTATTCAACATCCAGATCACCAAGGAGCTGAGCAGCATGGGTGCCAGCGCCACGGTGGGTGGCGTGCTGGCTGTGGGCCTGGCGCGGGAGATTGCGCCGCTGCTCACGGCAACGTTGCTCACGGGCAAGGTGGCCACGGCCTACGCCGCCCAGCTCGGAACCATGAAAGTGACCGAACAGATCGACGCGATCACCATGCTGCGCACCGACCCGGTGGAGTACCTGGTGGTGCCTCGACTGATCGCCATGGTGGTGATGGCCCCGGTGCAGTGCCTGCTGTTCTTCGGTGTAGCCATCTGGAGCGCCCAGATCAGCAGCACCGAGCTCTACGCGATTCCGCCAGAGGTGTTCTGGTCGTCGGTTCGCAGCTGGCTTCTGCCCGACGACATGCCGTTCATGCTGATCAAGGCCCTGGTGTTCGGCCTGCAGATCGCCGTGCTCTCCTGCGGCTGGGGCATGACCACCCAGGGCGGCCCGAAGGAGGTGGGCACCAGCACCACCGGAGCCGTGGTGATGATCCTGGTCACCGTGGCCCTGATGGACACCGTGCTCACCCAGATCCTCTTCGGCTGAAGCCCCACCCCCATGAGCGAACCTTCTCCAGCACCAGCCACCACTGACGCAAACAGCGTGAGCATCGCCCCCAGCCCGCGGCTACCCCTGGCGATTCTGCTGCTGAGTGCAGCGCTGCTGCCCTTACCGCTGCGCCCCTGGCCGAGCCTGGTGGTTGGGTTGTTCGGTCTGTTTCTGCTGGTGCAGACTTACAGCCTGCGCCTGGAGTTCTGCGTCGACACCCTGGTGGTGTGGCGCGGCCAGCAGGAACTGCGGCGCTTTCCCTACGCGGAGTGGCAGAGCTGGCGTTTGTTCGCAGCCTGGTTGCCCGGACTGTTGTTTTTCCGCGAGGTGAACAGCATTCACTTCCTGCCAATCCTGTTTGATCCAGCACAGCTACGCGAGCAGCTGGTGCTGCGGGTGGGCGCCCTGGAACAGCCGACCCCCCAGAACAACACCCCCTGAAAACACGCCAGCGTTACGAAATAGAAACGCATTTAACGCATCCACGTACCTTGCGTGCTAGGTCGTCGGCGATCCGCTGGAATGGAGTCAGGACAAGTGCGCCATGCCTGACGACACCGATCTGACGCCCCAGGTGCCGGCCCCCCCGGAGCCAGGCCCCGAGCTGCAAAACCGTGAACAGAAAAACCATGCGCCCCTAATCCAGCTGGCCCTCACCGAGCTGCAAGAACGCCGCGACGCTTTGCAGCAGGAGATCGACACCCTCACGCAACGCAAACAGCAGCTGGAAACGGAGATGGCCGCCAGCTTTGCCGGGCAATCCGATGCGATCGCCCGACGCGTGAAGGGCTTCCAGGAATACCTGGGCGGCGCCCTCCAGGGGCTTGCCCAGTCGGTGGAAACCCTGGAGCTGGTGGCCCAGCCGGTGGTGGTGCAGCCCTCACCGCTCGACGCGCAGCAGTCCGCAGCCGAGGCCGCCGATCAGGCGGCCAGCGCAGGCGCAGCCCCGGCGCTGGCCGACACCTTCCGCCCCGATGAGGAGCTGATCCGCGCCAACCTCAAACGCTTCTTGGAGCAGCCCGACTTCTACGCCGACCCCTGGAAGCTGCGCCGCAGCCTGGATGGGGCGGACACCGCCGTACTCGAGGACTGGTTCTTCAATCAGGGAGGACGCGGAGCCCAACCCAGTCGGGGCAGCCGGCCGCGCAACGTGCTGCTGGCGTCCGCGCTGATCGCAGTGGTTGGGGAGCTCTACGGCGATCAGTTCCAGACCCTGGTGCTGGCGGGCCAACCCGAACGGCTGGGCGACTGGCGACGGGGTCTGCAGGATGCCCTGGGCCTGGGCCGGGAGGATTTCGGCCCCAACAGCGGCATCGTGCTTTTTGAGCGAGGCGACGCCCTGGTGGAACGGGCCGACCGCCTTGAGGAACGGGGTGAGGTACCACTGATCCTGATCGATGCCTCGGAGCAAGTGGTGGACATTCCCGTGCTTCAGTTTCCGCTCTGGCTGGCCTTTGCGGCCGGACCAGGTGAAACCGACGACATCGACGACCTGCTCTGATGGGCCTCCTCTCTGTGCTGCTGGGCTATCTGCTCGGCTCCATCCCCAGCGGCTTCCTGGCCGGACGCTGGTGCAAAGGCATCGACCTGCGCACGATCGGATCGGGCTCCACCGGCGCCACCAACGTGCTGCGCAATGTGGGCAAGGGCCCGGCCCTGGTGGTGTTTCTGGTGGATGTGGGCAAGGGAGCGGCGGCAGTGCTGCTGGCCCGGGCCCTCACCGAAGGCCTGGTGGGGATGGAGCTGATGCGCAACTGGGTGGAGGTGCTGGCTGGCCTGGCGGCCCTGGCTGGTCACATCTGGCCAGTGTGGCTGGGCTTCAAGGGCGGCAAGGCAGTGGCCACTGGCTTTGGCCTGTTCCTCGGCCTGGCCTGGCCGGTGGGACTGGCCTGCTTCGGGGTGTTCGTGGCCGTGTTCAGCCTGAGCCGGATCGTGTCGCTGGCCAGCGTGATAGCCGCCGTGAGCCTGCCCCTGCTGATGGTGCTCTCCACCGGCAGCCCTCCCTACATCCTGGTGACGTTGGTGGCGATGGTGCTGGTGCTCTGGCGCCACCGCAGCAACCTGCAGCGCCTGATCAACGGCAGCGAACCCAAGGTGGGACAGAAGCCTTGAGTGCAGCGACCGGCCTGGGCCTGCTCACGCTGATTGCACAGGTTGAGATTGCAGGGCACACGCGTGTGCTGGTGCTGGATGACTGCGCTCAAAAGCACGCTGCTGCATGAAGCAATGCACCGGCTGCAGCACTGCCGCCAGCCGGAACTGGCGGATCAACTCGATGCTGCACATCGCGTAAACGCCCTGGAGGAAGAAGCCAGGGAGCTCCAGCGCTGGGGCGACAAGAAGCCTGACTCAGGGGTGAACTGGGCTGAATGCACGCCTCGCCGACGACGATCTGCTGAAAGCGATCAGTCCATCCGGCGCACGGGGCCGGGGTATTGCGCAAGTTGCTGATCCGCTGTGATCAGCAATAAGCCATCGGCCTGCGCCTGGGCCAGCAACAAGCGATCGAAGGGATCACGATGCAGCGGCGGCAACTGCCCCACAGCCAAAACATGGTGCGCCTCCACAGGCAACTCACGCCAGCCAGCCTCCACTAGGACCTGGCGGAGCAAAGAGGGCTCCAACTGAAAGTCGGGCCGATCCAGACCACGTTTCATCACCAGTTCCCAGAGGCTTGCCACGCTGAACACAGGTGTATTCATGGGGTCTTCCAGCAAGCGAACCAGCGCTGGATCAAGACGCTCGGGCTCCCCCATGGCCCACACCAACAGGTGGGTGTCCAACAACAACTGCATTCAGCTCTGGGCAACCCCTTCAAACAAGTTGGCCATCGCCTCCTGGCTCATACGATCAAAGTCGTCCGGCACCGAGACCAGACCCTTCAGCAACCCCAGCCGCGAGGACACCGGTGCTGCATCACCGGCCTGGGCCAGGGGTGTGACGCGCACCATCGGCTTACCGGCCTTGCAGATCACAAACGACTGACCAGCTGCCGCCTCATCCACCAAGCGCAATAGATGAGTTTTGGCCTCGTGCATGTTGACCCGCTTCACCACGCCCCTCAACAATTCAACCAGCTCAGTCGACTAACCAAGGCAAGGGTCGCTCCAGGAGGATCACTGCGGTGACCTTCCTGGAAGCCGGATCCACCAATCGCAACAGCATCAACAGCGATGCCGACAACGGTGCCCTGGTGGAACTCGGCCTCGACTGCACCACCTACAACTTCACCGACACCTCCATGGGCGTCTACGCCCGCACCGGGGTGGTGCTCTGGGGTGGTGATCGCGGCACCTCCTGGCAGGTGCAGTGCGGTCTCAACTTCCGGTTCTGAGTTCAGCGCAGCAAGCGGCAAACGCATCACTCGGATCCTCCGCCTTGGTAATCGGCCGGCCGATCACCAACTGGCTTGCACCTGCTGAAATCGCCTCAGCAGGCCCCATTACACGGGCCTGATCACCCACCGCTGCCCCCTTGGGACGGATCCCGGGCGTCACCAACGCAAACGGCTCGGGGTGCTGGGCCCGTAACGCCGCGGCCTCTAGAGGTGAGCACACACAGCCGCCGATGCCGGCAGTCGCCGAGAGCTGCGCCAATGCCGGCACCCGTTCGGCGATGGCCTGGGCAATGGCGAGTTCCCGTTGCAGTCGTTGCTCCTCCCAACTGGTGAGCACCGTGACTGCCAACAAAGTGGGAACCCGCTGCCCGCTGCTTTGCGCTCCTTCCACCGCCGCGGTCTGAGCCGCCTGCAACGCTTCGTTGCCGGCGCAGGCATGCACGGTGATCAGCTCCGCACCCAGCGCCGCCGCCCGCCGGCAAGCGCCCGCCATCGTGACCGGGATGTCGTGAAATTTGAGATCGAGAAACACCCGCAGGCCCTGCTCACGCAACTGAGCCACCACCTCCGGCCCAGCCTGCAAGAACAACTCCAGCCCCACCTTCACCCAACGCAGCCCTTCCACTTGAGCGCTGAAGGCCAAAGCCTGATCAGGCGCCATGCCGTCGAGGGCCACGATGATCCGATCAGCCGGAAGGGCGGAACGCAACGAAGCCAAGACAGCCGCAGCAGCAGTCTCCATCCTGAGGCCACAGCGACCCGAGCCATGCTTCCGCGCATCATTCACCCCGAAAACCTCCAGGGCTACCGCTTCAGCGATCAGGACCACTGCCGACTGGCCCTGCTCAGCTCACCAGCCGATGGGGATGACGACCGCGGTTCCCAGGAAGGGATCAGCCTGTTTCTGGAAATCCATGACCCCTGCGACCGGGTGCCGTTGCACACCCACCATCACTCTGCGGAGTTTTATTTCGTGCTGCGGGGCACGGTGATCTTCCACATCGAGGAACGCTCGATCACGGCGAACACCGGCGACTTTGTGGTGGTTCCAGCGGAGGCCATTCACGATTTCGAGAATCCCGGCCCCGACCGCCTTTACCTGCTCACCGTGCTCAACCGCGATGAGGGCTTCTCGGAAATCCTGCGCCAGGGCATCCCCACTGCCCTCGAACCCGAAGATCTGGAGGTGCTGCGCAGCCTTTGACGCCCCGTGGCTCTCGCGGATCCTCGACGCAAGGGAACGCTGATGCTGGCGGCGCGAGCCACACATTGAGATCAGGCAGATCAGCGGCCAGCGACAGAACCAAGGCAAGCAATGGATCCGGAGTCCATCCCATCGCGCCGGCACTGGAAAGACTTAGCCGGATTTCCGGCTAAGCTAAATAGATGCAAGTGAATCTCCACGACGCCAAGACCAACCTCTCCCGCTATGTGGAGCAGGCCCTGGATGGGGATGAGGTGGTGATCGCTCGGGCCGGCAAACCGTTGGTGAAGCTCGTGCCCGTTGACACCTCACCGCGCAGGCGGACGCTTGGGTTCATGCGCAGCCAGGGCATCGCCACCGCTGATGTGAAAGGCGACTTCGTTGATGACATCAACGCCATGTTCAGCTAATGACCAGCCGAACAGCACCGCCGCGCCTGCTCGACACGCAGCTGCTGATCTGGATGGCCTTTGCACCGGAACAGCTCCCATCCACGCTGATCCCAGATCTGGAAGACCGTCAACAACGCTTTGTCGTGAGTGTGGTCAGCCTCTGGGAAGTTGCGATCAAACGCTCGCTCAACCGGCCCGATTTTCAGTTTGACGCTGCTGCGTTACGCCAGCATCTCCAGCGTGAAGGGTTTGAAGAGTTAGCCATCCAGGCCGAGCATTGCTTAGCCGTTCAACATCTGCCCTGGCACCACAAGGATCCCTTTGATCGGTTGCTGATCGCTCAGGCTGAGCGGGAACAGCTCAAGCTGCTGAGTTGCGATCAGCGCTTGCGCCACTACGGAACCAGCGTGACGCTGCTCAATCGGTGAGCCTCCGGAAGGTTTTCTTGCCCAGCTGCAGCACCTTGCCCTCCAGCTCCGCTGCGGACGCAAACTCCTGGTTGGGATCGCTGATCTTTTCTCCCTCCAGACGCACAGCACCACCCTTGATCTGACGCCGCGCCTCGCTGCTGCTGGCACAGATGCCCACCGCGCTGAGCAGATAGAAGGCCTTGGCCGGGAAGTTCACCTGCGCCAGGGAGGCCTCGGGCACCTCCGCCGCCGCATCACCAGCTCCGCTCACCAAGGTGGCGGCATCGCGCTGGGCCTTCTCGGCTGCCTCCAGTCCATGGCGGCTGGCGGTCACCGCCAGGGCCATCGCCTTCTGCTTCTCGCGCGGATTCTCCGGCAATGCCGCCAGATCCAGGTCGGTGAGCAAGGTCACGTAGTCGTTGATCGCCCCGTCGCCCACCTTTTCGAGCTTGGAGTACATCGAGAGGGGATCCTCCTCCAGCCCCACCACGTTGCCGAGGCTCTTGCTCATCTTCTGCACCCCGTCCAGACCCACCAGGATCGGCAACAGCAACCCGAACTGCGTTCCCTTGCCGAAATGGCGCTGCAGATCGCGGCCCATGGCCACATTGAACTTCTGATCAGTGCCGCCCAATTCCACATCGGCATTCACGGCCACCGAGTCGTACCCCTGCAGCAGCGGATAGAGAAACTCATGCAGGGCAATGGGCGTGCCGCTGCCATAGCGCTTGGAGAAGTCGTCCTTCGCCAGCATCTGGCCCACGGTGCCAGTGCCGAGCAGGCCGATCACCGCCGGCAGGTCCATGCCCTCAAGCCATTCGGAGTTGTAGCGCACCTCCAGGCGTCCAGGGGTCTCGAAATCCAGCAGGGCTGTGTCCTTCGGTTGGCCCTGGCCCAACTGCCGCAGGTAGGTGGAGGCGTTGGCGGCCACCTGCTCCTTGCTGAGCTGCACCCGGGTGTCGCTTTTGCCGGTGGGATCGCCGATCCGTGCGGTGAAATCCCCGATGATCAGCACCGCCGTATGGCCCGCTTCCTGAAACGCACGCAGCTTGCGGAACAGGATGCTATGACCCAGGTGAATGCTGCTGCCGGTGGGGTCGATGCCCAATTTCACGCGCAACGGCCGCCCCTGCGTCTCCGCTTGCGCCAGGCGCGCCGCCAGGGCCTGATCCGCATCGGCGGGGTCTCCCGCAGGAAAGAGATCGGCCATGCCGCGCGACAGCCTGGCCGGCAAGGACGGGGTCGGGGCCATGAACAGGCGGAGCGGTTGCGGGCTGAATCGTACGGGTCGCCTCAGCTGGGGGGCTGCTCCAGCTGACTCTTCATTCGCTCCAGCGTGCCGTGCATCTGCTCGAACATCTGTTCCGGGGTGATGCCGAACTGACCGAGCTGGGTGCGCAGCTGCTCCACCGTGAGCTTGGCCTGGAAGTCTTCCGAAAGCTCGAAGCGCTTCATGAACACGCGGTAGCGCTCCATCAGCTCCTCCATCGTGTCGATGAATTTCTTCTTGCCCTCCCGGTCGAACTTGCCGTAATCAGAACCCAGCTGCATCAGTTGCTGGTAATCGCCGAACAGCCGCTTGGCCTCCTCCTGCACGATTTCGGAGTCGAAGAACGCCATGGCTCCATCCGTTTACTTGAGAAAGTCTGAACAATTGCCGCCGTCGCTGACAGTGCGGATCCACACCCCTGGATTCGAGCCACGATGAAAACGCCAGCGGCCTTGGTTCCCGACCGTTTTCACCGATGGATCTCAGCTCCCGGATCCCCTCTCTGCAACAGCAATCCCGCCAGGGTCACAGCCTGCTGCGGCGCAGCCGCACCGCCATCGCCACCGCCGACCCTGTGCTGCTCGCCAGTTGGACGATCTGGTTCGAAGGCCAGGGGCCATTGGTGGCCGCCTGCACCAGGGAAGACGACTGCCTCAACAAGCTTGAGAGCCACGCAGCCACCTTGCTGCTCTGCACCGACTTGCTGGAGAGCGGCAGCGGCATCAGCCTGGTGCGGCGCGCCCTAGCTCTCCAACCGGAGCTCAAGGCGCTGATCCTGCTGCAGAGGCCGATCGCCCGCACGATCCTGGACGCGATCGAGGCCGGCTGCCATGGCATCTGCGCCGTTCAGAGCGCAGGCACAGGAGCGGTGGCCGCCGCCCTCACCGCGATTGACAGCGATGGGCAGTACCTCGATCCGGTGATCAGCGGCGTGCTCCACCACAGCCGGCTCAACGGAAGCAGCCGGCCGCTGCCTCTGCAGGACCTGACGATGCGTGAGGAAGACGTGCTGCGCGGGCTGTGCCGCGGCATGACCAATGAGGAGATCGCCAACGACCTGGTGGTGTCGATCGAGACCGTGAAAAGCCACGTGAGCAGCCTGCTGCGCAAGCTGTCGGCGAAGGACCGCACCGCGGCAGTGGTGACCGCTTTCCGTGAGGGGCTCGTGCAGGTCCCCGCCAGACCGCCCCGCTGGACCTAGGGTCCTGGCCAGGCTGCTAAGGAGACACGCGGCAATGGCCCGCCGGCACTGGCTCGATCCCCTGGCACGCAAGGTGCTGCAGGCCATCGGCGACCTGCCTGCCGATCCGGTGGGCACACCCGCTGCCTCCACCACTGAGGAAGAAGAACCCAGCTGGTGCATTGATGTGAACCGGGCCACTGCCGACGATTGGCGCCGACTACCCGGCTGCAGCGACGCCATGGTGGATTTGCTCCTGCGCCTGCAGCAAGGCGGGGTGCAGTTCAGCCAGCTGGAGGATCTGGCCCGTCTGCTCGAGTTGCCACCTGCGCTCTGCGATCGCTGGCGCCCCCATCTGGTGTTCCGCTGGCATGGCGACGCACCCCCGCTGCCGGATCAAACGACCCTTGATCTCAATGCCGGCAGTCCCTCCCTGCTGGCCGCCAGCCTGGGTTGGCCGGAGGAGCGGCTGCAGCGCCTGATCAGCGAGCGGCGACGCCAACCCTTCCAGCACCTTGCGGACCTGCAGGAGCGACTCTGTCTGCCGCCTGATGCCGTGGAAGCGCTCATCGGCCGGGTGACGTTCGGAGCCAAGCCCTCCGGCCCCAGCCTGCCGCCGCGGCGTTGAGTGCATGGCTGACGCACCCCGCCAGGGCGATCTCTTCGACGCGGCCTCCCAAGCCAGCGAGACTGGTGGCGGCGTAGAGCTGGCGATCACGGCCACCCAGCTGCGCCGCTGGCAGCAGCGGGTGCATGCCTTCCAGGCAGCGCTGTTTGCGCCCACACCGCCGGAGGCGCTGCAGGGTGTCCTGTTCGAGCCGGAGCGGGATCTGCTTGCAGGCTTTGACCCCCTACAACTCAAACCCCTGCCGCTCAGTTTCTGGCGCTGGCCGGAAGGCCCCCATCAAGGTGCAGCGCTCTATCTGGTGATGGACCGGCCCGCTGATCTCGAGCAACCCCTGCTGCTTTACATCGGTGAAACGATCGCCGCCGATCGCCGCTGGAAGGGGGAGCACGACTGCAAGGCCTACCTGGCCGCTTACCAGGAAGCCTGCATGGCTTGTGGTCTGCGCTGCAGCACCAGCATCCGTTTCTGGGGCGATGTGCCCAGGGCCACCAGGGCCCGCCGGCAGCTGGAGCAGACCCTGATCCAACGCTGGCAACCGCCCTTCAACAAGGAAACGCGCGAGCGCTGGGCCACACCCTTCCATGCGGCCTGAGGGTGGCTTCTAGCATCGATGCAGGCATCGGCTCCCCATGAAGATCTCCCTCTCTCCGGCCACCCCTGAGGCCTGGAGCGGTTCCGTTCTGGCCCTCGGCATCCCTGAGAACGACCCCCAGGGCCTGGTGGCTGCAATGGAGCAGCGTTTCAGCCTGCAACTCAGCGGCTGGCTGAAGCAGAAACCCTTCAACGGCAAGCCCGGCGACTGCGTCAGCCTGCCCCTGTTGCGCAGCGACTGCACGGCCCTCGTGCTGGTGGGACTGGGGGAGGCCTCCAGCGTTGATCGCGACCGCCTGCGCCTGGCTGCGGCCGCCGCGGCCAGGGCTGCCCTGGGGCAAGGGGGCACCCTGGGCCTGCTGCTCCCCTGGAGCAGCGACACCCCCGAAGAGGATGCCGCCGCCGCCGCGGAAGCGGTGCGTCTGGCGCTCTACAGCGACGAGCGCTTCCGCAGCAAGCCCGAACCCAGCCCCAGACCCAACCAGCTTGAGCTGCTGGGACCTCTGCCCGGAGGCTTATCCCACGGCCTGGAAGCCGTTCATCCGGTGTGCGCCGGCGTGGAACTGGCCCGCGAGCTGGTCGCCGCCCCCCCCAACAGCGTCACCCCGGCGGAACTGGCACGCACCGCCAGCCACCTGGCCCATGAACATGGCCTGGAGCTCACCATCCTCGAGCGCTCCGACTGCGAGGAGCGCGGCATGGGGTCCTTCCTCTCGGTATGCCAGGGGTCGGACATGGACCCCAAATTCATCCACCTCACCTACCGCCCCAACGATGAGGTGAAGAGGCGTTTGGTGCTGGTGGGCAAAGGGCTCACCTTCGATTCAGGCGGATACAACCTCAAAGTGGGTGCCGCTCAGATCGACATGATGAAGTTCGACATGGGCGGCAGCGCGGCCGTGTTCGGCGCCATGCGGGCGATCGCAGAACTGCGTCCTGCTGGCGTGGAGGTGCACATGCTGGTGGCGTCCTGCGAAAACATGATCAATGGCTCCGCCGTACACCCCGGCGACATCGTCACCGCCTCCAACGGCACCACGATCGAGATCAACAACACCGATGCCGAAGGGCGGCTGACCCTCGCCGACGCCCTCGTCTATGCCTGCAAGCTCAAACCCGACGCCATCGTTGATCTCGCCACGCTCACGGGTGCCTGTGTGATCGCGCTTGGTGAGGAGATCGCTGGCCTCTGGAGCGGCGATGACAGCCTCTCCTCCCAACTGGAGCAGGCCGCCCAGGCCGCCGGCGAGGGACTGTGGCGCATGCCCTTGCACAGTGCGTACCGCAAAGGCCTCAAATCCCTGCTGGCGGACATGAAAAACACTGGCCCCCGGCCGGGTGGTTCGATCACGGCCGCCCTGTTCCTCAAGGAGTTTGTGGATGCCGGCATTCCCTGGGCCCACATTGATATCGCCGGCACGGTCTGGAGCGACAAGGGCCGGGGGCTGGACCCATCGGGGGCAACCGGCTACGGGGTTCGCACCCTGGTGAACTGGATCCGCAACCAGGCCGGCACCACCACCACCTAAGTTCGGGGGCCGTCACCGCACGCCATGGCTTCCAAACCCCTGCGTTGGTACATCCGAGCCCAGCTGGGGGTGCTGCTGCTTCCCGCTGGGCTTTGCCTCTTCGGGGAAGCGGTGAGTCGGCGCATCGTGCAGATGCTCGGACAGGATCGGGGCCCCTGGTTCTGGTACGGCACCCTCAGCCTGATTGCCATCAATGCTGGCGTGGGTCTGATGATCGAATCCGGCCTGCTACGCGGCTACCCCGGCCGGCGGTCCGATCAGGCGTCGCCCTAGGAGGCCACAGCTACAGGCTTGACGACGGATAGTGGGTGCTCGAGAGCATGAATCTGCCAGCGGGCCCGCTCAGAGCAATTGGCCAGCACCCGATCGAGATCATCGGAAGCCTGCTTGGGTGAGGGGTACGGGCCAACGTGACGGGTGACAAGACCGTCCTTGATGGTCAGCAGATACATACAGACCTCCTAAGCGCCTCGGCGTCATGGTAACCAGATCAATCGAGGAAGAGGATGGGGTAAAACCCGCACCTTCACTGAGAAGTCAGTGAGTCAGAACGAATCGACGACTACAGAATTTCCTCAGAATTCGTTAGTCCAGATTGCCCAGCGTTGTCAACGCTTCGCCGGTGTGCTCCAAGCAGCGCCGCTGCGGGCCTTGCTGCCCCACACCTGATCGAGCTGGCGGTCACGGCCACAGCTGAAGCGGTAGAAGCGATAGCGGAGGGAGTTGTTTTTGGCGTAGTTCTGGTGATAGCCCTCTGCAGGCCAGAACTTCTTGAGGGGCTTGATCTCCACCTTGAGCTTGGCTTCAGGCACCCCCAGCTCTCGAGCGGCCGCAGCGCGGCTGGCGCGGGCCGCCTGGGCCTGTGCCTCGCTGTTGGTGAAAATCACCGGCCGATAGGAATCGCCCCGATCGCAGAACTGCCCGCCACCATCGAAGGGGTCCACATTGCGCCAGTACGACTGCAGCAGGCGGGGGTAGCTGATCTTGGCCGGATCAAACCGCACCTCCACCACCTCCTGGTGGCCCGTGGTCTCGCTGGTCACCTGCCGGTAGGTGGGCTTGGCCACGGTCCCGCCGCTGTAGCCACTCTCTACCGAAAGCACCCCGGGCAGTTTCTCCAGGTCACTCTCCAGACACCAGAAACATCCCCCGGCAAGCACGGCGTTCTCCACGGCCGCGAACACGGAGCCGGGAGCCCCGAGAAGCATGGCTCCCACCATGAACAGAGGCAGAACGAGGCGCATCACGAGGCGGTTGGGGTGCAGGAAAGCTGATCGAGAATGGCGCAGGCGGCGCGATCGGTCACGCCTGGTTCGCCAAGCCTTTCCGTGAGCCGTTTGTAGCCACTCAGCATGGCTTGCCGTGCCCCAGGGTCATCCAGCAGCGGCGCCGCCAACTGCACGAGATGGTCGGCATTGAATGAATCCTGCAGCAGCTCCGGCACCAGGCGCTCATCCAGCAGCAGATTCACCGGAGAGATGTGCTTCACCTGAAAGCGCAGCAGGTGCCGTGCCACCCAGGCCGTGACCCGGCTCACCCGATACCCCACCACCTGAGGCACTCCATGGAGCGCCAACTCCACATTCACCGTGCCGGATTTGCCCAGGGCCAGATCCGCCGCCGCGAACAACCAGGGCTTCAAGGTGTCGGCCTCTGCGGCCGGCACCACGGAAGCCCGCACACCAGCAGCGGCCAGGGCCTGCTTGAGGGGCTGTTCAAAGGTGGCCAATCCGGCCGGAACTATCACATCCAGGGAGGGATCCCGGGCCTGAAGACGGGCTGCCGCCTGCACCAACACCGGCATCAGATACTTCAACTCCTGGGGCCTGGATGCCGGAAATAACAAGAGCAGCCGGCCTTCCTCCGGCAGCGACAGCCGCACACGGGCTGCAGCACGCTCAGGGCGGTTGGCCGCACTGTCGAGCAGGGGGTGGCCAACCCAGGTCACGTCCGCCCCCCGACTGGCATAAAACGAAGCCTCCTCCGGGAAGATGGCCAGAATCCGATCGGTGAACTTCAGCAGCTGGGTGGTGCCTCCATCACCGATACGCCAGGCCCATTCCTGAGGTGCGATGTAATAAGTGATCGGAATCGATGGCAACCGACGCCGCAGGCTGTTGCCCAGGCGCACATTCGCCCCCATGTAATCAATCAATACCACCCCATCCGGTGGGCGCTGCTGCAGCTCTTGATCCACACGGGCCTGCAGCTTCAAGGTGGGCATCACCAGGGGCAGGGCCTCCCACAGGCCAATCGCCCCCATCGGCGCCGTATCCGCCAGCAGTTCCGCTCCAGCCGCCTGCATCCGGCTGCCGCCAAGGGCCAGCACTTCCAGATCCAAACCCCTGAGGGCAGCCTGCCGATGCAGGGCCTCGATCAACAGACTTCCCTGCAGATCACCGGACACCTCACCGGTGCTAATCAGCAATCGCACCATCAGCGAGAGCCGAGGGCCGGCATTGGTCCACGGCGCCCGGGTGCGATGGAGCCTTCCAGGAAGGAACAGAGATGATCCGCTAAAGGCAGCAGGGACTGCTCCCGCGCCAGCTTGAGGCCATCGGCGATCACATGATCGGAGCGGTACAGCAACGACCAGATCTCCTGCAGTTGCTTGAGGTCCTGGCCATCGTCCTTGCGATCAAGGCCCCGCCGGCGCAATCCCACCCGGTTCAGACCACGCACCCGACCGGGGTGTCCCTCCACCAAGCAGTAAGGCGGCACATCACGGTCTACCCGGGTCATGCCGCCCACCATCGCCATGCCACCGATCTGCACGAACTGATGGATGCCCAGACAACCACCGATCACCGCCCGATCCTCGATCAGCACATGGCCCGCCACCTGGATGCTGTTCGACATCACGATGCCGTTGCCCAACTCACAGTTGTGGCCGAGATGGCAGTAGGCCATCAGCAGATTGTGATCACCGATTCGGGTCTGTTCGCCCTCATCGGTGGCTCTGTTGATCGTGACGCACTCGCGGATGGTGTTGTGATCTCCGATCACCACCTCCGTGGGCGCACCTTTGTATTTCAGATCCTGGGGTTCCTGTCCCAGACAGGCACCTGGATAGATCTTGTTGTGCTCTCCGATGATCAGACGCCCATCAAGAACGGCATTGGGGCCAACCCAGGTGTGAGCTCCAATCTGCACATCGGGACCCACCACGGCGCCGGGACCGATCACCACGCCAGCCGCAAGCTCGGCGCGCGGATCAACCACAGCGAGGGGGTGCACCTGGGCGGGCCGGTTCTCAGCAGTCACAACAGTGGAACGCTGTTCGCTCATCATCGTCAATCAACCAGCGAGAACATCAACTCGCCGGAACACACCAGCTGGCCATCCACCGTGGCTTCCGCTTTCACTTTGCCGAAGCGCTTGCGCTTAAGGCTGAGCAACTCACAACTGATGCGCAGCTGATCACCAGGGACCACTGGCCGGCGAAAACGCACGCCGTCAATGCCGGCGAACACGAACAGTCCTTTCGGTAGATCGGGCATCTGGGTGACGATCAAGCCGCCCACCTGGGCCATCGCCTCCACGATCAGCACTCCGGGCATGAGCGGTCGCGCTGGGAAATGCCCTTGAAACTGAGGCTCATTCAGAGTCACATTCTTGATGGCCACAGCCTTTTCACCAGGAACATGCTCCAACACCCGATCCACCAGGGCAAAGGGGTAACGGTGCGGCAACAGACCCATGATCTGCTCCGCATTGAGCACGGGCTGGGACGACGCGATGTCGTTGGCGGAGGAAGAGGTCAAAACAGTCAGGGCTGAACAGGGGAACGATCGGCCAGGGCCGCCGCCAGGTCCGTGTGCAGACCATGGGAGCCTCGGTAGACCAGCACCTGCGCGCGCGGGAATCCCACGAGCGCCAGATCGCCGATCAGGTCAAGCAGCTTATGGCGCACCGGTTCATCCGGGTAGCGCAGCGGTGGGTTAAGCCAGTGCTCTCCATCACAAACAAGGGCATTATCAAGTGCTCCACCCTGGATCAATCCAGCGGCACGCAGCTGGTCCACCTGCTCCCGAAAGCCGAAGGTGCGAGCGGGGGCGATCTCGTCGACGAAACGCTGCGGTGTGAGCTCCAACGCGAACTGTTGCCGGCCGATCGCCGGCTGGGGGAAATCAATCACGCCGACAACACTGAACCGCTCAGCAGGAGTGGCGGTGATCACACTGCTGCCGCGATGCAGGGCGAGCGGTTGATCGAGCATGGGGCGCTGCGGACGCCAACCGGAGACCTCCTCAAGATCCGCTTCAGCGATCGCCTCCACCCATCCGAGCGCTGAGCCATCGAGCAGGGGAATCTCCTCCCCTTCAACCTCCAAAAGGGCATGGGTCAGCCCGCACCCCGCCAGGGCTGCCAAAAGATGTTCAACCGTGGCCAAACGGCGGTCCCCAAGGTCGAGGGTGGTACAGAGCTGGCTGTCACGCACTTGCGACGGGCTCAGCCGCACGGGGGGAGCGTCGTCAGACGACCAGTGCACCCACACGCCCGGATCGACCGACGGCTTCAGCGTCACCGACACCGGCTGGCCACTGTGCAAACCAATGCCACTACGGCGCACAGGCCCAGCCAGAGTCCAGGCACCGTCGTAATCAACGGGCCAGCGAACCATCAGAACTTCCAGCCCACACCAAGATTGAAGCGCCATTCCTCAGTGAAGTCCTGGCTGGCCACTTCCAGTCGCAATGGACCCACGGGGGTGGTCACGATCACACCCACACCGGGGGATACACCGGATCCTGGCTTGTTGAGCAGCTGGCCAGGCTTGCCAGGAACATTGGCCTGGGAGCCGAAATCGGTGCCGGCATCAATGAACACCTCGCCGGAGAAGATGCTGATGATCGGGAAACGGTATTCGATCGTGGCTTCTCCAAAACTTCGGCCCACAGCAAGATCACAATCAAACCAACCACGCACCGAATTGGAGCCACCCAAGCAGAAAGCTTCGTAAGGAGGTAGTTGCCCAACGATCGTTCCTGCTTTCACCTGGAAGGCGAGAGCTTGCGGGCAGTTCTCTTTTTCACCGGGTTTAGGTCGGCATCCCTTGAACAACTTGAGCCACTTCACAGGAATGAAGTGGGTGTAGGTCGTACGAACTCGGTTAAAGGTCGGAGAATTTTCTCCGATCGATACATACTGCTCAGTACCAAAACTGAAGAAATTACCAGAGGTGGGATTCCTTCCATCGTTGAGAGTGTTGTAGGTGGCCGCAAAACGCACACTGGCCAGATTGTTTTCATTGGCGCAATTAAAGGCGATACAGATCACCTCATCGTTGGGGATGCGGCCGTCGTCGATATTTCCACTGGGCACGCCATAGGGGCGGGTGTCACCGTTGAAGTTGATCGGCCGCACGTTTTGAAGATTCACACCGGCCAGCACCTGCCAGGGAACCTTTTTGAAGGGATCACCGCCATTGAGAGGCCTAGCAAAAATGATGTTGCCTCCCACCCGCTGCAAGGCGACAGAGTCACCTTCAAATTCAAACCAACTCTCATCAGGGAACTGCTTGCTGGCGTTGGCCACATTGTTGAAGCGTCGATCCGCCGGGTTATTGCTGTTATTGATGTCGAAGGCGTACTTGGAGTTGTTGTCCTGGTAGTCAGTCACGGTGACAATGTCACCCGCGTTCTGGCTCTGGAACACCTGGGGAACTTCCCGGCTCAAGAAAATGGAGGTTCGGAAGGATGTGCGGTGTTTATCGCCTTTGATCCAGGGGTCAGTGAAGGTGAAGTTGGCGAGCCCGCCGAACTGGCCATAGGTGATGTTGAGCGCCAGGTTCCAGGCTCGACCCAAAAGGTTGCTATCCGACAACTGCACCTGACCGAACACACCCTGGCTTTGGCTGTAACCCAAACCCCCTGATAGAGATCCGGTGGATTGCTCCACGATTCCCAGCACGATCGTGACGTTGCCCGGCTCCCCAGCCACAGGCTTGAGGGTCACTTTGACGTCGCTGAACAGCGACGTGCTGTATAGGCGCTTGATGTCCTCTTCCAGTTGTTTGCGATTGAAGGGCTCGCCAGGCTCAATCGAAATTTCCCGGGTCACGACCCAGGGTTTGGTCTTGCCCTTGATCGGCTCACCTTTGTCGTTAGTGCTTTCACCCTCTTTGGTTATGAACTGAACTTCAACACCGTCAACGGTGCCGATTAACACCTTGAGCTGTACTACACCGTCCGGACTCACGCGGGTCGGGCCACTCACCCTGGCCAGGGAATACCCCTCGTCGGCGTACCACTTCTGCAGCTCCTTCATGCGCAGCTGCAGCTCGTTGAGGTTGAGTGTGCGTCCGTAGTCGGAGCTGAACGTGTCGTCGATCACCTCCGGCTTGATCTTGTTGTCCTCCGGCTCGAGTTCCACCCGAGTGAGCACTGGGTTCGGGACCACCTGCACCACCAGCTGCACGCCCAGCGGGCCATTGATCGGCTCGATGCGTACATCGGAGAACCAGCCGGTGGCATAGATGGCATCGAGATCGAGCTTGAGCTCCTCCCGGGTCACCCGGCTGCCCGGACGCACGGTCATCGCGTCGTAGGCCGCCAACTCAAGACGTTCCTGCTCCGGATGGTCGGCGATGCCTTCAATGATCACCTCGGTGATCAACACCCTGGGGCTTGACGGAGCCTGGGGAAGGGTTTCTGCGGCAGGTGGTTGTTCTGCGGGTGGGGTTTGATCCGGCGCCGCAGGAGTGACGTCGATCTCTTCGGTCGTGCTCTGCTCGACCTCAGCCTCACCGGTTACATCCTCCACCTGGATCGTCTCAGCCTCCGCCTGGGCCCTTGCCGGAAGGCTGGTCATCAAAGGGAGCGAAAGCGCTAATCCCAAAACGCTCCTCCGAACGGACGTCCTGGTTCGGCTGGAGGAGAAGGTCACCATGGGAGGGACGGAAGTCGGCCGGAAAGGCCACAAACGTCTGGAGAACCTACCCGTAGATCCGGGGTTGTGGGCATGCCCCTTGTACCCGTTTGCAGACCTCCCCGTAGGCCTCGATCACACCGCCCAAATCCTTGCGGAATCGGTCCTTGTCAAGAATCCGCTCATTGGCATCGGTGCTGCTGAGGTCCCAGAGTCGGCAGGTATCGGGACTGATCTCATCGGCAACGAGCAGCTCGCCGGCCTGATTCAGACCCAGCTCCAGCTTGAAATCCACCAGCTGCAACCCCAGGTCCCTGAAGAACGGCTCCAGCACAACATTCACCTGGCGAGCCAGAGTCTCCATGCGCTGGCGCAACTCGGCACTCACCACGCCAAGCAGGGCGATCCGGGCATCCGTCAGCAGCGGATCACCAAGCGCATCATCCTTGTAATAGAGATCGAGCAGGGCCGGATCGAGGGCTGTGCCCTGGGGGATCGGGGTTTCTCTGCAGAGCGAACCGGTGGCCGTGTTGCGCAGCACCACCTCGATCGGAATCACCTCCACCCGCTGAACAACCATCCAGGTGGCATCCGAAACACCCATGTAATGGGTGGGAATCCCATGGCGCTCGAGCAACTCGAACAGGCAGGCAGAGATCTGGCAGTTCAAACGCCCCTTGTGCTCCAACTGGGCTTTTTTCTGGGCATTGAAGGCGGTGGCGTCGTTCTTGAACTCCACCAAAACCTGCTGGGCGTCTCCGCCGGCATAGATACGTTTGGCTTTGCCTTCGTAAAGAAGTTCGCCGTGGGACAGGGTCATGGCTGTGCGGGGAGAACGGTCGCGTCGGCCTCGGACGCCTCTGATTCTCCCAGTGCGGAATGTCCTCCCGGCGCGCGCGGGGAGCGCAGCTCCTGATCCAGCTGCTCACGCTGCCCAGGCTCCAAAACCGGCGCGTCCCGATCGAGATCCAACAGGGTGAGGCGATCATCCACCCGCGTGGCCAGGCGGCGCAGACGCTCGCGCGGGCGATCACCACTGCCGCCGTTCTCCAGCTCCAGCATCAACTGCAGCCGCAGAAGATCCTCCGCCAGGTTCCAGGCTTGAGCGGCGGCAGCCTGATCAAGTGCCGCTTCCAGCAGGGGAGCACTGCGCTCAGGTTCCAGCTCGCCCAACAGGTCGGACGCCAAACCGAGCCGGCGGGCCGCCGCCACCCCAGGGCTGCGCCCGGCCAGCAGGGTGATCACTGCCTCAGCGGTCTCTCCGTTGGCGATCTGGTGGTCCGCCAGCAGATCAAGAGCAGACCGCGTCAATGGCTGCCCTTCCTCATCCAGCCCCACCACGAGAGCTTCAGCTTCCAGTCGCGAGGGATCCCCTTCAGCGAGGCGCAGGAGAGCCAGGATCGCCCGCTCCTGGTCCAGAGCCGCAGCTGCCGCCTGCCAGGAGAGCAGCAGCCAGTCCCGGCGCTGCTGGCCTGAAGCTGGTCCGTAGCGACTGAGCACCACAGGCACACTGTCGGGGGCCTTGCACTGCATCAGAGCCCGAGCGTTCGCCATCACCACCTCGAAGGGCTGGGGAGCCGGTGCCACCACCATCAAGCGATTGCGCAACAAGCGCAATCGCTCCTCGAAGCCGAACTGAGCAGCATCAGCACACGCCAGCTGCAGCGCAGGAATATCGCCCTCGAGAAGCACGGCCTCGAACGCTTCCGGCGCCATCGCCTGCTCCAGTACAGGTGCAGCATCGTCCTGAAGCCGAGGGGCCTCCACCGGAATCGGGGTTGCCGCCAGCAGAAGCGTCAGGGACAGGGGGAAAAAACCCATGGGCCGGCAGGCGCTCAACAAAGATGGATGGATTCCATCACCGTCGAAGACTGTGATGGAGCGTTCAAACCTAAGGGTCCTCGCCCATCACGCCTGCCTCCATGGCCCATTCCAGCCCCCGTCCCCAGTCTCTGCCCCCCCTGCGCCGCCTGCTCGTGGTGGGCAGCGGCGGCCGTGAGCAGGCACTGGCCTGGGCGCTGCGCCGTTGCCGAGGGGTGGAGGAGGTGTGGGTCACCCCTGGCAACGGCGGAACAACGGATCTCGAAGGTTGTCGGGCTCTTGGCATCAGCGAGCTGGATGCCGATGGCCTGATCGCGCACTGCCGCAACAGCGCCATTGATCTGGTGGTGATCGGCCCAGAAGCACCCCTGGCTGCAGGGGTGGCTGATCGTCTTCGAGAAGCAGAACTGGCGGTGTTCGGGCCGGGTGCCGATGGTGCACAGCTGGAGGCCAGCAAAGCCTGGGCCAAGCAGCTGATGCAGGAAGGAGGAATCCCCACCGCAGGGCACTGGGCTGTATCGGAGCAATCCGAGGCACTGGCCCTGCTCGATCAGCTGCAGCGGCCTCTCGTGGTGAAGGCTGATGGCCTCGCCGCCGGGAAAGGAGTGACCGTGGCAGAAACCATTGAAGCCACTGCAGCAGCGATCAAGGAAGCCTTCGCAGGCCGGTTCGGCAGCGCGGGTGAACGCCTGGTACTCGAAGAACGCCTGCAAGGGCCAGAGGTCTCGGTGTTTGCGCTGTGCGATGGCGAGCGCATGGTGCTGCTCCCCCCGGCCCAGGATCACAAACGTCTTCTCGATGGTGATCGGGGTCCCAACACCGGTGGCATGGGCGCCTATGCCCCAGCCCCTCTGCTCGACGCCGCCGGCCTCGAGCAGGTGAGAGAGCAGGTGTTCACACCAACCCTGAATGCTCTATGCCGCCGAGGGATTCAATACAGAGGTGTGATCTACGCCGGCCTCATGCTCACCAACGCTGGTCCCCAGGTGATCGAATTCAATTGCCGGTTTGGGGATCCGGAGTGCCAGACCCTGATGCCGCTGATGGGGCCGGAACTGGCCCAGGTGCTTCAGGCCTGTGCCCTGGGATGCCTTGATCTGGCACCACCGCTGGCCATCAACGAGGCATGCAGTGCCTGCGTGGTGACCGCCGCCGAGGGCTACCCCGAGGTTCCCAGCAAAGGAGATGTGATTCGCATTGCGCCGGCTGCCGATCCCCAGCGCCAGCTGTTCCACGCTGGAACCCGCCGGGATCAGGACGGTCGTCTGCTCACCAGCGGAGGAAGGGTCCTGACCCAGGTGGCACAGGGTGAAAGTTTTGACCAGGCCTTCGCTCGCGCTTACCAAGCTCTCGAATCGGTGGACTACAGAGGAATGCAATACCGCCGGGACATTGGCCACCAGGTGCGTCGGTCTTAGGCTCAGCCAAAGCGAGTCGGAGCCATGGCCAGCGAACCAGCGACGGCCTCGAAGGATGGCCTGGCCTCGTGGGCGGTGATCGAACCCCAACAGGGTGAAGGCCAGGGCTGGAGAGAGCGGATCGGGGCTTGGTGGGCTGAATTCAGCCTTCAAACGAAGCTGTTGGCGGTGGCCACCTTAGTGGTGAGTCTGATGATGACGGGCATCACCTTCTTCGCGCTCAATGGCATCCAGCGTGATGCAGAGATGAACGACACCCGCTACGCCAGAGATCTCGGGCTGCTGCTGGCGGGCAACGTCAGCGAGCTGGTTGCTGAGGGTCGCGATCGGGAATTGGCCAATGTGGCCGAAACGTTCTGGCGATCCAGCCGAAGCCTCCGCTACATCTTTTTCGCCGACCCGGAGGGAATCGTCTACCTGGGGATTCCCATCAGCGGAAGCGATAACACTTCAGACAGTGATCTCCGTCTCAATCGGCGATTGGAACTGCCCGCGGAAATGCCGAACCGCCCCAAGAACCCATTGGTGCGGCAGCACATCACCCCCCAGGGTCTGGTCACCGACGTCTTCGTTCCCCTGGTGGAGCAAAACCGCTATCTGGGTGTGCTGGCCCTGGGAGTCAATCCCAACGAAACGGCTCTGGCGAGTGCGGCTCTCACCCGGGAGGTGACGGTGGCGGTGTTCATCTCCATCTGGGTGCTGGTGATCCTGGGGGCCGTGTTCAATGCCCTCACCATCACCCGACCGGTGAAGGAGCTGCTTCGAGGGGTCCGGTCGATCGGCGATGGCGACTTCCGCGCCCGGATCGGCCTCCCCGTTGGCGGTGAACTTGGCGAACTGTTGGAGGGCTTCAACGCCATGGCCTCCCAGCTTCAGGTTTACGACGCGGCGAACATCGAGGAACTGCAGGCCGCGCAGGTAAAACAGGCCTCCCTGATCGCCACCATGGCTGACGGCGCCGTTTTGCTGGACGGCGATGGACGCATCGTGCTGGCCAATCCAACAGCTCGGCGTCTGTTCCGTTGGGAAGGACGCAACCTCGAGGGACAGGACTTTCTCAACGAACTCCCCGAGCTCCTCGCCGTGGAGCTGCATGAGCCGATCGAGGCGGTGACAAGCAACCGCACCGATACCAATGAGCTACGCAGCAGCATCGGCGATCCACCGCGAACCCTCCGATTCGTTCTGCAAGCCGTTCGCGAACCCAGCGGCGAAACCCTGAAAGGCTTGGCGGTCACGATCCAGGATCTGACCCGCGAAGTGGAGTTGAACGCTGCTCAGAGCCGCTTCATCAGCAATGTGTCCCACGAACTGCGCACGCCCCTTTTCAACATCAAGAGCTATGTGGAAACCCTCCACGACATGGGGGATCAGCTCAGCGATGAAGACCGCCGCGACTTTCTGGGCATTGCCAACGCAGAGACTGATCGCCTGACGCGACTGGTGAACGATGTGCTCGATCTGTCGCGGTTGGAGTCCAGCCGCAGCGTCACCTTCGCGCCGATTGAGCTGCGTCAGGGACTGGAGCAGACCCTGCGCAGTTATCAGCTCAATGCGTCAGACAAGAAAGTAGAACTCCGCCTTGAAGCGGATCGAGACCTCCCCGACATTCTCGGCAACTGGGATCTACTGCTCCAGGTGATCGACAACCTTGTGGGCAATGCCCTCAAATTCAATCGCGAGGGCGGTCAGCTGATGATCCGTGCCTACACCTGGCCGGACAGTTGCCAGATGACACCACAGCAGCAAGAGAACGATGGGCCAACCTGCCCACTCACATCACCGCTTCCGCGCATGCGGGTGGAAATCTGCGACACCGGTTACGGCATCAGTCCCGAAAATCAACAGCGCATCTTCGAGCGTTTCTACCGGGTTGAAAATACCGTGCATACAGAAGTGGGAACCGGTCTGGGCCTCTCGATCGTGCGCGGCATCCTCGAGAAGCATGGAACCGACATCCGCATGGCCAGTGAACTTGAAGTGGGCACAACCTTCTGGTTCGATCTGCCTTTGGCTCAAGAAGATCCCGAAGAATTGCAGTGGAAGGCTGAACGGCAGAACGATTCCTGATCAGGCATCGGGATCCACGCCCCGCGCAATGCGTAAAAGCTCGCTGCGCTCATCGGTGGTCACCCGATGGGGAACTCCGGAGATGATCCGCTCGAAATTGGAGAAGGAGTCTTTGATCTGAGGACCGTTGCCAGTGATCACGAATTCGCGGATTCCTTTGTCGTGCCAGGAGCCCCGCATCTTGAACACGTTCAAAGCCCGGGCCATCTCCCCTCGGATTTCCACGTATTGCAGCAGCAGGATCGTGTCGGTGATGGTGGAGATATGGGAATCAGTGATCGAATGACTGCCCATGAACTCCTCCGATGTGTTCGTGAAGAATCCGGCGATTTCCTCCTGCTTGGCATAGCCGGTCACACCGATCACAAACTGACGGAAGGCGTTGTGACTGACGCCACGGGCCAGGGCGGAGAGAGAGTCAATCGCCATCCGTGACGGCTTGAACTGGCTGATCTCGGTCTTGATGATCTGGAGGTGATCCTCCAGACCTGTCGACTCGGGATAGGCACAGATGATCTTCAGCAGTCCGTCCTGCTCCATCTGCTCGAAGTCGACCCCCCAGCTTGTGGCATTGCGCAGCAGCTGGGCACGTGACTCCTCATAGGCGAACAGGATCGCCCGCTCTTTATTCCGACAGGCATCCTCAATGAACTTCGATACCAGCAAGGTCTTGCCGGTTCCGGTGGCACCAGTGGCGAGGATGATGGAGTCCTTGAAGAAACCACCCCCGCACATCTCATCAAGCCGAGGCACGCCGGAGCTGACCCGCACATTCGAGGAGCGCTGGGTGAGGCGCATCGCTCCGAGGGGGAAGATGCTGATGCCATGGGCTCCCATGGTGAAAGGGAATTCCCCCTTCATGTGCGTGGTTCCCCTGAGTTTGAGGATCTCCACCGTGCGCCGGCGACGCTCGCCCTCAAGCACGTTGCGCAGGATCACGACGTTGTCGGAGACGAACTCCTCAACGCCGTAGCGAGCGATGGGGCCGTACTCATCGATCCGTTCCGTGGTCATCACCGTGGTGACGCCGATCTCTTTGAGACGAGCGATCAGACGAAAGATCTCACGACGCACGACGAATACTGCGTCGTACTGCTGGAACACCGCCGTGATCGAGTCGATCGCCACCCGCTTGGCTTTGTATTTGCGAATGGCGTAATTGATGCGTTCGATCAGACCGGAAAGGTCAAAGCTTCCGGCCACATCCTGTCCATCGGGATCCGGGGATGCATCGAGGATGAATAGCTTGTCCTGCTCCACCATCTCCTGCAGATTCCAACCGAAGCTGGCTGCGTTGCGCAGGATATCGAGGGGCGACTCTTCAAAGGTGACAAAGATGCCTGGCTCGTCAAAGTGCGCGATGCCGTTATGCAGAAAGTGCAGAGAAAAAACGGTCTTGCCAGTTCCGGACGTGCCACTAATCAGGGTGCTGCGACCGATCGGCAGACCGCCATGGCAGACATCATCGAAGCCCTCAATCCCTGTTGGGAGCTTCTGAACCTGCATCTGTGGCGAACCACTGGAGCTGGAGATCTGCATGGTGGCGAGCTTATGGAGAAACGCTAAAGAGAAAAACGAAGCGGGCGGTCAGTCACACGGTCGGGCTTAAGAATCTGAATCCGTTGTGTCTGCGTCTTCCAACGCATCCATCAGCGTCGAAGTCAGGCTGTTGTCGGCAAGCTCGTCGTAGAGAAGGTCTAAGCCGATCAGCACCCGCTCGCGGTCGGACAGATCCCCGATGATGCGGCGAACCGGTGGAGGAAGGATTTTGGAGAGCGTCGGTGTCGCCAGAATCTTGTCTTCTTCCGCCAGCTGTGGGTTCTTGAGCACATCAATCACTTTCAGGGCATAGACGCCCTTGAATTCGGTCTCAAGAATGTTGCGCAGGGTTTTCAGTGCACGCATCGAGTTCGGCGTATTCCCAGCCACGTACAGCTTGAGGATGTAGGTCTTACGTGGGCTCATGAGGACATCTCCGAATCCATCAGGGAGCGGCGTTGCTCTGAAGAAACCGCCAAAGCGACCTCGGGGGGGATGGAGCGTCGATACATCTCGCAGAGATGGGCCATGACGTCGAGCAGAGCGAGCCGATAGTCCTGCAGAAAATCGTTCTTATGCCCTTCAAGTTTGAGTTGCTTCCAGAACTCGTCAATCAGATTCATGTGGATCTCCACAGTGCGGGTGATGGGAAGGTCTCCAAAGAAGGCCGTATTCACGAAACTCTCCAGGGCCTGGTTGGCAGCGGCCGGATCACGGAAGTAACTGATCAGAAGATCGCGGTACGTGCGCTGCAAGGACTGCACCAGCTCCCGCTGCTCATCCGGGGGGAGATTGGCCAGAAAACGGGAAGGATCCCGTTTGTAAAAGACACCCAGATAGCCCAGGCGCTCCTGAAGACGACTCGACAGCTTCCACGCACTGCTCTGCGCTGAGGGCAGTGCGCTCGCATCCGACTCATCCTCCGGTCTTGCTTCTTTCTGGCCCTGACGCAGAAAGCGGGAAATAGCAGCGTCCACGTTGTATCCCAGCTGCTCGAGCTGATCGACGGGAAGATGCACCTCCTCCGGGTGGTAATCGACCCGGCCCATCAGTTCCCCGACCACCACTGCAGGGAAGAGCAGCCCTTCGCGACGCAGGCCTTCGCGGGTGCTCTCGTCGAGAAGAGACTGCTCGATGACCACCGCATCCACCGCTTCACGCTGGTGAGACAGCACCTCCAGAAGTCCTTCCCCCGAGGCGGCCTGATGCAGATCCACAGGTTTATACCGATTCACCGGCAACCACTGGCCACAGGCATCCACAAGCTCCTTCGTGGTGAGCAACAAGGCGATCGTGAGTGCCGGACGGGCCATCCACCGCGTAAGTGTCCTGAGTTGAATCTTGACGAAGGGTGCTGCGAAGGCCGAAGATCTTTGTTTGTCTTTCGATTGCGGTTCAGGCCAAATCGGTTCGCCGAGCCTGACTGCGTCCTTTCGTTCCATGGCCGAAACCAGCACCAGCCGATCCGATGCTCCCGACACCGGGACCTACGCCATCGTTGAGGCCTCGGGCCAGCAGTTCTGGCTGCAACCCAACCGTTATTACGATCTCGACCGCCTTCAGGCCGAGGTCGACACCACGATCACTCTCGACAACGTGCTCCTTGTGAAGGACTCCAAGGGAGCCACCCTTGGCAAGCCTTATGTGAAGGATGCCAGCGTTGAACTGAAGGTGATGGCCCATCGCCGTGGGCCCAAGGTGATCGTCTACAAAATGCGACCCAAAAAGAAAACGCGTCGTAAGAATGGTCACAGGCAGGAACTCACCCGGGTGATGGTTCAGTCCATCTCCGTCGGCGGCAAGTCCATCAGCTGACTCGAATCACCCTTAGCCCCTCACGATTTTCACCACCACCCCATGGCACATAAGAAAGGCACAGGTTCAACCCGTAACGGACGCGATTCAAACTCCAAACGCCTTGGCGTGAAGGCCTATGGCGGCGAAACCGTCACGGCCGGTTCGATTCTGATTCGTCAGCGCGGCACCTCCGTTCTTCCCGGTGTGAATGTCGGCCAAGGCAAAGACGACACCCTGTTCGCTCTGACTGACGGAGTGGTGAAGTTCGAGACCATACGCCGCGGCCTTCGCAATCGCAAGCGGATCAACGTGGCAACCGCAGCCGGCTGAGCACGCCGGCACTGCCTAATGGTGCCGGAATGAGCGCAACGCCTGTTTCAGGGTGACAACCATCCCGAGAACCGTGAGCCCCAGGACGATCGCCGTTCTGGGGCTTGGTTCATGAAGCAGATGGATCACCTCCAGGGGCAGAGCCAGCGCGAGGACACCGACCAGGAGCCACTCACCCCAATGCCGACCTGTCCAGGTGGCCCAAGCGGCCAGCAGGATCAGCCCCGAATACACCGCTGATGCAATCGCCAGCCGAATCAGGCGTGTGGGACCCAGGAGGGTGCCCTGCTCAGCAAGGTGGGACAGCAGTTCGCGATCGGCTTGTCCCCAGGACTGGGCGAAATCGGAAAGTTCGGCGTAATGGCTTTGACCGAACAAAGCAGCAAAGCTGATCGCCAGAAGCACGAGGGCAAGCAAAACCTTCTTCAGCACGATCAGCTTGATCAGCCATCGTCCTCGGCCCTGGGACTGCGCCATTGGAATGCTCAGATCTCGAGGGGACGGTAGACCCTGGTTGTGATCAGCAAGGGATGGAACACCTCCAGGAAATGTCCTTGCAGGCAACGGAAGAAGGTGTCGACCAGCTCTGGGTCATCGAAATGGAAGGGGTACTCACCCTCGTGCCCTTTGAAGAAATACCAGTTCAGAACGGCCCGGCCACCGGCACGAAGGCGGCGATGAAACTCCATCAGCTGGGCTGCTGGGTCGGGTAGGTGCTCCAGCACATCCAGGCAGACCACTGTGTCGAAACTCTGGCTGGGAAGACTGTCGAGATCGCGATGCACGGAGAGTCGATCCGCAAGTCCGAGGGCTGCAGCGCGTTGAGCAACAAACGCCCGGTTCTGGGGATTGAGATCAACAAACCACACATGCCGCACGTCGCTCAAGCCAGCGGCAGCCAGCGCATGGGTGCCGATGCCCCCACCGAAATCCAACACATCCCCATGGGCGAACTGTTGCTGCAAGCGCAGGGTGTCGGCGATGTAATCAGCACTGCTGAGATGCCAGGCCGCCAATTCGAGCAGGTGGCCTGTGCCCACGGTGTCTTCATAAAACAGCTCCGCTCGCTCGGGATCGAAGGCGCCTGGGTGCATGGCAGCCAGATCCTCCTTGCTCTGTGGAAGCCGCTCCTCAACCTCAGCCGTTGAAAGGGAGAGATAGGAGGCGAGGTGGTCTTTCACCGAGAAGCCGCTGGCCAGAAACTCCTGGATCGACACGTCTCCGGTCGCAATCACTGGCTGCATGACCTGCCTGCTGATGTGGGCAAACTTACGTGCGAGCCAGGTGCCACAGTCGAAACCCTGCACTGTTCCTGCCCGTCCTTTGACTGCGCCCATTGGCTTCGCTGTGATTGACAAGCCGTCTGGTCTCACCTCCCACGCTTGTGTGGCCAGGATCCGGCGTCTGCTCGGCATGCGTCGGGTCGGCCATGGCGGCACCCTGGATCCAGCGGTCACAGGGGTGCTGCCGATCGCCGTCGGGCAGGCCACCCGATTGCTGCCCTACCTCCCCGGCGAGAAGACTTACCGGGGGGTGATCCAACTGGGCGTCACCACCACGACCGATGATCTCGAAGGAGAGATCGTTTCACGCCATCCCTTGCCTGCCTTGAGCAGCGCCGAGCTGGAGCAGGCGATCGCCCCGTTCCGCGGCCTGATCCAGCAGCGCCCGCCACAGGTCTCAGCCGTTCATGTGGATGGAGAACGCGCCCATGCCAGAGCTCGGCGCGGTGAACACATGGATCTGCCGGAGCGCGCCATCACAATTCACCACCTGCACCTCCTCAACTGGTGCCCGGAGCAGGGCCAGCTGAGCGTTGAAGTGCACTGTTCAGCAGGCACTTACATCCGTTCACTGGCCAGAGATCTGGGGGAGAATCTTGGCTGTGGCGGCTGTCTGGCCAGCCTGCGCCGCACCCAGGCGCTTGGTTTCCAAGACGTCCAGGCGATTCCCCTCCCGGAGCAACTTGAGCCAGGGGTGACCTCTGCAGATTCGGAGGTGCTCCCGCTGCTTCCTCCGCAGGACGCCCTCCATCACCTGCCGCAGCGTCGGTTATCGCCCAGTGAGCGGGAAGACTGGAGCTGCGGGCGACGGATCACCCCGGGGGTCAACGTTGAGAGCGACGCGGTGGTGGTGCTCAGCGACTCCGGACGCATGCTCGGCCTTGGAGTACCGGATGAAGCCGGTGGCCTGCGACCGAAGGTGGTGTTCGAAGCCAAAGGCTGAATCGGGTGACGGGTCGGTACCGTGCTGTGCCAGAGATGGACGCCAACGCATCCGATGGCCGGCCACAGCAAATGGTCCCAGATCAAGCGCACCAAGGCGGTGGTGGATGCCAAACGCGGCGCAGTCTTCACCCGGATCGGTCGCGAGATCACCGTTGCGGCCAGACAGGGTGCTGATCCCGATGGCAACTTCCAGCTCAGAACGGCCATTGCCAAGGCCAAGGCCGCCGGCGTTCCGGCCGGCAACATCGAGCGGGCCATCGCCAAGGGATCAGGGCAAGGCGGAGAGGCCATCAAACTGGAATCCATCCGCTACGAGGGCTATGGCCCCGGCGGCGTGGCCGTGCTGGTGGAAGCCCTCAGTGACAACCGCAATCGCACTGCAGCGGAACTCCGTCTGGCCTTCAGCAAGCACGGCGGAAACCTCGGCGAAAGTGGATGCGTCAGCTACCTGTTCCAGCATCGGAGCGAGGTGAGGATTCTTGCTGAAGCAGCGAACGAGGAAGCACTTTTGGAAAGCCTCCTCAGCCTCGAGGCCGATGGCTATGAGCTCGATGGCGACCAGGCCCTGGTGCACGGTCCTTTCGAGGGGCTTGAATCCCTGCAAAACGGCCTCAGAGAGCAGGGGTGGCCGGTGCAGGAATGGACCCATGCCTGGCATCCCCTCACCCAGGTGAGCCCGCAGGATGCAGATACCACGCGGCAGTGCCTCAAGCTTCTCGAAGCGCTAGAAGAGCTGGATGATGTGAACAGCATCAGCACCAATATGAAGATCGATGAGGCTCTATTCACGTGAGAAGACCTGGCCATCAACAAACGAATCCCAGGCTTCACCTCAAGCTGGGCACACCCCTGCCGCAGTAGGCGTCCATCAGCGCACAGGTCAGGTACCGTCGCTGCGCTAACCAACGTCGGCCAGGGCTCTGGTGAGCAGGTGGGTATGCACTTCTCTCCAAATCAAAAAATAATCGAAGAAGCAACATCGAAGCTATATCAGTCCCGGAGAAAGCCGCCGACAAATTCTCCGGCAATCAAAGAACGCTCAAGCCCAAAGATCAAGGCTGCCTTGACGGCAAAATTAATGCTATGCCCAGCCGAGTGCTCCCGGATAACTCGAAGTTACATCGCAAATGAATGAAAACAAACAATATCATCATCAAGCAACAAAGAATTACTCAAAAACTCTCTACGCTTACGATCAGCTACTGAACATAAAAAAATGAATTAGGATCAATATTTGCTACATCCAAGGGGAAGGAGGCGGAATAACGGTACAGCTGAGCGAGTGAGATATTGTAATTTTGGAGGGCCTCGGTGTAATCAACAGCAGCAGTTGAGTAGAGCTGAACGGTTTGAATAAAGGTAGTTATATTACTAATACCAACTCGGAATCTCTCGAGCGCCACCTCTTGAGAAATTTGAGCGGCTTTAAGCGATTCTGATGCAGCAGTAAGCTGCGAACGACTAGACACATACAAAGAATAAGCACTTTTCACCTCCGCGGAAACAGAATTAACTTGAGAAAGAACCTTGTTACGATTGGAATTCGCAGTTTCTTTATTCGACTTAGAAGTAAAATAATTATTAGCGCCATCGAAAATGGACCAAGAGAAATTAATGCCTACAGCGGCGGAAGCAGTATTATCATAAGTGGACGGCACTCTTCTAGAACCGATACTTTGACCATTTCGGAAATATGATTCAGTAGAAGACCCCCAAGTATTTGCAATAGAAGCCGTAGCATACAAAGAGAATGTAGGAAGATATTGACGTATATAAAATTTAGCGAGGTCGTCAAACTCTTTAACAGCTGCTATCGCAGCAAAAATATCCTCTCTAGAAGTCTCAGCCTGAACAAGAGTATCTTCTAGGGAAAGAGGCCATTTGCCAGAAACTAACAACTTGTCAGTTGGTCTAAAAATAGAATCAGGGGATAAACCGATACTATCAGCAAGAGTATAAGAAGAACTAAACAAAGTATCATAAAATCCGATCATTTGATTAATAGTCTGGAACAACTGAGAACGCTGCTGCGAAAGTGAACCAACATCAATCAAACCCTCATCGAATTGGGCAAGCTGAAGAATATATTCATCAAGAAGATTTTCAGCAAGGGGCTTATAATAAGCAATTAGAGCTGCAGATGCCTGGATTTGATAATAATTAGTTTGAACAGAAAGCAATTGATCACGGACAGCTGAGGCGTATAAAAATTGGTTTTGCTTAAATGCCTGGAATCTGGAATCAATGAAAGGTTGACGACTAAAATCCAAAAAACTCCAATTAATGACAATACCTGGAGTGAATTGATAACTCTCAGTAATTGTACTGGTTGAACTAGAAAAGGGCGAGATATTGTCCGCAGAATTTCCGGTCTTCGTAGATGAAAAAACCTGACCAAAGGCAGGTGCAGTTGGAGAGGCAATAATACTAGGAAACCAGGAAGATTGAGAGGCTTTAAAATTATAGAACTCAGAGAGTATAAGATTACGATAACTTGCAAGTGTTGGATTGGAAACAAGTGTCAACTCGAGTGAAGATTTTAAAGTTATAGGCTTCGATAATTGTTCATATCTGCGGATTCTAAGATTTAGATCATCGACCAAGCTAAGAAGCTTGGGCAAAGCAGACAATTTACTGGTATCTAGCTGAACAAGGGGTAGTTGATCCGTGCTAGCAGAAGCCAAACCAGAAGGCTCACGCTCACGTGAATATGATTTTCCGGAGTAGAGAGAAAATACAACTAAAAAGGCGAAAATTACTTTATACAAAATAAGGAGCAAACACAAGCGGGAATTATAAACCAAGATTGAGGTACGAGAAAGACAAATAATTAAAAAAAGGGTAAAGAAATTTGACGCATCCACTGAAGCCTTATAAAATTGATGATTATATGGAAATCTATGTCTCAAAATATATTCCGAAAAGCAGCGCTGGAGGAAAAAAAGAAAGGGGATAAGTTAGAATCAAGACAAGTACAAATCTTTCGTTTACCAACAAAAGCTTTATTAATTGCATCCTTAGCTTCAGCAACAGGAGGAATTATATGGGCTTGTCTAGCCAAAATACCAATCAATTATTCGGGGACCGCAGTTGTCCTTAGTGTGGATAATCAAATGGATGTTTTAGCAGGAGGCCCCGGTAGGTTTGTGTTGACAAAATCAGAGACGTTGAAGAAGCATAAAGATATATTTAAAGAGGCATGGAAAATACAAAATGATCCAGATCTTCAAATAGAACCAAGAAAATTGGCAGTATTTGCCGAGTCAATGTTGAACATAACAGACTTTGCTAATTTTGAAAAGTTTGTAGACAAATTACCTACGGGTATAGCACTTCGAGATATCGCAGCATCACGTATTCCTGCAAAAACAGGATACCCAGTAGGAATTATTTTTAGCGACGATGCGAGGCAAAGCTTTGTGGAGAGCCTAAAGAAAAACTTCGAGGATTTAGCGGATGCAGAGGCAAGAAAAACAAGATCAGCAGCATTGATAGACAACTACCAAACCTTGTTGGCTGGACAGAAAAAAATACTAAAATCGTATGCAAAGCTTGAAAACAAAAACTATGTATCGAAAGTATCGTTCTTAGAGCAAAAATCACTTGTGACAAACTATATTTCGCAAATAGCACAATCAAAATCAACATTAGAGGAAGCAGAAACCGATAAAATCATGGCGCTAAAGTCGTTAATGATAGCAATGCAGGAATATATAGTAAAATCATTCGTGACAGCAGAAGCAGACGGGTACATAGCCAATCTAAGTGTTGGACAAGGATCCGTAGTTTCGGAAGGATCAGAAATATTATCAATATCGACTAGAGAAAATAAAGATCACTTGCCTGATGTAATCGCAGGACTTGTGGAGACAAAAGCAAGTAACCATTTAAATAAAGGTGATCATGTAATAGCAACACCAGTAGGAGTAAATAAGGCTGAATATGGAGGGATGGTCGGAAGAATTAAAACATTGGTGCCATTCGGCGAAAGTTCGAAAACCTTAAGCAAAATACTAGGAACGAGTACCGTAGCGTCTCAAACCGTTGAAGGGATGAATAGTACACCAAATTTAATTTTAATAGAAATGGAGAGAGATGAAGAGAAGGATGATTATATATGGACATCGAAGAACAAACCAACAAGATCAACAAACTTGGGAGATGTATTATCTATTTCTGTCACAGCAGAAAAGAAAACACCATTGCAGCTAGTGATACCAATAGTAAAAGAGACCATTGGACTCGATGGTCCAACTACATTTACAGGAGGTGATAAGAAATGATCAAATGTAATACTCCAACAATTCTTCAGTATGAAGCAACGGAATGTGGTGCTGCATCATTGGGTATGATTTTAGGTTACTACGGAAAACACTGCAGACTAACAGAGTTAAGAAAGGCATGTGGAATTAATAGGGATGGCTCAAGTGCAATAAAAATATTAAAAGCAGCACAACAATACGGCTGCATAACAGGGGGTAAAAAATATAGTATTGAGCAATTATTTAAACAAAAACCACCATTTATAATTTTTTGGAAATTTTATCATTTCCTAGTTGTTGAAGGATGGAATGAGAATAAAACAGAAATTTACCTGAATGATCCAGCAGAAGGAAAGTACTCTGTTAATGAAACAGAATTTGATGAATCATATACAGGCATTACATTACTGGTAAGACCAGGGGAAGATTTTAAAAAGAGTGGGAAAATTACAAACATATGGGAAAGACTATTAAACACTTCGTTCACATTCCCAACAGCAATAGTTACTCTCCTATTCATAGCAATACTAAATATTGTTCCACAACTAGTCATTGCAGGATCAGCAGCACAATTTGCAAATGGTTTTTTGTCGGAGGGGCATGCATATTTTGGATTACCAATATTTTGGATATCATTAATATCAGTGACAGTTCTAGGAATTTTTTCATCGCTATCAAAACTAATACTCAGAAGGCTTGGATATAGACTTTCAAAGAGGATCTCAGCTAATTTGTTCATAAAGCTATTTTCGTCACAACTTAATTTTTTTGCTCAAAGGTCTTCCGGAGAGGTTGCAACTAGACTACTTCTAGGTATTGCATTGTCGAGTTCAATTATAGGTCAAATATTATCATTTGTCTTAACATTAATATCATCTCTACTATTATTGATATTTACTGCGTTCATCAATGCATGGCTTACACTGATGACTTTAATTGTAATCGTCTTCAACTTAGGGCTAAGCTATTACTTTACCGAAACAAGAAAAGATGAAAATAAGAAATTATCAAGGCAACAAGGGTTAGTTTCAGGAACAGGGTTAGTAGCGATTAAAGATATTCAAATGATAAAATCATGTGGACTTGAAGTGGAAACATTAAACAATTGGATGAATGTGTATACATCATTTAACTATCAACAGCAAGTATTAGGCTCACAAGTAGGTATAATGACAACTATGGCAATAACATCGAGATTTGTATTAAATGTAGCTGTTTTGATTGTAGGCGGATTGCAAATAATAGATGGTAGATTTACGTTAGGTGGACTACTTGCTTTTCAATTCCTACAACCTACACTCCAGGCGCCAATTGGGGGAATTGCCAGTCTAGGAAGTGTTTTACAATTGGTCGATGGTTACTTTGGCAGGACAGAAGATTTAACAGAGGAAGAAGACGAACCAAATGTTACATCATTAAAAACAACAAAAAATGACTTCAATATAATAGATCTGAACAATGAAAGAGGGATAAATGTAGAAATTAAAGATTTATGTTTTGCTTATGGAGCAAACGAAGACAATTTTATAGACAGTTTAAACATTACAGTAAAGGAAGGCACTTCTCTAACGATTTGCGGACCGAGCGGTTGTGGGAAATCAACCTTACTAAAATTAATAGCTGGCTTATATACACAAAATTCTGGGAAAATAAAATTTGACGGAGTCACAAGAGAAGAGTACGGATTTCGGCAATTTAGTAGTGCAGTAGCGTATGTACCACAAGACATTTTTATGTTTGACACATCCTTTGCTAATAATATATCATTATGGGATCCTGATATAAAACAAGAAGATATTGAATGGGCTTGCAATATGGCAGACATAGCAGATTTTATTCGCACATTTCCACAGTCATATAGTTACAATATCGGACAAGGTGGTAGTAAATTAAGCGGTGGACAAAAGCAGAGAATTTCAATTGCACGTTCATTAGCAAGACGTCCCGAACTAGTCCTGTTAGATGAAGCCACAAGTGCATTAGATAATAAATCAGAAACAAAAGTAATAAATTCAATTTTAGCAAATAAAATGACTGTAATATCAGTTTCACATAGATTATATACAGCCGTTAACTCAGATAATGTATTGGTAATGCAGAATGGCAAACTTATGGAATATGGTCCACCGTATGAGCTCTTAAAAAGGAATGGTTTATTTTCAGAACTTGTTAAATCAGAGGAGGCGTCGAAATGACTACCGAAAACAAACTAATTACACAAATTATAGAAAATGCAGAGAATCTTGATCTAGAAAAGATAAATGAAATAAGTAATACAAATGAAGACGACAGACTGGTTCAGTTCATCACAAGAAACTTAGCAAATGCAAATCCAGTCGATAATTTATCAGAAAACTTAAAGCTGATAGACAAACTGTTTTTCAATAGGATACATCCTCGCGAAATAGACTTTAACATCAAAAAATATAGCTCAAAAAAATCACAAAACTTGGCAATCCTTTTAAAATACAAAGATAATTCCAAAATAGTAACCTATACAAAAAGAGGCCAAAGGTTAGTTTACTGTCCTAGAATCAATAGAACAAAGCTAGCTCGTGAATTTTCGAGAATTAACAAAGAAAAGCCTGAAAAAGCATATGAACTATATAGGCACTTACCATATAAGTTAGAGTCTCCAATAGATATTCTCTCGTTCTCATTTGGAAAATTCATATCAGTTTTAATTGGAATAGTAACGGTTTCTGTGTTGGTGATGTGCTTTAACCTTACTCAACCAATTATCACTCAGTTTTTAACCTCGACGGCTATACCATCGACAAGTAAAGAAGTCGTCATACAGATGATATGGCCTGCTTTGATAATTGCAGCATTAACAGGAATATTTCAATACTTTCAAGCGTTGATCTCATTGAGATTAGAAACAGAAGTGGATTTACAAGTCCAGACTGCAGTATGGGAGAGAACGTTAAAACTACCTCTTACATTCATGCTAAAATACACCACAGGTGATATGAATAGCAGAATCTCAGCTATAACAACATTAAGGCAGTTATTAGGTAATCAGGCGCTCACAACTATATTGAGTTTCTTGTTTTCATTCATATACTTTATAATGATGTATCTTACTAACCCGCCACTAACATGGGTAGCATTAGCAGTAACGGTAATTGTAGTTGTAATTGGTTGTTATAGTATTTACAAACAATCAATGCTGCAATGGCCGCTATTACAGGAGCAAGCAGATTTAACAAGCTTTACCTTTGAAACGATCAACGGGGTAGCTCAAATAAGATCAACAGAAACTGAACCCTTTATTTTTGCAAAGTGGTTCAAAGAGATTAGTAATATTAGTTACTTGACAAGGCAATACACTTTATGGACAAATGTTACGGAAGTAATATCATCTATGGTGCAGCCACTAGGAGCCACAACACTTTTTGGATACATCGTATATCAATTGGTATTTGCTAATAACACAGCACTAAGCAGCACAGGTTTAATTATTTCATTTTTCCCCTTTTATGCAGCTTACTCAGCATTCAACCAAAATATGGTAAGTGTATTTAGGACACTTTCAAATATTGGTGGTCAAGTAATAGTAAACTGGAGACGAGCAAAGCCAGTACTTTTTCAAGATCAAGAAACCGGTTACGGTCCTGAGACGATTGTCAGAAACATCAGGGGAGATATTGAATTTAATGAGGTAAAGTTTAGATATGACGAAGCACAAAAAGATTTATTCACAAATTTATCATTTAAAATATCGGCAGGTAGTTTGACAGCGATAACAGGTGAATCAGGATGTGGAAAATCTACAGTACTATCTATGTTATTAGGATTTTATGAACCAATTAATGGAAGTATTTTGATAGATGGATTATCAATAACGGATTACAATATACGACAACTTAGAAAACAAATAGGGGTCGTTATGCAATTAGCACCTTTGCCATCTGGAACTATATATAAGATTGTATCAGCAGGATTAGAATGTACAGAAGATGAGGTGTGGGATGCGCTTAAGAATGCAGCTGTTGATGAACAAATCAAAAGAATGCCATTAGGATTAGATACTGTTTTGAACGAATCTAGTCAAGGTATATCTGGAGGACAAAGACAGCGTATAGCTATAGCTCGAGCCATTATCTCAAAACCAAAACTGTTATTGATGGATGAAGCAACAAGTGCTTTAGACAATGAATCACAAAAGTTAATCACAGAGAACTTATCTAGAATGAAAATGACTCGTATAGTCGTTGCACATCGATTGTCAACAATTGCAGATGCTGACCAAGTAATCTACATTGGAAAAGGAACGGTTGAAGGAAGTGGTAAGTTTAGTGAGTTAGTAGAAAAAGGAATTATAAAAGTTTAATCAAGATTAATAAATATTTCATCCATTCCTGTTTAAACTGGAGATTAAATTAGAATCGCCATAAGATAAGTGCAATTGGAATGGAGAGTTCTAATAAGAACAAACTAAGTAAGGATGATTATTTAAGATATTCTAGACACCTAACGCTTCCTGGCTTTGGCATCAATGCCCAGGAAAAATTAATCAATTCTAATGTGTTAGTGGTTGGAGCAGGAGGATTAGGATCACCAATAATTATTTATTTAGCAGCTGCAGGAGTAGGTAGAATTGGAATTGTAGATTTTGATATCGTTGATAAATCAAATTTACAGAGGCAGATTATACACAATGTGAAATGGATAGGCAAGCCTAAAGTAGAATCAGCGAAAGAGAGAGTCAAAGAGATAAATCCAAATATAATAGTTGAGGTTCATTATATAAAACTGAATGACAACAATGTATTGGATACATTAAAAGAATATGATCTAGTGTGTGATGGAACTGATAACTTTGAGAGTAGGTATCTGTTGAATGATGCGTCAGTTATTCTTAAAAAACCTTATATATATGGATCAATTTTACAATTTGAAGGTCATGTATCAGTCTTTAATTTAAAGGATAATAGCCCAAGCTATCGTGATTTCATTTACGAGGCACCACCGGAGGGGATGGTTCCCAGTTGCGCTGAAGGAGGCGTCATAGGGGTATTACCAGGGGTCATAGGGACAATCCAAGCGACAGAAGCAATAAAAGTCTTAACGGGAATTGGAAAACCATTGGACGGCCGTCTGCTTATATATGACGCAATCGAAATGAGATTTACAGAGTTTGAAATAAAAAAAGATCCCAAACGAGAAAGCATAGATAAAATAAAAGCAAGTAAACAAGATCAGGGTAGCATTAACACGAAGAACAGCAGTGTAGAAATAAGTGTAAAAGAGCTAAATAGCCTGAGAAGCAAAGAGTCAGATGAAATCGCATTAATTGATGTAAGAACTATTCAGGAACGAAATATATGCAGCATAAAAGAATCTATCCATATCCCATTGAACAAAATAATAAAATGGGAATTTACAAATGAAGAAGTTATTAACATAAAGAATAGAATTATAATTGTATATTGCAAAACCGGGGTAAGATCAGAGAAGGCAATAGAGATATTTAAGAAGCATGGTTTAGCAGCTAAAACCTTGAAAGGCGGTATAATAGAATGGGGAAAAGTAATAGATAATTCTATTAATCTATACTAAAAAAATACAAATTCAGCAATCTGCCGACAATTTTTTTCTAGAAGAAGAGAAAGAGTGAGATCAAAAGAGGGGAAAATATTAAATCATAAACAAGAAATACTACGCCTGCGAATTAAACTGTCTATAGTGCTAAAATATTAATAAGTCATTTAATGTTTATGACACCTGCAAAAAATGCTCGTCCTGCAACTCCCGGAGTATTCATAGAAGCATTACCATTTGAAGAAAAAAAATTATTTGCAGAGATAAAACGCTTCAAAGAATGGTACGAAGGATCCTCGGAATTTAGAGATGCATGTCGACAAAATTTAATTTCAGATGAATGGTATAATAAGTTAGAATCACTTGGTATTCGCAAAGAAGTCATATCAAGTATGAAAAAAATATTTACAAAGGATTTTCAGCATCCAATTTTAGAAAAGACATATGAAAAAGATGCAAAATTAGACGAAATTTATGATTCAATCGATAAAACAGAAAGAGATAAGATAATTACTCTTTATTTAAAATATATGGTAATTAGAATCCATGCCCACCAGGAGCATATGAATTGGTCATTAAACATTCTTGATGGAGATTCTCCGTATTTCAACTGGAGAAAAAGACATATTCGTGCAATGAGAGATGAATTAGACTGGTATGGTCATTCAATTGATCATCCAACATTCTCAATTGAATTAGGTATCGGATGCACTGTTGGTTGTACTTTTTGTGCATTCGACGCAAAGAAGCATGAAATAAATTTTGACTATAATGACGATGTGAATCGTGAATTATTTGTTGAAGTAGCACGTTCACTAAAAAAAATACTTGGTGATAATGGATGCGGTGGTGGAATGCTTTATTATGCAACAGAACCGAACGATAATCCTAACTATCTTGATTTCTTGCAAGAATACTATCAAGTAACAGGGCACAAACTTTGTACATCAACAGCTCGATATGATATAGAATGGATTCAAAAATTAAAAGATTTTTATTCAACACCAACGCCTCTTCCATGGCCAAGATTAAGTGTTTTATCAAGACATTGCATGGAAAAAATTCATAAGCACTTTGCACCCATTGACTTTATCTATCCATGGATTCTTGCTCAATCAATTGAAATGGAAGATGAGCGATCAAAAGTTCCTGGTGGAAGAGAAAGATTTGGATTAAAACAACTAGCAGATGTAAAAGATGCTAGAAATTACAAATCAGAAGAAGAAGTTGATTATTCTAAAATACCACAGGGCTCAATAGCATGTGTAACAGGTTTTAAAATTAATATGGTTAAGAAAACAATTACAGCTGTAAGTCCGTGTTACACGTCATATAAATGGACCCATGGATATCGTGAGTATGGAACTGTGAATTTTACTACACCTGAATCAGTATATCCTGCATTTTTAGAATTGATTGAAAGTTGCATGCATAAAGAAATGACAGAGAGCATGGTCTATTCCTGGCGTGACAATTTGGAGGTACGCCTTCATAATGATGGCTTTGAATTAGTAAGTCCCTATAAGTACTATACATTCAGAGGAACGAAACTCTATAAAGTGTTAGGAGAAATAACGAGTCATTGCCAAAGTTACACACTTGGGGAGGTGAGAGACATCTTGCTAAAAGAAGTAAAAGATACAAATATATTTGAGGTCTCGCGTCTTTTAGTAAGTTTTTTCAATGCAGGTTTTGTTAATGAGGTTGATAGTTCAATTATTTCCACACAGGAGGTAAAGCCACCACTAGTGCATCAACAGAGCAAACACTAACGTTTCTTTGTAATTAATTAGGCGTTTATTATATAAAAAACAAAGCTAAATATTTATAATTTTGTTAAAATTTTGAATCAACTTACTACAGTTTGTTGAATTAATTCTATTGACTACATTTTTTGCTATTGAATATTTATTTTTGATCTCCAAAGGCAAATCTTTTATTCGAAATTTGGGGATTAAACCTTGCTTTAGTAGATTAATCTCAATCGTTGATATCTGTCTAAGTTTAGATAGTACACCCTCTTCAGAGATACCCAGGTTATACATTGATTTAAAGATTTTCTCTGCACGAAAATCTCTTTCTATCTCGTTTTTACTATCAAGCAAAAATTTAATAATTTGCTCGTAAATTCGAGTCGCGCGAATAATTACTCTGGTTGACTCAATGTCAGTACAGAGTATCCAATCGAAAATAAAGCTTTGAGAATTAAAACAACATTTGTATCCAAAAGCAATACCATCATGCATTGATTCTAAAATTTTTGCGTTGTCGATTTCAGCTGGTAAGCTGCGAATAAACGAATTAAACAAACTTAGATCTTCCGTGTTACTAGTACCTTCTCTTCGATTTGTTTTTAGAAGCTCAGATAAATTGAAGTCATTATTTGAAAAAAAATTATCTTCAGGTTGGTTGATTAACTTTAGATTCTTAAAATAATAAGCTGACAAAAGTGTCTCAGAATCAAGCCAAAAAAGAGAATCATCACTAAAAACAAAATTATCTTTATGGCAATCAGTTGTTCCAAGGATATAGAAAAATACAAATGCTTGTCCAATTAAAAAACATCTATGAAGTATATCAGGCAGATAAATTGATTTGTTTGATACAAGAGCTTTTTGGATCAACCAAGTATCTCCTGCAGAAGAACATCCATAAGAGTAGCTTAAAGGAGTCTTAATATTAACTCCTACAGAAGATATTAATTCACTGATAAGAGACTCGTTTATAGTATTGTGCCACTTATGAAAGTACTTGGCGTCACGAATAAAAAAGGAAGTTGTTGCCTTGTAATCCTGATGGATATCACCAGTAATACAAATTGAAGATGCATTAATTATAAAATGATTTGATACAGTGGATTTTGTTTTATTTATTGCCTTTGCAAAAAGCTCATCTAAGCACTCGGAGTTCATAAAGTAAGATGTAATACAAAGAAAGTAAGGTTTTAAAATTAAGACATCAATTGAGTAAAAGGGTGAAAGTAAAACCAAAAAGAAGTGATAACAAATAGATGAATTTATTTACAACTTTCTATTATACATTAAGAAGGATCTAACCACCGGCAATTGGAATCATAAAGGAAATAATAGAGTCATCCTCGATTAACTTATTGCTTATAGAAAGATCTCTTATGTTTTTTCCATTGAGAAAAATTGCAACATATTGCTTTGCAGACCCTGTACTGTCAAATAGCTGATCGAATATAGATGGATAAGTAATTTTCATAAAATTAAAGACTTCCTCTAAATTCGAAGCAGAAATAACTGGCTTATCCTGTAAACCAAGCTCTTGCATATAGATTTTGGGGAGGTCTATTGTGCAACTCATAAGATTTAAAATTTTTACTAATATAGCACACAAAGACTAGACTCAACCGTCGAAGTGCAACACTTGTATATGAATGGGCTTGTGTTAATATAAATTTGTTTATTCCTTCATTTTTTGATCAACCCAAAAACAGCGGTCTACATAGAAAGTACATTTAATAAAAATTTTCTTCCTAAATTAAATGGTGTTGACTATTTACCTGCTGTAAAAAAAAATGATATTTATAGAGATGCAGAAAAATATGATAGATTTCTAATAGTAGATGGAGTATTTGCAACCTCTAGAGCTGTTTGGCAACGAGAAATAATACATGCAATAACAATAGGAAAAACTGTACTGGGTTGTTCTAGTATAGGCGCACTAAGAGCTGCAGAACTAGGAGTTCATGGCATGATAGGGAGTGGATGGGTATACAAAAATGTTCTAAGTGCAACTATTGAGGGCGATGATGAGGTTTCATTGTTATATAGTGTTGATCCATCTGGCAACATTATTTCGTATTCAGTACCAATGGCAACAATAATGTGGATTTTGTCTTCAATATATGGACAGCATTATTTATCTGATATCAATGCAGCAAAGTTTCTTAACCGGATCAAAAGCAAGCCTTTCAATGAACGTACTTTTTCATACATATTAAATGTAGCGAATAACATGCTACCCTTATCGGTCGTCAATTTACTGAAGTTTCGTTTGCAAAAAAAAGAATATGATATAAAGTCACTTGATTTTATTAATTTACTAGGTCGACTATATAATAGAGACTTGTCGCCACTTTTAGAGACAGTAGAGAACTTATATTATGAATGAGCTCAGCCAAGTAGAAAAAATACTTAAGCGGTATTTGCCAGAAAATTTAGCGAACTTATTTAATCGTGCCTGTATTAATGCAGAAATCACTAGACTCTCAAGAATAACTAAACTTGATAAAACAAATGTAGAAATTTGGAGTGCGTGTAGACCAAAAGCATTTATGTGGCAAGTATCGGCTGGAAAAGGATTTACAAAAAAGCAAGCAATCATAACGGCAATAATGGAAGCATTAGAAGGATATGTATGTGAGTCATATTTAAATTCTTATCCTTTAGATGTAACGATAAATCCAGCAAATCCTATTTCACTGATTCATTTAAAAAGTGAGTCGAAGAAGCTGTTGGGAGTTACTCCAATAATAAATAAAGAAGAAATAACTTGGATTAAAGCAAGAGAAATTAAAAGTGGAGAAGATGTATATGTTCCACTTTATTGGGCATACCTATCAAATAATGCGTCAAAATTTGGGATGGTAACCAACGGGTTGTCAGGTGGTTTAAATAACAAATCGGCAATAAGACATGGAATATGTGAATTAATAGAAAGACATTATATATCATCAATCTTTGAAAAAGGCGCCGCCAATAAAAATGTGGTCAAGAAGATAAATATTAGAAGTGTAATTACACTATTAGAACAATCCTTAAACTTTCAAGACGAGAATTTATTTTGCATTAATTTTATAGTGATAACGACGTCAAAAGTACCAACAATTTGGTGTATAATATTTGATGAATCTCCTCTTTCTCCAAATTTATCCGTGAATTTTGGAAGCAAATCATCAATATCTCTTGAAGATGCAGTCATTGGTTCCTTTACGGAAGCATGCCAACAGAGAGCATCACAAATCCAGGGTGTAAGAGAAGACCTATCTGATCACATAGCTATACCTTGCTCAGCCAAGGTAAAAAGGTTGAAAGATTTTATAAACTCTTTGCAAAGTGTGTGCATAGACGACTTAGAATATAATAGTAATTGCGATCCATTGGAAGGTCTACCTGGCCCAATTTATCAAATACCTATATTCTCCAAGCTCTCACATATAGAAAATATATTTTTTTACAAGCACGTTGCACCTAAAGCCACATTCAAACAGGGTTTATTTTGATGAAGAGAATCACGAATTACTCCCAGTTTTATCTATCAAGCGAAAAGTATAACTTGATCAAATACTCTTCCTTATTGCAACTTAAGAATATATTAAAGGAGGCAAAGAGTAGAGGATTAGATGTTCGACACATAGGCTCGTCCCATTCCTTGTCTACATGCAATTTGCCAATTGAAAATGAAATTTTATTGAAATCAAATATATTCAATTCAATACAATTAATTAAAAAATCAACAATACGCGTAGATGCATCTGCTAAATTGTGGAATATTCAGAGCAAGTTATCTAAAGAAAATCTCGAACTGCCAGTAATCAATGGTGGTGATGCATCACCAACAGTTGGGGGATTTATTTCGGCCGGAGGGATAGGCAAAACTGAACCAGGAAAAGAAATGAAAGCTGGAAGATCTTGTGTACATGGCGGATTTTGGGAAAATGTTACACAAATCAGGTATCTTAATGGTCAAGGAAAACTCTGTACCTCAAATCCTAATTCATCAGACTTTAAGTACCTTTTTGGATCAAGGGGGCAGTTTGGTATATTTATAGATGCTGATTTGAAGATTGTGCCAACGAGTAGTAATCATTTTAATAATATGCAGTGTACAGCAGAAAAGTCAGCTAGTGAGTTTAGTGAAAACAAGATTAGAACGCTATGGGTGACTTTTTTTGTTTCTCCCGAACAGGAAGAAAAGTCATGGAATTTATTAGAGGAATGGTATTTAAATTTCAGAAACATAATTAGACCAGTTGATAATGCTAGATGGGCAGGTCCTATTTATAATGGGGCTCCCATTGGTTTTGACTACGTTATCAGCTATAAATCCTTTAATCCACCACTAGTTTATTCAAAACAATCAGACTTTAAAGCTCTTGGAATTGCGTTTACGACTGAAACTGGTAATTTTAATACAAATAAACTTTTAGCATATGCTATGAAAACCATTTACGACTATGCCCTCGAAAACTCAATAGAATTATATTCATCTGTTGAGAATATTGTTAGTTCTTATTCGGCACGATTAAGGTATTGCGAATCAATATTGAATAATGCATTGTTACTTAGAGAGAAAAATCATTGCTCAAATTTTTTAAACAATGGTTGGTTTGACTTTAGTAAAAAGTCAAACTCTGGCTTGGTAAGGTTCTTTTGAAATGACAATACCTAATGCAAGAGAATTGGAGATCAAAGAATTATCTTTTTGCAATAATTATATTTTATCTGGCCAGGCATTTATTCAAAATGCAACTAAATTAATTAATAAACATGATGACAAAGACCATTCCTTGAGAATTTTTGTTGAAGATTGCAGGAAATTTGTTAAAAACATTCAATCTCAACGTGATTGTCAAGGCCGTCTTAAAAGTGAATTGTTATCACTATATTCAAGAGCAGAAAGCTTTGATGGAATTAAATACCCACTTTCAAAAAGCTGGTTATATCATGCGGAATCGTTATTTTATTTCTGTAATGGGCAAGGTCAACAATCATTAAAATCAATCCATGAGTCAATTGAAAATGATTCGTATTTATACACAAAATACCATGATCTTTACTTTTTTATTGATAGTCATATGATGTTATTAAGCAGGCTGATCTCCGTATCTGCGAAGGAAAAGGATTACATGTTGTTTGAGGAGTCATGCAATTTTATGTTTAAAGCGTTCTTTACGAATAAATTTTCTATGCAATCTGAGTTTCGATGTTTTGAGATTCAATCGAAAATAATTGATAGGACTAGCACGAAACGCTTACGTTGGATGCTATGTCTACTTACTAATCAAGCTCTATCATATGCCGTTACTTCATATACCTGTCGATTATGTCTACTCAACTCATTGCAGAAATATAAAATGAAATATAGGATTGCAAAAATCCTTGCCCAAACGTTTGAATGTCTTACCAGTAATAATTGTTTTAATTACGATATATTCTCAATTAAAAATTGTTTTCCATATAATTTATGGATTATTCCTTGTGTTGTTTATTCTAAAGAAGTCAAGCATAACCATAAAGAAAGGGTTGATTATATAAATTCAATAAATTTAAATTCGTTTCACCACCATATTATACCACGTCATTTATACTCCTTCATGGTGTCAGATGAAAAATTGTTTTAATGGAAAAAACTACCATTCTAGCGTTGCCACGCAGTGGAACCACCTCTATATTCTCAATACTTGAGAATTTTGGATCGAAAAATGAATATTTGGAGGAAGAATCAGTAGATATTTTTTCAAGGTATAGATTGAATGGCAATGCCAATAATTTTGATAAAATTTTAATTGATCATGTGAAGAAAAGATGGATGTTATCTAATATGAAAGTAGATGCAGCGAGCTTTAATTTTATGTGTCCTAGTCATATTCATGAAGTTTATCCAAATATGAGATATATATATTTGCTGAGAGAACCTATAAGCTGGATTGAATCATTTGTATCAATGCTTCTCTATTATCGAACTATCTTTGGGAGTCAAGAAATGCCAATATGGATGTCAAATTATGGAAAAATTTATTCATTATCATTTGATTGGGAAAAATTATATGAATGCACTCTAGAAACAAGAACACCATATGCAGAACTTTTAATAAAAGATTTGATCAATTTTTGGTATACAGAACATAAAAATCTTCTTTCTTTTTGTAAAGATAAAAATACACTCTATCTTGAAACAAATATGATTTCAAATTCCTTGGGTTCAATTGGAAATTTTCTTGGCATAGATACGAGCTTATTGTCGAAAAATACACATGTAAATAAGGGTAGGGGGAAAAAATATTTTCTCTCAATTTCAGAGAAGCAGTATATTAAAAAAATAGCTAATGCTATTTTAGAACATTACTCCTTTCTTCGAGAAAATCAGAGTTTATGAATTTCAAATCAATTACTGAAATTTTAGCTTCTCATAAATTCTTAAATATTGCTGGGGATTCTAAAGATGTCTATTCATTATTTTTGTCAGGTTTTTCTCCTTCAATATTTCAGTTCTCTGGGATAGAATTAGATTTATATGATAAAAATTTAATAGCAGACTTGCTGCTAGAGCTTAAGCCATCAACTTTAAGTTGGTCCCCACAAATATTTAAATATGGATTTAATCTCCCGCGGCATTCAAGTGATATTATTTTAAGTATACTTTCTAGCTCACAATGCAATGTTAATATTAGAAATATTTGGTTGGAGTATGACTGGTCATCATTTAATAATAATGATTTTGCTTTGATTACACCGTCCATATTTGTTGGAACAAAAAATATGGAAAATAATATCAGTGATGAATTTTCTGCATTAAATACCTTAAATCACATTTTTCCATCTGTCCCTTTTAAAAATATTACTTGGATATTGGAAAAAGCTAACAAATACGGTCTCAAGTTAACACAAGCTGGATATATGCAGAGTAGGAAAATACCATCAACAAGATTAGTTTTTACTCACACTGATTTCCAGTCCATCACTTTTTTTTTAAAGTCTATTTATCTACCAATGCTACATGATAAGCATTTTGATACCTTTTTAAGATTAGTACAGCCGACGCTTCTTGCTGTTGGATTAGATATTAATGATTCAGGTAATCTTAATTTAGTGTATGGCGTTGAAGTATATAAACCTTGGATGGATAAAGCTGAATGGTTAACTATGTTAAATGCTATCAAAGCTATCTATGGTCATTCGATAAAGTTGGATGATTTAAGCAATCTGTTTATGGATAAGCTATCACTTCCGCCTCATGTTCACAACAATCCATACCATTATATTAAAGATGAGCACAAAGTGTTTGCAATTCAATCTTATATGTCCATTCATCATATAAAATTTTCTTTTTCACCACATACATTTTTATCGAATGGTCCTAAAATCAAAGCATATATTGGTTTTCTTTTTCCACAATTACTTGAACACCAAGATCAATTATATTTATCAGAATCATTTAGCTAATCTGCGCCTTCTTTTCTAAATTTGTTTAAATGTCATTGATATTTGATAATAACCTATATTGTTATATACGCTTTGATTCGAAAATTAATTATCTGGTTTTTCTATTCCATCATACATTATATAGCCTCTAATTCATGTTTGTTGACTTAAGAAAATTTATGATAAGCATCTTCGTTATTCTATAAAGTGTTGGCAACTGTGAATTTGATTTCACATTCGGATTGACTTATTAAATCAATTTTTTTGAAGTAAATGTTTTAAGCAATAATAATCAATCTATGCATAACAAAATCATTAAATCTCCTACTCGTATATACTCGCATAAGAAGGTAGTATTTAACTACATATTTTAGTTGGAAAATCCAACCCAAATCGTTTGGCTGAATTGCCATACAGTTATCTCAAAAAGATTAGTATGCTATAAAATATTATATTTATATGGTAATATGTGAAGAAACTGCTTTATGTTAAAATGTTTAATTTAGATTTATTTATTTTTCGCAAAAAATTTAATGCGCCTTTATGCGAGCTCTGGTCAATTCCTGAGAATTAAGTATTTAAAAATACATTCGTTGTTGCATGCATTGCGCAAACTCTCTATATTGCTAGTGCTACGCTTTCATTGCAGCTATGGCCTCTCAAGTACAAAGCTTTTTTGACAAAGTCAATAGCGACGCCGCGCTTATCGCAAAAGCAAAAGCTGTTGGTTTTTCTGATTTCCCTAAGATTGTTGACTTTGCTAAAGAGTTAGGTTTTACGATAACTACAAAAGAATTGGAAGATCACTTTAAAGAATCACTTGGTGATGCTGCTGATCTTTCTGAAGCTGATCTGAGTGGCGTCGCTGGCGGAACAGCAACAGCATTGGCTGCTGCTGTGGTTGGTGCCGGTGCTGGTGTTACAACAACGACTCAAGGTTCAGGCTGGTAACCATTAATTCACTACTCAAGTACACAAGGCTCATTTTGTTCCACTTTTTACACTAATTATGGCTTCTCAGGTACAAAGCTTTTTTGACAAGGTCAATAGCGACGCCGCGCTTACCGCAAAAGCAAAAGCTGTTGGTTTTTCTGATTTCCCCAAGATTGTTGACTTTGCTAAAGAGTTAGGTTTTACGATAACTACAAAGGAATTGGAAGATCACTTTAAAGAATCACTTGGTGATGCTGCTGATCTTTCTGAAGCTGATCTGAGTGGCGTCGCTGGCGGAACAGCAACAGCATTGGCTGCTGCTGTGGTTGGTGCCGGTGCTGGTGTTACATCAACGACTCAAGGTTCAGGCTGGTAACCATTAATTTGCAACTTAAGAACATGAGGTTGATCATTATCAGCCTCTTTTTTTTATCTAGTCATGGCTTCTCAATTACAAAGCTTTTTTGACAAAGACATTTTAGCTACTGCACTTAACAAGAAGCAAATCTGTTTGTTTTTCTGATTTTCCTTAATTTGGCAGGAGTGTTTAGCAATGCAAGTATTATAAATATGAATCAATCTGTTGTTTCTGAATATTGCAAAGAGAATTATCATATAACAATGAGTCTCGCATACAAGAAATGATGCATAACACTATTGTTTAACAGACCGATGAACAGCGAACAATATCTCCTTTTCCTCATTGATTAATGATTGTTAATTAAGCAATCCTGGTCAATCAAGAAATATGGTTACAGAAGCGTAAAGATGCTAGTATAATGTTATACAAATTATTTAAATCGAAGCATCATCATGCAAAATAATCCGAGTCAAAACATAAATGTGACAAATTATAGACGCTCGAATGAGCCTGTGCAGTTTATTGAATCTTTGACTTTGGATCAAAAAATAATTATTGCCGAAATAAAACGCTTCCAGGAATGGTACGAAGGTTCGGCTGAATTTAGAGATCAATGTCGTACATCTCAACTATCATCCTTTTGGTTGAATCGTCTTATGAATCTGGGAGTACGAAGAGAGGTCATTGAAGTGATGAGCACTTTGTATAGTTCTCCCAAAATACATCCAATATTTGAGGTACTGAATAATGTCGAAGAGAGCCATCAGCATTTGCTCGAAGAAATAGATCAAAAAGTTTCAAACCAAATACTTAGATTGCATTTCAAGCTAACTTTACTTAAAAATAGATCGTTGATTAAACATCAGAATTGGACTTTGAATAAATTCAATGGTGATTCTCCATATTTCACATGGCGTCAACGTAGAATTTTATCAATTCAGAGTGAACTTGGATTTTATGGAACGAGTATTGACCACCCAACATTTGCAATAGAATTAGCAGTTGGCTGTACAGTTGGCTGCACGTTCTGTGCATATGATGCACAAAAGCTCGAGTCTATTTTTGATTTCAATAATAACCATAATCTTGATCTTTTTAAAGCAGTTGCTCGGTCGTTGCAACTCATACTAGGTGATGGATGTGGTGGGGGTATGCTGTATTATGCTACAGAACCGAATGACAATCCCGACTATATTAATTTTCTGGAAACATACTATCAAATAACAGGATATAAGCTTTGCACATCTACAGCGAGATATAATATAGACTGGTTAGAGGATTTGATTAAATTTTACTCATTTCCAGAGCCCACATTTTGGCCACGAGTAAGTGTGTTATCACCACATATTATGGAAAAAATGCATAGGCACTTCTCTCCTCTTGAGTTCATTTATCCTTCGATTCTCGCTCAATCTATTGAAATAGAAGATGAAAGAGCCAAGGTTCCTGGTGGTCGTGAAAAGTTTGGCATGAAAGTATTGTCTCAAGTAAAAGATGCACGTCAATACACATCTGCAGATCAAGTTGATTATTCTCTAATTCCGCAAGGATCAATTGCTTGTGTAACAGGTTTTCGAATTAATATGGTCCAAAAAACAATCACCTTAACAAGTCCTTGTTATACATCCTATAAGTGGTCTCATGGTTATCGGAATTTTGGAACTGTTTCCTTTTCCACACCCGATTCTGTATATCCTGCATTCATAGATTTAATTAATCGCTTTATTCCAAATTCCACCGATAATCATCTAATTTTTTCCTGGCGAGATGATCTTGATTTTCGTCTCTTTGAAGATGGTTTTGAACTCGTATCACCCTATTTATTTCATTCATTTAGAGGTTCTGAATTTTACAAGGCAATTGGTTTAATATATTCAAAACACAGACAACTTTTATTTCAAGAAATGCGTGACAAAATTACTGCCAATGTACCTGGTTCAAGCATATTAACCGCTTCATTCTTGTTGAAAAGATTTTTTGATGCTGGTCTTATCAATGAAGCAGTCTATTATGATCCTTCAACCACTTAGAAGCCTTTATAATAATTGTTTTTATCCCAACAAAACATATCAAGCAACATTCAAGTCTTTATTTTTCTATATTAGAGAGCCAATCGCAATGGCCGGTGATCTCCTCTTCACCGCCAGCACACATGAATCCAAAGGTCCCCTACTTTAGGTGAAAGGGCTATCGATACATAACAGCTCATTACTAATCGTTGGAATAGCTATCAAAGATTCGCCGCCGCAATAATGTCTGCCGTTGTGTTGAGTTTGATCCTGGCATAGCTCCCACAAGATGCACCTTAATTGTGTGTCCCATGGCTTCGTTGAAATTGGCAACAGGGACATTCGCTGAATGCATCCCCTTGGCGTAGCGATGCCTGAATGAATAAGTCGTCATCTGTAGGCCTTGATGCTCGACTTCAACGTGGATGGCAGCCCATTCCTTGCGGCAGCGCAGTTAGATGTTCTATGCCTGAGCGCTATCGCCCTCACGATTCAATGCCGACATTTGCTCGCCTACCTGCAAACGCGCCTGCAGATTCCAATCGAGAGTCTGAAGAAAGGGGAGTCGATCTCGAACCGCTTGAAAATAAAAAGACTAGAAGGGTTAAAAATTACGAACTCTCAGATGATTTACTTTACATCTCTATCGCATTGATAAGTTCTCTTAAAGCAGCTTTTCTGCTAATGCAAGAGTTTTTGCTTATCTTATAAAGCACATCTAGCGCTTGAACTTCTTCGCCTAACATGAAAGGCTTTTGATTATATTGTGAATTATAAAAGTAATTCACTGATACACTAATTGGGCTTGAGCATTGAGCCGAATGCCACCAATACGGTGGTATAAATAGCATATCAGACTTTTCAAGCTTAACCATTATTGCTTCGTCGCAACAATCTGTTTCTTTTTGAATAAACTCCATACTTTCTTGCTTTGAAAAGTTAAAGTCTGTGCTTTCTTCTTTTTCTCCTCTTAGATAGATTTGCGGCTTAAATATTTTTGTCAAGCTTGGCGGCGCTAAAAATATTTCCTTCTCACCGTCTAATTGAATGATAACATTGTCAACTAAGTCATAATGCCACGGCGTGGCTGCTGATTCATTTCCAATCCAAAGGTTTATATCTGCTATCTTTTCCTTGAATCCTGGCAGGAGTTTTAATTCTGAAAGCAAGCAAGAGAATTGAGAGATTTTAACTTGCTTCAAATAATAACTGTATTTTTGCCTCCTTTGACTTCCGGCTAGTTTTATTTTTTCAAGTGCTTTTGGAATTGTTTCCTGCGATAAAATCGGTTTTTGCATACAATTTTTATCAAATTTATAAAATGTAGTTTTTTCCTGGTTGCTTTTCTCAATAAAGGTGTCTAATGACCAATCAAGCGCTTGCCAGCCTTCTGCCGCCTGTTGAGCCAAAAAAGGCTCAGAAAAATTTTCAAACAAATCACTCCCTCCAATTTGTCCCAGCATATAGAAATTATTGATTTTTTTTGAAGAGCCTTAAAAAACACTTTTGCGAGATAGACCAGATCCGCCCAAGAGAGCAATGGCATCGCATCTAAAAACGAAACACCTGCCATTAGGTCTCGTAACATGCGAAAAGCCCTTTAGCTTCATAAGGACGCCTCTGTTGGCATTCCCCAGCCGCCGCCTCCAGGGGTTGCGATCAACAGACGATCCCCTGGCTTCACCTCACATCGGGCGCATCCCTGCAGTTGTTCCCGTGCCCCATCCGCACGCGTGAGAATCGCAGCCCCGCAGGCACCATCCTCCCCCCCCTCGAGTCCGAACGGTGCCACCAACCTTGAGCCCGACAGCAAGGCCGTGGTCATCGGTTCCAGGAATCTGAACTCCCGCACCAGGCCATCCCCTCCTGGCCAACGGCCGGCACCACCACTGCCCGGACGGAATCCAAACCGCTCCAGCCTCACGGGGAACCGTTGCTCGAGGATTTCAGGATCCGTGAGCCTGGAGTTGGTCATGTGGGTCTGCACCCCACAGGATCCGGGGAAGCCAGGGCCAGCACCGCCGCCCCCGGCGATCGTTTCGTAGTACTGCCGTCCGGCGTCGCCGAAGGTGACGTTGTTCATGGTGCCCTGCGCTGCCGCCATGGCGCCCACGGACGCGAACAGCAGGTTGCAGAGCGCCTGGGAGGTTTCCACATTTCCTGCCACCACCGCCGCAGGGGGCCTTGGATTGAGCAGACACCCCTCCGGCACCACCAACGTCAGGGGCTGAAAACACCCGGCATTAAGAGGAATCGGCTCCTCCAGCAGGCAACGGAGCACGTAGAGCACGGCGGCCTTGGTCACAGCCAGCGGGGCATGGAAATTGTGATCTCCCTGCTGAGAACTGCCGCTGAAATCCAGCACCGCCTGGCGACGTTGCCGTTGCACCCGCAGCGCCAGTCGCAGCCAGGCACCGTTGTCCAGCTGCACCTCGCATTGCCGGTCCTCCAGCCGATCGATCAAACGGCGAACGCTGCTGGCAGCGTGGTCCTGCACATGCTGGAGATAACGCCCCACGCGAGCCTGACCTTCCGCCTCGAGCAGCGTGTCGAGCAGCTGCATCCCGAGGTGATTCGCGGCCACCTGAGCCTGGAGGTCCGCCCAGAGCAGATCGGGAGTCCTCGGGGGGATCGGCTGGCGGCGCAACAGCACAGCCCAGCCGTCCTGATCCAGAACGCCCTGCCGCACCAGCCACCAGTTGCGCACCAGCAGCCCTTCCTCGCCGATCTGCCTGCTGAAGGGCGGCATCGATCCCGGGGTGAGTCCCCCCACATCCGCATGGTGCCCGCGGCAGGCCACAAAAGCGAACGGCACGTCGTTGCATTCGCTGAACACCGGAGTGATGGCCGTGACATCGGGCAAGTGGGTTCCGCCGTGGAAGGGGTCATTGCTGATGATCGTGTCGCCGGCCTGCAGAGCGGGGCGTTCGCCCCGGCGCACCTGCTGCAGCAGATCCGCCACCGCATCCCCCATGGAACCCAGATGAACGGGAATATGCGGAGCATTGGCCACCAGAGCCCCCTCCCCGTCGAACAGGGCACAGGAAAAATCAAGCCGTTCGCGAATGTTCACCGAGCGGCTGGTCTGCCGCAGCCGCTCTCCCATCCGTTCCGCGATCTGCATGAAACGGTGATGGAACAGGCTCAGATCCACGGGATCGGGGCTCTCCGCTGCAGCCAGGGCCGCAGACCCCGGCAGGGTCTGCTCCATCTCCAGCAACAGACAGCTGTTCTGCAGCCTCCGGGCTGACCAACCGGGCTCCAGCACGGTTCCAGCCGTTGGATCCAGAATCAGGGCCGGGCCCTCCAGGCGCTGCTCCAAGGGAACCTGCTCCCGTTGCACCACCGGAACGGCACACCAGCCACGCTGCGGCCAGTGCACCATGGCCGCCTCGGGGGCAGCGAAGCTCTGAGCAGCAGGTCCGGGGCGCCCGTCCCCGCTCTGCGCCTGGGGGTCCACCGCCGCCAGCACTTCCACCTCGATCCGCTCGAGCACCAACCGGGTGCGAGGGGATGGCGCATACCCGAAACGCTGCTGATGCGCCTGGGCAAACGCTGCCTGCAGCGCCTCCAGGGACGGTTGTTGCGGGGGAGGCGCCAGGGTGATGAGCAGTCCCTGTTCCGCCGCCACGTCCCGGAGTTCCAGACGGACCCGCTGCTCTCCCAGCGTCAGGGAACGGCCGCCCACCTGCTCGAGGGCGGCGTGGGCCAGGGCCAGCTCCGCTGCCACCCGTGACGGCAACCGGGTCAAACAGGAATGATCCAGAGGCTCGCGGACCGCAGCCTGACGCAGCTGACGCTGCCGTGCCTGCCCGATCCCATAGGCCGACAGCACCCCCGCCAGGGGGTGCAACAGCACCTGGCGCAGCCCGAGGGCTGATGCCATGCGGCAGGCCAGCTGGCCAGCCGCACCGCCGTAGGCCACCAGGACGCCCCCTCGGATGTCATGACCGCGATGCAGAGACACCTGACGGATGGCCGCCGCCATGGCTTCAACCGCGAGGTCGAGGGCCCCTTCCGCCAGTGCTTCCGGTGATCGCCGCAGCGAGTCAGCCAGCACCGCGAACTGCTGCCGGGTGGTGGAGAGGCAGGGATGCGCATCCCGATTCGGCCCGAACACGGCTGGGAAAGCCTGGGCCTGCAACCGGCCCAGCAGCAGATGGGCATCGGTGATGGTGAGGGGGCCACCCCTGCCGTAACAGGCGGGGCCAGGATCCGCTCCAGCCGAGCGGGGTCCCACCAGCACCCGGCCGCCATCGTGATCAATGATCGAGCCTCCACCGGCAGCCACCGTGTGAATCGGCAATCGGGATGCCGACAGCTGCAACCCCGCGATCTCCGTTTCAGGGCTGCGGTCCCAGTCGCGATCGGCCGCCCCAGCGGGCAGGCAGAACACATCGGTGCTCGTGCCTCCCATATCCACGCCCACCATCGGGAGATGCCCCACACCGGCCTGTTGAGCCGCGGCCACGGCACCGACCATGCCGCCCGCCGGGCCGGAGAGGATCGTGTCTTTGGCCAGCAATGACGCAGGTGCCTGCAGGCTTCCGCTGGAGGTCATCACCCGCAGCCGGGGGTGTCCCTTCAGAGCGGCCTGCACCTGGTGGAGATAGGTCTCCAGCACCGGCCGGACGGCAGCCTCCACCAGGGTGGTCTGCCCCCTGGGAACCAGTCGGGGAAGAGGGCTCACCTGATGGGAGCAGACCACCGTTTCAAAACCGGCGGCAAGCACCGCCTCCGCCAGAACCAGTTCATGGGCAGGCTCCCGCCACGCATGCATCAGCGCGATGGCACAGCTGCGCAGACCCTCCCGGCGATGGTCTCGCAACCGGCTGGTGAGCACGGCATCAATCACCAGAGGCTCCACCGCATCCCCCTTCGCATCGAGGCGCCCGGACACCTCCTCAACCGCCGCGATCAGCGAGGGGGGACGGGGGATCTCCAGAGCGAACAGATCCCGTCTGTGCTGATCACCAATGCGCAGCAGGTCGGCCAGACCCTTGTTCGTGAGCAGCAGAACGGGCTCGCCCTGGCTCTCGAGCAGGGCATTGGTGGCCACGGTTGTGCCCAGTCGCAGCTCCTCGATTGCTGATGGGGAGGGTGGGCCTTCCATCTCGAGGAGTGCGTGGATCGCCTCCACCGCCGGATCACCCTCCCGATCGGGCTGGACCGACAGCACCTTGCGAACGATCAGCCCTCCGTCAGGCCTGCGGGCCACCACATCGGTGAAGGTGCCGCCGCGATCGATCGAAAACTGCCAGCGGGTCAAGATGCCGATAGACGGGCGTGGGCCGCATCATCCACCCACAGGTGCACCCGCGGATGCCGTTGAAGCCAGCTGGCGGGCACCAGACCGGTGGGGGGCTCCAACAGGGCCCGGCGCAGAATCTCCGCCTTGGCGCTGCCCGTCACGATCAGATGAATCACCTCGGCACTGAGAATCTCCTGCAGCCCGAGCGTGATCGCCTGCTTGGGCACGGCCTCGGAGTCACCGCCGAAGGCGTCAGCGTTCTGAATCCTGGTCGCTGCCTGCAAGGTCACAACGCGGCACGGGCTGTCGAACCCTGAGGGCGGCTCGTTGAAGCCCACATGGCCGTTGCTGCCAAGGCCGAGAAGCTGAAGCCCGATCCCCCCCGCCTGACGCAGAGCCGTGCTGTAGCGACGGGCCTCCAAGCTTGGATCGCAGGCCATACCGTCAGGAATCATGACCTGGTCGGACGGCAGATCAAGGGGCCCCGCGAGGTGGGTCTGCATATAGGCCGCGAAACGACGCGGATCATCGGCCGGCAGACCGACGTATTCATCGAGATTAAAACTGCACCAATGGTCCCGCAGCCACTGCAGATGCGATGCAGGCCAGGCCCTGAGCCGCTCACACAGCGCCGCATACAGGGGCTCCATGGTGCGGCCGGTGGCCAGTCCCAGAGGGCGGAACTGTTGCTGCTGAACACGCGTTTGCAGGAAAGCGTCCAGAGCATCTACCACCGCCGCCATCAGCGCAGCGGGATCCTGGCGGCGCTGAACCAAAATGGATGAGGGAAGCTGCGGCACAGATGGGGCGGGGATCAACCCCACCAGGCTGGCTCCGATCCAGGGCTGAATGCCAGCGATGGATCATCGCCAGGCCGGTAGGGACGAATCTGCACCCCTCGGTAGTAGTGAAGAAGGATCTGGCGGAAATCAGCCCCTTGCTCAGCCAGACCGTGGGCTCCCCACTGGCTCATGCCAACGCCGTGCCCATACCCCTGTCCCCGCGCTTCGAGCACACGGCTGCTCGAACGAACACGGCTGCTCGAGTGAACAAGGCTGCTCGGTCGGTCGAGGCTGATACCAGGCGACGGCACAGGTGGTGGTGGTGGTGGTATCGGTGGTGCAAACCCCGGATCCGCAGCTTCACTGGAGCCGCTGGCCGAATCGCTCCAAAGGCCGATCAGTGCCGGCGGCTCGCGGGACGGCTCGGAATCCAACGGGATCCCTGGAGAGGTTTCCATGTCGCCATCACGCAGCATGTCGAAGCGCACCATCGTGCTTTTGAGCCCAAGGCGCTGACGCAGCTCGCGCCCTGACAGCACCAATGCACCCCTCGGCCCCTGGATGCGAGCCGAGCGCACCCGGCCTGTGGAACTTGTGCTCAGGACACGCACCCCCTCCACACCACCGATCTCCTTGAAGAGCCGTTGAAGATCGCTGACGTCGAAGCGCTTGTTCCAACGATGAACAGGGCTGTGGTCATCGTGATCACGGACGCTGACCAGGTAGGGAAGTTGTTGACGCCACACCTCGCCGCTGGGCTCCGTGGCTCCCCCCGAGCTGCTGTGGAACACCGCATTGATCAGGCGCCCCCCATGCACCAAGACCAAGGATCGGGTGGTATCAACGGCCTCCCGGGTGCGTGGCGTCTCCGATTCGATGCCCTTGTACACCTGGCTGGCAACGGTGGCTTTCACATCGAAATCGCCCTTCTTGCCCCGCTGCCGTAGGGCGTAGGTGCGAGCGGCGACCGCCTGGGCCTGCAGTGCGGCGAGAGGCCAGCTAGCCGGCATCTCGCTGCCCACCACACTGGGTAGATAGGTCTCGATCCCCAGCCGGTTGATGGCCATCACGCGACCGCCCCGGGGCAGAAGCACTACATCCCCGCGGTAGCGCCGCTTGCCAAGCCAGAGCCCCCGCGGATCATCCGTGGACACGCGGACCGATGGCGCCTGGCCCAGGCCATCGAGCAGCAGTGAGCCGCCATGGAGGCTGACCGACAGCCGCCGCAAAGAGCGTTCCTGTCCACCGAACCCGCGCACCCGAAGCGGCAGCGCGTCGTCGGCCCTCAACTGCAGCGCCTGCCCTTCGGCCACGAGAACCCGCATCATCGGCTCCTGAGCGGTCACAGCGACCCGCGGCTCGCTCACGAGGGCGACCATGGCAAGGGGAGCCAGCGATGCCGCCCTTATCCCTGGCCGAAGGATGGAGACGAGCGTCGGCACTCCAGAAACAGATGGGCGCCCAGTGTGCCCCTCCCATCGCGAGAGAGCCAGGCCTCCGTGGCAGATTGGCCATTGAGCCCACCCCGCCGTGCAGGTCACCTTTCTCGGCACCAGTTCCGGAGTTCCGACCCGCGCCCGCAATGTGTCTGCCGTGGCGCTTCGACTGCCGCAACGGTCAGAGCTGTGGTTGTTTGACTGTGGGGAAGGCACCCAGCATCAGTTTCTGCGCAGCGATCTGCGCCTCTCTCAGCTGCGCAGAGTGTTCATCACACACATGCACGGCGATCACGTTTTCGGGCTGCCGGGGCTCCTGGCCAGCCTGGGCCTGAGCGGCAGCAGCGCCGGGGTGGATCTCTACGGCCCCGATCCCCTGGATGCCTACCTACACGGCGTTCTGCGCACCAGCTCCACCCGGATTGGCTACCCGCTGGCCGTGCATCCAGTGCGCGGAGCCGCCGAAGCACGACGGATTGTCTTCGAAGACGACGATCTGCAGGTGCGAGCCACCCCCTTGGATCACCGGGTGCCCGCCTATGCCTACCGGGTGGATCAGAAGCCGCGGGCCGGCCGGTTCGACGTGGCCAAAGCCCGGGATCTGAACATCCCGCCGGGGCCTGTCTATGCCGCGCTGAAGCGCGGCGAAACCGTCACCCTCGATGATGGCCGCAGCATTAACGGCCGCGACCTCTGCGGCCCTCCGCGTCGCGGAGCCAGCGTGGTGTATTGCACCGACACAGTGTTCTGCGAAGCCGCCGTGGAGCTGGCGCGAGGGGCGGATCTCCTGATTCACGAATCCACCTTTTCCCATGCCGAGGCGGAGATGGCATTCCAACGCCAGCACTCCACCAGCACCATGGCGGCACAAACGGCAGCGGAAGCGGGTGTCAGCCAGCTGGTGCTGACCCACCTCAGCCCCCGTTATGCCCCTGGGAATGCGGTCACTGCAGACGATCTACTGGCCGAAGCCCAGGCGATCTTTCCAGCCACGGTGCTCGCCAAAGACTTCCTCTCCATCGAGGTAACCCCGCAAATGCAGCCGTTGTGCTGCAACAGTTCGTGATCGCCTGAGCGAGATCACCCACGGGGGGATCCCACCCCGTGATACAAGAGCGTTGTGCGCTGTCTTCATCAGTCTCTGGCATTTTTATGGCCTCTTTTCTCCCCAACCTGCGTCGCTCCCTGAGCCGACTGCTGATCGTGCTGTCGGCCTTCGCCGTCCTGGTGATCGGCACCCCTGCCCAGGCCGCTTCTTGGGATGCGGAGACCTTGACGGTTCCCGCCGACGCGGAAGGCATTCCTGTCACGTTTACGGAGCAGCAGGTCAAGGCTGGTCGCAAGGTGTTTAATACCAGCTGCGGCACCTGCCATGCCGGCGGCATCACCAAGACCAACCACAACGTTGGCCTCGACCCCGAAACCCTGGCCCTGGCCACACCAGCCCGCGACAATGTGGCAGCCCTGGTGGACTACCTCCAGGACCCCACCTCCTATGACGGTGAGTACAGCATTGCCGACTTGCACCCCAGCATGCGCAGCCGCGATCTGTATCCCGCCATGCGTGACCTCACCGATGAGGATCTCCGCTTGATGTCTGCCTACATCCTCGTGGCACCGAAAGTGCTGGGTCAGGAATGGGGCGGCGGCAAGATCTACTTCTGATTAGCCCAGCAGGCATTCACGGTGAATGCTTCAGGGAAGCCCGCCATCCGGCGGGCTTTTTTAATGGTGATGGCTTGCGATGGCCGGGCTTGATCAAGGCTGTTGATTGGTCGCATCAAAGGAGCGGGGATGACGGCTGTACCACCACTCTTGAAGCTCAGGCGTGAAGCGCATGGAAAAAAGCGTCAGCACGGTGGCAGTAGGCCTGGAGCCTGGCTGGAGCAGCTCGACCGCGTAGGAGGGGCAACGACGGGAGGCAAGGTCGGGAACAAAACGACGGCCCACCCGACGCCAACTCGGCTCCTTGCTGCGCCACACAAGGCGACAGCAGGGCCAGGGAAGCTCATTGCGATCGAACAGCCGGCAGCAGGGACCGATCACCCTGAAGCTGTACTGGCCGCCAGGACTGGTGTGCACCGTGCCGTGAGCAAGAAGCCCATCAACCTCAGGTCGCAGGGGAGTAGCAGCGGTGGCGGAGGACATCCTTCGATCGGCCAGACACACACCACCCTGCCAACAAAAAGCCACCCCTGGGGGTGGCCGATGGCTCTCCCGTCAGAGAGAGCTGATGTTTGCGGAGGGGCTCAATAGAGCTCTTCCTCGGCGTGGGTCTTGATGGTGCAGTCAGAGGTGGGGTAAGCCACGCAGGTCAGCACGAAACCAGCTTCGATCTGATCGTCGTCGAGGAAGCTTTGATCGGACTGGTCAACGGTGCCAGCAGTGATCTTGCCTGCACAGGTGGAGCATGCGCCGGCGCGGCAGGAGTAGGGCAGGTCGATGCCCTGCTCTTCAGCGGCATCGAGGATGTACTGATCGTCGGGAACCTCGATGGTCTTGTTGAGACCTTCGCTCTCGCTGACCAGAGTGACCTTGTAAGAAGCCATGGATGGATGAAGTGTGCAGAGACCCGAATCAATCGGGCTCGCAGGACCGCACCCTTCTACATCGGACAGGCCTCCACCCACACGCTTCAACCGAGCATTGGGGCCAAGGCCAATCAAACCCGATACTTGCATAAGCTCTACTTATCAAACTTGTCGGCGAATCTCCAGGAGTCCCCAGCGTCCCTGGCTGTCGAGATGCTGCACCGACCAGCCCAGTGCCTCCAGCACATTCGTAAGGCGCGGAGCTTGCTCCACGAGAAGCCCACTGAGAAGTCCACGCCCCTGGGCGCTGAGGATGGATTGGAAGCCAGGTGCCAGGGCTTCGATCACCGGCGCCAGGATGTTGCAGAGCAGAAGATCGGCAGGCTTGCCGGCAAGGAGGGGCTCCAGGGTCTCGAGAGACCCTTGATGGACGCGCAGCGCACCGGAGGCCAGGTTGTTGAGGGCAGCGTTCTCGGAGGTGGCTCGCACGGCCAGGGAATCGGTGTCCACAGCCAGCACCTCGCGGGCCCCCAGACCCAGTGCCGCCAAACCGAGCACTCCGCTGCCACAACCGAGATCAGCCACCCGCAGCCCCTGGGGAGGTGCTGCTTCGAGAGCCTCCAAGCACAATCGCGTCGTGGGGTGGCTGCCGGTCCCGAAGGCACTGCCGGGATCCATTTTCAGCACCAGACGCTGGGCATGCTCCTCGGGAACGCTGAGCCAGGCGGGAAGGATCAGCAACCCTTTCCCCACAGGATCCGGCTGCCAATGCTGCTTCCAGCTGCGGCTCCAATCTTCATCAGCCAGCTCGTCCCATCGCGGGGTGGCCAGCTGAAGGCCGAATGTTTCAGCGAGGGGAGAGAGACTCGCAATCAGCTGAAGGCGCTGGTCTTCCGGCCACTCATGGGCAGGCAGCCAGGCCAGCAGCGTGCGTTGATCAGGGGCCTCAGGAGCATGCTGAACCGCCACCCGGTGGAGTCCCATGGCCGTGAGCTTCCAGAGCAGGGATTCCTCCAGCTCTGGCTGCAGAGGCAGAGACAGGCGCCACCACATCACAAGGTGACGGGATGAGCTTCCTGGATCCCGTTGATCCCGTGAATCGTTGCCAGCAACGCCGGCGGAATCGGATCGTCGATGCTCAGGACCATCACGGCATCCCCGCGCACGATCCGCCGCCCAACCTGCATGGAGGCAATGTTCACGTTGTGCTCACCCAGCAGTGAGCCAAGGTGGCCAATGATCCCGGGCATATCCCGGTGGCGAGTGAAGAGCATGTGACGGCTGGGGGGCACGTTCACAGGGAACTCATCGATGTTGGTCACCCGCAGCTCACCATCGGCGAACACAGCGCCGGTCACGCTGTGCCCCCCCTGACCGCCGCGGGTGGTCAGCTGAAGCGATCCACCGGCGAAGTCGCGGCTGGCGTCATCCTTAACCTCCAGCACGTGAATGCCACGTCCCTTGGCTTCCAGAGAGGCATTCACATAGTTGATGCGGTCGCCGAGAGCACTGGTCAGCAGCCCCTTCAGCGCTGCCACCATCAGAGGCTGGGACGGATGGAGAGCGAATTCACCCTGAAGCCTCACCTCAAGCTCCTGCACCTGCCCGCCACTGAGCTGACTCACCAGCAGTCCAAGCGTCTCAGCGAGCTGTAGATGGGGCTTGAGCTGCTCCATGATCTCCGCGCTCAGCCCGGGGATATTCACTGCACTGCGTGCGGGAAGACCGAGCAGCACATCACGAATCTGCTCTGCCACATCCGTCGCCACATTTTCCTGGGCTTCCTCGGTGGAGGCGCCGAGATGAGGGGTCAGAACCAATCCGCGTTCCACGCTCCTCAACGGAGAATCCTCAGCCAGCGGCTCTGAGGCAAATACATCCAACCCTGCTCCAGCGATGACACCGTTCTCGATCGCTTCGGCCAGAGCCGCTTCATCCACGATTCCGCCTCTCGCGCAGTTCACGATGCGAGCCGTGGACTTCATCGAGCGGAGCAGCTCGGCATTGACGAGATTTTCGGTATCCGGCGTGCGGGGGATATGAAGCGTGATGTAATCCGCCTGACGGAACAGATCCTCGAGCGTGGTGAGCCGCACCTGCATCTGCTGGGCGCGATCAGCAGAAATGAAGGGATCGAAGGCGATCACCTCCATTCCCATCGCCTTGGCGACCCGAGCCACATGGGAGCCGATCTTTCCCAGACCGACAACGCCGAGAACCTTCTTGTAGAGCTCATTTCCCACGTATTTCTTGCGGTCCCAGGCACCGGCACGCATGGATCCATGGGCCTGGGGCACATGACGCGACAGGGACAGAAGAAGCGCGAGGGCATGCTCAGCCGCCGCGATCGTGTTGCCTTCGGGAGAGTTAACAACAAGCACGCCGCGCTGGGTCGCAGCGGGAACATCCACGTTGTCAACACCCACGCCAGCCCGGCCGATAATGCGTAAGCGATCAGCAGCAGCGATCACATCCGCCGTCACCTGTGTGCCTGAGCGGATCATCAGGGCGTCGTATTCACCGATCACGGCCTTCAGCTCTTCGGCCGACAGGCCCGTTCGCTGATCCACCTGAGCCACCTGCCCGAGGATGTCGATCCCCGCCTGATCAATGGGGTCTGAAACGAGAACTTTGGTCATCCAGCGGCGGGAGAAAGCCGTTATCCACTCTAGAGATTGATCCGATCGCCCTCTGCGGATCAAACCATGGAGAATGAAACGGTGCACCGAGTCCGTCCATGCCCGTCTGTGTCCTGGTGCTGAGTCAACGCGACACCGCTGAAAGCCTGGTGACGTCATTGCGGGATGCAGGCACCCATTTGCTGCGGGTGGCCCTGGTGGCCCCCGACGGTGAACCCACCTCGTCCGGTGGCCTCACAGCCGAGCGTATGGACGACGTCGACCTCTTGAATCCGAACCTGGCTAGAAACAGGCGTCAGCGTTCCATGTCGCGCTGGCTGATGCCCTTTGGCTTCCTGGCCGGAGCAACGTTTACTCAGATCACAACGCTCGACACCTTTGCCCGCTTCGGAACGATCGGCGAAGTAGTGATTGGCGGACTGCTTGGTCTTGGATCCGGTCTGATGGGCAGCTATGCCGCTGCCGCCAGCGTTCCTTCTGACAATGAAGACGGAGTGCGGATTCTGCGCAACCGTCACAAAGAGAATGCCTGGTTACTCCTGCTCGAGACCCGGCCAGGCGTGGAGCTTCCCTGGACGCTCGTTCAGAAGGTCCGCCCGCAGCAGGTCGTGCGACTGAGTGAGTTATGACACTTCCCAGGGATGCGCTCCTCGCTGGCTCCTGCCATCGGCCGGTGATGGCTGGGCTGCTCGATCAGGCTGAGGAGGTGCTGCGCACCTGGCAACCGAGCTGGAGCCCCTTTCTCAGTGGTCCTGAACTGGAGGATGCCGCAAAGCTCGAAGCCCTCTCGGAGTTGCGGATGGTGCGCGATGGAGGACGGGAAGGCGCCGAGCGCTGCCGACTTCAGCTGAGCCGCCGCGACCAGGAGACGGACTCGGAATCAGCCCCGCTGTGTGGTCTCCGCCTGGAAGGCAACTTTCTCTTTGACCGCGCCGAACCCGATGACATGCGCCAGGCACTGATGCACCTCGATGTGCGCGCGGATGCCATCGGTGATCTCTGGCTACGGGGTGACCGGGGAGCGCAAGCCGTCTGTACTCCAGAAGCAGGGGAGCATCTCAACGGATTGACCGGACAGGTCCGCGATGTGCCGCTCCTGCTGGAAACGGTTCCTCTCGAAGCCCTGCAGTGGCCAGCCCAACGAACTCCCCGACTGCTGCGCAGCGTGGAGGCATCATGCCGCTTGGATGCCATCGCTTCAGCTGGCTTCGGACTCTCCCGTTCCAAAATGACGCGCGAGATCAGGGAAGGACGTCTCAGGCTCAATTGGGGAGCGATCCGTCAGGCCAGTCGTGACGTCAACGTGGGTGATCAACTGCAACTTCAAGACCGAGGAAGCGTGGAGGTGCTGAGCCTGACGCTGACCAAGCGAGAGCGATGGCGAGTCGAAATGATGCGCCGGTGAGCTGCTAACTTCAATCCCACCCGGTGGAATTCGATCCATCCGATCACCGCAGATTCTCTGAAGGGTGACAATGCGGGCGATTAGCTCAGAGGTAGAGCACTACCTTGACACGGTAGGAGTCACTGGTTCGATTCCAGTATCGCCCATTTCCCTTGGTGGGAGAGGAGTTTCTTGATGGCACGGTCCGTGGTCGTGGGCCTGGGGCGTTCCGGCTCAGGTGCGGCTCGGCTGCTGCAGGCTCAGGGGTACGACGTCGTCGTGCTCGAACGGGGCGATGAACCAGCGTTGCGAGACAAAGCCCATGCCCTGCGCCAACAGAACATCACCATCCAACTGGGATGTCCCCTGGAGCTCGACAGCTTCGCCCCCTGGCTCGACAGTGCCGGGGAGGTGGTGATCAGTCCTGGAATTGCATGGGATCACCCCACCCTCAAGGCCCTGCGTGCCCATGGCCTCCGGGTCCGAGGTGAGATGTCTGTGGCCTGGGATGCCCTCCGAGACATTCCCTGGATTGGCATCACCGGAACCAACGGCAAAACCACGGTGACCCATCTTCTCCAGCACGTGCTGGCCTATGCCGGCCTGGAAGCACCCATGGCCGGCAACGTGGGCCATTCCGCAGCCGAACTGGCCCTCGAAGTGCTGCAAGGCACCAGGCCCAAGCCCGACTGGGTCGTGATGGAGATGAGCAGCTATCAGATCGAAGCCGCTTTGGAGGTGTCGCCGCGCATCGGAATCTGGACAACCCTCACACCTGATCACCTCGAAAGGCACGGAACCATCGAGGCTTACCGATCCATCAAGCGGGGGCTCCTCGAACGCGCAGCGATCCCCGTGTTGAATGCGGATGACCCCGACATCCACCGCCACTGCGGCCAGTGGTCACGGTCAGGTCTTCGCTGGGTGTCCTGCGGAGATCACAGCCCGGAAGCGGGAATCCCCCCGATCACCGTGAACGCGCAGGGCTGGGTGAGCCAGGGAGAGCAACCTCTTTTCCCTGCTGATTCCTTGCCTTTACCCGGCGATCACAACCGCCAAAACATGCTCTTGGTGACCGCTGCTGCTCTGGAAGCGGGTGTATCTGCTTCCAGCATCGAGGCGGCACTGAGCTGCTTCACCGGGGTACCGCACAGGCTCGAACCTCTGGGATTCGTAGGCGGCATTCCCGTGTTCAATGACAGCAAGGCCACGAATTACGACGCCGCCGCCGTGGGTTTGCGGTCCGTGCCGGCACCTGTAGTTCTCCTGGCCGGCGGTCAGACGAAGCAGGGCGATGCAGGTCCATGGCTGGAACTGTTCCAATCCCAGGTGGGCGGTGTGGTGCTGTTTGGAGAAGGAGCCGGAGAGCTTGCCAATCTGATCGAGACCGCAGGCTTCGCAGGTCCTGTGATTCATCGCGCCGACCTGGACGCAGCCGTGCCGCAGGCTCTAAGCCTTGCTAGGGACTGCCAGGCCAACAGCGTGCTTCTGTCACCGGCTTGTGCCAGTTTCGACCAATACCCGAACTTTGAGGCAAGAGGCGATCATTTCCGGCAGTTAATCAATGCGGTAAAAGATCCCTAGGCTGCTGAAAACCTTTCGAAAACCGTGGCCTACTGGTTGATGAAAAGTGAGCCCGATGTGTACGGGATTGACCACCTCCAACAGGAGCACACCACCCTTTGGGATGGAATTCGCAATTACCAGGCCCGAAATTTCATGCGCACGATGGCCGTCGGGGATCAGGCTTTTTTTTATCACTCCAACTGCAAACCCCCAGGAATCGTTGGCCTGATGGAGGTCATCGAAACGGGTCTTGTTGATCCCACCCAGTTTGATCCTTCCTCCAAATACCACGATCCAGCATCAAAGCCGGATACGCCCCGCTGGGACTGCGTTCGACTCACCTACAAAGGCCGATTTCAAAGCCTTTTAAGCCTCGATGTTCTGCGCGAGTCTTACCAACCCGAAGAACTGGCCGTCGTGAGGCGTGGCAATCGGCTGTCGATCCTCCCTGTCGACGAGCCCATCGCCCGCGATCTACTGAAGCGACTTGGCCCTCTCCAGTGACCCTGATCAGGCGGCCAGCGCCGAGCGCTTGCCCCTGACCACCATCATTCCGAGAGCCTGGATCGGGTTCGGGAAAGCTCCCTGGAAATGCGTCGGGCTGACCGCACTCACCCTGATCGTCCTGACTGGTCTTGGCGTGCTGGCTCGGGACCTGCAGGAGAGCGGTCAAAGAGGCTTTGAAATGACAGGCAATGCCTTGCTGGTGCTGACCATCCCTGCATCACTTGGCCCGCTGGTGTCGCTGCTGCGTCTGGCCGATCAGCTTCTACCGTCGGGCGCTGGCTCCGAAGCTGAGGCAAGTCCCGGCAAGGGGCGACCTCTTCGCTGGCTGTTGCGCCAAACCACAGCGCTCGTCCTGCTCGAGGGGGTGGTGTTCATCGGTGGCTTGAATGTGATCCGCATCCTCAGCGGGCTCATCGCGTCCTACAGCGGAGTTCTATCCACAGCGGTACTTCTCATCGGACTCCTGGCGCTGGCGGCCTGGGCCCTCAGCCAGATCCTGGCCCTTCCCTTGCTGGTGCATCACGGGCATCACCCCCTGGCAGCGATGGAGCACAGTCGAAAAATTGTTCAAGCCAACCGCATCAAGGTGCTTGCCTTGCTGGGACTTCTGCTGGGCGTCAACCTGATCGGCCTAATGGGCGCCTGCCTAGGGCTTTTGCTGAGCATTCCGCTCTCAGCCTTGCTCTTGATGGCAAGCTGCCGGACTCAGACCCCCTGGGACAGGGATTCACGCCGAAACATGCTTCCTACATAAAGACGGGTGATCTCGCGGGACTCGACACCGTTCTGAATCAGAAAACCGGCGATTGCAGCCTGAACAAGTCGGTACTGATCCCAGTTGGGACAGCGCTCAACAAACCCCACCATGGCCTGCTGAAGCGGCTGGGGGAGCTGCGTTTGAAAGCTCACGGTCCCTGATTCATCCAATCCGGCAGAAGCCAGAACCCGCTGCTCCACCGTCGCAACAGCCTTGTCAACCAAATGCATGCAATCCCCTCCAATGGCTACTAGTTCTCCACATGAACGACGCCGCGTCAAGGCAGTGCTGTTCGAGCGATCCCAACAACTCTCCCGATGAGATTTCAGTGGCAGACAGCATTCACAGCGGGGGATTTGCCTGGATGAACGACAGGCCGGCCACAAGGACCTTCGTCAACCCGCTCGCGCCGATTGGCTGAAGTTTTCCACAGAGCATGGCCACAAGAGCGATACCGCGCTCAGCGCTGTGGAAAACATCGAAATAAGCGCGGAAAAGCCTCGGGAAAATTCGTCGCATCTCCATTGATCAGTTCAGCTGATCAATGGAGATGTCCCAAAGCGTTCTCATGGCTGCGGCCGCTGCTTCTGCCGCTGGAGCTGGCCAAGACACCTCCACCCCCCGCTCGCAGACATCGACAGGTCTCAGAATCAACTGCAAGGACCAGGCTCGACTGTCCCCCTCAAGACATCCCCACCAGGGAGAGCGTTCAAGCTCGAGAGTGATCTGCTCCTCTTCCATCAACTGCCCACGCTGCGCAGCGTGGTGAGCGACAAGATCCTCGATCAGAGAGGCCAACGCGCCTGCCTCGGACTCGGTGAGCTCAATGGCCCAGGTTTCCCCACCGATCAGTGCGCCGTAGGGATGGCGCTGAGGATCCCTGGCCAGTCTCCAGCCGGGACCCTCCTGTTGAATCATCCCGGGAGGAGATCGGGTTGATCCTGCTCGTCACTGAGCTCCACAATGGCTCGCTGCACAGGCTTCACACTGGATTCCTCGAGCAACCCATCGAAGTCATCAAAGCGACGCTGCTTGGCACGAAACGCAATGCGAACCGTGGTCAGATAGCGATTGCTGGACTGACGAATCAGGCTTTCTCCCCGCTTGGCAAGATCCTGATGGTCAACACCGGCCGTGAGCATGCCCAGTTCCTAGGAATCTCTAATCCTAGGTGAACAGGTCGCTGTGGAAAGGAACGTGCATCGGATAGCAACGTTGCGGTCGGCCTGGCACACGCAACACAATCTGACGCCCCAGTCCCATGGCCACCAGCGGGCGCCGCAAGTGGCTGAGCAATGCACTCACCTCCTCAAGATGACCGGCATCAACACACTCCACGCGGATGGTTCCCCAGCTCCGCGACATCCGGCAGTCCCGGAGGGGTTCCAGCTCCGCCTCGATCTCAGGCTCCTCCCGATAAAAGGAGAACACCAGTCGACGTAACCGATCCATTTCAGATCCCCGTAGCCTCATCCTTCTTCCAAACTGCCCATGGGGATGGCGAAGCCCCTCGCTGGCGAACAAAACCTTCATCTTTCCGGACGCGGGACCCTGGCGATCGATCTGGGGAGCACCACCACCATGGTGGCCTTTCAGGCCTGCAACGATGCGCGCATCAAGCTGATTGACCTCGCGCCGATCAGCCGGAAAGAGGGAGAGGTGCCCTCGATGCTTTGGCTTGATGATCGAAACTCTCCCAGCGTTCTGGTGGGCCGCCAGGTGCTGGAAAGCGGTCTCGGCGACCGTGATCTCCCCCAGCTTCACCGTGACTTCAAGCGTTGGATCGGCCTTCCCATCCCCTCGCCATGGCGTCAACTGCTCAGTCCTGATCAGGCGGGGGCTCGCTTGCTTCAGGAAATCTGGAAGCGAATTCCCCAGGATCTAACCATTGAGCGCCTCGTGCTCACCGCACCGGTGGAGACTGGATCGGCCTACCGCCAGTGGCTTCTGGAAGCCTGTGAGTCGCTGCAGATTCCTGAAATCGCCCTGGTGGATGAACCCACGGCCGCTGCGCTTGGTGCGGGGTTACCGGCTGGATCGAAATTGCTGGTTGTTGACCTCGGCGGAGGCACGCTTGATCTGTCCCTTGTGGCTCTAGAGGGAGGCGAAGGACGCGCCGCACCTCTGGCGCAGCTGCTGCGCTTCCAGAGCCGAAACCTCACAAAAAGTCGCCAGGCCCTCCGCCAGGCGCGCGTTCTTGGAAAAACAGGGATCGCGCTAGGGGGGAGAGATCTGGACCGATGGATCCTTGACGCGCTCCAGCCGCAAGGCCTCCCATCGGAGGGCGATGGATACACCGCTCTTCTCGATGCGGCCGAGCGGCTCAAATGCCGGCTTTCAAACACCGAAATCAACGATGAACAAGAACTGACGGAACTGGCCAGTAGTCCGGAAATGACAACACCCACAACCTTGCGGATGAACCGCAAACGCTTCACTCAGCTGTTGGAGGAACGGGGACTGTTCCAGCTTCTGGAAGAGCTTCTCAACCAGACCCTGCGGTCTGCCGAGGTTCACGGCTGTCGCCGCAGCGACCTCAACGCTGTTGTGATGGTGGGTGGAGGCGCTCATCTTCCCCAGTTGCGCGCGTGGCTCACCAGCTTCATGAGTCCAGTTCCTCTGCGCACACCGCCTCCGATGGAAGCCGTCGCCTGCGGTGCCCTCAGCCTCACACCTGGAGTTCGGATTCTCGATCTTCTGCAACGGGGCATTTCGTTGCGCTGCTGGGACCGCCGCAGCAACCGACATCACTGGCATCCACTCTTTGTAGCCGGACAGCCCTGGCCATCAAGCCAACCTTTTGAGCTGGTGCTGAGTGCCAGTGCGGTAGAGCAAACCACCATTGAGTTCGTCCTTGGCGAGCCTGAGCTCGAGGCTCGCCATGAGGTGAGACTCATCGATGGACTTCCGCAAGTGATCGAACGTAATCCCAACGCAGCAGAGGTGAAGGAGCGTCCTTCGCCCTGCTTCAAGCTCATGCTCAATCCACCGGGTCAGCCGGGAGAGGATTGCCTGAAACTGCACTTTCACCTTGATGAACTTGCAGAGCTGATCATGGAGGGCGAAGACCTTCGGAACGGTTCACGCCTGGAGAGAGTCAGCCTCGGGACCGTGCGGTAAACGGTCTGTCTTCAAGGGCGTATACGGCGTCATCAGAACCAGTTAGCAATAGACTTCCCTTAACAAAAGTTCCTTCCTTGGCGCTTCGACGCCCTCTTCCCCGCTTCTGGCTGATCGCCACGCTGGGTGGTGTGGTTGCTCTTTGCGGAGCCGCCTACTTGTGGGAGCAGCAGCTGCCCAAACGCCTTGAGGATGCAGCTGACGCTGGCGACCTGGACGCGTGCCTTCGCTACGGAGAGCAGCTGGCCGCCCTGCGTTGGCTAGGGAAAGAAGCTCCTCTGGAGCAGGCTTTCTGCAGACGCCGCCAGGCCCAGCGCACCTGGGAAGCCGGAGACACGACCAGAGCGCTGGAACTGCAAACTCAGCTCGTGAATTCGGCAGTCGGCAGTGAAGCGGAGCAAATCAGCGATCGCCAGCGGCTGCAGGATTGGCGCTCTGAGGTGCGCGACAAGGCACTGGACCAGTTCCGTGCTGGAGATCTCGACGCAGCGTTGGCCACGCTGTCTCCCCTTGAAACCAGGGGGCAACGCACGGGGAGCCAACTCAGCGACAGCTTGAAAGAAACCTGGAACCGCAATCGCGTCGATCACGAGCGCCTACAGGAGCGCGTACAGCGCCAGCAGTGGTGGGAAGCCTTGAGTGTGCTGAACCAACTAGACCATCCCTGGTGGCAACGCCATGCCCTGCCGCTTCGACGTCAGATCGAAACCGCTATCAAGAACCTTCGCGACCAGCAAAGCCACACCAGTCACGGTGATCTCCCTGATCACACCGTGGACACGGAGCAATTGAACAATGCCGTTGAACAGCGCATTGGCGAAGGCATGGATCCTTGGAGCGCTTTCGTTGCAGGGTGCTCGGATCTTGGTGGTGTCCTGGTGGAAGAGGGGCCTGAAAGCCTCTGCAAAGCGAAGGGGCCATGAGACAATTCGCCCCATTGGACTCGTGATTTCATGCAGCCTGGTGACAAGGTCGTCGTCGCCTCATCAGTGGTGGTCTACAACCATCCGGAACATCGAGGCACATCCTTCGATCTCCAGGGCAGTGAGGGAGAGGTGGTGACTGTGCTGACGGAGTGGAAAGGGCGCCCGATCAGCCCGACCCTTCCGGTGATCGTGGCCTTCGGTCGCTACAAGGCGCATTTCCGCAGTGATGAACTTCAGGCTTCGTCCTGAGTTCTGCGCAGAAACACCCCCTCTTCACCATCCACGTCCAGCAGACGCAGTTCGATGGTTTCACTGCGACGCGTTGGAACCATTCGCCCGCAGAAATCTGGCTGGATGGGCAGTTCTCGATGGCCTCGATCCACCATCACCAGCAGCAGAACTCTGCGGGGACGTCCCCAGGCCTGAATGGCTTCAAGGGCGGCCCTCACCGTACGACCGGTAAAAATCACATCGTCCACAAGCACCACGTCACGCCCCTCAACTCCCACCGGCAGGTCGGTGCCTTTCACCGGTCGCATCGCCACGCGCTCGAGATCGTCCCTGTGAAAGGTCGGATCAAGGGTTCCTCGGGCCACTGGGCGGCCGGCCTGCTCTTCCAGTGAGCGCGCCAGAACCGAGGCCAGCTGCACGCCACGCGTCGGGATTCCAAGCAGGACGAGATCATCAAGCCCGCCAACCCTCTCAAGCACTTGAGAAGCGAGGCGCATCAACGTTCTTCTCAGTTCATCGGACGAGAGAATCTCGACCCGTTCATCCTGGGCGCCCGATCCCATGGATTCAATGTCTGTGAGGCTGAGTGTATGTGTTTTGGGCGGCGAAGCGTCCGAGAAAGCTGACCATTCAGCTGCAGCGGATTCGCCTCAGGAGGGATGCGGAGGTAGCTTGTGATTCTGGAGAAGTCCTTAAGAAGGGAGAAACGCTGCGTGAACCCGGTTGATCGCGAGGATGGACATCCCAAGCAGAGGTCGTCGGTGGCGCCTGTGGTGCTGGCGATCCTGGATGGATGGGGTGATCGTGACGGCAGCGACTTCAACGCCATCCGATCCGCTGATACCCCGGTGATGGATGCCTTGAGGCATGCCTATCCGAACACCTTGATCCACGCCAGCGGCTCCCACGTGGGACTCCCAGACGGGCAAATGGGGAATTCAGAGGTCGGCCATCTGACCATCGGCGCAGGACGCATCATTCGCCAGGAATTGGTTCGTATTGGAGACACTGTGCGCGGGAATCAGCTCCCCGGGGTGTCGACGCTCAGCAGGCTGGCTGCGCGTCTACGTGAGAGCGGCCGGACCCTGCACCTCCTTGGGCTCTGCTCCGATGGCGGGGTGCACAGCCACGTTGATCACCTCTGTGGACTTCTGCACTGGGCCGCAGCGGAAGGCATCCAGACCGTGGCCATTCACGCGATCACCGATGGGAGGGACACACCCACCCAGAGTGCACCGCGCTTCGTCCACACGATCGAAGAAGCCATCCGCTCCAGCGGTGTGGGTGAGATCGCCAGCCTGTGCGGCCGCTACTGGGCCATGGACCGCGACCAGCGCTGGGAACGAACCTCACGCGCCTACGCCCTGCTCACAGACCCTGCGTATCCCTGCGGCAGCAGCACCCCCACCGCGGTTCTCGAAGCCAGTTACGCCGCTGGAACCACCGATGAATTTCTAGAGCCCACCCGGCTGAGCAGCAGCCACCTCCAAGACGGTGATGCCCTGCTCGTTTTCAATTTCCGTCCGGACCGCGCACGCCAGATCATCCAGAGTCTCACCCTTGATGGTTTCGAGGGATTTCCGCGTCCGCACCATCCGAAACTGGATGTCGTGACCTTTACGCAGTACGAGAGCGGACTGCCCGTGGAGGTCGCCTTCCCCCCCGAATCCCTCGACGACCTCCTCGGCCAGGTGGTGGCTGCCGAGGGACTGAAGCAGTACCGCACGGCGGAAACCGAGAAATACCCCCACGTGACCTATTTCATGAATGGCGGTATAGAGCAGCCCCTCGCGGGAGAAGACCGACATCTGGTTCCATCTCCCCGTGTTGCCACCTATGACCAAGCCCCAGCCATGGCGGCGGACACCCTCACGGACAGCTGCATCGCCGCCATCGAAAAGGGGATCTATTCCCTGGTGGTGATTAATTACGCCAATCCCGACATGGTGGGCCACACGGGAGTCATGGAGGCAGCCACCGAAGCGATCCAGAAGGTGGACCACTGCATCGGTCGCCTGCTCGATGCGGTGGGACGCATGGGCGGCACCTTGATGATCACCGCAGACCACGGCAACGCTGAGTGCATGCGCGGTGAGGACGGAGAGGCCTGGACAGCGCACACCACCAATCCAGTGCCGGTGATTCTTGTGGAGGGTGAAAAGCGCAAGATGGTTGGCATGGGCAATGCCCTGCGCTTGCGCGATGAAGGGGGGCTTGCAGACATCGCCCCAACCTTGCTGCAGCTGCTTGGCCTCGAGAAACCTGCCGCCATGACTGGTCACAGCTTGATCGAAGCGATTGACACGGCAGCCCCGTCCAGCGCCAGATTGCCCCAGCCTGTTTGACCCGGCCCGCCATAGGATCAGCTGATGATTACAACCGTTCTTTCCTGGATCTGGATCGGCAGCGGCCTTCTGCTGATTCTGTTTGTCCTTCTCCACAGCCCCAAGGGCGACGGCATGGGAGGACTGGCCGCCAGTGGCAGTTCAACGTTCACCAGCTCAAGTAGCGCTGAGGCAACACTGAACCGCATCACCTGGACCACGTTGGCGGTCTTTCTCACCCTCGCGATCATCCTCAGCGCTGGCTGGCTGAAGTAAGTCAGTCCCCGTCGTTGTCCTGCATCGGCTTAACCGAGTGTTTGATCGTCTTCACGCCACTCTCAAGGGTGCGTTGTGATCGGTTGATGGCTTTGATGATGAAGAACAGTGCCCAACCAACAATCAGGGAGTTGAGCATGACATCGAGAATCTTCCCGATCGCCAAGTTTCCTCCGTAATAAGGAATCACGAGGTTTTGCCAGTCCCCTCCACGCACCAGAGGGTTGAGGAGAGGCATCAACAGATCCTTGCTGATGGCATCCACAATCTGTTGGAACTGCGTGCCAACCACCACAGCGATGGCCAGATTGAGGGCATTGCCTTTTTGAAAGAAGAACTCAGTGAATTCGCGCAACCAACGACGCAGAATCATTACAAGCCAACAGCTGTCTGCCATTAAAGCTTGCAGGTATCCACAAAAAGACCCCCGCCGAAGCAGGGGTCTTGAGATTGACCAGAGTCGATTGCGATCGACGCAACTGATGCGTGCTGATCAGTAGTCGAAATCGCCGCCGCCCATGCCGCCGCCAGCAGGTGCTGCTTCCTTCTTCTCGGGAAGATCCGCCACGATGCACTCGGTGGTGAGCACCATGCCAGCAATGGATGCCGCGTTTTGCAGACCGGAACGGGTCACTTTGGCGGGATCGACGATGCCAGCAGCGAGCATGTCGACGTACTCACCATTGGCAGCGTTGTAGCCCTCGTTGAAGGACTTGGCCTTCACGTTTTCGGCAACAACAGCACCATTGACACCGGCGTTCTCAGCGATGCGCATCAGTGGAGCGGTCAGAGCCGCAGCCACGATGTTGGCACCGATCAGTTCCTCTCCGGTGAGCGTGGACGAAGCCCACTGCTCAAGGGTGGGGGCCAGATGAGCCAGGGTGGTGCCGCCGCCAGGAACGATGCCCTCTTCAACAGCAGCCTTGGTGGCATTGATGGCGTCCTCGAGGCGAAGCTTCTTGTCCTTCATCTCGGTTTCGGTGGCTGCACCCACCTTCACCACAGCGACACCGCCAGCAAGCTTGGCCAAACGCTCCTGCAGCTTCTCCTTGTCGTAGGTGGACTCGGTTTCGTCCATCTGCTTCTTGATCTGCTCGCAGCGCGCCTGCACAGCCACTTCATTGCCCTCGGCAACGATCGTGGTGGTGTCCTTGTTGATCGTCACGCGGCGGGCAGTGCCCAGCATTTCGATCTTGGCATTTTCGAGCTTGAGACCGGCGTCCTCAGTGATCAGCTGTCCGTTGGTCAGTACAGCCATGTCTTCGAGCATGGCTTTACGGCGGTCACCGAAGCCAGGAGCCTTGACAGCCGCCACGTTCAGCACACCACGAAGACGGTTCACCACCAGGGTGGCCAGAGCTTCCTTCTCGATGTCCTCAGCGATGATCAGCAGAGGCTTGCCGGTGCGGGCAATCTGTTCCAGCACGGGAACGAGATCCTGCACCAGACCGATCTTTTTATCGGTGAGCAGGATGTAGGGCTCATCCAGCACCGCTTCCATGCGCTCGGTGTCGGTGGCGAAGTAAGGGGAGATGTAGCCCTTGTCGAAACGCATGCCTTCGGTGACCTCCAGTTCGGTGGTCATCGACTTGCCTTCCTCGAGGGAAATCACGCCTTCCTTACCGACCTTGTCCATGGCGTCGGCGATCATCCGACCCACTTCCTCATCGTTGCCAGCGGAGATGGTGCCCACCTGAGCGATGGCGTTGCTGTCGCTGATCGGGTTGGCCTTGTTCTTGATCTCGGCAACGAGGAAATCGGAAGCCTTATCAATGCCTTTCTTGAGCGTGATGGCATTGGCGCCGGCAGCCACGTTGCGCAGACCCGCCTTCACCATGGCGTGAGCCAGGACAGTGGCGGTGGTGGTGCCGTCACCAGCGGCATCGTTGGTTTTGGAGGCGGCCTGACGGATCAGGGCAACACCAGTGTTCTCGATGTGATCCTCGAGCTCGATCTCTTTAGCGATGGTGACGCCGTCATTGATGATCTGAGGAGCGCCGAACTTCTTTTCCAGCACCACGTTGCGACCCTTGGGGCCGAGGGTGACGGCAACAGATTCAGCAAGGATGTCGATGCCTTTCTCGAGAGCGCGGCGGGCGTTCTCGTTGTAAATGATGCGCTTAGCCATGGGAGGCGATGTTCAGAAGAGATGGAGTGATGTTCAGCCGAAGCGGTGCTGTCTCAGTTGACGACAGCGAGGATGTCCTTCTCGGACAGAAGCACGTACTCGTCACTGCCGAGTTTGATGTCGGTTCCGGCGTACTTGCTGTAGAGAACCTTGTCGCCGACTCCGACTTCTGGAGCCTGACGGGAGCCGTCTTCGTTGGGCTTGCCGGGGCCGACCTGAACCACCTCACCCACCTGGGGCTTTTCCTTGGCGGTGTCGGGGAGAAGGATGCCGCCAGCGGTCTTTTCCTCGGATTCGGAGACCTTGACGAAGACGCGATCGCCGAGGGGCTTGACGGTGGAGACGCTGAGAGAAACAGCTGCCATGGGGGACTTGCGGGAGCAGGGACAGGGCGCCGAAGCGCGAAAGCGACCCGAGCTGGCACTCAAGGTCACTGATTGCCAACCTATGCGTGCTCACCACCCTCAGACCATGAATTGAGCGTGCGGGTGACCGAACCCTTTGGTGGCGCTCACGGCGGTGGTATCGTTGCGCCGCTCGAGAAGGGTGCGCTTGTCGCGTCCCTCACACACCTCCTTTCCTATGGCCGCTGCTGCTCCCGCCTCCGCCGGTACCAAGGGCGTTGTTCGCCAAGTTATTGGCCCGGTTCTGGACGTGGAATTCCCCGCCGGCAAGCTGCCCAAGATTCTCAACGCACTTCGGATCGAGGGAACCAACACGGCTGGTCAGCCTGTCGCCCTCACCGCAGAAGTTCAGCAGCTGCTGGGTGACCATCGCGTTCGTGCCGTCGCGATGAGCGGCACTGACGGCCTGGTTCGCGGTATGGAAGCGCTCGATACAGGCGCTCCGATCAGTGTGCCTGTGGGTGAAGCCACCCTCGGCCGCATCTTCAATGTTCTGGGCGAACCTGTTGACGAACAGGGCCCTGTGAACGCCTCTGCAACGGCACCGATCCACCGTTCAGCCCCCAAGCTCACTGAGCTGGAAACCAAGCCGAAGGTTTTCGAAACCGGCATCAAGGTGATCGACCTCCTTGCTCCTTATCGCCAGGGGGGCAAGGTCGGCCTGTTCGGCGGTGCCGGCGTGGGTAAGACCGTTCTGATTCAGGAACTCATCAACAACATCGCCAAAGAGCACGGCGGTGTGTCCGTGTTTGGCGGTGTGGGTGAGCGCACCCGCGAGGGCAACGATCTTTACGAGGAATTCAAGGATTCCGGTGTGATCAATGCTGAAGACCTGTCCAAGTCGAAAGTGGCTCTCTGCTACGGCCAGATGAACGAGCCCCCCGGTGCACGGATGCGCGTCGGCCTCTCTGCACTGACGATGGCTGAGCACTTCCGCGATGTGAACAAGCAGGACGTGCTGCTGTTTGTAGACAACATCTTCCGCTTCGTTCAAGCCGGATCTGAAGTGTCCGCACTGTTGGGCCGCATGCCGTCAGCTGTGGGTTACCAGCCCACCCTTGGCACCGACGTGGGTGAACTTCAAGAGCGCATCACGTCCACGCTCGAGGGCTCCATTACCTCGATTCAAGCGGTCTATGTTCCCGCTGACGACCTGACCGACCCGGCGCCTGCCACCACCTTTGCTCACCTAGATGCCACCACCGTGTTGAGTCGCGGCCTGGCCTCCAAAGGCATCTACCCCGCTGTGGATCCTCTCGATTCCACCAGCACCATGCTTCAGCCCGCAGTCGTGGGTGAAGAGCACTACAAGACGGCTCGTTCCGTGCAGTCCACACTGCAGCGTTACAAGGAGCTTCAGGACATCATTGCCATCCTGGGTCTCGACGAGCTCTCCGAAGATGACCGCCGCATCGTGGATCGTGCGCGCAAGATTGAGAAATTCCTCTCCCAGCCATTCTTCGTGGCTGAGATCTTCACCGGCATGCCTGGTGTCTACGTGAAGCTGGAGGAAACCATTTCCGGTTTCAACCAGATCCTCGCTGGTGAGCTCGACCACCTCCCTGAACAGGCCTTCTACCTCGTCGGCAATATCGACCAGGTCAAGGCCAAGGCCGAGAAGATCGCGGCAGAAGCCAAGTGACGCTTCCGGGGACCACCATCCACGGTCGGTCCCCCCAACCACGATTCAGCTCCAACGCTCCGACCCCAAGTCTTCCCTTTCCATGTCCCTCACCCTCCGCGTGCTGGCACCCGACCAGAGTGTGTTCGACGGTTCAGCTGACGAGGTGATTCTTCCAAGTACCACTGGTCAGCTTGGAATCCTCCCCGGCCATGTGTCCTTGCTCGCAGCACTGGATGTTGGTGTTTTGCGAGTACGCGCCGAAGGCGGTTGGAAGTCCATCGCCCTCATGGGTGGCTTCGCGGAAGTGGATGCCGATGACGTCACCGTTCTGGTGAATTCTGCTGAGCTCGGCAGTTCCATTGATGCCTCAAGTGCCGAATCGGACTTGAAAGCTGCAAGAAACGAAGTCTCCAAAATGGAGGGGCAGCCTGCTTCAGTCGACAAAGTCAAAGCCCAGCAATCCCTTGACCGTGCTCGCGCTCGCGTACAGGCAGCAAAAAACCAGGATTAACGGTTTCAACCATTTGAATTCTTAACAAAGCCGGGGTCAAAAAGATCCCGGCTTTTTTTGTCTGAACCGCTGGGCAAAAAAAACGACCTGCAGTTGCAGGTCGTACTGAGAACACGAATGAGCGCTGGCTTCAGGCGGTACCGCAGAAGGTGACGTCAGGGAACTTGGCTTTGGCATCTTCCAGGCTTTTGCCCTTGCCCTCTTCCTGCCAATAATTGATCACTTCTGTGGCTTTATTGAGCACTTCGACACGTTCGTTGTCGGTAATCCAGGACTTCCCTTCCAACTCACCTTTGAGCGTTTCCCAAGCATCCTCACGAGGCCAGAAGAAATAAGCAGTCAGAGGGCTGGGACCGCCACCCACGATCTGATCCACGGCCAGAGCCACGTTGTCGGGCAGCCAAAGAATCTTGAGAAGAAAGCGTCCTTCATCCGCTTTCGGTGTGTAACCAGAAGGAACACCGTCGGCATCGATGGTGGCAGAGGCCAGTGCAGCGCTGCCGCCGCGCATCACAGGGCGGCCTTCCTTCGGCTCCTGCTGCTGATCGGCGTCAGTTGTTTGCGGTGCCTGATCAACTGCTGCTGCCTCAGTGGCGACCTCCTGGTCGACGGCAGCGCCTTCGGAAACCGTCATGGTGTCAGCGCTCAAGGATTAAGGACAAACAACTAACCTAACAGCCGCCTTCACCCCGCCTCACCTGAGCCTCTCCAGCGATCCTCGCCAACTCCTGCTGTTCGATATTGACGGCGTCATTCGGGATGTAGCCGGAAGCTACCGCCGTGCCCTGCAAGCAACGGTTGAGCACTACAGCGGCTGGCGACCAAGCCCTGCGCAGATCGATGCTCTCAAGGGAGAGGGGCGATGGAACAACGATTGGGATGCCAGCCTCGAACTGCTGAAACGGCATGGTTCACCCTTGCCGGAACGCCAGGCCCTGATCGATCGCTTCAGCGACTTTTATTTCGGTGGCGATCCTGGGGCTTCACCCGAAAGCTGGAGCGGTTACATCGGCGATGAGCCGCTGCTTGTGAATGCCTCCCTTTTTGAGACCATTCACACCCTCGGATGGACCTGGGGGTTCGTCAGCGGAGCCGAACCCCCCTCCGCCCGCTACGTGCTTGAGCAGCGCCTGAGACTCAAAGCGCCGCCTCTGATCGCCATGGGAGATGCTCCCGACAAACCGGACCCCACCGGACTGCTGCAGCTGAGTGAGGCCCTTCTCACCAGCAGCGAAGCAACCACCGTTGCCTATCTCGGCGACACCGTGGCAGACGTTCAAACCGTCATCCGTGCCAGGGCGGAGCAACCGGGACGAACCTGGATCAGCCTGGCAGTCGCCCCTCCTCACCTTCACCCTCACCCAGCTGAGCGCCGTGCCTATGAACAGCGGTTGAAGGATGCCGGTGCTGACCACATCTTGATCAGCACCATGGCCGTGACTGAATGGCTGCAATCCTCTGCACAGCCATGAAGGGACTGCCAACGTGTGCCCTGTGAGCACCCCCAGGCGTCCATGAGCAGCCGACCGGCGTTGTCCTCCTCGATCATGGAGATCCGCAACGAACTGTCGACCCTCGGCCTGGGAGGCGGGGTTTTGGCCCTGCTCAGTTTCAGCGGACTTCTGGAGTGGCTGCTGGCCAGCGACGCAGGATTGATCATTGCTGGATTGCTGATCTTGGGAGCCGTAGTGGTGCTTCTCTCCCAGCAAGTGGCCAATCAGGCGGAACTGCTGGCCGAGGCACTCGGAGAGCCCTACGGGACCCTGGTGCTCACGGGATCTGTGATTGTGATCGAGCTGGCCCTGATCGGCAGCACCATGATCACGGGCGAGCAGAACCCCACGCTCGCCCGTGACTCGATGTTCTCGGTGCTGATGATCGCCCTCACCGGCATCACCGGGTTATGCATGGCGCTCACCTCCAGGCAATCGAGGCAGAGGCTCGAGTCTGACGAAGCAATGAGTGAGGAAGACCTCTCGGGCCCGAACATGGCCGGATCGATGGTGTTTTACAACCTCATCAGCACGATGAGCGTGCTCGTTCTCATCATCCCCAACTTCAGCACTGACTCTCCAGAGGGTGAATTCAGCCTGCCGATCGAGGTGGTGCTGTCCGTAGTCGCCGTGGGCGTTTACGTGATCTTTCTGATCAACCAGATGGGGCCTTACCGCTGTTTCTTCATGGATGCTCAGGAGCGAGCGGCCCTCAACAGCGAACACAACCCTGAGGGCTTCATCCAGAAGCCCCGACCATGGCGAGCAGGCGGCCTGCTGGTCGCCAGTCTCGGGGTGGTGGTGCTGATCGCTGAGTCCATGGGTCAGCTGATCGAACGGGGCGTGAACGAACTGCAACTCCCTGGCGCTCTGGCTGGAATCCTCGTGGCCATGTTGATCTTGATCCCTGAAGCGCTGAACGCCATTCAGGCCACGCGCCGCGGCCAGCTGCAGCGCGCCCTCAACACCCTCTTCGGGTCGGTACTGGCCACGATCAGCCTCACCGTTCCTGCGGTGCTGCTCATCGGTCAGATCATTGGCTCTGAGGTGATCCTGGGCCTCGAGCCCGCCTCCATGGTGCTGCTGGCCCTCACCCTGTTTCTGCTTCGCCCCCATCCCAAGGTGCTCGGGAGCGAAGGGTTGATGCTTCTGGTGGTGTTCCTGTTCTGGCTGATGCTGGATCTGGTCTGAGTTCAGCGCTCCATGGCCTGAACCGACTTGAGGGCGTCAGCGCTGAGCACCTCATGGCCTTCGGGCACCTCATCGAGATCCCTCACGGCCACATCATCCTCGATGCGAATGCCGATGCCCTTCCAGCGCTCGTCGATGCTGGGTTGCCCTTCCGGAACCGGCAGACGATCGCTCACATAGAGCCCAGGCTCCACGGTGAGCACCATGCCAGGTTCTAACTCCACGTGATGCTCACCAAGCCGGTAAGCACCCACATCGTGAACATCCAGGCCAAGCCAATGGCCGGTGCGGTGCATGTAGAGATGGCGATAAGCACCCTTTTCAATCAGGCCATCCACATCCCCCTGCAGGAGACCAAGGCTCACGAGCCCCTCCACCAGAACGCGCACTGCCGTGTCATGAACACCCTCAGCAGTCTGCCCTGGCCGGACGCTGTCAATCGCGGACTGCTGCGCAGCAAGCACAAGGCTGTAGAGCTCTCGCTGCTCACCGCTGAAGCGACCGTTAACCGGGAACGTTCGCGTGATGTCTCCGTTGTAGTAGTCAGGCAGCGAACAGCCGGCATCGATCAGCAGCAGATCGCCATCCTGAAGCACGGCATTGTTCTCGATGTAGTGGAGAACGCAGGCGTTATCACCACCCGCCACGATTGAGCCATAGGCCACACCACGGGCCCCTTGATCGAGGAAATGCTCCTCGATCAAGGCCTGAACCTGACGTTCCCGCATCCCAGGTTTCACAACGGAGCGGGCCAGCTCATGGGCGGCTGCGGAAATCCGTCCGGCCTCACGCAGTCGCTCCAGCTCTTCCGGCTCCTTACGCAGACGCATGCGATGCAGCACTGAACAGGGAGCCACCAAGGCCAGGGCTGCGCTGCCGGTTCGCGACGCTCGATCGAGCTGCCCCGCCCAGGCGGCCACCACGAGGGGCTCGACTGCGGGATGGCGACCGACGCGGAAGGCGATTCCCTCAGCGCCTTGCAGATAGTCCGGCAGTCGCTGCTCAAGCTCGGAGCGGGGGTGGGCGATATCGGCACCGAAACACTCCACAGCCCCCTCACACCCCCAGCGTCGTCCGGTCCAGACCTCGGCGGCCGGTTCGCGCGGGTTCACGAACAGCACAAAACGTTCTCCCTCCGGTCGATGGGGAAGGAACAGGGCGACCGCGTCGGGCTCGTCAAAACCGGTGAGGTACCAGAAATCACTGTCCTGACGGAACGGCCATTCCGTATCGGCATGATGGGTCACCAGGGTTGCTGCAGGGATCACCGCAGCAGCACGTCCCAAATCCTGCATGAACCGCTGACGACGATCCGCATGACAAGCAAAATCAACGATGGGGGTGCAATCAGCCACGAAAGAGACAGGTCGCCGAGTAACCGTCAGGATGGCAGGGAAAGCACACCCCCATGACCTCCGACCTGCTGATCCTGCTGATCCTGGTGGTGGTGGTGCTGGCTGGATCAGCCCTCTGCTCGGGTGTGGAGGCAGCGCTGCTCACGGTCAATCCCATCCGCGTCCATGAGCTCGCAGCACGTCCGCGTCCGGTCGCTGGTGCTCGCAGGCTTGCTCAGTTGCGACAGCGCCTGGGACGCACCCTGTCCGTGCTGGTGATTGCCAACAACGGCTTCAACATCTTTGGCAGCCTGATGCTTGGTGGTTATGCCGCCTGGCTGTTCAAACGCATGGACAGCAGCAGCGTGGCGCTGCCGCTGTTTTCCATCAGCCTCACCGTTCTGGTGATTCTGCTGGGCGAGATCCTGCCCAAAGCGATCGGCAGTCGCCTGGCTCTGCCTGTGGCTCTGGCCAGTGCCCCTGTGCTGCACTGGCTCGGCGTCATGATGCGTCCCCTGGTTCTGCTGCTTGAGCGACTGTTGCCGGCCATCACGGAGGAGAGCGAGATCAGCACCGATGAGGAAGAGATCCGGCTTCTCGCCAGACTCGGTTCTCAGAAAGGTCAGATCGAAGCGGACGAGGCCGCCATGATCGCCAAGGTGTTTCAGCTCAACGATCTCACCGCCCGCGACCTGATGATCCCGCGTGTGGCAGCGCCCACCCTTGATGGCGCTACCTGCCTGGATGAACTGCGGGACGCGCTGGTCGAGAATGAAGCCCAGTGGTGGGTCGTGCTCGGCGACGCGGTGGACAAGGTTCTGGGGGTGGCCAACCGGGACAGCCTCTTGAGTGCGCTGGTTCAGAACCGCGGTCAGCTCACACCTTTGGATCTGAGCGAACCAGCCGAATTCGTTCCGGAGATGATCCGCGCTGATCGACTGTTAACCGCGTTTCGTCGTGACAATGCCGGCGTGCGCGTCGTGGTGGATGAATTCGGTGGCTTCGTCGGTGTGATCGGCCCCGATGCCGTCCTGGCCGTCCTGGCTGGGTGGTGGCGCAAGGGAGGCAGCGCTACCCCATGACCATCTCCACTGCGATGGCATCCAAGGCACAGGTGTTGCGGCTGTGGAAAGACCAGCTCAACCTGACCGCCCTTGAGCAGGGTCTGCTGAGCGGTGCCCTCAAAACGCTGGATCACCAGCTGCATCGCCTGGAGAAGAGCAGGATTCGGATCGCCGTGTTCGGCAGAGTCGGCGTCGGCAAGTCGAGCTTGGTCAATGCGCTTGTAGGCCAGTCGCTGATGGCCACGGATGTGGCCCATGGCTGCACGAGACAACAGCAGAGCACTCCCTGGCCGACGCCAGTCCCAGGTCTGCAAGCCGTCGACCTGGTGGACACACCCGGGATCGACGAGGTCGATGGCCCAGCTCGGGCTCGCCTGGCGGGCCGCGTGGCCTTGAACGCCGACCTGGTGTTGCTAGTGCTGGATGGGGACATCACCCAGGTTGAGCTCGATGCACTCGCCACCCTCCAGAAGAAGGGAAAACCGGTGGTCACCGTTTTGAATCGCAGCGATTGCTGGCCAGGCGAAGAGCTGGCTCCTTTGCTCGCCAGCATCAAACGCCGCCTGCCGCGAGGGCTCCCGGGGCCAGTTGTCGCGGCGGCGGCGCCACGGCAGGCTGTGCAGCTCAGCGACGGACGCATCCGCAGCCAGCAGCAGCCGGCCGATGTGGCGCGTCTGCAGACCCACCTGACATCACTGCTGGCTGAGCATGGCGAAGGCCTGCTGCTCTTGAACAGCCTGCGGCAGGCAACGAGCATTCAGCAGCAGCTCGAAACCGGCCGCCTGCTGCGGCGCCGTCGGGAAGCGCAGGGGCTGATCGGTCGCTACGCCGCCCTCAAGGCGGCGGCGCTGGCCGCCAACCCTTTAATGCTGCTCGATCTTGCGGGAGGCATGGCCTGTGATGCCGCCTTGGTGAGCCAGCTCTGTGCGCTGTATGACCTTCCCCTGGGAGGCCCGGCAGCCCGCCGACTGCTCCGTCAGCTTGGTGGCCAGAATGCCCTGATCGGGGGAGCACAGCTGGGGCTGCAGATGAGTCTGGGAGTGATACGCCAGCTGCTGCTTCTAGCGGCACCCTTCAGTGCTGGGCTCAGCTTGGCCCCGGCGGCCCCGGTGGCGGTGGCCCAGGCGGCTCTGGCGGTTCATACCACCCGCCGCACCGGTCGACTGACAGCCCGCTGGCTGCTGGAGGAACGCGGTCGCGGTCGCCGCAACCAGCCGATTCCCATCAGCCTGATGCGCCGTCTGTGCCGCACAGACCGCGGTCTGATCGGATTGATGCATCGCTGGCCTGATGCGCCGACGCGTCCGGCACTGAAATCCCTGCTGCCATGAGCAGAGACACGATTGCACTTCTGGGAACCAGCGCGGATCCCCCCACCATTGGACATCAGGCCCTGCTTGAGGGTCTTCTCGGGGAGTTCCAGAGAGTGGTGACGTGGGCTAGTGACAACCCGTCCAAACGCCATGGTGCCGGGCTCAAGCAGCGCAGCTACCTGCTCGATCGTGTCGTTCAGACGATCGGTAACCCTCGCCTGCAACTGGCTCAGGATCTCAGCAGTCCCTATGCCATCACCACTCTGGAGCGAGCGCGACAGCGCTGGCCTGAATCCCCTCTCTGCTTCGTGGTGGGGAGCGATCTGGCCACCCAGATCCCTCGATGGAAGCACTGCGATCAGTGGCTTGGTCTCTGTGAATTGGGCATTGTTCCGCGCAAAGGTTGGCCCATCGAGGATGGCGACTTGCAGGGCCTCGAACGCCTCGGTGCCCGTCCAAGGATTCTGTCCCTTGATATCCCAGCCACCGCCAGCTCAGCAGTCCGCCAGGCCACTGGAGATGACCAGATCCCCGACACACTCTGGCCTCTGCTTCTGGAGCACAATCTTTACGGCTACCACTCCTCCTCCGCCTGAGTGCTGATGCGTATCGCCCTGGCCCAGATCAATCCCTTTGTGGGGGACCTTCTGGGAAATGCCGATCGCATTCACGCGGCCTTGGACGCCACCATGGTGGACGGCAAGGTGGGTGCGGATCTCCTGGTCACGCCGGAGCTGTCTCTCTGGGGCTACCCACCGAGGGATCTGCTCTTCAGCTCCACTCACCTTGCGCAGCAACAACAGGCCTTAGACAAACTGCAGCAACGCTTGCACGCCGAACAACTGGATGTGGCCCTCCTCGTTGGTGTGGCCGAGGTTGCCCCTGATCAGCAACACCCCAGGCTCTACAACGCGATGGCGCTGGTGCAGGCGGGGGGATGGCGGGTCGTCGCCCGCAAGCAGCTGTTGCCCAGCTACGACGTCTTTGACGAAACCCGTTATTTCCGCCCCAGCGGAAGTCCGTCCACCATCAGCCTGCGCGTGAACCACCACGACTGGCGCCTGGGCCTCACCATCTGCGAAGACCTCTGGGTGGACCAGGAGCTCCAGGAGCGACGCCTGGTAGGCCCGGATCCCATCGCAGCCTTGATGCCCGAACGCATTGACGCCTTGATCAACTGCTCGGCATCCCCTTTCAGCCGCGGCAAGGCGACCCTCCGCCGTGAGCTTGCGGCCCGTGCAGCTAGACGCCTGCAATGTCCTGTGGTGTACGTGAACCAGGTGGGCGGGAACGATGAATTGATCTTCGATGGCGCCAGCTTCGTGATGGCTCCCGGTAACAGCACCCCGCTGCTGCAGCTGCCCGACTTCTGCGTCAGCACAGCGGTGTGGACTGCGCAATTACCAGTCAGTCCAAGCGATCAGAATCCCCATCCCCATCAACGCAGGCAAGACCAAGACGCCAGCCTCGAGCCGCTGTTCCGCGCACTGGTGGCCGGAGTCAAGGACTATGCAGCCAAATGCGGATTCAAACAAGCACTTCTTGGACTTAGTGGCGGCATTGATTCGGCCTTGGTGGCGGTGATCGCCGCCGCTGCCCTGGGCCCTGAACAGATTCAGACCCTGCTGATGCCCTCTCCCTGGAGCTCCTCCGGATCGCTCGAAGATGCCCTAGCCCTGGCGTCACGCCTGGGCATCTCTTCAAGGATCGTGCCGATTCAGACCCTGATGGACGGCTTTGAAGCCACGCTCACACCAGCCCTCGACGCCGAGCCATCCGGGATCACAGCCGAAAATCTGCAATCACGCATCCGCGGAACCCTGCTGATGGCCATGGCCAATCAGCAGGGGCAGCTTCTGCTCTCCACGGGCAACAAATCCGAACTGGCCGTGGGCTACTGCACCCTCTACGGCGACATGAACGGCGGTTTGGCGGTGATCGGCGATCTCTACAAATCAACAGTGTTCGCCCTCTGCCACTGGCTAGACAGCCCAGATGCTGGTGCCTGTCGATCCGAACTGGGGCTGGCCATTGAGGGGCCGTTGATCGGCCAGGCCATTCTTGAAAAACCACCGAGCGCCGAACTGCGACCAGACCAGAAAGACAGTGATTCACTGCCTGACTACGGGCGGCTGGACCCATTGCTGGTGGATCTGATCGAACACCGAATGAGTGGTGTGCAACTGATCAGCGCCGGGCATGATCCCGATGACGTGAATCGGATTGAACGTTTGTTCCGTCGGGCTGAATTCAAGCGGCGACAGGCCCCTCCGCTTCTGAAAGTGAGCAATCAAGCCTTCGGCAGCGGCTGGCGGCTGCCGATTGCAGCCATCTGAGCCAGATTGAGAACACATCTCTGCCTCCCATGGCTCATTCCGTTCTGACGGCCCCGATGGCCAGTATCGGGGTGCCCACTGAGATCAAAGCTGATGAGCAGCGGGTCGCCCTGACACCGGATGGCGTCAGGGAGTTGGTGACCCAAGGGCTGGAGGTGCGCATCCAGCATGGTGCGGGAGCCGGTGCTGGCATCGGCGATGACGCGTTTGCAGCAGCTGGTGCACGCATGGTCGACCGGGACGACGCCTGGGCCGCTCACCTGGTGGTGAAAGTGAAAGAGCCGCAGCAAGAGGAATTCGGTCTTTTGCGCGATGACATGGTGCTCTTCACGTATCTGCACCTCGCGGCCTATCCCCAAGTGGGCCAGGCGCTGCTGGATGCAGGCACAACGGGTGTGGCCTACGAGACGGTGCAACTGGAAAACGGCAGCCTGCCGCTGCTCGCGCCGATGAGTGAAATTGCAGGCCGTCTCGCTGCTCAGGTCGGTGCGCGATTGCTGGAACGCCCTAACGGCGGCCGTGGTGTGCTGATCGGTGGCTGCACCGGTGTTCAACCGGCACGGGTGGTGGTGCTTGGGGCTGGCACCGTCGGCTGGAATGCGGCACGGCTTGCAGCAGCCATGGATGCCGAGGTGATGCTCCTGGATCGATCACCGGAGCGTTTGCGCAGCCTGGAGGCCGACCGGCGAGGGCGATTGATGAGTGTGGTGAGCAGCAGGGGACTGCTGGAGCGACTCGTGCCTACCGCCGACTTGCTCATTGGTGCCGTGCTCACCCCAGGAGGGCGGGCCCCGACACTGGTCGACGAGGACATGGTGAAACAGATGAAACCCGGTTCAGCCATCGTGGATGTGGCGATCGACCAGGGCGGATGCATCGCCACGAGTCGAGAGACCACCCACACCAATCCCACGATCAGCATCCATGGAGTGCAGCACTACGCCGTCGGGAACATGCCTGGAGCCGTACCGTTCACGTCCACGGAAGCCCTGGTGAGTGTCACGCTGCCATACATCCTTGGCATCGCTGGACGAGGACTGGAAGAAGCCGTCACGGAGCGGCCCGAATTGCTGTCTGGCTTGAACACCGTGAAAGGATCGGTCTGCCATCCAGGTGTCGCGAAGGCCTTAAACGTTCCGCCACGCCATCCCATGGCATGCCTGCGCTGAGCTGCCCATCCCGTCTCTGAAACAACGAGATTTCCTGAAGACACTGCGCCGTCCAGATGCGACGGAATGCGCTGCAAGCCATTCGGGCCTTCGCCAGTCCCCGATGACAAGGACCGCAACATGACGCCAACGTGGCACCAGCAAATCCCCTGGCCATGCGCTCAGTCTTGAGCGAGAGTCAACACATCCAAACCAGGAAGGGGTCTCTGCAGCGATGGCAACGCCACCCCCTCCCGCATCGCCAGCACCAACCCGGCGGCTTCGGCGTAGGTCGCAGCCGCAACCACCCGACCCTCAAGTCCCATGGAATAGGACGACACCTGCAGCACCGAAGGGTTGGTGACAGCAATCACTGGGACGTTCTGCTCCAAACAGGCCAGAACGGCCTCACCCCCTAAGGCACCCTCAGGCACCACAAGGGCCCCGAGTCCGGTGGCCAGCAGATCTCCAGGCTGCGCCGATGCCGACTGAATCAGATCGGGTGCGCGACTGAGCCCCACGAGAACGCAGGGAAGGAAGGTATGCGCCAGCTCTTCAGCTGCCGCCCGCGGGTCCAGCTGGGGATCCAGGGGCAAGGGAGCCAGAGCCGGTGCATGGGCACAGGGGATCTGAAGATGCCGCACGAGCAGATGGCTGATCACCGCCTCTGCACCAGCCAACCCATCCACACCGCTTCCGTGGCGATAGGCCTGCAACGCTTCGCTGCCGGAATCATCCGGGAATCGAGCCACCACGGCGATCGCTGAGGCACCCCCGTCACGCAGCTTCTCCCCAGCGCGAAGCAACGCATCAGGGCGCTCGAGCGAGCCCCAGCTCACCCCACTCTCCCCCTGCCGTAGCGTGACTCCGAGAGCGACATCCGTGGTGACCACCGGGCCAATCTCCAGGCCGAGCGTGGCGCGACAGGCATCCGCTACCTGCAGGTGGCGGTCCCGAAGAGACTGTTCGATCGCAGCATCGAGCAGCAAGCCAACACGCTGTCGCCGTCCTCCCCGAAGCGCCAGCTCCCCGGCTGCAAATCGATCAAGCCCCCATCCCTCCACATAAAAGATGCGTTCGTCGCTCCAGTAAAGGGCGGCCCCATTCATCACATTGGGGTGGGTCACCAGGCAGCCCGAGGCTGCCGCGAGGACCCGCGCAGCCGGAAGGGCATCGCCGGCGAAGCCTCCGATCTCGCAGCCAATCCCTGTAGGCACAATCATCAGTGTGGGGAAGACAGCAGCCATCACGTCACCCCCCGTGCTGAAGCATCACCGCTTCGATCACCACCTCAGAACCACCCTCTGGCAAGTCCATCACCGACGTGATCGCCCAGCGCAGCGGCTCGCCATGCACGCGCAGATGGTCCAGGATCCTGCGACGCCAATCCGAGGCCGCTCGGTGGGCTGGAAGCGCCAGCTGCAGCTGAAGCGACTCAATCCTCACTTCTGATACTGACCAAACTGCGCTTCGTAGAGAGCATCCTCCTGACCCGCGAGAACCTTGAGATCTGAGCGTGGATAACTCACACACAGGAGTGCAAAGCCGTCTTGGCGGAGCTCCTCCTTCACTCCCATGGCATCCGGTTGATGCACGGTTCCATCGAGGATGCGGGCGGCACAGGTCGTGCACACGCCGGCACAACAGGAGCTGGGCACCGCCACTCCCGCTGCTTCAGCGGCTGAAAGCACGGTCTGATCGGCGCTGCACTGGAACTGATGGGTCTGCCCATCCAGCTCAACGCTGATGGCGAAGGTCGCTGCCGTGGAGTCGCTCATCCGTTCGAGATTGTCCTGGAAGACCGCATCCTCTCAGGACAACGGGCGCTCACAGCGATGCCACTGATGGGGATGGGGCGCCAGGTACTCCGCAGGCGAAGACGAAGCCAGGGCCGTGAGCACGAAGTCGAAACTGATCGACACCCGCAGTGACTCCTCATCGTTGTTGTCGCCAACACTGTGATCCAACCGGGAAGGAAAGATCACCAGAAGACCAGGTTCAGGGTTCAGTGTCCAGAGCCTCTGATTGTGGGGGTGATGCTCTCGAATCGGCCCCCCATGGCCCACGGCAAGCCCTGGCACCAGCTCATTCAGTTGATGCCTTGCATGAAGACAGAGAGCTCCCTCCTGACCCTGACCATCACCACTCAAATACACAACGGCACTGACATGGGCGTTGGGATGGTGATGCCGACCCACCACTTGCCCGGCCATGCTGAGCACAGGCCAACTCCGTTGGAGGTGCAAGGCGATCTGGTCAAGATCAAATCCTGTACGTTCCAGATAGATCCAAACCCGTGCAATCACTTCATCCGCCAGGGATCGGAAGTCGTGATGTTGATGCAGCTGCCAGAGGCCATGGAGATCCCCGGTCCATGCACAACCTTCATCGGGATTGCTGACCGCCTCGCCCCGCAGGCTCAGAAGTGTCTGCAGCTGCCCCGCCAGCGTGAGGGGGTCCATCGCCATCCGATCGGTGGCCACCACCGTTGGGAAAAGGGCGTGAAGCTCCACATCGAAGGGGCAGCAGACCTCCAGCATCGGTCATGCACCACGCTGAAGGGGACCTTGGATTGCAACAAAAAAGCCGGCACTGAGGCCGGCTTGAGACAATCAGGTTGATGAGTTTCTCATCAACCAACAGCAGCTGCGCCTCCTGCCACTTCCAGAATCTCCTGGGTAATCGCAGCCTGACGGGCTTTGTTGTAGTCAAGAGTCAGGGTTTTGGCCAAAGCCTTGGCGTTGTCGCTGGCGTTGTTCATGGCCGTCATTCGGCTCGCCAGTTCCGAGGCAGCAGCCTCCTGAAGTGAACGCAACACCTGATTCTGCAAATAGAGAGGCAAGAGTGCGTTCAGAAGCTGATCTGGACTTTGCTCAAACACGATCTCGGAGGAGAGCTCCGGTTGTGTGTTGGCAGGAGCCGAACCTGTTTCCACCCTGAGATCGCCGTCTTTGGTGGTGAGGCGGAAGATCTCATCTTCAGCATCAGCAATTCCCTGAGGATCGAGCGGAAGAAGGGTCTGAACTACGGGCTTGCAACTCACCAGGTTAATGAATTTGGTGAAAATAATTTCAACCCGGTCGGTGGTTTCAGAGAGAAACTCCGCAAACACCTCGTTCGCCACGGATCCAGCTTCATCAGCCGTTGGCACCTGCTCAAGCCCAGTAAATGTGGCCTGAATCGGGTAACTGCGATTGGTGAAATAGCTGATGGCCTTTCGACCAATCAACAAAAGATTCACCTTGTAGCCCTGGCCTTGCAATTCAGCGAAACGCTGCTCAGTGCGCTTGATGATGTTGGCGTTGTAGCCACCGCAGAGGCCACGATCGCCTGTCACCGCCATAAGGGTGACCGTTTCAAGGGAACGTTCCTCTAGCAGGGGAGCGTCGGCATCCTCAAAACGCATACGCGCCTGCAGATTTTCCAGAAGCCTGGCCAGACGATCCGCAAAAGGACGGCTGCGCAGAACTTGCTCCTGGGCACGACGCACCTTGGCTGCCGCCACAAGGCGCATGGCCTCGGTGATCTTGCGGGTGTTCTTAACTGATTTGATCCGATCGCGGATCTCTTTGAGATTTGCCATGTCTCAGGACCTCAGTTGGCCGTTGCCAGCATGGTGGAGGTGACTTCAGCGACGGCCTCTTTAAGCATGGTCTCCGCCTCAGGGCTGAGAACTTTCTCAGTCTGGATTTTTTCGATGAACTCAGGCTTGTTGCTCTTGAGGTATTCGCGGAGCTCGCGAGAGAACTGAACCACCTGATCCACGGGCACATCATCGATCAAACCCTTTACACCGGCGTAAACGATGGCGACCTGTTCAGCAAGGATCAGCGGGCTGAACTGAGACTGCTTGAGCAGCTCGCGCAGGCGCTTGCCGCGGCCGAGCTGCTTCTGGGTTGCCGCATCGAGATCGGAAGCGAACTGTGAGAAGGCAGCGAGTTCATCAAACTGTGCGAGTTCAAGTTTGAGCGTGCCAGCGATCTTCTTGATGGCCTTGGTTTGCGCAGCACCACCAACACGACTCACGGAAATACCCACGTTGATGGCGGGGCGCAGACCGGAGTTGAACAGATCGGAACTCAAGAACACCTGACCATCGGTGATTGAAATCACGTTGGTTGGGATGTAGGCGGACACGTCACCGGCCTGGGTCTCAATGATGGGCAGTGCCGTCATCGAACCTTTGCCCATAGCATCAGACAGCTTGGCGGCACGCTCCAGCAGGCGGCTGTGGCAATAGAACACATCACCGGGGTAGGCCTCACGACCGGGCGGACGACGGAGCAGAAGGGACATCTGGCGATAAGCCTGAGCCTGCTTGGAGAGGTCGTCGTAGATCACCAATGTGGCTTTGCCCTTGTACATGAAGTACTCGGCAATCGATGCACCGGTGTAAGGAGCCAAGTATTGGAGTGCCGCAGGATCAGACGCATTGGCCGCCACAATCACCGTGTAATCGAGGGCACCACGCTCACGCAGCACCTCAGTCACCTGAGCGACTGACGCTGCTTTCTGACCGATGGCCACGTAAACGCAGACGACATCCTGATCCCTCTGATTGAGGATCGTGTCGATGGCGATAGCGGTCTTGCCGGTCTGACGGTCGCCAATGATCAGCTCACGCTGACCGCGGCCAATGGGAATCATCGCGTCGATGGCAGTGATGCCGGTTTGCATCGGTTCATGCACCGACTTGCGCTGAATGATGCCGGGAGCCGGTGATTCGATCAGACGGCTTTCAGAGGCACCCAGATCACCTTTGCCATCGAGGGGAACACCCAGAGGATTCACCACACGACCAAGAAGACCATCGCCGACGGGCACGGATGCAATCTTGCCGGTGGCCCGAACGGTGCTGCCCTCCTGGATCCCAAGGCCCTCACCCATCAGCACAGCGCCGACATTGTCGTCTTCGAGGTTGAGCGCGATGCCCTCAGTACCATCTTCGAACTCAACGAGTTCCCCTGCCATCACTTGCTGAAGGCCGTAGACACGGGCAATGCCGTCGCCCACCTGCAGGACGGAACCCACATTGCTGACCGAAACAGACTTGTCATAGTCCTCGATCTGCTGCTTGAGGATGGCGCTGATCTCGTCGGGACGGATGGAAACCATGGCGGGTAAACCCTGGAAAGGGGCGTGAGAGGAGGAGCGTGGGGGTGAAGAGAGAGGTGCTCAGCTCGCCTTCGCGAGCGAAAGCCCAAGGCGACGAACCTGACCAGACAGGCTGGCGTCGATAACCTGAGAGCCGATATTGATCACGAAGCCACCGATCAGGCTGGCGTCGATGGTGAGATCAATCTCAACGGAACCGGTTCCGACCATGGACTGAACCTTTGCCGTGAGGGCTGCGGTCTGCTCGTCAGACAGAGCTTGAGCGCTGCGGACGTGAGCCAGGGAGATGTTGCGGGATTCGCGATACAGCTCCAGATAGCGGCGCAAAACAGCATCGAGAGCGGTCAAGCGCTGCCGATCAGCGAGAACCTTGAGAAGGTTCATCAGTGACGGCTTGATCTGCTCTGCAAGAAGTTGTCCGAGGGCCTTTTTCTTGGCAGCAGGCTCAAGCACCGGCGATGTCATGGCTTCGCGCAAGGCGGTGCTGGAGTCCCAGACCGTAAGGAGTTCCTTGCACTGAGCGGCGACGTCATCTGATTCGCTGCGACCGTCAGTGACCTGCAGAAGAGCTTCGGCGTACGGAGTCGCCAGGGTGTTCAGGAGTGGCATCAGGCGTCCTCCAGGTTGCTGATGGAGGCATCGATCAATCGGGACTGGCCCGCTGCATCAAGACGTCCGGGAAGTTCTGTCATCGCCTTGTCGATGGCAGCCAGTGCAGCCTCGCGGCGCAGTTGTTCGGTGAGGCGAGCACCTTCAGCATTCAGATCAGCCAGTGCATCCTGCTTGACAGCAGCCATGGCATTGATCGTTCGCATCTCACCATCCTTGCGGATGGCTTCAGCCCTGGCTTTGCCGTCGACACGGATCTTCTCTGCTTTCTGCTGAGCAGCAGCAAGATCCTCCTGGGCACGGGCCAAATCGTTTGTGGCCTGACGCAGCCGGCCCTCGGAATCCTCAAGGTCCTTCAGAATCGCCTGCCGGCGACGCTCAAGGATGCCCCCTAGGAAGCCCTTCAGGAACCAGTACAGAACCCCGATCACAATGACGAGGTTGATGAGGTTGGTCTCGAAAAGGTTGAGGTTCAGGCCGAACCCGCCTTCCGAGGCAAACAGTGGGAAAGACATGGTCATCGTCAGGCGGCCAGAAGTCTGTTGATGATCTGGGCACTGAGCTGATCCACCTGGCTCATGAGCTGAGCCTGGGCGGATTCTCGTTGGGTCTCGATCTCACGCCGTGATTTCTCGCGAATGCGATTGGCTTCGGCCTCCGCTTCGGCAAGAGCCTCGCGGTACAGACGATCAACTTCCTGTTCAGCCTCGACAATGGCGGCCTGAGCGGCCTGACGGGCTCCACGGAGTTGATCTTGGAGATCGGCTTCCAGTCGTTTGATTTGCTCAAGCTTTTGCTTGGCGTCAGCACGACTGGTCGCGATGTAACCCTCGCGATCCTCCACGACCTTGCCGACCGGCCGGAAGAACAGGGAATTGAGCAGGAAGGTGAGGAGAACCACCTGAACCGCCATCAGCGGAAGGGTGGCATCGAGGTCAAAAAGACCTCCCTCCGGAACACCTGCTTCAGCGAGCAGAAGCCAGGTCATGGAAGGATGCGATTGGGTAAGTCAAATCGAGCAGATCAGAGGAGTGGGGTGACGGAAAGTCACCCTTATTCCGAATCTGATCAGCCGGCGAAGGGGTTGGCGAACAGAAGAACCAGTGCCACCACCAGGCCGTAGATGGTCAGAGCTTCCATGAAGGCCAGGGAGAGCAGCAGGGTTCCGCGGATCTTGCCTTCAGCTTCAGGCTGGCGGGCGATGCCTTCCACAGCCTGACCGGCTGCGGTGCCCTGGCCGATACCAGGGCCGATGGCGGCGAGACCCACCGCAAGGGCGGCGGCCAGAACGGAAGCGGCGGAGGTCAGATCACTCATTGGTGGAAAGCGGTTGGAGATGCGCAGGATGAGCGCGGAAAGGGCAGGACGCGCCCGGGACACCCCCACGATGGAGGGCGGGCCCGGTTCCACCCGGACCTGCGCGCGATGTGTTTAGCAGATCACGGGGGACCTGCGAAAGGCACGACGAGACCTAGTGGGCCTCTTCGTGCACAGCCTCGCCGATGTAGTTCGCGGCGAGGGTGGCGAAAATCAGAGCCTGGATGGCACTGGTGAACAGGCCGAGGAACATGGCGGGAAGCGGTACCAGCACAGGCACAAGGAAGGCAAGAACGGCCACCACCAGTTCGTCAGCAAGAATGTTTCCGAAAAGACGGAACGAGAGCGAAAGAGGCTTGGTGAAATCCTCGATGATCTTGAACGGGAGCATGATCGGAGTCGGCTCCACGTAGTACTCGAAGTAACGCAGCCCTTTGCGGCTCAGCCCCGCATAGAAGTAAGAGAGAGACACCAGCAGAGCCATGGCAACGGTGGTGTTGATGTCGGCTGTTGGGGCACCGAGCTCTCCATTGGGAAGCTCGACCAGGCGCCAGGGAATCAAAGCACCGCCCCAGTTGCAAACAAAGATGAACAGAAACAGGGTTCCCACGAAAGGAAGCCAGTCTCTGTAAGCCTTCTCGCCGATCTGTTCCCGTGCGAGCTCCCGCAGGTAATCCCAAAGGTATTCCAGCAGGTTCTGAACCCCCTTGGGATCGCGTTCCATCTTGCGGGTTCCGCTCACAACGAGCAGAAGCAGCAAGCCGATCACGACCCAAGAACTGAGGAAAACCTGGCCATGCAGGTTCAGATTGCCGATCTGCCAATAGAGATGCTGACCAACCTCGAGTTCGGCGAAAGGCAGATTAAGGAGCGACGGAACCATGACGGTGATGAGTGCGCGAATTCAGGCGTCGATGACGGTCTGAAGAATCAAAGCGGGCTTGTAGAGAAGAAATCCGATGAAGGCGGGGAGAAGTTCGAGTTGGGGAAGTTTGGCCGCCGCAACGATGAGAAGCATTGGCACCACCAACTGAAATCGCCCAACCTGACGGGAGCCTCCGCCGAGCCTGGCCACGCTGCGGGCGAGTAAGCGCAGGTACAGAAGACCAGCACACGAGCCCACCAGCAGGCTGCGGGCCACCAGAACATCGAATCGAACAAGGGCGACAAGAGCCGCAGCCAAGGAAACGATGAGGGTGGCCAGCATCAGACGCCGCTGAAGCCTGGCGTACTCCCCCATACCCGAATCGGTCGCAACTGATGCTGCACTTGATTCGATCGGAGTGGTAGCCAGCAAACAACGCCTGAGAAAGCGCGCGGAATCTATCACGCGTTTTCCCCGCCCCCCCCTGCTTCAGCAAGGGGCAAAAGCAGACGACGTTGGATCAGAGTCCTTGCCACATCAGCAGTCCAGGGGCCGAGACCAAGCTCACCAAGGGAATGCTCAGGATGGGCGTCCACGGCCTCGAGCAGCTGCTTTTCCTGCGCAGACAAAGCAATCGGCTCAAGATCAGGACCCAGCAAGCTGGCGGAAGGCCACCCCCACACACAGGACTGGCGGCGGGTCCGCGCTCTTAACAGGTCTCCATCGTCTTCCCAGCGCCGCTCTTGAAGAGGCTTCCGCGCAACAAAAAACTCGAAATGACTGATCTCCGTGTCGAGATCCTCGATCAGAAACCACTGATCCTCGACAGGGAGTGCTTGGGCCCGTGCGAGGAGGTCACCGTTCAGAAGTCGAGCCGGATCCCAGACCGAAGGATTGGAGAAACCAACGAAATGAAGCCCGGAGGCCTCGATCAGGGCAAACAGGGTTTCGAGGTCATAGCTGGTCTCCTGGGGATGCAGATACATATCTGCGAAGTTGGCGTCAGCAGCGGTGTCGATTAGCCACCGCTGTTCATAGTTACGGCGAAGGCGATTGGATTCAGGGAGCACATCCAACAGCTCCCGGCCAAGACGCAGAGCCTCACTGTCCTGTCCCACTCCAAGCCTGGTTAGGGCCTTCTGCGTGCGATGGATCTCCCAACGCCCAGCATTGGCGTAAAGGAAGAGATGCATCAAGCCGTCGTCGTCCAGCAGCGCAGCAAGCGCCTTAAGACCAGCCAGAGGCTCACGCAAATGATGCAACACACCAACGGAATTGATGTAATCGAACGGCCCCTCACCGTTCAGATCTAGAAGGCTCCGCTGCTCCTGACGCAGTGATCGAACCTGCATCGCTCCTCTGGAGCGATGCAACCGCTCTCTGGCCACGTCTAGAGCACCGGCGCTGATGTCGACGGCCAGCACCTCGGCTCCAGGGTTGAGATGGCAGAGATAGTCGGTGCTCACGCCAGTCCCACAGCCCGCATCAAGGATTCGAAGAGGCGTCGCTGCATGATCACGCTCAGGGATCTCTCCCCTCACTGCGCCATCGACGCTCTCCAGACACCACCGCCAGTTGTACCCAGGAGGTGGGCCGTCCTGGATGGGGTCACCCGGATAGGGGAAACGGTCGTAGAAATCACTCACCACCGGGGTGGCTGCGTCGGATGGGGTTGGATTCATCAGCTACGGGCTCCAGGGGCCGATCGGCTTGCGATGGAGCATTTCATGCGCCCTCGCAATGCGTCACTTCCGACAGCAACCCCTGCAAACATTTGTTCATGGCACTCCAAGTGCTCTGGGCACGAGCCGTAACCTGGCCGGATCCGGCTTGCTTCCGTTCATGACCGTGACCGCCAGCAGCGGCAGCCCCAGGGTCTCCCCCCAGCTGTACGACACACTGCCGCTCTCCAGCGTTCGCCAAGCGGAGCAGCAGGATCGTTTCCCCGATGGTGGGGAGCTGGACTCGCTAATCACTTTTTTCCGGAGCGGCAACGACAGGCTCGAGGCCTCGCGGATCATTGCGGCCAACGCTGAGTCGATCGTGGCTCGAGCGGCCAACAGAATCTTCGTGGGCGGCACACCCCTCTCCTTCCTCGAAAGCCCTCTCACAACCGGAGAGGATCGGAAGGTGGGTGATGACACACCCCTGGCAGCGGATCAAGTCGCCTTCGAACAATCGGTCCGCACCTTCACAGGAGAAAGCGGAACCACCAAGCGCGGCAACTTCCTCACCAGATTTCTGGATGGAACGAGCGGAGATGCCGATGTCCGTGTGGTGCTTCCCACCGGGTTCAACGCCATCAGCGTGGCCAAATACGGTCCGGCGTTCATGCGCAAATCCGTGCGCGACATGGGCTGGTTTCTCCGTTACGTGGGCTATGCCCTTGTCGCCGGAGACCCAAGCATTCTCTCGGTGAACACCCGAGGACTTCGGGACATTCTTCTGAAGAACTGTTCATTGACGGCGACCAACGTGGCGCTGCAGGAAATGCGTGCGGCCTCGGCCCAGCTGCTTCGTGAGCTGCCTGAAGCGCGCCGTCTCACGATCGACTGCTTCAACGTTCTTCTCCAGGAACTGGCTGTCGCCACCCCATCCACACGGCAGAAGCCTGGGAGCGCCGTCCGCCAGGGCCTGCAGCTGCCAGCGATCTATGCCTTAGCCGCCGAGTCAGCCCAGCGCTTTGAAATGCGTCCCGGTCTCTCCGGCGCCGAGAAAGCTGAGGTCGTGAAAGCCGCCTATCGACAGGTCTTCGAGAGAGACATCGCCAAGGGCTACTCCCAAACCCCCTGTCGCACCGAGGCAAGCCAGCTCTTGCAGGGCAAGATCTCCATGCGCGAGTTCATTCGCGCTCTGGGCCGGAGCAAGGAGTATCGAACCCAGTTTTACGGTCGCTTCGTCAACAGTCGAGTCGTGGAACTGGCCTACCGACATTTCCTCGGCCGTGGCATCAGCTCCCTCGAAGAATTCCGCAAAGCGTTCTCGATCGTGAGCGAGCAGGGCCTGAACGGACTGGTTGATGTACTCGTGAACGGCAGTGAGTACGCCCAGACTTTTGGGGAGGAAACGGTTCCCTACCTGCGCGATCTTGGTGAAGAAGCCCAGGAGAGTGCCGGCTGGGGTTCAAACCGTCGTTTGTTCCGGTTCAGCGCACCCTTCGAGGGGGCTCCTCAGTACGTCACGCTCTACGCCTCCTACCGCCAGCCGCTCGGGGATCAGCATGTCTATGGCGGAGGCAATGATCCCGTCGGCAACCAATACGGCGCGATCTTCCCCTCGTCGACGGCGGCGGTCGCAACGCGACCGGCGCCGTTCGGCTACGACACCCGCCGACTGCTGGTTAGCAACGGCATGGCCCAACCCGGCCAGATGGACAGTCCTCAGTTCCGAGGCAGCCGCCCCCGCAAGGTCGGCCCGAGAGTGTTGCGTCTTCAGCAGATCGCGACAGGTGGCGCCGCCGTGCCTCGCCGAGGTGGCCAGCCCAGCATTCGCAACACCGAATCCTCCACCCAGGCAGTGATCAAAGCGGTTTACGTGCAGGTTCTCGGAACAGCCGGCTACGCAGGAGAGCGGCTCAGCTCAGAGGAGGCTCGACTCGAAAACGGAGACATCAGTCTTCGCGACTTCGTGCGTTCCGTTGCCCGCTCCAATGCGTTCCGTCGTCGCTACTGGGAAGGTCTCTACATCACCAAAGCCATCGAAGTGATGCATCGCAGACTTCTGGGGCGACCCACCTTTGGTCGCTGGGAAATTGATGCTCTTTTCGACACCGCTGCCCGCCAAGGCTTCTACGGACTGGTTGATGCGTTGATCAACGGACAGGATTACAAGGATTGCTTTGGTGAGGACACCGTTCCCTACGAGCGGTTCATCACGCCAGCTGATCTGAACACGCGCCGGGCACCCGCCCTGCGACGCCCCATCGATCTCACAGCTGTTGTCGACTTGACCATGGGACGTCGTCCCGACCCGGTTCGCAACGATCGCATGCGCACAACCAGCGATGTCACCAATAGGAATCTGAAGGGTCAAACGCAAACCGCTGCCGGTCAGTGGCGCGCTGAGGTGAGCTCCATGCCGGCATCCCAGTGGACGGCGCTGATGCGTCGGCGTCCGCAGAGAACAGCAGCCCCAACAGCATCTCCCGAGGAAGCGGCAAAAACCTGGAGCCGAACGATCGACTCCCGGTTCACCCGAACCACCCAGCAGGACCCACGCAAGGAGGGGATGCAGTCGGCTTTGACCCTGGGAGACGCCTCTGGTTATCAGCGTCGATCAGGACTGCCAGTGAAGCGTTCACTTCCACGCAACCCCAGCGAATCAGAGCTGAGAGAGGTTGTTGATGCCACCTATCGGCAACTTCTCAACCGGGTCCCACTGGAAAGCGAACGGCTCATCACCAGCGAATCCCGACTGCGAGATGGCCAGATCGACCTCGAGGGGTTTGTCGCTGCAGTCGCCACCAGCGAAGCCTTCCTGGAGAGACTCTCCAGAATGGCGCCGTTACGCGCTGCCACCGCAGCCACGATGGCACTGGTTGGCAGAGCATCCACTCCAGCAGAAACGAGTCGTTTTTTGGTCTTGAGAGCGGAGTCAGGGCAAAGTGCAGCTGTTCAGGAGTTACTGAAACTTCGTTCCAAGCTCGGATTCGAACCCTCTGAGGTTCCTGACTTCCAGGGTCTGAACTCCCAGCCAGGCGTGGCCCAGTCAACGCTGACCCGCACAGCGTCCCTCTACAGCGGCAACGCCGGACTGACACCACCACCAAGCCAATCCCTGTAAGCACTCCTCAACCGTCACCGCACTCTTTATTTCGGATTACGACAACTCGCAAATAACAACGCCAGAGGTATCTCAACCGCTGGCTTTTTAATGCCTGATTATCAAAACCTGAGTCCGGAATGAAGATCTGTTACCAGCACCAAACCCTGCCTGGAAGCTGCCTGAGAATCACACTCGATCGGCCTCACCTTTCGGGTGATGCCCGACGGCATCCCCGAAGGTCAACAGATACAACATCTGACGGCCCTCAAGCTCGAATCTCCACGATCTGAGCACCAGCGGCCCTTAAGCTGCTTACCGATCTCTGTCGAGATCACCACCACCACACACCGGATATCGGTCTCCTACGGGCGGCCGCTTGCTTCGAGGTAGAACTGCATGAGCATCGTCTCCAACTCGATCATCAACGCGGACGCCGAAGCCCGCTATCTCAGTCCAGGAGAACTGGACCAGATCAAGGCCTTCGTCGGCGGCGGACAGCGTCGTCTTCGAGTCGCTCAGGTTCTCAGCGAGAGTCGTGAGCGCATCGTCAAAACGGCTGGCGGTCAGCTGTTTCAGAAACGTCCCGACGTGATCTCTCCCGGAGGCAATGCCTACGGCGAGGAAATGACCGCGACCTGTCTTCGTGACATGGATTACTACCTGCGTCTCGTGACCTACGGGGTCGTCGCAGGTGATGTGACCCCCATCGAAGAAATCGGAGTGATCGGCGCCCGTGAGCTCTATCGCTCCCTGGGCACCCCCCTTGAAGCCATGGCTGAAGCGGTCCGTGAAATGAAGACCGTCGCCATGGGCCTCCTCAGTGGCGCCGACGCCGAGGAAGCTGGTTTCTACTTCGACTACGTGGTCGGCGCCCTCGCCTGAATCACCGGACTTCACGCCCCTTTCCGTCACCTCTGATCCATGCAAGACGCGATCACCAACGTCATCAACAAGTCCGATGTTCAGGGTCTCTACCTGGACACGTCGTCCATGAGCAGCCTTGAGAGCTATTTCGCCAGCGGTGAGCTGCGCGTGAAGGCTGCTGCCACCATCAGTGCCAATGCATCCTCGATCATTCGTGATGCAGTGGCCAAGGCTCTGCTGTACTCGGACATCACCCGTCCGGGCGGCAACATGTACACCACCCGTCGCTACGCAGCCTGCATCCGCGATCTGGATTACTACCTGCGTTATTCCACTTACGCCATGCTGGCTGGTGATACGTCCATTCTCGATGAGCGGGTGCTGAACGGCCTTAAGGAGACCTACAACTCCCTCGGGGTGCCCATCGGTGCCACGGTCCAAGCCATTCAAGCCATGAAAGAAGTCACCGCTTCCCTCGTCGGCCCGGATGCAGGCAAGGAGATGGGTGTCTACTTCGACTACATCTGTTCCGGTCTCGGCAACTGAGACCGATGCGGTTGTTCAAAGTCACCGCCTGCATTCCGAGCCCTGAAAAGGTTCGGACCCAGCGCGAATTGCAGAACACCTTCTTCACGAAGTGGGTTCCGTACGACAGCTGGTTTGCTGAACAACAGCGAATCCAGAAGCAGGGAGGACGAATCATCAAGGTTGAACTCTGCACTGGCTCACGCCAGGTGAATGTCGGAAATTGAAGGCAGTACAAACGCTTGCGAACCCGGCCAAGGCCGGGTTTTTTTTATGACCAATGCCTTGGCAAATCGTGGTTGAGACGGCTCAATACACTTATTCCCTTTTGCACTCTTGAGCAGCCCGTCCGTGATGTCCAGGAGGAGTCGATCCTCACGGTCGGGCACCGTGAGGACTCGCACGAATCCTGAAAAAGATTCGAGGCCGTTCTGGGAACGTCACCTCCCCCTCGATTGGTCATTGTGGCCCGCGGAAGCACGACTGTTGCTCACGCTCACAGCCATTTGGAGCCTTGCAGGCTTGCTGGTACTGGCCTCTGCCAGCTGGTGGGTTGCAGCGCGTGAGCAGGGTGAGGGTGCTTACTACCTCAAGCGGCAACTGGTGTGGATGGCCGCAAGCTGGAGTTTGATGGCGTTCACGGCGTCCACCAATCTGAGGCGCTGGCTGAAACTGGCTGGCCCTGCTCTCTGGATTGGATGCCTGCTCATTGCCGCCACACTGGTGATGGGAACCACGGTGAACGGTGCCAGTCGTTGGCTCGTGATCGGACCGATCCAGATCCAGCCATCCGAGCTCGTAAAACCGTTTGTGGTGCTGCAAGCAGCCAACCTCTTCGCGCACTGGAAACGCACCGGCCTGGATCAGAAGCTTTTGTGGCTCGGCAGTTTTGGGCTGTTGGTTCTCCTGATCCTGAAGCAACCCAACCTGAGCACCGCAGCTTTGAGTGGATTGTTGATCTGGTTGATGGCCTTTTCGGCGGGCTTGCCCCTCGTTTCACTGTTCGGAACGGCGATCGGAGGTGCTGTTCTGGGCACGGCGAGCATTTTGATCAATGAATATCAACGCCTCAGGGTGATTTCCTTCCTGAACCCCTGGAAAGACCCTCAGGGTGATGGCTATCAGCTGATTCAAAGCCTTCTGGCCATTGGCTCGGGAGGTGTGTTCGGAGAGGGATTCGGGCTTTCAACTCAGAAATTGCAATATCTGCCGATCCAAAGCACCGACTTCATTTTTGCGGTGTATGCCGAGGAATTTGGACTCGTGGGCTCTCTGCTTCTACTGCTCTTCTTGATGCTGATTGGCTACCTGGGCCTGCGCGTGGCGCTGCGCTGCCGCAGCAATCAGGCGCGCCTTGTTGCCATTGGCTGTTCCACACTGCTGGTTGGCCAATCCATCATGAATGTGGCCGTGGCCTCCGGGGCCATGCCTACAACAGGTCTGCCCCTACCCCTGATGAGTTACGGGGGAAACTCTCTACTCTCCAGCCTGATGATTGTGGGACTACTAATCCGCTGCTCTCTGGAATCCACCGGACTGATTGGAGGCCGTGGCCAAAGAACATCGAGCAGGCCTCTTCGGCGGCACTGAGGCTCTGATCGATAGGCTTGAGCTCTGTGATTTCCGGCCGACCGGCACGACCATCGCCTTCCTCGACCTAGCGCTTTCGGATCTGGCACGAAGCGGCGAGCAGCTGCTGAATCACGCTTTGGCACAACCAGGACCCCTCAGTCTCGGCGTGGTTCTGATTGGAGGAGCCTTGACCAGCCTTGGGCCCTGCTCCCTCTCCCTTCTTCCGGTCACCCTGGCTTATCTGGCCGGTTTTGAAGGTCGGCAGGCCCCCTGGCAACGCAGCCTGGCATTTTCAGCCGGAATCGTTGGCGCGCTGGTGATGCTGGGAAGTCTCAGCGGTTTGCTGGGCGGAATCTACGGCCAGGTGCCAGGGCTGATCCCAACCCTGGTGGCAGGACTCGCCATTGTGATGGGCCTCAATCTTCTGGGTGTGGTTCGAATCCCCCTGCCGGCGGGCCCAGACCCCAAAGCCTGGAGCACCCGAGTGCCGGCACCGCTCGCTCCCCTGGCAGCTGGTCTGGCTTTTGGCTTGGCGGCCTCGCCCTGCACAACCCCAGTACTGGCCGTTCTGCTCGGCTGGATCGCCAGTACAGGCAATGTTGTTGTTGGAGTTCTATTTCTGAGCAGCTTCGGGATCGGCCAGGTCCTGCCCTTGCTCTTGGCGGGCAGCATGGCTGCTTCCCTGCCGAAATTGATGGCGCTCCGCCCCGTGAGCCAATGGATCCCCAGCATCAGCGGAGCCGTGCTGATCACGGTGGGATCACTCACGCTGCTTGCGCGGCTGGTTTAACGATGCGCACATTCAATCGCTTACTGGCGATTCTTTCCGACCTTCGCCTGGCCATTGTGCTGCTGCTGCTCATTGCGGCGGCCAGTGCTGTGGGAACGATTCTTCCTCAGCAAGAAGCACCTGAGCTGTACCTGGAACGGTTCAATGCCGATCCTTGGCTTGGATTGATCAATGGTGACCAGATGCTGGCCTTTCAGCTGGATCACCTTTACTCAAGCATTTGGTTCCTGTTCCTACTCGCCTGGCTCGGCGTGGCCCTGATGCTTTGCAGTTGGCGCAGGCAATGGCCGGCTCTGCAAGCAGCGATGCGTTGGATTGATTACACCCGTCCGCGTCAGCTGAGCAAGCTGGCCCTGGCGGAAACGCTCAGCTGTGCCAGCAGCGATGGCGCACTGTCCAGCCTGGCGACAGAACTGAAATCGCGGGGTTGGCAGGTGAGACAGCATCAGGATCGCTTTGCAGCTCGCCGCGGCGTCGTGGGACGGGTCGGTCCTCTGCTGGTTCACACGGGTTTGGTGCTTTTGCTGATCGGCGCCGCCTGGGGAGCCCTCGCCGGACAGCGCCTGGAACGTTTTCTGGCACCAGGACGATCTCTGGATCTTCTCGATGCAGCAGGCGCCAATCGCCTGAGTCTCACCCTTGAGCAGTTTTCGATCACGCGTGACCCTGCCGGTCGCCCCGAACAGTTCCAATCCACGCTGACACTGTCACCACCGGGGAAGGAGGACGAGCTCCGCACGATCAGCGTGAACCATCCACTCCGCTATCAGGGTATGACGGTTTACCAAGCCGACTGGTCCTTAGCTGCCATCACGGTGCAGATCGGCAGGAGTCCGATGCTGCAGCTTCCCCTCAGCACTTTCCCGGAGCTGGGAGACCAGATCTGGGGGCTTGTCCTGCCGACGCGTCCGGACGGCAGTGAACCCGTCTTTTTGAGCACCAGCAGTGAACAGGGTCCAGTGCAGGTCTTTGGTTCGGACGGTGCACTGATCACCAATCTGAGACCTGGAGGCGAAGGAGCAGACGTCAGGGGCTTACCCCTGAAGGTGATCGACATCCTTCCTGCCAGTGGGTTATTGCTCAAACGTGACCCCGGCGTTCCCCTGGTCTACGCCGGCTTTGCCATCACGCTCCTGGGCGGAGCGCTCAGCATGGTTGCGACCCGTCAGATCTGGGTGATCAGCGACAACAAGCATCAGCGCCTGCACATCGGAGGGCTTTGCAATCGAAACCTGCTGGGTTTCGCTGCGGAACTTCCGCAACTCATCAGCAGGCTTGACGAGTCCCATGGCTGACCCGCACGACGGTATGAACATTGCCTCGGGGATAGAAATCAGCTTCAAGCTGCATCCAAACCGGGTCGCAGGCTGACACCAGATCATCAAGAATCCGGTTGGCCACCTCTTCATGGGAGATGGTGCGATCGCGATAACCATTCACATAGAGCTTGATCGCCTTCAGCTCAACGACGCGCGGGCCGGGCTGGTAAAGAAGCCTCAAAACAGCGAAATCCGGATATCCCGAAAAAGGACAGAGGCAAGTGAATTCAGGCAATTCAATCGAGACCTCATATGGCCGGCCAGGGCGAGGGTTGTCGAAACAGATCAACTGAGCCTCGGCAATCGCTCGCTCGCCATAGAGAGGCGTGCGGGTCGTTTCTGCAGGGGATCCGCTCATGACAGGCATCAGAAGCAACGGTTTGTAAAGAACTTAAATCCCGGCCGGAGAGGCCCAAAGCTTTCAGGGCAGGGCATTCGCTGAATTTCTTCCAGCAAGATCAGCAAAAAGTTCACTATGAACAACACTTTTGAGATAGAACTGCATTGAAGGACAAAACGTTGAGCTCAGGCGACGGTCATGCGTCTCCTTTCCAGCCGGAAGTAGCCACTCGCGCGGCGAAGCAACGCTCCTTCCCACGAAGCGGCCCCGATCAGCAATCGGGACAACCACCATCCCCTTCGAGGCTCATCTCATGACCACTCTTCAACGCACGTACCGAGGCATTGCCTACGACCCAGCTCAGCACGAACGGCTGAGCGACCAACAGGTCGAACACACCTACCGCGGAAGTCACTATGAAGCGCCCCTGCGCCATCAGGCCGCAGAGAGCGACACCGTCGAACTGCACTATCGCGGCAGCGTTTATCAGCACAGACAGCAACACGCCAAATCCTGATTCGGTATCGAATCAAACAACGACTGGCCCAGAGACCAGCCGTAATGGGTTTATATCTAAAGCCCATTTCATGGATCTCCGATTGCTGGCAGACGGCCTTTCCTATCGATTGACCCCTGCCAGTGTTCACGGAATTCTCTGGCTCCAGACCCACTTCGAGTCCCAACACTGGGAGCTCCTTGCCGATGGACGGGTGACTGTGTCGCGATTGGATGCTGAAGCCCTTTGGCAGGACGCCACCGGGGCGGGTTTAAACGTCGACCCTCTTCCAACCCTCTCACCGTCTCGGTAAGTTCCGACCTGGTCCTCCCCTAACCGCCTGAAGGTTCTGTCATGAAAAAAGTAGAAGCTGTTATTCGTCCGTTCAAGCTGGAAGATGTGAAACTCGCCCTCGTCAACGCCGGAATTGTCGGCATGACTGTGAGTGAAGTGCGCGGATTCGGCCGGCAGAAAGGCCAGGTTGAGCGGTATCGCGGGTCCGAGTTCACTGTGGAATTTCTGCAGAAGCTCAAGGTCGAAGTGGTCGTCGACGACGCACGGGTGGACACGGTCGTGACCGCCATTGCTGAAGCTGCAAAAACCGGAGAGATCGGCGATGGAAAAATCTTCATCTCAGCCGTCGAGACCGTGGTTCGGATCCGTACCGGCGATCGTGACGGCGCCGCACTCTGAAGCCCGGATCAACGGTTGAGCGTTGCTGTGACCTCTTCCTCGATCACCTCTGTTGTGACTGAGGGATCTCCTGATCCGCTCAGCCACAACAGATATTCGTGATTACCAGCGGGTCCGGTGATCGGTGATCCCACAAGCCCGCGAGCTCGCCAATTCAAGCTATTGCCTGCAGCAATCACGGTGGCAATGGCATCGCAATGGGCAGCTGGGTCGCGAACAACGCCGCCCTTCCCCACGCGGTCACGCCCCACTTCGAACTGCGGCTTCACCAGCAGCACAGCTTCACACCCACAGCAGCGATCACCCTGGTCATCCAACTGCAGCAAGCCGGAAAGAGCCGGAAGCACAAGCTGCAGAGAAATGAACGACACATCGGCCACGGCCAGTGTGGGCCTGGGATCATTCTCAGCAAAAAGCTGTTCCGGGATCAGTCGTCGCAAATTGGTGCGTTCCTTCAGCACCACCCGTTCATCGGTGCGGAGGCTCCAGGCGGTTTGTCCATAACCCACATCGATTCCGTACACCCGGCGCGCTCCATGCTGAAGCAGGCAATCGGTGAAGCCGCCTGTGGAAATCCCGCCATCCAGGCACACCCGCTCCTCGACCTGGATTGGGAACGCCAACAACGCGGCAAGAAGTTTGTCCCCGCCCCGTGAAACGAATCGCGGCGGCTGTTCCACGCGAACAACCGTGTCTTCAGCAACTTCATAACCAGGCTTCTCCAAGCGCTGACCATGGCGATCGCGCACCTTCCCGGCACGGATGAGCTGTTGCGCCTGCTGACGGGATGCTGCCAGACCCAGCGTCAGCAGATGCAGATCTAGCCGTTGTTTTCGAGGCACTGCTTCATAAAAGCAGAGTGGAAATCCGAACAAAGTCATGGGGTTCACCCCTGAACCCGTTGATGTCCGAGAAGATCACTCCAAGCCGCCTCACGGACATGTCCGCCAAGCAGCCTCCCTACCGCCGCTGCCGCAACAACAGCAACGTTCTTGAGCTCCTGCACCCTGGAGCCTTCGTCACGATCGAGAATCATCCCAATGATCTTCCCCCTTTCCAGGTGATCGAATGCCGAGGAGGCATTTGCTTGGTCAGGCAGCAATCTTGGGGTCAGCATGTGCAGTGGGAGGTTGAGCACCGTCGCCTGCGCTCGGCCTGAGCCTCCACGTCGCCGTAAGGTCATGAATTGACCGTTCGTCTGCGAGCCCTTGATCGAGCGCTACACCCTGCCCGAGATGGGCGCGATCTGGACCGACCGTGCCAAGTATCAGAGTTGGCTCGATGTAGAGGTCGCCGCCTGTGAAGCCAACTGCTCCTTAGGGCGTGTCCCTGAGCCTGCCATGGAGGACATCCGCAACAAAGCGGCCTTCGAACCGGAACGGATCCTCGAGATCGAAGCCGAAGTGCGTCACGACGTGATCGCGTTCCTCACCAACGTGAATGAGCATGTGGGGGATGCCGGGCGCTACATCCACGTGGGCATGACCAGCAGTGACGTGCTGGATACCGGCTTGGCGCTTCAGCTCAAGGCTTCAGTAGCGCTGTTGAGACAGGAACTGATGGCCCTGGATCAGGCCATCGCCGGGCTTGCGAAGGCGCACAAGGGCACCGTGATGATCGGCCGCTCCCACGCCATCCATGGCGAACCGATCACCTTCGGCTTCAAGCTCGCAGGCTGGTTGGCAGAAACCCGTCGCAACGCTGAGCGTCTCGAACGCCTCGAACGGGATGTGGCGGTGGGCCAGGTGAGTGGCGCCATGGGCACTTACGCCAACACCGACCCGGAGGTAGAGCGACTGACCTGTGAACGTCTTGGCCTGACCCCCGACATGGCCAGCACACAGGTGATCTCACGCGATCGTCATGCGGATTACATCCAGACCCTCGCTCTGGTGGGAGCAAGCCTCGACCGGTTTGCGACCGAGATCCGCAATCTCCAGCGCACCGATGTGCTCGAGGTGGAGGAAAGCTTCGCCAAGGGCCAGAAAGGCAGTTCAGCCATGCCCCACAAACGCAATCCGATCCGCAGTGAACGCATCAGCGGCCTGGCCAGGGTGCTGCGCAGTTATGTCGTCGCTGCCCTTGAGAATGTGGCTCTCTGGCATGAACGGGACATCAGCCACAGCTCCACTGAACGGATGATGCTTCCGGACTGTTCGGTCACGCTGCATTTCATGCTCCGGGAGATGACGGCTGTGGTGGCCGGTCTTGGCGTGTACCCGGACAACATGCGCCGCAACATGAATGTTTACGGGGGTGTGGTGTTCAGCCAGCGCGTCCTGCTCGGCCTCGTCGATGCCGGGATGAGCCGTGAAGACGCTTACCGAGTGGTGCAGCGGAACGCCCACAGCGCCTGGAACACCGAGGGGGGCGATTTCCGCGCCAACCTGGCCGGCGACCCTGAGGTCACCGCACAACTCAGCAGCCAACAGCTGGAGGACTGCTTCAGTACGGAGTTGCATCAAGCGAACCTGGGCGTGATCTGGGATCGGCTGAGGCTCTGATGCGCTTCTGATGCACTGACGGCACCATGTTCTGGACCCCTTACGCAGACTGGATCTATGTGGTGGTGAGCGTCAGCGGGATGCTGCTGATCATTGTCCTCGTGCTGAGGCCCCCCTCGAACCCATGACCAACGCGACGCGCACCGAACACGACAGCATGGGCCCCGTGCAGGTGCCGGAGGAGGCCTTATGGGGTGCTCAGACCCAGCGCTCCCTCAACAATTTCGCCATCGCCGCAGATCGGATCCCGACCCCCCTGATTCATGCTCTCGCCCGCATCAAGCAGGCAGCTGCGATCGTGAATGCGCGCCACGGTCTGATCAGCAGCGACCAGTGCGCCTCGATCGTTGAAGCCGCGGCCGCCATCGCCGAAGGGCGCCACGACGCTCAGTTCCCTCTGCGGGTCTGGCAAACCGGCAGCGGCACGCAGACCAACATGAACCTCAACGAGGTGATCAGCAATCTGGCATCGCTGCGTGCTGGGGAGGCTCTCGGTAGCCATCGGCCCATCCATCCGAATGACCACGTCAACCGTTCCCAGTCCACCAACGATGCCTTCCCTGCCGCCATTCATGTGGCAACCGCTGAAGCAATCAGCCGCCGCCTTCTGCCGGAACTGCAACTGCTGAAAGAGGCCTTTGGCATCAAAACGGATAACTGGGCATCCATCGTGAAGATTGGCCGCACCCACCTTCAGGATGCGGTCCCGCTCACCCTCGGCCAGGAAGCATCGGCCTGGAGAGATCAGATCGGAACCGCAACGCGACGCATCAACACCAGCCTGGAGGAAATCCTGCCTCTGCCCTTGGGAGGCACAGCAGTAGGAACGGGGCTCAACGCCCCCAAGGGCTTTTCCGTCGAGGCGGCGGCGGAGCTCAAGCGACTCACAGGCCTCCCTTTCACCACAGCACCCAACAAGTTCGCCGTGATGGCCAGCCACGACGGACTCGTGAACACCATGGGGCAACTCAGGCTTCTGGCGGTCAGCCTGCTCAAAATTGCCAATGACATCCGCCTGCTGGCCTGCGGACCAAGAGCCGGTCTCGCCGAACTGCATCTTCCGGAGAACGAGCCCGGAAGTTCGATCATGCCGGGCAAGGTGAATCCGACCCAATGCGAAGCGATGGCCATGGTCTGCACCCAGGTGATCGGCCTGGATGCTGCGGTGGCGATGGCCGGTGCTGGTGGTCATCTGCAGATGAATGTGTACAAACCGCTTATCGGCTTCAACCTGCTGCAGTCCATCACCCTGCTCACCGATGCCTGTCACTGTTTTCGAGTGGCCATGGTTGAAGGGATGGAACCCAACCGCGCACGCATCCAAAGGGATGTGGAGCAGTCCTTGATGCTCGTCACCCCGCTCACCCAGGTGATTGGCTACGACAAGGCGAGCGCGATTGCGAAGTACGCACACGAGCAGGGAATGGACCTCAGAAGCGCCGCTCTGGACCTGGGTTACGTGAGCGCTGAAGAGTTCGATCGCGTCGTCGACCCAGCCTCCATGGCCTCTCCACAGGGCTAGGAGTTTTGCGCAGGGAGGTCAGGCAGCCCTTTCGGTCGCTGGATTCAACGACTCTGATTCCGCCGCTGCAGCCTTAAGCAAGTCATCCGCTTCCGCCACAGGGAAGCGATTGATTGCCTTCAGAGCCTGGCGGGCATGGCTGCGCAGCTGCTCGCTGATCGCCTCGCAATAAGGAACCTGCGCAAGCAGATCAATGGTGCGTCGCATGATCCTCACCACATCACCCTCATCCAGCGAGGTGTTGGCGATCAGATCATTCCAGGCCACACCGCGGGCCCAGGCCTCCACCAGTCCCATGAGTTCGGGCTCCCACCAGGCAGGCACCACAACCCGGTGACGTTCCTGAGCCCGCAGCAGTTCCCGACGGATTCCCGAGAGATCATGAAGGGCCTCTTCCGCCAGCGGTGGTGGCGGAAAGCCACTCCAGAGGTCGGGGCGGTTCACTTCGGTGCTGATCGCCTCGAACACCGCAGCGAGTTCAGCCGGAGGCAGGTCATCGAGATGGCCACTCATCAACGCGAGACCCAGCCAAAGCTCGTTGTCGCCCCGCAGAGCCGCCACGGTTCTGCCGATTTCCGTGGGCACCAGATCGTCGAGAGCCCCGAAATGCTGAAGGATCTCCATCAAGGCAAGAAACGTGTCCCAGTGCCGGTTGGCACGGTGATGGAGCAGTTGCTGACGCTCGGTGATCTCTAGTTCCAGCTCCTCCATGCGCCGGCGGTGCTTCTTGAGCTGTTTGCGATCCCCCCAACGATGGGCTGGATGGGCCTCCAGCTCAGCCTCAAGCTCCTGAACAGACTGCACCTGGGTCAGAACCTCCCCGGCAAGGTCGTACTGGGGTGTGGTCATGTCATGGCGTTGGGCCATGTGGCCCACAGCGAGAGCGAGGCCACCGCTCTGCTGATCTCCATGGCGAAGCTCTCCAGCGCGTCCGAGCTCAGGCGTCTGCAGCCCCTCCACCTGCAGACAGCTCAGTTCGGCATGCAGGCTGACCACCGCCTGGCAGGGGAGCAGGAGCCAGACGTTGTCGTTGGTAAGGCAAAGCAGAAGCGGAAACTGACCGGGGCCCTCGCATTTCTCCACGATCACCGCCGGCGTCACTCCACCGCGCAACTGCGGAGCCTTGAGACTGACCAGCGTGCCAACACTGGCGAACTGGAGCGCCAGGGTGAGCTCGTGGGCCAGGGTTTCCTCGGCCTGCTGCTGAAGGATGCGCAGGAGGCGTCTTTCCTCGCGCAGGCGGCTGCGCAACTTTTCATAGTCTTCGAAATCTTCCCAGGGCACATCACCAGCTGTGCCCTGCAACTGCCCGAGCTGAAGACGCAGCTGCTGAAGAATCTCCTCCTCCTCAACCAGATCAAGACTGGCCAGATAGCGGCCAAAACTGCGTTCAACCAGTTCCCGGGCCTTGGCCAGATCGTGGCGCTGCAACAGATTGAGCACCATCCCATAGCTGGGTGTGAACTGACTGACGAGGGGATCCGCCGGGCTTGTGGCCAGCTGCCCGGCCTCTCGCACCCCTTCAAAACGACTCTGCACTGTCACCACATAGCCCTTTGAATCCAGGCCACGCCGCCCAGCACGCCCGGCCATCTGCAGAAATTCGCTGGCCATCAGCGGCCTGTGGCCCCTCTCCGTGCGCTTGGAGAGAGCGGCGATCACAGTGCTGCGCGCAGGCATGTTGATCCCAGCGGCCAGAGTTTCCGTTGCGAACACAACCTTCACCAACCCCTGCTGGAACAACTCCTCGATCAGCTCTTTCCACGCCGGCAACACGCCGGCATGGTGAGCCGCAATTCCTCTCAGGAGCGCATCGGCATGCAAGCCATCGCGCACGGCCTCGGGATTGGCCGCTGTATAGGCCTTGAGACGTTCACGGATGCGCGCTTGCTCGGACTCGTTGACCAGACACTGCACCCTGAGATCACGCACGGCCTTGTCACACCCGCGGCGACTGAAAATGAAATAGATCGCCGGCAACATCTCCCGCTCCGCCATCTGAGCGACCACAAAACTGATTGGGGGCGGCTCTGGCTGGGGAGGGCGTTGTGAACGTCCCTTGCGCTTGTTCCCCTTTGGAGCACGCCACACCTTGCAGTTGGGATGGAGGCCGGTGCCCTGGTCATTCAGCAACGGATGCAGTCCCTTGGCGCTGCAGAAACTGAACTGGAGTGGAACGGGCCTGAAGTCGCTGAGCACCAGACGCGTGGGGCCGTGAACCCGTTCAATCCAGTCGGTGAGCTGACCGGCATTGGCAACGGTGGCGGAAAGGGCCACCAGCTGCACCGGCAATGGGCAGTGAATGATCGACTCCTCCCAAACCGTGCCGCGCTGCGAGTCGTTCATGTAGTGGCATTCATCGAGCACCACCGCCTCCACATCCGCCAGCGGGTCATCGGACTCGTCAGCTTCCGCGTACAGCATGTTGCGGAAGATCTCCGTGGTCATCACCACGATTGAGGCCTCACGGTTCACGCTGAGGTCACCGGTCATCAAACCGACGTTGTCGGCCCCAAACTGTTCACGGAAGTCGCGCAGCTTCTGATTGGAAAGGGCCTTGAGAGGCGTGGTGTAGAACACCTTCTGGCCATGGGAGATGGCCCGGTAAATGGCGTATTCACCCACGAGGGTCTTGCCGGATCCTGTCGGAGCGCTCACCACAACGGAATGCCCCTGATTGAGGGCATCAATCGCCTCCAGCTGGAAGTCATCCAGCGGGAAGGGAAAGAGTTGCGCCGGATCAGGAGATCCCACACTGGCGGGCTGTGCAGCCTGGGGGTCCTGATCCTTCATGGCGGGATCTTAGGGACGCTGTCGCCATAGGGCCGCCAGAACACTGCCCAGCAGGGAGTGCATCACAGCGGAGATCGCCCCGGGGAGGGCGGTGAGCGGACTCGCGAATCCACCGGATCGGGCCAGAACCACCGCCAGTCCGGAATTCTGCATCCCAACTTCAATACTGATGGTGCGGCGCACAGCCCTGGGTTCCCCCAGAAGTGCCGGCAGCAGGAAGCCGAGCAGGAAGCCACCACCGTGGAGAAGAGCCGTGGCCAGCACAAGCAGGCCTCCCTGACGCAGAAGCACCTCGCGCTGACTGCCCACGATTCCGGCAACGATCAAAGCGATCGCCATGACCGCCAGCGGCGGCATCACCGGCTGCACTCTGGCTGCCAATCGGGGAAGCCCCTGCTTGATCGCCACGCCGACCGTCACCGGAACCAACACCACCTGCATCACATTCACCAGCAGGGTCCAGCCATCCACCGGCACGTAGCGCCCCGCCAGTGCACTCGCGAGCAGGGGAGTCACCACAACGGCAAGAAGGGTGCTCAGCGACGTCATCACCACCGAGAGCGCCACATCAGCCCGAGCGATTAAAGCCACCACATTGCTGGCTGTCCCCCCTGGGCAGCACCCCACCAGAATCAACCCAACAGCCAGCGGCGGCTCCAGCTTCAGGGCCCAGGCAAGCGATGCAGCGAGAGCAGGCATCACCAGAAACTGCGCTCCCACGCCGATCAGGGCAGCCCGCGGCGGAATCATGGCCCGGCGGAAATCAGCGGGGGAGAGCCCCAGCCCCATGCCCAGCATGATCAGCGCGAGAGACCAGACGATCACCGGCCCTGCCACCCAGGTAAACAAGTTGGGCTGCAGCAGTGAGAGCAACGCTGCCAGCAGGGTCCATAACGGGAAGAAAAGAGTAAAGCGCTCCAACCCCAAAATTGCCTCGGATGGAAACAGCAGCAAATTCACCCTCACTCTGCAGGGCGACCAGGACCCAAAGTAGAGGCTATGACTGTCCCACCCACCCGCCGTCGACGACTGCGCACCTGGGCGCCATCCCGAGATGGCGAAGGCCTGCATCCATGTCTTGACGACGAGCCAGGCTCAGCCCTGGTGGACCTGGCCAGCAATGACTACCTGGGCCTGAGCCGCCACCCGGAGCTGATCGCCGCGGCCGAGGACGAGTTGCGGCGCAGTGGTGTCGGTGCTGGTGGGTCGAGGCTGATCACAGGAAGCCGTCCTGTGCATGACCGCCTGGAGACGGCCATGGCCCGATGGCTGCAACGCGACAGGGTGTTTCTGTTTCCGAGCGGATTTCAAGCGAACCTCGCGGCGGTGATGGCCCTGGCCAACCGTCACACCACGGTGCTGGCGGATCGCCTGATCCACCATTCGCTGCTGGTGGGAGTCCAGGCCAGCGGAGCCCAACTGAAGCGCTTCGCCCATAACGATCTCGACGCTTTGCACCGGCAATTGCAGGCATGCCACAGCCAGCGCCCGGACGCCCCCTTGGTGGTGATCAGCGAAAGCCTGTTCAGCATGGAGGGCACCAACCCGGATGTGCCGGCCCTGGCTGCTCTCTGCCGGAAGTTCAACGCCAGCCTGCTGTTGGATGAAGCGCATGCACTCGGGGTCCTTGGACTTGAAGGACGAGGGCTTGGCCTGGGAGTGGAGGGCATCACCATGGTCAGTGGCACCTTTGGCAAAGCCTTCGGAAGCAGTGGAGCCTTCCTTGCCTGCGATCGAGAGCAGGCCGACGCTCTGCTGCAGACCAGCGGAGCCTTCCGGTACACCACAGCCCTGGCGCCACCCCTGGCGGCCGCCGCTCTGGCGGCATTGGACCTCCTGAAAGACCATCCCGGCTGGGGATCCGACCTGGTGCAACAAAGCAATCGCTGGAGAGATCGCTTTGAGGCCGAGGGATGGGCCCGCCCCGCCGGAATTGGGCCGATCCTGCCTCTGCTGGTGGGGAGTGATCAGCCAACGCTGGAGTACCAGCAACGGCTCGAGACAGCAGGGATGCTCACCGTTGCCATCCGCCCGCCAACCGTGCCTGAGGGCACGTCCCGCCTTCGGCTGGTGCTGCATCACCGTCAGCGCGACAAGACCCTGGATGCGCTGGTGAACACACTTCGACATGGCGAGCTCCGTCAATGAAACAGGTCATTGCGATGCATGGCTGGAGCGGGGACGGCACCGCCTGGGCGCCATGGCAGCGATGCTTCCAGCACCACGGATGGCACTGGATCAATGGAGAACGCGGCTACGGCAGCCGCAGCCCAGTCGCTCCCGTCTGGAGTGCACCACCCGATCCGGCGGCGCCGCAGCGACGGGCCGTCATCGGCCACTCCCTCGGACCGCACCTGCTTGCACCCGTCGTACTGGCCGAAGCCACAGACATTGTGCTGTTGGCCAGCTTCGGACGCTTCGTTCCGCAAAGTCCGCAGGGACGCGCACTGAAGGCAGGCCTGCAAGGCATGAGGAGCGCGATTGGAGGCCCCGGGGAAGCCGCCATGTTCAAAACCTTTCTGAAACGTGCAGCCGCACCCGCAGACGCTGATGGGCTCCCTCCCGGGCCAGGATCGCAAGCCCTCACAGCAGCGGGGAGGGAGCGGCTGCGATCCGATCTCGACCGATTAACCGCCACGACGGGTCTTCCGTCGGGTCTTCCTGCAACAGCCCGGGTTCTGGTGGTGGAAGCAGGGGCTGACGCCATCGTGGCGCCAGACGCTCGAAAGCTTTTCCTCAAGGACCTCGCCAACCACCTCGGGCATGCACCCGAGCACTGGTGCCCCAACAACGTGGGACATGCCTTGCTGATGCCGGAGCTTCCCACGCGAGTCCGGAAGTGGCTTGATCAGGACATCGAGCGACCCGGATGAAAGCAACCAGCTGGCAAGACCGCGTGTTGCGCGGGTTCGATCTGGCTGCAGAACGCTATGACCGGTCGGCGCGGCTGCAACGCTCAGTGGCCTGGCGACTGGCCGAACTCAGTCGCCGGGAAGGGATCCCCGACGGGCTCTGGGTTGATCTGGGAGCCGGAACAGGACATCTCGCAAAAGCGCTGGAGAAACTCCACCCCGGTCGCAACGTGCAGCGCATCGATGGCAGCGAGGCAATGCTGCGCGGTCATCCCGACGATGCCGAAGTTTTGCACTGGGATCTCACAACGGGTCTGCCGATATGGAGCGAGGCTCCAACCCTCCTGGCCTCGAGCTTCTGCTTGCACTGGCTTCCTGAACCGCAGCGCGTTCTGCAGCAGTGGATCCAGCGCTTGCCCCCCGCTGGGCTCTTGGCGGTTGCTCTCCCTGTGAAGGGATGCTTTCCCCAGTGGCATGAAAGCGCCAGGCGCTGCGGAGTGCGATGCAGCGCTCTGCCGTTCCCTTCCAGCGACGATTTACTGAACGCCATTCCGTCACAACAGCTGCGCGTGATGCGCCGGGTGTCCTACACGGTGACGTCACCGAGCCTGCCGACACTGCTAAAGCCTCTACGGCGAGTTGGAGCTGGCACCAGTCCTCAATCCCCTCTGCCGCTGCGGGACTGGCGTCGTCTCCAGCAAGGCTGGAGCGACCGCCGGAGCGACGGCCAGCTCAGACTCACCTGGGTGATCCAATTGCTGCTGATTCGCGGATGAATCCAAGTTCTGATCCTCTCCGGCTCGTGGTCTGCGGCACAGACACCGACGTGGGCAAAACCGTGGTGAGTGCGTTGCTGGTTCAGGGACTGGAGGCCACGTACTGGAAGCCAGTCCAGAGCGGACTGGAGGGAGGCGGCGATCGTCAGAGGGTGATTGACTTGCTGCAACTGCCTGAGCACCGCTGGATCCCGGAGACCTACGCGTTCAAGGCTGCCGTCTCACCCCATTGGGCAGCAGAGCTTGAGCACCGGCTCCTCGAGCCAGGAATGCTCCAGTTGCCCAGCGGCAACACCCCACTGGTGGTGGAGACCGCCGGAGGTCTGCACGTTCCGCTCACGCGCACCTGGAGACAGATCGACCAGCTGCAACGCTGGAATCTCCCGGTGGTCCTGGTCTGCCGCAGCGGCCTGGGCACGCTCAATCACACCTTGTTGAGTCTTGAAGCCTTGGCAAGCCGTGGGATTCCTGTGCTCGGGCTGATCCTCAACGGCCCCCTGCACGCCGACAACCCTCGAACCCTGGAAGAGCTCGGAGGAGTTCCAGTGCTGGCGGAACTGCCACCCCTCAACCCTCTCAACGCAGAGACACTCAGGTGTGCGTGGCAGAAGCAGAGGCTGGGCCTTAAGTTCATGGCCTTGATGAACCGCCCGGATCGCCGATGACAAGCCGACAGACCTGGGCCTCTGTGGCCGTTGCCCTGCTCTGCGGAGGCATTCTGGTGCTGTTCACGGATGTTGAAGTTCAGCTGGTGCGCTGGTTCAACTGCGGACCGGTCGCGACCCAGGGGGAACGCGACAGCGAGGTCTGTCGCTAGAAACTGCCGTTCATGCTCAACCCATGGGCCTGGAGCGAATGGGACAGTGGCCCAGCATCAGCGCCACGTGACGCACCGCCATGGTCAGGTGCCATCCCTGGCGCAACTGTTCGTGGATCTGCTCCACCTGGGAAGGGGACCATCCACGCATCTCGAGCCGGGTCTTGATCGAAGGCCATCCTCCTTCAAAAAAGATGCTGCGACAGCCTTCGCTGCCTGGCTGGCATCTGGGCTGGGAGGTCGCGGGGTCCACAAACCGTCGAGACCTTGGCTGTCCATTACGGCGGCGGGCTTCTGTGAAGGCCATCGATGCACCATCCGGACGCAAGTTCATGATGACAACAGGCAGTCGCGCATGCCCAGTGTCACGGAACCACCACCCCAACCTCTGGCCACCCTTCACATCCATCACCACCACGCCGCCACTCGAGCAGGTGGTGCGGGGCGAAGGGGCCTTGCTGCACCGTGCCGAGGGGGAACCCCTAATCGATGGAATCAGCAGCTGGTGGGTGACTCTGCACGGCCATGCGCACCCGGTGGTGGCGGCAGCCATCGCCGAGCAGGCTGCCACGCTGGAACAGGTGATCTTTGCGGAATTCACCCATCCCCAGGCCGAACGGCTCGCCCAGCGATTAGCCCAGCACACCGGCCTCGATCGCGTGTTCTTCTCGGATAACGGATCCACAGCGGTGGAAGTGGCTCTGAAAACCGCCGTGCAGTGGTGGCACAACCGCGGAGAGTCTCGCCAGCAACTGATCGCTTTTGACGGGGCCTATCACGGCGACACCTTCGGCGCGATGGCCGTTGGCTCCCGCAGCCTGTTCAGCGAGCCCTTCGATCCGCTGCTCTTCCCCGTCGCCCGGGTGCCCTGGCCGCACACGCACTGGCACGACGACACGGTGGAACGACGCGAACAGGACGCCTTGAAAGCTCTGGAGCAAGCGCTGACCACACCAACAGCAGCCGTGATCCTCGAACCGCTGGTCCAGGGAGCCGGAGGGATGCGCATGGTCCGTCCTGGCTTTCTGCGAGCCGTGGAACAACGGGTTCGACAGGCGGGCAGTTTGCTGATCGCCGATGAGGTGCTGGCAGGATTTGGCCGATGCGGCGCCCTGCTCGCATCCCAGCGGGCAGGCATTCACCCCGATCTGGTCGCGCTCTCCAAAGGATTGACCGCTGGATTCCTGCCAATGGGAATCACAATGGCCAAAGAGGCGATCTTCGAAGAATTCCTGGGAAGCGATCCCACCCGAACCCTCTGGCATGGCCACAGCTTCACGGCCAATCCTTTGGGTTGTGCCGCCGCCAATGCCAGTCTCGACCTGCTGGAAGCCGAGCCGGAGAAATACCAGCACTTTGAAGGCAGGCATCAGCCCCGTCTGGAACGCTTGGCCCGCCATCCCAAGGTCGAACGGCCAAGGTTATGCGGAACGATTGCAGCCTTCGACCTTGTGACCGACAGTGCCCAAGGGTATCTCAATCCCGCCGGGAAGATCCTGCGCAGCCTGGTGCGAAAGCACGGGGTGCTGATTCGTCCTTTAGGGGATGTGGTGTATCTACTACCTCCGCTGTGCATTAGCGATGCTCAGCTGGATCAGTGCTACGACGGCATCGAAATCGGACTGGACGCTCTCAGGGACCAAGCCTGAGGGCTGCTTCCACATCCTGCCGTGACAGTCCGTAGGGAAACGAGCAGGACCTTGCGGGTTGGGAGGACGTCCAGGTCACGCCCAGGTCCTCCTGATCCAGCCGCAAGCGGGCGCTCCATCCAGGCTGCTGCCAAACCCAGTCACAGGGATTATCCTCGCTGCGTCCAGCGCCCAAAACCTGCAGCCATTCTTCGAGAGCCCGCAACGAGTGCTGGTTCAGCGGCGTTTCTGGCGGAGGAAGCGGTGCCATCAAAACCACCACGATCGACATCGGAGATTCGAGTCTGCTCTTCCACCAGCCAACTCGGCTGGACCTGGAGCGCCAGCCCCCGATTCCAGGCCACACCGACCCCTAGCAGGAGACAGAGCAACAACGCTCCTGCGAGCAGGAGCAGCGACGTCCATTCCCCTCCGGAGAGGGGGCGTCGCTGACCGATCGCGTGGGGCACTGGCAAGGCGGGCTCCATGGCAGGACCAGGGCTGGCCTTCCGCTCCTCCAGTGCCGCGTCGTAAAGACGCCGCAAGCGCGGATCGGCCAATTGCTCATAGGCTTCCCTGAGCAGACGGAATTGCCTGGCGGCATCCTGTGCCGGCAAACGGGTCGTGTCCGGATGCACAGCTTTACTGAGCCTGCGGAAGGCCTGCCGCAGCATTTCTGTATCTGCGCCCTTGGGAACACCAAGACGCTCGTAATGGCTTAGATCCTGAACCGAGGATGGCATGCGGTGGGCTGAGTCCCCGGGCACAGCAACACTCTAGAAAGGAGAGAGGGGAAGGCCGTTATGCCTGAGTCAACGCCGTTCGCTGCTCCGGGGCCGGAGCTCTGGTCCAGGCTGGGCTGGAGGCCTGACTCGGTGCAACGCGAGCAACTGATCACTCTCCAGCAGTTACTGCGGGACTGGAACAGCCGGGTCAACCTCACCAGGCTCATGGAGGGGGAAGACTTCTGGATCACCCAAGTGTTGGACAGTCTCTGGCCTCTGAAACCCGAACTGGACTCCGCCAACAAACCCCGTCGTTGCATCGACGTCGGCACTGGCGGTGGATTCCCTGGCCTTGCGGTCGCCATCGCTCTCCCAGGAGCGGAGCTGACCTTGGTGGATTCTGTTGGCCGCAAAACTGCAGCGGTGGCTGCCATGGCTCGTTCCCTTGGCATGGCAGAACGGGTCAGAGTTCGCACTGAACGGGTGGAACGGACGGGGCAGGACCCCAACTGCAGAGGCCGGTTTGATCTGGCGATGGCCCGGGCCGTGGCCTCGGCTCCTGTGGTGGCCGAATATCTGGTTCCGCTGCTGCATGCCGACGGGCAGGCCTTGCTTTATCGAGGGCGTTGGCAACCGGAGGACCAGAGCGATTTGGATCCTGCTCTTGCCTTGCTGAACGCAAAAATGGTGGCGATTGAACGGTGTGAGCTGCCGTCGGCACGCGGCCCCCGCACTGTGATCCGGCTGATGCCCGAGAAGGCCACACCGAAGCTCTACCCGCGTGCCGTTGGCATTCCCGGCAAGCAGCCTCTCGGCGCTCAGGCTGACGACAACCGCTCCTGACGTTCGCCTCCCACCCGCTCACGCAGGTTGCGCAGACGCTCTGGGATGGAGGACCGCCAAGGACTATCGAGCAAGGCCGCATCAAGGTCTTCCTCACTCACGTCGCGATCAAGCGCGTCAGCATTCGCTCCGGGGAACCAGTGCCCAGCCCTGCCCAAGAGGCCATAACGCGCCCGGGCATAGCCCTCCAGGCCCCAGGCCTCCACAAGATTATGGAGCCAAAGGAGTACGGGCAGATTGATCTCCCCAGGAGTGGTTTGCCATCCGGGAAGACCCTGCCGCCAACTGCGCAACCAGTCGTGTCCCAGGGCCTCCACCTCCGCCTGATGCAAGCGGGCCTCGATGGGACTCACGAGAGCCTGGGCGTCATCCAGTCGACTGACAGCATCCAGATGCAGGTCCAGATCCTGAGGGCAGGCCGCACCCACACTGAGGGTGTGAACACGCTCATCGCGCAGACAGAACAGATTGTTGAAGACGATGGGGTGAAGAGGAGCGGTCAGTTCGATCAACCGTTGCGCAGGCGTGTGCAGGTGGCCCCCTTTGTCTGTCGGACTGATGATGAACACGCCCATGTCATGGCGGTGCGCAGCAGCAATCGCCGGCTCGTTGTCCTGCCGGATGAAATACCAGTGCAGGTTCACGTAATCAAAGGCGTCTGTCTCGATCGCTTCCACGATCACATCGGTGTCTCCATGGGTGGAAAAACCGACATGACCGATGCGCCCCGACTGCTGCCAACGCCGCACCACCTCGAGGCAACCTCCTGACCTGATCGTCTGGGCGAGATGGTCCCGTCTGTTGATGCCATGGATGGAGAGCAGGTCCACACGCTGCACCCCCAACCGCTGCATGCTGAGCTCCAGCTCAGCTTCAAACAGGGCAGGATCCTGTTGGGGGGGGACTTTGGTTTGAAGAATGCGGCCTGCGTCAGGAGAATCAGGCATGGCCCAGCCCAGCTGCCGCTCTGAGCTTCCGTAATGCCGTGCCGTTTCGATGTGATGGAAACCAAGGTCGACAGCACGTTCGAGGGTGCACTGCAGCAACTGCTGAGACTGCTCCGTGATCGCTTTCGCATCAAGATCGCTCCAGCTCTGCTGAAAGCGCATTCCTCCAAGGGAAAGAACCGGCATGGAGAGCTCGGTGCGTCCAAATCGGCGGGTCGGAAGACCTGTCATACGCCTCAGTCCCTTTGGGTGCCGCGGGGCAGCTGCCGCCGCGGTCTGGCCGGTGACGGCAATCCGAGGGGGAGCAGCTCCTGGGCATCAAGCTGCCGTCTCAGTGCAGGCAACTCGTCGAATTGAACCCAGTGAATGCAGTCCACAGGACAGGTTTCGATCGCTTCCTGAATCCGTTCACTGCTGTCACCATCCTGGCGAATAGCGCGTGATCGTCCGAGATTGGGTTCGATCGCGAAAGTATTGGTGGCCACGTGAGCGCAGTAGCGACAGCCAATACACACAGCCTCGTCAACCCAGACAGCCCGTTCGCGCAGCTCCCCACCCAGGACAGGTTCAAACCCTGAAACAGAGGGATTTTCAAGAGAGGAGGCGGAATATGCCGCTGCTGCAGGATCCTTCACGCTGGGAATGCCTTAATCAGGCGTCCCAACGGGTCACCACCAATTCAATCGAACCATCCTGACCAGTGGTCTGGTGCGCTAGGTCAAAACCCTCCTGACGACTGGCTTCGAGCACGGCGCGGAGTGCATAGCGTTGAGTGAGCTGGGACAGGAAACGCTCCACAGGGACTGACTGACGCCAAAGATCGAGATCGGTCACGAACTCGTAGGCACCGCTGTCTGCATTCCAGCGGAAGCCGAAATCAGCACCACCCTCGATGGCAACAGTCAGCTCCGCATCCACGGTCTGACCGCGGTAACCCCGCACGGCCTGCGTGCCTGCATCGGGGGCATAACCAAGGTCTTCGAGAGCTCCACGGAGTGGCTCGAGCTGGCGAAGTTCAGTCTTAACAGTGCTGAAGTGAGACATCAGGAGGGCTCGACGGACTGGGTCTGGTGAAGGTCTTGGGCGGTGGCAAACGCCTCGGATGTGGACTCGCGGCGTTCAACGGTGCCAAGTGCCGCTTCTAGGCGATCCGTGAGCTGCAGGCAGCCGTCACCGGCGATCCCCTCAACCGTTTCCTCGACGCGACCGTCGGGACGGATTCGGAATCGCACTGTGCGCTGAGGCATGCATCACCACAGAGTTGGACAAATGTTAGAGGCGATAGACCTTGCCTGGAGAGCCTCGTAACCGATCCGCTCAGAGCAGCAGTCCCTCATCAAGAAGAGTTTTCAACCGGTCCACAAGCTCGGGATCATCAAGCTGCTCAAGAGCGGTGCGAGCTTCATCGCGAACGGTCGCCTCACGATCCTTGAGCAGTGCGCTGACAAACGCCTCCACCACCTGATCCTGGCGAGGTTTCACCAGATGTTCATGCAAGCGGGCCAGGGCCCAGATGCAGTTGCTGCGTACAACGGGCTCACTGTCGATCTGGAGGCTGACAAGCAACTGCCCTGCGGCCAGATCGGACTTCGCTGCGGAGGTACTGCCAGCCTCGGCGAGGGATACAGAGGCCCAAAGACGCACCGATGCCACGTCGGTTTGCAGGGCGCGAATCAAGGGATTGAGAACTGGAGCGTCCGAGTAGTTACCGAGACTCCAGGCTGTGGCCTTGCGGACATAGGCGTTGCTGTCGAGCTGAAGCAGCCCAAGCAGGGGCTGAACGGCCTGGGTTGAGGGATTGCGCCCCAGGGCGTACACCGCACTCATCCGCACCACGGGGCAGGAATTGTCCAGAAGCGGCAACAGAAGTGGAACAGCACGGGGATCCCGATGCTCACAGAACACACGCAAACCCTGCAGGTACTGGTCATGGCCCTGATTCAGCCATTCCAGTCCTTCATCACAGGCTCTGGCTGCCTGAAGAGCATCATGCTCCGGGTCATCGGGAGCGATCTCATCGAGGGGATCCCCCAGCAGCTCAGCAGCCAGCTCACTGGCCAGCACATCAGGATCAATGGCCAGATCAGCCATTGCATCATTCCTTTTGGAGCTGAATGCGTCACCCATGCGCTGATCGTAATCTCAGCTGATCGGTGCGGGAGCCAGCATGTCCCCAGGAAGCCAGATGCGTGCACTGACGGCCACCAGGGCCAGAGCAAACAGCGCCACGATCAGGATGGGCAGCAAGGTGGAACGGAAGAACGCCACGACATCGAAGAGTTCGGCCCATTGTGACTGCAAGAGCGACTGAACCACGCTCAGACCAAGGTGACGGCACGCCCCGTTCTGCGCAGCATGAGGAAACTGACTCCAGCGACGATCAGTCCCATCCAACCCAACAGCTGCTGGTGCAGCAGGAATGCCCCCGAACCCAGCAAAGCCCCGAACAGGATGCCGGAACTGAACAGAAAACGGGCCATCAGAGTCGATAGCGATTCATCGGCCTGAACATCCCAGCGGCGACGCCACCGATCCCAGCCAGGCCCAGGCGGGCGAACCGTTTGCACGAAGCGTTCGAGCACCTCAGGGGTTTCCGGTGGTGTCAGCAGCATCACCGTCAGCCAGACCAACGCTGTCAGCCCAGTCGTGACCATTAAACGCTGGCCGTAATCAGTGATCTGCAGAAGGGGAACGACAGACGTCGCCAGACCCACCACAAAGCCGCAGAGCATGGCGGCGAGTTCAGCGGCGGCATTGATCCGCCACCAGAACCAACGCAGCACCAGCACCACGCCTGGGCCCGTACCGATGGCGATCACCAAACGGAAGACAGTACCGATGCTGTCGCTGATCAGGGCCGTGATCACGCCCAGCACGAGCAAGATCACGCTCATCAGCTGACCCACCAGCAGGAGCTCCCGCTGGGAAGCGTCCGGGCGCAAGAAACGCTGATAGAGATCATGCGTCAGGTAACTGGCACCCCAGTTCACAGAGGTGCTCACCGTGCTCATGAAAGCTGCCACCAGGGACACCACAACGAGACCGAGTACTACAGGCGGAAGAAATTGAACAGCCAAAGCCGGGTAGCTGAGCTCCCAATCCGCCTGATCGGGGAGGAGCACCAGCGCCGCCAAGGCAACAAGCACCCAGAGCCAGCTGCGCACGAGATAGTTCACCACCAGAAACACCCAGCCGGCGAGGCGTGCTTCCTGCTCATTGCGGGTGGCCAGCATGCGTTGGATGAACTCACCGCCGCCGTCACTCCTGCGGAAACTCCACCACTGCACGGTCAGATAGGCCAGAAAGGTGGACACGCTGATCCCAGCGCCACCGATCCAGTTGAACCCGTTGTCGTCCCAACGCCAGGGAACGATGGAGAGCACTTCAGGCCGGCCTAAAGCCTCCAGTTGCTCCAGGAGAGGCCCCATGCCTCCTGCTGCATGCACCGCAGCCCAGGCAACGGCCGCAGCACCGAGCAAGGCCAGGATTAACTGAATGAAATCGGTAATCACCACAGCCCAGAGTCCCCCGGCCACGGTGTAGGCCAGCACCAGCGCGGCCACGATGATCAACAGAAGGAGCGTGTCGGAAAGACCACCGGCAGCGGGGATGGGCTGGTTGGACACAATCCCCAGAGCACCGACCACCTTGCGCATGGCCAGGAACGCATAGCCGATGCCGATGCAATTCACGGGGAGTGCCAGCAGAAAGGCCTTGATTCCCCGCAACCAGGCAGCAGCAGCGCCTCCATAGCGCAGTTCAGTGAAGGCCGCATCGGTGAGAACACCGCTGCGGCGCCAAAGAGGCGCAAACACCACCGCCATGGCCACATGCGCGAGTCCGAATCCCCACCACTCCCAGTTGGCCGCCAGTCCCCTGGTCCCGACGATTCCTGCCACATAGAGCGGGGTGTCAATGGAGAAGGTGGTCGCGGCCATGGAGGCGCCCGCCAGCCAGCCGCTGAGCCGACGACCAGCCACGAAATAATCGTCTTCGCCGCGGTTCCTCCGTGCCAACCAGAGCCCCAGAACCAGCGTGCTGGCCAGATAGGCGATCAGGATCCACCAATCGATGCGGGCCATGGGGACGGACGGGTGATCCGCTGAGTCTCCCTTACTTCTGGCGTGAACGCCTCAGCTGTCCGCAAGCGGCATCTTGATCAAGCCCGCGGCTGGCGCGCAGGCTCACGGCCACTCCACGGCCTTCCAGCACGCGCCGGAATCCCTCGATGCGATCCCGCGTGGGACGCTGAAATTCTTCTTCTTCGATCGGGTTGTAGGCGATCAGATTCACGTGACTCTGAAAGCCACCGACCCGATCAGCAAGTTCCTCGGCATGGGCTGCATGGTCATTGAGACCGCCCAACAGGATGTATTCGAAGCTCACCCGCCTGCCGGTGATGGCCAGGTAGTGCCGGCAATCATTCAGAAGTGCGTCGTAGGGGTAAGCATGCGCCGTGGGAATCAGCTCTTCCCTGAGTGTCTGATTAGGGGCATGCAAGCTCACCGCCAAGGTGAACTGGGCGCGACCAAGCCGCTCCATGGCCAGTTCCGCCAGCTTGGGAAGCGTGCGAGGCACCCCCACCGTGCTCACCGTGATCCGGCGCTGACCGATTCCGAGATCATCGTTGAGACAGCGAATCGCATCGAGAACGGCCTCGATGTTCAGCAGCGGTTCGCCCATGCCCATGAACACCACATGGGATGGTCTGCGCTGCATCACTTCGCGCACGCTCAGCACCTGAGCGACGATCTCGTGGGTGTGAAGCGAGCGCTGCAGTCCCCCTTTTCCCGTGGCGCAGAAACGGCAGGCCATCGGGCAACCCACCTGGCTTGAAACACACACTGTGAGGCGCTGATCCGTGGGGATGCCAACGGTCTCCAGCGTTTCCCCGTCGTCGGTTCCCAAGAGAAGTTTGGTGGTGGCATCGGCGGCCACTTTTCGGTCCTGCTCCTTCAAGCGTCCGATGCTCACCCCACTGTCCTGAAGGGACGCCCTCCAGGACTTCGGGAGCACCGTGATCTCCTGCAGATCACTCGCCCCCTTGGCATAGAGCCAGTCATGAAGCTGTCGGCCCCGGAAGGCGGATTGTCCATGAGTGACAGCCCAGCGTTCAAGCTCGGAAGCCCCGAGCCCAAGCAGCGTTTTGGACTGCGCGGTACTGATCACCAGACCAGCAGTCCATGGCCAAGTTTGATTTCCACAGCCAGGAGTGCGATGAACCCGAGCATGGCCATGCGGCCATTCAGCAATTCGGTATGGGTATGAAACCCATACCGGGGAAGGCGGCGTACGGGAATCGTGGTGGGTTCAATCATGAGCAGGGCTGACCTGGAGGGACAGTTTGGGGAGATTGGACTGACGATCGCGGTGCAAGCCGCAGCCTTCATTCATCGCTGAGCAGCCCCTCTTCCTGCAGACCCTCAACAGCCTCCGCATCCACCACCTGCTCTTCCTTCAGCTCATTGTCGGCATCAGGCCTTGCGAAAGCAGCGAAATTGCTGCCAGCTTCAATGCCGTGGCGACTGCGGGTGGCCTCCAGGTCGGCATCACTGGGATCGTCAAGAACAGCGGTGGCATCAGCGACTGGCGCCGCAGGCATGTCCACGGTGTAGTCAGGACGCAGGTTCTGCATGCGGCGATAACCAGCAGGATCCTCCGCCAGGATGTCCGGATGCGGACCGGCTTCGGCCTTCAGCTCTTCTTCAAAGCCGCTGAACCCGGTGCCAGCGGGAATCAGGCGACCGATGATCACGTTCTCCTTGAGTCCACGCAGCCAGTCGCTCTTGCCTTCAATGGCCGCTTCTGTGAGCACACGGGTGGTTTCCTGGAAGGAAGCCGCGGAGATGAAGCTGTCGGTGTTCAAGGACGCCTTGGTGATCCCCAGCAGAACAGGGGTGAACTCGGCAGGAGCCCCTCCGGTAATCGACATCGCCTGATTGGTGTCTTCCACCTGACGGAGCTCGATCAGCTCACCGGGCAGCAGGGTGGTATCGCCTGCATCCTCAATGCGCACCTTGCTAGTCATCTGACGAACAATCACTTCGATGTGTTTGTCGTCAATGGAAACGCCCTGGGACTTGTAAACGTTCTGAACCTCAGTCACCAGACGGTGCTGAAGCTTGGCGATGGCCTCCTGCGCCGCTTCCATCAAGGGCTTGCGGCTGCGCAAATCCTCGAAGAAGCACTCCAGCAGCTCGTGCGGGTTGATGGGGCCGTCAGTGAGCAACTCGCCGGCAGTCACCTGCTGACTGTCACTCACCATCACGTTGCGCCCCAGGAGAATCGGGTACTCAGAGACGGCGTCGTCCGCCTCGATCACTGTCACCGTGATGTTCTCATCATCCTCATCCTGTTTGATCTCAATGGTGCCTGGCTTTTTGCAGAGAATCGCTGATTCGCGCGGACGGCGAGCCTCCAACAGTTCCTCGATCCTCGGCAGACCCTGAACAATGTCGCCAGTCTTCTGGCGTTCGAACACCAGCAGAGCGAGGCCATCCCCCCGCTGCACCAGATCACCGTCGCGGACATGGAGCAAGGAATCCGGCGAAACCATGTAAGGCCGGCCCAGGCGCAGGGTGACGCTCTTGCTCTCAACCTTCTCAATCTCACCGCAGCAGTCGGAGGGCTGTCCTGCAGCGAGGTCTTCTCCATCCACGATCCGCTGACCGACGGTCACAACGGGCTGGGAATTGGTGCTGATAGTGAGCGTATCCTCCGGACGCTCCACGATCAACCGGCGCACAGGCTCCTCAGGCGTTGCCTCAGGCATCTGGGCGATACCCTCCTGCTTGCAAAGAATCTGGGTGGTGGCGATCACCTCACCAGCCTTGATCGACTGGCCATCTTCCACTTGAAGCTCGGTATGGGTGGATCCGTGGCTGGAGTCGGAAATGGTGTCACGCCGAACCAGGATGCTCTCCAGGATCACGAGCTGAAGACGTTCGATCGTCTTTGCGCGCTTGTCGGGGACCGCTTCCACATCCACAGTCATCTGAGGCGTGGTGTCGAATGTCTCCAGCATCAATTGCGTACGCAGAAGCTCAACACCCTCCACGGACTTGACCAGTTCGTTGTCTTTGAAGGCAAGACGCTGGCTGGCCTTGAGGCCAAGGTGAGGTCCATTGGGCTGTTTGACGTGACCCAGATCAGGCAGCTGAGCCTCGTTAGGAATCGTGTACTCCTCAACCGGGCGAAGTAGGAGACCGCTGCCTTCAGGTGTTTCCACCGACTGCACATAAACCATGGCATCGGTGTTGATCCCCTTGGCGATTGGCTCCCCGGGGTTGACCATCACGCCATCACCCTGGAAGCGCTCCAGCGCTTTCTTGTCGGTGCAGAGATGGAAGCTGCCGCTGCGAACGATGATCTCGCGAAGAATGTCGTTCTTCTGGGTGACGGTGACGATGCCAGCCGTCTGACTGAAAATGTCCTTGACCACCTCAGTGCCGGCCTCGATCCACTGGCCGTCAGTGATCATCAGCAAGGAGATGTCCTTGTTGATCTCATGGGTTTCCTGAGGAATCCAGAGCAGGGTTCCCCCCTTGTTCACCTCGTAGCCGTTCTTGGCGGAGCGAGCTTTCTTGATGGCGAGTCCAGGAGCGAAACGCACCAGACCACCGGTCTGGGTGCGGAACCGATCATCATTGAGTTCAGCTACCACCTCGCCACTACCGATCTTGCTGCCTGGGATGGTGTTGAGTCGATAGCGGGTGCCGTCCTTGGCCTCCAGATTCCAGATCTCTCCAGCATGGGATGACTCACCAAGCAGTTTGAAATCCTTGAGGGTCATGGCCGTTGTGACGATCTGCACCTCACGGGAATCACCCAGGGCTTCTCGAAGGCGAATGGCGCCGCCGAACTCGGTTGCCTGACTTGCCTCAGCAAGCACCTGGCCCTCCGTCACAGTCGCCCCGGCGGACACCACCGGACGCGCATTCGGCGGCAGGTTGTACACGTCGCCAGCCAGCACCCACATCCGACCGAGTCGCTGAGCCTTGTGGGTGATATTGCCCTGACGGTCGGTGACCTCACGGGGCTGGATGGAGGGGTCATAGCTGACTTGACCAGCCAGGTCGCAGATCACGTCCTTGGTGGCCTTCTCCACGCTTTTCTTCACCGCACCGGCTGCGATCTGGGCAACGGTGACATCGGCCTCGATGGCCTGGCCGTTGTCCACGAAAAGCAAAGAACCGTTGGTGATCTCGATCTTCTGGGGCTTGCCTTTGCCGGAGGGCTGGATCGTGAGGTTGAAATCAACCTCTGCCTGCTGGGCGTTAACGCCATGGGGGGTGCGATAGGGGCGCACGCGCGCCTTGACACCGAATTCCACCGTTCCTTCCAACTTCGAGCGCACCACACCGGTCTCGGCGGTGGACACACCTCCGGTGTGGAACGTCCGCATGGTGAGCTGGGTGCCTGGTTCACCAATGGATTGAGCGGCAATGATGCCGACTGCCTCACCGAGGTCCACCAGCTCGTTGTGAGCCAGCGCCCAGCCATAGCACTTACGGCAGACGGAACGGTTGGCCTCACAGGTAAGTGGTGAACGCACGCTCACCGCCTGAACGCCGGCTTTCTCGAAGCGCTTAGAGAGGGGTGGATCGATTTCGGTGTTGCGCTCAGCCAGCACCTCCCCATCAGCACCCACCACCTGATCGGCGGTGAGACGTCCCACCAGTCGACTTCCGTATTTGCCGTCTTCTGCCTTCACCAGGATGCAACGGCTGGTGCCGCAGTCGTCCTCGCGGACGATCACATCCTGCGCCACATCCACGAGTCGGCGGGTGAGGTAGCCGGAGTCGGCGGTGCGCAGGGCTGTATCAACCAGACCCTTGCGAGCGCCGTAGGAGGAGATCACGTACTCCGTGACGGTCAGTCCCTCCCGGAAATTGGTACGGATCGGCAGGTCGATGATCTCCCCTTGGGGGTTGGCCATCAGGCCACGCATGCCCACCAACTGGCGCACTTGGGACATGTTTCCCCTGGCGCCGGAGTTGGCCATCATCCACACGGAGTTGAGCGGATCGTTCTGGTTGAAATTCTTCTTGACCGCATCCACCAGACGCTCATTGGTCTCCGTCCAGGTATCAATCACCTTGGTGTGGCGCTCAACCTCCGTAATCACACCGAGGCGATAGGACTCCTCCGTCGCGGTGATCAGCTCCTCAGCCTGTCCCAGGAGGTTCTGCTTCGCTTCCGGGACCTTGAGATCGTCCACGGAGATAGAGACAGCCGCCTGTGTGGCGTAACGGAATCCGAGATCCTTGAGCTGGTCGGCCATGGCCGATGTAGCCGCGGTGCCGTGATGCTTGTAAGCCCAGGCCACCAGCTGCTTGAGACCCTTCTTATCAACAATCCGGTTGCGGAAGGGGGGTGGCGTTTTGGCCAGAGGACGGGTCTCGGGAGCAGAGGCAGCAGCCTTGGCGGCCTTAGAGGCCTTGGATCCCTTAGAAGACTTGCGGGACTTGGAAGGAGTGGAAGTCATGACAGCGCTGAGAGGAGAGGGAGGAGAAGGCGAGCGAATCGAAGTTGAGCGTCAGGTGGCTGCCACCGCGTCGATGATCGTGTGATTCATCACCACGCGGCCCACGGTGGTGAGGATGTAACGGCTGATCAGCGCTCCATCTTCATCAAAGCGGTCTCTGCGGTAAGTCCACTGCTCGAACCGGGTGCCGTCCGCGAGCGTTTCACTGCTCAGAGGTTCTTCACGCTCATCGTCATCTTCAACTTCACCGTTGAAGCGCACCCAGACCCAGTCATGCAGACCGAGGCGCTTGTCTTCGAAAGCATGAATCACATCCTCAAGATCCGAGTAGGTGCGTGAACGATCACCGAACTCAACCGGTTGGATGTCGGGCTGCAGAGCCGTTAGGTAATAGGCGCCAAGAACCATGTCCTGGGAGGGCGTAATGATCGGTTCGCCAGTCGCAGGAGACAGGATGTTGTTGCTAGCCAGCATCAACATGCGTGCCTCGGTCTGAGCTTCGATGGCCAGGGGCACGTGCACAGCCATCTGGTCTCCGTCGAAGTCGGCGTTGAAGGCCGGGCAGACCAGGGGGTGAAGTTGAATAGCACGACCGTCGACCAGCTTGGGCTCGAAGGCCTGGATGCCCAGACGGTGGAGCGTGGGCGCACGGTTGAGCATGATCGGGTGACCGTCGATCACTTCCTGCAGCACCTGCATCACTTCATCGTCAGCGCGCTGAATGAGCTTCTTGGCCGCCTTGATGTTGTTGACGATATTTTGACGGATCAAGCGATGGATCACAAACGGCTGGAAGAGCTCGATCGCCATCTCCTTGGGAAGACCGCACTGGTGCATTTTCAGCTTGGGACCAACCACAATCACGGATCGACCTGAGTAGTCGACACGCTTGCCGAGGAGGTTCTGACGGAAGCGCCCCTGCTTGCCCTCGATGATGTCACTGAGGGACTTCAGAGGTCGATTGTTGGCACCGACCACAGTGCGACCGCGGCGGCCGTTGTCGATCAGTGCATCAACAGCCTCCTGCAGCATCCGCTTCTCGTTGCGGACAATGATTTCAGGGGCCAGGATTTCCTGAAGGCGGGCCAGACGGTTGTTGCGGTTGATGACCCTGCGATACAGGTCATTCAGGTCGGAGGTGGCGAAGCGGCCACCGTCGAGCTGCACCATCGGACGCAGATCGGGCGGAATCACCGGAATCACATCCAGCACCATCCATTCCGGACGGGCATTGGTGGCCACAAAGTTGTCAATCACGCGCAGGCGCTTGATCAACTTCGCCCGCTTCTGCCCCTTGCTGCCGGCGATCTCCTCGCGCAGCTGCTCTGCCACTTCATTAAGAGTGAGATCTTCGAGAAGCTGCTTGAGAGCCTCGGCGCCGATGCCAACAACAGGCTCGTTTTCAATCTCTGAATCTTCGGCGTAGATCTCATCTTCGATTTCCAGCCACTCATCTTCCGTGAGGAGCTGCTTGTACTTCAGGTCCTTGTGATCACCGGGATCCAGCACCACATAGCAGTTGAAGTAAACGATCTGCTCAACATCCCGCAGCGGCATATCCAGCAGGATGGCCACATAGCTGGGAATGCCTTTGAGGTACCAGACGTGGGACACAGGAGCAGCGAGCTTGATAAAGCCCATGCGGTGACGACGCACCCTGCTCTCGGTGACTTCCACACCACAACGTTCACAAACGATGCCGCGGTGACGGACACGTTTGTATTTGCCGCAGTGACACTCCCAATCTTTGGAAGGCCCGAAGATTTTTTCGCAAAACAAGCCGTCCATCTCCGGCTTGAGTGTGCGGTAGTTAATGGTTTCGGGCTTGGTGACCTCACCCACCACCTGACCATTAGGAAGGGTGCGTTGCCCCCACTCCATCACCCGGTCAGGTGAAGCAAGCGTGATCTTGACGTAGTCGAAGTGGTTTTCGGTGCGGAGATTGCTGTTGGTCATTGACGGTTAAGGGAGAAGAAGCGTTGTGTCAGATCGTTCGTCAGTCCGTCAGTCCTCGTCGTAATCCGCGACGCCGAGGGATTCGTAAGTGGGACGACTTGGGGTGCTGCGACGCGGATTCACGTCTTGCATGAGATCCACCTCCTTGCCTTCATCAGTGAACACGGCGATGTCCAGACCCAGGGACTGGAGTTCGCGCATCAGCACCTTGAAGGATTCCGGTGTACCGGGCCTGGGGATCGGCTTGCCCTTCACGATGGCGTTCAGAGCCTCATTGCGTCCCTGCATGTCGTCGGACTTGACCGTGAGCAGTTCCTGCAGGGTGTACGCCGCGCCGTAGGCCTCCAGAGCCCACACCTCCATCTCACCGAGACGCTGGCCGCCCTGCTGAGCCTTGCCGCCCAGGGGTTGCTGCGTCACCAGGGAGTAAGGACCGGTGGAACGAGCGTGGATCTTGTCATCCACAAGGTGGACCAGCTTGAGGAAGTGGGAGTAACCCACGGCAACGGGCTGGTCGAAGGGCTCGCCGCTGCGGCCATCGATCAGCTGAAGCTTGCCGGGATCATCCGGGTTGTAGATCCATTCCTTGCCTGGCTGCTTGGCGGCCTCCTTGAGGTAGGCCTCCACAGTCTGCTGAGACTTTTCAGCCCCATACATCTCATCAAACGGAACCACCTTCACGCGACAGTCAAGATTCGCTGCTGCCCAGCCCATCAGCAGTTCGAAGACCTGACCAACGTTCATGCGGCTTGGCACACCAAGGGGGTTCAGAACGATGTCAACCGGGGTGCCGTCGGGGAGGTATGGCATGTCCTCCCGAGGAAGAATCCGGCTGATGATCCCCTTGTTGCCATGACGACCAGCCATCTTGTCGCCCACCTGGATCTTGCGGCGTTGCGCCACATAGACCCTGACCACCATGTTGGCGCCCGGTGGGAGCTCATCACCTTGCTCACGGGTGTAGATGCGCACATCCACGACCCTGCCGCGCTCAGTGCTGGGAACCCGCAGTGAGTTATCGCGAACGTCGCGCGCTTTCTCACCGAAGATCGCTCGCAGGAGTTTCTCTTCAGGAGGTTGGTCGGACTCACCTTTGGGAGTGACCTTGCCCACCAGGATGTCGCCGCTCTCCACGAAAGCACCAATGCGGATGATGCCCATCTCATCGAGATTGCCGAGGCTTTCTTCGGCCACATTGGGAATTTCCCGAGTGATCTCTTCAGGGCCGAGCTTGGTCTGACGGGCCTCGATCTCGTACTTCTCGATGTGCACCGAGGTGTACAAGTCATCATTGACCAGACGCTCACTCACGAGAATCGCGTCCTCGTAGTTGTATCCCTCCCAGGGCATGTAGGCGATCAGAACATTCTGACCAAGGGCGATTTCACCGCCTTCGCAGGCTGAGCCATCCGCAAGAACCTGACCCACAATCACCGGATCGCCCTGACGCACGATCGGACGCTGATTGAGGCAGGTGTCCTGATTCGAACGCTGGTACTTCTGTAGATAGTGAGAGTGATCCACACCGTCTTCGTCTCGGACGACGATCGCAGTGGCGTCCACGAAGGTCACGGTGCCGTTGACCCGGGAGATGGGAACCATGCCGGAGTCGCGAGCTACCTGGGTTTCCAGGCCCGTGCCGACCAGGGGGCGTTCGGGGCGCAGGAGAGGGACGGCCTGACGCTGCATGTTCGATCCCATCAGGGCACGGTTGGCATCGTCGTGCTCCAGGAAAGGAATCAGCGAGGTGGCAACGGAGATCACCTGAACAGGTGAGAGCTGCACATAATCCACCTGCTCCGGCGGCACCTTCTCGAAATCCTGGCGATAGCGAACGGGAATGAGGTCCGCCAGGATCGCTCCATCGCTGTCCGTAGCGACATCGCCAGGGGCCACTCGACACTCATCCTCCAGGTCAGCTGAGAGATAGATGGGATCACCCTGCTTCAGAACGCGGCCGTTCTCCACCTTCCAGAAGGGGGTTTCGATAAAGCCGTACTCGTTGACCCGGGCATGGGTCGCCAAGGAGTTGATCAGACCGGCATTGGGGCCTTCGGGCGTCTCGATCGGGCAGAGGCGGCCGTAGTGAGAAGGATGAATATCGCGCACCGCGAAGCCGGCCCTTTCACGGGTGAGACCTCCAGGACCGAGGGCGGAGATGCGGCGCTTGTGCGTGAGCTCAGCCAGCGGGTTCGTTTGATCCATGAACTGGCTCAACTGGCTCGAGCCGAAGAATTCCTTGATCGCAGCGACCAGCGGCTTGGGATTCACCAGCTGGGCAGGGGTGAGGGAATCGGTCTCACCAACCGTCATGCGCTCCTTGATGATCCGCTCAAGTCGATTGAGACCCACGCGCACCTGGTTCTGGAGAAGCTCGCCAACGGATCGCACACGACGGTTGCCGAGATGGTCGATGTCATCGAGGCTGGCCCCGCCCACATCGAGCTCGAGATTGATCAGATAGTCGAGGGTGGAGAGAACGTCCTCATGGGTAAGGGTGCGAACCGAATCCGGAATCGTGAGACGAAGCTTCTTGTTGATCTTGTAGCGACCAACCCGGCCGAGGTCGTAACGCTTGGGATCGAAGAAACGGGTCTGAAGCAGTTGCTGGCCACCACTCACTGAAGGGGGTTCGCCCGGACGCAGCTTCTTATAAAGCTCCAACAGAGCTTGATCTTCAGAACTGATGCCTTCGTCGTTAGCCGCTTCAATCGACTTTTTGTAATACTCCGGATGACGGAGCTTGTCGATCACATCGTTATCAGACAAGCCCATGGCGCGCATCAGCACATGGGCATTGATTTTCCGGGTCTTATCAACCCGAACGTGCAACAGATCGTTCTTATCCGTTTCAAATTTCAGCCAAGCGCCACGGTTCGGAATCACGCTCGCGTTGTAGGTGCGGCGTCCGTTCTTATCCTGTTCGTCCTTGAAATAAACACCGGGGCTGCGCACGATCTGATTCACGATCACGCGCTCTGCGCCATTGATGATGAACGTGCCGCGTTCGGTCATCAGCGGGAGCTCGCCGATGAAGACCTCCTGCTCCTTGATCTCACCGGTCTCCTTGTTAACCAGCCGGCAAGTCACATACATCTGCGAGGCAAAGGTGGCATCGCGACGCTTGGCCTCCTCCACATCATGGCGGGGACGCTTCAGACGGTATTCACTGCCGACGAAATGAAGTTCGAGCTTTCCTGTGTAGTCGGTGATCGGGGAAAAACTCTCCAGTTCTTCGATCAGGCCCTTCTCCAGGAACCACTTGAAACTGGCCCGCTGCACCTCCACCAGATCAGGGAGATAGGTGGCGGTCTTGGCGACCTGAATCGCGCTGCTGCTCATGCGGAGACCTGCAGTATCAGAAGGTGGACGTAGTAAGGGCCTGAAGGGAAGAACTGAACGAACCGCTGAGAACCTTCAACCAAGACGGCAAGGTCGATCCCCGAAGGAGAACAACCACCGCGACACTGGTTTCAGAACACTCGGGTCAGAACAGCTGACGTCGTCAATGCACCGATTGGTAATGGACGCTTCGGAAGCCAGAGAACAGTGAACTGCATCTGACCAGGCCAATAAAACATCTTACACTTTCAACGTAACGATTCCGCTTGAGAGTCAGGGAAGCCTGAACAATGTCCTCGCATTGGCCGTGCTGGTCTCGGCCACTTGTTCAAGGGATTGCTCTCTGAGCTCTGCGACGCGGGAGGCCACTGCCGCAACGAAGGCTGGTTCGTTGCGCTTTCCCCGACGAGGGACCGGCGCGAGGAAGGGGCAATCCGTCTCTACAAGAAACCGATCCTGGGGCACCTGCCTGGCGCAATCGTGCGTGGGAACGGCCTTCGGAAAGGTGACCGTGCCGCTGAAGCTGATGTAGAAGCCGAGATCCAGGAACTGATGCATTTCCTCCGGAGTGCCGCCCCAGCAGTGCATCACTCCAGCAGGACAGCACCCCCTGGCCTGACGTGCACGCAACTCCTCCAACATGGGTTCTGCCGCATCGCGGCAATGCACGATCACCGGCAAGTTGAGCTCAACCGCCAGATCGAGCTGGGGGCGGAGGATGGCCAACTGCTCAGGAAGGTTCTTGTCACGAAAAAGATCAAGACCAAGTTCACCGATGGCCACCACCCGATCATCGGCGCAGGCAGCATCCCGCAAAACTGCCTGCGTATCTTCAGCCCAGTGCTCCGTATCAAGCGGATGGACACCCACCGAGTACCGCATCTCCGGGAACCGATCCGCAAGAGCGCGAATCGCTGGAATCTCCGAAGGCTCAACACAAGCATGCAACAACGACGTTACGCCTGCGTCACGCCAACGTGCCGCAACAGCCTCCAGGTCTTCGTCAAAATTTCTGAAGACGATGTGACAGTGACTGTCGATCAGGGATGGAATCGCCATATCGGGTTCTGAAACGCGCCTTCAGAACCCATTCTGCCGAAAGCCGGAACTTTTCCGGAATTCAGCTGGCGCTTGCCGGCGCTGGATCAATCGCCTTCTTCACTGCCACGCTCAAACGAGCCTTCTGGTGGGCACCGGCATTGCGATGAAGCACGCCGCATTTCACGGCCTTATCAATCTTGCTGAAGGCTGCGTTCATGCTGGATTGAACGCTTGTCTTGGCCTCATCGCCGGGGGTCGCGCTGTAAGCATCACACGCACTGAAGCAGCGCTTCATCAACGTGCGCATCGACGACTTGTAGGCCTTGTTTTGAAGGCGGTTGCGCTCAGCGATCTCGACGCGCTTCTTTGAGGACTTGTTATTGGCCACAGAGCCTTTGATCTGATCGACAATCCATAACCATAGCGCAGCACTTCCAAACCCATTTTTTCTATCCAAGCTTGGAACTAGCTTGTACCCATGCACAATCAGCCGTTGACAACCACATCGAGCCCCCCTACCAGCGTCGAAGCGTCTGTGATCCAAACCATCGACGCGATCAGCGATGCAGAACAGCGACTGGATCAGATCGCCACCCGCACAGCCGGACAATCCCAGCGAGACGCAGCGAAAAGCGTCGAATCCATCCTCGCCCAGGTGAGAGGGGACGGGGATCAGGCCCTGATGGAACTCACCCAGCAGTTCGACGGGTTTGTCCCCGACCCGCTCCAGGTCCCCAGCGAAGAACTTCAGCGTGCCTGGGATACCACCCCTCCCGACCTCAGGGATGCCTTGGAACTGGCCCACCGGCGGATCCAGGATTTCCACCAGCGTCAAAGGCCTCTGGATCTCGAGGTCAAAGGAGTTCATGGTGAGCGTCTTGGGAGACGCTGGCGTCCAGTTCAGGCCGCTGGCCTGTATGTCCCCGGAGGACGGGCCTCATACCCGAGCACGGTGCTGATGAACGCTGTACCAGCTCGGGCTGCGGGCGTGGAGAGACTGGTGATGGTCACCCCCGCGGGATCCGACGGGACCGTGAACCGCACCGTTCTCGCCGCAGCCCACTTGGCAGGGGTGCGCGAGGTGTATCGGATCGGTGGGGCTCAGGCGATTGCGGCCCTGGCGTTCGGCACCGAAACCATCCCGAAGGTCGACGTGATCAGCGGGCCTGGCAATCTTTACGTGACCCTGGCCAAGAAGTTCGTCTATGGGCAGGTGGGAATTGACTCACTCGCAGGCCCCAGCGAAGTGCTGGTGATTGCGGATGCGTCGGCCAACGTGAAACAGGTTGCAGCGGATCTCTTGGCCCAGGCGGAACATGATCCGCTTGCGGCTGCGATCCTGCTCACCACCTCAAGCGCCCTGGCAGAGGCGCTGCCTGCTGAATTGGAGCAACAACTTCAAAAAAACCCACGGGAAGCCATCTGCCGGCAATCCCTGCAGCAGTGGGGACTCGTCGTGGTCTGCGACAACCTCGAAACCTGCGCGTCGCTGAGTGACCGGTTTGCCCCTGAACACCTTGAGCTTCTTGTTGAGCGGCCTCGCATGCTGGCGGATCGCATCCAGCAAGCCGGAGCCATCTTCATCGGACCCTGGAGCCCGGAAGCCGTGGGGGATTACCTTGCGGGCCCGAATCACACGCTGCCCACCTGCGGCGCAGCGCGTTACAGCGGTGCGCTCAGCGTGGAAACCTTCATGCGTCACACCTCACTGATTGAATTCAGCCGTGAAGCCCTCGAAGCCACCGGTGGTGCCGTCATTGAACTGGCCGGCAGTGAAGGACTACACAGCCATGCCAATTCGGTGAAGATTCGCCTTCGCTGAACTCAGCTGGCCCTCTCGAGGCTGCGTGCGCTGGCAACACCATCGTCAACCTGACCAACGAGCACCTCGTCGGCCAGGTTGACGAACAAACCGTTCTCGAGGACGCCGGGAATATTGTTGATCTCTTTCTCGAGAGAGGCGGGATCAGCAATGCCCCCTTCAAATCGCACATCCAGAACCAGGTTGCCCTGATCGGTTACCACCGGACCAGCCTTGCGTGTCGCCATGCGCAGTTCGGCTTCGCCACCCATGGCTTTCAGTTGCTGGCTGATCTGAACCCAGGCTCCTGGCAGGACCTCCACAGGAAGCAAAAATCCGAGATTCAGACGCTCCACAAGCTTGGTGGAATCGACCACCACGATGAAACGGTCGGCACGGGCAGCAACAAGCTTTTCTTGCACGTGGCAAGCACCACCCCCCTTGATCAATTGGAACGCTGGATCCACTTCATCAGCACCGTCGATCGCCAGATCAATCCGGTCCACTGCGTTGAGGCTGCGAAGAGGAATGCCCAGTTCTGCAGCAAGAACCTCGCCCTGGAAGGACGTGGTCACTCCCACGATGTTTCTCAGCTGACCGGTGGCAAGGCGTTCCCCCAAACCCTTGATCATTAGAGCCGCCGTGGAGCCAGACCCCAGACCCACCACCATGCCGTCGCGGAACTGCTTCACAGCCGCATCAGCAACGGCCTGCTTCATCTGATTCTGAAGTTCCGACATGGTCCGGTAGCGTTCGGCGAGACCGTAGCAAGGGTTTCAGCTCAATCCCGGTAAGGGCTCCGGTTTGACGGAAACCTGCAGATCGCGCTCACCGCGGATAATCGAGAGCGAAAGGGGCTGGTTGATCTCCGCCCGATCCACCTGCTGCAACAGATCCTGAGGGTCATCGATGGGCATCTCGCCGGCCTGGATCACCAGATCACCCCTGCGCAATCCCGCTTTCTGAGCTGGACTGTCCGGAAGAACAGACTGCACCAGGGCACCAGCCCGTTCGGGCAGTGCAACCAGAGCATTGGGGTCCTCGTTGTGCGCCCGGGCGATGCGAGCGGTGAGGGCGATCAGCTGAACGCCGAGGTAAGGGTGCACCACTTCGCCGGCTGCTTGCAGCTCGTCCGTCACCCGGCGAGCCAGGTTGATGGGGATTGCGAACCCCAAGCCTGCTCCGGGACCTGAACGGACCAACGTATTGATCCCGATCACCCGGCCTTCTGCGTTCACCAGAGGTCCACCGGAGTTGCCAGGGTTGATGGCGGCGTCGGTCTGGATCAGATCAAGACGCTTGTCAGAGAAACCAAGACTGCTGATATTGCGGTGCAAGCTGCTGACGATCCCGAGCGTGACCGTTCGCTCCAGGCCGTAGGGGGTGCCAAGGGCAATGGCCCAGTCGCCGACCTCGAGGGCTTCGGAATCTCCTAGCCGTGCCGCAGGCGGCAGGGTGCTGCCTTTCAGTCGCACCAGAGCCAGATCGGTGACTGGATCACGGCCGATCACGTCGCCATCGCGTTGTTCGCCATTTGCGAGGGTCACATTCACCTGCTCCACCTGCTCCACCACATGGGCATTGGTAAGCACAAGCCCTTCGCGGTCGATCACCACTCCCGAACCCTGCCCGCGTTGACGCTCGGGGCCATAACCAAAGCTGGGCTCACCGAGGAGATCTCGCAGCAGTGGGTCGATCAAGTTGGGGTCAAAGGGCTGACGCTCCACCACGCGCTCGGTGTCGATCCGGACGACAGCTGGAGCCACATCACGAACCGCATCAGCAACGAAACTGTGACTGCCAGGCAAAGCAGCAGAGGCCGCAAGCGCCTGCATCGGCTGCAACAGGGTCAACAGCAGAGCCGCGACGATCCCCTGCAACCGCACAAACCTGACCATCGATGACTGACCTGAACCCACAGGCATGAGCAGAGCAACTCCGCTCACGCTAGGGGTCTTATTCAGGCAAGGAGAAGGAAGTCGTCGAGACCGAATACCCCATCACCACCGACGATGAAATCAAACGCCGGAGCGCGCCCGACCACCTCGGCATAGCTGACCCCCTGGCGAAGCAGATCGTCTGCAGCGTTCACCAGGCTGGCCTCCCCTTCAGCATCGTTACTGAGCGCCCAAAACATCATTCCACCGAGACCCTTCTCTTCCACGTAAGCCGCCTTACCCGCAATGGTGGCAGTGGTCTCGAACGAGCTCCACTCGTCCCCGTCGTAGAGGAACGCGGCTTTGTTGTCGTCATCCCAGTAGAGAGTTCGAGCGCCCGTCACAACATCGTCGAGCAGTTCCTTGTAGTCGTAGACACCGGCCTCGAACGAACCCTCGGCATCACGACCGGAGCCAGGTTGTTGATAGCCGAAGGTTCCCCCATCAGACACATTGCCCCAGGCGCGGGTGTAAGCGGGAGCCCCCAACACCACCTTGCTCAGATCCACGCCAGCACTCTCAAAAACATCGACAGCCCCGGTGACGTCGTAGTTGTTGGCATCCCCGGTCATCGCCGCCTGATGGCCCGTGATGCTCTCCCAACCGCCATGAAAGTCATAGGTCATCACGTTGTAGAAATCGACATAAGGGTCAATTCCTTCGAGGTTGAGATTGGCCAGCTTCTCTTCTCCACCGGCCGTGGCAATCGACACCTCAAAGTCACGCCCGGTCTCTTCCGATAAATCATTCAGGGCCGTGCGCAGGTCGCGCAGAACCAGCTCGAAGTTGGCGCCATCGCTGGCAGAGACCGCATTGCCGGCCTTGCCGCCACCGCCTGGATATTCCCAATCGAAATCGACCACATTGAAGAAGTCGTAGGTCTCGAAAATACGCACGGTTTCGCTCACGAACTTGTCGCGACCCTCCTGGGTGGCGTAAGCGGTGCTGAACTCATCGGAGAGCGTCCAACCACCGAGGGCAAAGCCGAGGTTGACCTCCGGATTGAGTTCCTTGAAGCGACGCAACTGCTCAAAATTGCCCGCATCGTTCGTGCCAACCCCGTTCCAACCCACAGGAACCGAGGCCACCGTGATGGAGTCACCGCTCTGCGTAGTGGTGTAGCGCCCTGAGTTTTCATAGACATCCCGCAGCTCCAATGCCACAGCGTCGTATTCATCGGAGGTAAAAGTGCGGCTGACTTGATCGGCCTGAGGGAAACGTTTCTGCAGAGCCGCAAATTCATCGAACAGGGTGATCGACCCATCCGCTTTCACATCAAAGAAGCTGTAGTTCATGTGGGTCATCGACTGACCGTCGACATCCGAGAGGTTGATATCACGGGTGTAGATGCCCCACTCCTCGAAGTAGGTCACCACCCGTTTGTCAGTTGTGCCATCGGGGCGCTCATAGTCGATTGTGACGGTGCCGCCCTCAGTGACGGTGCTGGCCTCGGTGACGGTGCTGGCCTGAGGGGCTGTGGTGCCAACATCCAAGGACTCGTCCGCCTCAACGCTTTCAGACTGTTCAGAAGCACCAGGAGCCACGTTGGCGGTGGAGGCAAGATCAAAGGCCTGATTCGGATCGACGAAATCGCCGGATCCTTGGTAGTAAGAACTTTGTGAGGCGCCCGCAGCCAGGGGTGCTGACCAAGATTTGGGCGACAGGGTGATGGCATACCGTCCATCGTCACGAAGCGTGTTGGTGAACTCGAAGTTGCTGACGCTCTTGAGGGGTGCATCGGAGACAAAGCTCACCGACCAGTCCGTGCCGACAGACGCACCGGTCGTGTTCGTGACTGTGACGTTTCCAGCGAAGGTCCCCGACCAACCACCGGTGATGGTGGCGGACACCTCCAGAGCCGAGAGATTGGGATCGCTTTGGGTGTTGGTGTCGGGGTCGGGGTCGGGGTCGGGGTCGGGGTCGGGGTCGGGGTCGGGGTCGGGGTCGGGGTCATGCTCCATCGATTCGTGGTCGCCCATGGAATGGCTGTCGTGGGGAGGCTGCGCATTCACCGCCGCATCGCCGGCCCGGGTCTGGGATCCATCCGTCAGCTCACCGGCAGGAGCCTCAGGAGTCAAAAGGCCAAGGCCGGTGGCGGTGCGGTCCTTGAGCGTCAGCGACTCAACCGAGCGATCAAAGGGGATCTCCAGGTTGTCTTCAACGATCTGGTCGAAATGGAATTCCAGGCTGGCGCTGGGGATGTCACTCAGGTTGGTGTTCTTGAAGATGAAGGTCTGCCCGGTGGGCTCAGTCGCAATCACCAAGTCGGCACCGACCTGCTCCACCGAAAGGAGCTCTCGGGTGCCGTAATAGAGAAAACTGATCTTGTCAGTGGCTGGATCAAAGTCGGTGATGGTCTCGACCTTGCCGTATTCATGAGAACGGATGTAGGTGGTATTGGCATCCTTCTCGCCGACGCCCAACTCCCAGGACACAACGCCACCGAGGTCTTGACGCAGGTGTTCATTGCCAACCACGCCATAGTCCTCAAGGGCCAGCTGGTCGTAGGTCACCCCCACGAGGGTCATTTTCTGAGCGTCATTCCAGGGGCTCAGAAAGGTGACATAGCCCTCTTCCGTCTTACCGAGAATCAAGTTGTGGACAGACTGGCCGCCGAAATCCAAACGATCGATGCCAGGCCGGAAATCGGTGACCTCCCCTGAATAAACATCGACCTCGAAAACGCGTGCTGGTGCATCGCTCACCGGTGCTTCATCACCGGTGCCGCCCTCGGTGACACTGTCACCCTGAGGAGTCTGGGCGCCAGCATCAGGATTGGGATCTGAATCCGATTCAGACCCCGAACTTTCCCCGGCCGAGTCGGTGAAGAACAGTGCGCTCGTTAATGGTCCGCTGTTCGCCAGACCGGCACTGACAGCGTTAAAGCTGACGTCGATGCTCTCACCTGCACCAATCGTGCTGTTCCAGGCCGCAGGAGTCAGCGTCACCCTGTAGCCACCTCCATCGAGGGCCTCCAACTGTGCGGCACCAGCCCAGCTCTGGAAATCACTGTGGGGCGTTTCGAAGCTCACCGACCAGTTGTCGATTGCACTTTCGGATGTGTTGGTGATCGTGAGCGTTCCACTCATGCCCCCCCAATAAAGGGATCCACTGGCTTGCAGATGAAGGTTGCCGGCGTGGTAGCCATGGTTATGCCCACCTGAGTGATCATTACCAGCGTGATCGTCACTGGAATGCTCCCCCTCCTCGTGCTCCTGATGCGAGTGCATGGAGTGGTCGGCTGGCTCACCGCTGGCAAGCTGAGCGCCGGTGGAATACACAGGATTCCCGGACTCAACCTGAAAACCATCCGTGATAGCTCCAGCCGGTGCTGCCGGAGTGAGCAGAATTGTCCGATCAACAAGCGCAACATCGTTCTGGTTAAAACCCAACACCGCTTCCAGATTGTCTTCGCGGACCTGATCGAAATGAAACTCGACATTGTCAGCCCGGAGTTCTGTTGACCGGACTCCTTCCAGCAGCACGCTTTGACCACTGGGTTCCACCGAAATCAACAGTCCCTGATCAGTATCGACCGACGAAACACGTTCCCTCGTTCCAAGATAGATAAAGCTGATTTTGTCTGTTTCAGGGTCAAAATTGCTGACAATTTCTTGCACCCCATACTCGTGGGATCGGATATAAACCGTTTCAGAAACGGCATTGCCAGGCTCTGTGAAGACGATACGACCCTGCGAGTCAGCAGCTACCGCATCGTTGCGAGGCCCAACATTAAGCTCCCAGGAAATCACACCACCCGCGTCAGCCCTGAGATGCTCATTGCCCACAGGAGCGAAGTTTTCAATAGACAGCTGATCCCAGCGCACAGGATTACCACTTGGGTCAGTGATTCGCTGATAAGAATTATCTTGCCATGGATTGACGACAACAGCCGATCCATCCACCAGCTTCCCAAGGATCAAACCGTGAACGGAGGTATCACCAAAGTCCAGTCGATCTCTAGAGGGATCAAACCCAGAAATCTCACCAGAAGTACTGACCCGATAGACAACACCGCCACCTACAAAATCCATGGAGCAATTCGAGACATCTCTAGATTCTGATCAAAAGAGCACCTTCATGAACACCCTTCATCTGAAGGGTGTTCATGAAGATTCAGACAAACTCATTAACACTTCAGGCACACCTCAGGGGTTTTTCAGACGATCACAACTGAAGTACGACTTATCCTTTGCGATCTGGAATAATCCTCTGAATAGCTGACGGTTCGGAACTAGAAAGCCACACCCGAAAATAAAAACCATCTCCCCCAACGAGAAGATGGTTGATTCTTTTAAACCCTGGCGCTGGGAACAACAGCCTCAGACAGTCATCCCCTGATCAGCCATGACCATCCCAGGCATGGGGAAGCCCGAAACGCCCGTGAGCTCTCCATCGCCATTCAAGTCGGTAGCGAAGCCCGCTTCCAAACCGCGGCTAATGGCTTTCTCCTCAGAGATCCAACGCCCGCGGCCAAACAATTCACCCTCCTCGTCGAAACGGAACACTCGGAATTGACCATCACGATCTCCCTCGCCTTCGGCAAGAACCCTGAAGCCACCACCGAATGCATCCTTTGCAGCAAGAAAGTCCCACCGATCTGACGTGGCATCCGACAACGCCTTACCGGAGCGTCGAACAAGAGCGATGGTCTCATCACCACGGGCAATGGCATAGCCAGAATCATTGCCAATCAGCTCGAGCGACTGTGAGGCCAAGGGATTGACTGCATCCATCACCTGGCCAGTGATGACATCGGGCGTCATAGCAGACGTGTCCATTCCCATGCTCATGTTCATTCCCGTCTCCATTCCCATCTCCATCGTCATCGACGCCTGGGCGGGAGCAAAGAAATTGCTCCGGGTCAGCGAGCCGCTATTGGGCATCCCTTCACCCTGTGCATTGAAGCTGATGGAAATCTCACCATTGGCAGGAATGCTGTCATTCCAATCAGCAGGAGTAAACGTCACACGATTGAGACCATTTCCTACATCCTCAACAGTTGCATTACCAGCCCAACTCTGAAACTGGTCATGGGGAGTGAGGAAAGAAACCTCCCAGTCGTCGACGGCAAATCCCATGGGATTTCTGACAATCAGATTACCGCCCATGCCGCCGCCCCACCAAAGGGATCCATCCACTTCCAACTGAAGGCAGCTGTTATGCACATTCGAACCACCAGGCAGATTCATCACCACTTTGGTTAGATCCGGAGGCGTCATATCCATATCCATTCCCATATCCATGCCCACATCCATGCCCATGTCCATATCCATGCCCATGTCCATTCCCATATCGATTCCCGTGTCCATGGGCATGTCCATTTCGGAACCCATGTCCTGAGATGTTTGTTCAGCAACCTCTTGCTGTTCAGCACGTTCCTGAATTTGACGCGTGCTCTCTTCCAGGCTCCTGGGCTGACCAGGAGCTTCTCCGGAGGCCGTCACAAATGCCCCTACTCGCGTTTGAAAACCATCGGTAGGACCACCTTCTGGCGTGAAGAGCATGGTGCGGTCCACCAGGGACAGTTGTTCAGGCTGGAAGCCGAATGCTCTATCGAGAAGATCCTCCTGGATCTGATCGAAATGGAATTCCAGATTGGCACCGATCAGCTGCTCTTTCTGTACCCCTTTGAAAACGAAACGCTGACCGATTGGCTCAGAGCTGATCACCAGGTCTGCGCCTTCATTCACTACTGAAAGACGCTCCCTCGTTCCGAAGTAGAGGAAATTGATCTTGTCGGTGACAGGATCAAAATTCTCAATCGTCGTGACACTGTCACGTTCATGCGAGCGAATATAGACCGTACTCTCTCGATCAGGATTTCCAGAATCAAAGGCAGGGCCAATGCCCTTTTCCCAGGAGAAAACGCCACCAATATCTCCCCGCAGGTGCTCATTGCCCACGGGAGCGAAATTGCTTTCACTCAGGTCACTCCATTGAATTCCCTGACCATTTGCTCCAAGAATCCGCTGAAACTGATTGGGCTGCCATGGATAAACGATTGTGGCCGTTCCATTAGGTTCCTCACCGAGAATCAGGCTATGAACAGAAATGTTGCCGAAATCCAGCTGATCATTCGCTGGATCAAAGTTGGTGATGTCCTGAGAAAAATTGCCGACTTGAATGCGAGCCATAGATTCATGTTGTTCAAGGCCCCGTCATCATTGACGCGTTCTCAGATCACAAGCACCCTGCAATCAAAGGGTTGGTGGCCGCATCCAGACGCACCCTGCGTCATGGATGTCACCATCTGTTTGCAGCCAAGGAAGATCCGGTTACATCCTCTTCGCAAGGAGTTGATCAAAGGATCACAATCACAGCCGTGCTTCTGGATTCCAAGGGCGCTCTCCAGACACAAACGATGAAGATCTCATCGTTGTCAGACGAGTCGCGCGCCAGTCGTTCAACTGGTTCTGATGCGATTAATCCACCCAGTGACGCCGAATGCCCTCTACGGCAGCAGCGGTTCGATCCCTCACGTTCAACTTGCGCATGATGGATTGCACATGCCCTCTCGCCGTGGTCTCTGCAATTGAGAGCGCCTCACCGATCCCCTTGTTTGTGAAGCCGTTGCAAAGCAGCTGAAGCACCCGGCGCTCCTGCTCCGACAGAACGTGGTTGCCATTGAGTTCATGCTTCTTGATGGCAAAAGGAATTGCAGGATCCACAAACCGCACTCCCGCCAGAATCGACTCCACCGCATTCACGATCGCCATCAGATCAAGACTGGGGCGGGCCAGCACCACATCCGAAGGGCTGGCCAGCGCCTCTTTCAGCCTCGGTGAGTCGATTTGCTCCAGGGTGAACACAGTGGCGATGGGCGACTGAGGCACTGATCGCTGCTCGAGATCAGCCACGAGCGCAAGCCCATCCCCGCTTTCCAGATGCTCACTGACGAAGGCCAATAGGGGACCACGAACGTCATCGAGACAGGCCAACGCTTCTCGGTGCGTCGTGGCAATTCCCACCAGACGGCTGGGGTGATCGTCGTGATGCAGGGCAAAACAACTGGCCAGAGCCAGGGCATAGGGGCGATTGTCAGTCGCCACCAGAATCCGGTGATTCTGAGACAAGTCCTGCAGGTGCTGACTGAGCGTTCGGAAGGAATCGTCAATCGTGATCAACATCCATTCACTCCCCTTCTCATCACCTGTTCAGCATGAGCGCTCCCTCCACGGCAGCGCCAGAGGGAATAGCCAGATTGACCGGCTTTCCCTACCAATGAGAGGGAGATCCCTCCAGCCGTGGCTACCCCATGCCCACCGATCGCGTCCTGAGGCCCGCCCTGATCTGTGTCCTCAGTCTTCTGGCCTTTGGTTGCCAAGCGAAGCCTCCATTGGCTGACCCTGGAGCGAACAAAAGGAGCGATGGGCAACTGCGGACTGTCGTGGTGGGGGAAGAGCTTCCCCTGGTGAAGAAAACAGACGCGGGCTTCGACGGTTTGAGCTTTGTCTTCATCGAAGCCATCCGTGATCAGCTCAGCCACACCGATGGAAAGGAAATTGCAATCCAGACGATCCCCGTCAAAACCCTGCGCGAAGCACAGTCCCTGCTGGAGCAAGGCAAAGCAGATCTGGCCTGTGGTGTGGATTTCAGCTGGAAGCGACAGACTCTGCTGGATTACACGCTGCCCTTTGCCTCAACTGGAATCCGTCTCCTGGCTCCTGAAGGGAATGACGGCACCCCTGACAGTCTTCAAGGCAAGACCATCGGGGTCGTGAAGGGCAGTGTTGCCGCCTCAGTGCTGGCCAACAACCTTGAAACAGCAACGTTCCAATTCTTTTCGTCTCCAGCACAAGCATTGAGCGCACTGAAGGAAGGAACGATTGAAATCCTCGGCGGAGACAGCCTTTGGCTGCAAGCCAGCCGCGAGGGGGTCGCACCCAAAGATGATCTCGTACCGAATCAGCCCTACGCCCGCACATCTGTGGCTTGCGTCGTAACCGAGGGAGATGCATCCCTTTTGGACGCCAGCAATCTCGCCATCGGTCGGGTGCTGCAGGACTACGTGGACGGGGATCAAGCCGTTCGCAAAGAGATCAACAGCTGGATCGGCCCTGGCAGTGCTGTGGGCTTAAGCGACGACGACATCGCCCACTACTACAGCGTTGTGTTGGCAACGGTGACGGAATTCAGAAAAGACACGGATCAATCCAACTGATGCCTCACCGACGACCAGCCGCTCTCCCCCACTCGTTGGAATCACCATGAAACTCAAAAGTCCCCTGCTCAGCTTGCTCACGTTGATGGCCGCTTGCTCCACGCTTCAGCAGGGCGCCTCTGCCCGCGTTTTCGTTGAACCTGATCCTGGCCTGGCTCTCGAGCGTCGCGTGAGTGCGCTCAATCTTGACCAACTGCAGCAGCAGCAAGAGCAACTCCTGGCCCGCCACTGGAGGAACGGTGGTGGCTGGGGCAACGGCGGTGGGCGCCGCTGGCGCAATGGCGGCTGGGGCAATGGCGGCTTCCGCAACGGAGGATGGCGGAACGGCGGGTTCCGCAATGGAGGCTGGGGAAATGGTGGCGGAATTGGCTGGGCGAATGGTGGTCCCGGGATCACCATTCGCTGGTGAAGCAGCCGCCAGTGAGAGCATTACCCTTCTCTCACCGCTGAACTGTTTCCATGACGAGCACTGAACCGGGGTCTCAACGCTGCGCGCTCTGCCAGGTCGAGATTCAGGGCGAAGGCTCGGCCACTGATCGTGTGCTCTTCAGCAGAGGAACCCCCGGCACTCGCGGCAAACTCTGGGCAAGGGTCTGTCAGTACCTCAAAACCGACGAACAGAAGCAGCAGTGCATCAACCAGGATCCAGCCCTGCGTGGGGCACCCCAGCCCGGCGATGGCTTCGAAGAAATCACCGCCATTCAGCTCGGGGATGGTGGCCAGGTTTGATGGCGTGAGCTGATCCTGCGTCGATCCCAATCAGGCATCATTTGCTCGGATGTAGTGGACTCTTCTGCCGTACGTGCCTAGACGTAAGCGAGATACGTCCTGACTGCGTCGTCATGCGTCTGATCCAGAGAGCCGCCACTGGCCTGCTCGCCTTCTCCACGTTGGCTCTGGTTGCATGCCAGAACAAAGAAGCAAGCCAAACATCTGACTCACAATCTTCCGCATCAGCCCCAGAGCAATCGACCAGCAACGTTTTCGACACAGGCAAGCTTCGCGCTGTTGTGATCGGCGATGCCCTGCCGATGGTGAAGAAGGATGGTGATAACTACGACGGCCTGTCGTTCGTGGTTCTCGAAGCCATTCGGGATCAACTCAATGTGTCCCCGCTGAAAAAAGACAAGGACATCGACATCGAACCTGTTGCCGTTGGATCGGCGCAGGAAGGACTCAACAAAATCCGTTCCGGGGCGGCTGATATCGCCTGCGGCGTGGCCTTCAGCTGGAAGCGCCAACGCACCCTCACCTACACCCTTCCCTTCGCCATGGGTGGGGTGAGGGTGCTGGCCCCTCAAGGCAACGATGGAACCCCTGACAGCCTGAATGGGCAGACGGTTGGTGTGGTGAAAGACAGCGTGGCTGCCAATGTTCTGGCCTCATCGGTGGATGACGCCTCCTTCCAGTTCTTCGACACCCCCGACGAAGCGCTTGCGGCGCTCAAGGACGGAACGGTGAAGGTTCTCGGCGGCGACAGTCTCTGGCTGAAGGCCAACCAAGCTGCAACCGCTCCTGAAGCAGCGCTGGTCCCTGCACTTCCCTACGCACGCTCTGGCATCGGCTGCGTGGTGGCTGGAACCACCCCCAAGCTTTTGAACATGAGCAACCTGGCCATCGGACGTCTGCTCTCGGCCTACGTCAACGACAACGACGAAGTCCGCAGTGAAATCAACAACTGGGTCGGCAGTGGCAGCACCTTGGGCCTCAGCGATGACCAGATCGGCAGCTTCTTCACGATCGTGTTGTCCACTGCAGCCGAATTCAACAAGCAGTCCTGACCCTGACCCGTTCGTCCATTCTCATTTCTGAACCATGAACAAAACCAGTCTGCTGAGCCTTGCCGCCGTCCTTGCGACCAGCGCAATTCTCTGCGAATCCTCGAAAGCCGCCGTGCACCGCGAGCCTGATCTCGGCAATGCGCTCGAACAGCGCATTGAACGGATGGGAACGAAGGCCTGGGCCCTCCTCGACAGCAACGGCATCACCGGCACCACTCCCGACTCCATCGCCAGGGCCTGGGGCAACGGCGGTGGCCGGGCCTGGGGCAACGGTGGCCGGGCCTGGGGCAACGGTGGCGGTGGCCGTGGCTTCGCTAACGGCGGCGGCGGCGGCTTCGCCAATGGCTACCGCGGCGGTTTCGCGAACTGGTGAACACGTCTGACTACGGCCCCATCGGTCTTCTGGTGATCCAGTCGACGTCCCTCTGCAATCTCGACTGCAGCTACTGCTACCTACCAGACCGACAGAAGCGGAACATCTTCAACCTCCAGCAGCAGCTACCCCTGCTGCTGGAGCGGGTGTATGAAAGCCCGTTTTGGGGTCCCCATCTTTCGATTCTCTGGCACGCCGGAGAACCCCTCACCCTGCCGACTGCTTTTTACGACGAAGCCAGCGTCATCATCAATCGTGAAACGGCTGATCTCCAGGCCCAGGGGGTAGTGATTGAGCAACATATTCAGACCAATGCCACGTTGATCAACGACGCCTGGTGTGAATGCTTCCAACGCAACAACATCGTGGTGGGCGTCAGCATTGATGGTCCTGAAGAAATTCACAACAGTCACAGGCGGTTCCGCAATGGCCAGGGATCCCATGGGCACACCCTGAATGGCATCCGCACCCTCAGGAAGCACAACATCGACTTTCACGCGATCGCCGTGCTCACTGAGGATGCTCTTGATCAACCCGAACGCATGTACACCTTCTTCCGCGATGAGGGGATTCATGCGCTTGGGTTCAACGTGGAGGAGCAGGAGGGTGTTCATACCAACTCCTCGATGCAGGGACTGGCCAAGGAACGGCGTTACCGCGAGTTTCTCTCCCGTTTCTGGACCCTTAATCAACAGGACGGTTTTCCTCTGCGCATCCGGGAATTCGACCAGGTGATGGGCATGATCGCCGGCGGTCAACGTCTGCTACAGAACGAAATGAACCGTCCTTACGCGATTCTGAGCGTGGATGCGAAGGGCAACTTTTCCACCTTCGACCCCGAGCTGCTCTCGGTGGAAACCGAGCGCTACGGATTGTTCAACCTCGGCAACATCCGCGATCTCTCACTCTTGGATGCCACCGAAGGCGCCCCATTCCAGCGCCTGCTGCAGGAGATGCAGGCGGGAACAGAGCGCTGTCAACAGACCTGCGAGTACTACGGGTTCTGCGGAGGCGGAAACGGCAGCAACAAGTACTGGGAGCATGGGAGTCTTGATGCCGCAGAGACCTGCGCCTGCCGCTTCTCGAGCCAGATCCCTGTTGACGTGGTGCTGAACAAGATGGAACTGGAGAGTGCAACCAGCCCCTGAAGCACTCCCTCAACATTCCCTCATCGAGCTCATTCCCACACCATGCGCAACCAATCAGGACCGGCCGCTATCACCCTTTGCTTTGCTGCGATCTGTGGCGCGGTCTCGATGGCACCTCAAGCCCATGCCGGCTGTTCCTTCCTGATGCCAGTCGGGGGCAATGGCAACGGACCCAAGCCCTACATCGTCAAGAAACAGGTCGAGCGCCCCAAAGGCTTGGTGGGTAAAGCCGTCGGGCGGACGAACTGGAACACGGATTTCGTCGTCAACCAGCCCTACAAGAGCTTCAAGCTCTTTTTCACGGCGGACTCAACCGATGGCAACCCGGGTGCCTATCCGATCGAGGCCTATCTGAAATTCACAGACGGCAGCAACCTCAGGGTCGTGCAGGAATCCATGAAGCCCCCGACTGGTACCGGTGCTCAGTTTGGTCCGTTCACCGTTCCATCCGGAAAAGCCGTGGGTCAGGTGAATTTCAAAATCGGTGCGAACAATGATCCAGGGGCCACAGGCTTCAGTTACCGAATCTCAGTCCAGGGGTGCAATTGAACACACTGCAAGGTCTGGGATAGGGCTCCGGGAACCTCCATCGCCTACATTGAAAAAGGCCTGGTGAGTTCCTCTCTCCGGGAGGGTGATCACAGCATCAACCATCGGGCCTGAGCCCGAATCACCCTCTCCACGAGTCCTTGCCCCATCCACTCCTGCCGGACATCATTCCCGTCGCTGCCAGCACAGCTGCAGCGCACGGTTTTGAACTGGCAGAGATTCAGATTCTCACGCACCTGCAGCCCATGACGGTGCAGGTGCAGATCCGTCGCAGTGATGGTTCCGATGTGTCTCTCGACGATTGTGCAGGCTTCAGTAAACCTATGGGTGAAGCTCTCGAGTCGCAGGCTCTGCTCACCGAGGCGTATGTTCTGGAGATCAGCAGTCCTGGAATCGGGGATCAGCTCAAGAGCGATCGGGACTTTCAGACGTTCCGCAGTTACCCGGTTGAAGTCCTCTATCGCGATGACGAAGGCAGGGAGCAACGGCAACAGGGCTCCCTGCTCGAACGCAATGACGACCACGTGCAGGTGAATGTGCGCGGTCGCATCAAACGCATTCCCAGACCCTCTGTGATTTCCGTTCAGCTCATCAGTCCCACCGGCTGAATCCCTCCACCGCTCATTCCCTTTACTCCCTTCTCACGCTTCCCACCCGATGGCTCTCGTTCTTCTTCCCGGCCTCACCAACCTGATCGAAGACATCAGTGAAGAGAAGAAACTTCCCCCGCAGGTTGTGGAAGCAGCGTTGAGGGAGGCACTCCTCAAAGGGTATGAGCGGTATCGGCGCACGCTCTATCTGGGAGTGGGTGAAGACCCTTTCGATGAGGAATATTTCAGCAATTTCGACGTTGCCCTCGACCTAGACGAAGAGGGTTACCGCGTTCTCGCCAGCAAGATCATTGTTGATGAGGTGGAAAGTGAAGATCATCAGATCGCCCTGGCAGAGGTGATGCAGGTCGCCGATGACGCCCAGTCTGGAGACACCGTGGTGCTTGATGTCACCCCGGAGAAGGACGATTTCGGGCGGATGGCAGCTGCCACCACAAAGCAAGTGCTCGCCCAGAAGTTGCGGGACCAACAGCGTCGGATGATTCAAGAAGAATTCGCCGATCTTGAGGATCCTGTCCTCACCGCCCGCGTGATTCGCTTTGAACGCCAATCCGTAATCATGGCCGTGAGCTCTGGCCTGGGGCGTCCGGAAGTGGAGGCTGAACTTCCACGACGGGATCAGCTTCCTAACGACAATTACCGCGCCAACGCCACCTTCAAGGTCTTTCTGAAGGAGGTCAGTGAAGTCCCGAGGCGAGGACCCCAGCTGTTCGTGAGCCGAGCCAACGCAGGGCTTGTGGTTTACCTCTTCGAGAACGAAGTTCCCGAAATCCAGGAAGGCTCCGTACGCATCGTTGCCGTCGCGAGAGAAGCCAATCCCCCGTCCCGTTCAGTCGGCCCTCGCACCAAGGTTGCCGTGGACAGCATCGAACGGGAAGTGGACCCCGTTGGTGCCTGCATCGGCGCACGCGGCTCCAGGATTCAGCAGGTTGTGAATGAGCTGCGTGGCGAAAAGATCGATGTGATCCGCTGGTCCTCCGATCCTGGTCAGTACATCGCCAATTCCCTCAGCCCTGCCAGGGTGGATGTGGTGCGGCTTGTCGATCCTCTCGGTCAGCATGCCCATGTGCTGGTTCCACCGGATCAATTGAGCCTGGCAATCGGACGCGAGGGGCAGAACGTTCGCCTCGCAGCCCGTCTGACGGGCTGGAAAATCGACATTAAAAATTCCAGCGAGTACGACCAAGCCTCAGAGGACGCGGTCGTGTCCGAACTGATTGCCCAACGGGAACAGGAAGAGGCCCTCCAGCGGGAAGCCGAAGAGCGTCTGGCCGCAGAACAGGCCGCCAGAGCCGAGGAGGATGCGCGACTGCGCGAGCTTTATCCCCTACCTGAAGATGAGGAGGAGTACGGCGACGAAATAGTTGACGATATTGCGATGCCTGACGGTGAAGCAGCAGAAAGCGGCGAGCCGACTCCCGAATTCAGTGATTCCACTGATTCCAGTGATTCCACCGAGGAAGGAGCCCGGTGAAACCTCAGCGCCCCATCCTGCGACGCTGTGTCGCCTGCCGTCAGCTGCTGGATCGCAGCCTTCTCTGGCGGATTGTGCGTGACTATCGGGATGGGGTTCTCCTCGATCACGGAATGGGCCGTTCGGCCTATCTCTGTCCTCAGGAGAGCTGTTTAGAAGAAGCACAACGTCGGAAACGACTGCAAAAAGCCCTGCGATGCCAGGTGCCTGACAGCGTGATGGCGACGTTGAAGCAGCGACTTTTCCCTGATAAGGAGACAGTCGCTGAGGCAAGATGAACATTGGCCCCACCTTGAGTGGTGCCCCGAGGCACACCGTGCCCGGACCGACCGGAGACCTGAATGACCAGCAGCGGCAAAGTCAGAATCTATGAGCTGTCCAAGGACCTTGGTCTGGACAACAAAGACGTGCTGGATGCCGCTGAGAAGCTGTCCATTGCGGCCAAGAGCCACAGCAGCTCGATCAGCGAGACGGAGGCTGGCAAAATCCGCAGCCTCCTGAAGGCAGGGAGCGCGCAGCGCGTTGCAGCCTCTCCCGCCAAACCCGCGCCAAGCAAGGCCATCCTCTCCGTTCAGAAAGCTGGGGGTTCAAGCAGCAACGCTCCAGCACGCCCCGTGCAGCCCAAACCCGCAGTCACACCCCTCCCCGCCGCGCCGGCTGCTCCGACGCAAGCAAAATCACCTCAGCAGCCGCCTGCCAGGCCTTCCGCCCCCTCACGACCGGCGACGCCGAAAGCTGCGGCTCCACAGACCAGCGCCCCTCAGAAGCCGGTGGTGCGCCAGCAGCCAACGGCACAGCAACCGGTTCCGAGACCGAAACCGGCACCGGAGCGCACCGTCAGCCGACCTCCATCGCCTCCCGCGCGTCCGGTTCCCCAACAACCCTCCACGCCTTCAGCGAAGCCCCGCGGTGCCGCTCCCATCCGGAGGAGTTCCCCCAACGATGCACCGCGGCCGGTGAATGCACCCCCGAGCCGTCCCCAGCCCAAAACTCCTGTCAACAGGAATGCCCCACCGCAGCGGCCGGCTGCTAAACCCGAATTGGTGGGCCGCCCTCAACCGAAGCGACCGGAAGGACCTCCGGCCCGACAAAATTCAGGACCTGGTTCTCCAAGACCGGCTGTCAGCCCTCGCCCCAGTGCGCCAGGGAGCCAAAGGAACATGCCCCAACGTCCAGCCGGTGCCCAGCGCCCGGGAGCGCCCACGCGGCCTGGAACTGGATCGGGTCGTGCGTCTCGCCCCGGTGGAAACACATTGGAGCTTGTCGGCAAGCCGATCCGTCGAGACAGCAGCGGAAGCAAAGGTGATGGTGGCCGTCCTCCAGGAGGAGCGCGTCCCGCATCCGGCGGCAACCGTCCAGCCATGCCACCCGGCATGCGCAAACCGGTAGCACCCGGTGAGCTCATGCAGCTCCAGAAACCTTCCGGACGTCCAGGTGTTCCCCCGCCGAGACGGCCCGACGGCACCCCTGTCACCCCGAGAGGAGACGGTCCGAAAGCAACTCCGCCGGTCTCCCGCCCGGCGGCCACTCCGCCATCGCCGGCGACAGCCCCAAGACGCCCCGGCGGCTTTAGGCCCGGCGCCGGTCCTGGAGGGCAGCGCCGCCCCGGTCGTCCTGATTGGGATGACAGCGCCAAGCTGGACGCTCTGCGCAACCGTTCACCGCAGAAGCAACGCCAAAAAGTTCACATCATTGGCGAGAACGACGATTCCCTGGCTGCACAGACCGGGGGATTCGCCGGCGAACAGGAAAACATGGTGCTGTCGGCCAGCCTGGCGCGCCCATCCAAGCCTAAATCCCAGCAGAGGTCCGCACCGAAACCGGTGGCGGCCATGCGCAAGCGCCGCAAGGAAACCACGCGGCAGCGCCAGCGGAGGCGGGCCATGGAGCTGCGGGCGGCTCGGGAGGCGAAGCAGGTAAGGCCCGAGATGATCGTGGTTCCGGAGGACAACCTCACGGTTCAGGAGCTTGCCGACATGTTGAGTGTCGAAAGCTCGGAAATCATCAAATCCCTCTTCTTCAAGGGAATCATCGCCACGGTCACCCAGTCTCTCGACATGCCCACGATCGAGACCGTGGCTGAAGAATTCGGTGTTCCCGTGCTTCAGGACGACGTTGAGGAGGCTGCGAAGAAGACCGTGGAAATGATCGAGGAAAAAGACCTCGAACATCTCATCCGCCGTCCTCCGGTCGTCACCGTCATGGGCCACGTGGATCACGGCAAAACAAGCCTGCTCGACGCGATCCGCAAGGCGCGTGTGGCGGCGGGCGAAGCCGGTGGCATCACCCAGCACATCGGTGCTTATCAAGTCGAGATCGAGCACAGCGGCGAACCTCGCAGGCTCACCTTCCTCGACACTCCCGGCCACGAAGCGTTCACAGCAATGCGCGCCCGCGGCACGAAGGTCACTGACGTGGCGGTTCTCGTGGTGGCAGCTGATGACGGAGTGCGGCCTCAGACGCTTGAAGCCATCAGCCACGCGCGCGCTGCCGAAGTGCCCATCGTGGTGGCCATCAACAAGATCGACAAGGAAGGAGCTTCACCGGATCGAGTGAAGCAGGAACTGTCTGAACAGAATCTCCTGGCCGAAGAGTGGGGAGGTGATGTGGTGATGGTGCCTGTCAGTGCCATTAAGTCGGAGAACATCGACAAACTGCTGGAGATGCTCCTGCTGGTGACAGAGGTCGAGGATCTGCAGGCCAATCCCGATCGCCTGGCCCGTGGAACGGTGATCGAAGCGCACCTCGACAAGGCCAAGGGTCCAGTGGCCACCCTTCTCGTGCAAAACGGAACGTTGCGAACGGGCGATGTGGTGGCGGCCGGTCCTGTGCTCGGCAAAGTCCGCGCCATGGTCGATGACGCCAGCGTTCGCCTCAAGGAGGCCGGTCCATCCTGTGCGGTGGAAGCGCTTGGGTTCAGCGAAGTGCCGACGGCCGGAGATGAGTTTGAGGTGTACCCGGATGAGAAGTCGGCCCGTGCCGTGGTCGGCGACCGCGCCTCCGATGCCAGGGCCACCCGACTGGCCCAGCAGATGGCCTCGCGCCGTGTCTCTCTTACCGCCATGTCCGGTCAGGCGAATGACGGCGACCTCAAGGAGCTCAATCTGATCCTCAAGGCCGATGTGCAGGGCTCGGTTGAGGCCATTCTGGGCTCGCTCGAACAGTTGCCGAAGGATGAGGTTCAGGTGAGGGTCCTGCTCTCGGCACCTGGCGAGATCACAGAAACGGATGTTGACCTGGCTGCAGCATCCGGAGCCGTGATCGTGGGCTTCAACACCTCTATGGCCTCAGGGGCTCGCAAGGCTGCCGATGCCAACGGTGTGGACGTGCGTGATTACGAGGTGATCTACAAGCTCCTGGAGGACATCCAATTAGCCATGGAAGGCCTGTTGGAACCGGAGCTCGTGGAAGAGGCCCTGGGCGAGGCCGAGGTGCGTGCCGTGTTCACAATCGGCAAGAGCGCCGTAGCCGGCTGCTATGTCACCACCGGGAAACTGCAGCGGAACTGCAGAGTTCGTGTGCACCGCGGGAAGGAGATCGTCTACGCCGGCGACCTCGATTCTCTGCGCCGCAACAAAGACGACGTCAAAGAAGTGGCGACTGGTTTCGAGTGCGGCGTGGGCACGGATCGCTTTGCCAACTGGCAGGACGGTGACCGCATCGAAGCCTTCAAGATGGTTACCCAGCGCCGCAAGCTCACCACCTGATGATCACCCGCCGAGAGCCGCTCCTCTGGCTTCAGCTGATGGCCTTGGCCGTGATTCCGCTGGAGCTCGAGCTGCTCAGGCTCGTTCTTGCTGGCAGCACCTTCGGGCCCTCTCCCGCGCTGGAACGCCTTTTGGTGTGGAGTCTGTCTGTGGTGGCGCCGGGGTACTGGCTGGTGCAACGACCCGTGGACTGGGGATCACTGCTGCTGCTGCGTCAGCCTCTCTCAACCCGTCAGGTAGACCAGCGACGGATCAGTGCGCTTCAACAGTCACCCGAACTGCAAATCGCCACGGTGTTCGGCATGGTGCTTCTGCTGATGGTGGTCTGGTGGATCGACCGTTCAGCCCTGTTGGTGATTGATCTCTCGCCTCTGAAAGAAGGGAGCAGGCTCACGGGATTGCTGCTCTCGGGCCTGGTTCTCTCTCTGCTTCTGTGGCAGTGGCAACAGCTCTGTTCCAGCCTTTGGCTGCTTACTCGTTCTGACGAAAACGTTCTTGCCGTTGAGCCCCTCAGCGACGAACAGATGCGCAGCGATCGAACCAGTTTTGGCTTCGGGCTGCTGACTCTGCCGACGCTGACATGGTCAACCCCCAGCGAAAGCTCAGAGCTCGGTTCTGGGCCGATCGAACCAGAGCAAGCTTCCAAACAGAACGACCGCTCCGATCTGGATCAAGAGGTCACTGGGAACGACGGGATTGCCGGCACTGAGGCGGAAAGCCATCACGAAGAGGCCCAGACCACCGGAGCCGAACAAAGCGACCCAGAGGAGACGTCTGAGCCCCCGCCAGGGAGTGCGTGACTCCTGAAGGAGTCTCTGACGCATGGCTGGATCCAGATCCCTGTTTCCCTGCTGATCTGATGTCACGGACGACGGGCTTGGTCCCAAATGTTAATTTCCATAGGTCGCCGATGTAGCTCAGCTGGTAGAGCAACGCTTTCGTAAAGCGTGGGTCGCCTGTTCAAGTCAGGTCATCGGCTTGAAAAGTCTGTTGCTTTCCGCGCCTGGATCGTTATTCAGCATCCTGAATCCATCAGGCTGCTGAGATTGATTCGAACGGTTCATGGACTCGGAAAGCGACTCCAGCCGCATGCTCAAACGGCTGCACCGCAGTCATATGCATGATGCAGCCCTCGACGAGGTCTTCATCGTGTTGAGCGTGGGTGCGAGCCTGATCGCCACGCTCGGGCTGCTTGCGAACAGCGCCGCCGTGGTGATCGGCGCCATGGTGGTGGCTCCGTGGATCATGCCGCTGCGGGCGGCCGCTTTTGCGATACTGCTTGGAGAGGTTCAACTGCTGGGGCGATCACTGCGCACCTTGATGGTGGGGGTGGTGAGCACCACACTCTTATCTCTGGTGCTGGGATCCTTAGCGGATTTACCGCGATTCGGCACTGAAGTACTGACCCGCACAACACCGAATCTGCTGGATCTCGGTATCGCTCTGGTGGCTGGTGGCCTCGCCACCTACGCCAAGCTGCGCAGCGATGCGGTGAGCTCCTTGGCAGGAACGGCCATCGCTGTGGCTCTGGTTCCGCCGGTGTGTGTGATGGGGCTGCTCCTCTCACAGCAACAATGGACCGATGCAGCAGGTGCTGGACTGCTCTTCGCCACCAACCTGCTGGGCATCCTCACCGGTGGCCTTGTGTTGATGGCCTGGAAGGATCCCGAATTCAGGCAGGTGTTCCGACGCAGTCATCTCAGCGCTGCAAGCTTCACCCTCACCGGCCTGCTCCTCCTCCCACTCGGCAGTAGTTTTTTCAATCTTTTGGACAGAGCCCGGAAAGACAACACCCGGGACATGCTTCAGGAGACCATCGAAAGCTTTCTGATGCGGGAGACGCTGACCTTCGGCGATCGGGAGTCTGTGGATGTGGAGCGCGTAGATATCGCCTGGAATCAAGATCCGCCGATCATTCGCGTCGTCGTGCGGGTTTCCGATCCAGCCCTACCTAGCTTCAAGCAGGTCTCGGCGGTGCAAGAAGCAATTAACCGCCGGCAAGACATCAATTTCCGGTTGGTCGTGCAGCGCACTGCAGTGGATGTTGTCGGTCCTGAAGTCGCTCCGAACCCTGCAACACCAGCAACCGAACAACTGTTATCGCCTGCACCTGAGCCGGAGCAAGCAATTGATCCGACTGAATCAGACGTCAATCCAGCTGAAGAAGATCTGAGAGTTGATTCAAAACCGCTTCGTCTGCCGGATCTCCAACAAAAAGCCCCCACTTTGAGGTGAGGGCTTTCCGATTCAACTGACGCCGAATCTTTTGGTAGAGACTTCAGCCTCAGCCGATGGCGGGTGCTTGCAGAGCCACAGGAGTGGACTCAGCAGCTGCCAGGTCGAGGGGGAAGTTGTGAGCGTTGCGCTCGTGCATCACTTCCATGCCGAGGTTGGCGCGGTTCAGCACATCAGCCCAGGTGTTCAGGACGCGGCCCTGACCATCAAGGATGGACTGGTTGAAGTTGAAACCGTTCAGGTTGAAAGCCATGGTGCTGACGCCCAGGGCAGTGAACCAGATGCCGACCACAGGCCAGGCAGCCAGGAAGAAGTGAAGGCTGCGGCTGTTATTGAAGGAGGCGTATTGGAAGATCAGGCGACCGAAGTAACCGTGGGCAGCCACGATGTTGTAGGTCTCTTCCTCTTGACCAAACTTGTAGCCGTAGTTCTGGGACTCGCTCTCGGTGGTTTCACGCACCAGGGAGGAGGTCACCAGGGAGCCGTGCATGGCGGAGAACAGGGAGCCACCGAACACACCTGCGACGCCCATCATGTGGAAGGGGTGCATCAGGATGTTGTGCTCTGCCTGGAACACCAGCATGAAGTTGAAGGTGCCGGAGATGCCCAGGGGCATGCCGTCAGAGAAGGAACCCTGACCGAAGGGGTACACCAGGAACACGGCGGAGGCAGCAGCCACAGGTGCGCTGTAAGCAACGCAGATCCAGGGGCGCATGCCGAGGCGGTAGGAAAGTTCCCACTCGCGGCCCATGTAGCAGAAGATGCCGATCAGGAAGTGGAAGACAACCAGCTGGTAAGGACCGCCGTTGTACAGCCACTCGTCGAGGGAGGCAGCTTCCCAGATGGGATAGAAGTGAAGGCCGATGGCGTTCGAGGAAGGCACAACAGCACCGGAGATGATGTTGTTGCCATAGATCAGGGAGCCGGCGACGGGCTCACGGATGCCGTCGATGTCGACGGGGGGCGCTGCGATGAAAGCAACGATGAAGCAGGTGGTGGCAGCCAGCAGGGTGGGGATCATCAGCACACCGAACCAGCCCACATACAGGCGGTTGTTGGTGGAGGTGACCCACTCGCAGAAGGACTGCCAGCCATTGGCGCCGGAGCGCTGCTGAATGGTGGTGGTCATGAGTACGGAAAAGAAGGCTCAAAAGAGCGGTTACGGAAGGGCAGGAGTGCCCTGCCAAACAGGAGTGTAAAGCAACATTGCGGAAGTTTTCCGTTTCTTTATGAAGTCGTTGTGAAGAAGCGTTGAGCTCCAGCCCGTCTCGAGCCCGAAAGAATCGACGATCGCTAAAGAATCGCTTAAGGTTCTTAGTGTGAGTCTTAAGGAGACGCGTGTGGTCTTGATCCGCTGGTTGATTGCGGGCCAACGCCTTGAGGAGACCGTGCCGACCAAGCACGCTCGCCATCGGCGCAACGAACTTGAAGCGCAGGGAGCTGTTGTGTACTGGAGCGAAAGACTGGTTGAAAGCCACTGACCCGCCAAACTGAGTCAACTGGGATCAGTGACCATGCCCCTGAGGTTGGGATCAACGTTCAGAAACGTGTCCTGCGGAGCCATAGCACTCCTGACTTTGGGGCTTCTCAGCTCTTGCCAGACATCATCGAAACTGGATAGGAGCAATTCCGGTTCCCAGACGAAAGCGATTCAGCGACTGGACGAACGCCTCAAACGACTCGAGCAACGGCTGGACACCGCAACGCCAGTGCCAGATCAAGGCAATCGCGTCCCACCAGGTCCCATCAAATCCATTACCTTCCGCAGCGGAACAGCGGATGACAGGGTTCGTATCTACTGGGCCAATGAGGAGCGCACTGATCTGCCCTGCACGCTCGAGCAGGGCACGTGGGCCTGTGGCTAGGAAGCGCTCCCAGACACACCCGGACATTCCTGATTCAGAAATTGGTCATGCATCAACAGTGCGGAGCCTTCAAGGTGAGGTTGATCAACTCACGCTCGTGATGCGTCGCTTTGCTCTCTTCATCGGGTTGACACTCGGTCTCAGCACCGGATTGATGGTGCGGGCGGACCAGCCCCTGCCGTTCGCCCAGACCAAAGCAGCCAACCTGGCTCGAATGCGGGCGGAATCCCTCAATGGTGGTCTTGGGGCCTACCGCGCCGCAGGCTGCATGTACGAGACGGGAGGCACTTCATGTCTTGCATCCAAAACCAGCGGAGGCTTTCTATTCCGGTTTGAGGGGGGCCCTCCAGGATGGGAACAGCAGACCCCACCCCGTCCCTCGCTTGAAACCAGTGTTCTGGTGTCCAAGGATGGAGATCGGATCTTGGAAGTTCCTTACAACGGCCCCTTGCGCTGACGGACAAGTCTCAGCGCAATGTTGTTGACACTCCACCGCTCAGTGAGTGCCATAGGAGAGGTTTTCAAAAGACCATGAACCTTTCCACTGTTTCTGCTCTGGCCCTGATCCTGGGCACAGGCACCCTTGCAGGCGCACCCGCGCTTGCTCAGGCCCCTGTTCCCGCGTCACAGATCCGAGCCTTGAATCTGGCCCGTAACACCGCCGTCACAGAAAATGGTGGACTCAGCGTCTATCGCCCCCAGCCCTGCATGTTCAACACCAGTGGAGGCGGTGGAGAGTGCCTGGTGAAGGACGATGCCAGCGGCTACACCTTCAAGTTTCTTGGGGGAGTACCGGGCTGGCCTGAAAACGGAAGCGACCCCACAACGGAAACCGAACTTCAGGTTGCGCCTGACGGCCGCAGCGTGACCAACATCCTCTACAACGGATCACCCCGCTGAGATCAGCCGAGGAGGTTGGCCAAGGCCTCTTTCCAGTCCTTGGAAAGAGGCCAGGCCTCTCGCTTGGTGAAACTCAGGGCGATGGCCTTCTCGGCATAAGCCGCTTCATTAATAAAGACAGGAATCAATCCATCCTCACCCTCAAAAACAGCAGGTTTTGATTCGGCATTGATGAACAGGGGATCCCCACCTTTCAAGGGTTGCCAATCGCGCCCCTGAAGATTGGGATGCACCACGGCATCGGGCTCACCCGAGCTGCGTCTCGGCAAATCCAAACTGCCCAGGTGGCGGTGAATCACAACCTGGTCGGGATAGCGAGCAGTCCCGTCACGAACCGCAGCGATCCCCGCAATCAGAGCTTCGAGAGCCAAGCGGGACTGCAGCACGATGTCCGAGCGGCGTACGTTTTGCGGAACGGGTCCAACTTCAATCACCAGACCACAAGGCCAACGCTCCGCAAGAAACCCCTGTTGCGCAGAGTCCGCTTCGTGCAAATAAATGGGGAGGCCCAGTCGGTGCTGAACCAACGCCGCTAGAGCCAAATCAACAGGCCGGCGTCCATACACAACCAGGCAATTGCCCATCGCTGAGGTGGTGCTGTGCAGGTCCACCACCAGGTCGCAGGGCGTCTCCCCCTCCGGGCCGAATTGCTCGAGCAATGCCAGTGCCTGCAGCATTTCCCGATCCGCTTCAGCAGGCATCGTGGAGGCCTTCTCAAGAAGGTCAGGGCGGAAGGAACGGTTGAGATCGCGGTCGAGGTATCGCCGGCCTTGCGCGCAAGCCGCAGGATTGCCGATCGCCAGCTGCACGTCGAGACCCTTGGAATCAATCAAAGCCGGCTGTTGGCGCCACTGGTCGAGCAACCAGGGGCCATTGATCTCATTGCCGTGGGTGCCGGCCACCACCAAAACCCGAGGCCTCACCATCCAGCACCTGGCAACACATCCAGACTGACACCACTTGTCACTGCTCGCCCATGGCTTTACCTCCTCTGGTTGTTGCCACCGCCAGAGAGGGCTGGAGGTGGCAGTGGCGCCAGCTGATGCAGGGGCTTGGACCGGCCGATGCCGAAGGGCGTTACCAGCGCCCTGCGAGCGACCGAATGGACGTGCTAATTCCGGACAGGTCGGGGCTGAAACTCCGTACCGACGCGGAGCGTCCACGGTTGGTGATCGGCAGAAGCTGCCCTTGGGCCCATCGCACCTGGCTGATGCATCGGCTGCGTCGGCTGGAGGGAACCCTCACCCTGCTGATGGCCACAGCAGACCACCGCGCAGGACGCTGGTCTCTCGTTCCAGCCTGGTTGGGCTGCGAGTCCCTGCTCGCGCTGTATCAGCACTGCGGCACTCCGCCCCATCACAGGGCCACCGTTCCAGCCCTGATCGATCCAGGGATGGGGGCTGAGCCCACTCCCCAACTCCTGGGGAATGACAGCGCAGCACTCACCGAAACGCTCAATCAATGGCCAGGGGGGGACGGAGCCATGGACTTGGCTCCCGCCGCTCTGGAGCCAGGCATTCAACGCTGGCTGCAGCTCTTGCAACCTGCCGTCAACGATGGCGTCTACCGCTGCGGCTTTGCACGCACGCAGAAGGCTTACGACGAGGCCAGCACAGCCTTGTTCTCAGCTCTCGAGGAGGTGGAGGCGGCACTGCAGCACCAGGGCCCCTGGCTCTGTGGCGCGCAACCCACCATCGCGGATGTGTGCCTGTTCCCCACGTTGATCCGCTGGGAGCTGGTCTACGCCCCGCTCTTTGGATGCAACGCCCAGCCGTTGTGGATGTTCCCGGCGCTGTGGCGCTGGCGTCAATCCTTCTACGCCCTGCAAGGGGTTGCCGAAACCTGCGATGGCGAGGCCTGGCGCGCCGACTACTTTGGCGCCCTGTTCCCGTTGAATCCCGGCGGCATCATTCCAGCGGGGCCGGATCTCTGCACACTGATAGGACGTTCCCCGGCATTGCCATGACCGAAGCCGATCCCCAGTTCGAAGGTGTCTATGGCTCCTATGCGATCACCGAACGGGATCGGCGGGAGGTGCATCGGTATCGAATCGCGCTGCTCGTGAGCGGCCTTGCACTCAGTGCCGGGCTGCTGCAGTGGTGGCAGCTCGGCAGCGAACTGGCCTGGCTCTGGGTCTTGCCACTCGCCTCTGCCCTCGGATTGGCGCTGCGCTGGATTCACATCTACCTGCGGCCGTTGCACCAGGCTTTGCAGCTGTTCTGGTTGCTGGGATGCCTGGGATGGTGCGCCTTGCTGGCTCTGAACGGCCCGGCCGCTGCCCTGCCAACCCTGCAACGTCAGCCCTTGTGGATTCTGGCGATCGGTCCCCTATTCGCGGCAATGGCGGGCATCGGTTTCAAGGAGTTCTTCTGTTTCCGCAGACCCGAGGCCATCGGCCTCACCCTGTTGCTGCCCATGGCCCTCCTGGGGAGACTGAGCAACCTGCTCCCAGCAGACGTTTGCCTTGCCTTGCTCACGATGGCTGCTCTGCTCCTGGTGATCTTGGCGGTCCGCAAGTTCGGAATGGACCCAGCCGCCGATATCGGCGATAAGAGCGTGTTTGCTTACCTGGAAGCGCAGCGCAACGTCGTCACCCCGTGAGTCTGATCAGCCTTGTTGATGCCTCCAAGGACTTCGGGATCCGCACACTGTTTGAAGGCCTCACCCTGCATGTGCGGGAGGGCGATCGCCTCGGCCTGATCGGCCCCAACGGAGCCGGGAAATCAACCCTGTTGAGAGTGCTCGCAGGGCTGGAACCCCTCGGCAGCGGAGAGCGTCGCTGCTCATCCCGACTGCGAGTGGAACTGGTAGGGCAGGACAGCCGCGTGAATCCGGGGCTGACGGTGCTGGAGCAGGTTCTTGCTGGATGCGGCGAGAAACGGGATCTGCTGCTGCGCTTCAGCGAGGTCTCGGAAGCCGTTGCGCAAACTCCGGATGACATGGCCCTGATGGGTGAGTTGGGAGCGCTCAGCGAGCGCATGGATGAAGAGGAGGCCTGGGCGCTGGAGCAGCAGTGCCAGGAGGTGCTGCAACGCCTGGGAATCTCCGACTTGCATCGGCCCGTGGAAGATCTCTCCGGCGGATACCGCAAACGGGTGGGGTTGGCCTCCGCCCTGGTGGCCTGCCCCGATGTTCTTTTGCTGGACGAACCCACGAACCATCTCGATGCCGCGGCGGTGGAGTGGCTGCAGAGCTGGCTGGATCGCTATCCAGGCGCCGTGGTTCTCGTGACCCACGATCGTTATGTGCTGGACCAGGTGACCCGTCGGATCGTGGAGGTCGAACGGGGGGTCGCGAGCAGCATCGACGGAAATTACAGCGCCTATCTGCAGCGCAAGGCCGACCAGGAAGTGGCCGATGCCGCAGAGGCTGCGCGGTTCAAGAGCGTGATGCGTCGCGAACTGGCCTGGCTGCGCCAGGGGCCAAAGGCGAGAAGCACCAAACAACGAGCCAGGATCGAAAGGATCGAGGCCCTCAAGGCGTCACCGGTCAAGCAAGCCAAACAAGAGCTATCAATGAGCAGCGTCAGCCGGCGCATCGGCAAGGTCGTGATCGAGGCCGAGGAGCTCTCGGTGACAGCGGATGGCCAGCCGGGAGGTCCTTCGCTGCTTCGGGATTTCACCTACAGCTTCAGCCCCGAGGATCGGGTCGGGATCATCGGCCCCAACGGCAGCGGCAAATCCACCCTTCTCGATCTCATCGCTGGCCGCCGCCAGGTCACCAGCGGCTCCCTGCGGCTGGGTGACACGGTTCACCTCGGCTACCTCGATCAGCACACGGATGCGCTCAGCGAGGGCCGCGGTCTCGAGCGAAAGGTGATCGAATTCGTGGAGGAAGCAGCCTCCACGATCGACCTCGGTGGCGAACAGTTGAGTGCCTCCCAGCTTCTGGAGCGGTTCCTGTTTCCCCCAGCCCAACAGCACAGCCCTCTCAACAAGCTCTCGGGTGGCGAACGCAGGCGTCTGAGCCTGTGCAGGATGTTGATCCAGGCTCCCAATGTGCTGTTACTGGACGAACCCACCAACGATCTAGACGTCCAGACCCTGAGCGTCCTTGAGGATCTGCTCGAGGATTTCCGTGGTTGTGTCGTTGTGGTGTCACACGATCGCTACTTTCTCGACCGAACGATTGATCGGTTGTTCTGTTTCGAAGACGGTCGCCTGAAGCGGTTCGAGGGCAACTACAGCGCTTTCCTTGAGCACAAACGTGCTCTGGAGAAGAGCAGCTCTGAGCCATCGTCTCTTTCGAAAGAGTCCGCCAGCACCAAAAAGAAGCCGGCGAAATCCACCGATGCAGGCCCACGCCGCCGCAGTTTCAAGGAATCCAGAGAGCTGGAGACTCTGGAGCGGACACTGCCAGACCTTGAAAAGCGCAAGGCCGATCTGGAGGAGGCGATCGGGTCAGGCCAGGGAGACCTCACCGATCTCAGTCACGATCTGGCGGCACTGCTTGAGCAACTTCAAGAGAGCGAAGAACGCTGGTTGGAACTCAGTGAACTGGCTCCTTGAGCAGGGGCAACTCAGTCCAGCTACGGACGCTTCAGCCAGCGATGCATGGCCTTCTGGACCGTTGATCCAGAACACTCTTCCCTCTTCGTCCATGCAGTAGCGACCTTGTCGCTGCTGGATCCGCACCATGGGATCGATCCACACGCCGACCATCTGGTAACCATTAATACAAGTGCGTGGCAAGCGTGTTGTTACGGAAACCTCGTCTCCGCTCCTATCGCTGGCACGTCCGCCCATCAGCCGTATGGTGTGATTGTCGCCATTGGCCTGGACGCGCCAACGATTCCATGAAATCCATCGACGAACACATCAAAAAGGACCAGTCCGAACTCGAGACGGCCAAGGCTGAAGGGAACGATGCCAAGGTGCGTCACATCAGTGAAGAGCTGGAGTCTTTGCAGGACTACAAGAAAGAGCACCCCGAAGATTCCCACGATCCAACGCCTCTGGAGCTCTACTGCGAAGCCAATCCCGAAGCCGACGAATGCAGGGTCTACGACGACTGACGCTTGACCGTTCACCAGTGAGTGCCATTCAAAAGCGGGGCGATTGCCCCGCTTTTTTGTTTGCAGAGCCCCTGGCCATGCCGGTCAAAGACTCACTGCTCCTCATTGAAGTCCGCAGGGCTACCGGTGAGGCTGCAGACCACCGACTCCTCTGGCTTCATCTCGCGGATCTCCGCGATCGGACGCCCGCGACGGCGAAGGGCTTCGATCTCTTCCCGGGTCTGGCAGCGGGCGATCAGTTCACCCTGATCGTCAAAGCAACTGAAAAAGGTCATGAGTTTGCGTTGATCCTTATGTCCTTTATCGCCAGGACACCGGCATCGGACAAGGGCGGATGTGCCCCCGCACACCGGGACAAACCTGACGCTGTCACACGCCGAGCTGCTGCCAGACCTGATCAAGCAAGGTATCGAGCCCCTTGCCCATCACAGCGGAAATCAGCAGAGGTCGTCGCCCACTCGAGGCCTCCAGCCTCTCCAGCAGGTCCTCTCTCCCCTGCTCATCAAGAAGTTCGAGTTTGTTCACCACCAGCAGGCGTGGACGGCCCACCAGCCCGTGGCCGTAAGCCTCGAGCTCTTTTTCCACCACCCGCAGATCTCCCAGGGGATCCTCAGCTCCCCCATCCACCAGGTGAATCAGCAAGCGGGTGCGCTCGATGTGGCGCAGGAAGTCATGGCCCAGGCCAGCGCCTTGAGCGGCTCCAGCAATCAACCCTGGAATGTCTGCAAACACTGTGCCGTCCCCCGAGGGCCTGCGCACCACTCCAAGATTCGGCACCAATGTGGTGAAGGGATAGTCGGCAATTTTTGGACGGGCTGCGGAGAGAACACTGATGAGGGTGCTTTTGCCCGCATTGGGAAGCCCGATGATTCCAACCTCTGCCAGCAGCTTGAGCTCGAGTTGCAGCGGCCACTCCTCGCCCTCCCTGCCTTCGGTGCACTTCTCGGGAGCTCGATTGCGATTGCTGAGGTAGTGCGCATTCCCGAGACCGCCTCGACCGCCGAAGGCCACCGTGAGCCTTTCGCCAGGGTTTGTGAGATCACCCAACAGGATCCCCGTCGTGAGATGGCGCACCTCGGTGCCGCACGGCACCCGGATCACAAGAGGTTGCCCGGAGGCGCCGGTGCATCGGTTGGGACCACCCCGACGTCCGTCAATGGCCGCAAACAATCGTTTGTATTTGAAATCGAGAAGAGTTTGGAGGTTGGCATCGGCTTCCAGCACTACATCGGCGCCATGCCCACCATCTCCGCCCGAAGGCCCCCCGGCAGGGACGTACTTCTCCCTTCGGAAGGCCACGATGCCGTCGCCGCCGCGCCCTCCCCGCACGGTGATGCGTGCCTGATCGATGAACTGCACGAAACCCCTCGATGGGTTCAACCACCAACCCTAGGATCGTGCAGTGCCGGAGATTGGGCTTGGCAGGCGTTTGCTTCGAAGCGCTCAGCAAGAGCTATCCACCCCGTGGAGGGTCCGACCCGGTCGAGGTGATCCGTGAGCTCTCTCTGACGATTGAAGACGGGGAATTTCTGGTGCTGGTCGGCCCCTCAGGCTGCGGGAAAAGCACACTCCTGCGGCTGATGGCGGGCCTGGAAACCCCGAGTTCCGGAGAAATCTTTGTCGGCGACCATCCCGTCAGTCGCCTGCGTCCGGCCCAACGCAATGTGGCCATGGTGTTTCAGAGCTATGCGCTCTATCCCCACCTCAGCGTGCGCGACAACCTGGGGTTCGGATTGAGGCGCAGTCGCAGGCGCACCTTTTTGCAGCAGATCGAGGACCAGCTGCATCGCACCACACGATGCTTTCCTCCGCCTCTTTCATTGCGTTCTCCCCGGGAAGCGCGTCTGGAAATCCGGGTCAATGAGGTCGCCGAGGCCCTCGAACTGGATCAGCTGCTCGATCGGCTCCCAAAAGAGCTCTCTGGGGGCCAAAAACAACGGGTGGCGCTTGGACGGGCCATGGCACGGCAACCGGACGTCTTCCTAATGGATGAGCCTCTGAGCAATCTCGATGCCAAGTTGCGCGGAAGCACCCGCACGCGCATCGTTGATCTGCAGCGACAGCTGGGCACCACCACGCTGTACGTGACCCATGATCAGGTGGAGGCGATGACCATGGGGCACCGGATCGCGGTGCTCAATCAGGGCCGGCTGCAGCAGCTGGGCACACCGATGGAGCTCTACCGCTGGCCCTCGAATCTCTTTGTGGCCCAGTTCATCGGAAGCCCGCCGATGAATGTGCTTCCCGTGACAGTGGCCTCAGCAGGAACCCTGCTGCTCGGTGAGCGTCGCCTGCCGGTCGAAGGCGCCCTGGCCGAGGCCCTGCCTGCTCTGGAAGGCCAGCATCTGAACGGCGGAATCCGCCCGGAACAGCTTCGGATTGCCCCAGCGACCAACCGCAATCTTCCAGCGGATGTCAGTCACAGCGAAGTTTTAGGCAACGAACAGCTGATCACCTGCCGGCTACTCGATGGCGACCACTTGATTCAGGTTCGGGCCGATCCTGACCTGGAAGCCCGACCGGGATCCCGCGTGCACCTGGAAGCCGAGCCCAGCGCATGGCGATTCTTCGATCGTCTTGGAGAGGCCATCGCTCGGCCCCAGCCATCCCGGTCGAGCGAAAACGAACCACTTCTGCCCAACCTGGGCTGATGCAGACACTCGGGGAGGCCCTCCTCAACGCACCCACACGACGCTGCAGCCTGCCCCCCCGTCTCCCTGTTCAGCATCCACAACCCGTTCCACATACGGCAGGGACGCAAACCAGTCCCTGAGGCCACGCTTGAGACGTCCGGTGCCGATGCCGTGAATCACCCACACAGGACCGCTCGCACCGCGCAGCAACTCTTCCACAGCCGACTCGGCTTCATGAACGCGCATTCCGCGCACATCCACGGTGTTCCTTGATGTGCGCACCTCGGCACTGCCGCTCCCCCGCCGAGCCTTCACCTGCACCTGAACCACCGGAGCGGCTGGGGGGTCGGGCTTGCGTCCGTCCAGGCTCTCGACTGCAGACAGCTCCACGGTGCTGCGCATCACTCCGCAGCGCACCTGAAGCTGCAGACCATCATCGGACACCTTCAGGACCTCAGCGGCTTTGCCCAGAGCCAGCAGGCGGATGCGATCTCCCACTTGCGGTCGCCAGCTTTGATGCCGGCGACGTTCCGGCTCAGGACGGTGACGATCCTCGAGTTTGCGCAGTCGCTGCCCAGCTTGTCTGGCGGTTTCGCCATCAGCACGGTCATCGCGAAGCCGCCGGATCAGCTGACGCACTTCTTTCTGCCCGTCACGGATTGAGGTCTCCAGGCGTTGTCGTCCCTGTTCCTGCCGTTCAGCGGAATGCTGTTTCTGCTTCTCCCAGCGCTGCAGGAGTTCCTCATGCAGCAGTTCGGTCCTTGCGAGGAGCGCAGCGGCATCTTCCGCCGCAGCCTGTTGGCGCATGCGCTGTTCCTCCAAGCCACGAATCACGGTGTTCACCTCACCATCGCCTGCGGGAGAGAGCAGGGCGCGTGCCTCATCGATCACACTTCCTTCCAGTCCCAGACGGGTGGCGATCGCCAGCGCATTGCTCCGACCTGGAATCCCCCAGAGCAGGTGATAGGTGGGCGACAGCGTGTCGCTGTCAAAGGCGACCGAGGCATTTTCAAAGCGCGCATCGCTGTACTTGAGAGCCTTGAGCTCGCCGAAATGGGTGGTCGCCACGGTGAGCCGTGCACGATCGGCCAGGGTGCGCAACAGTGCTGTCGCCAGAGCCGTGCCCTCACTGGGGTCGGTACCGGCACCGACCTCATCCAGCAGCACCAGAGCAGGAGACGGCCCGGAACGAATCGCCTCGAGGATCCGACCGATCCGTTTCACATGACCGCTGAAGGTGGACAAGCTCTGCTGCAGCGATTGCTCATCGCCGATGTCAGCAAGCACCTGGGCGCACCAGGGCAGGGTTGGGCTGCCACTGCATGGCACCCATAGCCCTGCCCGCGCCATTAAGGCGGCCAAACCGATGCTCTTGAGGGTGACGGTTTTACCGCCGGTGTTCGGGCCAGTGATCGCCACCACGCGCAGCGATGACGACACCTCCACACTGACGGGCACCACGGTTGGCCCCTGCTCTTTGCGCTCCTGCCAGACGAGCAGCGGATGGCGCAGCGTTTTCAGCTCGAACGGTGCATCAACGGCAGACTCCAAACGGGGAGGGACTGCACCGAGCCACTGCCCGTAGCGGCCACGGGCCAGGGCCAGATCCAGCTTGAGCAGCACCTGCATCAGATGCTGGAGCCCCTCAACCTGCTCAGCGACGGCAGCACTGAGCTCGGCGAGGACGCGCTGCTCCTCCTCACGGATCCGGCCATCCACAACAGCAAGCCTGTTCCCCAAATCGATGACCGCTTTGGGTTCCACGAACACCGTGCTGCCGGATGCGGAGCTGTCGTGCACCATGCCCGGGCACTGACCACCGGCACCGGCTTTCACCGCCAGTACGGGCCGGCCGTGGCGCTCGGCAATCACGGTGTCTTGGAGATGGGCGGCCCAACGCCTGATCACGTCCTGCAACTTGTCCCGGCGCCTAACCCGCAGCTCCTGCCATTGCCGCCGCAGACCATCGAGACCAGGGCTGGCGCGATCAGCAACCCGTCCCCCCTCTTCGATGGCGAATTTCAGGCGCTGCTCGAGATCGGGAAAGGTCGCCACATCCCTGAGCAAGGTCGTGCAAACGGGACGCAGCTCCGGTTCATCGATCTGGCGACGCAGACGACGGGCTGCGGCCAGGGTGTCAGCCACCTCTAAAAGCTCCTCCCCCGAGGCGACTCCCCCTTTGCTGCAGCGCAACAAGGTTGGAGCGAGATCACGCACACCCTGAAAACTCAGCCCACCGTCGAGAACACCGTCCAAAGACCCCATCTCCAGGGTCTGCTCCTGCAGAGCGAGGCTGTCTGAGAGCGAGGCTGGCAGGGAATCGATTTTGCAGTGACGGCGCCCCTGCACGGTGCTGGCGAAACTGGCGAGGTGTTCACAGAGCCGCGGCCATTCCAGCAGCTCCAGGGTTTCCTGAAGAGCAGACATCAATCAGCTGCGGCCACTCCTGGTTGATTGGAGGGAATGCCACCAGGAGGCTCGTAGAGCATTTCAAGCCAGTTGCCCTCCGGGTCACGAAGGTAAAAGGAGGCAGTGCCGTCGCGATGATCATGAACGGCACCCACGGCCACACCCGAGGCCTTCAATTGATCGTGAATCACATCCACTTCGGCACGGTCACGGAAGTGAAACGCGAAGTGTGGTCCTGCGGCTTTGTAGTTCGGTCCGAGAAGCGCGAGTCCGTCACGGGACTTGGCGGCTTCCATGTAGCACCAGTCGTCTGCTTCCCAGACCATCTCCATTCCCAGTTGGGAATAGAAGGCCACAGCCCTGTCCATATCCTCAACGCGGATGGCGACGTGGCCTAGGCGCTCCACCACTGGCATGGGCTGTTCATCGAATGGAGATCAGTCTGAACGGTGCCCGACATCCGCCGAGAGGGAATCGAGAAGCGGCCCGACGCTCGAGGGGTCGGTGTGAGGAGCCTTCGCGAAGGAAATACCCCAGGACGTTCGGCAGACGCATCCGATCGAGAAGCAGATCAATCCACTGCCGAGCAGAACCAAGCCCTCCGATCGGTCCTGACGGTCTCCGCTGGTGAGCAGGTGGCCGGCAAGAACGAAGGCCACGGTCGCGCAGACAAAAGGAAGAGGACTCCAGAAACGCAGTGGACGGCCAGATGTCATCAGCAGGCAGCACTTGCCCCCTGAATAGCTCGCGTTCGTTATCCCTGCCGCAACCACGCAGCGGCATCACAGGCGTGATACGTGAGAATCAGATCCGCACCAGCACGCTTGAAGCTGAGCAGGGTCTCCAGCACCACAGCCCGCTCATCGATCCAGCCACGCTCAGCGGCTGCTTTCACCATCGAGTACTCGCCGCTCACGTTGTAAGCCGCGATGGGCAACTCCGACTCTTCCCGCAGGCGGTGAATGATGTCGAGATAGGCCAGACCGGGTTTCACCATCATGATGTCAGCCCCTTCCTGTTCATCGAGCTGGGCCTCGGTGATGGCCTCCCGAGCATTGGCAGGATCCATTTGGTATGTATCCTTGTTGCCGGGAATCGGCTTGCTCCCGGCGGCCCGGGGCGCGGAATCGAGCGCTTCGCGGAAGGGTCCGTAATACGCCGAGGAATATTTGGCTGTGTAACTGATGATCCCCACATGCTCGAAGCCTTCGTCATCGAGGGCTTCACGGATCGCCCCGACCCGGCCGTCCATCATGTCGCTGGGTCCGATCAGATCAGCACCGGCTCTGGCCTGGGCAACGGCCTGCTTGCAAAGCAACTCAATCGTTTCATCATTCAGAACCACCCCCTGGTCGCTAACGATGCCGTCATGGCCATCGCAGGAGTAAGGATCGAGGGCCACGTCCGTCATGATCGCCATCTCGGGGAGCTCCTGTTTGAGCTGTCGGATGGCCCGTGGAATCAACCCGTTCTCGTTGAAGCATTCGGCGCCATCTTCGGTTTTGAGTCCCTCCGACACCTTCGGGAACAACACCACACAGCGGATTCCAAGCTCCCAGGCGCGCCGCACCTCACCGGTGAGCGCTGCCAGGCTCCAGCGACTGGCTCCTGGCATGGCCCCGATCGGCTCGACTTCCGCACCTTCATGCACGAACAGCGGATAGATGAAATCGGCAGCTGAAAGACTGGTCTCACGCACCATGGCCCGCAGTGAAGCGGTGCGGCGCAGACGACGTGGGCGGTAAGTGAGGTCCATCAGCGGGCCATATCGAGGACGTGATCGTAGGCGCCAAGCCTGAAAAGCTTTTCAGAGCCGAGCGGTTTGAAGCCAGTCGCGGCGGGGGTCATCGCCGCGTTCCTCACGCAACCGCTCCAGCAGGGAACGCTGCGTCTCAGACCATTGAGGCGGCCACTGCAGGGTGAGCGTGAGCAGGAGGTCTCCGCGACCGGTTTTCAGCGGCCAGCCCTTGCCTTTGAGGCGAAGGCTCCGACCTGGGCTGGTGCCCGCGGGGATCGACACTTCGGCTTCACCGTCTGGTGTCATCACGGTGACGGTGCCGCCGAGAGCTAATTCATCAAGGGCCACAGGACAATCAGCCCGCAGCTGGTCACCGTCGAAGCGCCAAACCGGGTGGGGCTGAACCTCCAGATTCAGATAAAGGTCGCCGCGACGCCCGGTTCCGGGCTGAAGGTTGCCCTTCCCTTTAAGGCGCAGGCGGGAGCCATTCTTCACACCAGCGGGGATGCGCACCTGCACCCGTTCTTCATTCACCGAAAGCGTGCGTTCACCCCCGCGGAACGCCTCAGCAAAACTCACTTTCACCGTGGCCTCTGCATCGAGATTCACCGGAGGGCGCGACGCCCCTCGGGGAAAGCCGCCGCCGGCAAAGCCACCGGGAAAGCCACCACCCGCGAAACCACCTGGCGCTCCACCGAAACCACCAGCTCCCGCACCTCCGAAACGCCCGAGAAGGTCATTGATGAAATCGTCGAAGTTGCCGTACCGCCCGAAATCCACATCCACGCCGCCGCTACCGCCGCCGGCCTGGTTCCAGTACTGCCCGAACTGTTCGTAGCGCTTGCGCTTCTCAGGGTCCGAGAGAACCTCGTAAGCCTCACTGACTTCCTTGAACTTGGCCTCTGCGTCTTTGTTCCCAGGATTCACATCCGGGTGGTACTGGCGCGCCAGTTTGCGAAACGCCCTCTTGATCGCGTCAGCATCGGCCCCACGATCAACACCGAGCACCTTGAAGTAATCGCGGTACCCACTACCAGCCATGGTGATCGTTCAGCCCGAAGACTCCACTGCCTCCGAGTCTCCCAGTTCCATCTGGGGTTCGGCACCTTTACGGCAGGCCGGATGCCCGTACGCCTGCGTCCACGTACATTTTTGGAATGATCCGACTTTTTCTCCTCGGGACGCTCTCTAGCGCTGGACTTGGTCTTTTCGCTGCGGGTATGGCCCACGCAGCCCCCGACCCGGCCGCTCTGGCTGACCATCTCAGCGAAACCAAGATTCTCTACTACGGCTCATGGCGATGCCCCGCCTGCCAGGCTCAGGGTCGCCTGTTTGGCGAGGCGGTCACCAAGCTTCCCTACGTGGAATGCGCCAAACCCAAGGAGCTGCCCATTCAGGCCGCTGCCTGCAAAACGGCCAAAATCCGCGCCTATCCGACTTGGATCCTGCCGACCGGTGAGCGCCGCGAGGGTGTCCAATCGCTGGAGGAACTTCAGGTTTGGTCTGGGATGAGCACAACACCCTGAGGTGATGGACCAACGCAGGAACTCTTTCATCCACGGCTTCAGCTGGAACCATTGGCGTGGCGATCTTTCGGGTGGTCTGACCGCGGCAGTTGTGGCACTGCCCCTGGCATTGGCCTTCGGCAATGCCGCCCTTGGTCCGGGAGGGGCGATCTATGGGCTGTACGGAGCGATCGTGACGGGGTTCCTCGCGGCTCTGCTGGGGGGAACGCCTGCACAGGTGAGTGGGCCGACGGGCCCGATGAGCGTCACCGTGGCCGGTGTTGTGGGCAGCCTTGCGGCTGTCGGCGTCAGCCGTGAACTCAGCAGCGGGGAGCTGCTGCCGCTGGTGATGGCCGCCGTGGTGATCGGAGGACTGTTTCAGATCCTGATGGGAGTGCTGAGGCTCGGTCGCTACATCACGCTTGTGCCTTACTCGGTGGTCTCCGGCTTCATGACCGGAATCGGGGTGATCATCCTCTGCCTGCAAATCGGCCCACTGCTGGGGATTGACAGCCGCGGCGGCGTGCTCCAGTCGCTCCAGTCGGTCCTTACAAATTTCAGCCCCCAGCCGGCGGCGCTATTGGTAAGTGCCGCCACCCTTCTTGTGGTGTTCGGCTGTCCAAGGCGGCTCAGCCAGGTGATTCCATCACCTCTGCTGGCGCTTGTTGTGATCACGCCGCTGTCGCTTTGGCTGTTCCCTGAAGAGCTCCCGCGCATCGGCACCATCCCGGAAGGCGGACTCACACTCACTGTGCCGAATTGGCAGGAGCACTTGCCTGTGCTGCTGCGAGCCGGGTTGGTGTTGGCCGTTCTCGGAGCAATCGATTCACTGCTCACCTCTCTGGTCGCCGACAACATCAGTTACACGCGGCATCGATCCGATCGCGAACTGGTCGGCCAGGGCATCGCCAACAGCGTGGCAGGTCTCTTCACCGGTCTGCCTGGTGCGGGGGCCACGATGCGCACAGTGATCAACATCCAGTCCGGAGGGCGCACCCCCCTCTCGGGGATGACCCACTCGATCGTGCTGCTGGTGCTGCTTCTGGGCGCCGCACCTCTGGCCGAAGGGATCCCCACGGCGCTGCTGGCGGGGATCCTGATCAAGGTAGGCGTCGACATCATCGACTGGGGGTTCCTGCGCCGTGCCCACCGTCTTTCCTTCAAGACGGCTTTGGTGATGTGGGGTGTTCTGCTGATGACGGTGTTCTGGGACCTGATCGGTGCGGTGCTGGTGGGCATGTTCGTGGCCAACCTGCTCACGATCGAGTCCCTCACTGCCCACCAGCTCGGAACCATGAACCAGCACCAGGAACCTTTGAACGCTGAGGAGCGAACCCTGCTGCAACGCTGCGGCGATGAACTGATGCTGTTCAGGCTGCAAGGGCCTCTCAGTTTCGGTGCAGCCAAAGGCATCAGTGAGCGAATGATGTTGGTGCGGCAATACCGGATCCTTCTGCTGGACATCACTGATGTCCCCCATCTCGGTGTCACGGCCAGCCTGGCGATCGAGCGCATGGTGCAGGAGGCGGCGCAACACGATCGACAGGTGCTCGTGGCCGGTGCAGCCGGCAAGGTGAAACGCCGCCTTGAGCTGTTCGGCATTCCATCGCTTGTCGGCACACGCCTGGACGCTCTGCGTGAAGCCGATCAACGCCTCAACGGTTGAATCACATCTGCTTCAGCTTTTTTCGGTGATGGCAGCGATCCCCATGCGCTGCTCGAGCATCTGCGCAGTCTCCCGCCGCTCACTGAAGCGATCCACCAACTGACGCTGATTGGGACGGATCAGAACAGTGAAGCGAATCAATTCCTCGCACACATCAATCAGACGCTCGCGATAAGAGGAGTCTTTCATTGTGCAGTCTTCGTTGAATTCAGCAGTGGAACGAGGAACACTGCTCTGGTTCGGGATGCAGATCATGCGCATCCAGCGACCCAAAATTCGAAGGCTATTCACGGTATTAAACGACTGAGACCCGCCCGACACCTGCGCAAGGGCAAGGGTTTTCCCTTGCGTCGGCCTTGAGGCGCCACTTTCAAGCGGGATCCAGTCGATCTGGTTTTTAAAAACACCACTGAGATTTCCGTGCAGTTCTGGTGAACACCAGAACTGACCCTCCGACCAGGCCACCAACTTCCGGAGCTCCTTCACCTTCGGATGATCCGACAACTCGGAATCAAAAGGGGGAAGATCATGGGGATCAAACACTTTGACCTCAGCCCCCATCGCCTCGAGGATGCGCTGGGCCTCCAGGGTGAGACAGCGCGAGCAGGAGTTGGCACGCAACGAGCCATACAGGGCAAGGATTCTTGGTCGGTGACTGATCGCCTGGACGGGCTGGAACTCCTCGAAGGAGGGGGCAGGAGGGTAAAAAGCCATCAATTCATCAACCAAACTTGATGAATTCAGCGTTGCTGGTCTTGGCTGGTTTGACCAGGAGGGTGACCGAACCTCAAGGGCGTGGAACCGCACTCGAGCTCAGAAACCGCAGCCGTTAGACAACAGGAACCAGCACAACAACCTGAAGCACCACCACCTGCTTCAGAGCTAAACCACAAGAACGCGCGTTAACCCATGATCAATTCGCTTTTAATAGCCCAACTCTTTCTCGCAAGCGATTACCAAGGCTGGGTCGACAGCCAGACCCCGGCAGAACTCTGCCAGGAGTACCAAGATGGGATGATCCAGCAACAGTATCTACCGGGAGGGCGATCGCAAACGCCCTGCGGGGAGGGAACCTTTGACGACCCTCTTGATTACATCCCTCAATAAAGGATTAACGGCAAAGGCAACTAAACCGCTGATCAGGCATCAAGATAAGAATTGATCACGGTGCTTTCAATCACGTGGCCAGCGCCGCGGATCATCTCCTTGTTGTCCTCAAAGATCTTGTGCGCTACTCCCACAGGACCCTGTTGAACCGCGCACACTTTGCTGGGATCATCTTTGCTAACCCCGCGAAAAAGAGATTTCAAGCCCACGGCAGCGTGCATCTTGACAACGTCATCGCTGTCGTAGATCGCAGCCCATTCAGCGAAAGGGACACTGAGGCTGAAGGTCCAAACCGTGGTTTCCATTGAACTTTGAAAGATGATCTATTGAAGCACTGGTTCCGCGATTGATCCGTAGTTGCCACAACACCAAGCGTATGGATCAGCCATCAGAGGGCCGTTCAGGCTAATCAAGACTCAGGACCCCTTACGCTTGGCAAAGGACTCGCTCGACGGCGCCATGGAGTTTTCAATCGTCATTCTCAATCAGTTTGTTGACCAATACCCAACAATCGAGTGGAGCGAGTGGAAAGACGGCAACAGCAAGCAAATGAAAAGCGAAGGCGATCACTGGGCCAAGGCGACCCTCTCCGGAACAGATGTCTGGAATTGCCTGGACATCCATCAGATCGATCCGAACCACCTCGTGCAATGGCGACCTCTCAACGACACCTTGCACAAGGTGAGTCTTCCAAGCAAAACCACTTCAAAGTAAGCAGCAGCGGCTACTGAGCTTCCAAATATGCGCTCAAAGCGTCGAATCAGCTGGGTGCCCAAATCGGGGAATCAGGATCCAATACAGGCTTGGAGTAGGTCCCTTTCAGTTGTCTTTGAGGCTGATCAATCCCCAGTCGCAAATGGCATTGCCTTGCAAATGCGATGGAGTCCTGATGGAAGCTTTTCCATGGAACCAATGTCTTTCCATTCCAGATAGGTGGCAAACCAGTCACTTCAACAATCCGATCGAACTCTTCAAAGTGATTTTGCAGTTGATCTGCTGATAAGAGATTCTCTGGTCGCGCCACGTTGAAAGATTTTTTAAATGGAGCACTCTCCATGCATTGTTCAAAACTTCTGGTCAGCTCAACTTGATGGCCCCACACTTTCACCCCGATAACTCCAACAACAAAAAAGCCGATAACCAATAAACCGATTCCAACGATTGCGGCAAGATGACCCCTCGACTCTCTGGTTTCGTCCATCAGAAGGTGATTTCATAAGAATTTTAAGGAGGTCTCTCGTCATCTGCGCCCCAGCTGAGTGATCTTCCATGCAGACTTGAACCTCCTCAACTCTTCCACAGATGCGATTGCTTACGACTACTCTGCTCTCACTCGTTGCTTTCGTGGTCGTGCTGGCGAGTGGGCTGAGCAGTGCCGAGAGCTTCACGACCCACATCGGCTCAAGGATTCCGCCTGCCGAAGCCGGATGCTTTCAGTCAGGGGATATTCGAACTGATGAAGGCAAGCTTCTCAAGGTTTTCAAATGCCCCGCTTAATTTGCACAAGAGACTCATGAATTAATGAACTGAGTACCCTTATATCGAAAATAATTTAACCAAAATCACCAACAAAAGTATTATGCATCTTCATCAAAAACTAAAATAGCCCTTTCGGGCAATACCAAAGGCTATCTGCGTGCCTACTAAAAACCCGCCATTGCTGACGGGGCTGATAGAGACAATATTTACTAACTGCAATGGCAGAGCACTGGGCAATCAGTTGCCCATCGACTCAAAAAGCTCCTTGTGGCACTCACAAACCTCCTCATCGGAGAAGGCTGGCTGAATGTCAAACTCCACGCCAAACATCGCTCTCCATGGGGCAAAATGCTTGAAAATTGCCTTAGTGCCTGATGCCTTGCAAATCACAATACCGCTACCCGTTTGAGGGGTATGCGTGCGGCTGATCAACTCAAAGCCTTCAAAATTGTCCGCTTCAGCGCCACTCGCCATGTACTCGATTAATTTGGCATAACCGGCCTTTTGCCCCTCGATTTCAGGGAACTGCCATGTTACGTTGTAGAGCTGCATTTTGGAAAATCAATGTAAATGACCATAACACCTTAATCGCCTACGCATGTATTCGTTACCACACAAATTTGTCAACTGGAGACCCGCACTGTTCTGGTGCAGCGGCTGGAAGCATGTCTCTCTGATGACCGGTCTGGCGGACCTGAGATTCCCACTGAGAGCTGAGCCACGACAAGACGAATCCATGAGTTCGCCGGGCGGAAATGGTTAAAGGGCCCTTGTAGGCCCCATGAGTCATTTTGGTGATACGGGAAGCTTCTGCCAGCTATGACGCCAAACCCCTAGCAATTAACAATACAAGTGTTCACCTATACTCATAGCAAGGCTCCCTAATGCCAAGGTTTGGTCAACAGACGTTAGAAATGATCCATGCCTACAACAGCTGCTTGTGCACTCTGGCGAAAAGGTCTCGACTCCGCCATTCGCACCGCCCCAGGCCTGGCTGGATTCACCGTGAGCAACGCCAAAAACCGCGGACGCATCGCTTGCGCTGGCGACCAACAGACTGGCGCAAACAAAAATCAGCCGTGCTGGACCTGGCCTGGTCACAGAGAACACAGCTAAGACCTTGTTGCTGCTGAACCTTACTACCAAGGCAATCGCCGAAGGCAAGACCGACAGCCTCAAAGCAGCACTGGCCACGGCCTAAGACGGCAGCACCACCATGCGCCGTGAACTGTTGTGGACGGAGGAAGCCGACAGCCTGCGGGATGTCCTTATGAATCACCGCAATGAAATCCGGGCTATCCCCTGGCGGGACAACTACCAGCCCTATGTAACCGAAGCCCTGCGGTTGATTAATGCCGGTCAGGCCTCTGATGGTCACACCCTCTTGAAGAGAACACTGACCAAATGGACGGGGATGGCCCCATCACGTTCCGCCTATTGCATCGCGCTGTGCAACCTGACTGATCACGCCATCGCCCGGCTTGGTGCCGCCAAGACATGGCAAATCAACACTGTGGACATAAAGGAATTGCGAGGCAAGGCAGACAAGAAACGCCGCAAGTTCACCCTGTCCGACACCGAGCTGCAATTCCTGATCAATGGCGTAGCAGCCGCAATCGTGGCTGCTACGCCAGAGAGTGGCATGCCTAAGAAGCCAATAAAGGTGATGAACTTGGCTGCCGCGGCGGTTCCGATGATGAAGCCCGTAAATGAGCCAAACACCCCTTGGATGAGGTTCATCGCCAACTGACCGATTTGGCAGTAGCCAATATTCTTGAAGAGTGCCGTAAAGAAGTCGAAGATCGCTGCATTGAGCCCCGAAGCCAGTGCTGCGCATTCAAGGCTTATCATGAAGTTGATCGCTTTAGCGGTGAACTCACCAACCATCGTTCCGATGCTTCCGCCCAGTTCTCCAGGCACATCTCCGAGGTTGAGGTCACCGAATATCAGACTCAAGGTCTCTATTCAGGCTGTAGAAGATATAGCCGACTTCATAGAGGAATTGGTTGAGGCTGATGAGTAGGGGCAGCTTCTTTAATTTAAATAACAATGCTGCAAAGCCTATTTTCAGTCACCCTTGCAGTTTTCATGTGTGTTCAAGCTCGCCAATGGCAAGCGGATTAGTCGCAATGCTCCCCGGATGTTCCAGACGCCGACTGCAATTGGTACGTTGTCGCTCCAGACAACACCCTCGGCGAAGGCTTCAGCTGGGAAAATGCTCCATGGTTCAGCGCTGAAGGGCTGCTTGATGTTGCCGAATTGAACAACACCATAACTTCAATACAATAGCCAAACCCTGAATTAGATCCAGCCTAGGCCACTGTAATGCAATCTAAGCAGTAGCCCTAATATTTTTATGTACTGTATTTTGGTAAAGATCAATATAATTTTGATTTGTTTCATCATAGTCAATTATAAATCCCGTGGGATTGGTATCATGCTTAACATCGGGAATGGTTGACTCGGCGCCAATTGTTACAATAAGATCGTTGTAATCACGATCGGATTCACTATTGCTGACCAAAATATCTTCAAAAGCATAACTAATAGCACCAGCTTGGGATGCAGTGCTTATCATTTGAATCGCGTTGCCTGGATTTGCACTAGAAAATGATGAATGCAATATATTTTTTTGACCATCAACACTCAAGAATAAACCGTAGCCGGCATTGGGCTTAAAATCGGTGATATCAGAAATAGTGACTTCTGATTTATAGCCAGGCATATCTTTGCCTGTGAAAAAAAGATTTGAAGATTTTGACAAGTCCATTGCTTGCTGCATATACCCATCTTCGCCGGGCTTGATGCTGTCTTCTGCAATTAATATCTCCCCAGTGACAGGATCGCACTCATAGAAGCCCAACGAAGTGATTAATCTACCTAAGCGCTTGATATTCAAATAAATTTTTTCAGATTGAGGCGTATCATTAAGCCAACTGCCTGTTGAAGAAGTAAAAAACCTGACTTGAATATTTTTTTCAAAATGCACATCTACGGAGTTACCATTATCATGCAGAGTTTCGATTGCAAGTTTTTGATCTTCATGAATAGCATATGGCTTATATGTTCCGTCATCCAAATGAGCAGAAGATAAAGGACCAACTTGTAAACCCTCTGTTGACAGCCAGTTTTCAGACTGCTGATCAGAGTTAATATTTTCAGCAGTAAGGGCCGCAATATGCTTTGATTGACTTTTTGCTGATGACAGTAACGTATTGGATATCGAATCTTTTTCAAGACCGATAGTTACCAAGCCGGCATTCTGATCAATTCTAGTTGCATGGATTTTAAGGCTTTTATTTAATTTCAATGCGTTGTCGGGCATTGAACCAAGACCTGTATCCCACTTGGTCATGGTATTCCATTTCTGTCCTGAATAGAAGACATGATTTGAAGAGTCATTAGTGCCGAAGGCATACATTAATTGTCTCTCCTTATTATCATAGAATATATCGTCGGTAATTGAATAGGAGAAATGGTTGTTTCCTAGTGCGTAGCTTTTATTTGATGTCAACAGACCTTCTGAAAAATTGCTCAATGCATCGAATTTGTTGTTCCGATTCAGCGCAGATAAAATTCCAATATCTCTAATTGCATTAATATTTCCATTGCTAGTGCCATCTTTGTTCCACGAATCAACATAGATCCCTGTTCCCGCACTCTTATCTGATTTTCTTCCAATTGAGTTTCCATCAATTCCATAATTCTTGGAACCTTGCAGTGGTTTTCCATAAATACTTTTATTAGATATAACTCCGTTAATATAATCAAAAGGATTATACTGGGCTATTCTAGGAATAGAAATGTTTGTCAGTTTATTACCACTTACATTTCCATTCGTAAATCCATAAGATCCCATAGAAACAGCTGAGCCAGTATTACCTTGGATTAATGTCATATCCTTCCATCGTGAATTACCAGTCAAAACTTTGATGTTATCATCAGTGACCATCTGAAAATTTCTTTCAAATAGACTATATGGCGCTAGTGTTTCGGGACCATCAGATCCATCAGACCATGTAGATATCTGGTTGTCATACATATAGATAGGAGAAGACGCCTTGCCTCCCTGATTAAAAAATTGTGTTGTAGAATTTCCCGAAACATAATTATCAATAGCCTTCTTGATTCTCCGCCAATAAGTTTGCTCTTGCTGGTTGGCTTTAGTTTCGACCCACCAATCATACGAGCCATCAGAATCATTATAACCGTTTAGCTGAATTGCTGAGCGATTAACTTTTGCATTGTCTTTGAATGTAATACCAGCAACTGAGATTGCTCTATTACGTGGTGTATTGGAAGTAGGTGTTTTACCTTTGAAAGAGCTTTGCAGCTCAAGAGCAGTATTATAAAATTTTTTCTCAACATTAGGTTTATATTTTTTATATTGATCAAATTTAGTTCTACTGTCAATAATACTATTCTTTGAGCCTGTAACAAACCAAGGAATATCGTTTTCGAGTAAAATCCTTACTGGTGAACCAAACTTTTTTTTATACTTTGGATTATTTCCATTATAAGTTACCAGAATAGATTGGGCAAGAAGTTTCTTGCTCGTGTCGACTAGATCATCAACAATTAAATGATATTGGCTTACATCGTCCGGAAGACCGCCAGCTTTCTTATAACCTTTGTTTAGCAGTAGATCGGCTATACCACCAATCGTTACTGTAAAACCAGGCAAAACGTTAGAATTTTTTTTATCTTTTAAATCCTTTAAAGTCTTGATTTGAGAAGTATTTTTTACTCCTGTTTTGAGGCTTGGGACAATATCATCATAAGAGTTTGGCCCTGTCGTAATACTAACAACTCTTTTGCCAAAATATTGAATATTTCCCTCCTTGGAAGATTTTTCTGTATAAGGAATAAATGTAAATTGTCTGACGCCCTGAGTCGCTTTCGCCGCTGAATTACCTCCAATCAAACCGTCTTTTAGACCACTTAGATTAAATTCAATTTTTTTCCGGTTTGTACCACTTACAAATTTTCCTTTCATTGCATGGTCGCCTACTGCAAGCCATGACTCTTTCTCAGGTAAACCTTCAGTTTGATTAAACTCAATCCCGAGAGTGTATTTACTAAGATCTGTGTCCTTCGGAAAAGCTTGACGAAAATGTTCTAAAAGATAAATGCTATCACCATTACCATTAAAAATCCAATTACCTTCAGTAGGTTCGATATTTTGGGAACGGTAAGTCCGTTTAGACCCAGTTTTAGTTATTGTTTTTCCATCCTTTTTCCAATAAAGTGAAAAATCAAAATCGAAGGACATTTTTTTGAAATCATAAATAGACTAATTTTAAGATCAAGGCCGATGTCTTGGCCAGATTTAACAATCAAGATAGAATTTATATTTTCTTCGGGTAACATGATAAAGCCCTTGCAGGACTATCCAAGGCAAAAATCATGATCACAAGGCTAATAAGAACTCGTCTTACGGGGCAGAAAAGTCAATTACTACCCACACTACTTGCAGATAAAAATCACATCCCCCATCCGAGTGGTCTTCGCTGCTGACCTATCCCCCAAACGGATAAAAATCTTTAATACCGCTCCCTCTAGTGAGCTAGTGATCTCAGTAATGTTCTAAGAAGATGACCATTAAACTTGCATTAGGTCAGCCATAGTCAGTTGTAATGGCATAGATGTTTCCAACGTTGTTGCGCTGCCACGCAGCAAAGAAACGGAAGCCTTCTCAAGGGTTAGTGAAAGCTTCAAAATTCATGATCAGCAAGGCAGTAGCCACCCGAGTGGCAAAGAATGCCTCCGCAATGAGCGTGACCGTAGCGCAGTACAACCAGCTGAGCTATCAGCGCAGGTCATGGCTGAGGATGCTGGAGAGTCCTCTTCAATTAGCCATTGAAAAAAGTTGGTTGCCCTCGCCAGAGTGATAGCTTGCAATCGACCATTACCAAAACCTCCGGTTCAGATTCCGTGCGTTGAAATGACGTGTCTTCAGGGGTTGGGAGATTTGGAGCCGTTAGGGGGTTGATGGCTGGATTGCATGGCAGCCAGTAAGCCAGAAAATGTTGCCACTGTGATGCGCCTGATGCTGGCTCACATGGCAGTTCTCAATAAGAGGGTTATGAGCGCGATGGTGCTTGACCGCCTGGACGCGGAACTGGACGCTGCCCGCAGGATGCCCACGAACCTCTTGGCAATAAACAGCGGACCCTTGAGATGCGCTGTCTTGGAATATTTAAGAGGCCCTTCCAGGCCCCATGAGTCATTTGGGTGATAAGGCTGACTTCACCCCATCTCCCCTAAGGGTCAGGCAGCAACAGGGGCTGCTTGACGGGAGAAACGAACGATGTTGTTCGCAGTTACGGGTTTGCTCTCACCGAGCAGGCTTCAGTCACCCTCCTCATGCCCCGTCGAAACCATTGCAGCCCCGGGAAGGGGGAATGGAGCTGAGCGGAATCGAACCGCTGTCCGGAACACTGGTGTGGATCACCTAGTCCGGAAAATCCGGACACTGCCATTCTGACAGCAGTGGTGACGTGGAGCACAGCAGCGTGGGGAGGGAACACCGCCATCCACCCAAACGAATCCCCTGCATCGCCGTGCTGCCCCAGGGCCTGGAGGCCATCGGTGCTGCCGAACTGAGCGCTCTTGGTGCCAAAGAGGTGAAGCCTCTCCGCCGTGCGGCTTCGTTTGACGCCGACATGGCCTGTCTTTACAGGCTGCATCTCCAGGCGCGATTGCCGTTTCGGCTGCTCCGCGAGATGAGCCACTTCCCCTGTAGAGAGCGCAATGATCTCTACGACGGCATCCAACAGGCTCTCGACTGGGAGCGCTGGTTGCATCCCTCCATGAGCTTCCGTGTGGATGTCACAGGCACAGCCCCAGGCCTGAACCACAGCCATTTCACGGCCCTTCAGGTGAAAAATGCGGTGATCGACCGGCAACGGGACCTCTGGGGAGAACGCTCGTCCATCGACCTTGAAGAGCCCGATCTGAACCTGCACCTGCATCTGCACCGCGGTGAAGCCACACTCAGCCTCGATGGCTCCGGCGGCAGCCTGCACCGGCGCGGTTACCGCGCGGCAATGGGTGCAGCACCCTTAAAGGAAAATCTGGCCGCAGGACTGATCCAGCTTTCAGGATGGGACGGCAGCAGCCCACTGGTGGATCCTCTCTGCGGTTCCGGCACCCTTCTGATCGAGGCGGCAGCCATGGCTCTGCAGCTTCCACCAGGACTCGATCGTGTCTTCGCTCTTGAAAGCTGGGCTGATTTCAACCTGGATCAATGGGACGCCGAAAGAAAGCGCGCTCAGGACCGGGCCTGCAGAGAGCGGAACCTTCCCCTGATCCAGGGGTTTGAGGCCGATCCCAGCATCGCCGATCAAGCCCGAGCCAATGTTCAGGCCGCAGGCCTGCAGCACATCGTTGAGATCCAAACGGGATCGTTCCACAACTTCGCCCTGCCGCAGGAGCCTGGGACGCTGGTGTGCAATCCGCCTTACGGCGAACGCATTGGCGCGGAAAGCGATCTGGAGAGTCTTTATTGCGATCTGGGTCGCTACGCCAAAGAGCACGCATCGGGATGGGCGCTGTGGGTGCTCAGCGGCAACCCCAAGCTCACCGGAGCCCTGCGCATGAAGGCCACCCGCAGGATTCCCATCAGCAATGGCGGCATCGACTGCCGCTGGTTGCACTACGACGTGCGCTGAAGCTCAGCGCCCCAGCACAGCGCGCGTGGTGCGCGACAGTCCCTCGAGGGTCTGGGGAAGGTAGGGCCCCTTGGCCAGCATCCCGCCCACGCGCAGGCTGATCCCAGCCACCACCAGGTTGAGTACTGCCAAACCGAGCAACGCCTGGAGCAGTGACCAGTCCCAGGCCTCGAGCACCCAAACCAACAGTGCGGCTTCTCCGGCCACCAGGGCCAGAAGCATCAAGGTGCCGCCCATGGCCAGAAACACGCCACCACTGATCAAGCGGCGCTTTTCGCGGTCCACCTCCTGGAGTGCAATGCGCACATGCAGATCCATCACGGAACCCGCCAGTGCAGTCACCCTGGCGGCTGCGCCAAGCCCGCGCGGACGGGGCTCTTGAGAACGAGGCAGTTCGCTCATGAGGACCGCCGACCACCGCTCAGCAAGGCACCCACCAACACCCCAACCCCGGCGGCCACAGCCACAGAAAGGAGGGGCCGCTCCCGCAGGGGCTTCTCGATTTTCGGCCGCAGGGTGCGGTTTAGATCATCCAGCAACTGTTCCAGCTGCTCTTCCAGAGGCTGAAGACTGTCTGCCAGATGGCGGGACCTGTCTCCGGCCTGATGGATCAGCTCCTCAAGCTGATGGCGCACCGTCGTAGAGGCGCGGTCAGAATGTGTTGCAATCAGATGCACCACATCATCAAGACTTCCGCGGGTCGCCTCCAGGGCCTGATGCGTCACTTCCGGCCAGCGCTTCTGAATTTCCGGGAGGAGCGTTTCAAAGCGATCTCGGAATCGATGTGCCAGATCCTGGGATTCTGCAGTCGACTCGGCAGGGGATGGAGCTGAATCCATGGCGATCCTGATGGCCATTCACAGGATAGGTAGGGCGTCCTGCGGATGAAACTCATGCCCGTCGATCCACACCGATACGTACTGCTTGAGCATTTCGGAGCCCCGGATGATCCCCGGGGTTGCCATCTCGATCTCCTCCTGGAAGACGGTGACAGTTGCCGCAGCTGGCGGCTTGATGCGATCCCGCTCCTCAACGGCCCTGGCCAGAACGCCACGCCGCTCCCCCCCCACCGGCTGGTGTGGCTCGACCGAGAGGCCGCAGCGGTGTCCGGAGGTCGGGGTTGGGCGCGACGGGTGGTGGGGGGGCGCTACCGCGGCAATCTTCCAGCCAGCGCTGATCAGCCCTTAACCCTGGAGCTTGAGGGGATGGCTGCGATCGGGATGCCAGATCCCGTCTGTCTCTCTCTGATCGGAGAACTGTGCTGCCTCAGCCAGCCTCGAGATCAACAAACTGAACGCAACGCTTGAGCTTTTCAGGGGCTTCGCTAATTTCAGAGCGCTGACAGCCGTGGCCCCTGTTGGTTCATATCAATCAAGTTGGGCTCACGCACTTCAAGTCCTTCGGCGGGGCGATGAGCATCCCCCTGGAGCAGGGCTTCACGGTGGTGACTGGGCCGAACGGATCCGGCAAAAGCAACATTCTTGATGGTGTGCTGTTCTGCCTCGGGCTCGCGAACAGCCGCGGCATGCGGGCCGATCGCTTGCCCGATCTTGTGAACAGTGGGGTTCTCAAGGCTGGCAAATCAGCCGAGACCACGGTGAGCGTGCGCTTCGACCTCTCGGACTGGCAACCCGATGCCGCAGAGGAGGGCATCGAGGCTCCAGAGGAAGGCCCCTGGATCCGGCCGGATCAAACCGAGTGGACGGTGACCCGCAAATTACGGGTCATGCCGGGCGGCTCCTACAGCAGCAGCTACAGCGCCGACGGGGTCCCTTGCAACCTGCAGCAGCTCCAGACCCAGCTGCGACGGCTTCGCATCGATCCGGAGGGAAGCAACGTGGTGATGCAGGGCGACGTGACCCGCATCGTGTCGATGAGCAACCGGGACCGCCGCGGCCTCATTGATGAGTTGGCCGGAGTGGCCCTGTTCGACACCCGCATCGAACAGACCCGCAGAAAACTGGACGATGTGCAGGAACGGCAGGAGCGCTGCCGGATCGTGGAACAGGAACTTCTGGCGGCGCGCCAGCGGCTTGAGAAGGATTGCGCCAAGGCCCGGGCCTATCAGGAGCTGCGCGAGCAGCTCCAGCTGGGTCGCCGGCAGGAACTGGTTCTGGCTTACGAAGCAGCGCAGGCCGAACGCCGCCGCCTGCAGCAGCGGCATCAAGACCTGGGAAATCAGGATGCCCGCGACTCCCGAGCCCTTGAGGAGCGGGAAACGACATTGCAGGAAGCGGCCAGCAAGCTGAAAACACTCCAGGACAACGTCAAGGCTCTGGGAGAAGACCAGTTGCTGGGCGTGCAGGCTGAGCTGGCAGGCCTCGATCCTCAAAGCCGAGAACTGGAGCGGCAGGCCGCCCAGCACCAGCAGGAGGGTGAACGGCTTCAGGCCGTGCGCCATGACCTCCAGGGACGCAGAGGACAGATCCAATCCGAATCGGAGTCGCTTCGGCTCAGCACCGATCCGGACGCACTCGCGCGAGCCGAACAGGATTGCCGGGATGCGGAAGCCGCCGTGGAACGCTCCCGCCGCCAGCTGGGCGAAGTGGCCGGCCGCTCAGGCACCTGGATTGAGGAGCAACGCCAGCGCAGCTCCCGCCGCCAGCAGCTGCAGGCCTCCCTGGCCCCTCTGCAGGAAGAGCGTCAGCAATTGAAAGAGCGGCTGCGCCAGGCGGAAGAGCGCAGGCTCGACCTGGAGCAGGAGCGGGATCAAGACGGTGCGGAAGACCACAAGGTGCAGACGCTGCTGGAGCAACTGGAACAGGAGTGGCAGACCCTGCTCAACGCGATCCGTACGGGACAGGAGCAACTGCAGCAGCTGGCGGAGTCCTTGGCGATTCAGCAGCGCACCCGCGCCCGCCTGGAGCAGGAGCAGACTCGACTGGAACGGGACATCGCACGACAGGACAGTCGCCGTGAAGCCCTTCAGGAGAGCCGCGGCACCGGAGCCCTGCGCCTTCTGCTCGAATCCGGACTGGAGGGAATCCATGGACCGGTCGCTCAGCTTGGGGAGGTGGAGGAGCGCCATCGCATGGCTCTCGAGGTGGCTGCCGGTGCGCGTATGGGACAGGTGGTGGTGGACGACGACCGCATCGCTGCACGGGCCATCGATCTACTGAAAAGCCGCAGAGCCGGACGTCTTACCTTTCTGCCACTGAACAAGATTCGGGCCCCCGGCAGTGGTGGCGGCGCCGCCATGGCCCGTGGACGCAGACCGGACGGTGGCAACGCCGATGGCCTGATCGGAAGAGCCGTCGACCTGATCCGGTACGAGCCGATTTACGGCGAGGTGTTCGCCTATGTGTTCGGGGACACCCAGGTCTTCACAGACCTGGGCAGTGCTCGACGCGTCCTGGGCCGCTCCCGTGCCGTCACCCTCGAGGGCGAGCTGCTGGAAAAGAGCGGAGCCATGACCGGGGGAAGCCTGAGCCAGCGCAGCGGCAGCCTGAGCTTCGGCGTAAGCAATGAGGGTGACGAAGCGGCTCCCCTGCGCCAACGCCTCCTGGAGCTGGGAGAAACCCTGGCTGCCTGCTGTCGGGAAGAGCAACGCCTGACGGCACAGATTGAGGAGCAACGCCCGGGATTACGCCAGCTTGAGCAACGCCAGGCAGCCCTGGAGGCGGAACGCCAGGCAGCGCGCCGCTCCCACGGCCCCCTGCTGGAACGCCTGCAGCAACGTCAGCGAAGGCTTCAGGAACTGCAGGAGACAGGCAGCCAGGAGAACCGTCGCCTCCAGGACATCGAGACAGCGCTGACGCCTCTGCAGACCGAGCTCCAGCAACTGGATCAGGAGGACGCCAAGGTGGAAACCAACGGTGACGCCGAACGCTGGCAAGCCCTCCAACACACCCTGGAACAGGCAGATGGAGCACTGGAGACGGCCCGCCGTCAGCGCGACACCTTGCTGCAGCAAGACCGAGAGCGCCAGATGTCGGTCCAGCGCTTGGCAGATCAGCTGAAGGCTCTCGAGCGCGAGGAACAATCCCTCCAAGAAGCGGTGAAAACCCTTGCCGAAACCCATGGCCGTTGGCGGCAGCAGCAGCAGGATCTGAAAACCCGGCGCGATGCCCTCAACGTCCAGCAACAGGAGCTGCAGACACGTTTCGGGGAGGAACGTCGCGCCCGCGATGAATCCGAGGCCATCGTGGCGGAACAACGCCAGGGGCTGCAGCAGGCGCGCTGGGAATTAGAACGGTTGCGCGAGGAACGGGTGGGCCTTGAGGAGCAGTTGCGCAGCGGCAGCATTCGCCTGGAGGAGCTGAAATCATCTCTGCCAGACCCACTGCCGGAGATCAGCGATGGCGTTCGCGAGGGTGGTCTCGAGGCTCTGCAGGAGCAACTCCAGCAGCTTCAACGGCGAATGGAGGCCCTCGAGCCCGTGAACATGCTGGCGCTGGAAGAGCTGCAAGAGCTCGAACAACGCCTCGGTGATCTCGGTGAACGCCTTGCAGTGCTTAGTCAAGAACGGGAGGAACTGCTGCTACGAATCGGAACTGTGGCCACCCTCCGCCAGGAGGCCTTCATGGAGGCCTTCGAAGCGGTGGACAGTCATTTCCGCGAAATCTTCGCAAGCCTGTCCGATGGCGACGGCAAATTGCAGCTGGACAACGCCGATGACCCCCTTGAGGGAGGCCTGACCCTGGTCGCCCATCCCAAGGGCAAAGCTGTCCGTCGTCTGGCGGCCATGTCGGGCGGGGAGAAATCCCTCACCGCGCTGAGCTTCCTTTTTGCGCTGCAGCGCTTCAGGCCATCGCCCTTTTATGCCCTCGATGAGGTGGACAGTTTTCTTGACGGGGTGAATGTGGAGCGCCTGGCGGCGCTGATCGCCCGGCAGGCCGAACAGGCCCAGTTCCTTGTGGTGAGCCACCGCAGGCCCATGATCGGCGCCTCGACCAGAACCATCGGCGTGACCCAGGCTCGGGGCGCCCACACCCAAGTGGTGGGCCTTCCGGATGCAGCCTGACGAGCCGGTGTCGGCTCCTTGCGTCAAAATGGCGCAAATCCCTCCGGCTGAGGCCTGCGGTTGAGTTTGTCGTCGTCTTCCAATGATCCTCTGGCCAACGTGCCCAGTGATCGCCTCTGGCTGAGGTCAGAGCTGATGGGTACCCAGGTGATCACCCGCGATACCGGGCGCCGCCTTGGTGTGGTGGGAGAGGTGATCGTGGACATTGACGGCCGCGAGGTCGTCGCCCTTGGCTTGCGTGATAACCCCCTCACCCGATTCCTGCCTGGGCTTCCGCGCTGGATGCCCCTCGATCGCATCCGTCAGGTCGGCGATGTGATCCTCGTGGATTCCGCCGATTCTCTGAGTGAAGCTTTTTCACCCGAGCGCTACAGCCGCGTGATCAATTGCCAGGTGATCACCGAATCAGGCCAGCAGCTTGGCAGGGTGCTCGGCTTCTCTTTCGATATCGAAACCGGAGAACTCACCACACTCGTGATGGGGGCCGTGGGCGTGCCCCTTCTGGGTGAAGGGGTTCTCAGCACCTGGGAGATCCCCGTCGACGAGATCGTGAGCAGCGGTGCAGACCGGATCATTGTTTACGAGGGTGCCGAGGAGAAACTCAAGCAGCTCAACAGTGGTTTTCTCGAAAAGCTTGGCGTTGGTGGCCCCAGCTGGGAAGAGCAGGAACGCGAGCGCTACAGGGTGAACGTGGTGCCTGTGGAGAATCAGTTGAGCTCTGGCCAGAGCACGGAAGACACTCCCCGGCAGCTGGAAGCCTCCTCCTCACAGAGATTTGACGTGGATCAGGCCGAGCTGGAGTACGTGGAACTGGAGCAGCCCCGCCAGGACGAAGCCCGCCGCAGGCGCTACCTCGATGAACTTCCATTCGAGGAAGACCCTGAGCGCTATCAGCCTCGGGAGAGCTATCCATCCCGTGATTCTTATCAGTCCCGTGAGGTTGATCAGGATCGGGACTTCGACCTGCAGCCACCTCGCTATGAGGAGGCCCCACCCCAACCCCGCAGCGATCAACGGCCGCGGCCGGCATCGCGGCGGCCGATCGAGCGACCAGGCGAACCCTTGGATGTGGAGCCCCTCGATCAGGAATCCCAGCCCAGATCTCCCAGGGAACCGATGGATGATCCTTGGTAGATCCCGTGAAAGAGGGCCTCAGCTGATGTCCTATCCCTTGAACTGGAGAGACGCGCTGTTGACGCAGTAACGCTGCCCTGTGGGCGTCGGACCATCCGGAAACACATGTCCCAGATGGGCATCGCAGCGGGCACAGAGGATTTCAGTACGCACCATGCCATGGGTGCGGTCCTCTTTGGTGCGGATCGCCCCTGAGCTCACCCCATCCCAGAAACTCGGCCAGCCGGTCCCGGACTCGAACTTGGTGCTCGAGCTGAACAGTGGCGCATCGCAGCAGATGCAGTGATAAACGCCGTCGTCCTTGTGATTCCAATAAGCCCCGGTGAAGGCGCGTTCAGTCCCCCCCTGCCTGGCAACCTGAAACTGCTCAGGGGTGAGCTGCTCTCTCCATTCGTCAGGAGAACGCTGCATGCGGTCGCCTTCGGTGGGGTGAGAGCTGGACATCATCTTGAGGCAATTGGCGCGGACCCTAATCGGAAAGCGCTCTCGGGAGCAGCTCCCTCACTTCCTCGGCCAGAGCCGACACGGCACCGGGCTGTCCGCGCAATCGGCGCAAATCCTCGCGCTGACCATCCAGACGGTGCGGGGCCTGAAGCCACTCCAGGGCCTCTCCGGCGATCTCCTCCGGTGTGATCGGCCCGACACGCTCAGGAACCACCATCCGTCCGGCAGCGATATTCGGCCAGGCCAGCAGGCCATGGTTTCGCATGCGCCAGGCGCTGAGAAGCAGTCCGATCAGCCTTCGCAGACCTGGAAGTCTGGCGAGCAGACCCAGCCAGCCATCCCAGGCCTGCATCACCACCAGATGTTGCGTCGGCACCAGCACGATCATCGGAACCCCAAGAGCCCCGAGCTCAGCGGTATTCGCTCCCACAGTGGTGAGAGCGAGCGCACACTGGCTGAGTGCAGCATGAGCAGGCGGATCTTCCTGCAGGTGGATCACCGTGCCGGCATGGGTCAGCAGACGTCGCCATGGCCAGTGTTCATCGGCGGGCAACAGGGAGTGAATGCCACCGCGATAGCTGGAGGAAATCGCGTTGGTGACACCGGAAAAGCGTATTAGCTCTTCTGGATTGGTGGTGGGTGCCACAGGCAACAGGAAGTGGCAGTCGGGCTGCTGGGCTGCCAGACGATCGGCAGTCTCTACAAGGAACGGCATGCCCACCCGCAACTTGGCAGGCTTTGACCCGGGCATCAGCGCCACCCAGAGCCCTTCAGGCAATGGGTCTCTGCCCTTGGCGTCATCGGAAAGATCCGCCATCAAATCCCCGACAACACGGCAACGCGGACGGAAACGCCTAGGCAGCTGTTCCAGCACCGCTGGAGCCATAGCGGCGATCCGATCGTTCCAGCGGGGCCAACGTGCCACCCATTCGGCATAGGTGATGTGGCGATACCCAAGCCGGGCGGACAACAACACAGTCCAGAACTGATCACCACCCAGAAACACCACCACACCGCGGGATGGCCAGGGGCCGTAGCGACTGGGATTCAGCAACAGACTCCAGAAACGCCGCGCCGGAACAATGCGATCAAATTGCCCCCAACGCGCTGCGGCTTCAGCCTCCGTGCCCGTGGCATTCGGGCAGGGAACCAACACCAGATGAAGACTGATCTGTGAACCAGGAGCCCTGGGCCGCATCAAGAGGCGGCGATGCAGCTGTTCTGCCAAGGGACGGACCCAGGTGGCGAGCTCCCCGGGCCCGTTGGAGACAAAAATGACGGAGAGCGTCTGATCTGTGAGTCTCGTCGTCACGCGCGACAGATCAGAGAAGAGTGAAGTGCGGATGGCGAGACTTGAACTCGCAAGGCCGAAGCCACACGCCCCTCAAACGTGCGTGTCTACCAATTCCACCACATCCGCGTGGTCGACGCAGCCGCTCGGGCCTTGTCAAGGATCGATCATACCGGCTCACGGTGCAACCCTTTCCTGAAGCACCTGTCAGGCAGGATGAAAAAGGACGCGCAGAACGGACGCTGATACGATCCGCCCTGGCCTGGAAACTGCGGGATGTCCATCGGCAAGGTGCTGATCGCCAACCGCGGCGAAATCGCTCTGAGGATCCTGAGGAGCTGCCGTGAGATGGGAATCGCCACGGTCGCTGTTTACAGCACCGTGGATCGCAATGCCCTGCACGTGCAACTGGCAGACGAAGCGGTGTGCGTTGGTGAGGGCCCCAGCAACCGCAGCTACCTGGATATCCCCAACATCCTGGCTGCGGCCACCTCACGCGGGGCTGATGCCATCCATCCCGGCTACGGCTTTCTGGCGGAGAACGACCGTTTTGCGGAGATCTGCAGAGATCACGGAATCACATTTGTAGGCCCATCCCCTCACGCGATCCGCTCCATGGGGGATAAGTCCACGGCAAAAACCACCATGCAGGCCGTGGGGGTTCCCACCGTGCCGGGCAGCGAAGGCCTTCTGTCTGGGCCAGACGAAGCGGCCGACCTTGCCATGGCCATGAGATATCCCGTGATGATCAAGGCCACAGCTGGCGGCGGTGGCCGGGGCATGCGTCTCGTTCAGTCAGCGGATCAACTGGAGAATTTGTTCAAGGCCGCCCAGGGGGAGGCGGAGGCGGCGTTCGGCAACCCGGGGCTGTACATGGAGAAATTCATCGACAGGCCCCGACACGTTGAAGTTCAGGTGCTCGCTGACCGCCACGGCCATGTGGTGCACCTCGGTGAGCGCGACTGCTCGATTCAGCGACGGCACCAGAAACTTCTGGAGGAAGCACCCAGCCCTGCTCTGGACGAGGACCTGCGCTTGCGCATGGGCGAAGCCGCCGTTGCTGCAGCACGCAGCATCAACTACGAGGGTGCGGGCACCGTTGAATTCCTGCTCGATCGCAGCGGCGGCTTCTACTTCATGGAGATGAACACCCGCATTCAGGTGGAGCATCCCGTCACAGAAATGGTGACAGGCATCGACCTGATCGCGGAGCAGCTGCGCATCGCTGGGGGTGAGCCCATCAGCGTGTCTCAGGACCAGATCGAACTGCGAGGGCATGCCATCGAGTGTCGGATCAACGCCGAGGATGCAACCCACAACTTCCGGCCAGCTCCCGGGCGAATCACCGGATGGCTCCCTCCAGGAGGCCCAGGTGTGCGCGTCGACAGCCACGTGTATACCGGCTACGACATACCACCCTTCTACGACTCACTGATCGGAAAGTTGATTGTTTGGGGACCTGATCGGGAGGCTGCCATCAGCCGCATGCGCAGAGCCTTGAACGAATGCGCCATCACCGGGATTCCCACCACAGTGGATTTTCACTTGCGCATGCTGGAGCGGCCAGAGTTTCTGCAGGGTGACGTGCACACAAAATTCGTGGAACAGGAGATGCTCTGAACACAATGCGCAGCAAGCAGTCTCAAGCGATCGTCTGAGCGCGCTGCAACACCATCGTGAACAGCCCCTGCTGGCCGACAAGCAATTCTCGGATCAAACTGACGATCCCCACCCAGATCACGGGGGTCACATCCACCCCTCCGATGGGGGACACCACGCGACGAGTGAGCGCAAGCACCGGTTCAGTGGGCAAGGCGATCACCGCCCAGGGTGCGTTCTTCAAATCCACCTGGGGATACCAGGTGAGCACAATGCGCAGAAGGAACATCAGACTCCAGGCTGCCAGCAGCAATCCCAAAAGCGGATTCAGAACAGACAGCACCTGGAGCAAGGTCGGCGTCACAAACCTCAAAGCAATCGATGAGACATCGTAGAAACATGCCAGCAATCCCTAGGATCGTGGCGTTTCTGTCAGATCGTCAGCTCCGGCGCGCTCGCTATGACCCCCTCACTCTCCAATTTCCTCAGCAGCCTGGTCTGGGGTGCCGTCATCGTGGTTGTCCCGGCCTCCATTGGACTCTTTTTCTTGAGCCAGACCGACCGCCTCGATCGCAAGCTCTGATCGCTCTGGCGCGCTTCGTAGAATTAATCAATCAGAACTCGTTTCATCGAGAGCTGATAACCGTTTCCCGGGGGCCTCAACGTGGTTAACGCCAGTCTTAATTGGGCCAGCATTGTTGGAATCGTGCTGGCCGTTGGTGGCGCAATGCTGTATTTCATGCGCAGCTTCAAGCCAGCGCTGGCCCGTGATTACGACGTTTTTTTTGCGGCCATTGGTCTTCTCTGCGGAGGAATTCTGTTTTTCCAGGGGTGGCGTCTGGACCCAATTCTCCAGTTCGGTCAGTTCCTCCTCGCTGGTACCACGGTCTTTTTCGCCTACGAGAGTGTGCGTCTTCGTGGTATCTCTGCAGAACAGGCCAAACGTTCGGCTTACTTCGACGATGAGCCCCCGAGCCGAGCTCCCGCCGGTGGCCTGCGTGGTGGATATGACGAGTCCTATGAGCGCTTTGACGAACCTCAACCCCTGAGGCGCCGGTTCGCCGGCAGAGAGTTCGACGATGCTGAGCCGGAAGACCAGGACTTCTACAGACCGCGCCGGAATCCTCGCGCTGCCATCCCTGAAGAGGCTGCAAGCCGCAGGCGAGGACGCAGCGAGGCCTCCAGCGATTGGAACGGTGATTCAGAGCAAGATCGACGCATGGCGAGGTTCGGTAATCGTGAGGATGAAACGCGTCGCACTGGCCCCAGCTTTGGCGACCGACGCAGCCAAAGAGAGGATCAGCGCCGTGGCAGCCGACCCAATCCTGCAGCAAGTCGTTCAGCCAGTCCGACCCAAACAGTTGAACGGAGCATTGCTCCAATCCAACAGCCCCAGGGCAGCAGGCCTGTGAGCCGTTCCCAAGCCGGCGTCCCCCAAGGCACACCTCTGCGCCAAAAGGCGGAGGACGCTGCCTTCGCCCCGAGCGAACGCTCCACGCCCTCAACACCGCGTAAGCCTGCAGGACCCACTGCGGCAAGAACTGACGGTGCTGATCGCACGCCTCCACGCAGTTCCCGCCCACGGGACAACAGTTCCCGATTCGACGACTGAAGCGCCTGATCCTGGTGCTTCTGCTGGCTGGTCTCACCCAAGCTGGCTGCAGCGGCCGAAGCCGTCGCGCTCCGAGTGGTCTTGTGCCAAACCAACAGCAGCAACCCAGCCTGAGTGGCGATGGCAGCAAACTGGCTGTGATCGCTGACCAACGCGGGCGCCCAACCGTGCAACTGAGGGATCTCAAGAGTGGGCAGCTTCTGCAACTCCGCCACTTTTCTCGCCACCAGCCTCACAGCTCACCGTCGCTGAGTTGGAACGGTCGCTACCTCGCCGCTGTAATTCAGCGGGGCAACCGCCGACTTGTGCTGATCGAGGACCGTCTCACAGGCCAGGCCCATCCCCTGCGTCTTCCGGCAGGACGTGATCCTGTGAACCTCAGCCTGGCACCTGATGGACGCGAACTGGCGGTTCAAACAGCCGAGCAGGGGCGCTGGCAGGTTGAGATGTTCAACCTCCGTGAACTGCTTGAACCCGATCGTCCTGGAGGGCGTTTGGAAACCACAACCCCGCAGGAACCTTGAAGGGATGGTTGAGACCAGTGATCCTGGCTTCAGTGCTGGGCATCAGCATCTCGGGGTGCTCCGGCTCTGGCATGCGTCCGCAACCGGGCTTGAATTCCGCCCTGCGTCGCAGTGCAGACAGTCGCAGACAGCCAGCTCTGGGGCAGCAGTGGCTGGTGTCGGTTGCCAGCCGAAACGGGCGGGAACGCATTGAGCTGGTGGATCTGCGCACCCGCCAACCGGTGCCTTTGCCTGGACTCAATCAAGCAGGAAGCCAGCCGGTGAGTGCGAGTGTGAGCGCCAATGGCAAGCGCATTGCTCTCGTTCGCACCCGTGAGGGACGCACAGAGCTGATGCTCTACCGACGAAGCGCTGGAGCTCTTCAGCGACTGCCCATCGAACCGTCAGGTGTGCCGAGGGAGGTGAGCCTTGATGGCGAAGGCAAGCGTCTGGCCGTGCAGGTGAGTCGCCAAGGTCGCTGGGATGTGGATGTGATCCGACTCCCCTAATCAGCGCAGGAAACCAGCCCAATGCAGAAAGGTGTCGTGACTGATGGCTTCGACCGCCAGCACAGCGACAAAACCGATCATTGCGAAGCGTCCATTGATCCTTTCGGCGTATGCACTCCAACCAAAGGCCGGAATATCACTAGTCGTCGCACTGGGAGCAGGAGTCGACTCGGACTCAGGCCCATTAACACTCGCGTCGGCACTACTGGTGGTCATGCGTAGGGATCAGGAATGTCCAAAGTCATAGCTGGCGGCGGGGAGGAGCTGCCATCCACCCTGACCATCCAGAGCCAAAACAGTGTCGTGAAACGACTTAAGCGTAGGCCTATGACCAATGCTGATCACGGATAGATCGCGCTGGCGCAGGAGCTTGTAAAGACGATCTTCCGTGGCAACATCGAGGGCACTTGTGGCTTCGTCCAGCACCACGAAACGCGGTGCATTGAGAAGCAAGCGACCGAAGGCGAGGCGCTGCTGCTCACCCAGCGACAAAATTCTCGGCCAATCTTGCTTCACATCCAGATCGGGATAGCGGCTGACCAAACCCCCGAGATTGACTTCCTCGAGCACATGGCGCAGCTGGTCATCGCTGTAGCGACTTTCATCGGTGGGATAACAAAGTTGCTCGCGCAACGATCCCAGCAGCATGTAGGGCTTCTGAGGGATAAAAAGGAGATCTCCCATGGCGGGACGCTCCACCTCCCCGTGGCTTGGCGCCCAAAGACCGCTGATCATGCGTAGGAGCGATGTCTTGCCGCAACCGGAGGGTCCGACAACCAGCAAACGGTCAGCCTCTCCAACACTGAGGCTGAGATCACGCAAGATCGGCAAGTCACTCCCTGGAGGCGTGAGATCGGCATGACGAACCACGATGGCGTTGGACGCCTGCTGGACGATCGACGTATCAATGGAGTCGCGACTGACTTGTTCAACCTGACTCTGGAATCCTTCAAGACGTGTCACACCCGCTGTGAACTTGGCGAGCTCATCAATGCGGTTGACAACAAACAACAGCGAGCCTTCAACCATGTTGAAAGCAAAGCCAGCCTGCACAAAACGCCCATAATCTATCTCTCCGGCGAAATACGGTCCGGCCATGATCAGATACGGGAAAAAGACACCGGCATATCCCACGGATCGCTGCATGGCGCTGATAATCACCTGCCATACAATCAAAAGATTGAAGTTGCTAACGACTGTGCCCAGTCTTCGTGTGGTTTCCTGTTTCTCCGGCTCTTCTCCTGAATAAAAAGCAATGGATTCAGCATTATTGCGGATATGAACCAGTCCGTAGCGGAAATTTGCTTCATAACGAAGCTGGTCAAAGTTGATCCGAACCAGACGTCGACCTGCATAAACAAGCAATGCGGTCGTGAAGAGAGCATAGGCAAAAAGTGAAAAAGTCAACCTCTGACTGATACTCCAAAGAATAATAATATTCAAAGAAAATGTCAGAACAGCATCAAAGATTCCAAGCGTAAACAGAAGGCTTTGCTCCGTAAAAGCCTTGACATCGTCAGTGATTCGCTGGTCGGGATTATCAAGACCGGTTGCCTGCTCATCATTGGGATTCAAGATGTAATAGGCCCTGTTACTCAAGTATTCATCGATCAATCCACTCGACAACCACTCGCGCCAAATCAGTCCCAACTTGGCCGTAAAGTAAATCTGAGCCGTGCGGATCGGCAACGCGACAACAAAACAAGTTGCGTAAATAGCAAGAATCCGATTAAAACCAGCTTCCTGCTTGGCCACCAAGGCATTGGTGATATCACGCGCAATAAATCCAATACCAGCATTAATTCCATTCACCGTGAGCAGCATCAAAACAATGGCGCCAAGCAGAAGCCAGTGCAGCCAACGCCTGTTGCGCAGCTGCTGACGCATCAACAGGAATGAGCCTGCCCCAAGCAGGAACAATGCTGAAAAAACAATGCCCCACCAACCGCTCCATATGCCATCAATCGTGGTGCTGATGCCACCGAAATATTTCGCTGTTAGCGCTGGGAGCAGCTGCTCAGAAAGATTGATCAGGCCGGTCAGAGCGACCAGCACAAGCCCACCAACGCAGAAGAGAAGTGACAGCAGCAGCCCAGAGAACTGCCAGCCCGTGGCCTGATCGAGGGGGAGGAAAAATGGCTGCGCGAGGTTACGGAGCCTTCTCAGCTGGCCTGACAAGCCAGACACAGGAGCCATGGAGGGAGTGATCATGACGGCATTCTGACCAGCTCAGCCCTAGCCGGGCGGCCATGCGAGCTCACGACCACCGATCACATGCACATGCAGGTGAAACACGGTCTGGCCAGCGCCCGCTCCGGTATTGATCACGGTGCGCCAGTCCTCCAGTCCCTCCTGCTGGGCAACCTGCGCAGCCACCAGCATGAGGTGACCGAGCAAGGAGGCGTGCTGGTCCTGCGCCTCACGCAGACTTGGAATCGGATCACGGGGAATCACCAACACGTGAACCGGTGCCTGGGGGGAGACATCCCGGAAGGCAAGGCAGCGATCGTCGCTGTAGACCTCATCACAGGGAATCTCACCCCGCAGGATGCGGGCAAAAATCGTGTCCTCGGCCATGGCACTGGGCTCGTTGGAGAAAGGAATGCGACGGCCTGGGCATTGGATCCCTGAACCGTTTCAACCATGAATGCTTGCACGTTGCCTCAGCGCTTCGCTCCTTGGAATCGACGCCAGACCGGTCACCGTGGAGGTGGACCTTGCCCCTGGCCTACCAGGACTGCAATTGGTGGGACTGGCTGATACGGCCATCCAGGAATCCAAAGAACGGGTGCGCGCGGCCCTGCGCAATAGCGGCTTCCGTGGCCCCCTGGTGAAGGTGGTGGTCAATCTGGCGCCGGCTGATCTGCGCAAGGAAGGTCCTTGCTTTGATCTGCCGATTGCCCTTGGCCTGCTGATCGCGAGCGGGCAACTGGATTCACCCTGCCTGAAGGGCCTCTGGAGCGCAGGAGAACTGGGCCTGGACGGCCGCCTGCGGCCATGCCGAGGAATCCTTGCCATTGCCTGCCTGGCGAAATCCATGGGAGCCCGCGGCCTGCTGGTCGCTGCCGAAGATGCGTCAGAGGCCGCACTGGTGAAGGGCCTCAGGGTGACCGCTGCGGCATCGCTGAAGGAACTGGTGAACCTCCTCCGCGCCAGCGACCTGGTGCAGACCGCGGCACGGGCCCAACAGCAAACCCCGAGAGATCAGTGCGCTGCTGCGGAGCCAACGACGGCACCACATCTCCTGAATCTGCCGGCTCAACATCTGGCCCGCCAAGGACTGGCCCTCTCGGCTATTGGTGGCCATCACCTGTTGATGGTGGGTCCTCCGGGGTGCGGCAAGACCCTGCTCGCGCAGCAATTGCCAGCTCTGCTGCCTCCTCTCAACGATGACGAAGCTCTCGAAATCACCAGGCTGCACTCGATCGCAGGGCTGCCTCGCAGCGAGGAGCAGCTGATCCGCCAACGGCCGTTCCGGGCTCCGCACCACAACGCCTCAGCCGCTGCATTGCTGGGTGGAGGCGCGAATCCCAGACCTGGAGAACTGAGCCTCGCCCATGGAGGTGTGCTGTTTCTCGATGAGCTGGGAGAGTTCCCACGTGCAGTGCTTGATCAGTTGCGGCAACCGCTCGAAGAGGGCGTACTGATGCTGAGCCGCGCCCGGGTGCGTTGTGCCTTCCCCTGCAGAGTCACCCTGGTGGCAGCTACCAATCCATGCCCCTGTGGCTGGCATGGAGATCCTCGCTGCCGCTGCAGCGAATCCCAAGTGAAACGCTATTGGCACAGGATGTCGGGTGCCTTGCTCGATCGGCTGGATCTGCAGCTGCAACTGGAACCCCCGGCAGCGGACTCCCTGCGTCACGTGATCGAAGAGCGCCACGGATCCATCGACAGTGACCATCTGCCCGCGACGATCGAAGCAGCACGCCGGCAGATGCATCAACGCAACCCGAACAAATGCAGCAATCGTGACCTCACCACCGCTGACCTCAAACGGCACGGAGCGTTCAAGTCAGAGACCCTCACATCCTGGGAGCAGGTGCTGAAGGCGCGTCGGCTCAGCCTGCGCAGCGGCTTGAAGCTTCTGAAAGTGTCACGCACCATTGCGGACTTAGCGGGTCAAGGAGACGTAACCGTGGATCACCTTGCAACAGCGCTGTGTTTTCGCAGCTTCGACGATCAGACCCAGGACGGGTCAGCACACCACCACCCTCACGGAGCTCACTGAGGACGATCTTTGTAGGGCTGCGGTCCAATGGTTGGCGGCTGATTCAGCCTCTCTTCACGTGGATTGCCCATGGCGTGGGAGAGGGTTTCAGCAACCCAGTGGCGGAATTCCTTCAGCGTCTGACCCATTGTTCACACCTCACGTTCTCCCTTCAGTCTCAAGCCAACGTGAGGTTGTGCCAACAAGTTGAAGTACCGGTTTCCCGGACAGCAAACTCAACGACGGCGGCGGCGCTGCTGGGCCTTGCGCTTGTACTTCTCGATGGGCGTTTCGTGGTGACGCAGACGCTTGAGATCAGCGAAGATGCCGGCCTTGGAGACCTGGCGCTTGAAGCGACGCAGGGCTGATTCAATGCCTTCGTTTTCTCCGACCGTGACCTGAGTCATGCAACCTGCAGGGATATCCAGCTCAACAACTTAGCAAGCCGAGGTCAGGGCGCTTCTGCTGCAGGGGCGGCATCCCTGTACACATACAGATGGCCCAAGGTGCGTTTGCCGTACTGGCGACGCATCAGACGCCAGCCGGGCTCCAGTACCAACTGAATGAAGCCATTGCCGGCCCCACCTGCCTTGGCGATCAGATAGGTGGATTGAGCAGGATCCCGGGTTGGCACGGCCATGAGCTGCACATCGTTCGCCGACTTGATCACCGACAGCCGGTAACGGGTACCCAGGTCATCGCCCCCAATCCGCAGCGAATAACCGTTGCCATCGATGTACCGATTGCAAATTCCGGTGAAATCAAAGGTGGCAAGCATCGGATTCACCACAGCCGGAGCACTTCCCGACATCTCAAAACAAGGTCTGGCGTTGGTGCGCTGCTCATAGATATTCAGCTGAGCACTGGATCCACTGCCGATCGGTGCCGCCACCATCACAAATTTCGTCTGATCCACTTCAGACGTGGTGAACAGGGAACCCTGAGCCCTGGCCGGAGAAGTCAGGCCGGAAGCCACCGCGGCGGTGAGAACGGCAGCAACGATCCGGAAACGGGCCATTCGGAACAAGGTGATGTCCCTGGATGGTAAAAGTCCTGAGCGGGTTCAGCTGCCCTGATCAGGCCGGTTTGTTGAGCCGAATCGCAACCAGAAGTGACCCGATGGTGGCCGGAAGGCTGAGCCCGAGAATCAAACGCGTGAGGCGGACACCGAGGTCTGGATCGCCGTAGGCCAGCTCGAACACACAACCGGTGGCAGCGATTCCAAGAACGCAGGCCAGGGCCAGGAACAGGCCTGATAGGGGTTTCATCGGCATGGCGTCAGGCCAGAGAGCGAACGTCATTGGTCCGGAAGCCATGGTCCTTGAGTTCCTTGCTCAGACCTCCGGCATCGGTCACCCGGTCAACGAACAAAACACCGGTGAGATGGTCCATTTCGTGCTGAATGCATCGGGCCATCAAGCCATCGGCTTTCATGGTTCTCGGCCGCCCCATCTCATCGCGAAAACTCACCTGAACGGCGCTGGGGCGCACCACATCCAGATACACCCCTGGAATACTCAGGCAACCTTCCTCGTAGGTGTCGAGGCTTGCACTGGCAGAGATGATCTCCGGATTGATGAGCACCAGCGGTGGCGAGCTGGCTGTTTCCGGATCCAGATCAATCACAAGCAGCTGCTGGTGAACGCCAACCTGGGGAGCCGCCAAGCCGATGCCTCGGGCCGTGTACATGCTGCGCAGCATGTCGCGCGCCAGATCACGCACGGTTTCATCCACCTTGCCGATGCGCCGGGCATCCAGCCGCAGCACGTCGTCTCCGAGGGTATGGATCTGCAGAGGCGCAGTCTCCAGAGGCTCTTTCGGAACGGCCACCGGAGAACCCGCCTTCTCGGCCGATCGTGCCAATTGGGCAAAGCTCCTGGCCAAGACCTTTCCTTCAATCTGCTGTGTTGATCTTAAGCAGTCCCTTCAACAGTCGGATCGCGCGCCATGGCCACCCGCCATCCCCTCTCCGCCCGTCAAGCACTCGGGAGGCAACCCTCCCTGAAAGCACCCAGGATTCTCGGCGACTGGCTGCTGTGGCTCGAGCAGCGCCCGCAGGAGAAAGGCCGCACGACGGCCCTGCTGCGGCGATGGGGACAGCCTGATCACCCGCCACTGGAGTTAACGCCGGCCCCCTGCAACCTGCGTTGCCGGATCCACGAATACGGCGGCGGCGCCAGTGCAGCGGCCCTCCTCGATCATGGTCTCCTCTTCACCTGGATCGATGGCAGCGATGGCTGTCTGTGGGCCCGGTCCTGGAGCGGACTGTCTGGCGGAGACCCTCGATCGGTGGTGGCGAAAGGACCTGCCAAGCGACTGACGGCCCCGGGAGATGGCCTGCTGGGCGGTGGGGTGATCGATCCGAAGCGGCACCGCTGGATCGGCGTGATGGAGCAGGGCGGGCGGGACGACCTGGTGCATGTGGCCCTTGACCACCTGGATCAGACGCCATTGGTGCTGCACCCCGCGGCGGATTTCGCGGGTTACCCCGCTATCAGCCCTGATGGAGACCAGCTGGCTTGGGTGGAGTGGGAACAACCCGCCATGCCCTGGGATGCCGCCGCACTGCGCTGGGCATCCATCAACGCCAACGGTGATCTCGGCACCGTTGGCACGTTGGCCGGGAGCACGCCAGGAGCTGCGCATCCAACCTCGATTTTCCAGCCGCTTTGGCTTCCTGACGGTCAACTGGTCGTGGCGGAGGACGGCAGTGGCTGGTGGAATCTGATGCGGCACCAGAATCCCTGCGACCCCTCGCAGAGCTGGGAACGGCTCTGGCCCATGCAGGCGGAGACTGCGATGCCGCAATGGGTGTTCGGCATGAGCACCACAGCCTGGGATGGTGAGCAGCTGCTCGCCGCAGTGTGCGCTGACGGCCGTTGGCAGTTGAAGCGGCTCAGCGCCGATGGCGCAGTCAGCCTGGTGGACCAACCTTTCGATGACCTTGCGGAGCTGGATGCCGACGCAGGCCGTGCCGTGGCGATCGCCAGCAACAGCACCACCGGGCAGGGGCTGTTGGAACTGCACATGGCCAGTGGACGCTGGAGCCATACGCCGGCTTCAGACGCGGTGTTGGAGCCCGAGCACGTCAGCATCGCCGAACCCTTCTGGTTCGAGGGAGCGGCCGGCCGGCGCACCCACGCCTGGTACTACCCGCCCAGCGGCGGCGCCTCGACTGACACGCCCCTGCTGGTGAAGAGCCACGGCGGTCCAACCGCCATGGCTCGCCGCGGCCTCAGCCTCGGCATTCAGTTTTGGACCACCCGAGGCTGGGGCGTGGTGGATGTGAATTACGGGGGCTCCACTGGGTTCGGGCGGGCTTACCGCGAACGACTCAACGGTGAATGGGGCATGGTGGATGTGCAGGACTGCGCCGCAGCGGCGCAAGCGGTGATCACCAGCGGACGCGCCCACCCGCAGCGGGTGGCCATCGAAGGGGGCAGCGCCGGAGGCTTCACAACCCTGGCCTGCCTCTGCTTCACGGATGTCTTCCAGGTGGGGGCCTGCCGTTATGCGGTCAGCGACCTGATGGCGCTGGCCTCTGAAACCCACCGCTTCGAGGCCCGCTATCTCGACGGTCTGGTGGGGGCATGGCCCCAGGAACGCAATCGTTATCAGGAGCGTTCACCCCTGCACCATGCCGACCGCATCCGCTGTCCGGTGATCTTTTTTCAGGGTCTGCAGGACAAGGTGGTGGTGCCAGAGCAAACGGAACGGATGGCAGCGGCCCTGCGCAGCAATGGCGTCCCGGTTGAGGTGCGCACCTATGCCGAGGAAGGGCATGGCTTCAGGGACAGTGCCGTGCAGGTGGATGTGCTCGAAGCAACGGAAGCCTTCTTCCGCCATCACCTCGGTCTCGAACCCCACACTCACTGATCCTTCTGGCCGTAGTGCAGGCCTTTGAACTGGGCATGCACAGCCTCCATCTGCTCCGCACTGAGCAGGGGAGGCTCACCCAGCTGCAGGGCCTGCAGATACATCCTCGCCAGCGTTTCCACCTCCACGGCGACGCGCAGGGCAGCCTCAAGATCGGAGCCCAGCGTCACCAGCCCATGCCGGGCCATCAGGCACGCCTGCCGCTCAGCGAGCGCCCTCACCACATGCGCCGACAAGGCTGCGGTCCCGAATGTGGCGTAGGGGGCGCAGCGGATGTCATCCCCTCCGGCCACCGCCACCATGTAATGGAAAGCGGGGATCGGCCGGTCATGACATGCCAGGGCAGTGGCATGCACCGGATGGCAGTGGAGCACCGCTCGGGCTTCAGGACGGGAGGCGAGCACATCCGCATGCAGCCGCCACTCCGACGAGGGACGGCGCTGCCCCGCCTGCAGCGGCTGCCCGCTCAGATCCAACGCCACAAGATCCCCGGCAGTCATCTGCTCGTAAGGGAGTGAGCTGGGAGTCACCAGCAGTCCGCCGTCGATGCGGATGGAGAGGTTGCCGGATGTGCCTTGGTTGAGACCAGACCCATTCAGGCGACGGGCCACCGCAACGAGTTGCTGCCGCAGAACGTCGTTACCGAAGAACTCAGCTGTGGCCATAAAGCCCCCGCAAGCCGTCCTCGCTGGCCTGGGCCACGCCCCGATCGGTAATCAGAGCCGTCACTAGCCGGGCTGGGGTGACGTCGAAGGCAGGATTAAATCCCTCGCTGCCATCGGGAGTGAGTTGAACACGGGTGATCACTCCATCCGTGCCGCGCCCCTGGATGTGGGTCACCTCCTCGGCCAACCGGGCTTCAATCGGGATCTCGGCCACACCGTCATCCAAGCTCCAGTCGATCGTGGAAGCAGGCAGTGCCACGTAAAACGGCACGCCGTTGTCGTGGGCAGCCAGGGCCTTGAGGTAGGTGCCGATCTTGTTGCAAACATCGCCGCGGCGCGTGGTGCGGTCGGTGCCGACGATCACCGCATCCACCTCACCGTGCTGCATCAAATGGCCGCCGGCGTTGTCGACGATCACCGTATGCGGCACCCCCTCCCGCCCCAGTTCATAGGCGGTGAGTGAAGCCCCTTGGTTCCGTGGACGGGTCTCATCAACCCACACGTGAATGTTGAGCCCGGCGCGATGGGCCTTATAAATGGGAGCCAGAGCAGTGCCCCAGTCCACGGTGGCCAGCCAGCCAGCGTTGCAGTGGGTCAGCACCTGGAAGGGCATCCCCTGGCGTTCCCGGGGGCGAGCGGCCGCCAGCCGCTGGACAATCTCAAGGCCGTGATCGCCGATGGCCGCACACATCGCCACGTCCTCCTCAGCAATCAGACCCGCCTCCTGCCTGGCGGCGCCAGCCCGTTGCTCCGGCGGCAGGGGACGCACCCGATCGCGCACGCGCTCCAGGGCCCAGCGCAGATTCACCGCTGTGGGCCTGGTGGCATTGAGCTGGTCAAAAGCCGCTGTCAGCGCCGCATCACCGGGATCCTCCTGCAGTGCCAGCATCAGCCCGTAGGCACCGGTCACGCCGATGAGCGGAGCGCCGCGCACCACCATCGTGCGGATGGCCTCAGCCGCCTGAGCACAGGTGCTGAGGGTGAGGGTTCGGAACTGATGGGGGAGCTGGGTTTGGTCGATCACCCACACCGAGCGACCACCTGGTTCAAGCCCGATGGTGCGCCAAGCCTGGCCATCAATATTCATTTGATGCGCTGCGGGTGACCCAGCCAATCTGCCTGGCCGGTCACCCCCGCAAACCAGGGCGCAAACGAGGTGGCAACCTGCCAGCACTGACGCAACCTTCATGGGGTTCAAGCTGTTCGACGTGCTGGTGGCCTTCGCCGGCCTGAGCCTGCTGCTGCTGACAGGGATGGCCCTTCGCCAAAGGCTGCGCTGGCTGCGGGCACTCGGCATTCCCGAAGCACTGGTCGCTGGCCTGCTGGGTTTGCTGGTGGGTCCTTTCGGGCCTTGGTCGGTGTTCCCTGATGCGGTGTACAGGGTTTGGAGTCAGACCCCCGGCGTGCTGATCTCCCTGGTGTTCGCCACGTTGTTCCTGGGACAGGAACTGCCCAGCCCGAGGGTGATCTGGAACCGGGCTGCAGGGCAGACTGCGTTCGGCATGGTGCTGGGGTTCGGCCAGTACCTGGTGGGAGCAGTGCTGGTGCTGGCGGTGCTCGAGCCCTTGTTTGGCACTGACCCGCTGATGGCCGCTTTGATTGAAGTGGGCTTCGAGGGAGGCCACGGCACCGCAGCTGGCATGGGCCCCACCTTCACAGAGCTGGGGCTGCCCTCCGGGGAAACCCTGGGCCTCGCCATGGCCACGGTGGGGGTTCTGACCGCCGTGCTGCTCGGCAGCACCCTGGTGGTGATCGGTCGCAGTCGCCGCTGGCTGTCACGGGGGGTGAGCGAAACCGGCAGCAGCGCCTCTGCCACCCCGCTGATGCGGACGAGCGACGGTGATCCCATGTCGGCGGATGAGCGACTGGCCATGGAAACGGCTGCCGGAACCGTGGAGTCCGGCCTATCGGAGTCGATGACCATCGATGCGCTCACAGTGAACGTGGCGCTCGCCGGAGGCGCTGTCGGCCTGGGAATCCTGCTCAAAGCAGGAGTCACCCAGCTAGGTGGGCTCGCTGGAGGTGAGGGCACAGCCAAACTGCTGGCTGCAATTCCCGTCTTCCCCCTGGCGATGGTGGGGGGAGTGATCGTTCAGGTTCTGCTGCAGCGAAGTCGGCAGACCCGTCTGGTGTCTCCCGTAGCCCAGGCCAGCATTGGCTCCATGGCGATGGATCTGCTGATCACAGCCGCCATGGCCAGCCTCAACCTGCCGCTTCTCGAAGAGAACTGGCTTCCGTTCGCACTGCTCGCGACGGCAGGTCTCACCTGGAACGTCTGCGCGTTCCTCTGGTTGGCGCCTCGCATCTTCAGCGACCACTGGTTCGAGCGGGGCATTGCCGACTTCGGTCAGGGCACGGGTGTCACGGCCACTGGGCTGCTGTTGCTGCGCATGGCCGACCCCTTTGGACGCAGTCGCGCCATGGAGGCGTTCTCCTTCAAACAATTGCTGTTTGAGCCTTTCCTCGGTGGCGGTCTGGTGACGGCCTTGTCCCCCCTGCTGATTGCGAGCTGGGGCCTACCCCGCTTCAGCGTGGTCGCCCTGATTCTCACCCTGGCCATGCTGCTGCTGGGTCTGCGCCTCGGGCGGCAGCCCCAACGCAGCTAACGGTCGGGATCCCCTACCCCTGTCCCTGAACGCCGCTGTCAGCCTGAAGCAAACGGGAGACAGGGAAAGTGAGCCTATTTGAACAGCAATGGCAGACCTATCGCACCGTGCTGGAGCACGACGCCATTGAGCACCGGGCGGCGGCTGCCGCCACAGGCGAGGAACTGCAGACATGGCTGGCGCAACGCCCTGCTCACCGGCCTCCACCAACTCTCGTGGACCTTGGCTGCGGCGACCTAGCCCGCATGGCCGACCTCTTCAGAACCTTGCCCCTGGGTGCCTACACAGGCCTGGACCTGGCAGCGTCAGTGCTGCCTCTGGCCGCTAGCGCCATGGGGCAGGCTCCGTTCCCCTGCCGATGGCAGCAGGGCGATCTCTTGCACTGGGCGGAGCGACCCAACCCATCGGCCGATGGCAGCGCGCCGGAACGTGTGGATGTGATCCATTCCGCATTCGCCATTCACCACCTCAGCGACAGCCAGAAAATTCAGTTTCTGCGGGGAGCCCGGCAACGGATCGAGGCCGACGGTCTGCTGCTGTGGGTGGATGTGTTTCAGGACGAAGACGACACCAGGGAGACCTACCTCGATCGTTACATCGATCGGGTGCGCCACTGGCACGCGCTCGACACCCTGCAGATCAAGACCATTGTTGAGCACATACACGTCTGCGACTGGCCCGCCCAACGCGGCACGATCGAAACGATCGCAGCCCAAGAAGGATGGCGCTGGCGCTGGGCCTGGCGCGGCTCCCAGGGGAGCGAGGCTCTCGCCGTGCTTCAGCCGTGCTCCCTGAAGAACGCAAGCACGCCCTGAAGCTCAGCCGCAAAACGATCGATCTCCTCAAACGTCGTGGTGAAGCTGAGGCTGGCCCTGGCGGAGCCCGTCACGTTGAAATGCCGATGCAGGGGCTGGCAGCAGTGATGGCCGCTGCGGATGCAGATGCCAGCCAGATCCAGCATGGAGGCAATGTCGTTGGCGTGGACGCCATCAACGAGAAAGGTGGCGAGGGCTCCACGTCCTGGCTGCTGCTCAGGGGTGGGACCAAGGATGCGCAATCCCTCGATGCTCTCGAGCCGATGAAAGAGATGACGGGTGAGTTGCGCTTCCCAGGCAGCGATCTGCTCCAAGCCGAGAGACTCGAGGTAGGCGATCGCCGCACCCATGCCCACAGCTTCACCGATGGCGGGCGTGCCAGCCTCGAATTTGTGGGGCAGAGCAGCCCAGGTGCTGTGATCAAGGAACACATCTTGGATCATCTCGCCTCCCCCCAGGAACGGAGGCATGGCTTCAAGCAGGTCTTTCCGTGCCCAGAGAAAGCCCATGCCGGTGGGTCCGCACAGCTTGTGGGAGGACCCCACAAGAAAATCAGCTCCCAGCCGCTGCACATCGGTGGATTGGTGGGCCAGGCTCTGGCAGGCATCCACAAGCATCAGCGCCCCAACCCCATGGGCCAGGGCGGCGATCTCCTCAACGGGATTGCGGCAGCCCAGGGTGTTGCTGATGTGCACAAGGCTCACCAAACGGGTGCGCTTGTTGAGCTGCCGGCGAAGGTCATCGAGGTCGAGCTCTCCGCTCTCGGTGATCCCCACGTGACGCAGCACGCAACCCGTGCGCTGGGCGAGCTGCTGCCAGGGCACGAGATTGCTGTGGTGCTCCATCACGCTGAGCAGCACCTCATCACCGGCCTGAAGGTTGGCATCTCCCCAGGTGCGTGCAACCAGATTGATGGCCTCGGTGGCATTACGGGTAAACACCACTTCATCGGGCCCTGCAGCCCCCACAAATCGGGCCACAGCAGCTCGGGCTCCCTCGAAGGCATCGGTGGCACGGGCGCTGAGTTGATGCGCTCCCCGGTGCACATTGGCGTTGTCGCAGCTGTAGTAGCCGAGCAAGGCATCGAGCACCACCTGGGGCTTCTGGCTGGTGGCCGCATGGTCGAGATAGATCAAGGGGTCGCCTTGAGCACCCAACTGATCCAGGATCGGAAAATCGGAACGAGTCCGTTCCGCAAGCGTTACGCCAACGTCGCGAGAAAGTGTGGTCATAGGGGGCGGGCGGGATCGTTGATGGCAGCTGATGCCAGCCAGGAGGGCGCCACTGAAGGGAGACGATCCACCACATCGCAGCAGTAGCCCTTCAGCAGCAGCGCTGCAGCTTCATCGGCAGCCACGCCCCGGCTGCGCAAGTAAAAAAGCTGATCCTGCTGCAATTGGCTGACCGTGGCTCCGTGAGCACAACGCACATCGTCGGCCACGATCTCTAGCTCCGGCTTGGCATCCACACGGGCTCGGCTGGACAACAGCAGATTGCGGCTGAGCTGAGAGGCATCGGTGCGCTGCGCAGCGCGGGGCACCTGAATCGCGCCGTTGAAAATACTGTGAGACCGATCAGCCGCCACGGATTTCTGAAGCTGATCGAGTGATCCATCCGGTCCTTGGAAGCAAACGGCCGTATGGGTGGCAAATTGTTCATCCCCACCGGTCATCGTCAGACCGTTCAGGCGGGTGATGGCCTGACCATCCACCTGCAGCACCCGGGGCTCGAGCCTCCCGAAGCGCCAACCTCGACACACGCTCACGAAGTCGTAGCTGCTGCGAGGCTCCTGCTCCACCGCCAGATGGGCGAGCAAGGAGGTATCGCCACTTGCACTGGCCAGGAAGCCATGGCGCAGGCGCGCCTCCTGTCCCAGATGCACCTCCATCACATGGCTGTGAGCCAAAGGCACAGCTGTGTTGTCACGCTCGGCTGGAATCACCTGAAGCAGGTCCAGCTCAGCTTTTTCCTCCAGAAGCAGCAGCACCCGCGTGGCGATCAGACCATCGCCTGAGGCCAGCACAATCTCGAGGGGAGCCACCGAGCCACGCACCCGCAGCGCCAGGACGCGCCGGCTGCGGGCATGGTTGAGTTCCACAGGCCAGACCTCAGCACAACCGCAGCGATCCAGGGTGTGTCCAAGAGCCTGCTCAAGCTCGGCCTCGCTCAGAGGCGACAGTCCTTCTGGAAGCTGAATCCCCTCCAAGGGATCGGCGTCTGTTCCGATAACAAGGCGGGTGACACCCTGATCAACCACAGGCCAGGACCGCTGATCAGCCCCATCAACAGGTGGCAGGGAGGCCATGGCCTCCAGCCGCTTGAGATCCGTGAGCCGCCAGGCTTCCTGACGTCTGGTCGGCAAACCGAGCTTCTCAAGATTGGCCTGCCCCCGCTTCTGAACCGGTGCCAACACGGTGCTCACCATGATCAGGCCACTCCCTCGGCAGCCAGCTGCGCATCCACCCAGTCGTAACCGATCTGCTCAAGCTCCAACGCCAGTTCCCTGCCTCCTGTCCGCAGGATCCGGCCTGCAGCCATCACGTGGACGTAATCCGGAGTGATCTCTTCCAGCAAACGCTGGTAATGGGTGATCAGGATTGAGGCGGTGTCTGGGCTTGAGAGCTGATTCACACCACCGGCAACGATGCGCAGGGCATCGATATCGAGTCCGGAATCGGTTTCATCAAGAATGGAGATCACTGGCTCAAGCAGAGCCATCTGCAGGATTTCGTTGCGCTTTTTCTCTCCACCCGAGAATCCCTGATTCACGCTTCGATCAAGGAAGGCAGGATCCATCTGCACCACCTTCAGCTTCTCGCGCACATGGTCTTCGAAGTCGAAGGTGTCGAGCTCTTCCTGGCCCTGTGTGTCCCGGCGGGCATTGGTGGCCACCCTGAGAAACTCCAGGTTGCTGACGCCAGGGATCTCGACCGGGTATTGAAAGCCAAGGAACACGCCGAGGCGTGCCCGTTCCTCCGGTTCCAGCGCGAAGAGGTCGTCACCGCGATAACGCACGGACCCTGCGGTGACGCGATACGCGGGGTGACCAGCGAGGATCTTGGAAAGGGTGCTTTTGCCGCTGCCGTTCCGCCCCATCACGGCATGAATTTCACCGGCGCGAACCTGCAGATTCACACCTTTAAGGATGGGTTGATCCTCGACGGACGCATGCAGGTCGGAGATATCGAGAAGCAGCTCAGCGTCGGGGCGGATCACGGTGGAAGAAAGAGCGGAATGAAAAAAATGAAACTCGTTCTGGAGCGATGCAGGCGTCAGCCCACGGAGCCCTCGAGCTTGAGAGCAAGAAGCTTGTCAGCTTCGGCAGCGAATTCCATCGGCAACTGATTGAACACGTCGCGACAGAAGCCACTCACCATCATGGACACTGCTTCTTCGAAACCGATTCCTCGGCTTTGAAGATAGAAGAGCTGGTCTTCGGAAATTCTGCAGGTGCTGGCTTCGTGCTCCACAGCTGAATCCGGCTGCTGGGAGCGGATGTAGGGATAGGTGTTGGCACCGGCCTGATCACCGATCAGCATCGAATCGCACTGGCTGTAATTGCGGGCGCCGGAAGCACCCGGGCCGATCTGCACCAGACCGCGATAGCTGTTGCTGGAGTGACCCGCACTGATGCCTTTGCTCACGATCGTGGAGCGGGTGCGAGGACCAACGTGAACCATCTTGGTTCCGGTATCGGCCTGCTGGCGGTTGTTGGTGAGAGCCACGGAATAGAACTCACCAACCGAGTCAGCTCCTTGAAGAACACAGCTCGGATATTTCCAAGTGATCGCCGAGCCTGTTTCCACCTGGGTCCAGCTGATGCGGCTCCGCGCGCCACGGCACTGGCCTCGCTTGGTCACGAAGTTGTAAATCCCTCCCACTCCGTTCTCATCGCCGGCATACCAGTTCTGAACGGTGGAATATTTGATCGAAGCGTCATCCAGCGTCACAAGCTCAACCACCGCAGCATGCAGCTGGTTGGTGTCAAACATCGGCGCAGTACAACCCTCGAGGTAACTCACCGACGCTCCTTCCTCGGCAACGATCAGCGTGCGCTCAAACTGCCCTGTATCACCCGAATTAATGCGGAAATACGTGGAGAGTTCCATCGGGCACTCAACACCTTTGGGGATGAACACGAAGGATCCATCACTGAACACAGCGGAATTGAGCGCTGCGAAGTAGTTGTCGTTGCTGGCCACCACAGTGCCCAGGTAGCGCTCAATCAGGGCGGGGTGTTCCTTGACCGCCTCACTGAAGGAACAGAACACCACACCGTGTTCTGCAAGCTTCTCTTTGTAGGTCGTGGCGATGGACACACTGTCAAGGACAGCATCCACAGCCACATTGCTGAGGCGCTTTTGCTCGCTCAGAGGAATTCCAAGCTTGTCAAAAGTCTCCAGGAGCTTGGGGTCGACCTCGTCGAGGCTCGCCTTCTTATCCTGCTGTTTCGGAGCTGCGTAATAAATGATGTCCTGGTAGTCGATCGCCGGATACCCGAGCGCAGCCCAATCGGGTTCCTCGAGGGTGAGCCAATGACGAAATGCCTTGAGACGGAACTGAAGCAAAAAATCGGGTTCGTCTTTCTTCCCCGAAATCAAACGCACCACGTCCTCACTGAGACCCTTGGCGATCTTGTCGGTCTCGATCTCGGTAACGAAGCCGTACTTGTACGGCTGGCTCACAAGATCCCTTGTGGACGTGGAGGTCATGGCAATCAGCCGGCGGTGGCGTGAATGGTTTCGGTGCTGATCGTCTGATCGTCACCCCTGAAAGGGTTGTCCTCCGTGAGGAACAGCATGCAATGGCATTCCTTGCGCTCACGCATCGGCACACAGGGGCAGTTCCAAAACGCCTGGGAAACCTCTGCTTCCTTGTCCTCGTAATGGCGACAGGGACAGAGAGCCCCACCGAGATCATCCTTGTGACGCGCCAGTCCCTTCAGCACGACAGCGGTCACACCTGGATCACTGCAGAAATAAGTTCCTGTGCGCTGGGCGTAGGTCTCAGCAAATTTTCGGATGACCTCAAGGCTCTCAGCAGTCGGTTCTGAAGTGCCGGCAGGGGCGTCTGTCATGGCGCGGAATGGGGCTTGGGGGAACGGAACCGGGGGAGATACGAAACCGTTTGGTTTCCTTTTTGAAGCCTAGAGCACGGATCCATCACCCGACGGATCCGCCCATTGTGAATGACGCCAGATCACCATCTCGGTGAGGCGATGTCGCCCATGCACTGACGGATCCGTGGGCTGTCATTACCTTCGGCGCAACACCACCTTTTGCCGCCATGGCCATTGCCAACCGTCCGATCAGCGACTGGCTTGGAGCCGAAGCTGAACTGATCCTGAACACCCAACCACGGGTGAGCAGAGAGCGACTCCACGTACCCAACGCTCACGTGGTGGATCGATTCAGCCTTTCGGATCGCAATCCACAGGTGTTGCGAAGCATTCAGCAGATGTATGGAAGTGGTCGTTTGGCCAACACCGGATACCTGTCCATCCTCCCGGTCGACCAGGGCATCGAGCACTCTGCGGCCCATTCCTTCGCCCCCAACCCCGACTATTTCGATAGTGAAGCGATCGTCGAGTTAGCTGTTGAGGCCGGCTGCAATGCCGTGTGCTCCACTCTCGGCGTTCTTGGATCCGTGGCCCGGAAGTGGGCGCACCGCATCCCATTCATGGTGAAGGTGAACCACAACCAGCTGCTCACGGCACCGAACGTGCATGAGCAGATCTTGTTCGCTTCGGTGGACCAGGCCTGGGACATGGGTGCCGTGGCCATCGGTGCCACCATTTACTTCGGGAGCGACGACTGCAACAGGGAACTGCAGCAGATTTCGGCCTTGTTCGAACATGCCCACGATCGCGGCCTGGCCACGGTGTTGTGGTGCTATCTACGCAATCCGATTTTCAAACAGCCCGAAGCTGACTACCACCTCTCCGCGGACCTCACCGGTCAAGCGGTCCACCTCGGGGTCACCATCGGCGCCGACATCATCAAGCAAAAATTGCCAGCCAACAACGGTGGCTACCCCGCTGTAGCCAAAGCTCTCGGCCAGTCTTTTGGCATGACGGACGATCGCATCTACAGCGAGCTGTCGAGTGACAATCCGGTGGATCTCTGTCGCTACCAGGTTCTCAATTGCTATTCAGGCCGGATCGGCCTGATCAACAGCGGCGGCGCCTCAGGCAGCGACGACATGCATGAAGCGATCCGTACAGCCGCCATCAACAAACGGGCCGGGGGCAGCGGTCTGATCATGGGTCGCAAAGCGTTCCAAAAACCACGTCAGGAAGGGGTGGATCTGATTCACGCCGTTCAGGACGTGTACCTGAGTCCCGAGGTCACCATCGCTTGAGTCCAGATCCCGTGGCATGGTGAGGACACCATCCTGATGTCATGGGCGCTCCATCCCAGGCACCCACCCGCGAAGCGACGCTCACCCTGCTATTAAGGCAGGGCGAGATCGACGCGGCCGGACTGGCCAGCCAACTGAGCATCTCCGTGCAGGCCATGCGGCGGCATCTGCGCACCCTCGAAGATGAAGGGCTGGTGGAATCCACAGCGGTCACCGTGGGGCCAGGGCGCCCCTCCAACCTCTGGCGCCTCACCTCTCGCGGTCATCAGCACTTTCCCGACGGGAGCGAAACATTCGCCCTCGGCTTGCTGGACTCCTTGGCCCAAAGCCTCCCCCCCGAGATGCTGGGTGCCCTGCTCAAGCAGCAGGCGCATGAGAAAGCCAGTCAATACAGGCAACATCTCGGCGATGCTCCGCTTGAGCAACGGGTGCGTGCCCTCGTTGATCTGCGCAGTCGCGAAGGATATGTGAGCGACATGGCGCCTGCGGAGGATGGTCGCGGGTGGTGCATCAGTGAATTTCACTGCTCCGTACAGCGCATTGCCGAGGAATTCCCGGCCATCTGTGATCAAGAACTTCAGCTGATCAGGCTGACGTTCCCCGACTGCCAGGTGGAACGGGTGCACTGGCGTCTGGAATCGGGCCACTCCTGTGGCTTTCAGATCAGCCCTCTCGACAGACTCGCTGAGACCGAGACCCTGTCGTAATGGAGTCTTCATCACCCACAGGCCCCCTCACCCGCGGGGACGCCGAGCGGATCGAAGCCACACTCCTTCCAACCCTGGATCGCCATCATCTGCGCTTGCAGGCGCACTGCCTGGCAACCCTGAAGTCCATTGCAGCGCCGCGTTGCTGTGGACCGCTACCCAGCGATGAAGAGATTCAGGCCTGGTGCGGGCAGCAACCTGCGCTTCGCGACGATTCCGATTTCCAGGACGAGCTGCTCAGACAGTTTCAAGTGATTTCTGACCAACTCAACACCCTGGCGGACGTCTGCGGACGCACCCCCCTCGAGCTCACACTCGACGCACTGATCAACGATGCCGAAGCGGCGAGTCGCCGACGCCTCGCCCAGGGCGGCTGAATCGACAGATCCCGATTGCTGCAGACCCCCTGCAATCATCAGTGAAGCTCTGCTTTCACCATGACTCTGGAGATTCCCGACGCTCTGAGCTTCTTTCGGCTCAGCTGCGGGCAATGGCGATCCCAGCGAAGCGTCCACCATCTTCTGCACAGGCGCGCTGAAGCTGGAGGGTCATTGATTGTTGTTGAAGACCTCGCCCCGAGCGATGACCGCCTGGTGGTGATGGCCCGGCAGCATGGGCAGGATCCAGCAATGATCATTGGCGGAAGCCATGTGCGCTGGAGCGCCAACATGGCCTGGGACCGCGACGGCGATGCACACGATGGTGAAACCTGCTTCGCCCTGATGGCTGAAGCTGAGGCTGACCGCAGCGGCACCTTGCTCAGAGATCAGGGTTATGCCGAGAAAGCTCCTGCGACATCGACCTTCGACATGGACGATCGCGACGGCCTGATTCTGCGCACGAGCTACGAGATGATGACGGTGTGGGAGCGATTTAGCTTCTGCGGCCCCGACGTGAGAGTGCGCTCGAGCACCGTGGAAGGCTTGTCGAACAATGCCTCTTTTTGCATCGAGACACGCCTCTCGGGAGCAGAAGCCCCAGACGTTGCAGCCAGCTCAGAAACGGTGAGCTCACCGTTCGGCTGGTGAGATTCACTGTTACGGACTGTGAGGCGCAGGAGGGCAGTCGAGGGGTGCGTTGACTCACACTTCTACGATCACGCCAGTGGATTCCAAAACGCGTGGCACTCCCCCTTCTGCAGTACGCCCCGACCACGCAGAACAATCGAGTCGCTGCCATCAGAGTTGCTTCCGACGAGAACCAGCGTTCGCGTCAGATGGATATCTCCATGGATGCGGAGAACCTCACGACGGTGATCGAGTCGGCCTACCGGCAGATCTTCTTCCACGCGTTCAAAAGCGATCGCGAAACCTTTCTTGAATCCCAGCTGCGCAACGGCCAGATCACCGTCAGGGATTTCATTCGAGGCCTGTGTCTTTCGGACACGTTCAAGCGCAGCTTCTACAACCTCAACTCCAATTACAAGGTGGTCCGCCACCTGGTCGAGAAAGTGCTCGGCCGCAAAACCCATGGCAAGTCCGAAGAGATCGCCTGGTCGATCGTGATCGCCACCAAGGGTGTCGAAGGCATGGTGGACGCCCTTCTCGACAGCGAGGAATACCTCAACGCCTTCGGATACGACACGGTCCCCTATCAGCGCAACCGCGTCCTCCCAGGCCGCGAACTCGGTGAGACCCCCTTCAACATCACCACGCCCCGTTACGACGAGTACTACCGAAGCATCCTGGGATTCCCTCAGGTCGTATACACCGGCATCGCCAAGGCCCTGCCTCCAAGAGCCAAGCGCATTCGTGGTGGCTTCCCCGAGGACTACCTTCCCTGGGTGCGTGGCCTGTCCAGAGCAACGGGAGCCTCACCCAGTGGATCCGCAGACATCGACTATCTCTCCAAGGTTCCTTATCGCAGCGTTGGACGCTGAGCCAACGTGCTTACAAGCTGATCTACGGGGCCCTGAGCCCCGTTTTTTTTTGCATCAATGCATCAGCAGTCAGAGGATCCTGACTCCAGAGAGGGCGGTTGTTTGAAAAAAGGATTTTTCCTCCAGACTGATCCCAAAGAAACTAGGGAGACGCCCCAGTGACGCAAGCCATCACGAATCTTGCCCGCCTGACCCTTCGTCAGTTGCGTCAGATGGCTAGTGATCTTGGCGTGACGCTCTACAGCCGCAAGAGCAAGGAGGACCTGGTGTCCGCCATAGCCGAGAGACAGGAACGCCGTGGTGGCGACCTCAAGGCGATTGAAGCCGAACTCAATCCTCCAACACGCCCTCAAGCCAACACACGGGTTGTTTTCCTGCCACGTGACCCCCAATGGGCCTACGTGTTTTGGGAAATCTCCGATGCAGATCGTCGGCAAGCCCAGAGCACAGGGGCCTCTCACCTCAGCTTGCGCCTGGCTGACGTCACTGGGCTTCAAGATGGCTCATCCCACCCGCATACCCTTCAGGAAGTCCCGGTTGATAGCCACAGCACCGAGTGGTATCTACCCGTTCCAATGTGCGACCGCGATTATCGAGTTGAGCTCGGATTCCGTGCTGGCAGCAACTGGATTTCCCTGGCTTTCTCTTCAGTTGCCAGGGTGCCTGCTCTTCATCCAAGCGATCAGATCCTCGATCAGTTCGTTCCTTTCAGTCTCGAGGCCACAGCGCCAGCCCCCCAGCCAATCTCTACGCCGATCGAAACCACTGACAGCGGACTGCACGAGCGCCTTTACCAAAGCGCCACCACCCACTTCCGCAGCCGCCGGGTGGGCTCAGAAGTTCTGCACCAGCGAGAAGGCTCCCACACCGGCGATCAGCGTGGGCTCAGCGATTCCGGTGCCGGCCTCTGGGCCAGCGGACGCAACGAGTCAGGGCTCGGCGGTGTCGCACCGCGTCAGCGCAGCTTCTGGTTGGTCGCTGATGCTGAGCTGATCGTTTATGGAGCCACCGACCCCTCTGCCCGTCTCACCATCGGAGCTGAGGAAGTGCCCCTCTCCAGCGACGGCACCTTCCGCATTCAGGTGCCGTTCCGCGACGGCGAACAGGCCTACCCCATCGAAGCGACAGCCGCCGATGGAGAGCAGAAGCGCAACATCACTCTCAACTTCAAGCGGATGACCCCAGAAGACAACAGCAACCCCGCCAGCGAAGCCAAAGCTGAATGGTTCTGATTGGGTGAGCATGACCAATCGTCCGCTGCGCTGGTTCGTGGCCATCACCCCTTTGGCAGGGGCCATGATTTTTCCAGTGGCCGTTCCACTCACCATGGCCAAGGTTGGGATTGGAGCTGGTGTTGGCCTCGCTTTGGTGCTCAGCAGTCTCTGGTTCGTCACCATGCTGCGCACCTCTGAAATGCCCCACTGAGCCAGATCGGGGAATCCTGCTGTCATCCGCTCCAGCGCGATGAGCCACGGCCCAATCATCCGCACATGCCGCCGCTTCACGCGATCATCCTTCGCGTTGGTGACCTTGACGCTGCTGGGCTGCAGCCAGCCCGGGGTTGTGATCGGCAGCCCTCCGAGCAAGCTACCGCTCCCAGCCGCAATCGCAGTTCGCTTCAATCATCGCGACAACAGCCGCTACCGCTCACCTCTGCAAGGCCAGTGGCGCAATGGCGACGATTTTGAACGGCACCTGATCGAACAGATCGATGCCGCCAGAAAAGTACTGCTGGTGGCTGTTCAGGAGCTCTCGCTTCCGCAAATCGCCTCCGCGCTGGTGAGAGCCCACCAGCGCGGCGTGATCGTGAGAGTGGTTCTTGAAAACAGCTACAGCGCACCCTGGGCAGACCTACATGAATCAGATCTGCCAGCCCACGCCCGTCAGAGGTTGCGACGGTTGGAAGCCTTGGCCGACCTGGATGGCGATGGCGTGTTGACATCACCGGAGCGTCGCGCTGGTGATGCCGTGGGGCTGCTGCATCAGGGCGGAGTGCCCGTCATTGACGACACCGAAGACGGCAGCCGCGGCAGTGGACTGATGCACCACAAGTTCATGGTGATCGACAAGCGTTTGGTGATCACGGGCAGTGCCAACTTCACAAGCTCTGGCGTTCATGGCGATGGCGGAGCACAGCGGACGCGTGGGAATGTGAATCATCTGCTCAGCATCCAAAGCACCGAACTGGCTGCTTTGTTCACAGAGGAATTTCAGATCCTGTGGGGGGATGGCCCAGGCGGTTTATAGAACAGTCGCTTCGGACGAGGAAAGCCGAGCCGAGCGGTTCAAAGCGTGATGGTGGATGGAACACGGGTGGATGTGCTGTTCGCCCCCCACAGCAAGCGGTCGGAAGACCATGGCCTCCAACTGATCGCACAACACCTGAGCGCTGCAGAACACACCATTGATCTGGCCCTGTTCGTGTTCTCAGCCCAGTCGCTCACTGATGTGCTGGCCGAACGCGTTCAATCTGGAGTGGCGATCCGGCTGCTGGCAGACCCGGGCTTCGCCAGTCGCTCCTTTTCTGAGGTGCTCGACTTACTCGGGGTGGCACTTCCTGATCGTTTCTGCAAGTTGGAGAAGGGCAACCGCCCCTTGGCCAAGGCTCTAAAGGGAGTCGGCACCCCTCGACTCGCCCGCGGCGACAAACTGCATCACAAGTTCGCGGTGATTGACAAGCGCACAGTGATCACTGGATCCTTCAACTGGTCACCGTCGGCCGCCCATCAGAACGACGAAACCCTGCTGGTGATTCACTCACCCAAACTGGCAGCGCATTTCACCCGAGAGATCGATCGGATGTGGCGCGGTGCAGAACTGGGCATCAGCGAACGCATGCGCCGCAAACTCGAACGGCAACGGGCCAAGTGCGGCAGTGGTGAAGAAAGAGCATGAGCGAACGTCCGCACGCCCGTGTTCATCATTCAGGGAGAAGACGACCGCTACGGAGCAAAAAACCTGGTCGCAGGGCTAACACTGTCCGAGTCGATCAGCATGGTCTGGATCCCTGGGGCCGAGCATGGCTTCAAACACCACATCCCCGCACTCAAAGAGGCTGTTGCGGGAGCTTGTCAGACGATCCTCAAAGCATCCGATCCCCTCGCATCAGAGGCAGAATGACAACCACGGCCTGCACCCCACCTTGCGCTTCCTGACTCTTCTGCTCAGCCTCGCGGTGTTGAGGGTTCCCGTCGCTCAAGCGAATGTTGACTACGTGCCGTTTCCCACGAAAGACGAGCTGCGCTCGCTTCAACTGCAGGCCTACGCCTGTTCCCGGGAGAACGATGCTGAACTCTGCGATGCAACCCGGAAGACAGCTGACCCCTTAATGGACCACCCCCGGCTGCCCGCTGCCTGCAAGGACGCTGTGTGGGAGCTCATTCAGGCATCCACTCCTGCGACGCCCAACTCGTTCCAGCGGCGCGACAGCATCGACAGGCCTGCACGCAGACTCACGGTCGTCTGCGCCAAACCGGTCAAGCCCCAGAAACAAGCGACTCCACCCCCTGGAAAGGCCTGAAGATTCTTAAGACCAGTCAAAACTGAAACGCTGGCCAGGAAGAAGCCGAGAGACTTCTGAACGCGCTTCGTTCAGCAACTGTGCGCTGATCAGGGGATGGCTCTTCAGATCTCGGATCAATTCGTTCATGTCATCGCTGGTCAGGCCATGGCTGGACACCATGGATTCCAGACGCTTGCGGAATCCATCAAGCACTGCCTTTTGCTCCTCCGATAGAGGTTCTGCATTCGGGTGATCGATCTGCATACGACGTAACTTCCACTTATGAATCAAAGGTAGCTGCAACAACTGGTTGTGCCGAACACCCCTTACGCCTTCAGACGTGTTTAGGTTCCCGGTGAACCGCTGCCTGATGGGATGACCGCATCCGCCTCGGCCGAACCGACGCACACCCTTGTTCGTCTGGACGCTCCCTTCACTGATCAGAAACCCGGCACGTCCGGACTGCGCAAAAGCAGCCGCCAGTTCGAACAACCGCATTATCTGGAAAGCTTTGTTGAGGCAGTGTTTCGCACCCTCCCAGGGGTTCAGGGCGGCACCTTCGTGCTGGGGGGCGACGGTCGCTATGGAAATACCCGAGCGATCGACGTGATTCTGCGCATGGGCGCAGCTCACGGTCTCAGCAAGGTGATCGTCACCACCGCTGGAATCCTCTCCACACCTGCGGCATCCAACCTGATCCGCAAGCGTCAGGCGATCGGCGGGATCATCCTCTCGGCCAGTCACAACCCAGGTGGTGCCGATGGGGATTTCGGCGTGAAGGTGAACGGTGCCAACGGAGGCCCGACGCCTGCCTCCTTTACGGATGCCGTCTTCGAGTGCACCAAGACACTCGAGCGATACACCATCGTTGAAACCCAAACCCCCAGCCTTGATGCCCCTGGAAAGCATTCCATCGGTGCCATGGACGTGGAGGTGATCAATGGCGTTGATGATTTCGTGGAGCTGATGCAGCAGCTTTTCGATTTCGATCGGATCAGCGACCTCATCCGCGGCGACTTTCCCCTGGCCTTCGATGCCATGCATGCCGTGACCGGCCCCTATGCGCGTCGCCTGCTGGAAGGTCTGCTCGGTGCACCGGCTGGAAGCGTGCGCCATGGCACGCCCCTCGAGGACTTCGGCGGTGGACACCCAGACCCCAACCTCACCTACGCCCATGAACTGGCGGATCTCTTGCTGAACGGCGACGGCTTCCGTTTCGGTGCGGCCTGCGACGGCGACGGTGACCGCAACATGATTCTGGGCCACCGTTGCTTTGTGAATCCCAGCGACAGCCTGGCTGTGCTCACCGCCAACGCCACGGTGGCACCGGCCTATGCCGGCGGACTCGCCGGAGTGGCTCGCTCCATGCCGACAAGTGCCGCGGTGGACGTGGTGGCGAAGGATCTCAACATCGACTGTTACGAAACTCCCACGGGCTGGAAGTTCTTCGGCAATCTTCTCGATGCCGGCAAGATCACGCTCTGCGGTGAAGAAAGCTTTGGCACCGGCAGCAACCATGTGCGCGAGAAAGATGGCCTCTGGGCCGTGCTGTTCTGGCTGCAGATCCTGGCCGAACGCCGCTGCAGCGTGGCCGAGATCATGAACAACCACTGGAATCGATTTGGGCGGCACTACTACTCCCGCCATGATTACGAGGCCGTTCCCAGCGACGCGGCCCATGGTCTTTACGACCGATTGGAATCCATGCTGCCCTCACTCGCGGGACAGTCCTTCGCCGGACGCAGCATCAGCAGCGCTGACAATTTCAGCTACAGCGATCCGATCGACAAGTCCGTGACGAAAGGGCAGGGACTACGCATCCTTCTCGAAGACGGCAGCCGGGTGGTGGTGCGGTTATCGGGTACCGGCACCAAGGGGGCCACGATCCGTGTGTATCTGGAGAGCTATGTCGCCAGCGGTGGCAACCTCAATCAGGATCCTCAGATCGCCCTTGCGGACATGATCAGCGGCATCAATGCCCTGGCTGAGATCAAGGCGCGCACCGGCATGGACAAGCCCACGGTGATCACCTGAACGAGGCTTCTGCGCGCAACCAACCAAGCCTCCCGCAAGGGGGGCCTTTTTATTTGCGACGACCGCGTTGCTTGTGGTGATACTCCTTTTCAGGTGATGCTTCCTGGAGTTGGCGCATGCTCTCGATGGATGAGCCGAACAGGGCCGCCGATGCCACCACCACGCCGTAAAGATAGGTGAGGCGATTCTTGGACAGATCCGCAGGGGTGTTGCGAATGAAGGTTTCGAGGAAAAACGCGAGCACAAGGCCGATCCCGGCACCAACAAACGCCGACCAAAACACTTTGAAGCCATTGAATTCTTGAGGCTGGCTCATGAGCTGACCTCCGCTTCCGCCTGCCCCTCCGCCTCACCCAAGAGGGTCTTCATCACCACGTAAAAGACGGGAACCACGAAGAGAGACAGCACAGTGGCGATCAGCAGACCACCGAACACCACCGCACCGAGCGATGTCTGACTGCGGGCACCAGCACCACTGGCAAACACCAAGGGGATAAAGCCGAACAGCGATGAAATCGCCGTCATCAGAATCGGTCTGAGCCTGGATCCTGCTGCAAAGCGTGCAGCTTCCAGAGCATTGGCACCGGCCTGCATGCGCTGGTTGGCCATGTCAACGATCAGGATGCCGTTACCGGCAGCGAGCCCGATCAGCATCACCAGGCCCACCTGCGCGTACACATTCAGCACCTCACCCCGCAGCGCCAGAAACACCAGAGCCCCGAGCATTGCCGTCGGAACCGTCATCAGGATGATCAACGGATCTGAATAGCTTTCGTATTGAGCCGAGAGCACCAGGTACACCGCAAGGATGCCCAGAGCAAAAATCACGACCGCCAGAGCCCCCGCTTTCACCTCTTCACGGGAAATACCCGTCCAATCGAAACTGAGCCCTTGGGGATTCAAGGTTTGGAAAGTGCCCTTCATTGCGGTGATCGCCTGGCCAGAACTCTTGCCAGCGGCTGGCGTGCCCTCGATTTTGATCGCCCGGTAAAGGTTGAAATGTGGAACAACCGTTGGACCGAGAGTTTCGCGAACGGTGAAGAACTCGGACAACGGAATCTGCTCACCGGCCTGATCCTTCACGTAAATCGATGAGAGTTTCTCGGGTGTGGCCCTGCTCTCCGCATCAGCTTGCACATAAACACGTCGCACCTTGCCTTCCTGGAAGGTGTCGTTCACATACAGACCTCCAAAATTGACGCTGAAGGTCTGCATCGCAGAGCCAAAGTCCACATCGACGGCCGCCATGCGCTCACGATCAACCTTGATCTCGATCTGGGGAGACTCAGGGGAGAAAAGGGTGTAAACCCTGTTGAGATCAGGATCGGCATTGCCTGCCTGCACGAGGCGTCCAGCCGTGGCATAGAGATCAGCAAGGTTGTAAGCACCCCCGCTTTGATCCAACAATTGGAATTCAAAGCCGCCTCCGGTTCCGTAACCAGGAATGGCAGGAGGCTCAACCACGATGACCCGTGCACCATCAATCGAAGCAGCCAATTTCTGATTGAGTCGCTCAACGATGGCGCCCACGTTCTGGTCTCTTTCCTTGCGATCAGACCAATTCTTCGTACCGAAGAAAAACAGACCCTTATTCGGGCTGTTTCCATCAAGGCTGGCTCCGCTGAACACCGATGCGGCTGTGATGTCTTTCTCGGTTCTCAAGACAGCGGCCACCTTTTGGTTGATGGCTTCAGTCACCTGGGTGGACACACCTTCAGGAGCCTGGACAACTCCGATGGCATAGCCCTGGTCCTCAATCGGGACGAAGCCCCCGGGGATCGCACGGAACGCAACAGCGGTGAGAAGGATGCCTACGCCCAGAATCCCCATCACAAGCCGGCGTGATTCCAGGGCCCAGTTCAAAGCAGAGGAATAGCGGCTTTCCATCGCCGCATAGAAGCGATTGAAGTTGCTGAAGATCACCGGAGTGAACCAACCGAGAGTGAGGCCTAAAGCGGGATAGAAAATCACCGGAAGAATCCGGCTCACACCCACAAGCACCAACCCGGCAATGGCTCCACCGATGGTGAAGGGGAGAACAGCAGGACGTTGAAGGAAGCGAGAGAGGAGCAGCCCGATCAGGGCGCCAACGATGGTCGGCACCAGCACCAGCGCCGCACCATCACCCACCACCAGAAGTCCATAGATGAAACCGATCACGGCTCCAGCGATGGAATACACCTTGCGGCCAGGGTCCTTCGATTCCCGCGCCAGCAAGAGAGCCGAAAGCATCGGCGAGAACGTGAGCGCGTTGAAGGTGGAAATGGCAATCGAGAAAATCACCGTGGCAGCGAATTGCTTGTAGATCGTTCCTGTCGCGCCTGGGAAGAAGAGCACCGGCAAGAACACGGCGAATTTCACAAGAGAGGTGGCGATGATGGCTGAGAACAACTCGTCCATCGTTGATTTGGCCGCATCAAGTGCACTCATTCCCTCCGACTTTTTGCTGGAGGTGTCTTCAATCACCGTGATCGCATCATCAACAACGAGACCTGTGGCCAAAACAAGGCCGAAGAGGGTGAGCTGATTCAGCGAGAAACCAAAGGCCAAAACCAGCCCGAAGGTTCCAATCAGTGCGACAGGAATTGCAATTCCAGGAACCAGGGTCGCCTTCCAGTTCTGCAGAAACAGAAACAGAATCAGTACCACCAGAATCACAGCATCCCGAAGGGAGTTCACGACTCCTTTGATCGATGCTGTGATGAAGTCGGTGTTGTCATAGATCTTCTCCATCTTCATGCCGATCGGCATGGTCTTCTCGAATTCAGCCAGCACCTTCTTGACACCGTCTGACACTTCAAGCGCGTTACTGCCTGTGAGCTGATAAACAGCGAGGCCCACCGATGGCACTCCCTGGAGATCCGTGGCGCTGACCGCATAGGACTCACCACCGAGCTGCACGCTGCCCACATCGCGCAACCGCACCAGACCACCTTCGTCGGCCGTCCGCACGATCATGTTTTCAAATTCTTCAACGCTGCGCAGACGCCCCTGAAGCTGAACGGTGAAGGTGAACTCCTGCCCCTTCGGCGACGGTTCACCGCCCACCTGGCCGGCTGGAACCAGTCGGTTCTGACTGCTGAGCTGGTTCACCACATCCGTGGAGGTGAGCCCAAATGTGGACAACTTGTTTGGATCGAGCCAAAGACGGAAGGCCAGTTTGCGATTGCCGAAATAAGTGAGGTCACCCACACCGGTGACCCGTTTGATCGAGTCAGTGAGCTTGAGATCGAGAAGACCACTGATCGTTTCCGCGCTGTAGAGAATCTGCTCGGGATCAGCGCTGCCGAAGTTGTAAACCAGCAGGATGGAATTGGATGCCTTATTAACGGTGACTCCAGCCTTTCGCACCTCCTCGGGGAGCTGCGGTTCTGCCAGCGACACCCTGTTCTGAACGTTCACCTGGTTGATGTCGCCATCAGTGCCACTGGCGAAGGCAACATCGATTGCACTTACGCCATCGGAAGAACTGTTGGATTTGATGAAATCCATGTTCTCCACACCGTTGATCTGCTGTTCCAGAACGGTGGTGACGCCTTCTTCAACGGACACCGCATCAGCACCGGTGTAAGTCGCTCTCACCTTCACCGTGGGTGGAGCAATGTCTGGAAGGTTCTCAATCGGCAGGATTGGGATAGCAATCAGGCCAACAATCACAATGAGAATGCTGCAAACCGTTGTGAGAACCGGTCGCGTAATGAAGTTATTGGATGCAGACATGATTTAGATCCTCAGCCCTTCACCTTGACGGGCACACCGTGACGCAAGCTCAGCAAATTGCTGGTGATGACCTTCTGGCCAAGTTTGAGTCCCTTGGTAACGGGGTAACGGTTGTTCTGGAGAGACCCAAGGGTGACCGGAGTCTGCAGAGCGAACAGCGTTGTGGAAGGAATCTTGCCCACTTCGATTCCCTTCTTGATGCGGGCAAGATCAGCTTTCCCGGGCTGGGCCTCAAGTTCCTTGAAGGTGCCGAGCCGGAACACGAAACTCTGCCCGGAGGATTGGGTCACAGCGGAAAAAGGCACGGAGGGTTCCTTGCGTTCCTCGAGCTGCAAACGCGTTCGCAGACGCTGACCATTGCGCAGTTTCCCGTCAGGGTTGGGGAACACGGCGAGGGCCAGCAAAGCCTGAGTGTCCGAGGCGATGTTGGGATCCACCGAGAGCACGGTGCTCTTGGCGAGCACCTCGTCAGTGCCCGGGAGGCTGAGCAGCACGGGCAACCCGACCTTCACGCGGGTTGCTGAGGTGGAGGGAATTTCCACACGCGCTTCCAGCGTGTTGTTACGGATCAACTTGGTGAATGGGTCTCCTGAACGCACCACATCACCCACCTTCACGGAGACATCAGCCACCGTGCCGCCAATCGGTGATTTCAAGTTGCTGTAAGCAAGCGTGGCCTCCTGCGCCCGTACCTGCGCCCGCGAGGCGATGTAGATGGCTCGCCGCTGGTCACGCTCGGACGCCTCGGCAGCTCCCAGGGGGACGAGAAACTCGTAGCGCTTCAGTTCCAGCAGATCCTTTTGCTCCTGGGCCCTTGCGGAAGCCAGTCGCGCCTGCTCCTGGGCCTGATCCAGAACCATCAGCAGTTGCCCCGGCTCGACCTTGTCGCCTTGAGCGATCTTGAGTTCGAGAACTCTCCCCGTGGCCTGTGCTGCCAGCTGAACCAGATCGTTGGCCTCCAGGGTGCTCACCGTGTCGATGTCGTCCGTGAAGGACGCCTCGGTCACTGAAGCCTGCTGGACCTCGGGCAGCGGTCTTTGCGCCTCACCCTTTCCGCCACAGGCACTGAGTGCAACGGTGGTCAGTGCCAAGGCCAGGAAGGGAGAGAGCGCTCGCACGTTTTAGTTCCGGTCGGGCGCATTATGACCGCGATTCAGGAACTGGCTGGGCCGTTTCGGGCAAGAATCGGCTCATGCACATCAAACGGTCTTGAGCGGATCGCAGGATTCCGATCTATTCAGTCATCAACGGGAGGCCTTGCTGCGGCGACAGGCTCCTCTCGCTGATCGATTGCGCCCGCGCAATCTCGATGAATTCGTTGGCCAGGGAGCGATCCTTGCGGAGGGCCGTTTACTACGCCGTGCTATCGCCGCGGATCGGGTCGGCAATTTGATCCTGCACGGCCCACCGGGTGTCGGGAAGACAACCTTGGCCCGCATCATTGCCAATCACACCAGGGCCCATTTCAGCTCCCTTAATGCCGTTCTCGCCGGGGTGAAGGACCTGCGAACCGAAGTGAGCGAAGCCGGACGGCGACTGGAACGCCATGGCCTGCGCACCATCCTGTTCATCGATGAAGTGCATCGCTTCAACAGTGCGCAACAGGATGCTCTGCTCCCCTGGGTGGAAAACGGCACGCTCACCCTGATCGGAGCCACCACTGAAAACCCCTATTTCGAAGTCAACAAGGCACTCGTCAGCCGCTCCCGTCTGTTCCGTCTTCAAGCGCTCACGCCCGAAGACCTCAACAAACTCCTGGAAAGCGCCTTAATGGATCCCGAGCGTGGCTATGGCGGTCGCCAGATCAAACTCGAGCCGGAGGCCGCGGCCCATCTCGTGGATGTGGCGTCCGGAGATGCGCGCAGCCTCCTGAATGCCCTTGAGCTGGCGGTGGACAGCACTCCAACGGATGACAACGGCGTGATCCGCATCGATCTGGGAATTGCTGAGGAATCCATTCAGCAGAGAGCTGTTCTTTACGACAAGCAGGGGGATGCGCACTTCGACACGATCAGCGCATTCATCAAGTCGATCCGAGGCTCCGATGCTGATGCGGCCCTGTTCTGGTTGGCTCGAATGATCGAGGCAGGAGAGAACCCCCGGTTCATCTTCAGGCGCATGCTGATTTCTGCCGGCGAGGATGTGGGTCTCGCGGATCCTCAGGCTGTGGTGGTGGTCGAAGCCTGTGCCGCTGCCTTTGAACGCATTGGCCTGCCCGAAGGCCTCTACCCCTTGGCCCAGGCAGCTCTCTACCTGGCCTGCACTGAAAAGAGCAACAGCACCGGTGGTTTCTTCGAGGCTCTTCGACAGGTTCGGAACGCCCAGCGCCAGGATGTTCCCTCCCATCTGCGCGATGCCAATCGTGATGGGGACGCCTTCGGCGATGGCCAGGGATACCGCTATCCCCATGCCTTCCGGGAGCATTGGGTGGCCCAGCAATACCTTCCCGATGCACTTCAGGGAGAAGCGTTCTGGGCACCAAGCCACCAAGGATGGGAAGGTCAGCGGCGGGAACGGATCCTCGAGCGCCGAGCAGCCCAGCTGGCCGCCGCAGTGGAAGCCGAAGATGCCCATCCACTTCTGGTGAGCAGCGGCCCCGATCAACCCCAGCTAGAACGTTGGCTTCAACGGCAACTGGCTATCGACGGTGAACGGCTCCAGACCCTCCGCCAGCGGCTCTGGGCTGATTTGAACTGGCGCCGTACAGATCGTGTCTTGATGCTCGGAGGCCGGTCTCTGCTCTGGAGCTTGGACCCCTTGGCCGCTGTTGCGGAGGGGGGAGTGATGATTCTGTGCGGTTCAGCAACGGATCAGCCGCGGTTGGAAGCACAGCTCAACCTGCTGGATCCCCTGCAGAGGCCAGCCTTGATGGGCAAACCGAACGATCTCGATGCTCTGAGCAAGAACCACAACTTTGAGGTCATCGGCGGACGCCTCAATCAGGACGATCTCAAGTCGTCAACGCTGATGGAGCTGTGGCCCACCATCGCCGAACGGACATCCTCAGGAGCCCAGCTTCGGCTTCTGCTGAGTGAATCTGAACTTGGCCCTGCTTCGGCTCTCTTGGAGCACAGCCAGGGTGCTTTAGCCCCCGAAATCGCCAATGCGCTGAATGGCTTGCAAGGACTGGAAACCCAATGGCTCAGCCAGAAATCGGAGCGTGAAGCCCTGAGGCAACAACTTGAAGCCAGCGGCTGGAGCCTTGAAAGCACCAACTGGCAGGAATCCTCCAGCCTGCGCCTGGATCAATCCTTGATGAACCGCTGGCTGGGTGAAGGACGGCCTTACCGCTTGGCTGTTGAACGCCAGACCCGTGGCCATCCTTCGGCTCTTGCCACCTTGAAAAATGAACTGATGAAACGTGTTGGTCAACAGCTGCCCATGCGGCTGCAGCACTGGCGGATCGATGGTCGCCGTCGCTGAAAGACATAAAAAAACCCCGGCGAAGCCGGGGTTCGTGCGATGCAGTGAAATCCTAAGATTTCAGAGGATCACCAGAGGCCCCGAACGGGAGCAGCGGCGCGAGGAGCGGGAGCTGCGGGAAGGATCTGGTTGGCCTGCACACAAGCGGGCAGGAACACATACCAGGAAAGCAGCGAGGTGGCCTGAGCGCCGTCGAGGCCGTCCTTGCAGACGTTCTGAGAACCATCAGAAGAGCCGTTGTCGTTCAGACGGAAGGCAACGGGCAGCTGCTTCATGATGCCGGCAGAAGAGATCTTGCCGTCAGCAGAGTCGAGGATGATGGCGGAGCGAAGAGCCACAACAGCGGTCTTCTTCTTCTGCCAGTAGGGGAAGTAGGAGCGGGTCTGATCCTTCAGGAACTTGACGCCATCCTTGGAGTAGAGGAAGCGGGACACGCCCACCAGATCAACTTCATAGGTCTTGGTCATGCCCTCTTGAATCTCATCGGCAGTCCAACCGGAGTTGTTGATGCCGGCCTCAAGAGCGCGGTCGGTGATTTCACCGTTCTTGAAGAACTTTTTGAAGGCTTTGGACTTGGTGGTCCAGACAGCACCACCGGACACCCAGCGCACAGGGCGCTTGGTGCCAGCTTCAGCGGCGACAGCCAGAGTGGAGATGGAAGCGGCGGCGAGAGCGCCAGCAGCGAATCGGGTAAGCACGGACGGCGAGAAAAGACGTCTTTTTAAATCTAGTCGCAAGAAATACCAATGCCAACAACTTCCCCTGGATCAGTACGGGAACTCACGAAAAATCGCGCAAACAGGATCATGCATCTTGGGTCTCAGGAATCTCGCGAGGCCCGCAAATCTCTTCTTGAAACTCTTAGGGAGATGTTTTTAATAGGGGTTTCCAGCTAGGAGGGCATTGGCCTGCCTTTGGTTCAACTTCACCCACCGAGGTCCCCCTGCAATGAAGTCGTTCAAGCTTTTCGCCGTTGAAGCTGACTTGAGCCAGATAGGCCTCTGCACCCCGCTGAGGGGTCAGCCATAGCCGGGTCGCACCCTCTGCATTCTCAACGCGAACATCAAGAGACGGATCAGCCGTGAGGCCGAGATCAGCCAGTGTCGGGGCGAAATGTCCCCAGTAGTGGCGTGTGAGCTGTCCTTTCGTGAATGCCGCGAGCAACTCCTCCACTCTCCTGCGTTGATGCAACGTGGCATCCCTTTCATCCAAGCGGCTGTAGTCCGGGTCTGCACCATTCCAAGCACTCTGCAAGCCCTGGCTGGACGGAGCGCTCACCATTGCCGCGAGTCCAAAGCCAGCCAGGACTACCGCACTGGCCAGGGTCGGAAGGCTGGACAAGCCGGCGGCAGGCACTGGAATCAGCGCAAAACAACTGAATTCAGGTTAGGCAGAGGGCGAGGGATTGCAGAACTTGTTGATCTGCCGCCACGACGGCGAACTCCCAGGAGTCATAGCCATGCAGCACAGCGGCAAGCTTTTGATGGCTGCGTTGATGAACCACGCTGCTCATCCCAGGACAGACCTCCCAAAAGCGCAAATCACGGGCAATCGACCCCTGCTGCCACTTGATCGAGGCCTCCTTGATCAACCAGTGCTTCAACACAGCCTGTCGGAGGTCTTCAGCGCACAGGTGTTGCAGCCGTTTCCGTTCCCCGTGGCCATACGACCGTTGCAGAATCGAGGCCGCAGGAATCATCCGGTCGCGGCGCTCGAGATCCAAACCAATCGCATGCTTGGAACAGCCCAGCAGAAGGGCATCAGGGCAATGACTCAGGCTCAGGAAACCCCAGCCACTCGGCAGGGTGGGGGGTTCACCAGGTGGCGCCTGCAAAGGCACCGCCTTGGGAGACAAGCTGAAGCGCTCAGCCAAGCAAGCTCTCATCCAGACCCGCGAACGGATGAAAACATCGGAGCGAACTTTTGGCAGACGCGACGACCACTGCTGTTCCTGCATCGATAAACAGCTGGCATCACAGGTCAGCGGAGCGGACATCCGCCGAAACCAAAGGGCCGTTACGCTTCCGCCACTCCATCCCTGATCCATGACCTTGCAGATCGGTGATCCAGCCCCGGACTTCACGCTTCCAAACGAGAAGGAAGAGCCTGTGACCTTGTCATCACTCAAAGGCCAGCGGGTCGTGATCTACTTCTACCCGAAGGACGCCACGCCCGGGTGCACCAAGGAAGCCTGCAATTTCCGCGACCGCTGGGACCAATTCGAAGACCATGGCATTCGGGTGCTGGGTATCAGCAAAGACAACGCCGCATCGCACACTCGCTTCATCAGCAAACAGGAGCTGCCCTTCACCCTTCTCACCGACGTCGAGCCTTGCCTCGTCGCCAGCGCCTATGAAAGCTATGGGCTCAAGAAGTTCATGGGTCGCGAGTACATGGGCATGATGCGCCACACCTTTGTTGTGGATGCTGAGGGAAATCTGGAGCTGATCTACCGCAAAGTGAAAGCAGAGATCATGGCGGACCAGATCCTCAATGACCTTGGCCTCAGCTAGCTGACAAGGTCGACAAACGTTTCCATCACAAGATCCGGGGTGTGCTGAACATCAACACCCCGGGCCACCAGCTCGGGCAAGAGAAGCGGGGCGTCTCCTCCGCAAAGCCAGACAGTGCTAGGGCAACGGCGATGAGCACCATGGATCAAACCCAACAGGCTTTGAAGCACACCCTGGGTCATGGCACTCGCTGTGTCAGCCGGGAGGTTCGGGCTTGAATCGATGCTGGGCACATCAGGCCCCACCACGGGCAAGGCGACAGTCCCCTCAGTCATGGCCTGCAGCTGAAGACGCAACCCCGCGCAGAGCCATCCTCCGCCAAAGCATCCAGCCGCGGTGACGCGCGTCAGGCTGAGCACCGTTCCTGCATCAACCACCATCAAATCGTTACCGCCCCCGGATCGAAGCCAGGCCCCCCATCCTGCGAGGGCACGATCGATACCCAGCCACGGCGGCACATCGTTCAGGGGCACCTGATCAAGTTGCAATTGCTGGTCACCATGGCGCGAGAACGCAGCAGGAACCCTTCCGACTGCAGCCCATCGCTCAGGCACTGGAGCATCCAGCTGTTGTTCAACGATCGGATCGGTGTGACGAAAACTCCAGCGGGATGAATCAGCGCGTTCGGCCCAATGCCAGCGTGAATTGCCGATCAGAAGGCATCGCTGGGGAATCACTTCCTTAAATGCCGTCACCCATCACCCCAGGCACGTGAATGCCACACTCCTGTCTCTGGCCACCGAAACGGGTGCTGCGTCCCTCGGAATCCACACCGTCTGGAGCACTGGAATGCCAGTCACCAACTGTGGAAAATCCCTGATCAAATAAGGGATGCTGGGGCAGCTCGTGTTCCTGCATGTAATAGAAGACGTCTTTATTGGTCCAATGCAGGAGCGGCCTGAGGGAGAGGCGACCACGAATCGGATCGAGCACCGTCATCGTGCTTCTGAGGTCGGTCTGTCCGCTGCGCACCCCACTGCCCCAGCAGCGCACAGCGAGGCGGTCGAGAGCGCTCTCGAGGGGCTCAACTTTGCGTAGACGTAAATAGAGATCAAGGTCACTGTCGCTTCCTGTTTCCCAAAGTCGCCCATGCAGAGCCTCCATTCTTGCTGGGGAGAGAGACGACTGAACGACGACGGGCTGAAGGCCGAGACGGTCGCAGAGAGTTTTGGCGTAGCGATAGGTCTCTGGGAGTAGATATCCGGTATCCACCCAGATCACCGGCACCGATTCGGAGCCTGGCAAGCCTGCAAGCATGTGTAGGAGCACGGACGACTGGATCCCGAAGCTCGTGGTCATTGCGAATCCCGACCCGAATTGCTCGCGCGCCCACTGCAACCGCTGAGCAGGCTCCAGTGCCTCAAGCGCCTCCCTCTGAAGCGCCAGCATGGCGGTTTCACCGCCGGAGTCCAAGCCCGCGGCAGCGCTTGTCATCGGAATGATGCCGTTCCTCATCAGTGCATTCTCATACGCCGGGGTGACCGGGGGCCTGCCTAAGGTTGAAGAAAGAACATGCGGATCCATTGACGCAAGCACCCAATCCGCAGGAGCACCCGATCCTTGTGGTTGGGGGAGGATTTGCAGGGCTATCAACCCTGCAAGCGTTCAGTAGGGTGCATCCCCGACCACCCCTCGTCTTGATCGAACCCCGATCAAGGTTCGTCTTTGTTCCCCTTCTCTACGAACTGCTCAGCGGGGAGCTGCAGGGATGGGAAGTCGCCCCCGACTACGGGCAACTCTTGCAAGGGCGGGGGATCAGTCACATTCAGGACTCGGTCTGCTCCGTCAACTTTGAAGATCACGTCGTCACAACAGCAGGTGGTCACCAGTTGCCTTACAGCCAACTGGTTCTGGCCACTGGAGCAGTACCGGATGACTTCGGAATCCCTGGCGTCCGAGAGCACGCCTTGCGCTTCCATGCCTTGGAAGACCTTCCGCCACTTCATGCTCGCTTGAGGGACCTGCGCAACCGTCCCTCCGGAACAAGCACGCTCGTGATTGTTGGGGCTGGTGCCACGGGCGTAGAACTCGCTTGCAAACTCGTTGACCTGCTTGACGGAGCAGCTCGCGTTCATCTCATCGAACAGGGAGATCAGATCCTCGCTCGCTCACGGGCCTTCAACCGAGAGCAAGCTGAACAAGCCTTGAAAAAGCGCGACATCACAGTTCATTTGAAGACACGCGTTCTCAACGTGGCTCCAAATGCTGTGCGATGGAGTGGTGTTGACGGCGACATGGAACAGCCCCACGACGGTCTGATCTGGACGGCAGGCAGTCGGCCCAACATCCCTGATTTGATACCTTCCGCCTCACCCCATCACAAGCGCCTGCCCGTGGATGGAAGCCTGCGACTGCTTGGCCAACCCGACGTTCTTGTCCTTGGAGACATCGCCAGCCAGCACTCCATCGATGAAGGTCAATCTCCCTGGCCCTTGTCGGCCCAGGTCGCCATCCAGCAAGGGCAAGCCGCGGCCCGCAGCCTTCAGGCACGTCGAGACGGCAACACTCCAGATCCTTTTGTGTTCCAGGATCTCGGTGAAATGCTCAGCCTGGGGATCGGCGACGCCACACTCACCGGTATGGGTGTCACCTTGGCGGGGCCCCTTGCCTTCAAATTGAGACGCTTGGCATACCTCACCCGCATGCCCGGACTGTCCCTTGGTCTGCGCTCTGCTGGGGCCTGGTTGTTCAGTTCTTGAAGCAGGCCCACCTAGCAGGACGCACGCGCGGGCTAAGGCCATCCCAGCTCCGTCAGCTGGAGAGGCTCAGCCACCGGCGTCATCCGCAGAACGCGGGCGCCGATCTGTTCACCCTTGAGCGCCTGGCCGAACTCACCCTCGAACTCAAGCAGTCTCTGCATCTTCTGATCGATGCACGCGGTGTGAGCAGGCTGCTGTGGGTTGGCCCCCTCGGAGAGTCCGACCGGCTTGATGGCCATCTTTCCGGAGGGACGCGACGCCGCCAACGCTGGCGTCTGGTGAGTGCATTGCCAGGCACACAAGGAGTGGATCTGAAACCGGAAGGACGCGACGCCGTCATCGCGATGGATGTGGCCCCCAGCATCTGGCTACGGCTCCAAGCAGCCGCCACCGCCTCGGGAACGCGGCCTGCCGCGCTCTGGCGCACCGATGCCTCTGCCGCGATCGGCTGGCGCTGCGATGCCACGGGCGCGCTGTCTGTGCTTTGTGCAGCTGAGACGACGGAGCCCGTTTCCGAGCTGGCCGCTGTGAAGGGAACCGTCTACTCTCCCCATCAACAGGAGGAACGCGTCCTGCTGCTGACACTGATTGGCTCAGACCCTGACGGCAATGAGCGCGAGCTCGCTGAACTGGAGGGGCTGACACGCAGTGCCGGTGCCTGCCCCGTGGCAGTGTGTCGTCAGCGCCTCGGCCAGATCAATCCACAAACTCTCTGGGGAACAGGAAAACTCCAGGAGGCTGCCGTTGATGTGCGCCGCCATGCTGCGTCTCTCGTGATAACCGACAGGGAACTGACCCCAGTGCAGGCGAGAAACCTCGAGCGGCTTCTGGATTGCCCTGTGATGGACCGCAGCGAGCTCATTTTGGATATTTTCGCCCAGCGCGCCACAAGCTCGGCCGGCCGACTTCAGGTAGAGCTGGCCCAACTGCGCTACAGGCTTCCACGCCTGACCGGCCGCGGTCTCAGCCTGTCGCGCCAAGGAGGTGGCATCGGCACCCGGGGACCGGGGGAAACCCAGCTCGAGAAGGACCGCCGTGCCATCAGCCGCCGCATCGAGCATCTTGGCCGGGAATTGCGGCAGCTGGGGGCGCATCGCGCCCGGCTGCGGCAACAACGCAGCACGCTTCCGAGAGTTGCGCTGGTCGGCTACACCAATGCTGGAAAGTCATCTCTTCTCAATGCGCTCTGTGCCCTTGATCAAGGGCGTGCTGTGGAAGCGAAAAACAGTCTCTTTGCAACGCTTGACCCCACCACCAGGCGGTTGTGCCTTCCGCAGTCAGGCTCTGCACCCAAAGAGCTTCTGATCACCGACACAGTCGGATTCATTCGGGAGCTGCCCGGACCGTTGATGCAGGCGTTCATGGCCACGCTTGAAGAAACCCGCGAAGCCGACCAGCTTCTTCTGGTGGTGGATCTCGGAGATCCCGACTGGCAAGGCCAACTGAGTGCCGTTCATTCCATTCTGAATGGGCTCAACTGCCAGCAACCGCGGCAGGTGATCGCCAATCAAATCGATCGCTGCAAAGCTTCGGAACTCGAACTGATCAGAACTCTTGAACCGCACGCCCTCTATCTGTCAGCAACACAGGGGACAGGATTGAAAGGTCTGCGAGCATGGCTCGAGCAAACGTTCTGGGGGACCTCACCAGAACAAGTCTGCAAAGCCCCCTCCCATCAGACCAGCGCACGCGCCAATGGCTGAGCTCAGTGCCGCTCTTCAAAACGGGGATGCTCAGATCACCCTTGCGGTGCTTGTGCTGGCCGTTGCTCTCTTCATCAGCGGCGTCATCGCCCCCGAGCTTGTGGGGCTTCTCAGTCTGGCGCTCCTGATGATCGGGGGTGTCCTGACACCCCTTCAAGCGTTGGCAGGGTTTGGGAGCCCCGCTTTGATCACACTGATGGGCCTGTTCGCGGTCTCCGCGGCCCTCTTCCGCAGCGGAGCCCTCGATCGACTTCGAGAGCAAATCGCATCCGACCGGATTCGCTCCCCCCGCCGACTGATTGCGCTTCTCGGTCTGGTAGTAGCACCCGTGTCAGGGGTCGTGCCCAACACACCGGTTGTGGCCACTCTTCTCCCAGTCCTGGAGGCTTGGTGCCGGCGACGGCGGGTGGCGCCATCGAGGGTGCTGCTTCCCCTGTCCTTCGCCACGCTGCTGGGAGGGACCCTGACCCTGCTTGGCAGCTCGGTGAATCTGCTGGCAAGCGACATCAGTGAACAGCTTGGATACGGGCCGCTTCAACTCTTCAGCTTCACAAGCATCGGAATTCCTGTGTGGCTCACAGGAGTCGCCTACATGCTCCTGGCCCCCCGTGGACTCCTGCCTGATCGAGGACTCGAGGCCAATTCACTGACGGCCGACCAGAACCTTGAGGGTTACTTCACCGAAGTCACCATCCCAGGCAGCTCAAGCCTTGTGGGTCAAACACTCCGCCACAGCAGGCTGCAGAGGCGGTTTGATGTGGATGTTCTCGAGCTACAGCGGGAGGGAGAACGGCTGATGCCTCCCCTCGCTGATCGCCAACTGGAGGCGGGCGATCGACTCCTGCTGAGGATCACACGCGATGACCTCCTGCGGCTTCAGCAGGATAAAACGGTTTTGTTGGCCGCAGATTCCCTGGCCCACCCCCCTGCGGAAGGGGGACAGACGATGGTTGAGGTTCTGCTCCCCTCAGGCTCGACCCTGGCCGGGGCCAGTCTTCGTGAACTGCGTTTTCGCCAGCGTTACAACGCAACGGTTCTGGCCCTGCGCCGCGGCCAGCAGACCGTGCAGGAGCGACTTGGACAAGCCGTGCTCAAAGAAGGCGATGTGCTCCTGATTCAAGCGCCGGTGGATGCCATTCGAGGCCTGCAGTCCAACCATGATCTTCTCGTGCTTGATGAGCTGGAGAACGACCTGCCAACGGTTCGCCGCAAACCGCTGTCAATCGCGATCACTGCCGGCATGCTGTTGCTGCCAACAATGACATCCATCCCCCTCGTGGCCTCAGTGCTTCTCGCTGTGGTGCTGATGGTGATTGGAGGTTGTCTGCGCTCAGGGGAGATGCTGCGGTCGATCCGTCTGGATGTGATCCTGCTTCTGGGAGCGCTCCCGAGCTTCAGTGTGGCCATGCAGCGCACAGGCCTTGCTGATGGACTGGCCGCCTCCCTGCGTGTGCTTTTGGTGAACTGGCCTGATTACGCCGCCTTGCTTGTGATTTTCCTCAGTACCACGCTGCTCACGGAAGTCCTCAGCAACGCCGCATCCGTCGCCCTGCTGATTCCAGTGGCGACCCAACTGGCCGCCCCCCTCAACCTGCCGCCCCAAGCCCTTCTGCTCACTGTTCTGTTCGGAGCAAGCCAGTCCTTCCTCACACCGATGGGGTATCAGACCAATCTGATGGTGTTCGGACCGGGGCGTTACCGCTTCTTTGACGTGGCCCGCTACGGACTGGGACTCACAGTTTTGATGACTCTGCTCGTGCCTTGGTTGATCCTCAACCAGATGGGGGGAGCATGAAGCCGATGCCTCTGCCCAAGGCCATTCACCGAACCCAGGCCTGGTATCGACGCCTCTCCGTAGCTCAGTTCACGGTGGTGACGGGCCTGCTGGTGATCACCACCGGAACGTTTCTTCTGGCAAGCCCCGTTTGCTCTGCCACCAATGTGGGGCTCTGGGAAGCGCTGTTCACAGCAACGTCCGCCGTCACGGTGACTGGACTGACGGTGATCGACGTCGGTCGCGATCTAACACCCTTCGGCCAAGGGGTGTTGGCTTTCATGATCCTCGTGGGCGGGCTGGGATTAATGGCCATCACCACCTTTCTGCAGGGGTTCGTGGTGCGTGGGGCCTCTCTTCGCCGGCGACTGGATCGGGGGCAGACACTGGATCAATTCGGCGTCGGCGGTATCGGCAGCACCTTCAGAAGCATTGCTCTCACGGCAGCCGTCCTGATCCTGATAGGAGCTGTTGTGCTGTACACCTTCGGATTCTCAGATCTGCCTGCGGGAGGTTCCAGGGCCTGGGCGTCTCTTTTTCACAGCATTTCGGCCTACAACAATGCAGGCTTCGGCCTTTGGAACGACAGCCTCGAGGGCTATCGGACCAATCGCGCGGTCAATGCGGTGATCATGCTTCTGATCGTGTTGGGAGGCTTGGGATGGCGGGTGACCAACGATCTCTGGAGCAACAGGCAACGGCTTAAGCGCCGGAACCTGAGTCTTCACACCAGGCTCGTGCTCCGCACATCAGCACTCCTGATCCTGATCGGCATGGTCGGACTGACGCTGACTGAATCCCTCTCCAAAGGCCACATCCTCACCACCATGGGCTGGCAGGAGAGAGTGATGAGTACCTTGTTCGGCTCAGTGAGTGCGCGCACAGCAGGTTTCACCACAGTGCCTCTGTCGATCCAGAGCATTTCGGATTCAGGCCTGCTGCTCCTGATGACGCTGATGTTCATCGGCGCCAGTCCCGGAGGGACTGGCGGGGGCATCAAAACCACCACGGTGGCTGCATTGATGGCCACCACCCGCTCCACCCTTCGCGGCCACGATGATGTTGTGATCCGTCATCGCCAGATTCCCGACAAGGTGGTGCTGAGGGCCGTGAGCATCACGGTGGCCTCCCTGCTGTTCGTGCTGATGATGGCCTTGCTGCTCGCTCTGATCAGTGACCCCACGGGCGAAGATCCGCTGTCGTTTTTGGAACTGATGTTCACCTGCATCTCTGCCTTCGCCACGGTGGGCCTCGATCTCGGCGTGACCGAACAACTCGGTCACCTTGGGCAGCTGATCTTGGTGGTGGGTATGTTCGTAGGTCGGCTCGGCATCCTGCTGTTGCTCAGCGCCATCTGGGAAAGCTTCGAGCGCGACCAGATCCAACGCCAGAATCGTGTTGGTTATCCCCGTGAGGATCTGTATGTCTGACCGAGGTTCCTTGGAGAGGCTGTCATGAGGGACTGGTGGAATTGGTCGCAGTCCACCGAAAGCGATCCACAGAGCTTCGGGATTGTCGGCGTCGGGCGTTTCGGGAGCGCGGTCTGTCGTCAGCTGATGCAGAACGGCGCTGAAGTGCTGGCCGTCGATCGCTCCTCCAAGGCGATTGAGGAACTGCGCCAGCTCGAACCCTCCATCGAAGCGCGGGTGGTGGATTGCACCGATGAGGAGTCACTGCGTGAAGCAGGCATCCTCGATATGGACATCGTGGTGGTAGCCATCAGTGAACCGATCGAAGCCAGCATCACGGCCACTCTGATCGCGAAGGACAGCGCAGGAACCCGGGTCCGCCAGGTGATTGCAAGAGCCACAAGCGATCTGCACGAGAAGATGCTGAAGCGTGTTGGCGCTGATCGGGTGGTGTTCCCCTCACGGATGCAGGGTGAACGTTTGGGGATCGAGCTTGTTCGCCCCAATTTGATGGAGCGGCTGGAACTCGATGAGCATCACTCGATTGAGGAGATCAAAGTTCCTGAACGCTTTGTGGGCCGGTCACTGCGCGATCTGAATTTGCGCAAAAACCACAGGGTGAACGTTCTTGCTGCTGGCCCTGCAGGGGAACTGCTGGTGAATCCGCCCGCCTCGCACATTCTTCTGAACGGCCATGTGCTGGTCGTCATGGGCCTCACCGAAGACCTTCAGAATCTTCCACGAACCTGAGCAGCTCTCGATCATGCGCGTGCTCGGCTTGATGAGCGGTACCAGTGCCGATGGGGTTGACGCGGCGCTCGCGCAGTTCAAGGGCAGACCTGAGGCCCCGGACTGGGCTCTGCTGAACACCGCATCGGTGCCCTACCCCCCAGGCCTTAAACAGCGACTGATTCGCATGGCCCAGGGTGAACCCACCAGCGCCTGCGATCTCCTGGAGATGTCCGAAGCCGTGACTGAGATGCAGGCGACAGCAGCCCATCTCTGCGATCCTGAGCGCTCGGCCTCCTTGCTGGGCTGCCATGGCCAGACGATTTGGCACCGCCCCCCTGCTCCTGCAAGCAAGCAGTCGAAAGAGTCCAGGCGCCGAGGCTCCAGTTGGCAGATGCTCCAGGCTCCACTCCTGGCGCACCTGAGCGGTCAACCGGTGATTCATGACTTCCGAGCCGCCGATCTTGCGCTTGGAGGTCAAGGCGCACCCTTAGTTCCCATGGCGGATGCCGCTCTGATGGGTCGCATCGATGGCTGGCGAGGGCTCCTGAATCTGGGTGGCATCGCCAACATCACGCTGATCCCACCAAACGCCGGGCCAGATCGCCAGCGCTCTGTACTGGGCTGGGATTGCGGTCCTGCCAACACCTTGATGGACCTGGCCATGACCCGCCTCAGCCAAGGGCAGGACACATTCGACACGGATGGAGCGCTGGCGGGCCGCGGGACCGTTTCCGAGGAGACTCTCGAGCGATGGCTTCAGGAACCTTATTTCCTGAGCTCGCCGCCGAAATCCACTGGACGGGAAGTGTTCGGGCAGGAGGATCTCAACCGGCGACTCCAACAGCTGGCAACCCAGGCACCCGCAGATCAGCTGGCCTCCCTCACCGCCTTCAGCGCCGCTGTGGTGGCACAGGATCTACGCCGGCTGGCATCGACAGGCCAGCCTCTGCCTGTGGAGCTGCTGGTTGCGGGCGGGGGCTGCAGGAATCGAACCCTGATGCGGCAGCTCAGGCAGCGGTGCCTTGGGGTGCACGTTCGCCCGAGCAGTGAATTGAATCTCCCCACCCAGTTCCGCGAAGCACTCGTCTTCGCGCTTCTGGCCTGGTGGCACCACTGCGGGCACCCCGGCAACGCTCCTGCAATTACTGGTGCATCGAAGTCAACTGTTCTCGGGCTTCGGGCCGACCCTGCCTGATCAGGCGCCCGGGCCATTGGGGCGATACAACCGCACCCTGCGAGGCGCCCCTCGCAACCGCCTCGGCTGCTGGGCCTCGAGGGCTGAGCGCAGACGATCGGTCGGAGATTGAGGAGGTGCAGACGCGCTGGGGCGAGGGGCAGCTTCCCCCTGCTCCAAACGCTGAACCCCCTGCTGAATCAACACCTTGGCCATGTTGCTCACGGTGCGGGATTCCTGTTCGGCAAGAGCCGTTAGGCGCAGGCAGAGATCTTCCGGCAGCACCACCTGAATTCGTGGCGACTTCGGCTTCCCGCTGGATGAAGTTTGGCGGGTTGCCACGACCGCAAAGGCAGAGCTACTGAAAAGTGTACAGAGATGCGCAAGGATAGTATCCAGCACTATGCTGCTGTCATCGATCCGACCCCTGACGCGCGATTCATTCACCGGTTCATCTCAACGGTTCATCTCAACGGCTCATTCATCTGCCCTCCCCTCTCGACGTTCAGCCAGGACTGCCATGCCCCGTTCCACCAGCCAGGCCACCAGCACCCGCCAGCCGACGCCTCGCAGCAGGCGGACAGGCGGGACTCGCCGGACCCGTCGTGCCGCTGAAAACAGTGATGTCCTGGTCTCTGCAGTCATCAGCACCTACCTGCTGACCCATTTGCACCATGTTCTTCAGCGCGCTGAATACGGCGCCGTTCAGGAAGGACGTTCATCCCAGGCAGCCAATTACGCCCAGTTGCGCAAAGTTCTCTGCATGGATGCCCGCAGCATGGAAGACGCCTCAGCGGCAGGCCTGAAGGAGGCGGATCTCGACCAAGCCGCTTAAACAGAATTTGCGGTTTTGGGCTGATCCACGCGGCGTGAATACTGTGCGGTGAGACATGGGTGTGCCATGGGCAACGCAGCCGCGCTCTACGAACGCATCGAAGGTGATCGTGATCTCACCCGTTCACTCTTCCGGCAGGCACTACAGAACCCTGCTGGAGCCATCGACGCCATCTGCGCGATCGGTGAACAACTGAGGCTTCCGGTGACAGCCGACGAGGTGAAGGCTCACATCAGCAATCTTGATGATGACCTCAGCAAGCAGTGGCTGGTCAAAGCGAGAGGGGGGCTTTGACCGGCACGGAAGCCTGAGGTGCGGGCGACGGATCCACACGACGTTCACGCGTGCCGCCACCGCCTGCCCAACTAAAGAACAACCAGTAACTCACCAGAGCCAACCCTGCAGCGACAACAAGAGCTGCCACCTGCTCAAGCCTCCGCATCACCGCCGCCTCGTCGATCCCCAGTCTGCCCTCACCCCGGCACGGGATGATGAGTGCATCTGCCTTCGCCCCTGTGCTGCGACTTGAGCGCGTCAGCAAGATCTATCCGACGGGGGAGGTGCTCCGTGATGTGACCTGGGAGGTGAAAGACGGCGACCGCATTGGCCTTGTCGGCGTGAACGGCGCGGGGAAATCCACACAGATGAAACTGATCGCCGGGCTGGAGGAGCCCACTAGCGGTCAAATCGTTCGTCAGGGAGAACCGCGAATCGCCTTTCTTCAGCAGGAATTCGACGTGGACCCCGAGCGAACGGTTCGTGAAGAGCTGTTCCAGGCGTTTGGCGAAGCAGCGCAGGTGCTGCGTGAACAGAAACAGGTGGAGCTGGCCATGGCATCCGAGCAGGCTGCCTCCGATCCAGAGCATCTCGACCAGCTCATTCACCGCCTCGGGGCCCTTCAGACCCGATTTGAATCCCTGCACGGCTATGAGCTGGATGCTCGAATCGACAAACTGCTTCCCACCATCGGCTTCACAGCAGAAGCTGCCGAACGGCTCGTGAAGGACTATTCCGGTGGCTGGCAAATGCGCATCGCCCTCGGCAAGATCCTCCTCCAAGATCCAGATCTGCTGCTTCTCGACGAGCCGACCAATCACCTGGATGTGGAAACGATCCAATGGCTGGAGGACTACCTCAAGACGCAGACCGCGGCCTTGGTGGTGATCAGTCACGATCGAGCCTTTCTCGACCAGGTCTGCAATCAGATCGTGTCCACCGAGCGGGGAATCTCCCGCGCATACCTGGGGAACTACACAGCTCACCTCGAGCAGAAAGCTCTTGAACAGGAGGCCACCCAAGCTGCGTTTGATCGCCAGCAGAAGGACATCGCTGCCCAGCAGGCCTACATCGACCGCTTCCGCGCCAGTGCCACCCGCAGCACCCAGGCGAAAAGCCGGGAAAAACAGCTTGAGAAGGTGGATCGCGTGGAAGCACCGATCGAATCAGTCGCAGGGCCAAGCTTCCGCTTTCCCCCGGCACCTCGTTCCGGAGCCCAGGTGGCTCTGATCGACAACCTCACCCACAGCTATGGAGACAAAATCCTCTTCCTTGGCGCTGAGCTTGAAGTGGAGCGAGGGGACCGGATCGCCTTCGTTGGGCCTAATGGTGCGGGCAAATCCACTCTGTTGCGCCTGGTGATGGGGCTGGAAACGCCTGACGAAGGGGCCGCCACCCTTGGCGAACACAACATCGTGGCGAGCTATTTCGAACAGAACCAGGCGGAGGCGCTGGATCTCGGTAAAAAAGTGATCGACACCATGTTCGAAGCCGTACCGGACTGGACACAGACCCAGGTGCGCTCTCTTCTCGGAAGCTTTTGCTTCAGCAACGACAGCGTCTTCAAAGACGTGGGACAGCTCAGCGGCGGCGAGAAAGCACGCCTGGCCCTGGCCCTGATGCTTCTTACCCCCTGCAATCTGCTGGTTCTCGATGAGCCGACCAACCACCTCGACATTCCTGCCAAGCAAATGCTGGAGGACGCACTCTGTGCCTACGAGGGGGCAGCCCTACTCGTGTCCCACGACCGATATTTCATTTCCCGGGTCGCGAACCGGATCGTGGAACTCCGCGATGGAGAGCTTGTGCTCTACCGGGGGGATTACAACTACTACCTCGAGAAGAAAACGGAGGAGCGCCAAGCTACCGACGAGGCATTGCAGAAGGCGGAGCAGGAGGCCAAGCGCCAAGCCAAACGCGACAAGCAAAAAGAGCGCGATAGCCGTCGCAAAAAAGTTGCATAACGCAGCAATTCGACACGGCAAGGTGAAACTTCACGAACAGCTAGGAAGGAAGACTCATTTCCCTTTACCCACACAGAACGTGTGCATAAGCTGACATTACTGATCCCGGCAGCTGATGACACACCAAGGAACCCTGCCCGCCGGCCTCCCCCAGAGCCAGGCCAATGGAGCGGACCATGAACAGACCTGGGATGCAGTTGAAACCTATTTCGAATGCATCACCACGTGCAATCTCGACGACGGCGAATGCATTACGCGCTGTGTCGAGCAGCTGCGTGATGCTGATGAGGATTGATCAGCGCATCTTCAGTGCGCGCATGTCCACAGGCGTCACCGTGATGGGAACCGAACGGCCCTGACGCTCGACCCGGAGCTCCAGAGGTCGCCCCACTCCACTGCGGTCGATCGCTGTCACCACCTCGGCAGGGCTCTTCACGGCAACACCTGCCACGGCCACGATCACATCATCCACCTGCAGCCCCCCCCGTGCGGCAGGACCACCGGAAACGACGGAGCGAACGACGGCTCCTGGAGGTGTTCTGCCTCCGGGAGTGGATGCAGGGATTGAGGAAAGACCAATTCCGACCATCGGATGGCTGGCACGCCCCTGCTCGACGAGCTGCATGGCGATGGTCTTGGCACGGTTGATCGGGATCGCAAATCCCAGGCCAGCGCCCGGTCCTGATCGCACAAGCGTGTTGATGCCCACGACCTCTCCATTGGCATTGAGAAGGGGGCCGCCTGAGTTTCCTGGATTGATGGCTGCATCCGTTTGGATCAGATCCAGGCGTTTGCCCTGAATTCCCAGCTGGGACACATTGCGATTGAGATTGCTCACAATCCCCAAGGTGACCGTGTTCTCAAGCCCGAAAGGATTGCCGACAGCAATCGCCCAATCTCCAACACGGAGCTGATCGGAATTGCCGAGCGGTGCCGTTGGCCAGCTGCTTCCACCCTCCAGTTTCACCACAGCCAGATCCGTCACGGAATCTTGCCCCACCACCTGACCAGACACACGACGGCCATCTGGAAGACCCACCATCACCTGGTCGGTGTTTTCCACGACGTGTGCATTGGTCAGGACGAGGCCCTGGGCATCAAAGATCACACCACTTCCCTGGCCGCGCTCAACACGAGAGCGGGGAGAAGCCTGACCCTGCAGACCGAAAAACCGTTGAAAGAAGGGGTCCATCAGCAGCCCCTGTGGAAGGCCATTGCCTGTTGATGTCCTCACCGTGCGTTGGGTCTCGAGTGTGACGACGGCAGGACCGCTGCGAGCCACTGCTCCGGCAACAAACGATTGAGAGGACAGCACAGATGAAGGCGCTGGGACGGCCTTCGCAGGTCTGGCCCCCCATGGCCCCACCAAGGGGCCAAACAATGACGCCGTCACCATCAGAGAAATCAGGCCACTCCTGTTGCTGACGCGTCGCGCCGAAATCCGAAGAGCGGAAGGATCAGCCACAGCCATGGGCGGAGGGGCGTTGAATCTTGCATTTGACCGTAGGGAGCAATCCCGGGACAGGCCAGAGGGAAGCCCGACCGTTTCATGACCGGATGCGACCGGCGGGATTGGAATGATGCCGCTTTCTGCTGTCTGCAGCGATGATGAACAGGGAGGACCGCCCCCGATTGCCATTCAGGCTTCCGCCATGCTGAGTAGTCTTTTTCCACTGATTTATGGACTGATCTTCCTGGCCCTGCTCTGGCAGGCGTTCAAAGTGATGGGTCGGGGTTTCAGTGCAGCAGGACGGCCGCTTAATGCACCTGCAAGCCGCAATGATCGAACTGGAAAAGTGACCATCCATCCCGAGCTACTGGATGGCGAAGGCCGCCTGACCGAAGAAAATCTGCTGACGGTTCGTTTCAGCGACGACGACGAGGGAGAACCTGCTGATCGCTCTGGTGAATAAGTTGGATGGATGAGCTGCAAGACGGCTCGTTTCGGACTCGTAGGGGGGAACTTCCTGGTGGACCAAAGAACACGGATCGTTGCTGCAGTGATCAAATCCGTGAAGTTGCCGCCGCGTTTCCGGCTTCGCCTTCTCAAAGAGGATCCCGTTCGGCTGGAACTGAGCCTGACACCTGCCTACGGCAAAGATCCCGTGCAGGTTGGCCTGGTTGAGTCTCTCGACCTCGTGGCCCGCAGGGATCGCGAAGGACGCATCCCGAGAGACCTTCAGGGGACATGGGACTGGACGGTGCGCCATGGGCAGGTGAGCACCGGTGGCTGGAACCCTTATCTGAAGGAAGCCCTTCAGACCATGTTTGAAACGGGACTTCCAGCCATCGTTTACGAAGAGCTCACGGGAGAGGAGTATCACCCTGTGGATGGCGCCAGACACGTGCGTTGACCATTCGCACGATCTGTGAAGCCCTGCAAAGCGGAGCTGGTGCAAAAAGACGCATCGGACTAGAACAGAGTCACTTCGGCCTTTAAGGTTTTCTTCATGGCCACACTCCGTTTTCGTTTCGCGCCTCTTGTGCGCCTCCTCGCTGCCATGGGAGCACTCAGCAGCCTTCTCCTACTGGGAGTTCTCGAGCTGTTCAGCTAACGGGAGCAGCCCCTGACGGGTCCCTTCCCCATCGATTCCCTGCTGCCGGAGCTGCAGTCCCTGCTTGTACCAGGGGCCACCGTGATCCTGCAGGCTCCTCCAGGAGCTGGAAAAACCACCCGCGTTCCCCTGGCGCTGATCGGCGAGCTTGCCGATGGCGCATCCATGGAGGGCAAGATCCTCCTTATTGAGCCCAGGCGACTTGCAGCGAGGGCAGCAGCAGCTCGTCTTGCGGACTCTCTCGGCGAACCCGTCGGCGGACGCGTGGGTTACTCGGTACGAAACGAACAAAGGCGTTCCCCAAAGACCCGCATTGAAGCCATCACCGATGGCTTATTTCTGCGCAGGCTTCAGGCACAACCCGACCTCCCAGGGGTGACCTGTGTGATCTTCGACGAGTTTCATGAGCGTCGTCGCGACAGCGACGTGGCCCTGGCACTGCTACGCGAGGCGAGGGACCTGCTCAGGCCGGATCTGAGGGTCCTGCTGATGTCGGCGACGCTGCAGCTCGGTGACCTCAGTCGACAGTTGGATGGAGCCAGGACCCTGCGCAGCGAGGGACGGGCCTTTCCCGTCGACACCCTCCACTGTCCACCGCGCAACCAGGAGTCCCTGGATCTGCATGTGCTCCGCGCGCTCGAGGCGGAGCTGGCTTATCTCGAGAACGAACGGCTCATCAGCACCCATCCCCCGGTTGTTCTGGTGTTCCTGCCGGGTCTCAAGGAAATCGACCGCTGCCTCAGGCGGATCAAGGGCTCTAACCGGCTGCAGGACTGGGAGAGCATTCCCCTTCACGGCCAGCTTTCTCTCAGTCAGCAGTCCTACGCACTTCAACCCTGCAATCGCGAATGGGATGGCCGTGTGGTGCTCGCCACATCGATTGCTGAAAGCTCACTCACCCTCGACGGCGTTCGACTGGTGATCGATGCCGGCATGAGCCGTCACACACGGTTTGATCCGGGCACGGGCATGGAGGGGCTGGAGACCATCCCGGCAAGTCAAGCCAGTGCTGATCAACGACGGGGGCGTGCGGGTCGACAGGCCCCAGGACGCTGCATCCGCCTGTGGTCTTCTGCTGATCAGCAGCGACGCCCTGTGCAGGATCTACCCGAACTCCAACGGGCCGATCCACAGCCAACCCTGCTCGATCTCGCCCGCTGGGGAGCTGGATTAGGGGAGGACTTGGCATGGCTTGAACCACCTCCGCAAGCCCTCTTTCTTGAAGGGCGTCAGCAGCTGCAGCAGCTCGGCCTCATTGATCCAGAAGGGCAGATCACCAAAGAGGGTCGCCATGTGGCGACGTTCGGCGTTCATCCCAGGCTGGGGTTGATGATGGTTGAAGCCCGTCGCAGGGGGGTCGAGCAGCTTGGCTGCGATCTCGCAGCCCTGTTGAGCGAACGAAATCTCCCTGGCATTCGCTCTGAAGGGTGCGACCTCCTTCGTGGGCTTCAGACACTCCGGCAATCAAAGCGGCGGGGGGAAACAACAGGTTCTGCCGCCATCCTTCAGCAGAGCAAGCAATGGCAAAGGGAGCTGGACAGGCTCTCGGACATTCCCCGCAGCACCTCCCCGCACGAGGCATGGGACTGGATGGCTGGACTCCTGGTGGCCAAGGCTTTCCCCGAATGGCTAGCTCTCGCTCGCGACCAACGCCCAGGGAAGTTTCTGCTGAGGCAAGGACGAGGAGCAACCCTTCAAGACGACGATGCGTTGAGCCATGCCGAAGCGCTCGCCGTGGCTCAGCTCGATCTCAGTGGTCGCGACGCACGGATCCGCCTGGCCATCCCCATGCCAAAGAGCTGGCTTGAAAGCCTCGCTGAAGCCGACGGGCAGTGGCGGGAAGACGTCGACTGGGACGACCGCCAACAGAAAATCCGCGCAGAACGAATTCTGTCTCTCGGCGCTCTTGAGCTGAAACGTCAGCCTTGGCCCAAGCCTTCAGCCGAGGCCATTAGCGATGTCTTACTAGAACGGCTCAGGCGTGAGGGGTTAGTGCTCTTGCCCTGGAGTCAACACAGCGAGCAACTCCGCCGACGGCTTCAGCTGGCCCACGCGCGCATCGGCACACCTTGGCCATGCCGCGAGAAGCCCTTTCTCCAAAATCATCCAGAGCATTGGCTCAAAGAAGCAAGCCTGGAATCCCGCAGCTGGGGGGAGCTGAATGAAGCGAGCCTGATTGAGGCCCTCTGGGGAGACATTGCGTGGGGCTTTCGGCGCAATCTTGATGCGTTGCTGCCCACAACAATTCGCATCCCGAGTGGGCGCGATGCGGCACTGACGTACGAAGAGGATGGGGTCGTTCTCGCCGTGAAGCTTCAGGAGATGTTCGGCTGCACAGACAGTCCTCGCCTGCTGAGTGGACACCTTCCGATCACCCTGGAACTGCTCTCTCCTGCGGGCCGCCCCCTTCAGCGCACCGGAGACCTGCGGGGATTCTGGGAGGGCAGCTATCACGACGTTCGCAAGGAGATGCGTGGTCGGTACCCCAAACACCCATGGCCTGATTCCCCAGCGGATGCCGTTGCAACGCGCAAAACCAAAAATGCCTCGTGATGTCGCCATAGCGACAGTCAATAAAAGTCAACCCTTTGTTACATTGGACCCGTTAGGGACTTTCCAACATGTCTGACTCCGCACAACCCCGCTTCGGCTTCGTCAACTTTGCTGAAACCTGGAACGGCCGTCTGGCCATGCTCGGTTTCGTAATCGGTCTTGGCACCGAGCTGCTCACCGGCCAGGGCATCCTGACCCAGATCGGCCTCGGCTGATTTCAGCGTCAAGCTCCAATCTCTCTCTTAAGCCCACTGGACCACCGGTGGGCTTTTTCATGGCAACCGCTCTGCGAGAGAGTGAAGGTCGCATTGTGAGTCGATTGCTTCCATTTTTTGCCAAGAACCGACGCGATGGAGCGAGGTTGCTCAGCAGTGCACTGGTGATTCTTGCCATTGCGCTCACGCAACTGACCCAACCCTGGGGGCAGATCGTCAGTGTGTTGGCCAGTGCCCTCTGCCTTTATTGGTGGTTCGCTTACCGCCGTCTTGAACGCTGACACCATTCCCAGCTACTCCGTTCAGGAGTTAAATACTTCCGTGGGTGCACTTCTCGAACGAGGTTTTGCTCCCAGGTTTCTTGTGCACGGCAGTGCCCTGCGTCCGCAGATCAAGAAAGGACATCTCTGGCTGACGCTCAGCGACGGGAGCGCAAGCATCACTGTTGTTTGCTGGGCTTCAAGGCTGCAACAACTGAACTTCGTCCCCGCTGAAGGCGAAGGCGTCACGGTGGTGGGAAAGCTGAACTTCTGGGCCGCTCGAGCCAGCCTTGCCGTACAGGCGATCGACTTGCGTCCTAGCAGGAGCACGATCGAGCGACGCTTCGAGGCGGTGAAAGCGCTTCTCAGCAAAGAAGGATTGATTGATTCCTCAAGACAGAGGTCCCTTCCACTTGCACCCCAGCGGATCGCCCTGCTCACAAGCGTTCCGAGCTCAGCTCTCGCCGACATGTTGCGCACAGCGAAGGAACGCTGGCCTTTGACCGAGCTCCTCGTGATTCCTATCCCCGTACAGGGAGATGTTGCACCAAAGATCTGCTCTGTGCTGGAGCGCCTGGCACAACAAGTGGAGTCATTGCGTGTGAATGCGGTCGTCTTGGCGCGAGGGGGAGGAAGCCGAGAGGACCTGATGGTCTTCGACGATGAAGTCCTCTGCAGAACGTTGGCGCACTTCCCAGTCCCGGTGGTGACAGGACTGGGGCATGAGGACGACCTCACCGTCGCAGATCTTGTCGCCGATTTCCGGGCAGCCACGCCAACTGCTGCGATTGTGAGCCTTTTGCCCACCCGTTCCGCAGCATTGCAGTTCCTCAGCCAATGCCGAAGGCAACTGCTGCAGTCACAAATCTGGAGACTACGCAGGGAGGAGGAACGATTGATCCAGAGACGAGACGCTCTGATTCAAGCCAGTCCTACAGCAGTTGTCGTACGGAGACGTGAACACTTGGAACAACGCGGACAGCTGCTGCAGGCGCTGTCTCCCCAACGATGGCTGGCCCGTGGTTTCGCCACCGTGACCCGCAGCGACGGACACCTGCTTCAAACCGTCGCTGATGCCAGCCCGTCTCAGCCACTGGTCATTCACCTCAGCGACGGAGAGATCGACGTCAGCACAGTGGCCATCAGGAGCAATTCCTGAGGCCCCTCCACCTGAAACCAACCGCACAACCTCAGCCAACCATTCCGATGCCACGCAAATCGAAACGATCACACGACGATGAACAAAGCCAGTGGAGAGAGGATGCCGCATCTCTGAGCTACGAGGAGTCTCTCCAGGCACTGGATCTGCTGCTAACGAAACTTCAGGATGATTCGCTTCCATTGGCTGAACTGCAAGGAAGTCATCAGCGGGCCGAGATCTATCTGAGCCGATGCGAAGAACTGCTTGAAGAAGTCGAACAGAGCGTTGCCCTACTCAACCCCGATACGCTGGAACGAGAATCGATTGATTGTCCGCCTCGTGTCTAGAACGTTGCCCTGGATTTATCTAACGCTGGCAGTGCTCGGCGCCGTTCTTCCATGGCAAGCCAATCTTGAATTCATGCAATCCAGCGCAGCAGCTGGTTTTGACCTCGCAGGCTTCATCAAAGACGCCAATCTCACTGCAGCTTCTCGTTCACTAAGCCGTGATCTCTTAGTAGCTGCGAGCGCATTCTCGATCTGGATTGTCCTCGAAGGACGCCGCCTGGAGGTGAAGGGCTGGCGACTCACACTTCTTGCATGTGTGACCGTTTCCTTTGCCTGCGGAGGCCCTCTCTTTCTTTATCTACGGGAACGACGGCTTAACGAACTGGCAGCAGACGTGTCTGCGGCTTCTTGTGAAAAGTCTTCTGTCTGATCGGACAGAATTGAGTTTTCAAGAGTCCACATCCTCAGCGGTGATGTCAATCGTTGCGGAACTGGCTGGCGTGGCGTCGGCATCGAATGAACCATTCGCCGATGGTTGGGAGCCGATATCCAGAGCCGAGCCACAGGCAACACAGACCGTCGCCGAACCAAGGTTGGTGGCGCCGCAATTACCGCAGACCTTGAACTGGCTTTTCATTCGCTTCCAGCCCAACCAACCAAGGCCCCCCAAAACCAGGGAGAGGCTCAGCAATAGAAGGGCTGCTCCGCCAAAAACCCCAACCAAAGCGCGTCCTGCTGTCGTGGGTAGCAACAGAAGCAGAGCTAAAAGCCAGACAAGAGGAGGAACACGACCCATTCACAACCTCACACGAAACGAACAGAATTCATAATGACTTGGTTCACCGATCAGTGGATGTGAGAGGCGAGAGGATCAACACTCTGCTTCTGCCTCAGCAAAGCAAGTTCAACACTCCAACACTGACCAAAATAAATCACAACACCCACCATGTACACCCATAATGTAAGCACCAAAACGCCACCAATGACGCCATAAGCCTGAAAACGAGCCCCTAGGGAAAGGATACTTCGACTCACCGCAAGATTCAAAACTGTCAGCAAAAACCCGATCAACAACGAGCCAGGGATCAAAGGGATGAAAGGCACACGACGACTTGGCAGAAGAGCCTGCAACAGCAGAGCCATGGCAGAAAATCCTACAAAAGAAAACAACACACGCCCAACCTGGATCAAGGGAAAGCCATCAAGGAAATCAGCGAACCAAGGGAGAGATTGCTGCAAATCTTCGAGTGCACCAGCGGGAATCATGCGCAAATTGGCACCAATCTGATCCGCAACAATCAAGAGACCAATCAGAATGACGACAAAAAAGGCTTCGATACGCACGCGCACAAACTGAAAAGCTTGAGCCCCCAGAGGAATGGAATCCGGCATCGGCCGAAGAGCATCTCTCCAAAGACGATCTGCCCCCCTCTGAAGCGTTAGATAGACATTCCCTGCCGTTACAAGCAACACTGCAGCACCGAGAAGTCCTGCACCAAAACCCTGCTGCACCAGCTGAATCAACGTCTGCCGCACGATTGCGACAGCAGAAGGCGGCAAAACGCCACTGGCGTAACTAATGATTTCTTGATCGAGATTATCCTGCCTTCCCAACAAGAATGAGGCAAGGGACAATGAAATCAGAAGGATCGGAAAAATCGACTGCAGTGTGTAATACGCAAAAGCAGCACTGAGATCCACACAGTCAGTTCCCGCCCAACGTTGATAGGCCAACCAGAGGGATCGCAAGATGCGGCGCAGAAGTAGCCGTTTGGCCATCAGATCAAGATTGCACCGTACCTCCAAACTAGCGCGCAAGAAAGAAGCCACAAAAAAAGCCACCCGCATGGGTGGCTTTCTTCGTTTGGAATGTTTTACCTGGCATCGAGCTATTTTCTCAGGGGGCTACCCCCCAAATATCGTCGCCGCTGCTGCGTTTCACAACCGAGTTCGAGATGGATCGGAGTGGTTCCACAGCGCCATGGACACCAGGATAGTTTCATTCCCAAGGATTGAACCCTGAGAACTGCATAGGTCATTACACAAAGCTCTCGCTTCACATAACGTGTCTGTCTGAATAAAACTTGCCTCAGACAAGAGCCAAATTAATGGTCAAGCCCTCGGTCTATTAGTACTCCTCCGCTGCATCCATTACTGGACTTCGACGTAGAGCCTATCAACGGGTGTTCTTCCCGTGACCTTACTGGGTTACCCCATGGGAATACTCATCTTGAGGTGGGCTTCCCACTTAGATGCTTTCAGCGGTTATCCACTCCGCACATGGCTACCCAGCGTTTACCGTTGGCACGATAACTGGTACACCAGAGGTGCGTTCCTCCCGGTCCTCTCGTACTAGGGAGAAATCCTCTCAATATTCCTACGCATACACCGGATATGGACCGAACTGTCTCACGACGTTCTGAACCCAGCTCGCGTACCGCTTTAATGGGCGAACAGCCCAACCCTTGGGACCGACTTCAGCCCCAGGTTGCGATGAGCCGACATCGAGGTGCCAAACCTCCCCGTCGATGTGAACTCTTGGGGGAGATCAGCCTGTTATCCCTAGAGTAACTTTTATCCGTTGAGCGACGGCCCTTCCACTCAGAACCGTCGGATCACTAAAGCCGACTTTCGTCCCTGTTCGACTTGTAGGTCTCACAGTCAAGCTTCCTTCTGCTTTTGCACTCGTCGGCTGATTTCCAACCAGCCTGAGGAAACCTTTGCGCGCCTCCGTTACCTTTTAGGAGGCGACCGCCCCAGTCAAACTGCCCACCTGATACTGTCCGCTCCCCGGATAACGGGTGAACGTTAGAACCCTAGCTCTGAAAGAGTGGTATCTCACCATTGACTCACCAGCACCCGCAAGCACTGGTTCAACGTCTCCCACCTATCCTGCGCATTCAGAGCCCGGGCACAATACCAAGCTACAGTAAAGCTTCATAGGGTCTTTCTGTCCGGGTGTATGTAGTCCGCATCTTCACAGACAATTCTATTTCGCCGAGCCTCTCTCCGAGACAGCGCCCTGATCGTTACGCCTTTCGTGCGGGTCGGAACTTACCCGACAAGGAATTTCGCTACCTTAGGACCGTTATAGTTACGGCCGCCGTTCACCGGGGCTTCAGTCGCCAGCTTCGCTTACGCTGACCGGCTTCCTTAACCTTCCGGCACTGGGCAGGCGTCAGCCCCCATACATCGTCTTGCGACTTAGCGGAGACCTGTGTTTTTGGTAAACAGTCGCCAGGGCCTCTTCACTGCGACCACCTTGCGGTGGCACCCCTTCTCCCGAAGTTACGGGGCCATTTTGCCGAGTTCCTTAGAGAGAGTTACCTCGCGCACCTCGGTATTCTCTACCACCCCACCTGTGTCGGTTTCGGGTACTGGCAGTTATGCCTTAACGGGTATAGAGCTTTTCTTGGAAGCATGACATCACCAACTTCGCTGCCGTAGCAGCTCGTACTCACGCCTCAGCTCGGAACGTTTTCTCCGCTCCTCAACGCCTCGAACGCTTGAACCAGTAACCAACATCTGGCTTGGCTAGCCTTCTCCGTCCCTCTTCCCAAAACATAACCGGTACAGGAATGTTGACCTGTTATCCATCGACTACGCCTTTCGGCCTCGCCTTAGGTCCAGACTAACCCTCCGCGGACGAGCCTGCCGGAGGAACCCTTAGGGTTTCGGTGCATGGGATTCTCACCCATGTTTTCGCTACTCAAGCCGACATTCTCACTTCTATGCAGTCCACGCCCGCTCACGCTAACGCTTCGCCCCACATAGAACGCTCCCCTACCATAAATCCGCAGCTTCGGTACAACACTTAGCCCCGTTCATTTTCGGCGCAGGATCGCTCGACCAGTGAGCTATTACGCACTCCTTTGAGGATGGCTGCTTCTAGGCAAACCTCCTGGTTGTCTGGGCAATCCCACCTCCTTTATCACTTAGTGTTGATTTGGGGACCTTAGCTGGCGGTCTGGGCTGTTTCCCTCTCGACCATGGAGCTTATCCCCCACAGTCTGACTGCCTCGCTACACACAGGGTATTCAGAGTTCATCTCGATTTGGTACCGCTCTCGCAGCCCGCACCGAAATGGTGGCTTTACCCCCCTGCTGGAGCACGAGACGCTACGCCTCAACGTATTTCGGGGAGAACCAGCTAGCTCCGGGTTCGATTGGCATTTCACCCCTAACCACAGCTCATCCGCTGATTTTTCAACATCAGTCGGTTCGGACCTCCACTTGGTATCACCCAAGCTTCATCCTGGCCATGGTTAGATCACCCGGGTTCGGGTCTATAAACACTGACAAACGCCCTATTCAGACTCGCTTTCGCTATGGCTCCACCATTTCCGGTTTAACCCGCCAGTGCCTATAAGTCGCCGGCTCATTCTTCAACAGGCACACGGTCACCCTATGAGTAGGGCTCCCATTGCTTGTAAGCTCACGGTTTCATGTTCTATTTCACTCCCCTCCCGGGGTTCTTTTCACCTTTCCCTCGCGGTACTGTTTCGCTATCGGTCACACAGGAGTACTTAGCCTTACGAGGTGGTCCTCGCGGATTCACACGGAATTTCACGTGCTCCGTGCTACTCGGGATACAGCTAGGTCAGTTCAGTTTTCGTGTACGGGGCTTTCACCTTCTGTGGCGTGTCTTTCAAACACTTCCACTAACATTCCTGATCCACATTGCTGTCCCACAACCCCGACAGTCGAAACTGTCGGTTTAGGCTCTTCCCCGTTCGCTCGCCGCTACTTAGGGAGTCGTTTTTACTTTCCTTTCCTCCAGCTACTAAGATGTTTCAGTTCGCTGGGTTGGCTCGCGCCAGCCTATGGATTCAGCTGGCCGTTCTAGGGGTTGCCCCATTCGGAAATTCCCGGATCAAAGCGTGTTTCCAGCTCCCCGAGACTTATCGCAGGTAACCACGTCCTTCATCGCCTCTGTGTGCCAAGGTATCCGCCGTGAGCTCTTTGTAGCTTGACCATATAATCTCCAACACGCTTGCTGTCGTTGAAACAGATTTTCCCTGATTCATTGCTGAATCAAGAATCAAACTCTTGATTGCTCGACACAATCAAAAGAACGTGATGGAGTCTCGGCTCTTGCTCTATAGAATTCGCAATCACTCCTTTTAATCATCCTTTCGGATCATTATCTAGAGTCATCGCATCATCCATGAGATGCTTTATTCTTTCCAGACTTACCTATGCAGTTGTCAAGGTTCTGCTAGAACTTCAAATCAAACCATCAATTGCTTGATCATTTGACTTGAGCCCAGCATCTTATCAACCAAACACAACAAGCAAAACTCTCTTTGCTTTCATTTGGAATGACAGGAAGCTGGGGTCATCCAGCGGACACGTCTAAAATCACACTCCAATCGAACTCATACTCCAATTCCTTTTGGAGATGGGGATACAGTTCGGTCAGTGGAGGTTAGGAGACTCGAACTCCTGACATCCTGCTTGCAAAGCAGGCGCTCTACCAACTGAGCTAAACCCCCAACACCGAATGGGCCATCCTGGACTTGAACCAGGGACCTCACCCTTATCAGGGGTGCGCTCTAACCACCTGAGCTAATGGCCCAGGAGTCTCATCCCTTCAGGGGTGTGACCTAGACAAAGTTTAGGAACTAAAAATCTCCACCATCCTCACTTGCATCGCTGCAAACTTGATGGCTTCAAAGCTGAGGTACCGATCGACCTAAGGTGACAGGATTTCGGCCTAAGAATAAAAACACTCAGACATCAAAATCGTTGTTTGTCTCCCTGTTAGGAGGTGATCCAGCCGCACCTTCCGGTACGGCTACCTTGTTACGACTTCACCCCAGTCATCAGCCCCACCTTCGACGTCCTCCTCCACAAGGGTTGGAGTAACGGCTTCGGGCGTGGCCAACTTCCATGGTGTGACGGGCGGTGTGTACAAGGCCCGGGAACGTATTCACCGCAGTATGCTGACCTGCGATTACTAGCGATTCCTCCTTCACGTAGGCGAGTTGCAGCCTACGATCTGAACTGAGCCACGGTTTATGAGATTTGCTTGTCCTCGCGAACTTGCTGCTCTTTGTCCGTAGCATTGTAGTACGTGTGTAGCCCAGGATGTAAGGGGCATGATGACTTGACGTCATCCACACCTTCCTCCGGTTTATCACCGGCGGTCTCTCTAGAGTGCCCAACTAAATGCTGGCAACTAAAGACGTGGGTTGCGCTCGTTGCGGGACTTAACCCAACATCTCACGACACGAGCTGACGACAGCCATGCACCACCTGTCACTGCGTTCCCGAAGGCACCCTCTCGTTTCCAAGAGGTTCGCAGGATGTCAAACCCTGGTAAGGTTCTTCGCGTTGCATCGAATTAAACCACATACTCCACCGCTTGTGCGGGCCCCCGTCAATTCCTTTGAGTTTCACACTTGCGTGCGTACTCCCCAGGCGGAACACTTAACGCGTTGGCTACGACACCGAGGGGGTCGATTCCCCCGACACCTAGTGTTCATCGTTTACGGCCAGGACTACAGGGGTATCTAATCCCTTTCGCTCCCCTGGCTTTCGTCCATGAGCGTCAGTTATGGCCCAGCAGAGCGCCTTCGCCACTGGTGTTCTTCCCGATATCTACGCATTTCACCGCTACACCGGGAATTCCCTCTGCCCCTACCACACTCAAGCCCAACAGTTTCCACTGCCATGATGGAGTTAAGCTCCACGTTTTAACAGCAGACTTGAAGGGCCGCCTGCGGACGCTTTACGCCCAATAATTCCGGATAACGCTTGCCACTCCCGTATTACCGCGGCTGCTGGCACGGAATTAGCCGTGGCTTATTCCTCAAGTACCGTCAGATCTTCTTCCTTGAGAAAAGAGGTTTACAGCCCAGAGGCCTTCATCCCTCACGCGGCGTTGCTCCGTCAGGCTTTCGCCCATTGCGGAAAATTCCCCACTGCTGCCTCCCGTAGGAGTCTGGGCCGTGTCTCAGTCCCAGTGTGGCTGATCATCCTCTCAGACCAGCTACTGATCGATGCCTTGGTGAGCTCTTACCTCACCAACTAGCTAATCAGACGCGGGCTCATCCTCAGGCGAAATTCATTTCACCTCTCGGCATATGGGGTATTAGCGGCCGTTTCCAGCCGTTATCCCCCTCCTGAGGGCAGATTCCCACGCGTTACTCACCCGTCCGCCACTAACCCGAAGGTTCGTTCGACTTGCATGTGTTAAGCACGCCGCCAGCGTTCATCCTGAGCCAGGATCAAACTCTCCGTTGTAGATCAAGTCCTCTCGATAACTCGCGCTATCTCAACTTGATTTGCGTCACCCACTACTCAGACATACTGGTAATAGTTGAGGCCTCCTTCCGCTGACACAGAAAGGGTTCTTAAGAGTGCACATCTAGATTTCTCTATCTATGACTTTCCAGGATCTCAGATCCGGTTGTTGCTCCACATTGCGCACACCGACAACTCCAAAGCTCGTGAAAACTCTCAAGCTGTAAGCGCAATGCTTCTTTGCAACGAATAATTGTTGACGGGACCTCACACCTTCATCGCTCTTTCATTCATCACTCACTCCTCAACCTCGCAGTTGATTCATCAGTAACAAACGCAATGAAAGCGTCAGTTCCTAAACTTTTCAGTTGTCCAGGTTCTGCCATCGCACTCCCTTTCAAGAGCGGTTGGCGGTGCAGCCTCGCGGCCGCTTGTGAAACTTACAACACCGTGGGATCGCTCCCCTTTGGCCTTGTAAGCACTTCCAAACACTACAAGCTCTCGCTCTAAGCATCTAAAAGCTGCGCTTCGGGCCTCAGCCCCCGCGCAGTCCATAACCATAACACCTCCTCACCCCTTCAACGCAACAACACAAGCCCTAAGGCAGCAACAAAGACTCGCCCCAAGGCCTGAGCCGCGTCAGCTGGTCCTCGGAACTGGCAGCGAGCACAGGAAAACCCACATCAGAGAGATCGCGACCGGGGACAAGAGCGGTTGGATCTTCCCGCAACCAGAGCACAGGGCAACCCAGCTCAGACAGCACCAACCAGGCCGCCGCGAGATCCCAGATCTTGGGGGTGGCCTCCAAAGCCGCCACGGTCTGCCCCATCGCCACACTCACAAGATTGAGGCTCGCAACCCCAAGAAGACGAATCTTGCCTGGGAAAGGCTCTTGATGACGGCGCTGCAGCACACGAATCGCTCGGCTGCAGAGCGAAACGCAAGCACTTCCAGCCGCCAGACGGGTTTCAACAGTGAGCCGTTTGCCATTGCGCCAGGCACCACGGCCCCGAATCGCCACGATGCGCTGTTTCAAAGAAGGGATGTCAAGAAACGCTTCCGTCGGCTGACCATCCACAAATCGCGCAACAGAAATTGCCCAATAGGGAATGCCTGCCGCAAAATTCGTCGTGCCATCCAGTGGATCCACCACCCAGAACGCCGACGTGGTGGGGCAATGCTTCTCACCTTCCTCACTCAGCGTGCTCTCTCCTGAGGAAAGCTGAGCAAGACCCCGCACGAGAGTCTCATCACTCCAACGATCACAGGCGGTGATCAAACTGCCGTCGGGCTTCACATCGGAGACGATGTGACCAAAATCATGCCGTTGTCTTTCAGCAACGCCATCAAGAAGTTGATGAACAGCCAGCAGCTGCGCCGGAGAGAGGGGAGCTGAAGTCACAGTCCGAGAGGGCTCAAGCGCCGAGCTGAGACGCCTCACAAGCTGGCGTATTGGGAGCCGGTTCGATGGGAACAGACTCCATTCGGTCTACCTCAGGCTTCTTGCCGGGCAGATTGAGCGGCGGGCAAGCTTTTACTTGGTCCAAACCTGTACGCCGCCTCAACTCCGCCAGGCTGGCGTTGTAAGAAAGAACTGCATCGGCATAACGCACCTCGGCACTGGTGAGGTCACGCTGGTTATCGACGACCTCACGCTGGGTTGTTACCCCTGCTTGAAAACGCAGCCTGGCCAGGCGCAGAGATTCAGTCGCCGATAAGACCTCTCGCGTTGTCGTGCGGATGTTTTGCTGTGAATCTCTCAGATCGTAGAAACTCTGTTCCACTTCCCTGCGGATGCTGTCGCGCTGGGAAGCGAAGTTGTACTGACTCTCCTCGGCAGCCTGCTTGTTGCGGCGGTACTCGGCGCGGGCTCGACCACCATCAAAAATATTCCAGGTCGCCGACAACCCCACAGTGTTATCCAGGCTCCATCCATACACCTCGGTGCTCACTGGAGGCCGCGCGTTGGTCTCACCCTGAAAACGCTGGGACGTGAAATTGTTAAAGATACTCAGCACAGGCTGAACAGCAGCTAGGGCTGCGTTGGCATTGCTGTTATTGATCGAGATATCCAGAAGGAATTGATCGAGTTCCTCCCGAAAGGTATAGGCCGCGATGATGCTTTCCTGAAGCGATGGTTCCCACAGCCCGAGCACACGAGCAGGCGCAGCGGATGTGGGGGTGATGTCCTGAGGAAGATCCATGAGCGATGCCAAGGATCGACGCGCATTCACCTGGTCGCCAAGAGCAGTGGTGAGGAGCTGTTGGTCACGAGCGAGCTGAGTTTCGGCTTCTAATACTTCGAGTTTGGTCGCCACACCCGCTTGGTAACGGGCTCGGGCGTCGCGAAGACTCACCAGTGAAGCTCGAACGGATTGTTGACCGATTCGAACCTGCTCGTCTTGACGCTGAAGCTGGAAATAGGAAATTGCTGCTTCGAGACGTATCTCACGCAAAGCGATCAGATAGGTATCTCGGGTGCGTTCGTAGTTATCTCTTGCAGCCGCAATCTGAGGAACCCTGGCCGGGTCGATCAAGTTCCAGTTCAATTGGGCTCCAAAATTGGCGGACCAGACCGCCGAATTCGTGAGTCGATCTTCAGGCTGTTCGAGACCCGTCACCGGGTTCACAATCTCAGAGCGGCTCCGATCGAAGGTTTGCTGCTCTCCGGCTAGGTACTGGGGAAGACCGTTGGCATTGAGATTCAGTGTGGGGTACCAAGCCGAGAGGGCCGCACGCAGACTTGATTTGGCCTGTTGAACCTGGCTTGCCACCGCTTTCAGGCTGGGATTGTTGACCTCAACCAGACGCTCTACCTCGGCAAGCGTGAGGGGGCGCAGCTCACGAATTCTGACCTGGTCCGGCTTGTCAGGCAGAGCAAGGCTCGGAGGGGCTTTGAGCGATTCTTGATTCTCTGGAAGTGTGGTTGCTGCGGGGGGAAGAACCGAGGGATCTGCTTTCGGCCTTGACCCCTTGATCTCAGTCGCAGTGGGGAGCGTCGACTGATCGATCAGCGCAGAACCATCCGCTGCCGCCGAAGCATCAACGCTCGAGGCGTCCTGCGCACTTACCGCTACACCAATGACAGAGGGCAATACTCCTGCGATCAACAGAAGACGTGCAGCAGTCCGACGCACAACAAATCCAGGGCTGGGCGGAGCTTAGGGGGTTTTGGGCTGCTGACCGAGAACAGCAGCCACGATGTCAGCTGCTCCATGCACGATCCGGATCGGCACCGGCAACTTGCTTTGCAATTGATCCAGTGTCATGTCATCCAGAAACACAGGCTGGCCCTGGCGGAGCATCACAGAGGGGAGAAGCAGCTGATCCCCCAACGGTTGATCCGCGAGTCCTTTCACAAGGTCTTCTCCGGTCAAGAGGCCTGTCACCACCTGATCCTGGCCCCAGTAAGGGCTCGGCAATCCATGCAACGTCAGCGAGACGCCGTTCACCCGATTCAAGCGTGCTTGCACCGGTGCCAAAGCCCGATCCACCAGACGGCCCACCACCCAACTGCTGTGAAGAGGCGAGTCGATCCTCTCGGGAAGCATCACTGTGGCCTGGTCGAGAGCTTCAAGGAAAGCCCGAATCGTGCCGACACCATTTTCCTGTTGAGGAAGATCTTCGTAGTCACCCCTCGGAGGCAAGGGCTGACCAGCCATCAGATACCACTCATCAGACAGCCAGGCGAACCGACTACCGATCTGTTGCTGGAATCGGGCTTGGAGCAATTCCACAGCCTCAATCACTGTGCGTGCATCCGCAGGTGTAACAGCCCGCAGTCCATCCTCAGCAGGCCGGAAGCGCGTCAATCCCACGGGAACAACCGCGGCTGAGAGAACGGCGGGCCATTCCCCAGTCCCAAACTGCGCCAGGTCGGTGAGTGTGCGAACCAAAGCCTCGCCATCGTTGAGCCCTGGGCAGACCACCACCTGGGCATGAATCTGCAACCCACGGCGCGCGAACCAGTCGAGCTGATGGAGCAGATCACCCGCCCGGGGGTTGTCGAGCAGTCGGGAACGCAGACCTGGCTCTGTGGCATGCACCGACACGAACAGGGGAGTAAGGCGTTGCTCTTCGATGCGACTCCAGTCGCTTTCGCTGAGATTGGTCAGCGTTAGGTAGGAGCCGTACAGAAAACTGAGCCTGTAGTCGTCGTCTTTCAGATAAAGGCTGTCGCGATGCCCAGGCGGCTGCTGATCGATGAAACAGAACGGGCAGCGGTTGGTGCATTGCCGCAAGCCATCAAACAGCGCCTCGGTGAACGCAAGCCCGAGGCCATCATCCGCATCCTTTTCGAGTTGAACGCGATGGAGCTCCCCAGCGCTGTCTTGTACCTCGAGGATGAGATCCTCCTCAACCGTCAAATAACGGTAATCAATCAGATCACGCGGGCGAACACCATTAACGCTGAGCAGCTGGTCGCCGGGTTCGAAGCCGAGCTCCTCACCGATCGAACCAGGCTCCACCGATGCGACAACCGCAGGCTGGGGCTGACGCCCAGCGCTGGACGGATCGAGAGCGGCAACGGCCACACCTGCGGAGGGTTCATTCCACACAAAATGGATCCAACTGATTTCAGTTTGAGCCAGAGCCAGCCCACCAGGCCAGCAAAAGAACCCCGAAAAGCAATCGATAAATCACAAACACCCAGGTGCTGTGTCGCTGCAGGAACTTGAGCAACCAGTCGATGGCCAACCATGAGACCACTGCTGCGGAAGCGATCCCAACCATCAGGGGCAGCACCCCCCCCGCACTGGGCTCAGTGAACGCATCCTTGAGCTCCACCAGTCCCGCAATGGTGATCGCAGGAATGCCCAGCAGAAAAGAAAATCGTGCTGCGTCGGGCCGTTTCCAACTGTCAAACAGCGACGCGGTGAGTGTGCTGCCGGAGCGAGAAACACCGGGAATCAGGGCCAGAACCTGGGCCAATCCCACAACCAGCCCATCCCGGCCCTGCACCTGATCGAGCTGCTTGGAGCGCGGTCCCAGGCGTTCGGCGAGGGCAAGAAGCAGGGCCATCAGGATGGACACCCCAGCGATTGCGGGCACGCTGCGTAGCGGCGAGGTTTCGTAGCCAGGCCAATACAGCTTGATAGCGAGTCCGGCAAAAAGAATGGGCAAGGTACCGATCGCCATGGCGATTCCCAGTCGCGCCTCCGGCTCCCGCCACTGCCCCCTCAGCACAGCACCACTGACCCCGCGCAAAACGCCGGCCAGATCTGCCCTGAAGTAGGCGATCACCGCAACGATGCTGCCCAGTTGAATCACAGCGGTCACCGAGACGCCTGGATCGCCCCAACCGGCAAGCACCGGCACAATTTTGAGATGGGCTGTGCTGCTGATGGGCAGAAACTCAGTGAGGCCCTGCACAACGCCGAGAACGAAATCTCTCCAGATGGCTTCAAGAAGACCGGGCTCCGACACCGCAGATTCCAATGGTTAGGTGGTCGGACGCTATGCCCAACGGGCTTCGGATGCCAGTGCTGCTGAACATTGAGCGTGCACCCCTCGCTCACGCTCAGATCTTCTAAGGTTTCGTCTCTTTCTTCACATACCGGAGGTGACGCCTTGTCCAGTGGGCTGATGCAAAACCCGGCCCTGGGCAGGCGGAGGCTTCCTACAGCTGCAGTTCTGGCGTCCCTCCCCTTTTGGGCATCTGCTCTGGTGGTGATGCCTGTGTTCGTGCAGGCGCCATGGGTCCGTCACCAACCATTCAGTTCCTGTCTGTTCGGGCTCTTTCTTGCTGTTGCGGGAATCCTGTTGAGCCTTAACGCGGAGCGGAGCCAACAGCGCGATCTTGGAGCCCTCATCTTGGGATTCAGCGGCAGTTGGATGGCGGGAAGTTTGTTTTGGGGATGGTTGTCTGCGCACCCAGTTCTGCATTTGCCGGTTGAGGCGTTCGCGCTTCCTCTGGCGGTCGCAGGACTGAACACCCGCTGGCGTTGCGCATGTGCTTTTTACCTGGCGTCTTTGGTTGGAACTGTCTTCACTGACCTCTCGATGGCCATCTCCGGGGTGATGACTCTCTGGCCCGACGTGGTGACGGCTACGGCCGACCAAGCGCCTGTCCTGCTGCAAAAAGCAGCATCTCAGGTCTTAACACCAAAGTCTCTCCTGGTCGTGATCCTGGCTGCGGCATTGATTACGAGACTGGTGGCTGAATGCCGTTCCAGAGCTGATCAGTTTGGAGACGGTTCTTCAGCATGGGCAGTCGCAACCTCTGTGCTGTTCACCACCTTGGTGATTGATGGTGTGTTCCTGGGGATTTCTTTGCTGGCACCAGGCCTGAGCGGGCTCATCTGAAACGAACTGCAAAAACCCTGCGGTTTTATGCGATGCCTGGGGAGAGCACTTGTAAGGTTTGCTGGTCGGTTCTGCCGGCATATCCCGTTCCGATTCTCAGACGGAGAATTTCATGAAGCGTCTGCTGTCCTGGCTGACAGGTCTCGTCGTCATGGCTGGCTTGCTGATGACTCTGGCCATGCCCTCTGATGTCCAGGCCGCTGACATCCGCAATGTGGCTGACGACAAGATCGCCGAACGTGGCGACAAGGTTGATCTGAATAACTCATCCGTGCGGCGCTTCCAGCAATTCCCCGGGATGTACCCAACCCTGGCCGGAAAAATCGTGCTGGGCGGTCCTTACGAGAGTGTGGATGATGTGCTCTCTCTTGATCTCACCGACCGCCAGAAGGAACTGTTCGAGAAATATCGCGATAATTTCACTGTGACTGCACCCTCGATTGCCCTGAACGAAGGCTTCGACAGGATTAACGACGGGCAGTACCGCTAAGAATGCGTCATGGTTGAAACGCCGGATCCACCGGTGGTTTACGACAAGCTCCAATGAGCAGAGAGCGATCAACATCCCAGGATCCGATCCACAACGGCCCCTGGGATGTTGTGGTTGTTGGAGCAGGCGCAGCGGGTCTGATGACCTGCCTGGAGCTCCCTCCCGAGCTGAACGTTCTGCTTCTCAACAGGAACGCAGGTCGGCGCTCTTCAAGCCGCTGGGCGCAAGGGGGCATCGCCGCGGTGACGGGTCCTGGAGACTCTCGTTTCCTCCATGGGGAGGACACCCTGAAGGCCGGAGCAGGCCTCTGTGATGGCGATGCCGTCCGTCTCCTGGTGGACCAGGCGCCCCACTGCGTCGAACGGTTGCTTTCCCTGGGCATGGCGTTCGACCGCAATCCCGATGGGTCCCTTGCGACCACCCTTGAAGCAGCCCACAGCCAGCATCGTGTATTGCACGTGCAGGACCGCACCGGAAGGGCTTTGGTGGATGTCCTCCGAGAGCGTGTCGAAGCCAGACCCGGCCTGGTGCATCGTCGAGGCGTCCGGGTCACCCAACTCTGGGTCGAAGACCAACGCTGCTGCGGTGTTCAGATTCTTGATGGCCCATGGCTTCACTGGGTTCCAGCCCGAGCGGTTGTGCTGGCCACTGGAGGAGGAGGCCATCTCTACACCAACACCACGAATCCACCTCAGGCCTGTGGTGAAGGCGTTGTGCTCTCGTGGCAAGCCGGTGCTGCAGTTGACGATCTCGAATTTGTTCAGTTCCATCCCACAGCGCTCAAACTCGCTGAGGCGCCCTGCTTCCTGATCTCAGAAGCCGTGCGTGGCGAAGGCGCCGTCTTGGTGGATCCCTCAGGACGAAGTCCTGTGGGATCTCTTCCCCAACGCGATCTTGCCCCACGCGATCAGGTGAGCCGAGCCCTGCTGCGATGCATGCGCTCCCAGGGATTGAGCAGTCTGGGGCTGGATCTCTCACCCATTCCCGCGGAACGGGCCGAACGACGCTTTCCGACGATTCTTGAACGCTGCCGGGAGTACGGACTCCATCCTTTGCAGAATCCGATCCCGGTGGCACCTGCCGCGCACTACTGGATGGGAGGTGTGGCCACGGATCTACAGGCCGCTACAACCATTCCCGGCCTTTTCGCCGTTGGGGAGGTGGCATGCACCGGGGTGCATGGTGCTAACAGGCTGGCCAGCAACTCATTGATGGAGTGTCTTGTGTTTGCTGGAAGACTCAGGGACATCGCGCTGAACGACCGAAGCGCACCAACCATCTCCAGCAAAGGTCCGGAACCTTTCAGTATCGAGACCCCGATGCCATCGCCAGGGCATGCTGAAACCCTGCACCGATCGATCAACGCGCTGCGATCAGTCTGCTGGAACATGGCCGGAGTTGATCGACGCGTGAGCGGGATGCAGCAGACCCTGCGAGAGCTCCTTAAGGGAAACGACGCGCTGCGATGCAGCCCGTTGCTTGAGGAGATGCGCAACCAGGACAAAGATCGTTGCTTCCAACTTGAGGAAACCTGTCGCAGCAACATCAATCTTCTCCTCGACCTTCACCACCGCCAGCAGGCAAGCCAACTGCTATTGGAGGCTTGCCTCTTCCGTACCGAAAGCCGTGGAGGCCACTTCCGCAGTGATGCCCCAACACCGCTTCCGCAGTGGCGTTGCCACAGTCGCCAGGTGAAGGGCGCCCGCATCCACACCCGGCCAGTCACCGATTAAGCCGGCCGGACAGGCCGCTCAACCACTAAAAGTTGCTGTCCCCCTTAAAGCCAGACAGACGCGCAAGCACCTTCAAAGGCTTGACGCCGGAATCAAGCTTGCCGTTGATCTCCCAGGTGGGGAAACCCTCGATTTTCTTACTCTCACAGAGTGCACGCTGATTGTTCTGGCCATCCGCAGCACACTCGATCACCGTGAGCTTCTGCGCTGCTTCTTTTCCAAACGCCTCCTTTTGCTCATGACAATGGGGGCACCAGTAAGCGCTGTACATCACGGCACCGTTAGCGGTGAGATGTTCTGCCAAAGCCACTTTGCTCGGCGTGCTTTCGGTGGTCACCACAGGAGGAGCACCAGCACCCGTCACAGCGGCATCCGGACGCTCCGGATCGAGAACGGAGGCCCAGATCAAACTTCCCAGCAACACGGCAAGAGCCAGTAGAAATCCACGGAAGAACAGCTTGGATGGGTCGTCCCAGCCCCCGCCAGCCACGGCGAGAATCGAGAGAAGGATGGCAAGAGTGGCTGACAGCACGCAAAAGAAACAGAACGCCTGAATCTTGAACACCATCAAGCCAACCAGCACGAGGCTGAAGACCGCCATCCCCAGGGACACGGTGAAGAGCCCCCACCACGTGCGTCGGGCGAGATCACCGCGGTTTTCGGACAATCCTGGAAGCAGAGGAACCAGGGCCATGATCAACACGGCCGAGTAAGCCAGAAAACCCGCAAACGAGAGCGGCACACTCAAACCATCGCCCTGAAAGAGAGTTCCCCAAGGACTGTTGAGCACCTTGTCGCAACCGTCTGCACCCAATGGGCAGGTGAGGTTGCCCAGCAGGCCCCAACGCTTCAGGGTGATCGAACCGGTGTCAATCACCCCCACGGTGGCCAGCACGGCCATGACGATCCGTACCCATTTGGAGCCCTGGTCCTGGCGACGGCGGCTGGTGAGTCTGCTGGCGGCCATGCGAGCTGCAGAGAATGGGTGAATTGTGGCAGGAGTGGGAACGGGATTTATGGTGATTGATTAATTCGCCATGCTCATGTCCCCGGACCGAAGTCCTGGCCGAGACGGGGCCAGCACCAGACCAACCGTGGCGTTTTCCCATTTGGGCTGCGAGAAGAACCGAGTCGATACCGAACACATGCTCGGTCTTCTGAGTGAAGCGGGCTACGGCGTGAGCAGCGATGAATCCGACGCCAGTGTGGTGGTTGTGAACACCTGCAGCTTCATCCAAGACGCCAGGGAGGAATCCGTCAGGACGCTGGTCGGGCTGGCAGAACAAGGGAAGGATCTGATCATCGCGGGATGCCTGGCCCAGCACTTTCAGGAAGAGCTTCTGGAGTCCCTCCCCGAAGCGAAGGCCATTGTGGGGACTGGCGACTACCAGCACATCGTGGAAGTGCTGGAAAGGGTGGAGGCCGGCGAACGCGTGAATCGGGTAAGCAGCACGCCGACGTTCGTGGCCGATGAGCGACTACCGCGCTATCGCACCACCGGCGAGGCCGTGGCGTACCTGAAAGTTGCCGAGGGCTGCGACTATCGCTGCGCTTTCTGCATCATTCCCCACCTCCGTGGGAATCAGCGCTCGCGACCGATCGAATCGATCGTGGCAGAAGCGCATCAGCTGGCCGCGGAAGGTGTGAAAGAACTGATCTTGATCAGCCAGATCACCACCAATTACGGCCTGGATCTCTATGGGCGCCCCCGCTTGGCAGACCTGCTGCACGCCCTCGGGGACGTGGAGATTCCCTGGATCCGTGTTCATTACGCCTACCCAACAGGCCTGACGAACGAGGTCATCAGTGCGTACAGGGACGTGCCCAATGTGCTGCCTTACTTGGACTTGCCACTGCAACACAGCCATCCGGAGGTGCTGCGCGCCATGAATCGCCCCTGGCAAGCCGATGTGAACGAGCGCCTGCTTGATCAGATCAGAAGCCAGTTACCCGACGCGGTGCTGCGCACCACCTTGATTGTGGGTTTCCCAGGAGAAACTCAGGAGCAGTTCGAGCATTTGGCGAGTTTTCTGGAGCGGCAGCGGTTCGATCACGTCGGGGTGTTCACCTTTTCTCCGGAGCAGGGAACGGCCGCAGCCGAATTGCCCAATCCCGTCGATGCCGACATCGCCACAGCCAGGAAAGATCGCCTAATGATGCTTCAGCAACCCATCTCTGCTGCGGCCAATGCTCGCTGGGTCGGCCGTACGGTCGATGCTCTAGTCGAACAGCACAACCCTGCAACCGGCGCAATGATCGGTCGCTGTGCCCGCTTCGCACCCGAGGTGGATGGGGAGGTTCATATCGAACCCAGGGCCGACGGACTGCAGGCAGCACCAGGAACCATGATCCCAGTCCAAATCACAGGATCTGACATCTACGACCTCCGCGCAGAGATCGTGGGAGCTGCGTCGATGGTCGCCTCGGCTCGGTCTGCCCTGTGAGCAGACGGGGAGGACTGCATGAACGCCAACGCATCATTTTCCTGATCGCCTCTGGCGTCAGCACCGCCGGATCCTTCGCCGGATTGACAGCGAAGGGGTGGATCCTCATGGATGAGACGGCAGCGCCCATGGTGCTGGCACTGCACTTCGCAGCACTCTCACTGCCAACGCTTCTGGTGAGCGGTCCGGCAGGTGTGCGCACCGATCGCATCGGCTGTGAAACGGTGTTGATCCAGGCGCAATGGGCGCTACTGGGAGCCGGTCTGATCGGAGCAGTGGCCATCCCTTGGCTGGATGGACTGCCCCAGGTGCTGATATTGCTGGCCAGCACGCTCCTAGTGGGAATTGCAGGGGCCTACGAACTCACAGCTCGAAACAAATATTGCGCTCTTCTGGTTGACGACAACGCCCAGCTCGCTCCATTTCTGACCAGTTTCTCCGTGGTGTTCAACGTGGGCAAATTGGTGGGTCCACCCATTGGTGGCTGGCTGGTCACACTCACGGGTCCGGCCACGGCATTAACCCTCGATGCAGCCACCTATCTTCTGCCGATCGCCAGCGTGATCTGGCTTCTGCATCCGAGGCTTGAGCAAGAGCAGCGCAGCACATCGGCCGAGGGATCGTCGCTTGCAGTGGCGTGGAGAGACTGCGGCTCAACCTTGCGCCACGTGGTTGTGTTTACTGGATTGATGTGTGTTGTGGGCTTTTTCCACCCTGGCCTGGCCCCTTTGATTGCCGCTCAGGAGTTGGGAACAGACCCGATGGACCTGGGGCTGTTCACCAGTGTCCTGGCCTTGGGAAGCATCGCCGGAGGGCTCATCCTTCAACGCAACAGTCACCGCTTCTGCAGGCGCCCATCCCTCACGCTGGCGGGATTTGGCCTAGTCACTGCTGTGGCTCAACTGGGCATGGCACGAGGGGGGACTGTGCCTTTCATCCTCTTCATGACGCTGTTGATTGGTGCTGGGACCGCGGGATTACTCAGCAGCAGCAATCTCATGACCCAGGTGGGATCCAGTCAGATCTTGAGGGGCCGGATGGCCGGTCTCAGTCAGATCGCCTTCCTTGGCGGCGGTGGAATCAGCGGCCTGATTGCCGCACAGCTGAGCATCAGCGTTGGGCTTCCCACCACATTTGCCATTACTGGTGGAATCGGGGTTGTGCTGGCGTTGATAGAAATTCGCCGCCGAGGCAGCACCGTGCTTACGGAGATCAGATCAGTTTGATCCTGCGCAACACCAAGCTGATACCAGCAGCGGTGACAAGACCTGCTCCGACCAGACCCAGATAGATGACAACTCCCATTGCAATCACAGAATGCTGATCCATTAGATCAGAAATCGGGCCTCCAGACGACGGATCCCGCCTAAGCTTGCGAGCATCGAAATCAAAAGGAACCGGACGGGTCTGCAAGCAGGGTCGACCGTCAGCACCAGAGCACAACAAACGCGACTTCGGATTATGCGCACGCTGTTCATCTATCCCCTGTTCCCGAAGACGTTCTGGAGCTACGAAAAAATCCTTGAACTGGTGAACCGCAAGGTTCTGCTGCCGCCCCTGGGACTGGTCACCGTGGCAGCGCTTCTCCCCCAGGAATGGGAGATGAAGCTGGTAGACCGCAATGTTCGAGAGGTCACCGACGCTGAATGGGACTGGGCCGAATTGGTGGTGATCTCAGGAATGATCGTCCAGAAGGACGACATGCAGGTACAGATCGAAGAAGCGAAGCGTCGCGGACTTCCAGTAGCCGTCGGAGGCCCCTACGCCAGCTCAACACCTGATGCCCCTGAAATCGCGGATGCTGATTTCAAGGTGCTGGACGAAGGAGAAATTACCCTCCCGATGTTTATCGAGGCCATCCAAAGGGGAGACAGAGGCGGGCGATTCAGCTCGGAAGGTGAAAAACCTGATGTCACATCCACCCCCATCCCCCGCTTCGATTTGCTCGAACTCGACGCTTATGACTCCATGAGCGTGCAGTTTTCCCGGGGCTGCCCCTTCAACTGCGAGTTCTGCGACATCATCGTTCTCTACGGCCGTAAGCCCCGCACCAAAACGCCAGACCAGCTGGTGGCCGAGCTTCAGAGCCTGTACGACCTCGGCTGGAGACGATCGATCTTCCTCGTGGATGACAACTTCATTGGCAATAAGCGCAATGCCAAGTTGCTGCTTCCGGAGATCAAACGCTGGCAGGAAGAGCGTGGTTATCCCTTCAGCTTCGCCACAGAGGCTTCAGTGGATCTTGCCGATGACGAAGAGATGATGCGCATGATGCATGAGGCTCGTTTCGAAAGTGTGTTCCTCGGCATTGAAACGCCCGATGAAGCCAGCCTCGAAACCTCCCGCAAGATTCAAAACACTCGCAATCCACTGGATGCGGCCGTGGATCGCATCACTGCCAACGGCATCCGAGTCATGGCTGGATTCATCATCGGTTTCGATGGTGAAAAAGATGGTGCCGGACGTCGCATCGTGGACTTTGTCACGCGTACAGGAATTCCCGCGGCGATGATGGGCATGTTGCAGGCTCTACCCAATACAGCTCTCTGGTATCGCCTCGAGAAGGAAGGCCGCCTGATCCAAGACAAGGACGCTGCGAAAGGCGTGAATCAGACCAACCTCCTGAATTTCAAACCGACGAGACCGATCCGGGACATCGCCAATGAGTACGTCGAAGCATTCTGCGCTCTGTACGAGCCCAATGCCTACATGGACAGGGTCTATTCCTATTACCTGAAGATGGGCGCTCCACGCTGGAAGGGATCCACCCAGCTGCCGAGCTTGACCGATCTCAAAGCTCTTTCGATCGTGATCTGGAGACAGGGCCTCAAGAGAAACACCCGTGGACGCTTCTGGCGTTACATGTTTGGCATGGCCACCCAGAATCCAGCACTTCTGGAGCAGTTCCTCGTGGTTTTGGCGCATAACGAGCACTTCCTCGAGTACCGCTCCATTGTTCAAAGCGAAATCAGGGAACAGTTGGAATCACTTCCACCAGAGGAGCCAAGCACGTCCAAGGAACTTCAACCCGTCTGAAAACGAGAGCCAATTGAGATCTGATCAATCCTGGACGTAAGTCCTCCCCTGGAGTAGGCAAGCTTCCGCTTTCTGAAGTTCCCGGCCGAGATAGAGCGCATGATCAAGACGACTGACCGGATGGGGCCCTTCTCCTTCGGTTAATACAATCCCCAGCTCCTTTGCGGTTCGGCCTCGATAACAAACGGCTGGTGCGCGTTCGCTCCCGCCTCGGCAACTGAGCACCTCACCGGTCTCTGGATCGGTGGCGCGGCCCTTGGAATCAACGTCATTCCTGTAATGCTCCGCCACGAGCTCCCCTGCGCTCGGATCCACCCGGATCAGAAAGTAGCCGCTTGGATCCAGGGCAATGAAGCGCTGGGAAAGCTGGTCATCGAGGGAATGGGTGCCGTCTGTCATCTCGTCACCCTACGAATCAGCTGGTCAACGCCCAAGTTCTGGAGGCTGGGCCCGGAACGGCAAGTCCGCATTGATGGCCTCGATCTCCTCCTGCATCAACGCATTGGCCCGAGGCAGCCAGGAACGAATCAAAGCATCTATCTGAGGGTCGTACCAGCGATGAAGACTGGTTCGGGCCTTTGCAACGAAACCCCTGCGGCGCTTGTGACTGCCACCGGCTCCTGGATCAAAGCTCACCAACCCCTGCTGCAGGGCCCACTCAATCGGGGCGTAGTAGCAAACCTCGAAATGCAAACAATCAATCTCCTCATCGCTCCCCCAGTAGCGCCCCCAGAGGTGCTGGGCGTCCCTGACGCAGAGCGACATGGCGACCGGGTCTTCAACCTCACCACGGTGGGCATTGAAAAGAACGACATGCGCTGCCAGTGAGGGTTCACAAAGCCGATCAAAAAAGCTGGCATCCAGGTATTTGCTACCCCAAGGCCCCCAACGGGCGCAATGTTGCTCGTAGAAATCATGCATCCTGGACACCAAAGCAGGGGTGAGGGCGTCCCCTGTAACCGGTGTCACGGTGAGGCCAGCATCACGCACAGCCTTGCGTTCCCGTTTGATGTTGCGACGCTGATTGGCGTTGAAACCAGCGAGATAGTCGTTGAAGGTTTGCTGACCATCTGAAGACCACAAACTTTGCTGATTCAGCCAGCCGGCACAACCGGCTGCTTGAGCGAGGGGCTGCCAGGCGGGATCCACATAAAGAAAATTGCAACTGAGAATTCCGTGTCGTGCTGCGAAGTCATCGATCAGGCCGAGCATCAGTTTGGTGAGCTCCAGAGCGTCTTCGCTGGCGGCCACATGGAAGCGGTAACCCTGCACGGGGCTGACCGGGCTCATCCCGATCAATTTCGGGTAATAACGCAGACCCAGATCACCGGCCAGGCGCGCGAAAGACTGATCAAACACAAATTCGCCATAGCTGTGACCCTTGAGGTAAAGAGGGGCCACGGCAACGAGCTGGTCGTTGTCCCGCCACAACGACAGGTGCAGTGGCTGCCAACCCTGATCAGGGGCCACGCTTCCGGACCGTTCCAACGCCAGCAGCCAGGTCCAGCGATAAAAGGGGCAGATCTGATCGCCCAGCAGCTGGTCCCACTGCTCTTCTGGGATCTCGCTGATGCTTCGATGCCAGCGGGCCGAGAGCGACGCCATCCCAGGCCAATTCACATGCCGAAATCGAACCCTAACCAGGTGCGATCAAAGAGGCGAAGATCAAGGTTCAATGTCGTCGACCCTTGATCTGGAACAGGCCCTGGCAGGCACTACTGATGGCCTCCTTGGCCGTTGGCATCAGCACGACAGCGATCGAGGCCAGGGCCGGACTGCTGAAGCCCTTGCTGCAGTTGATGCGCCCCAAGGTGGAGCAGCAGCTCGCAGGGGAATGCCAGCGGCTCGCCCAGCGGGCCATTGGCAGAATCGACACCAGTTCCCTGCCTGTGGGTGAACTGCTCTCCGGCATCGAGGAAACAGTTGTGCAACCCTGTCGTGACCTAGCGGTGCCAGCCAGTGAATGCTTGATCCGCGAAGCCTCGCGCAGCGGAAGAGAACTCGGCATCTTCAGTGAACTGATCAGCGGTCGTGTAGGCGACGACACCCAGGTGGTGATCAAACGCTGCCTGGCCTCTCTTCTGGGCTTGCCGGCCACAGGCCTTCAGGACCTTCCTCTCGAGGACTTGATGCTCCGGTTACGCCGGTAACGCACAAGCAGCTCACCGCCGCCGAGAGGCTTGCTGTGCTCCAGCAACCAGGAATCAGCCGCGGCCAGGTTCTCAGGGAGTGCTGGGGCTGATGACGGAACCCAGCAGAAAGGACCACCAAGAACGCGCGGGCAGAGCGTGAGTTGCAGCTCGTCAACGGCATCGTCCGCCAGCATCGATGCGCAAAGACCAGCCCCTCCCAAGAGCACAACTCTCGACCAGCCACGGGCAGCCAAGCTGGCCAGAGACTCGGTCCAGGACGCAGCAAGGGGATGGCCATCGAGGAATCCTTCGGCACTGCCGCCCTCCGGGGTGAGCAGGTAACGCGCAAAGGGCTGCTGAAAAAACGGCCAGTCCTGAGGGAAGTCCGCTTGGCGACTCACCACAAAAAGGTCGGGCTGTGGAGGACGGCACGCGGTTTGGCGCTGCTCAAGTAAATCCTGGTCATGAATCAGACAGCTGGAACGATGTGCCCGCAGCGTTCCAGCGCCGATCAAGGCCCCGTCCGACCAGGCCAAAGCTTCCTCTAAAGCCCTGCGATCACCGGGGCCACCAAGCTGGGAAGGGCCTCCCCGGGGATAGGCCAAACGTCCGTCCAGGCTGACGGCCAGCACCAGCCTGACTGTTGTCTGATGGGTCATCCAAGGACGCGATCAGACCGGGGCGGTCGCTTCCAAGGTGGCTGGCGTCATTTCAAGTTGAGGCATCTCGGCGTACACCTCAGCCGCATTGTTGGGACTTTCCTGAAGGCGCACCTTGTGGAGCTGGGCACCGATGGCCCCCACTGGACCCGAAAGACGGTCGGCGATGTGCAGGGCGATGTTTTCCGCGGTGGGCACGCACTCAGCGAAGAAGGGCACATCCTTGTTGAGAAAGGTGTGATCGAAGGGCTCCACCACAAGATCATCCACAAGGCGCTGGAGCGCAGAGAGATCGCAGACCATGCCGGTGCGTGGATCGATGGCACCACGCACCGTCACATCCACCAGGTAGTTGTGGCCATGACCGTGAGGACGGGCACATTTGCCGTAGATGCGCTCGTTCTCTTCCTGGCTCAGCTCCGGTCTTGCCAGACGGTGGGCGGCAGCGAAGTGGGTGCGGATGGTGAGGAAGGCGTCCATGGGATGTCCGAGGTAGTCGGCCCAGAGGCCCGGTTGTTCGTAAAGGCGCAGTGCCGTGATCGGCAAATGCGGTGCAAGACGCTGCCAGATGCGGTGCACAAGCGCTTCGGTGGTCGGCAGGCAGCCTTCCGGCCTTGAGACATCAAAATCCGACCAGGCGTCGTTCAGGAATCGGAAATTGAGCTGATCGGTGACCTCCTTGCGGATGGCGTGCTTCACCTCGGAGAGATTGAGCACCATGCCATCGGCATCAAGGCCACCAGCCATCGACACGATGAGCTCGTAGTTGTGCCCATGCCCGGGAGCCAGCGCACAGGCACCAAATCGCGCTGCGTTGTCATCAGCCGAAAGTTCCGGCAACCAGTAGCGATGACTGGCGCTGAAACAGGCTCGTCGGGTGATCACGCAACCGCGGCCCTGGCCGTGCCGGGCGATCGACTTCGTTTCAGTCATGTGAAGGTCCGGCCGGAAGGCATCCTAATGAGCTAACGGCAATTCGGAGCCATGCTGGATCCCGTCCCATCCCTCAGACAGCGGCTCGGCGGCCGCAACCTGTATCTCATCGGGATGATGGGGAGCGGCAAAACCAGCACCGGTCGGCCCCTCGCCCAACGCTTGCAGTACGGCTTTGTGGATGCCGATGCCGTGATTGAGCAGGCCGCTGGCTGCACCATTCCTGACATCTTCAAGCGCGATGGTGAAAGCGGTTTCCGAAGCCTCGAGACCCAGGTGCTCAGCGCGATTAGTCAGCGCCACTCCCTCGTTGTGGCCACAGGCGGCGGCGCGGTGACCCGCCCTGAAAACTGGGGAGCGATGCACCAGGGGATTGTGATCTGGCTGGACGTCAAGCACCAAGAGCTCTTGAGACGGCTGGAGCAGGACGACACCCCTCGACCCCTGCTGCAGGAACAGGACCCTGCCGTGGCCTTGAACAGGCTCTTGACGGCACGTCAGCCGATGTATGCAGAAGCCGATCTCACCGTGGTGATCGATGCTGAGCCGCCGGATGAGGTGGCAGACGGGATTCTGACCTTGCTGCCAACGCTGATCCAAGACCCACCGAAACAGCGACCCGATTGACCATCAGCTCTGAGGCGGTTCCAGACGGACGGCATACCACTGCACGCAAACCCCTGGCGAGATCTCCAGTTCACAGGCGGTGTCGAGCAGGCGCTCTGCGGCTTCGGTTGCACCGTCGCATCCACGCAGATCCTCCGGCCATGGATCGAGAGCCACCAGTCGTTCAACCAGCCATGTCAAGGTGGCGGCCGCTGATAGAAGCTGTTCAGATTCACCGGGAACAAGCACCACGTAGTGATCAAGCGAGCGGATCAGGGGGTCTGACATGAAGCGGTGGCTCTTAAGTGTGCTGTTCACCATGCTGCTGCAGCTGTTGATGGTGATGGGTGCTGACGCTGCAGAACCAGCCCAGGCATCCCTGCTGGAGCAACGCGCGATGGAATGGCCCGAGTGGTCGCTTCCAGCACCTCTCCCCCGACCGCGTGCCCGTCAGGATCTGATTTATCCCGACTGGTTCGAGGGCGACTGGCAGGTGCAAAGCGACACGCTCGACCGTGATGGTTCACGTCTTGAAAACGAATCCACGCTGCTGCACAAGGCACGCTTCCAGCGCAATCAGGCAGGACAGCTGGTGGGCGACCGAGCGTTCAACGCCACGGCCATCGGCAAAGCGCTGCTGGGGGACAAGCTCCTGTCGGTCGAGCAGGATCCCGAGCGCGTGAACCGTCAGCTCGCAAGGCTCAGCGGCGATGTTCTCTTGGAGACCAGCGTGATCGGCCGCCGTCAGGCCGTGGTCTCAACAGACAGGGGCAGAGAAGAATTCTTGAGTGATGAGCTCGTGCTCCAGATCCTGCATGGCCCGGGAGCGCCCCGACTGAGCAGAATCGAAACGCTCACGCGCTACGAACAGTGCGGAGCCGAAATCTGCGCGGATCAGCTCCAGGTGAGTTACAAGGCTCCTGGGTTGCAGACGGATCAGACTCTGGCAGGGCGCAGCAGCCGATTTCGGCTGGTGCTCACTCGGTTGCCGCAGGATCCCGCTGTATGAGCTGCGCCTCGAGCTGATCGCGCCACCGGAACAACGACTGCAGGCGGGGATGATCGCTGAGGCCGGGAACGCCGCGGCCAGCCAAGGAGTCTCCGGAGGAGGCAGGAAAACGCAGCAGGGAGAGCTGAGCGGCGACAGCAAGATCCGCCAGGGTGAGCGTGTTGCCAACCAGATAGCCGTTCTGATCGAGGCCTTCGGCAAGAGCCGTAAGACTGCTGAGCATGGAGGCCCTCTGCTCTTGACCGAGGAGATCGCCCAGCGTGCTCAACCAACCACCAGGCACCCCGGACATGACCTGACGCAGGGGCGCCGGCAGATCATCGGGCAGGAGAGCAAGTCTGAGTTGGGTGTCGTCAGCTGCAGCCTGCAGGAGCGCTGCCCGGGCTGATGCGGCCAGGGTGGTGTCTGCCCAATCCTCGATCAGCTCCACCTGAGCCCTCTGGAGCGGATCGGACGGAAGCAGGGCGGGATCGGGTTGCAGCGTTTCGAGATACCGGCAGATGGCGCTGGAGTCAGCAAACACCTGATCACCATCAACCAGAACCGGGACCTGTCGCTGACCCGACATCCGGAAAACAGACAGTTGGCCCAGTCCCGGAGTGACCTCCACCTCACGGAAACTCAGGTCTTTCGCATGAAGCGTCATCCGCACCTTCAAGCAGAAGGCGGAGTGGCGGAACTGGTGGAGCTCCAGCATTGTCCAGACCGGGGCAGGGAACGGCAGAGTAGCCATGAGAAACGGATCAACGCCATCGCCATGCGCGAGTTCTTCGTCAATGTGACCCGCTATCCGCGTTACCTGATCGCGTTCAGCCTCGGCGTGCTGAATTCCGTTGCGGAGCCGCTGGCGCGCCGCCGCAGCAATCCCGTGACCGCTGTGGCACTGATCGGAGCCTTGATCAGTGGCTTCATCAGCCTCGGACTGGTGTTGCGTGCCATGGTGTCTTCAGCACCAATGAGCTGAGATGGCTCCTGGACGACGGGTCGAACGTGTTGCAGCTCTGATCCGCAAGGAGACGAGTGAACTGCTGATTCATGGCATCCGCGATGAGCGGGTGCATCAGGGGCTGATCAGCATTACCGGGGTGGAAGTGAGCGGGGATCTGCAGCACTGCAAAATCTTCGTGAGTGTGCTGGCCGATCCTGAAGGCAAGGCCCAGGTGATGGACGGTCTGCAGGCAGCCAGCAGCTTCCTGCGCGGGGAGCTCGGCCGTCGTCTGCAGATGCGGCGTGCACCGGAAGTGGTCTTTCATCTCGACCGTGGCCTGGAGAAGGGAGCCTCGGTTCTGGGACTGCTCGGGGACCTCGAGCGTGAACGCCAGGAGCGGGGAGAAATCCCGGCAGGCAGTGACGACGCTCAGGACAGCCACAACGATGAACGCAGTTGAGCAGCGGCGGGCGGTGTCCCAGCTGCTGGTGGTGAGGGCCAGCGGTCATGCCGGCGATCACCAACGGCGGTACCCCCGCTGGGAATTGAGCAACGGGGAGCTTCAACGCTTGCTGGCGAAAGGCATCGGCGGCGTGATTCTCCTGGGAGGCACAGCCACAGAACTGCAGCAGCGCTGCCGCACGCTGCGCTCCTGGGCGGGTCATGACGATCTGCTGCTCTGCGCCGACGTGGAGGAGGGGGTTGGTCAGCGCTTTGAGGGCGCCACCTGGCTGGTCCCGCCGATGGCCTTAGGGCGTCTGCAGTCAAACGACCCGGAAAAGGCGATGGTCCTTGCCGAACGTTACGGGCGCTGCACCGCTGACCAGGCCCGCCGATGCGGACTCAATTGGGTGCTGGCACCGGTCTGCGATGTCAACAGCAACCCAGCCAATCCAGTGATCAATGTGAGGGCTTGGGGCCAGATTCCTGAGGCCGCCGGTGCGCTAGCTGAAGCATTCCAGCGCGGCCTTCAGGCCGGAGGCGTTCTTGGTTGCGCCAAACATTTCCCCGGACACGGCGACACAGCCCAGGATTCCCATCTGGAACTGCCTGTGCTGAGGCATTCGCGGGAGCGGCTGGAACAAATTGAACTCAGGCCGTTCCGTCGGCTCATCGCTGCAGGGGTGGACAGCGTGATGACCGCGCATTTGGTAGTTCCAGCCCTTGATGCCGAGCGGCCCGCGACCCTCTCTCCCAGGGTGCTGACAGACCTGCTCAGAGATTCTTTTGATTTCCAGGGACTCATCGTCACCGATGCCCTGGTAATGGAGGCGATCACAGGTCTGGTGGGTCCAGGAGAAGCTGCAGTACAGGCCTTCGAAGCCGGGGCGGACCTGATCCTGATGCCCGCCGATGCCGACAAGGCCATTGACGCCGTCTGCGCAGCCCTCGACAGCGGGCGCATTCCCTCCCTGCGCCTGGAGCAGTCTCTGCACAGACGTCGGGACGCCCTGCGACGCTGCAGCGGGGCCCAGGCCAGGAACGAAGCCGCTTCACCGCCTGACGCTGAAGAAACCTCAAACGAGCGCCAGCTCTCTCTCGAGTTGGTGAGCGCAACCCTCGAACGACAGGGAGGGACTCCGATTGAACCACCCGCTGGTGGCGGTGTAACCCTGATCCGGGTGGATGGTGTGCTGGCCTGCCCTTTCTTGCGCCCTGATGCTCCAGCCATCGGCTGGCCCACCAGCCGTGGATTCAGGCCGATCATCTGCCATGACCTCGGAATCAGCCCCTGGCATGAACCTCCACAGGGTGACAATCCTTTGGATCTGGATCGACTCGGTGACGGACCGGTCTTGCTGCAGCTGTTTCTGCGCGGCAATCCATTCCGCGCAGGCCGGGATCGTGATGAACCGTGGCCGGCAGCCATCCGCCAGCTTCTGAAGCTGAACCGTCTGGTGGGGATGGCTGTGTATGGCTGCCCCTACCGGTGGGAAAGCCTGCGAGTGCTTCTCCCCGACACGATCCCTGCCGCCTACAGCCCCGGCCAGATGGCTGATGCCCAGCAGATGCTGATGGGTCAGTTGCTGGGGGACAAGCAAACGCTGGAGCTGGGGAGCGAATTCACTGACTGAACGGCTCTAATCTCGGCGCCAGTGCAGGACGACGTCATGCTCAGCCTCTCGATGATCGTCCGCGACGAAGCCAAGCGCATCGATGCCTGCCTGAACTCGGTAAAAGGCTTCGTCGACGAGATGGTTCTGCTCGACACCGGCTCAACGGACAACACAGTCGCGCTGGCTGAAGCTGCTGGTGCCCGGGTAGAACGGATGGACTGGCCCGGGGACTTCGCACCAGCAAGAAACGCGGCACTCGAGCACGTGAAGGGGGACTGGGTGCTGGTGCTGGACGCCGATGAACGCCTGCGCTCAGAGGCCATCCCAACGATCCGAGCACTGATGGCTCAACCCGATGTTCTGGTGATCAATCTGCTTCGCCATGAACTGGGTGCTGCCATGGCCCCGTATTCCAATGTGAGCCGGCTGTTCCGACGGGATCCCCGAATCCGCTGGAGTCGGCCTTATCACTCGATGATTGACGACAGCGTGACCGAGATCCTGAAGCAGGAACCTCACTGGCGGGTAGCGAACTGCGCTGAACCGGCGCTGCTGCACGACGGCTACCGCCCTGAACTCCTAAACCAAAGTGACAAGGCCGAGCGACTGCGTCGTTCGATGGAGCAGTGGCTGGAGGATCAGCCGAACGATCCCTATGCCTGCACCAAGCTCGGGGCACTGGAGGTGAGCAGTGGCAACCACGAGCGAGGCGTGAATCTCCTGCGCAAAGGGCTCGAGCAGCTGCAGGATGGAGCAGGAAGAACGGCTGAGCGCTACGAGTTGCTGCTCAATCTGGGGATCGCCTTGGCACCTGAAGATGCTGATGCTGCTGAGAGTTACTACAGGCAGGCGCTGGATCTGGCCTTGGATGTGCGTTTGAGCCTCGGTGCCCGGCTGAACCTGGCCGCCTTGCTGATGCAGGCCAATCAGCTGGATGAGGCGATTCAGCTCACCACCACAGCCTGCCAGCGTGCCCCTGAAGTAGCGCTGGCCTGGTACAACCTCGGCTTGATGGAACGACGCCGGGGCGACCTCGCCGCATCCCTGCGCGCCTACGAGCGTTCACTCGAGCTCAATCCCGATCACGCGGAAAGCCACCAGAACTTCGCCGTCGCGCGGCTGATGGGTGGCGACATCGATGGTGCGCGCGCCAGCTTCCGCGCAGCGATCGACAAGCTCCATCAACAGAACCGTGCCGAGGAGGCCGGGGCGCTTCAAGCCCAGGTGAGCGGGATTGTGAAGCTCGAGGGGAGTGCGCAATGACGGGAGGCCAGGCCCCTGCGCTGACGGGACGCACGGTGTTGATGACCCGGGCGATGGAGCAGCAGAGTGAGGGCCGCCGACTGCTGGAGGCGCTCGGTGCCAAGGTTCTCGATTTGCCGGCTCTGGAGATCGGCCCTCCGGATCACTGGGGTGCACTCGACGATGCTCTAGCGGAATGGGACAGCTTCCACTGGCTGATCTTCTCCAGTGCGAACGGCGTGGAAGCCGTTGAAGAGCGGCTGCAACAGCAGGGGAAGACCCTGGCCCATCGACCAGGCAGCCTCAAAATTGCAGCAGTGGGACGCAAGACCGCCAGGCGCCTGGAGGAGCTTGGCTCGGAGGCGGATTTCGTGCCCCCCGAGTTTGTCGCCGACAGCTTGATCGAACACTTCCCGGTGTCTGGCTGGGGGCTGCGCATCCTGCTGCCACGGGTCCAGAGCGGTGGACGCACCGTTCTGGCGGAAGCTTTCGGTGAAGCCGGCGCGCGGGTTGTGGAGGTGCCGGCTTATGAGTCTCGCTGTCCGGAGGCGATCCCCGCAGCAACGCTGGATGCCTTGCGAGCCGAGGCAGTGGATGCGATCTGTTTCACCAGCGGCAAAACGGTGCTGCACACCACACACCTGCTGGCACAGAGCATGGGGGAGGAGGAGGCGACGGCCAAGCTCAAACGGGCTGCCTTGGTGTCGATCGGTCCGCAAACCAGTGAACGTTGCCGCGAACTGCTGGGCCGTGTGGACCAGGAAGCCCATCCCCATGATCTCGAAGGCCTTGTGATGGCTTGTGTTCAGGCAATGCAGAACGGAACTTCGGTTTGACCCGCCACCGAAACAGTGAGGCAGCCTCGGCGCAGGTCGATGGTCTGAACCACCCATCCCACCGGCAATAAACCGCTCGACTCGCCAGGGCAACGACCTCTCTCGCCGACACAGACCGGCCCTGAACCTTCTGATGTGGTCACCAGGGCGCGACGCTGACCACCAACTGACAGCACCCCTTGAACCTGGAGTCCCAGGCCAAGCGGTTGATCAGGAGCGGATGTTGAAACAGCAGCAGCCACGGGAGCGAAGGGATCTGGGCGGCCATCGGGAACCGCACTGAGCACCTGCTCGAGACTGGGCAGGGGCACAAAAGAGGAGGGAGGTGCCAGCCGGTCAAGACGATCCCTGGAAGTTTTAGAAGCAACGTCCTCAGCCTCAAGCGGCTTTAACCCAGGAGCAGCGTTCTGAGTCGTGTCACTGCCGCAACCGCTGATCAGGATCCAGAGCAGTCCGGCCAAGCTCACCCCTCGCACGACAGCACGGGAAGAGACACTTCGGAGACTCCGTTCAGCCCCCAGACGCGTTTTCTCGCTCAACCAGATCCCGGAAACGATCAAGGTTTGCCTGAAGCTCCTTGGTAACAATCCCTCCAAGAATGCTGGGTTCCATCAGTGGTGCCAAGACCCCTGGAAGCTCATAGGTGACCGTGAGCTTCACAGCGGTACGTCCCGGCTGCTCGACGTAGAAACGAACAGCACCTTTCGTCGGCAGGCCACCGACGGATTCCCAGTGCAGCTGCTGAGCTTCGACGCGTTGGGTAATGCGTGCCTTCCAGTGAAAACGAAACCCCTGAGCAGCAAGCGTCCAGTCGGTAAGTTCTGGATCATCAAGGGTTTTCACCGATTCGATCCAACGCATCCACTTGGGCATGGCCTCGAGATCGCTCCAGACAGCCCACACCCGGTCCACGGGAGCGTTGACCTCGGTGGTCACAGAATGTTCAAGCCAGCGTCCCATGGGTTCAGGCGACTGCAGTGTTTGTGGCCAGCCGGGCCGGCTTCCTGAGGATGGCGGCGGCTGCGAGATGTCCACTCATCGTGGCTCCCTCCATGGAATCGATGTAGTCCTGACGGGTGTAGCTGCCGGCCAGAAAAAAGTTGTTCACCGCGGTGCTCTGTTCAGGCCTGTAAGGCTCCATTCCAGGGGCTTCGCGGTAAAGCGACTGAGCCAGTTTCACCACGTTGCTCCAGGTGAGCTTGAGGTTCCGTGCTGATGGAAACAGGTTTCTGACCTGCTGATCGGTATGCGCAACGATGTCGTCCACAGATTTGGGGATCCACGGGTCACCAGGGGTCAGCACGCATTGCAACAGGGATCCAACGCCATCCTTGCGGTAGTCCTCAGGGCTGGCCAACGCCAGATCGGCGAAACAACTGAAATCGGCATCGGCTGTGTAGAGGAGATTGTTGAGCCCAGCAGGCTCGGACACATCCCGGCGACGCTCTTCATGGGCCTCTCCGAGCTCGGTGACCCAGCCGTCGTAGCGCAATTGCACCGTGGCGACTGGAACGGCCTCGAGTTTGTGAATTGCCTCAAATTGGGGGAAGCGGCGCCAAGCCTCAGGCAGCAAGCGCTGAATCCCTGGCACATCACAGGCAGCCAGGTAGGCATCGGCCTCGATCTGCACATCGCCCTCGGGTGTCCCTAGCTCCAGGCTGGTGACCTCTGGACGATCACCCTCCGTGAAGTGCACCTGCTTCACCCGATGACGCAGGTGCAGCTTGCCACCGCGCTGCTGGATGTACTCAAGGATTGGGCCAGTGAGCCAACGATGGGGAGAACCCTTGAGCAGATTCAGCTTGGAGGCTTCAGTTTTGGCAGCGAACATCATGAAGATGGTGAGCATGCATCGAGCCGAAATGGCCTCACAGTCGATGAAACCGAGGGCGTAGGCGATGGGATTCCACATGCGTCGGATGCTTTCCGGGCTGCCGCCATGGCCGACAAACCAGTCCTGGAAGCTCATCGAGTCCAGGGCACGGATCGTGCGCATCGCCCCTTCGTAATCAACAAGACCGCGCACGATTGGGCTGGTTCCCAGGGCAAGCGCATTGCGGAGCTTGTCGATCCAGCTCAGCTGAGGCGTAGTGAAGAAGGCCTTGAGGCCGTTGAACGGAGCGCCGATCGGAAAGCGGAAATCAAGCTCCCGCAGGTCACCACCACTGTTCACGAACAAATGGGTGTGATCTTTCGGAAGCAGGTTGTCTATCGCCCCCACCTTCCGCATCAGCTTGAAGAGGTTGGCGTAGTTGAAAAAGAACACGTGCAATCCCATCTCAATGTGATTGCCCTCAGGATCAACCCAGCTTCCAACCTTTCCGCCCATGAACGGACGAGCCTCGTAAAGGTTGACTTCATGGCCTGCATCCACCAAATCCACCGCGGCGGCAAGCCCTGCCAAACCAGCGCCCACAATCGCGACCCGCACGCCTCTGCTGCCAAGAACTCACTGACTCTATGAATCGGATGGGGTGGACCGCTTCGGGCGGCGGTCCTCTGGTCTCCATAGAGTGGAGACAAAGCCTGTGATCAGCTTCCGATGTCCAGTGCAGAACTCTCCGCAGACACCCTGGCGCCTGCACCGTCCCACACCTCCAGAGATGGCAAAGGAATCCTGATCACCGAGCCCGCGATGAAGCAACTCGCCAGACTTTGCGCCGACCAGGGGGGTGACCAGGTTCTGCGGGTGGGGGTGCGCTCCGGAGGATGCAGTGGGATGAGCTACACGATGGATTTCGTTTCGTCCTCTGAAACCCTCTCTGATGACGAGTGCTACGACTACGTCGCTCCAGATGGTGCGGAATTCAGGGTGATCTGCGACCCCAAAAGCCTGCTCTACATCTATGGCATGCAGCTCGACTTCAGCACAGCGCTGATCGGTGGCGGCTTCAATTTCACCAATCCCAATGCCACGCAAACCTGTGGCTGCGGCAGCTCTTTCGCGGTCTGAACAAGGCCGTGCCCACGGCCTGCTGTGGGAATCTGATCGGATCGCTTTTTAGGTCGACCATCCATGGATGCCACCCAGGACTCCCTCTTCCAACAGGCGATGGCCCGCTACCAGGACGGCGTGCCTGCTGAAGATCTTCTAGGGGATTTCGAGACGATCACTGCCGCAGCGCCAAGACAATCGGCTGGCTGGACCTGCCTGACCTGGCTTCAGCTCCTGTGCGAACAGCCGGAGGAAGCCCTGCGATCAGGACGGATGGCGGTCAAGCTGAATCCCCAGGACCCGCAGGCTCGCATCAACCTCTGCCTGGCCATGCTTGAGACCAAAGCCAAGGGTGTCCGCGACCACATCGAAGTGGTTCAGCAGGTTCTTGCCGTGGCGCCCGACGTGGCAAGTGATCTGCGCGAGTCGATCGATGATGGATTGCAGCGTCGCCCGGAGTGGCCTGCTCTGCTGAAAGTAAAGGCCTGGCTGGAGCTCTGAGGTGGGGCGCCTGCTCCTGCTCAGCAACGGTCACGGCGAAGATCTCTCAGGGTCACTGCTGGCCAAGGCACTGGCAAACCGGGGCCACACCGTGGAGGCCCTGCCCCTGGTGGGGCGGGGTCAGCCCTACCGGGATGCGGGCATTGGCCTGATCGGCGGCACGCAGGAATTCAGTACCGGTGGCCTGGGCTACACCAGCCTGCGCGGGCGAATGACTGAACTGATCCAAGGGCAGGTGGTTTATCTGCTACGCCGGTTGGTGAGGCTGCTGCGCATCGGCCATCGTTACGACCTCGTGGTCGTAGTGGGCGATGTGATTCCGGTGATGGCTGCCTGGCTGTGCCGGCGCCCAGTGGTCACCTATCTCGTGGCCTACTCCAGTCATTACGAGGGCCGGCTGCGTTTGCCGTGGCCCTGCGCCTCCTGCCTGAGCAGCCGTCGCTTTCGGGCCATCTTCAGCCGGGATCAATGCACAGCCGATGACCTCAGTGATCAATTGACCCGAGAGGTGCGCTTTCTCGGCAATCCATTCATGGATCCGGTGCTGGCCGATGCCGGGAGACTGCCAGCAACTCGGCAACGGCTCGGTCTGCTGCCAGGCAGCCGCCGGCCGGAGCTGGAGCAGAACCTGCGGCTGCTCCTGCAGATGATCGAGCGGCTGCCCACAGAGCTTTTCGGGGAAGGAGTTCTGGAGCTTGATCTGGCGCTCGTGGCCTCCCTGGACGACCCATCCCTGCACGACCTGGTGCAGCCCTGGGGCTGGGACCTGGCCGAGGAATCCGACGGTTCCGGCATGCTGCTCCAGCGGGGGCCGCGCCACATCCATGTACGCCGTGGCACATTCGCGGCCGTGTTGCACAGCTCGGATCTGTTGGTGTGCATGGCTGGAACTGCAGCGGAACAGGCGGTGGGACTGGCACGCCCCGTCCTGCAGCTCGCTGGCCGAGGCCCCCAGTTCACCGCGGGATTTGCTGAAGCCCAGCGACGCCTGCTTGGGCCCACGGTGTTCTGTGCCCAGGGGGAACCAGGGGAAACCGCCACCCTGGAAGCCTCGGCGCAGTTAGCCATCGACCTGCTCAGAAGGAGCCGCCTTGACCCGGATCTGCAGCGGCAATGTCAACAACAAGCCTTGCAAAGGCTTGGCCCCGCCGGAGGAGGCGCCAGGATGGCCCAGGCCATTTCAGACTTGGTGCAGCAACCTTCATGACTCCACCGTTGCAGGAACCCATCTGGAAGCGCTGGCTCGACCGGGTGTTAGTGCTTGACGTATTCGTGGTTCTGGGTGGTGCCGCCTGGTTTGCCTTGGCAATTGTGGGGAGCAGTCAAGGGATTGAAGGCCCCATGCGGCAATTTCAACGCCTCTGGGAGCCCCTGTTCACTCCAGCGATCGGTCTGTTGATCGCCTCGGCCCTGATCAACGGCTGCTGGAGCTGGTGGCAGAGGCGAGTGCAGCGTCAAGCGACGGACAATGGAAACTGAACGCGAGCTCCTGCAAGCGCGTAGAACACACCCGCTGGCCATCCAACACCACTTGAGCGCCATCACCGAGCAGAAGCTGGAGGACGGGACCAGGGACCGGCAAGAGACTGGGACGGCCTAAGCAGCGTCCGAGCCCAGAAGCGAAGTCGGCCATCGAAACCGGCTCAGGGGCAACGGCATTGATGGCTCCCGACCAGGAAGGCTGCTCTAGAGCACTCTGGATCATCCGGCAGAGATCACTGCGCTCGATCCAGCTCATCCATTGCTGCCCCGAGCCGATCGGTCCACCGAATCCAGTCCGGAAGACCGGAAGCATCTTCGCGAGGGCACCGCCGTCTGAAGACAGAACAATGCCGATGCGCAATACAACCAGCCGGGTGGCCTTCGGCTTCGCCGAGGCCGCCTGTTCCCAGCGCTGGCAGAGACCCGCCAGAAAATCTGAACCAGGAGCACTGCTCTCCTCGAACTGGGCGTTGGCACTGGTGCCGAAGTAGCCAACCGCCGATGCATTCACAAGAACGGAGGGGGGCGTGTCGAGCGCAGCCATCGCCTCGACGAGAGAGCGAGTGGTTTCGAGGCGACTGGATTCGAGCAGGCGCAGATGCTGCGGCGTCCAGCGCTGTTCTGCGATCGGCTCACCGGCAAGATTCACCACCCCATCACAGGCTGCGAGAGCCTGGGGCAGTGCTGCTGAGGAGGCCCAGCTGGAGGGTGCAGCAGGGTCGGCCTGAATCCAGTGCAGCTGAGAGGCGATGCCATCGGGCAGGTCTACTGCGGAGGCAGGCCTGCGACTCACCACGGTGAGTTGATGGCCTGCCGCGTGCAGGAGAGGGATGAGCCCGCGCCCAACCAGGCCTGTGCATCCGATCAGCAGGAGACGCATGGGAGGTGAGCGCAGAGAAACGGTGCTCGAGGTTAGGCAGCCGACGATGAATCAGCGCCGGGATCCGGAAGGGTGAGATGCATGCGCCGAGCGAGGGGCACCAGGGCAAAGCCCTGAACGAACAGGCCGTAAAGCACCACTGCCAGGGCCAGGGGAGGCATCAAGACGCCCCAGCTAACACCCGAAGACCAGGCATTGATGGCCAAGGCGATCGGCACGGCCCCTCGCAACCCAGCCCAGCAAACAAAGATGCGTTCACCAGAGCTGAAGGATGTTCGCCACAGCAAGAGGTGCACCATCACTAGTCGCACAAGCTGCATCACCAAAAACAGCAGGAAGGCCATCCCGGCCGCATACACCACATCCTGAGGTGCGACGACCAGTCCCATGCACAGGAACAGGAGCAACTCAGCCATCTTGGCGTAGCTCGAATGCGCTTCCTCCAGAACCGCCTGTTCCAGGCTGTCTGTGTTGCCCAGCACCAGCCCTGCCACATAGGCGGCCAACAGCGGGCTGCCTCCGAGCAGAGATGTGCCCCCGCTGAGCACCATCAAGAGAGCAAGGCTCACGACAGGCAGCATCGAGGCCTGGGTAAGCCCCATGCGTGTTCCGAGAAGCTGCACGGTGAGGCTTCCACCCAGAAAGCCGATCAGGATTCCCAGCAAAAACTGGCGCACCAGATCGGTCACCAGCACGCCAGCACCGACCCCCTCCCCACCGACAAGCGCTAGGGCAAGACCGGCCAGCACCACAGCCATCGGATCATTGAACCCCGATTCGCATTCGATCAGATCCATCAGCGGCTGCGGCAGACGCCCCTGCAGAGGCCTCAGCAGTGCCAGCACGGCCGACGCGTCCGTGCTGGCCACCATCGCTCCGATAAAGAGATTGCGCGGCACCATCTGCGTAAGGGCTTCGCCTCCTCGGGCCAGATCAAAACCGATCCCCACGGCGGTGATCAACGCGGCTGTGATCAGCACCCCGATCGTGGCCAGGCGCGCCGCTGGCTTGATCACCCCCCGCACCTCCTTCCAATTCGTGGTCAATCCGCCAAAGAACAGCACAAGCACCAGTGCCGACTGGGTGATCTGCTGGGCATGATCCAGGCTCAGCAGCGTGAGCTCGCGCGTATTGGACACCTCCACCTGGTTATCGATCAGCAGACCGAGCAGAAGCACCATGAGGATTCCCGGCACCCGCACCCGCGCTGCGAGGTCATCCAGGAGCACCGACACGAGCAGGAGACCGCCGAAGGCCACCAGATAAATCGAAAGGCCGTTGTCCAAATGGTGGGCTGGCATTGCGTGCAAGGGTTCTAGCCTGGCGAATAAAGACCGACCCGTGATGGCCGAGACACCGTCGAGCCCCGCTCCAGCCGCGAAAGCCCCTCCTGCACTGAAAAAAGGCGCTCTGGTGCGCGTGAACAAGGCGGCTTATGAGGGCAGCACGGAAGCCGGTGCCAGCGACCCCCATCCCCCGGCCTACATCTTCGAAGGGCCCGGAGAACTTCTGGTGGTGAAAGGGACCTACGGCCAAGTGCGTTGGCGCAGACCCGTGCCCGATGTGTGGCTGCGGATGGATCAGCTCGAGGCGTTCTCCTGAGGGTTGAGCGATTGCTCAATCACACGAATGGCCTTGGGGAGGATGTCGACAGCATCCGGAAGCCGCCAGATCGCTCCTGACAGCACCGACCCTGCTGCATCCAGCCCCATCAGCACGGGCTGGTCCCCTTGCCGTTCATTCGCGGCAGACGCCACAGCAGCGGCCTCGCTTGGGTTCCACCCAGCCAAGAGCACCACAGCACGAAATGCACTGGGCCATGGGTTATCCGGGAGAGCCTGCTCCAGGGCGGCGAACTGCCTGGAGGCCTCGGTCGGACGATTGGCCAGCACGGCCAGCAACGCCAATGTCCACCTAGCCTGACGATCGCCGGGGTAGGCCCTGAGACGGGCGAGGGCCGCCTCGCGCGCAGGGCCCCTGTAAAGGAAGTGGCCATCGAGCATGTGTTCGATCGCCACGCTGCGGAAGATCGGATCCAACCCTGATGGCCCTTTCTCCAGGGCAGATGCCAACGCGGGGAAACGCTGATCGAACCCGAGCGAGACAGGCACATCAGCACGCCGGCGCCACAGGGAATAGCTCCCCCCTCCTGGACGGGAGAAAGTGTCCACACGCTCAAAGACCCCAGAATCCCGAACGGCGCGATCAAGCCGGCGGGCGGCCTTGCGCACCGATCCCTGATCGCCCTCGGCCAGCAGCACCAGCTCGGCGTAATTCAGTACCGGTTGCACGTGATCGAGGCTGCCGCCGAGCTGACGCCCCACCAACTGGCCTCCACTGCGACGTCCGTAGTAGCTGACGTTGTGCTGATTCAGATCAGGGGTGCTCGGCACCACGATCAGGGTTTTCGGCGCAACACCCGGCACGCCCCCTCCAGCCCGCTGCACGATTGATTCCAAGGGGCCTTGATGAGGGTTCTGCAACCGTGCCGACTGCTGCATCCAGGCGGGGGTGGCTGCAGCCAGCCCCCCTATTGCCAGTGCGGCGCCCGGCAGCCAGCGCGCCTGCACAGGCCAGCGACCCCGGATCCAGAGCCCCCACTGCAACCAGCCCCGACTCAACAGCAAGAGCAGGGGTGGCAGCAAGGGGGCGATGTAACGCGAATCTTTGTTCGGGCTGAGGTTGGTGAACAGCCAGCCCAGCACCAACATCCCCAGAAGCCAGACCCAGGCTTGCCGACGGTCGCCCCCATCCCGGGACGGCGCCACCAACCCAGAGCGCCATTGCTGCAGCAAGAGCACCAATCCCGACAGACCGATCACCAGCAACACCCAACCGATCTGATCGGGAATCAGGCGGGGGTACCAAAGCCAGCCGGCCAGAGTGAGCACACCGGGGTCACCCTCACGAGCCGCCGACTCGATCACAGCACGGTTGGTGCCCCCCAGAGTGGTGATCCAGTTGTGGTGCAGCCAAGGCAGGAGACTGAGGGTCACCACAGCCAGCCCCAACGCCAGTTGGGCCTGGCGACGCACACCTGAGCGCAGGGCAACAACCAAAGCCCAGGCGCAAGCCGGAATCAGCACGAGCAGAGCGCTCTGCTTCACCAGCAAGGCCACCGCCACCGCCAGTGCGGCGATGAGAGCCTGCCACCAGGACGTGGGTCGAGTGTTATCCAACCAGCACCCCACCCGCCACAGCGCCAAGGTCACACAAGCGGTCAGAGGCAGCTCCAGCAGATAGTCCGTCCGCAATTCCAGGAGCATCGGCGCAAGCGAAACAGCTGCAGCGGCAAGCAGCGCAAACTCCCGGGCCAGACGCTGCGGAGAGCGAAGGGACAGTGCCCAACCCGCAGTGGCCAACAGCAACAAACCGTTCCAGAGGCTGAGACTCCATGCAGCCTGGGCCGGTGCATCACCGCTCACGGCGATGATGGCGCCATTCACCAGAGAACCGAGAGGCGGAATTTTTGGAGAGAGGTCGAGAAGGGCCTGCCAGCCCTGCCAGCTTCCTGCCGGGAGCAGGCCAAGTGCCCGGCCATGATCCAGAGCACTGTTGAGATAATCGGCCTGATCCCAGGCAGGCAGGCCGCCGTGGCTCGACCACCACAGCCGATCCGCTGCCGTGGAAAGCACCCAGAGCAGCAGAAGCAGCGCCCGGAACGGTCCCGCTGCCACTAACCGATCTCCAGCCGGCGCCGCTCGTCTTGAAGGCGCTTGCGGCGTTGCCTGGCTTCGCGGATCATCTCCCGTCCGTCATGGAGGTAACTGTCCACGTAGCCCATCGTGTAGCGCTCGAGCTCATTCACCGCATCCTCCACCTGCGAGAAACAGTGGTAGATGCTCAGCCCGAAGCCTCGGGCCGAAGCCGGTGTTGGGATGGATTGAAACAGGGTCTTGACCTTATCGAGCCGGCTTCGGCTCTGTTCGAGGTAAGTACAGAACGCCTCCATCAAGGCATCGTCGTAGGGATCGGCCGACAAAGCCCGGAGTTCTGCGGCGAAGGGATTGATCACCTGGCCGAGCAAGCGGTCGATCGGGGCGTAGACCTTCTTCAACCAATCAGCAAGATCCTGATCCGCGCTTGTTGAACGACCACTGGCCCGACGTGCCGCCTGACTGGCACGAGCATTGCGGGCCCCGCGAGCCCTGGCCTCGTCCCTCGCTGCCTGCTCAGGTCTGCTGCTCCGATCGAAGGCGCGACGACTCTCTGGATCCCCCAGTTGCTCCCAGGCGGCATTCAGCGCCAGGATTCTTTCCTCTGACCCACCGGCATCGGGGTGGTGCTGCTTCACCAGGCGCCTGTAAGAGGCCTTGAGTTCAGCCTGGGTCGCCGTGGAACACACCTCGAGCACAGCGTAGGGATCCAGAGTGTTGGGCATCAGAGTCACAGCTGAGCGTCCCGGCGTGCCGGAAGCGGCGCCGCGGCGCTGAACATCGGTGTGGAGAGATAGCGCTCTCCAAAACTGGCGAGGATCACCACGATGCGCCTGCTCTCCATGCCCGGGCGTTGCCCCAGCCGTAGCGCAGCAGCCACCGCGGCGCCACTGCTTACCCCGCAAAGCAGACCCTCTTCCCGAGCAAGACGACGACCGACGTCCATGGCCTCATCGTCGCCAACCGCGATGATCTCATCGATCAAATCCATCTCCAAAACAGGAGGAATGAAGCCAGCGCCGATTCCCTGCAGACGATGGGGTCCGGCAACGCCCCCCGCCAATACCGGACTGGCAGCGGGTTCCACGGCGATCACCGAAAGCTTGGGTTGGCGCTCTTTCAGCACCCTGGCGCAACCGGTGATGGTCCCCCCGGTACCAACACCAGCGACCAAAACATCCAAGGCACCCTCGGTATCAGCCCAAATCTCTTCTGCCGTGGATGCAGCATGCACCGCAGGGTTCGCTGGATTGTCGAACTGCTGGAGGAGATAGGAACCGGGGATCTCCTTCACCAGCTCCCGCGCCCGCTCAATGGCCCCTTGCATGCCCTCCATCCCTGGTGTGAGCTGCAGCTCAGCCCCATAGGCCCTGAGCATGGCCCTGCGTTCGGTACTCATCGTGTCGGGCATCGTGAGAATCAGCCGATAACCACGGGCCGCTGCCACCATCGCCAAGGCGATTCCGGTGTTGCCACTGGTGGGCTCCACCAGAACTGTCCGCTCGGGTGCAATGGTGCCTGCGCTTTCAGCCGCCTCCACCATGGCGCCGGCAATCCGATCCTTCACCGACGCCGTGGGATTGAAGCTTTCCAACTTGGCCACGATTTCAGCGGTGCATCCCCAGGCCTTGGGCAAGCGATTAAGCCGCACCATGGGAGTACGTCCCACAAGGGCTGTGATGTCTGGGGCAATCGCCATAGCAAACCCTGGGCTCGCGCTTCTTTCTACCCAACCCATCATCAGCACTTCTTGGACAGTCCGTTGATGGTCTGGTCAACAGTCAATAAAAAACCCCCTCGAATTGAGGGGGAATCAAAGTGTGTGAAAAGTGAACTGTGTGAGGAAAAGAATCTCGAGGGCCCGTACAAACGGACCCCAGAGATGGTGCTGATGTCAGATCAGAACTTGAAGGTGGTCTGGATCAGACCGCCGAACACGTTGAACTGACCGTCGTAACCGGTGCCGTTCTCCACCAGGCGCCTTGTGTTCTGACCCATGGGGCGGGACAGGTAGAAGATCGCAGGGGTGACCTTGATGTTGTCGGTGACCTGGAAGTTGTAGAACAGTTCGAAGACGTAGTTGCCATCGAAAGGAGTGTCGCCACAGGCTTGACGCTCGTCACTGCGCTTGCCTTCACAGCCTTCAAGACCGGTTGCGAAGACGGGCTGACCGAAGCCGAAGCCGAGGTCGTTGCCCTTCAGGAACACGTCGTCCCACTTCAGGCCCACCATCCAGCTCTGGCTGCTGACAGGTGATCCACCGATCTTGTTCTCGGTGGTGTTCTGGTTGATGCCCCAGCCCACGGAGATGGAGGGGATGAAACCAGAGTTCTCAGGCTGCCAGTAGGCGTTCAGCGCATAGCTGTTGGTGGAAGCACCAGAGCGCTTGGCTGCATCAAGAACGTAGTCTCCATCGGAGTTAACGCTGCCCTTAGGAACGTTGTACTCAGTGCCGTTGATGGTGACGTTTTCACGAGGCTGATACGAGCACTCGTTGTTCCAATTGCCGGTCTTGGCAAACGAGGTGCCGCGGCGATAGCCGTTGCCGCTGTCGCACTGGCCATAGCGATAACCGAAAGCAACACCCCACTGAGGACCGGCGTAACCGATCTGAGCCAGGAAGCTGGCCTGGGAGTTGCTGGTCATGAAACCACCCTTGGTGGGGTCGGTTTCATTACCGTCGCCGTCGTCAGCAACGTAGTTGACAGACACGCTGAAAGCATTCTGGCCCTTGTCGACCTTCTGCTTCCAGTAGGCACCGACCAGTTGTCCGGTCTCCTTGTTGTAAACACCGCTGGTGCCCATCAGAGCAGTCCAGTCGAGAATCTTGGAGGCACCCTTGTTGTAAACAGAAGGCCAGAGAGCAATGGACTCGGTGTTACGAGCCAGTGCACCGGCGATCACGGTGAACTCTTTGCCAACCGGGAATTTGTAGAACAAACGGTCGAGGGTGACGATGTTGGCCTTCTCGTCCTGCACACCGGAATCGGTGGCGATGTCGAGAGCGGTCAGGTTCACTCCCGAGCCGCCGAAGGCGTTGCCGTTGCCGCTCTTGGTGAAGTTACCGGTACGCAGACGGGCAACCAGCAGGTCCTTACCGGTGAAGCTGGTGTTCAGCTTCAGGCGCTGGTCGTAGTTGAAGGTGAAGGCGCCATAGTTGCGGTTGTAGGCGTTGGCTCCACCTTGAGTTCCGTTCTTATTGAAGACGGTGTTGCGGTTCGAGCGCTGAACCTTGCCGACCTCTTTGATCGTGCCGTCGCTGTCGCTGAAGTAGGTGGCGCTGGTGTCGTAGATGTACTTGGAACCATTGTCACCACCGGCGGTCACAGCACCGGTCACGAAGGTGGTTTGACCCTTCAGCTTGGTGGTGGTGGAGAACTGGGTAGATTCCAGTTCGCCAACGCGGGCTTCCAGACCGTCCACGCGGCCCTTGAGGATGGCGAGTTCCTTCTCGAACTCCTTCATCAGGCGCTTGAGCTCGTCGGTCACTTCGGTGACGCGGTCGAGACAGGCGTTCAGCAGGGCAGCCGCTTCAAAGCGGGTCATGGCCCGGTTGCCACGGTAGGTGCCGTTGGGATAGCCAGCGACGCAGCCGTAGCGCTCGATCAGGTTGCTCAGTGCCTGGTACGCCCAATCAGTGGGATACACATCGGAGAACTGAGTGATGCTGGTGACCTGGTCCAGGCTGGAGCTGGAACGAGCCTTACGAGGCTTAGCCGTGTACTCCGAAACCCCGTCGATGTTCAGCTCGGTGGCTGAAGCGGGGCGCATTGAATCGGATGCCAGCGGAGCCAACAAACCAAGGGCTGCAGGTGCCACCAGCAGTTGCTGGAAAAGTTTCATGGAATTCCTCACACCAAAAATTGAGGGATAGGGGCGCAAGTCACCCCAACTCGAGACTATCCAGAACGACAAACAATCAGACCCAGACCAAAGGAAATGCTGACCTGTTAACCAGATGATTACAATAAAAAACCCCCTCGAATTGAGGGGGAATCAAAGTGTGTGAAAAGTGAACTGTGTGAGGAAAAGAATCTCGAGGGCCCGTACAAACGGACCCCAGAGATGGTGCTGATGTCAGATCAGAACTTGAAGGTGGTCTGGATCAGACCGCCGAACACGTTGAACTGACCGTCGTAACCGGTGCCGTTCTCCACCAGGCGCCTTGTGTTCTGACCCATGGGGCGGGACAGGTAGAAGATCGCAGGGGTGACCTTGATGTTGTCGGTGACCTGGAAGTTGTAGAACAGTTCGAAGACGTAGTTGCCATCGAAAGGAGTGTCGCCACAGGCTTGACGCTCGTCACTGCGCTTGCCTTCACAGCCTTCAAGACCGGTTGCGAAGACGGGCTGACCGAAGCCGAAGCCGAGGTCGTTGCCCTTCAGGAACACGTCGTCCCACTTCAGGCCCACCATCCAGCTCTGGCTGCTGACAGGTGATCCACCGATCTTGTTCTCGGTGGTGTTCTGGTTGATGCCCCAGCCCACGGAGATGGAGGGGATGAAACCAGAGTTCTCAGGCTGCCAGTAGGCGTTCAGCGCATAGCTGTTGGTGGAAGCACCAGAGCGCTTGGCTGCATCAAGAACGTAGTCTCCATCGGAGTTAACGCTGCCCTTAGGAACGTTGTACTCAGTGCCGTTGATGGTGACGTTTTCACGAGGCTGATACGAGCACTGGTTGTTCCAGGTGCCATCAAACTTGGCGAACTCGGTGCCACGACGGTATCCATTACCGCTTTCACACTGCCCATAGCGATAACCGAAAGCAACACCCCACTGAGGACCGGCGTAACCGATCTGAGCCAGGAAGCTGGCCTGGGAATTACCCGTCATGAAACCACCGCTGGTGGGATCGGTTTCGTTGCCGTTGTCATCATCTGCTGTGTAGTTGATCGAAACGCTGAATGCGTTCTGACCCTTATCAACCTTCTGCTTCCAGTAAGCACCGATTAGCTGACCAACTTCCTTGTTGTAAACAGCACTGGTGCCCATCAGGGCCGTCCAGTCGAGAATTTTGGTTGCACCTTTGTTGTAAACAGAAGGCCAAAGCGCAATCGATTCGGTGTTACGAGCAAGCGCACCAGCAATCACAGTGAACTCTTTGCCGACTGGGAACTTATAAAACAGACGATCAAGGGTGACGATATTTTGAGCACCGGGCACACCAGAGTCGGTCGCAATATCAAGGGCAGTGAGATTCACTCCCGAGCCACCGAAAGCGTTGCCGTTGCCGCTCTTGGTGAAGTTACCGGTACGCAGACGGGCAACCAGCAGGTCCTTACCGGTGAAGCTGGTGTTCAGCTTCAGGCGCTGGTCGTAGTTGAAGGTGAAGGCGCCATAGTTGCGGTTGTAGGCGTTGGCTCCACCTTGAGTTCCGTTCTTATTGAAGACGGTGTTGCGGTTCGAGCGCTGAACCTTGCCGACCTCTTTGATCGTGCCGTCGCTGTCGCTGAAGTAGGTGGCGCTGGTGTCGTAGATGTACTTGGAACCATTGTCACCACCGGCGGTCACAGCACCGGTCACGAAGGTGGTTTGACCCTTCAGCTTGGTGGTGGTGGTGAACTGGGTGGCTTCCAGTTCGCCAACGCGGGCTTCCAGACCGTCCACGCGGCCCTTGAGGATGGCGAGTTCCTTCTCGAACTCCTTCATCAGGCGCTTGAGCTCGTCGGTCACTTCGGTGACGCGGTCGAGACAGGCGTTCAGCAGGGCAGCCGCTTCAAAGCGGGTCATGGCCCGGTTGCCGCGGTAGGTGCCGTTGGGATAGCCAGCGACGCAGCCGTAGCGCTCGATCAGGTTGCTCAGTGCCTGGTACGCCCAATCAGTGGGATACACATCGGAGAACTGAGTGATGCTGGTGACCTGCTCGCCGGACTCGGCGTAGTCGGACACACCGTTGATGTTCAGCTCAGTGGCGTTGGCGGCCATGGGAGCCAGAAGGCCCAGGGCTGCAGGTGCCACCAGCAGTTGCTGGAAGAGTTTCATGGGGGTTCCTCACACCAAAAATTGAGGGATAGGACAAATATGTCCATCAGAAACTTAATGGTGAAGACAACGCTTGCACAGGAGGCCGCTGCAGAAGCTGTCCACAAAAAACCCCTCCGCAGTGATGCGGAGGGGGAAGGGAGGAATCTCAGGAGACTCGCGTTGATCCAAGTGGAATTTGGATTGATTCCAATCAGAACTTGAAGGAGGTCTTCACCAGACCGCCGAACTGATTGAAGGTTTCACCCTGAGTTGCTGCACCCAAAGGGCGGCTGAGGTAGAAGAGCGCAGGTGTGACCGAGATATTGTCGGTGACCTGGAACTGATACCAGAATTCCCAGGCGTACTGGCCATCGCGAGCTAATGAATTCTCAGCGTCGGAAGAAGATCCAAGTCCAGTTCCTGTACCAGAGAGGTCGATACCAGTGACAAATGCCTCTTGACCAACAGCCAATCCAGCGTTGTTGCCCTCGAGGAACACATCACTCCATTGGAGACCGACGTACCAAGACTGGGAGGTCGCAGAATCGAACTCATAACCAGACAAGGTTGACTCGTCGTCCCCATTGGTCGAATTCAGGCCCCAACCAATACTGATTGAGGGAATGATTCCGGAATTCTCAGGCTCCCACCAAGCGCTGACGGCAACATTGTTGCTGTTGCCCAGCAATCCAACCTGTGTAGCCAGAGGGGTACCTGTTGACTCATAAACAGTGCCCCAGTTCAAAGAACTGTAGGTATAAGCGGCAGCCAGTCCCCAGCCACTACCAGCGTATGCAAGCTGAACTGTTCCTGTACCGGCAGAACAATCAGTAGCGATTCCACCAGCGTTATCACAGGTGGTATCGCCATTCGCATCAACTGAGCTGGGAGCCGAAAAATTGCCGTTGCTCGACACATAGTTGGCACTGATGCTGAAGCCGTCGTTGCTCCACCAAATACCGGCACCAGGTCCAAGATTTAGGCTGTAGGCGCCAGGAGCACCTGCGTAGGTGAAGAAGTCAAGAACCGTGTCAGACGGATAAGCACTCGGCCAAACCGCAAGCATGTCGTCCTGACGGACGTAACCACCTGCTGTAACCGTGAAATCACTACCAAGAGGGAACTGATAGAACAATCGATCAATTGAAACCGCGTTGGCCTTAGGGCCTTCTTCAAAGGCAACCTCTAAACCAGAAGCTGTTGCGTAGGTTCCTCCAAACGGACTAACAATTCCCGAGCTGGCACTGAAGCCAAAAGCGCTATTGGTGAAATTGCCAGTACGCAGTCTGGTACGCAGCAGATCTTTACCAGTAAAACTGGTATCGAAATCAATTTTCAAATCGTAGTTAAAGACAGCAGCGCCGAGATTTTGGTTGGCAACGCTGGCCATTTTCTTACGACTACCCACCCCAAAAAATGGAGAATTCGGGTTGGAGTCAAGCTTTGTAGAAATGCCATATTGACCAACAACGGTGGCATCCCCGCCGAAGGTATTAGCACCGGTCACGAAGGTGGCCACACCACTCATCTTGGTGGTGGTGGAGAACTGGGTAGATTCCAGTTCGCCAACGCGGGCTTCCAGACCGTCCACGCGGCCCTTGAGGATGGCGAGTTCCTTCTCGAACTCCTTCATCAGGCGCTTGAGCTCGTCGGTCACTTCGGTGACGCGGTCGAGACAGGCGTTCAGCAGGGCAGCCGCTTCAAAGCGGGTCATGGCCCGGTTGCCACGGTAGGTGCCGTTGGGATAGCCAGCGACGCAGCCGTAGCGCTCGATCAGGTTGCTCAGTGCCTGGTACGCCCAATCAGTGGGATACACATCGGAGAACTGAGTGATGCTGGTGACCTGGTCCAGGCTGGAGCTGGAACGAGCCTTACGAGGCTTAGCCGTGTACTCCGAAACCCCGTCGATGTTCAGCTCGGTGGCTGAAGCGGGGCGCATTGAATCGGATGCCAGCGGAGCCAACAAACCAAGGGCTGCAGGTGCCACCAGCAGTTGCTGGAAAAGTTTCATGAGATTCCTCACACCAAAAATTGAGGGAACACGCCGTAGCGATGATGGAAATATGTTGCATTACCCCCCCTTAACCAGCCAATATGTGCCGCTCTTTTACCCGTCTGGTATCAGATGTTGCCATTTGAGGCTCAAATGTTCAAAACAACAAAATGCTGAACGAATCGCACCTCCAACAACAAGGTGGTTGATCGTCAAAACAAGCACTTAAAACGATGCCCCCATTCGGAAACCGAACGGGGGCTCTCGCCGGGTCCGCTTTGGCGCGGAACCGATTGATCACTTAAAAGATGAAGCCGTCAGCCGGCGTTCTCCGCGATCAGCAGACCCTGCGTGAAAGAACTGGAACTCATGGACACCTCCTCCTGAATGGATTGATGATCGCCGGTGATGCATCCGGTCGAGCCCTGGATCCGAAGATCAACGAACACCACCACATCACTGCGGTCTGAACTCTTGAACCATAACGGAGGCAGGAGAACTTTTGCAGGGCAAAGCCACTGGCTGGTTCCGCTTTTGCTCTGGCTGCTCACGCTCGCACTCTGGTTGCCGGGACTTGGCAACCTGCCGCTGCGCGACTGGGACGAAGGACGGGTTGCCACCGTGGCCCGCTCCACCACAAACTTGCTGCCGATGAAATGGCAGCAGGCCTACCTCAACAAACCTCCCGGTCTCCATGCACCAATCGGGCAACTGATCCGCAGCCACGGCGAGAACGAAACCTTGGTGCGTCTGTTGCCCGCCCTTCTTTCCAGCCTGGCAGTGCCGCTGATCGTTCTGCTGCGCAGGGCTCTGGGTGGTGCTCACAAAAACCGCAAGGCCCTACTCGCTGGCGTGGTTTTGATGACCCTCCTCCCGATGGCACGTCACGGTCGGCTGGCAATGCTGGATGGAACTCTTGTGAGTTGCAGCCTGCTGCTCTGGTGGGGCTGGGTCAGGTCCCGAGAGCAACCGTTAAGAGCCCTCGCTGCAGGAGTTGCCGGCAGTGGCGTGCTGCTTTTGAAACCGCCGGCGCTGCTGGGATTGGCCCTGATCGCTCTGATCGTGGGTGGCCGCAGCAGCTGGCCTCGCTGGCGTGGCTGGATCACCCTGGTTTTAGGGCTCCTGCCAGGTTTGGCCTGGCATCTCTGGCACTGGAGTGTGCGAGGCAGCGATGCACTGCTGATGTGGGGCGGGCAGGGACTGGCTCGCCTGACGAGCAGCATCGGCGATGGCCATGGCTGGTGGACCCCGTGGGTGGAAGTGCTCGAAGGGGGCTGGCCCTGGCTTCTGCTGCTCCCCATTGGACTGCGCTGGGCCTGGGGACACCGGCGACAGAGCGCCGGACGCTGGGAGCTTGGGCTGTTCATCGGCAGTGCCGCACTGGTGCTGCCGCTACGCACCCAGTTGCCCTGGTACAGCCACCTCCTCTGGCCTCCGCTTGCCTTGCTCTGCGCCGAGGGGCTGACTCAATTGCTCGACTCCGGTGCGCCCCACTGGGTGACCCGGTGCTGGCAGGCCCTCGGCTTTGGACTGAGCCTGGCTGGATTGGGCACGCTGGTAATCCGCGAGCCGCAACTGCCGGGCCTGAGCCTGCTTCTGGCGGGGTTCGGACTGTTGTTAGGAGGTCAAGTCATCAGACATCCCCAGCCCCAGCGACGACGACGAGGGCTGGGGATCCTGGTGATCGCCTGGAGCCTGGCGCTGCTGGCTCTTTGGCACAGCCGCCTTTGGTTGTGGGAGCTGAATGAAAGCTGGGATCCACGACCTGTGGCCGCCCAAGTGCGGGCGCTGCCGGCCAATGCGTCCGTTTGGCTTCAAGGTCCCACCCGGCCATCCCTTGGCTGGTACGCAGGTCGTAATTTGCAGCGTTACCGCAAAAGCGAATCACCCGAGACGCCCTTCTGGCTTGTGAGCAATAAGCGGATGCCTGGCTGTTTACTAAATCATGACCCGGTCGCAGGCGACTGGAAGCTGTGGCGATGCCAATGAAACCACCTCGCCAGCTCTGGGGTCTTGCCGTCGGTTTGGGTCTGATGGGCTGGGGCTGCAGCGCCCTGCGGCATGGCCTGCTGCAGAGCAACGCCTACGACCTGGGTCTGTTTGACCAGTGGGTCTGGCTGATCAGCAAGGGGTTGCCGCCGATCTCTTCGATGGAGCACGTTCACGTGCTGGCGGATCACGGCGCCTGGTTGTTGTATGGCGCTGGTGCGCTCTACCGACTGCTGCCATCGGTGCAGTGGCTACTGCTAACACAGGCCTTGGCGTTGAGCCTTACGGCAATCCCAATTTGGTGGCTGGCGCAGCAGGCTGGACTCACTAGATACAACTGTTGGCTGGCCTGCGGACTCTGGTGGCTGCAACCGGTGGTGTTCAACGCAACCCTTTTTGACTTTCACCCTGAGACCTGGGCGATGCCGGCCTTCGCCTTGGCCCTCTGGGCCGAACGGGAGGAGCGCCCGCGCCTCTGGCTGGCCCTGCTGCTGGTGATGCTGGGGGCCCGTGATGGGCTGGTGCTGGTGCTCGGCGGCATGGGGCTCGATTTGGCATGGCGCCAGCGCTGGCGGTGGAGTGCCGCCGTCATCGGACTGGCTGCGGGCTGGTTGCTGATGCTGAGTCGGTGGCTGTACCCCTGGCTGCGCAATGGCGAAGGCCCCAAGGCCGCCGCTCGCATGTTCAGCCATCTCAGCGGCGGACCAATGCAGATCTTTCAGAGCCTTGACTGGAGCGGAGGTCTTCAGTATCTACTGCTGCTCTGCCTGCCCTGCATCTGGCTCTGGCGACGGCGATCACTGCCGACTCTGCTGATCGCACTACCCCTAGTGCTGGTCAATTTGCTGTCGGGCTCCGCTAGCTACCGAACCCTTGTGCATCACTACAGCTTGCCTCTGGCGCTGGTCGCTGTGCTGGCGGCCGTTGATGGTGGGTTGGCAAAAAGCCGCCCGCGCCCGCGACTTTCCTGGAGCCTGATCTGGGCGACAGCCTTCTGGCTGGCCCTGGCCAAACCCTGGTTCTTCACAGGGCCCTATCTGGAACGCATCACTTTGCAAAGTGATGCGGCCGCAGCCACAGCCACCGTGCCAGCCGATGCCGGCATGCTCACCACCAGTTATCTCGTGCCTCACCTGAGTCAACGGCGCCAGATCGCCTTTCCTAAGAAAAGCTTTGATGGCCCGCTGGATGCAGAGGGCTGGACGGCTCTGCTTCTTCACCCAAGCGACCCCGGCTGGGGCTCTTCCCAAAAGGTGCAACAGCGATTGCTCAACCAAGCGCAGCGCAGCGATTGGGACTGCCGGCGGTGGCCTTCAGGCCTTGAATTGTGCCTTGCACCCGGCGCAACATCAGCGCGCCCCCTTGCTGGTGAATCAGCTGGCTAATGCGATCACGAAGATACGCCAACCACTGCAATGCTCGAGGGTCTCTGGCAAGCAAAAAAAAGGGGATGCCCGAAGGCATTCCCGAGGAAAACTTGAATTGAGTTCTGACAATCAGAGAGCGTTGCCGCGGGGCAGAACCTCTTCAGGGAAGACGAAGTTTTCGTGCGGCTGGTCAGCCGGTGCCATCCAGGCACGCAGACCTTCATTGAGAAGGATGTTCTTGGTGTAGAAGGTCTCGAATTCGGGATCTTCTGCAGCGCGGATCTCCTGCGACACGAAGTCGTAGGCGCGCAGGTTGAGGGCCAGGCCGATGATGCCGATGGAACTGGTCCACAGGCCCATCACAGGCACGAACAGCATGAAGAAGTGCAGCCAGCGCTTGTTGGAGAACGCGATCCCGAAGATCTGGCTCCAGAAGCGGTTGGCGGTGACCATTGAATAGGTCTCTTCTTCCTGAGTGGGCTCGAACGCCTTGAAGGTGTTGGCCTGCTCGCCGTCCTCAAACAGGGTGTTTTCCACGGTTGCGCCGTGAATGGCGCAGAGCAGTGCGCCGCCGAGGATGCCGGCCACGCCCATCATGTGGAAGGGGTTCAAGGTCCAGTTATGGAAGCCCTGAAGGAAGAGGAGGAAGCGGAAGATCGCAGCCACACCGAAGGAGGGCGCGAAGAACCAGCTGCTCTGGCCGAGGGGGTACATCAGGAAGACGCTGACGAACACCGCGATCGGACCGGAGAAGGCGATGGCGTTGTAAGGGCGGATGCCCACCAGACGAGCGATCTCGAACTGACGCAGCATGAAGCCGATCAGTGCGAAGGCGCCGTGCAGGGCCACGAAGGCCCAGAGGCCGCCGAGCTGGCACCAGCGAACGAAGTCGCCTTGGGCCTCAGGGCCCCAGAGCAGAAGCAGGCTGTGACCCATCGCATCAGCGGGGGTGGACACAGCAGCGGTGAGGAAGTTGCAACCTTCCAGGTACGAGGAGGCAATGCCGTGGGTGTACCAGGAGGTAACAAAAGTGGTGCCGGTGAGCCAGCCACCGATGGCCAAATAGGCCGTTGGAAAGAGAAGAATGCCGGACCAGCCGACAAAAACGAAGCGGTCGCGCTTGAGCCAGTCATCGAGGACGTCGAACCATCCCCGCTGTGGCGCGCGTCCTACAGCGATCGTCATTGGAGGAGCTTCATGAAGCTTTACGTGACGAGCCTAGTGGCCGTGCGCTGTTTGTGGGCAAGAAAGCCGAACAACAAGCCCGACATGAGTAAAAATGCCCAACGACTCGGGGATCGCCCTGATTGGCGAAGATGGTGCCATCTACGGGATTGGTCTGTGTACGTGATTGAGCTGGCTCTGCGCATGAGTCCGATGCCGGTCTCCGTGCAAAGAAAGGAGCACGATTCGGCAGAAGCGCTTTACCAACAAGTGCGTACGGCCCTTGAGCAGGGACAGCCACGCCTGCTCGAGCTCAGCTGCGAGAAGGTGGAGGGCAAGCGACTCAGCGTTCTCACGAGCGATCTGCTGGCTGTGCAGATTTATGAGAAAACAGCCGCCAGCGGCGGCACGAAGCGCCCGGGCTTCTCCCTCGAAGCCTGACAAAAATGCTGCCGGTGGAACAGGCCGACTCTGAGCAAGCAGCGCTTCGCTTTGATCGGGTCAGCTTCTGTTGGCCCTGCGGAACCAAGGCGCTTGATCGCTGCAGCATCCAGATCCGATCCCCAGGACTCTGGATGCTGGTAGGCAGCAACGGGAGCGGCAAGAGCACCCTGTTCCGGATGATCTGCGGCCTGGTCAATCCGCAGAGCGGCCGAGTGCACTGCGCCCTGCGGCCGGCTTTGGTGTTCCAAAATCCAGACCATCAACTGCTCCTACCAAGCTGCGGCAGCGAGCTTCTGCTCAATCTGCCGTTTCATCTATCGAGATCTGAAAAAACAAAGAGGATTCAGAACTTGCTCGAGCAGGTCGGCCTGGCCGGAATGGCTGGTCGGCCGATTCATACCCTGAGCGGCGGGCAGAAGCAGCGCCTCGCCATTGCAGGCGCTCTCGCCAGCGACGCCAATCTGCTGCTGCTCGACGAGCCAACCGCCCTTCTCGACACGGCGAGCCAGGCCTCGATCCTCGCCACAGTTCAACAACTGTGCCACCGCTCCAAAAGCCCCCTGACCGCACTCTGGGTCACCCATCGCCTCGGAGAGCTGGATCACGCCGATGGTGCAGCCCGGATGGAAAAAGGCCGCATCGGAGCCTGGGGCAGTGGCTCAAGCTTGAGACGAGAGCTCGAGCCTCTTGCGGGACGGAGGGCCTGAAGGGTAAGTTCTCTGGGTCACATTCCTCGGTAGCTCAGCGGTAGAGCGGTCGACTGTTAATCGATTGGTCGCAGGTTCGAATCCCGCCCGGGGAGCTTTCATCACCACACACCACGGCGAGACGCTTGTGGTGTGTTTTTTTTTGGGCAACAGCCTGGCAATGAACAAATTCCTTCAACGGATGGAATTTCGTTACCGGCAGTCGCCCGAAACCGAAGACTTCCTGAAGAGGCAAGCGATCATGCCAGCACCAGCATTTCGCTCAACGCTTTCCGCCGCAGTGGATCCAGGCTGATCACCCCTTCAAGGCCCCCTCAATGAATCACTGCAAGTTCAAGAGAACCTTGAGAGAATCTGTCAAGCCACGACGCGGCATCACCACGTCTTCCCTGTTCCAACCGCCTGCGAGTCGATGAAGCCCTGCATCCTGCTGATCGAAGACGACCGGGACATGCGCGAGCTGGTCAGCGGCCATCTCGAGCACAGCGGCTTTGACGTTCAGAGCGCTGACGACGGCATCAAAGGCCAGGCCCTCGCTCTTCAATACAGCCCGGACCTGATCCTTCTCGACCTGATGCTCCCGAAAGTCGATGGGTTGACCCTCTGCCAGAGGCTCCGGCGGGATGACCGCACATCGGGGATTCCGATTCTGATGCTCACAGCTCTTGGCGGCACGAAGGACAAAGTGAGCGGCTTCAACTCCGGCGCCGATGATTACCTCACGAAGCCATTCGATCTCGAAGAGCTTCAGGTGCGTATCAAGGCCCTGTTACGGCGAAGCGACCGGGCTCCTGTGGGCACCTCCGGCAATCACCACGAAATTCTCAGCTACGGGCCGCTCACCCTGGTTCCTGAGCGCTTCGAAGCCATCTGGTTCGACAAGCCTGTCCGCCTCACCCACCTCGAATTCGAGCTGTTGCACTGCCTGCTCCAGCGTCACGGCCAAACCGTTGCACCTTCTTTGATCCTCAAGGAAGTCTGGGGGTACGAGCCGGACGATGACATCGAGACCATCCGTGTTCACGTGCGTCACCTGCGCACCAAGCTCGAACCCGATCCTCGGAAACCCCGTTTCATCAAAACGGTCTACGGAGCTGGTTACTGCCTGGAACTTCCCACCGGCGCCCAGTTAGAGGGTCTCGAGGATGTACTTGCTCAGGCTCGGCAGGATCGCGAACAGAATGATCAGAACAGTCGCGCAAGCGCCTGAGTTAGACGGTTGGAACTCTGATCAGATTGAGCAGAGTCACTTCCCAGGCCAAACGCGGCTGCACAAACGACAACAGCTGCTGACGCAGGCGATTCAGGCGTTCAACGGACGCCCTGCTCAGTTCCTGTCGCCAGAGAACGGTTTGCCACCAGCTGATCAACCAGAGCTGCTGCTCTCCCTCCAGCTGTTCGCAGACATCCCTCGCCAGGCCGAGCGCGGCCAGGGGGGTTTGAGGAGGATGCTTCAAGCGCTCCCTCAAGTCCTCTGGAATCGTGCCCCAAACACGCACATGCTCGAGCAGTGCTCCTGGAGAGCCTGACGCCAGAGCCACCAGCTCAGGCTCAGCGGCAGCAATCTCCAGAGCTTGGTGCCCGGAGCCATCAGGCAGCTGGGCCAGCACGGCATGCATCGCACCTTCGGGCAACCGAGTGAAACGGATCTGCTGGCATCGAGAGCGGATGGTGGTCAGCAAACGATCAGGGGCAGCCGAAAGCAGGATCAACAATCCGTGGCCCGGCTCTTCGAGGGTCTTGAGCAAGGCATTGGCCGCCCCCTCCGCCATCGCCTCCGGTTGCTCAAGGACCACCAGCCCTCGCGCGGACTCCAAGGGCTGCCGAGCCAGAAAACGGCCGAGGTCACGAATTTGCTCCAAACGAACCTGGGGCGGTGTGCGCCTGCTCACTCCGGCGGCTTCGGCTTCAGACCTGGAGATGAGACGCCCCTGATGGCTGTAGGTGGGCTCCACCCAGAGAAGATCTGGATGGTTGCGCTCTTCAAGACGCCGTCGCTCCCTGGGGTCTTGGCTGCCGCCACTGAGCACACCTTCCATGAAGCGCAAGGCGGCAAGCCTGCGACCCACCCCGTCAGGGCCGCTGAACAGGTAAGCCGGTGCAAGGCGCTGAAGCTCTAAGGCGGATTGCAGCAACTTGGTGGCAAGGGGCTGCCCCTGAACATCAGCAAACAGCTCGTTGGCCATCGGTCACAGCCTCCTGAAAGCGGTGTTCCCTTCCAGAGCAAAGCGGATGGCCTTGTGCACCTCCCCTGGGCTCAAATCAGCAGGGATACCAACCCAGTCCCGTTCCGCAGCCAGCACCCGGAATCCATTGGCCACCCTGCCCAGAAAGGCCTGCCCCTCAGCCTCAATCCGGTCCTCAGCCCGATCGCCCCGTCTGGCGATGCTCGCCTCAAGAGGCAAATCGAGCCAGAGCGTGACATCCGGCACGAGGCCAGCGGTGGCAATCCGCTCCAAGTCAAGAATCAGTGCCCTATCCAAACCACGCCCATCGCCTTGATAAGCGAGAGTTGACCCACTGAAGCGGTCACTGAGCACCCAGTCGCCGCATTCGAGGGCTGGACGAATTCGGCGCTGCACGTGCTGAGCCCGGTCGGCGGCATACATCAGAAGCTCGGCCTCCGGGCACGGCGCCACGTCATCAGGCGGGTGAAGCAGCAGCTCACGCAAAGCACGACCGAGGGGGGTCCCGCCAGGCTCACGGGTGAGATGCAACGTTGCCCCATCAGGCATTAGGCCGCTACCCGGAAGCCAGTCAGCAAGCTGGCGCAGCTGCGTGGTCTTGCCGCAGCCATCGATCCCCTCCAGCACCAGGAAACGCCCCTTCATGGTCAGGGGAGCCGCAGGCTGAGGGCATTGACCACGACGGAGACCGAACTGAGGGCCATCAACAATGCAGCAAGGGGAGGGGAGAGAAGAATGCCGAAGCCCGGTAGCAGAACCCCTGCCGCAACAGGCAGTGCGATGAGGTTGTAGCCGAACGCCCAGACCAGGTTCTGACGGATCTTGCGCATCGTGCGCCGCGCCAATCCGAGGGCCTCTGGCAAAGCCTCCAGGCGATCACCCATCAACACCAAGTCAGCCGTGTCCTGAGCGATCTGGGTGCCGGTCCCCACGGCAATCCCCAAATCAGCGGCTGCCAGAGCTGGCGCATCATTGATGCCATCGCCCACCATCGCCACTGGCTGAAACCGGCGCCAACGCTCCAGCCGTTCAAGCTTCTGATCCGGAAGCAGCTGCCAGGCCATCTCATCCGCTTGGATCCCCAGCGTCTGACCCACCCGTTCCACGGCCTGGCGACGGTCACCGCTGAGCATGCCGAGTGATAACCCCTGGGATCGCAGGCGCTGAACGGCAATCCCCGCATCGGGACGCAGACGATCATCGATGGCCACCAGGCCGATCGGCCGGTTGCCCAGGCTCACAGCCACCAAGGACTGTCCGCGGGTCTGAGCGGATTCGACGGCGTGCCGCTGGTGATCGGGCCATTCGACCCCCTGGCCCCGCAACCATTCCAGGGATCCAACGCGCAGCTGCTCCGGAGAGTCGGGCAGTGATCCCTCCATCCCTGCTCCCGGGACGGTTCGACTCTCCTGAACCGGAAGCAGAGGAAGATTGAGGCGCTGTGCCTCCTGCAGCAAGGCATGGGCAAGGGGATGGCGACTGGTCTGCTCGAGGCTGGCCGCCAACTGAATCGTGCGCGATGGATCATCACTCAAGAGCACTGCGTCCACCAAAGGCCTCCCCAGCGTGAGGGTGCCGGTTTTGTCGAAGATCACCCGCTCGATCGCAGCGGAACGCTCGATCACATCACCACCCCGGAAGAGCCAGCCCTGGCGGGCTGCCAAACCCGACGACACAGTGATCACCGTGGGGGTTGCCAGACCAAGAGCACAGGGGCAAGCCACCACCAGGACGGCGATCGCCAGCTGCAGTCCAAGCCCGAACGGCGTCTGGGCTGCAGCTCCGAGGGACTGATGAACTCCATGCCCTTGGCCATGGTCCATCAGCACCACAGGAACCTCCAGAACCTGCGGCCAGAGGCTGCTGCCAATCAGCCACCAAAACAGAAAGGTGAGCAGCGCCAGCGACACCACGCCGTAACAGAACCGCCCAGCCACCCGATCGGCGAGCCCTTGGATCGGCGCTCGCCGCGCCTGGGCCTGTTCCACCAAGGAAATGATTCGGGCAAGTGCTGTTTCACGGCCCACCCGGCGCACCTCCATCACCAGGGTGGCCTCGAGATTGAGACAACCGGAACTGAGCTCCGTTCCCGGCCCGGCATCCACAGGCAGCGGTTCTCCGGTGAGGCTGGAGAGGTCCACCGCGGAAAAGCCCTCTTCGATCACACCGTCCACCGGGATGCGATCCCCGGCAAGCAGTTCAATGCGCTCACCAGGCCGCAGCATCTCCACTGGCACATCCCGCACGATGCCATCGGCCATCACAAGCCGCGCCGATGAAGGTTGGAGTGCTGCCAATTCCTTGAGGGCACGACCAGTACGCCGACGGGCCCGTTCCTCGAGAAAACGACCGAGGAGCACAAAGCCCAGAAGCATCACCGGTTCGTTGAAGAAACAGGGCCAGCCCACCGCAGGCCACACCAGGGCCACCACACTGGCGAGATAGGCACTGCCAACGCCCAGGCTCACCAACGTGTCCATGCTGGGAACGCCACTCACAGCAGCGGCCCAACCACCGCGCAGGATGGAACGCCCCGGTCCAAACAGAGCGACTGTGGCCAGTCCCGCATGGAACGGCAACGTCCCGATCAACGGCAAGGCCAGCGTCCCTGCCTCAGCCAAATGGCCGAGGACCGACAGCAGCAGCAACACCAGCGCCACCATCAGCTGACGCCACTGGTTCCACCATCCCCAGGCCCGGTCGGGCTCAGCATCTCCACTCAAGACACCACTCTGGCGCGGCTGGGCTGGAAACCCCCTGCTGCGCAATGCCTCGAGAGCCCCCTCCAGCGACTGCTGAGCATCCAGGCCAGCGGGATCGAGGCGCAGCCATGCACTGCGGGTCACCAGGTTGACGCTGGCTTCCTGAACTCCAGGCTGATCCTGAAGTGTGCGTTCAACGGCTCGCACGCAACCACCGCACTTCATTCCCTCCACATCGAGCAACACCACTTGGGCGCTCGACGAAGAGGTGCTTGCGACTGACGACGATGTGGACACGGCGACGGATTCCATCAACTCACGCTAGGCATCACCCGTTGGGTTCAGGATGGATCCATCCGTCCAGCTCTTCGTGCCCCGCAGCAACCGCAACGACAACTTCATCGACAAGAGCTTCACGGTGATGGCCGACCTGATCGTGAAACTGTTGCCGATCAACGCCAGAGCGAAGGAGGCCTATGTGTACTACCGGGATGGGCTCTCAGCTCAAAACGACGGGGACTATGCAGAGGCACTGGAAAATTACGAAGAGAGCCTGAAGCTCGAGGAGAACCCCATCGACCGAGGCGAAACCCTCAAGAACATGGCCATCATCTACATGAGCAACGGTGAAGAAGATCGGGCTCTGGCGACCTACCAGAAGGCCCTGGATGAAAACCCCAAGCAGCCATCGTGCCTGAAAAACATGGGGTTGATCTTCGAGAAGCGTGGACGCACCGCGGAGGAAGAGGGGCGCCGCGACGATGCCGACGGATGGTTTGATCAAGCCGCCGACGTCTGGACCCAAGCTGTGCGACTGAATCCCGGCGGCTACCTCGACATCGAAAACTGGCTGAAGTCCAGTGGCCGCAGCAATGTGGACGTTTACTTCTGAGCGCGACCCCGCTCAATCGTCATCGCCGGGATTTACTCCCAAACCAAGAACGAGGGCTTCAGTGATCGATCCGGCTTCGAGCAGCGCGAGATCGAGGCGTGCGGCCAAAGGGCCCAGCCCGCTTCCCCGAGGGACCACAGCGCGTGTGAACCCGAGGCGCACGGCTTCCTGCAGGCGCAGTTCCAGCTGTCCCACCGGCCGAAGCTGACCACCCAGGCCCAGTTCCCCAAGCAACACCGTTCCTGCAGGCAGGGTTAAATCGCGGTAGCTGGCCACCACAGCCGCGGCCACACCCAGATCAGCAGCGGGCTCTTCCACATCCAGTCCACCGGCAACAGCCAGATAGCAGTCGAACCTCGACAGGGGCAGGCCCATGTGTTTCTCCAGCACCGCGAGGATCTGATGCAAACGGTTCACCGCAATTCCTGTGGCCGTGCGGCGCGGGCTGGAGTAACTGGTGGTGCTCACAAGAGCCTGCAAATCAACCACCAGAGGACGCGTCCCCTCGCAAGCCACGATCGTGGCCACACCACTGGCCCGTTCGCCGCTGAGAAATAGCTCGCTGGGATTCCCCACTTCGGCAAGGCCCTGCCCCCGCATCTCGAACACACCCAGTTCATGGGTGGCGCCGAAGCGGTTCTTCACAGCGCGCAGCAAACGATGGCTGGCGAAGCGATCCCCCTCGAAGGTGAGCACAGCATCCACCAGATGTTCCAGCACCTTCGGGCCGGCGAGTACCCCTTCCTTGGTCACATGCCCCACCAGCAGCAAGGCGGTGTTCTGACGCTTGGCCACGCGCTGAAGCGCAGCCGCACACTCCCGCACCTGGGCCACGGAACCGGGGGCACTGGACAGATCGCCGTCATGAAGGGCCTGGATGCTGTCGATGATCGCCACATCGGGCTGCAGAGCCTCAAGTTCCTCGAGGACCAGATCCAGATCGGTTTCCGCCAGAAGCTGAAGATCGCTGGGGTCTGCGGTGAGGCGCTGCCAGCGCAATTTCACCTGCTGGGCCGACTCCTCAGCGCTCACGTAAAGCACGGAACGATGGCTGGCGATGGCCGATGCGCTCTGCAGCAGCAGGGTGCTCTTGCCGATCCCAGGGTCACCACCCACCAGAACGAGCGAACCGGGAACCAGCCCACCACCGAGAACGCGATCCAGTTCTCCATACCCGCTTGGGAGACGCTGCAGTGGCTGGTCGCCAAGGGCAGCCATCGACGTTGAACGGCGTGCCTGAGGCCCGGCTCCAGGATCGGCTCCGGCACGGCGGCGGCGTGAGTCCTGCTTCGGGGCGGACTGCTCGACGAGAGAATTCCAGCTGCCGCAGCTGTTACAGCGACCGAAGAACTGCCGGGTCTGCGCTCCGCAGCTCTGACAGACGTAAAAAGTGGACGGACGAGGCACGTCGAATAGTGAAGAAAGTTGGCGTTGCGTGAACAAAAAGGCATGCCGCTCGCCTATTTGTGACCCATAACTTGAAGCATTGCCGGCGATATGACGGCCTCAGCCCCTACCAAGGAAACAATTCTCGTAGTGGACGACGAGGCCAGTATCCGCAGGATTCTGGAAACCAGGCTGTCGATGATCGGCTATCACGTCGTTACTGCCTGCGACGGCACGGAAGCATTGGCCTGCTTCCAGGAGTGCGAGCCGGATCTGGTCGTGCTCGACGTGATGATGCCGAAACTGGATGGCTACGGGGTCTGCCAGGAGCTGCGCAAGGAATCGGATGTGCCGATCGTGATGCTCACCGCCCTGGGCGACGTGGCCGACCGCATCACGGGACTTGAGCTGGGAGCGGACGATTACGTCATCAAGCCCTTTAGTCCCAAAGAGCTGGAGGCCCGAATCCGCTGCGTGCTGCGCAGGGTGGAGAAAGAACACGCCGCCGGCATTCCCAACTCCGGATTGATCAAGGTGTCTGATTTAAAGATCGACACCAACAAGCGCCAGGTGTTCCGGGCCGATGAACGCATCCGCCTCACAGGGATGGAGTTCAGTTTGCTTGAGCTGCTGGTGAGCCGCTCAGGCGAACCCTTCAGCCGTGGCGAGATCCTGAAGGAGGTTTGGGGCTACACCCCAGAACGACACGTTGATACGCGCGTGGTGGATGTTCATATTTCCCGTCTTCGTTCCAAACTGGAAGACGATCCGGCCAATCCCGAGCTGATCCTCACAGCTCGAGGAACCGGTTACCTGTTCCAGCGCATCGTCGATTCCGTTGCCTCCGAAGGACCCTGAGCTGAACCCGGCCTCCACACCCCGGAACAAACCCCGCCGCTCCAAGGCGGTGCGCCGTTTGGTGATCTGGTACAGGCGCAATGCTGCCGTGACCAGCCTTGTTGGCACGGCGACGACCTCGGCCAATGCCGCAGGCTCCATGGCCGGATCCGTCACCTCCATGGCCGGATCCATGCTGCAACCGGTGATGGATCCCCTCCGCCGCCTGCAGGGCGGCCTGCCTGGGGAAGACCTCGAGATCAACGATCAAGACAGGATTTGGGTCGCTGTGGACGGCATGGGCGGCGATCATGCTCCCGCGCCAATCCTGGAAGGCTGCCTACAAGCCATCGAACGGCTTGCCGTACGCATTCGATTGGTCGGTGAGACGGATCGAATCCTGGAGGCTGCGGCGGCTTCAGGCCTGACCGAAGCGTTGAACGCTGCGATTGATGCGGGTCATCTCGAACTGATCATGAGTGGACCGTCAGTCGAAATGCATGAAGAAGCCACGGTTGTGCGACGCAAACGCGACGCCAGCATCAATGTGGCCATGGACCTCGTGAAACGCGGTGAGGCCAAGGCGGTGTACTCCGCTGGCAATTCAGGGGCCGTGATGGCCTCCGCCATCTTTCGGCTGGGTCGTCTCTCGGGAATCGACCGGCCAGCCATCGGCGCCCTCTTCCCCACCAAGGACCCAGGACAGCCTGTTTTGGTTCTCGATGTGGGCGCCAACATGGATTGCAAGCCCTCTTACCTCCATCAGTTCGCCCTCCTCGGCAACATCTACAGCCGCGATGTGCTGCAAGTGGCGCAGCCCAGAGTCGGACTGCTCAACATCGGCGAGGAGGAATGCAAAGGCAATGACCTGGCACTCAGCACCTACGCGCTCCTGAAAGAGGAATCTCGCTTGCACTTCGCCGGCAATTGCGAAGGCCGGGACGTGCTCTCCGGAGCCTTCGACGTGGTGGTCTGCGATGGCTTCACGGGCAATGTGCTGCTCAAGTTCCTTGAATCCGTCGGAAGCGTGCTGTTGGGAGTGCTCAAGGCCGAACTACCGAGGGGCCGTCGCGGCAAGGTGGGCTCCGCCTTTCTGCGAAGCAATCTCAAACGCATCAAGAAGCGACTGGATCACGCCGAGCATGGTGGTGCTCTTCTCCTTGGCGTGAACGGCATCTGTGTGATTGGCCACGGCAGCAGCAAAGCTCTGTCCGTGGTCAGTGCCCTGCGCCTGGCCCATTCAGCCGCCAGCCATGGCGTGATGGAGGATCTCGCTGCACTCAGCCAGCAAACGACGGTGCAAGCCTGAGCTTTCCCCTGCCGGACTGTGGTTGACTGACGCCACCCGCTTGGATCTTCTCTTGGCTGGACAATCACCGCAGGTCCTTGGCGTGGCCCTGATCGGCAGCGGCAGCGCCCAGGCAGCACAGGTGATCAGCAACGATCAGCTCAGCCAGAGGGTTGATACCAACGATGAATGGATCCGCACACGCACGGGCATCGGTCGTCGCAGGGTCAGCGATGCAGGTCAGACCCTGGTCGATCTCGCTGCGGAGGCAGGTCGAAATGCCCTGACCATGGCCGGTCGATCTCCCGAGGATCTCGACCTCATTCTCCTGGCCACCTCCACACCCGATGATCTGTTCGGTTCAGCCCCAAGAGTGCAGGCCGACCTCGGCGCGACGAACGCTGTTGCCTTCGATCTCACGGCTGCATGCAGCGGTTTTCTGTTTGCACTGGTCACCGCAGCCCAGTACCTGCGAACGGGTGCGATGCGCCGTGCCCTGGTGATCGGTGCGGACCAGCTCAGCCGCTTCGTTGACTGGGACGACCGCCGCAGTTGCGTGCTTTTTGGAGATGGCGCAGGTGCCGTCGTTCTGGAAGCCACGGATCAGGACGGACTTCTCGGTTTTTTGTTGCAGAGCGACGGGTCGCGCGGCGCCGTCCTCAATCTGCCGGCCATCGAGGCCTCCTCTCCCCTCGTGAATGAGGCCGAGCACCGTGCGGGAGGGTATCGGCCGATCGTGATGAATGGCCAGGAGGTGTACAAGTTCGCGGTCCGAGAGGTTCCCGCCGTCCTCCAATCCCTCTTGAAGCGCTGCGACGTTTCACCCGATCAACTGGACTGGCTCCTGCTCCATCAAGCCAACCAACGCATCCTCGATGCTGTCGCGGATCGACTGTCGGTTCCCAGCGCCAAGGTTCTGAGCAACCTCGCGGACTACGGAAACACCTCGGCAGCCACCATCCCGTTGATGCTCGACGAGGCTGTGCGCGACGGACGGGTTGGCTGCGGCGATCTCCTGGCCACTAGCGGGTTTGGTGCCGGGCTGAGTTGGGGGGCGGCCCTGCTTCGCTGGCAGGGGCCCGCGTAGGCTCCACCAACGATTGCGCCGTCAAGAATGTCGATCGCCTGGGTGTTTCCTGGTCAGGGGTCTCAGAAAGTCGGAATGGCCGATCCTGTCCTCAGCCTTCCTGGCGCCGAAGCGCGCTTTGCATTGGCTTCCAGGCTGCTGGGTCGCGATCTTCTGGCGATTTGCCGCGGCGAGCCTGGCGATGCGGATGATCCTGCTGATTTGAACGACACGCGCAACACCCAGCCCGCGCTGTTCGTGGTCGAGTCGCTGATCGTGGATGAGCTGAGGCGGCAGGGTCGCGAGCCTGCCCTGGTTGCCGGTCACAGCCTCGGCGAACTGGTTGCCCTCTATGCCGCAGAGGTGTTTGATGCTGCCACCGGTCTTGAACTGATGCAGCGCCGGTCTGAACTGATGGCCGCAGCTGGCGGAGGAGCGATGGCCGCCGTTATCGGCTTCGAGCGCAGTCAGCTCGACGACCTGGTGAACGCAACGGAAGGCGTGGTGATCGCGAACGACAACAGTGCGGCCCAGGTTGTGTTGTCGGGCACAGCAGACGCTGTAGCGGCGGTTGGTGAAGCCCTGACCTGTAAACGGGTGATCCCCCTGGCTGTGTCGGGAGCCTTTCATTCGCCTTTCATGCAGGACGCGGCGGATGCCTTCTCGCAACACCTCGACGATCTGTCCTTTGAGGATGCGCGCTTCCCGGTTCTGAGCAACACGGACCCCACCCCCTGCATGGATGCGGCTGAACTCAAGCGCCGCCTACATCGCCAGATGATCACAGGTGTTCGCTGGCGTGAAACCATGCTGGCGATGACCGATGCGGGAGTGGACACCCTGGTGGAGGTTGGCCCAGGGGCTGTTCTCAGTGGGCTTGCCAAACGCGCCATGCCCGGGGTCACGCTGTCCCAGCTTGCTGGAGCCGGCGATCTCGGTCTCTGAGCGTGAGCAGTCTTGACTCCCAGAATCAACCGCCAGGGCCACTGATTCTCACGCCACGACCGAGTCTCACCTACCGGCTCGTAAGCGGAGTGCTGGTCTTTCCGCTCTTCCGGCTGCTGTTCAGAGGAAGTACCCGCGGGAACGAGCAGGTCCCCATGCAGGGCCCTCTTGTGGTTGTGGCCAACCATGGCTCCCATCTCGATCCACCCCTGTTGGGGCATGCCCTGGGGCGTCCCGTGGCCTTCATGGCGAAGGCGGAACTCTTCAGTATTCCCCTTCTGGGCCCTCTGATCCGGGCCTGCGGGGCCTACCCCGTGAAACGTGGCGCCAGTGATCGTGAGGCCATTCGCACCGCCACAGCCCGCCTTCAGGAAGGATGGGCCATCGGCGTGTTTCTGGATGGAACGCGCCAGCCAGACGGCCGCGTCAATCACCCCATGCCCGGAGCGGCCTTGCTGTCCGCTCGCTCAGGAGCACCGCTGCTGCCCGTGGCCATCATCAACAGTCATCGGGCCCTGGGCACGGGGCGAGGCTGGCCCAGGTTGGTGCCACTCCAACTGCGCATCGGTGAGCCGATCTCTGCCCCCTGCAGCCGCCGCAAACCTGACCTGGAGGCCGCCACCATCGAACTTCAACGCAGGATCAACGCCCTGCTCGATCAGGGCTGAGAGAACAGTTCAGGCCATTGCCTGAGTGCCCAGGGCTTCAGATCACGCCCGCTGATCACCCAGGCCAGGGCGCGCAGACCATCCACCCACCGCTTTCCCATGCTTTCCCTTCGGCATCGCTCGGCACAGCTCACCGGCACACCCGTCAACCGGATGCCACGGCTGCCGGCGACGATCCCACCAACAATCAAGGCGCGAGGCAAATGATCCTCACTGGTCACCAACAGCACGTGCTCAACCCCCTCACCCTCGAGCTCATCGACGAGTGAGGTGAAATTGCCGAGCGTGTCTTGAGCCCGGTAATCAAGTCGAACCTCGTTCTTCCCAAGTCCCTCGTGCTCCATCAGCCATTGGGCGTACTCAGGATTGGTTCCGCCGCTGACCACCAGCGGCAACGCCAGTTGACGGGCCAACCGTAAACCGATGCGTTCTCGATCAGCATCACCACCCAGCACAAGAATTCTCTGCGGATCTTGTCGGGTCAGCGCTGCCTTGGCGAAAGGCCGAAGTGGCGTCGCAAGAGCGGCTCCGCCCATCAACGCTGAAACCAACAGGAGGGAGCGGATGCCAAGGCCCATTACACGGATCCCACCGGGGAAGTGGGGTAAATCGGCAGCACGGTGTCCCAGGGACCCGAAGCATGGCTTGCATGGCGATCCTGACAGAAGCGCAACAGCTGAAGCACATCACGCCCCACATCGAGGGCCATGGTGAGCTCAGGGGCTGGCTGCTCAGCGTCATGAAGCAGCACCGGAACCTGCAGTTCCCTGAGATCCATCTCCGCGCAAGTTGCGTTGTCACGATTCCAGCCGTCACGCACCCGATAAAGGCCGGCGACCCGACCCCGCCGAGGCAGAACCTGAACAATGGAGAAAGGTTCACTTCGCTGCGCAGCGGGAAGATCAAGCTGCAGGCGCGGAGCCATCAATAAAAAGCTACTCAAGCCATCGAGAGGACACTGAAGCTGTTGAGCCAGCGTGCGAGCCAGAACGACCGTCAAGCGGGTTCCCGTGAATCCCCCGGGGCCTGTGGCCACAGCAAGGCGACGAATTCCAGACCATTCAGACGCCGGCAAGACCTCCTCCAGCACAGAGGGAAGCGCATTCGTCAGCGCACGCCCCATGGGATGGCAGAGAACCCTCGCCGAACTGAGGGGTGCCTGCGCAGAGACCATGGCGATACCCAGGGTTTCCGTCGAGCTGTGCAGTGCTAGAAGCCAGTCGCTCATTGAGGCACCTCTTCACCAGGGCGCAACCGCGCCCATCGTCCTCGATCGAGGGTGAAGCTTCCGCAAGCACGCACATCCCATTCAACGCCGACCTGCCCATGGGGGAGGTCGTGCACACTGATGTGAATCCTGGGTTCAACAGGCTTCATCTGCGGTGCCTCGCAGAGATGCACGGCACCATGCTGACGCTCAACCGCGTGATAGGCCTGACAACGATCGACCCAGCGGCAGTCCACACAGATGCACATGCCCAACGGTTCCAGTGCGGACTCCATTCTGACGGTGGGTCCAGAGCGACTGCCTGGTCTGCTCTGGCGCCGACTCGAACCGGATCGGTGGCCCCTCAAGCCCGCCCAGCTACCTGATGGAGCCGTGCTGGTTGGCGGAGCAGTTCGCGACGGGTTACTGAATCGATTGCCCCCATGCCCTGACCTCGACCTGGTGATTCCTGGTGCGGTGCTGAGCACCGTCCAACGCCTCGCCAAGGATCACGGTGGCGTGTGCGTGGTGCTGGACGAACAACGAGATATGGCTCGGCTGGTATTGAAGGGCTGGACGATCGATTTCGCCAGGTTCGATGGAGATGACTTAACGGAGGATCTCTTCCGACGCGACTTCAAACTCAATGCCATTGCACTGACTCTGTCGGATCCCCAGCAACTGATCGATCCCACGGGGGGCATCCAAGATCTTCAAAACGGGCTGATCTGCGCAATCCGAGAGAGCAATCTCCGCGATGACCCCTTGCGCCTGCTGCGCGCACTGCGCTTGATGGCCGAACTGGAGATGCGCATTGATGCAGACACGCTGGCCATGCTGCAAGCCAACAGCCCATTGCTGACGCATTCGGCCCCGGAACGAATTCAGGCCGAATTACTGCGACTCGTGGCTGCTCCCGCTGCCGACGAGGCGATTGCACTCCTGCAGGCATTGGCCCTTCTCAACCCATGGAGGCCACGAGACTTAGAGCATTCGCACTCCACCCTGGGCCGACCGCTGATCGCGAACTCTTCAATGACGTTGGAGGAGCAGACCCTGGCCTTGCCACTGGCTCGGCTAACAGGACTGTTGAGCGATCCAGGACTGAAGTCCCTGCGCTTCAGCCGCCGACAGATCCAACGGTGTTCCAGGCTGCGTTACTGGCAGGAACGCATCGGTGCAGGAGACAGCATCACCCTGGACGAAACCGAGAGGCTTCGTTTGCATCAGGACCTCGAGGCTGATCTTCCAGCCCTGGTTCTGTGCTGGCCGAAGCAACGCAGAAACGAATGGATGCAGCGGTGGCGAGACCCGAAGGACCCGTTGTTTCATCCCTGCTCCCCATTGGATGGCGACACTCTGCAAAAAGCGCTCTCTCTTCAGCCGGGTCCGAAACTCGGCGCCTTGATCCAACACCTCACCACCGCGCATGCCTATGGTCGAGTCTCAACCCGTGAGCAGGCCCTCGACGAGGCCCGCCGATGGCTCCACCGGCCTCCATCGACAAGCGAGTCGAACAGGCGCTGTGATTAACTGCCATTGCAGCGACGACAACGATCGGCCCTGACACGCAGTTTTCCGTTTTTCTCTCCCGTTTCATGAGCGTGCGTCTTTACATCGGCAATTTGCCGCAGAATTTTGAAAGCAAAGAGCTTGAAGCTCAGCTCACCAGCGTGGGGGAAGGCGTTCGCTTCAAAGCTGTGTTCGACAGGGAGACCGGAGCTTGTCGTGGTTTTGGCTTCGCCAACATCGATGATGAGAAGGTCGCCGATGCTGTGATCGAACAGTTCAACGGAAAGGAGTTCAACGGCAACGCACTTCGTGTCGAGCGCTCTGAACGTCGCGACAACAACAGCGGTGGTGGTCGCCGTCCCGGGCAAAACGGGGGAGGGCATGCTCCAGGCTCAGCACGTAAGGCTGTCAATAAAGTGGTCCACAGTGATGCAAAAGCTGAGGATGGCCCTGATCCACGCTGGGCTGGCGAACTTGCAAAGCTGAAAGATTTACTTGGAAATCAAAAAACTGCTGTTTGAAGATTTCATTCTTTCAATAATTCAAAGGCCCTAAAGAGGGCCTTTTTTAATGACTTACAGCAAAAGACAAAGATGGATCATCAAGGAAGGAGGGCAGCAATTGCAATCACTCCTCCAAAAATGCCAAGAAACAAAAAACCCATTTTTGTCATGTTCGCCTCATGGTCGTCCACGCCTTCATCAATGGCATCCTTCATATCAGCCCTGAAGGAATCCATCGCCTGATCTATTTCGCTCTGCGCTTGTTTTTGTGACATGGGAGGGAGAGTTCGATGGAAAAGGAAGTCAATTTGTGCTGTGCTGGGCTTAACCCCTGTGGAAGAACCAATAGGAGCCAGCAGCGAGGATCACCAGCAAAATAATTGGCACAGCGATAGCAGCCATTCCATTGTGGCTCTTGAGGACCCTCGATTCGTGGGCGACGACCGCGTCGCGAATGCTCACATGCATTTCCTCTCTCAGGCGCTCGAGGTCTGAATCAATCGACGCGTCGTCGTAGAGAGATCGAAGATGTTCAAACGTCGACTTGCCCAGAATCAGACTCTTTTCAGGCTTCTCGTAAAGGATCTCCATGAGCTCTTCCTTCGGAATTTCAACGATCTGGCATGACTTCGCAGCACGCGCATTGGCAATGCGAGGTCGACTGTCGATGATCTCAACCTCCCCAAAGACGCGCCCAGGCCCATAGGTCTCGTCCACGCCCTCACCGGTCTCCGGATAGAGCGTGGTCATCTCCACGGATCCTGTTTTCACCAGGTAAATCGCTGCGCTGTCTTGATCAGCCTTGTAGATGTAATCGCCCTGTTCAACCGCAAACCTGCGCATGGGTACTCAAGGAAATTCCAGTTACCTTATCCAGGCATGCATTAGTCTGCAGCGCTATTGCACACCCGTGTTTCAACGATGACAGAGCAGTCCGCAAGACGCGGCGTCATCCGCGGCACGTTGATCACTGTTGGAATTGTTGGCGTCGGCGCGCTTGGCTGGACGGTTTTCAAACCCAGCCCGGCTCCCAAGCCCGTGGTGAGTCGTCCTCAGCAGGTCACGGCCCTCGGACGTCTGATGCCTGAGGGGGGGCTCGTTCCACTCTCCATTCCCGCAGGAACGGCTGGGGGCAACGAAGTGGTTAAGCAATGGTTTGCAGGGGAAGGTGACCCCATTCGCAAGGGTCAAACGCTTGCCAGGCTGAGCAGCTTTCAGGAGCTGCAGGCCGCAGTCGTTCAGGCCCAATCCAAGCTTCAAAGCACAGGAGCCTTGCTCCCGTTCCTCAAGATCAGCCAGAGCCGAGGCAAGGAACTATTCCAAGGTGGAGCAATCTCCGAAGAAGAGCTTGCAAAGACAACTGCGAGCATTTTGGAAAAACAAGCTGATGTCGAGGGAGCTCGCGCCTCCCTTGCTCAAGCCAAAAGCCAGCTGAAAGCCGCGGAGGTTCGCTCTCCACTAGATGGTCGGCTGATCAGGATTTACAGCTGGCCAGGGATGAAGGAGAGCGAGGAAGGACTTGCGGTGGTTGGTCGCACCGGATCAATGCAAGCCTGGGTCCAGGTCTTCCAGACAGACGTTGAGCGTTTACAGATCGGACAGAAAGCTTCGATCACCGCTGAGACAGGAGGATTTCCCGGGAAAGTTCAGGGCACACTCAAATCCATCATCGGCAAGGTCTCGGAACGTGACTTGTTTGCTGTCGCGGCCAACAACGATGTCAACGCGAGGGTGGTTCTTGTGAAACTCGATCTCGAGCCGAGCCCAGATCTCCAGCTGGATCGCCTCAGCGGTCTGAATGTGACAGCGCGCTTCGAACCATGACAGGCGGTGGTGGATGGAAATCTCGGCTGAACTTGCACGATTTGCCTTTGGCATGGCTGCAGCTGAAGCGCCAACCGGTCCGTTACCTGGTTGCTGTCACCGGAATTGGCTTCGCCGCATTGCTGATGTACATGCAGCTCGGATTTCAGTCCGGCCTGCTCAAAAGCGCCACCACCTTCTACAACGCGCTCGACACCGACCTCGTTCTGATCAGCCCCGCAACCGTCAATAGCGGTAGTTACCAGCAGTTTCCACAATCACAGCTGTTTCAGGCCCTTGGGCTGCGCGGCATCAAGGAAACCGTCCCTCTCTACATCGCCAACATCAACGCTCAACAACTTGAGGGAGTCAAACCAACGTCACTACGGATGATCGGCTACGACCCTGATCTCACGGTCTTGAATGTTCCCGAGATCAACGCGCAGAGCGATCTACTGAAAACACCAGGATTCGTTCTCTTCGACACCCTCGGCATTGCAATCAAAACAGGCCCTGTGGGCAAAACCTTCAAAGCTGATGGCCCGCTCGACATGATTCTGTCTAACTTCGAGAAGACCTTCCGCATCAAGGGGCTGTTCCAGCTGGGCTCAACATTTGTTGCAGACAGCAATTTAATTGGCAGCGAGGCGACAGCTCTCCAGCTTGCGTCCAGACAAATCAACCTTGGAGAAATTTCCCTGGGGCTGATTCGTGTGGATAATCATTCTGAAATCCCGAGAATCCAGAGAGATCTAAGATCGCTTTACGGAAATGAGCTTCAGGTTCTAACCAAGCCTGAACTGATCACTCAAGAGCGGGACTATTGGAATAATGTTTCGTCCTTTGGCGTCATCTTCGGCTTCGGAACAATTATGGGACTTCTCGTGGGAGGCGTGGTTGTTTATCAAGTTCTCTACACCGATGTCAGCGATCACCTCAAGGAGTACGCCACGCTTAAAGCCATGGGGTTTTCCGATCAGTTTATTCTGATCGTCGTGATTCAGGAAGCCGTACTCCTTGGTGCCTCCGCATTCATTCCTGCCACGATTCTCAGCGCCATCCTCTACGCAGCGCTGACGGCCGTATCCGGCATCCAATTACAAATGACTTTTGACAAATCTCTGCTGGTTGGTGCACTCACCATCAGCGTCTGCGCTATCGCCTCCGCAATCGCAATCCGCAAACTGCGTGATGCAGATCCGGCATCCGTTTTCTGAATGTCCATGCAGAACTCCTCTCCGAACACACCAGTGATCCGAACGGAGAACCTTTGTCACAGCTATGGCAAAGGAGAGTTGCGAACCCAAATCCTGCATGATCTGACATTTGATGTGAGGCGTGGTGAAATCACCCTGTTGGTCGGCCCCTCAGGTAGCGGAAAGAGCACGCTGCTAACCCTGATTGGCGCCCTGAGGTCGGTGGAAGAAGGATCAATCCAGGTTCTTGGCCAGGAACTGAAAGGTGCTGATGAAACGGTCTTGATGCAGACACGTCGGAGGATCGGCTTCATCTTCCAGAGCCACAACCTGGTGTCTTCACTGACCGTGCTGCAGAACGTACAAATCCTGCTTCAGCTCACGGAACCGAAACCGCAGGAGCGCCGTGAAAAAGCCATGGCCTTACTGGAGGCCGTGGGACTGAGCCACCGGCTACATCATTTCCCCGAAGAACTGTCCGGAGGTCAGCGTCAGCGGGTGGCGATTGCCAGAGCTCTCGCCCCCGAACCGGAGTTGGTGCTAGCAGACGAACCGACAGCGTCCCTCGACAGCCGCTCTGGCCAGGATGTAGTGGAACTTCTCGGCAACCTTTGCCGCGATCGTGGCAGTGCCGTGCTCCTGGTGACGCACGACCTCAGACTTCTCAATGATGCTGACCGCATCTGGGCCATTGAAGATGGCCGTGTCAAAGCCTGGACTGAATCCAGCGGCAATGTCGTGCAGACTCACTGAGCCGCATTAAGGTTCCAATCGTGCCCGCCAGTGCCAGAGCAGCCATATTCCCTGATCACTGGATCAAGGATGGAACCTGGAACAACCACGGGATCAGCTGGATCGAGACAGAGCATCGAAAAGGTGAAAGAACCGCGCTTCTCATTCACGGTTTCGGGGCCTGCAAAGAACACTGGCGGCACAACGTCACGGCCCTGACTGGGGAACACCGCGTTGTTGCTCTCGACTTGCTGGGCTTTGGAACGAGCGACAAGCCACCTTCCATCCTTGATGGTGAACAACCCAACCCTGAGGGTGTGCGCTACAGCATCGACCTTTGGGCCAATCAGGTGGTGGATTTCATTGAGCACCATGGGCTTGCCGATGTTGCTCTGATCGGCAATTCGATTGGTGGTGTGGTCGCGCTACGCGCTGCCGAAATCCTTGAGGAACGCGACCAACCTGCGGCAATGGTTGTGCTGATCGACTGTGCTCAGCGTGCAATCGACGACAAACGCGTTTCGGAACAACCACCCTTCAGAGCCTTCAGTCGCCCCCTGCTGAAACAACTCGTACGGCAACGCTGGCTGACACGCTCGCTTTTCCTGAGCTTGGCACGACCCGGGGTGATCCGAAGAGTTCTTCAGTTGGCTTACCCCACTGGCGCTTCCGTGGACGACACTCTGGTGGAGGTTCTTCACCGAGCAGCACGCAGTCCTGGAGCAACCGAATCCTTTCGCGGTTTCATTAACCTCTTCAACGATCACCTCGCCCCCGATGTTCTTCAGAGACTCCAAACACCGGTGAGGATGATCTGGGGAGAGGCCGATCCCTGGGAGCCGCTCAGCCAGGCTCAACAATGGACGCGCTTCGCATGTGTACGCGAACTCACGGTCATTCCATCCCTGGGTCACTGCCCGCACGATGAGGGGCCTAAGCAGGTCAATCCAGTCCTGCAGCGAATGCTCAACCCCAATGGCAGCCCTGCCGCGGAGCAAAACTCTTGAACAAAAAAGTCCTTCTCGTTCTCTGCCTTGTGGTGGCAGTGGATGCCGCCAGCTTCGGCCTGCTGCTGCCCGTTGTGCCGTTCTTCGTGCATCAGCTCACCGGCTCCTTCAACGCCATTGCTGTAACCAGTGTCACGGCGACCTACTCAGGCCTGCAATTCATCGGCGCACCGGTGATCGGACGATTATCCGATCGTTGGGGTCGGCGCAGTGTTCTCACGGTCACCGTGGCCATCAGTGCAGTCGCTCTGATCGGTCAGGCACTCTCCTCCTCGCTTCTGATCCTTCTGTTGTTCTCTGCCTTGAATGGCGCATCTTCCGGTGTCTTTGCAATCTCCCAGGCTCTGGTTGCTGACACCGTCGAGGATCGCAATCAACGCACCGTTGGATTCGGAGCGATCGGTGCAGCCCTAGGACTTGGCTTCATCATCGGACCTGGAATCGGTGGGGCACTCGGGGCCATTGATCCACGCTTTCCCTTTGTCGTGGCATCAGCTTTTTGCCTGTTGAATGTGGTCTTGATTCGCCTTTATCTCCCAAAAGCGTCGAATGCCAAACAACAACAAACCGTAACGTCCACAGAAAAAGCGACGAATCCTCTATTCACCCGAGGGAACCATCGCTTAAAAAAGCTCATCAGCATCTATTTTCTCTTTTACCTGGGCTTCAGTGCCTTCTCCGGCATCTTCGTACTGGCAGCCAAAGATCGTTTCAACTGGGGCCCTCAACCCACCTCCTTGGTGCTCGTGTATGTCGGAGTGGTTGCCGTGGTAGTACAAGGTGCGCTGCTTCCTCGCCTGCTGAAGGCCATACGTCCCGACAAACTCTCGATTATCGGGCTCAGCCTTGTTGCCATCGCCATTTTGGGAGTGTCCGTCATCAGCGAAGGACGTGATCTCTATGCGACCCAACTCCTGTTTGCGGGGGGCGTCGGACTCAGCACCCCTGGCCTGCGCTCAGCAATGTCCCTTTGTGTCAACGAAAATCAACAGGGAGTGCTTGGAGGCATGACCCAGTCGGTGGTGAGTCTGACCTCCCTGATCGGTCCACTACTTGCAGGTCAAATGTATGAATCAGCCGGCTACGGAGCCACATTCCAGTCCCAGGCTGTTTTGGTATTTATTGCGGTCGGTCTTTTGGCCTCCATGCCAAGACTGCCGGCTGCTCATCAGGCTGTAAAGACACCCTCGGCATAACCGATCAACTCGATCTGGTGGCCATCAGGATCTGACAGAAAGAGGGCACGGCAGCGAGGGCCGTAATCAAAAGCTGAAATCGATAGCCCTAGTGATTCGAGTCTCTTCTGAATGTCGTCGAGGCAGGTATAAGTGATGCGAAATGCCACATGACGCATCGCCACAGTGCTGTGGTCAGGCACTGGTTTGAGCTGAGCACTATCCCCGGGAAAGAGATTCAAATAGTTGCCTTCGGCAATACGCAGAAGGAAGGGCGGTCCCTGCTGGAGTCCTTCCATTGCAGCGGGCTTAAAGCCCAGCACGTCCTCATACCAGCGCATGGACCGTTGAGGATCACTCACGGTGAGAGCCACATGATCAAGGGCTTCGATCGAGAGAGAAGAGGCCATGGATTGGGCAGAAACGATGAGGGGTGAACAGCAGCCAAAGGTCGATTACCGGAAGAGTCCGGCATCGCGCTTTTCTCGCAGCATGCGGCGAAGGGCAAGGGTTGAGACATCACTAGCGACCAAGAGATCGCCATGTCCATCGAGATCAGGAATCAAAGGCCTAAGCGTCTCAACCGTGCGTTGATCTTCCGCCATGAAACGGTCGACCCGTCCGCGCGCGTTGCTGTCGGCCAGAGGGCTGCGCAGAAAAGAACGGAAGTGGCGCCAGAGGTTGCGGGTTGTGGTCCCATCAACTGGAACGTGGGCCGTAAGCAGCGAAATCTGGAAATCACCGAAGACGACGCGAACCAGGGATACATTCGCTAACCAGAGCTGGATGTGCTGCTCCCCGCCGTCATCAGAGGAAACTGAGGCGCCTTGCTCGTCACCTTGGTTAAACCAGGCACGCAATCCTCGGCCCTGATCAGCGCGATAGTGACGGTCTCTTGGAGCCAGGACCCTCTCATACACACTGTCATCCTTTGCCCACTGCTCAACGGGCATCAGCTGGTCCGGCGCCATCGCCCCGAAGCTCCCGCTGTGCACAAATGGCGCATGGGTGAGATCCATGAAAGCCTCGAGGACCCGCATCCAGTGGGCCTTCCACTCCACGGAGCCTTCGAGAGACCGCCAGGAGCGATCTCCATCCTCTGGGACTGGACCGACCATCGGCAAAGAGGGCAACTCCTCAGGAGAGGACTGAGCGTCAGGATCCCACCAGATCCAGATGAAGCCAACGGACTCAAGACAGTGGAGTGAGGACGCTTGGGCCCGGCGGGGGATGGACTGCGAGCTGTCCTGGGCCGGAATCTTGCTGCAATGGCCATCCGCCTGAAAACACCAGCCGTGATAAGGGCAAGCCAAGCCCTGATCACCCACAAGTCCGGCACTGAGGCTCGCTCCCTTGTGGGGGCAACGGTCAAACAGGACGGAAAGCTGGCCGTCAGGAGCTCTCCAGATAGCAAACGCCTGACCATGGAAGTCAAGACGGCGCACAGAGCCTGCGGGAACCGCGGATGAATGCTCAACGGCGTACCAGGAGCGAGTCAGCTGCATGGTGGTGAGGGCTTAAGAACCGAGATGGGTTTTCCAGACGTCGGTATCCGCGGAGGAGATGAACCAGCGCCGATCCTGCAAAGCCTTGAGAAGGCTAGTAGCGGACTCGCTCTCTAAAGCCAGACCCCAGTCAGAGTCAAGACATTGGCGAAGTTCGGTAGTGGAGAGTCCACGGCGCAAACCCTTTTTAAGCAGGCGGCGGAGAGGGGCATGGTCCAGCTGAACCATCAGAGCCATGGTGAGAGGCCCTCGGGGCAGGGCCTCCAGATCAGGGAAAGCACCTTCAGTCATGCCGAAGGAGACGCCTCCATGAGCGCTTTGCAAAGATCTCTGACTGCAGTGGACCAGGTGTGGTTGGGAAATTCAAGAACAGCAAGTCCACCACTGGCTAGGGTAAGTAAATCTTCACTCAGAGGAAGAATTGATCCAATATTCACCTCATAACTTTCCTGCATACGCAAGCGAACTTCATCTCGACTGAATTGGCTTGGCAACTTATTCATTACAAGCTGGATGTTTGCGACATCCAATCGTTGCGCCACCTCAATAGCGACAGCAGTCCCAAGATAATCCTGACTATCTGGACGCATGACCATGACCAAATAATCAGCAATGGCAGCGGAAAGCAACGTCTCCTCGTTAATTCCAGGATGAGTATCTACAATGACATAATCTAATTTAAGAGAGTCTGCCAAGGCGAAGATCGCATCATTCAATTTTTCAACCTGATAGCCTTCTCGAAGCAATCGTGCAATTCGATCGCTATCCATCGAGGCCGGAGCAAGGAACACATGTCCCTTTGCCGCTTTGACGGGAGCCGGCGTTACCTCATGAACACAATCCTTGATGGCTGCATCTTCCTGGAGAAAATCATTCAGGCAAAGATTGCCTGCCTCATGGGTATAACCAAAAAGAACATGAACACCTGGCGAAGCCAGATCTGTGTCAAATACAGCGACACGCTGGCCTTGGAGCCCCAGACTTGTAGCCAGATTCGCAGTGAGGTTGGATTTTCCCGTGCCTCCTCTAAAAGAGTGAACAGCAATGATCTGCGTCATGGAGACTCCTGGGAGGAAAAGGCTGCATTATTTAGGAGACAGGTTAACTGGCATCACCGAAAAATTCACGAAACCTTTATCCGTCTGAGTTGAAGGAGTTTTTCGCCCTTCGCAGGATTGAAGTCAGTCCCAACTCAGACAAGGGATCACCAACCTTTTGAGCCAAGCCTGGGTCAGCTGCAAAAGTCAGCCCGCTAGCACGCGAAAGATTGACGAGAGCAAGATTGTAATCGGAAAGCTGACTGATATAGGATTCGACGGCCTGGGTAAGATCTTGCTGAGACTGCACGACATCAGTAATCGTTCCGTAGCCTGCATTGAATCGAAGCGACTGAAGCTTTAATGCCGTTGATGCAGCTTGAACCCTCTGCGAAGCTACGATGAGAGCTTCTCTGCCCTCAACCGACTGAGAAAAGTACTCCCGCACTTCTTCAATCACGGAATTAATCGATTGCTGAGCTGCAGCCTGTGCAGATTTTGCACGCTTGCGTGATGCTGAAGCATCCATGCGTGCACGCCCACCGTCGAAGCCCGTTAAAGTAACTTGAATGACAGATTCGGAATTCCAAAAATCACTTCGCCCTGTTTCGATAATCCAAGGAGAGCCAGAACTTGGGAAACCTAAATTTTTAGTCCAATAAAGTGAATTAACAAGTTCAATTGTTGGCCGATAAATAGCCAAATCAATCTGCGCCTGCATTTCATTTTGCTGAGCAATCGAAAGATTTTTAACAATCACCTGACGGTAATCCAGGGCCGAATCGATCGTTTCATCAATAGATACCTGCCAAGAGCCTAGAGGACTGAGCGCTTCGCTAGGATTGATTTTGTTTGCCCTTGGATCATTCAATAAGGCAGCTAGCTCGGCCTGTGCAACCATCGAACTACTTTTGGAATTCACAAGATTGACTTGATCAGTTCTTAGAACAGTCAACTGCTTAGCGACATCAAGCTCAGACGAGACGCCAAGCTTTTTCCTGGACTTTGCAAGATCGAGCAGCAGCAAATCATTCTCGACAAGCTGTTCACTAGTGAGGATAGATGCAAGGAACTTCTGCAACCGCACATAAGCTTGTTGCGTCTGCAGGGCGTAATCGCGGCGGGAAATGACATAATCGCTTCCGGCTTCTTTAACAAGATACTTACCCTTCCAGATTTGGGGCTGACGCGCAGGATCATAGATCTTCCAATTCAAATCCAGAGTTTGCACACCTTGAAGGTAACTACTTGTGTAAGAGCGAGCGAAAAGATAAGAAGGGAGATCGCTCGCAGACGCCCCATAGTCGGAATAAATCGAGGTATCAATACCACTGTTTGCACCTGCATAGTTATAGTAAGAATTTTGATTGTAATTACCAAAATTGAGATTAAAGCTCAATACAGGCCACCATGTTGCGAAGTCGGAACCCAGTGAGTCTTGAGCAGCCTTAAATGATTGAAAATTTTCAAGAATGACAGGATTTCTTTCTTCGGCCAAGCGAACAGCTGTCTGCATATCGAGGTCTTTGAGGACCTCCTCAGGGATCGAAGGCGAAACGGTCTGTGGCAACCGACGGCTCACTGGCCAAGACCCAGTAATCGTCTCGATTGATGAAGCAGTTGGGAGCTCTTGTTCAGCACGAACTCTGCCACAACTAGAAACCTCCAGCAAAAGCAATGCAGCGTTGAGTAAGGCAAACGAAGATATGAGTTTCACACAAAAGAATCTCATTTTGCTTGCGATAGAATAAAGGAAAAAGGCAAATCAATGAGTTTGCGATATCGCGGCACAAAAGCACGATAATTAAATACATCATAATCGTTATTTTCGATTCTTGATAGAATTCCACGATACAGTCGCAAAGATGTCCATACGGGCCAGCGAGCGTCAGGCGCCAGAAAACGGACACCCGACTCAGAGCGCTTGAACCAATCACGAGCACGTTGGATCTGAAAAGCCATCAGATTTCGCCATTGATCATTGATGACACCATCAAGAAGTTCAGATTCAGAGTATCCAAAACCATTGATTTCATCTAGGGGCAAATAAATTCTACCTCGTTGTCGATCTTCACCGACATCACGAAGAATATTCGTGAGTTGGTTGGCAATTCCTAAAGCAACTGCTGCGCCTGAGGTTTCAGCCTCTTCACTCCACGGTGCTGATGTGTAGCAGTCATCAATTCCCATCACCTTTTCAGACATTAAACCAACAGTGCCAGCAACTCGATAACAGTACAATTGCAAATCTGAAAAAGACTCATAGCGCAGACTAGTTAAATCCATGCGCATCCCATCAATCATGTCGAGATAAGGCTGGAGCGGTTGGGAAAAACGGTGAATCGTATCAACCATGACTTTGTCCAACCAAGTATCAACGCGGCCTTCAAACATCGCGCGGGTGTGGTGCTCCCAGGCGTCCAATTCAGCCAATAATTGCTCTTTTGGCTTGGACAGAGCTTCAGGACTGTCCATGATTTCATCTGTGCGTCTGCACCACACATAAATAGCCCAGATTGCTTGCCGTTTTTCTACCGGCATCAGCAAAGTGCCAAGATAAAAAGTTTTCGCCCATTCTTCAGTCTCTGCTCGACACCGTTCAAAGGCCTCCTTCAAAGAAAGAGGAGTGGCATCAGGCATAACCGATGAAAAGGACGATACCGAAGCCATCATCAGGCACCAAGCTGCTGACGTCGTTGGCGCATCAACCGAGCACGTTCCGATAGTGACTGGAAAGCAGGATCGCTAGTGATGGCTTTGACCTGCGAAACAACAGATTGACGGCTGATCTTAACCTCTAGCTTCTGAATTGTCACATGCAAAGCCGTGTCATTTTCGACCAGCACAGATGCAATCTCAGAAACATGGCTGAGCAAGCGCGTCACGTTGGGATCATGGCTGGACGAACCCGACAGTTCACTGATCACTGACTGCGCTTGATCAATCTGAGCTCGTACACGTAATTGCGCCTCTTTGAGGTTTTCGTAAAGCGTTAAGTCGTCGTCATAACGGAACTTTTTTTCCAGAGATGAGTCAACCCGTGCCCGCAGCAATGTGAGATTGCAGGGCTTTGGCAGGTAATCATCAGCACCAGAATTGATGCAACGGATCACCACATCGATATCATCCAATCCAGAAATCATAATCACTGGAATCACAGAGAACTGATGATTATCTTTTAAATACTCCAGAACCTCTTCTCCATTTAAGCGAGGCATCTGCACATCCAAAAGAATCAAGTCGAAAGGCTTCTCTTTAACGGTATTAACCGCAATCTCACCATCTTCAGCCGTTGAAACGACGTGGCCTTGTCGTGATAATGATGCAACAAGCAGATCCCTGTTGCTTGCATTATCATCAACAACTAAAATTCGCCCTTTTCGACCCGAAAGGCGATCTGACGAACGCAGATGTTGTTTATTTGATTGATTAGTTTTGAGCTGAACAACAGATCCTGATGACTCGTTTGTCGAAGAATGCTTTTCAGCCTGTAATTCCTGAGGTGTTAATCGGCTGCGGATCATCTCCAACAGAACAAGGGCGGAATCCTTAATCTTGGAGAGATCTTCAGTCGCGATATCTTCTCCTGCATCCAGTTCTTCAGTTAAAAGCTCGCTGTAACCAACAATTTGGTTGATCGGATTATAAAGGTCGTGGCGTAGAAGCCTCAGATTTGTCTCTTCAGAAATGGAATGATCAGACATCATGAAGCGCTCCTTTCCAGCAGTAGGTTGATTTTCTCAAGCAAACGGGGCAACTCAATTGGCTTGGTATCAAAATCATCACACCCAGCACTGAGACAGGCTTCACGGTCTTGCATCATGGCATGGGCCGTCAAAGCAATGACTGGGATAGCTTGAGTTTGTGGATCATCTTTTAATCGTCGCGTCGCATCGAAGCCATCGATCACCGGCAAACCGATGTCCATCAAAATCAAATCAGGGTGCAGCGCATTGGCGCGTTCGATGGCAGCAGCGCCATCGCAGGCAATTTCAACTATGAAGCCCTTACGCGTAAGCCGACGCGACAGCATATCGCGGTTCAACTCGTTATCTTCAACAAGTAAGATCACTGTCATGGCGTTGATGGTACCTTGGTAGAGATAGTAATGAGTTCTTCGATAACAGAGACAAGCAAATGAACACTATCATTGGTTAATGGAAGCCAACGCGTGCCTACAGAATCTAACCTCACGAGAACGTCATGCGATAAATTGTTTGAAGAAATAGCCACAAGCGGCAATTCTCTTGCATTGTAATGTTCTCGAACTCGCTCAATCATGGAGAGTGTTTCTTGTAAGCGGTAGGTCATATCCACGATCATGAGGTGTGGACGATGCTTCAAAACAGAAGCTTCCATTGCATCTGGTTCTTGCTCTATGGTGAGATGGAATGGAATATTTTGCAGAGACTCAAGCTTTTTCTGAATCATCAGACTGAGTTCAGAGCAATTTTGCAACAAGGCAACATCCAAATGATTCGTTTTATGGCTGATGCTCACACGATTTAAGATTGATTCCAATCGATCCCAATCAATCGGTTTCTGCAGACAACCAGCAGCACCGAGCATCGCAGACAATTTTTGAGTATCGTCTCGGCTAACAACAACAACCGGCAATGAAGACAACTTCCGATTACTTTTGACCATGGCGAGAACATTCCATTCCTCTGATCTTGAAGTGTTGATATCCACGATCAAAGCGTCAGGCTGGATGCTGACGATCGATTCAAATCCAGTTTCGGAGTTTGGAACACCAAAAACCTCAAAATTATTTTTTTTCAAGAAACGCTTTATTAGATCCATGGAATTTTGATCATCATCAGCAACAACGATTTTTCTACAGCTTGCTGATGAAGAACTCGTCTCAGCACTTTGAGAGTTGTCTTGGAGTTGATCTGTAGAAGCATGAGTATCTGAGGTCTCTTCAGAGACTTCAGACGATGCATAACGTGGAAGAATCATCGTAAACGTGCTACCCACACCCGACGAACTCTGAACATTGATATCACCACCCATTAAGCGACTGAGTTTCCTACTGAGTGACAAACCAAGTCCAGTTCCTCCATATTGGCGTGTCGTGCTTGCGTCTGCTTGACTGAAATCATTAAACAGCTTTGCTTGCTGCTTCTCTGTCATGCCGATTCCAGTATCGATAACTGAGAATGAAACTTGGGGCACACCAGCTTCAGAGTTGAAGAGCTTGCAAGACAAACGTACAGTACCGTTCTCAGTGAACTTACAAGCATTGCCGATGAGGTTGATGAGAGACTGACGGACCTTTGTTACATCCAGATAAATCATATCATCATCTCGAGAAGGTCTTTCACAAACAAATTGATTCTTATTTTTTTGAGCAAGAGGCTCAGCCGTCGCGCAAACATCGTCTAAAACTTGATTGACAGAAAAACTTTCATTATAAACAGTCATTTTTCCTGCCTCGATTTTCGAAAGATCAAGAACGCCATTGATCAAGCTCAAAAGATGGCGACCCGAGGACAATATTTTTTCCAAGTCATCAACAAAATCGCTTGGCTCCAACTCTTCTGACTCTTCGATCAGCATTTCGCTGTAGCCAATAATTGCATTCATCGGCGTACGAAGCTCATGGCTCATATTCGCCAAAAACTCGCTTTTGGCTTTACTAGCGAGAAATGCTGTTTTCTTTGCTCGGTGGGCGCGCAAACTTTGGTGTTCTGCTTCGAGACGGAGCTTTTCTGCCTCCAATAATGTCAATTTCAGACGCTTCTCGAAGAACACAGTAACCAAGATCACCAATAACAAAACAAGAGTTATTGGCGCCATCGCTACAAATACAATACGTGCGGCTAAATCGTTAATTTCAGATATTTTTGAACCGACATAAATTTGAAATCCCCATCGCTCGAAAGGATATTGTTGTATGTCAAAGCCGTCAACCAACTTCTGCTGATTATTATCTTGTCTTGCTTTATCAATAATGCCTTGAATTTTTTCACGCGGCTTACCTACCGTGAGATAAATAATTTCTCCCTTGTTGTCAACAAGAGTCAGAAATCCAAGAGATCCTACCGCTGACGTTTGTATCACTTGGCCGACATCACGAAGCTCTTCCAAGGGATAGCCAACACCCACAGCACCAACCACTACATTCTGCTGATTTTTAATTGGCTTGTATTGATTGATATAAGGCCTACCAAATAGATATTCAATTCCATAGGACTCTTTGCCCTGCAGCAAAAGAGGCTTCACTTTCCCATCTAAACTTAGAACTGTTCCTTGCGCCGACTCTCCACTCTGCTTACGTACAGTAGTTTTGACGCGAACAAACTCTCCGTTCTTAACGAGGAATAATGTTGCTTGAGCACCCAAACCGTCGTTGAGCATGTCAAAGACTCGGTTCAACCTTTGAGAAGTACCATCTTCGAGTCCCTTCAACGAATTAAGAATCAGCTCACGTGATTGTTCGTCAGACTGCGGCGAAGAGGCTTGGCCGTCACTCAATGTGGCGAAGATGAAACTGATATCAGCTTTTAATAAGCTCCGGTAGAAAGAATCAACTAAATCAAGCTGAGCTACTGTTGAGCGAATAAGTTGATCGGTTCTTTCCAAAAAATATTGTTGTGTGCGCTCGCGTAATCGCACATAAGTATAACCAACCGACCCAACGATTAGCGTAGCAACGACTAATATCCAAGTTCGCGACAAACGCTGAACGCGCTCAGAACGAGATTCCGAGGTTCCAATCAGACGTTGCCGTAAAGATCTCAGCATTCAAGCTATCTCACGGAAGCCGTTTGCATTTTCTCGTATGTCCCACCCAATTGATCTTTCTTACAATCCACCGCACCAGCGCAGAGTTTGCCACTCAACACAGCACCTTCCATCGATGCCAGATAACGCTGCATGGTGTAGTCACCGGCAAGGAAGAAATTCTTGATCGGAGTGGTTTGATCTGGCCGCATCTTCTGACAGCCAGGTGTTGTTTTGTAGACCGACAGGGGAGTCTTCACAACTTTGTATTTACGCAGTTGCGCAGGGTTCTCTCCATCGAAATGCATTGGGAAGAGCTTATGAAGCTCACCCATCGTGGCCTCGATGATGTCCTCATCACTACGACCGATCCAATCCTTGGCCGGAGCAAACACCAACTCGAGCATCGAGCGATCAGGATCCTCATACTCCTTGCACGTGATGCTCATGTCGGCATACACACTCAGGAGTGGAGAGCGGCTGAACAGTAGGTGGTCGATATCGGTGAGTTTACGGTCGAACCAGAGATGCAAATTGATCACGGGCACCCCTCGCAGGCCTTCAAGCTTTTGAAAAATGTCCATCTGCTTCCAGGGCTCGGGAAGCAGCAGCTTGAATGGGTCGACTGGCAAGGCGCTGACATAGGCGTCAGCTGTGAGATCAAAACCCTCGTTTCCTTTCACACCGCCGATGTAAAAAGCGGCCACAGAACCATCCTCGTTCAATTTAATTTCCCGTAGTGGGCTATCGAGATGAACTTCTCCCCCCAAGGAACGGATGTGATCGACCATCGGCTCACAAAGGCGCTCAGGAGGTGCGCCATCCAGAAAGGCCATCTGTGAACCGTTTTTCTCCTGCAGGAAACGATTCAGAGCTGTGAGCACCACCGTGGAAGAGATTTCATCGGGGTCGATGAAGTTCAAAGCCTTACTCATGGCCATGAACACTTCATCATTCACACGCTCGGGGATGTTATGGATTTTCAGCCATTCCGTCCATGAGTACTGATCACATTCCTCCACATACCCCTGTCCCCTCAGCATCGCCGGGACCAAGCCCAGGCCGAAACTAATCTTCTCAGGCCAGGTGAGCATGTCGTTGTTGCCAAGAATCGCTGCAACACCGTTGATCGGAGCCGGCAGGTCTGGGAAATCAAAACGGCTGTAGGTACCAGGCTCTTCCGGCTGGTTAAAGATCATCGAGTGGCTTTTCCACTGGAGCCTGTCCTCGATATCAAGCTCCTTAAACAGCTGGAGAATGTTGGGGTAGGCCCCGAAAAAGATATGCAGGCCGGTTTCGTACCAATCCCCATCTTCGTCTTTCCAAGCTGCCACCTTGCCGCCCAGCACGTCGCGGGCTTCCACCACAACAGGCGTGTGACCTGCATCAGCGAGGTATTTGGCACAGGACAGTCCCGCCAGGCCGGCCCCCGCAATAGCGACGCGCATGCTTGAGATCAGAAGTTGAAACCAACCTTAAAAGGAGAGCCTCCTGCTCCGCTTCCTAAAGTCCACTTCAATTCACCCCCGCGGTGCTGAAGCCGCAACGTTGACCCATGGCCGAGACCCTGCTCAAGAGCACCACGCGCCACATCCGCCTCTTCACGGCTCGGGTTGAAAACGGTGATCTGGTCCCTGATCCAGACCAGCTCACGCTGGATCTTGACCCTGACAACGAATTCCTCTGGACTGAGAGCACAGTGACCACGATCCAAACGCGCTTCCGCGACCTAGTTCAGAGCTATGCAGGCCAACCCCTCAACGACTACAACCTGAGGCGCATCGGCACAGAGCTGGAAGGAAGCATCCGCGAGCTCCTTCAAGCTGGAAATCTCAGTTACAACCCTGACTGCAGAGTGATGAACTACTCCATGGGCTTGCCAAGAACCCCCGAACTGCTGTGAGCCGCTCCCCCTACGACCGCCCCCGCGGCGGCAACGACCGTCGCTCCGATGACCGCCGTCGGGCTCCAGATCCCCGACTGGATGAGCGACGCGATGGCCGAGGCTACGGAGGCCCTCCGCCTGGCCCACCGGCCAATGGAGGGATGCGCTTGAACAGCGCAACGGCCGCGATCCTGGCTGGTGTGCTCGTGATTGGAATCGGCATCGGCAGCGCTGTGACCAGCACCACCCAGGGAGACCAAGGCAATATCGCCAGTTCTCAACAGCTCGACATGGCCGTGCCGGATCCTGAGTTTTGCCGGCAATGGGGCGCCAGCGCCTTCGTGATGGACATTGAGATGTACACCACACTCAACCCTTCCAGCAGCTTCGTCACCCAACCCACGCTTCAGCCTGGCTGCGTGATCCGCCGGGAAAACTGGGCTGTGCTGAGAAAGGAAGGTGCCATCACCTCCTCCCAAGAGCGTGAATGCAAGCAGAGGATGAATACCTTTGCCTACATCGGGTCCGTTCGTGACAAACCCGTGGTGCGCTGCGTCTACCAAACCGACATCAGCCAGAACAAGTTTCTGACCCGTGGCGTGGCCGACGACACCGTGGGCATCACCCCTGAAGCTGATCAATTCTGATCTTTGTTCGGCAGGGGGTCGTCCCCTGCCTCCAAAGGCGACGCACTTCCTCTGGCTTGGCGCAGGGGGCTGTCGGCACTCGCAAAGACCGGCAGAACATCCCTGCGAAACGCTTCCGCAGCCCGTGAGCAATAACGCGACGGATTGGTGATCAGCTTCAACTGCCGGCGAACCTGCAGATCCACCACAGCCGGTCGGTGCAATGTGTTCGCCGTCAGCTCCCGCTCAATCGACACCACGGGAAGAAACGCTGCTCCGAGGCCGGCCTGAACAGCATTCTTGATGGCCTCAAAGGAATTGAGCTCCATCTCGATGCGCAGCCGCTGCACATCGAGACCGGACCGGGCCAATAGCTGATCCACCATCTTGCGCGTTGTGGACTGGGCATCCAGGCTCACGAACCCAAGGCGGTAAAGATCGTCCTTGCTGAGCTCCACCAGGCGAGACAGGGGATGTTTGATGGGCAGAACAAGGGCCAGCTCATCGCTGGCGTAAGGCACAACCTGCAGGAGTTCGTTGAGTTCAGCGGGGAGCTCCCCGCCGATGATCGCCAGATCGATTTGACCATTGGCCACGCTCCATCCCGTCCGCCGGGTGCTGTGCACGTGCAGCTGCACCGACACGTAGGGAAATTTTTGCCGGAACAGTCCGATCATCCGCGGCATCAGATAAGTACCGGTGGTCTGGCTAGCGCCCACGAGCAGCGAGCCACCTTTGAGGTCATGAAGATCGTCCAGCGCGCGGCAGGCCTCGTGGCACTGGCTGAGGATCCGATCGCAGTAACTGAGGAGAAGATGGCCCGCTTCGGTGAGCTGAGCCTTGCGTCCACCTCGGTCGAACAGCGACACCTCGAGCTGTTTCTCGAGATTCTGGATCTGGAGGCTCACAGCCGGCTGGGTGACGTAAAGGCTGTCAGCAGCCTTCTTGAAGCTTCCCTCGCTGACGATGGCCCGCAGAATGCGCAGCTGATCCAGAGTGAAGGGCAGATCGGCCATGGAGAGCTGCCTTGAGGCAGCCGGGGCTTGAAAACTGTAAGTGGATCCCTCCCCCAAGCCTCCAGAATCAAAGCTCTCGCAGCATCTCGTTGGCTGAAGTAACTGGCGATCTCCACCACAGCAGCCTGGTGATGGTTCTGCTGCTCTTGGTCTTCGCCATCATTCACAGCGGCGGTGCGGCCCTGCGCAGTCGAGCAGAGGTCAGGATCGGAGCTCGAGCCTGGCGGTTGATCTTTGCCGCTCTGAGTATTCCATCCGCGGTTGTAGTGATCGGCTACTTTCTCGCCCACCGCTACGACGGCATCCGTCTGTGGAATCTCCAGGGGGTGCCTGGAATGGTCCCCGCCGTGTGGATCATGACGGCTATCAGCTTTTTGTTCCTCTACCCAGCCACCTACAACCTGCTGGAAATTCCCGCCGTCCTGAAACCGCAGGTGCGTCTCTACGCCACTGGAATCATCCGCATCAGTCGACACCCCCAAGCTGTTGGACAAATTCTCTGGTGCCTCAGCCACGCCCTCTGGATCGGCAGCAGTTTCATGCTGGTGACCTGTGCAGGTCTGATCGGACATCATCTCTTTGCCGTCTGGCACGGCGACCGTCGCCAGAAGGCTCGGTTCGGGGATGCATTCGAAACACTGCGCTCTGAAACCTCGGTCGTTCCATTCGCGGCGGTTCTCGATGGTCGGCAACAACTGATCTGGGAAGAACTCTTCAGACCAGCTCAGCTGGGGATCACCATTGCCGTGGGAGTGTTCTGGTGGGCGCATCGCTACATCCCAGCCGGAGGGATGGCCTTCCTGCATTCCCGTCTCGGAGAGCTGCTCAACTGAGCTGCTTACACTCAACACAACACGTCTTCTCCGGATGCCCTCGGCTGCCGACTCCGCCTGGATGATTCCGGTGCTGCCCCTGATCGGGGCTTTGATCACCGGTCTTGGCCTGATCAGCTTCAACCGCACCATCAATCGACTGCGCAAACCGGTTGCACTGCTGCTGATCAGCTGCGTTGGTGCTGCGGCAGTGATCAGTTATGCCGTTCTCTTCGAGCAGTTGGGAGGGGCTCCGCCCGTTGAGCACCTGTTTATCTGGGCCAGTGCCGGTGATTTCAGCCTGCCGATGGGCTACGTGGTGGATCCTCTTGCCGCTGTGATGCTGGCTCTGGTCACCACCGTGGCTCTGCTGGTGATGATCTACTCCCATGGCTACATGGCGCACGACAAAAGCTATGTGCGCTTTTTCACCTACCTGGCCATCTTCAGCAGCTCGATGCTGGGCCTGGTGGTGAGCCCCAACCTGCTTGAGATTTACGTGTTCTGGGAGCTGGTGGGCATGTCCTCCTACCTGCTGGTTGGTTTCTGGTACGACCGTGATGGCGCGGCCCATGCTGCGCAGAAAGCCTTTGTAGTGAACCGGGTGGGCGACTTCGGCCTTCTCCTGGGCATCCTCGGCTTGTTCTGGGCGACAGGTAGCTTCGGATTCGAAGGCATCGCCGATGGATTATCGGCGGCAGTCAGCAGTGGCGTCGTTCCTGGCTGGGCCGCTCTGGCCCTCTGTCTGTTGGTCTTCATGGGACCGATGGCGAAATCAGCCCAGTTCCCTCTGCATGTGTGGTTGCCTGACGCCATGGAAGGCCCCACGCCAATCTCGGCATTGATTCATGCCGCCACGATGGTGGCTGCCGGTGTGTTCTTGGTTGCCCGACTCGAACCGCTTTACAGCCAATTCCCCAGTGTCGGTTTGTTCATCGCTGTGATCGGAACGCTGACCTGTTTCCTGGGTGCCTCGATTGCCCTGACTCAGATGGATCTGAAAAAAGGTCTGGCTTACAGCACCGTCTCCCAGCTGGGTTACATGATGCTGGCCATGGGTTGCGGTGCACCGGTGGCCGGGATGTTTCACCTGGTCACCCACGCATTCTTCAAGGCCATGCTCTTTTTGGGATCAGGCTCAGTGATCCACGCCATGGAGGATGTGGTGGGGCATGAACCAGTTCTGGCCCAGGACATGCGCCTGATGGGAGGTCTACGCAAAAAAATGCCCATCACGGCCATCACCTTCCTGATCGGCTGCGTAGCCATCAGCGGAATTCCTCCCTTGGCTGGTTTCTGGAGTAAAGACGAAATCCTCGGTCAGGCGTTTCAGACCTTCCCCCTGCTTTGGGTCGTGGGCTTCCTCACCGCAGGCATGACGGCTTTTTACATGTTCCGCCTTTACTTCCTCACATTCGAAGGGCAATTTCGCGGAGACGATGAAACCCTGCAGGCTCGTCTGATGGAAGCCGCAGGCAAATCCGTGGATGCTGAACACCCCCACCATGCAGGGACCCTGCATGAGTCGCCATGGTCGATGACAACGCCGCTCATGGTGCTGGCAGTCCCCTCCATCCTGATTGGCTTGCTGGGCACTCCCTGGAACAGCAGGTTTGCTGCCTTGCTCAACCCGGAGGAAGCTGTAGACATGGCCGAACATTTCAGCTGGGGCGAATTCCTGCCCCTTGCCGGCGCCTCCGTCGCCATCTCGGCTGCTGGAATCACAGTTGCTGTATTGGCCTATGCACTGCAACGGATCGATCTTGGAAATCTGGTGGCGGCCCGCTTCCCAAGCGTGAATGCCTTCCTCGCCAACAAGTGGTACCTCGATGCCATCAACGAGAAGCTTTTTGTACGGGGTAGCCGAAAAATTGCCCGTGAAGTTCTCGAGGTGGATGCCAAGGTCGTGGACGGCGTTGTGAATCTCACAGGCCTGCTAACGCTGGGCAGTGGCGAAGGCCTCAAGTACTTCGAAACGGGCCGGGCTCAGTTCTATGCCCTGATCGTGTTCGGAGGTGTGATCGCCCTGGTGGTCTTGTTCGGTGTGCTGGGTGGACCGATCGCCTGATTTCCAGGTGGAGAATTCGGAGTTGTGTGTGTCAACGCCTATCGACAGGATGCCAGATCACTGAGCATTTCTACACTCCGAACAGTGGTGAATGTGCTGATTCTTGCTGGACTTTGCCGTCAGTGCCCCGTTTGACCCGGCAGCTGATATCGCTGCGGGCATCATCCCCGCCCAGTTCCCCTGGCTGAGCCTCTCAATTCTTTTCCCGATCGTTGGCTCGCTGATCGTTCCCTTCATCCCTGATCAGGGTGATGGGCGTCAGGTGCGTTGGTTCGCCCTCGGAATCGCCCTGACGACGTTTCTGATCACGGTCGCTGCCTACCTCAACGGCTACGACCCCAGCTTCAGTGGCCTTCAGCTTTCGGAGCGGGTGAGCTGGCTTCCGAATCTCGGTCTGACCTGGGCCGTTGGGGCCGATGGCCTGTCCATGCCCCTCATTCTTCTCACCAGCTTCATCACAACCCTGGCTGTGCTGGCCGCATGGCCGGTGACTTTCAAGCCAAAGCTGTTCTTTTTTCTGATACTGGCCATGGACGGAGGGCAGATCGCTGTCTTCGCAGTTCAAGACATGCTGCTGTTCTTTCTGGCGTGGGAACTCGAGCTGCTGCCGGTGTATCTGCTGCTGGCGATCTGGGGTGGAAAGAAGCGCCAATACGCGGCGACCAAATTCATCCTTTACACCGCAGGAAGTTCTCTGTTCATCCTTTTGGCGGCTCTCGCGATGGGCTTCATGGGTGGAGGGACTCCCAGCTTTGAATATTCCGTGCTGGCCCAGAAGGGATTCAGCACAAGTTTTCAGCTTCTCTGTTACGCGGGACTGTTAATCGCTTTCGGCGTCAAGCTACCGATTGTGCCTCTGCACACCTGGCTTCCAGACGCCCATGGTGAAGCCACAGCTCCGGTTCACATGTTGCTGGCAGGGATCCTGCTGAAAATGGGGGGCTACGCCTTGATGCGTTTCAACGCCGAAATGCTTCCGGAAGCCCATGCACAGTTCGCACCGCTGCTGGTGGTCCTCGGGGTGGTCAACATCATTTACGCAGCGCTCACATCTTTCGCCCAGCGAAATCTCAAACGCAAGATTGCTTACAGCTCAATCAGTCACATGGGATTTGTGTTGATCGGCATCGGCAGCTTCAGCGCACTTGGTACCAGCGGGGCCATGCTTCAAATGATCAGCCACGGACTGATCGGCGCCAGCCTGTTCTTTCTTGTGGGCGCCACCTATGACCGCACCCACACCCTGCAGCTCGATGAGATGGGCGGTGTTGGGCAGAAGATGCGCATCATGTTTGCGCTTTGGACCGTTTGCTCCCTTGCGTCTCTGGCTCTTCCCGGGATGAGTGGATTTGTGAGCGAACTGATGATCTTCACCGGATTCGCCACCGATGAGGCTTACACCCTCACGTTCCGGATCGTGATCGACGGTCTGGCGGCAATTGGTGTGATCCTGACGCCGATCTACCTGTTGTCGATGTTGCGGGAGATCTTCTTCGGCAAGGAAAACGTGCAGCTGGCCTCCAACACCAATCTGGTGGATGCAGAGCCTCGTGAGGTTTACATCATCGGCTGCTTGCTTGTGCCGATTATCGGCATCGGTCTTTACCCACGCTTGATGACCGACAGTTACCGCACGGCGATCGAGGCACTCGTGGATCGTGATGTTGCAGCAATGGAAGCCATCAGCCGACCCACCGCGCCGCTGATCAGAAATCCCTCCCTCGCTCCCGCTTTGCTGCAGGCCCCCAAACTTCCTTAGGACTGGCCCATCCCTTCCAGGATCGGTACTTTTCAAGAAGTTGGTGATTGCTGGTGGCAGATGCCGCGCTGAATCCAAATGCTGATTCCGGCGCCAGGCTTGCCATTCGTCTGCTCCAGGATGCTGCGCAACGCGGCGATTTGGACCCCTGGGATGTGGATGTGATCGCGGTGGTTGATGGATTCCTCGACCAGCTCAAGCAGAGGATCGAGGTTCCCAGACGCATGGAGGCGGAGATCGCCAGTAGGGGAGGCAGCTATGAACGTGATCTGGCCGACAGCAGCGAAGCCTTTCTGGCCGCTTCTGTGCTGGTGAGCCTCAAGGCTGAAGTACTGGAAGCCCAGACCTTCCCACCTGAACCAGTGATTGAAGAGGCTTTCGATGCTGATTTTGGAGATCAGGGCTGGCTGGATCCGAGCTTCGACCTCCCCAGACGGCCTGAAAAACATCTCCTGCGCCGCCCCGTAGCGCCTCCACCCCTACGCCGTCCGGTCACCCTGGGAGAGCTGATTGAACAGCTGGAGTCGATTGCTGAGCAGCTCGAGTCGGATGAGCTGGAGATGCGTCGACGACAACGACAGAAACGATTCTCCAATCGCGAAGCGATTGCTCAGGTGGCAGCTCTGGCCCATCGCGAGAAGCTTCCGGAAACCACCGCCGCACTAGGCCTGTTCCTGAACAACTGGGAACAGGCTCTGCAGTGGGTCAACTTCGAAACCCTCGTGGAGCGATGGGGCGACGCCGCGGCACCGGATCTCGACAAAGATCGTGTTGGTGTGTTCTGGGCCCTGCTGTTCCTATCGTCACAGGGCCAAGTCGAGTTAGAGCAATTCGGGGTTCTGCATGGTCCTATTCAGCTCAGACGGCTTCTGGCACCTGGAACCATGGCACAACTGCCCTTGACCAGCATCGACGTGCCAGATGTCGTGCCGGCCAAAGCAGCGATAGCCGCCTAAGCCCCCACTTAAGGTGGCCTTTCGATTCAAAAGCCGTGTAACGCCGATGAAGGCGATGATCCTGGCCGCAGGCAGAGGAACAAGGGTTCAGCCGATCACCCACGTGATCCCCAAACCCATGATTCCGATCCTGCAGAAGCCGGTGATGGAATTCCTGCTCGAACTTCTTAAAGAGCATGGCTTCAAAGAAGTGATGGTGAATGTGTCTCACCTCGCTGAAGAAATCGAGAACTATTTCCGGGATGGGCAGCGCTTCGGCGTTGAAATTGCTTATAGCTTCGAAGGAAGAATCGAAGATGGAGAGTTAATCGGTGATGCCCTCGGCTCAGCAGGCGGTCTGAAAAAAATCCAGGATTTTCAGAGATTTTTCGACGACACCTTTGTGGTGCTCTGCGGCGATGCCCTCATCGATCTTGATCTCACTGAGGCCGTGCGCCGCCACCGTGAGAAAGGAGCGATGGCCAGCTTGATCACCAAAAGAGTCCCGAAAGACCAGGTGAGCAGCTATGGCGTCGTGGTCAGTGATGACGAAGGTCAGATCAAAGCTTTCCAGGAAAAACCGAAGATTGAGGAGGCCCTCAGCGACACGATCAACACCGGGATTTACCTGTTCGAGCCCGAGATCTTCGATCACATTCCATCAGGTCAATCGTTTGATATCGGTTCTGATCTCTTCCCCAAGCTGGTTGAAATTGGGGCCCCCTTCTATGCCTTGCCCATGGACTTCGAATGGGTCGATATTGGGAAGGTCCCCGATTACTGGCAGGCCATCCGCAGCGTGCTTCAGGGCGAAGTGCGTCAGGTGGGCATCCCCGGCAAACAGGTGCGTCCGGGAGTCTTTGCTGGTCTCAACGTCGCAGCCAACTGGGATCGGATCAATGTGCAGGGCCCGGTTTATGTGGGCGGAATGACCCGGATCGAAGACGGAGCCACCTTGATCGGTCCGTCCATGATTGGTCCCAGCTGCCATATCTGCGAAGGTGCCACGATCGACAATTCCATCATTTTTGACTACTCGAGAATTGGTGCCGGCGTGCAGCTGGTGGAGAAACTCGTGTTCGGTCGTTACTGCGTCGGCCGCAACGGTGATCATTTCGACCTTCAGGAAGCTGCGCTCGACTGGCTGATCACGGATGCCCGTCGCCAAGACCTCGTGGAGCCCTCCCCCCAGCAAAAGGCCATGGCCGAACTGCTCGGCACCGATCTCACAGCACCGGCAAGCTGACCCCGGCACGGTCCAGCACCTCAGGAATGCGCTGTTCCGCTTTCACGGCCATCAGATGAACCCCCTGGGCGATTCCTGTGAACTGGCGCACCTGCTCAGCAGCGATGGCGATGCCTTCAACCATCGGATCCTTTGCCTTCTCCAAACGTTCAATCAAATGGTCGGGAATGCACGCACCAGGCACCATGCGATTGATAAATCGGGCATTACGGGCTGACTTGAGCAAAAACACCCCTGCAAGGACTGGCAGCTCAAGGGGATCAGCAAGGTGCCTGCAGAACCTCTCAAGAGCACGAGGATCCATCACCATCTGCGTCTGCACGAATCGGGCACCTGCCTCACGCTTGCGCGCGAGGCGACGCGACAGACCGGACCAGCTCGCGCAATGGGGATCAGCTGCCGTTCCGGCGAACAGATTGGTCGGACCGTCAGCAAGCCTTTCCTTGACGGGATCCTCACCACGATTGAAAGCACTCACCTGCTGCAGAAGCCGAACCGATTCCAGCTCGTGGACCGACCGCACTGACGATTGATCGCCCGCACGCACCGGATCTCCCGTGAGGCAGAGCACATTGCGGATCCCCAGTGCATGGGCCCCCAGCAAGTCACCTTGAAGTGCGATGCGGTTGCGATCGCGTCCAGCCATCTGCAGAACGGGCTCCAAGCCCACATCGAGCAGCAAACGACACACCGCAAGGCTGCACATGCGCATCACCGCCCGGCTGCCATCAGTGACGTTGATGGCGTGAACGCGACCGCGCAAGCACTCAGCCATGGCGATGGTGTGAGCAGGATCCCCTCCTCTCGGCGGCATGACCTCAGCAGTGATCGTGATAGAACCAGCCTCAAGGCTGCGCTGCAGCGCGGAACTCAAACGAAGGAACGCTTCTGAGGGCCACTATGCAAGATCACCCTCTTCTGCGATGCCTAGGATGGAAGCTAGGTTGATCACAACGGTCACTATGACCAGTGGCGAGGGAGCAAACGCAATGAATGTTTCCCTCTCCGCAAGGGAGCTAGAAATCATCGAACTCGTGGCGGTAGGTCTGACGAATCAAGAAATTGCTGAGCGACTGACCATCAGCAAACGCACCGTTGATAATCACGTGAGCAATGTGTTCACCAAAACCGGATCCAAGAACCGGGTGGCCCTGCTCAACTGGGCGATGGATCATGGCAAGATCTGCCGCGATGGATTTAACTGCTGCTCGCTTCCGGAAGCATCAGACGACGCGCCCTGACTGCCAGCGGCAAAGGCACGGGCAAATCGAGCATCGAACAGTGCGTCAGAGAGAGGTCAAAGAGGTCGGCATAGGCGATGCATGCCTCGCGATCGAGACCGATGAATCGCAGTATCCCCTCATGGTCATAGAGGCCGTGCACGGAGGCACCTTCACGTTTCCTGAGAGAAATCTAAAGGAAAGCTGAAGGGGTCTTCAAGGGTGTTTGGACTCATTCAAAGCTGCCCAAGCCGTAGCGAGCTCTGGCCTCCTCAGGCCATGCCGCAATCGGAGCAATAGCCAGGGCCGCATTGCTCCAGCGACTATCACCTGTCACTTCCTGGCCACACCACGAAGGCAGCTCAAGAGGAGCATCATCGCTTTCCAACTCCACCTCAGCGAGAACAAGAGGCGCATTGTCACCCTCAAAGCAATCCACAACCCACTCACCACCGGTGAGTGAGAGGGGGTAACGGGTCTTGATCAGACGATGGGGTGCCAGATCCCAGAGCGCCTCGGCATCGGTGGTTGGAAGGGGATATTCGAACTCATGGCGAGCAATCCCTGAAGCAGGTGCTTTGAGCGTTAACCAAGCCTCGCCATCAGCACGCAAGCGCATCCGCACGGTGACGCCATCCTTGGAAGCCGTCAGATAGCCCTGCTTCAAGTACTCAGGGGCTCCAGCCAACGCACACCAGGCAGAACCGGTCACCAGAAAACGTCGTTCGATCTCTAGGGGCATCAGTGGTTTCAGTTCGGCGACGGCATGCTGTCGATCAAACTGCCCGCCCAATGCAGTTTGCGAGACAAGGTGCGGTAATAGGAAGGATTCTGCTCCAGCTGGACCATCAAGGCGTAATGGGGAGCCCGCTGAATCACACAGCATTCACCAGGTGCCAGCACTTCCCCAGCGGCACCGTCTTTCCAGAGTTTCACCTGGCGGTGGGGATCCCCGAGCGGCCAGATCACCAAACGCGAACGCGGCGGCAGCACAATGGGCCGGCTGGACAGGCTCATCGGACAAATAGCACTGATGATGATGGCATCAATCCCAGGGTGAAGAATGGGACCACCAGCAGCCATGGCATAACCGGTGGACCCGGTGGGTGTGGCCAGGATCAATCCATCACCTCTCACCTGATCCACCACCTCTCCATCGATCTCCAGTTCCAATGTGCACGTTGGAGCAAGATCCTCGCGATAGGGGCGCAGATAGATGTCATTGAGAGCCCAGTGCCTTTCCTCCACGGACGAATCGTCCGGAAGCATTCCAGAGACCGGGCATGTCAGGGCATCAGCCCGATGGACCACGGCCTGAAGCATCATCCGTCGCTCCATGGCGAAATGATCCTCGAGAACCCGGGTCCAGAGCGTCTCGCTATGCAGAAGACCGGGCTCATGGGTCAGAAATCCCAGATGGCCACCAACGTTGAAGCAGAGGATGGGAACATCCAGCACAGCCAGGTGTCTCGCGGCGCCAAGAACAGTGCCATCGCCGCCGAGCACAACGGCCAAATCGGGGAGCTCAGGCTCAGAGGCGAGGAGACCTGGGAAGGGATCGGCCATGAGTCCACTCATGGCGATCGCCACGGAGACACCCAGCGACTCCAGCTGGGATGCACACGCTTTTGCTTCTTTCAGAGCGAGCGGACTATCAGCTCTATAGATCAGCCAAACCCGTTGCAGCTGCATGTTGGGGGCGCTGCCCTACCAGCGCAGAAGGTTGAAACGTTCCATATCCACTGTGACGCGATTGCGATACAGCGACAAAAGAATGGCCAAACCGACTGCAGCCTCGGCCGCAGCCACAGTGATCACGAACACCGAAAACACCTGTCCTCGAATCAACTGTCCATCCACGTAGGAAGAGAACGCCATGAGGTTGATGTTCACCGCATTGAGCATCAACTCGATACTCATGAGCACGCGAACAGCATTACGACTATTGATCAGCCCCCAAACCCCTGTGCAGAACAGAACTGCTGCGACAAGGAGATACGCCTCGAGGGGAACGGAACCGGAAAGCAGCTCAGAAGCCATTGGGAAGAAGGGAAGAGGACATCAGGCGGGTGGCTGATCCACCAGCAAAGGCGTGCGCGCCTTTTCAATCAAACCTTGATCAACAGCTTCACCAGTTCCAGGATCCACTGCCTGAACATCACGCCGGGCCAGCACGATGGCCCCGATCATGGCCATCAGAAGCAGCACGGACGCCAGCTCGAAGGGAAGCAGGTAATCGGTGAAGAGATGCTCACCAATGCGGATCGTTGCCCCTTCGCCGATCGGTTCTGGCCCCTCAGCCCAGGGCGTGGTGAGAACCACACGGGTGAGAAGAACAAACAGGCCTGCACAGACCCCACCTGAGAGAAGACGCCGGACCGCAATCCCAGGGATCGGAGCAAGATCCTCGCGCTTGTTGACCAGCATGATCGCAAACAGGATCAGAACATTGACAGCTCCGACGTAGACCAGCACCTGAGCGGCAGCCACGAAGCTGGCATTGAGAAGCAAGTAGAGGCCAGCGACAGCAAGGAAGACGCCACCCAGCAAGAAAGCCGAATACACAATGTTGCTGAGGAGCACCACACCGAGGGCTCCCAGAACGATGACCGCGCTGAGAACAAGAAAGCTGATCAGCTGCGTTGACGCTGCGATCGTCATTCAGCGCTCCCCTTGCTGTTGGTGGATGATGAGGCTGATTCTCCCTCATCGCCCGCTGCGTCACCAGCGCTCTGTTTCAGTGAAGCCAGAACCTGGTCGGGCCGCTGACCTGCCCGTGGACGGGCTGGGTCGACCCCATGGGGATGGACTTCACCGGCCGGAAGATACGCCAGTTCCCTGAGGGGTTGTACGGCGGGATCAGTGGTCACACTGGTGGGTAAGCGTCCCAAAGCCACGTTGTCGAAGTTGAGGCTGTGGCGATCGAATGCAGCCAGCTCGTACTCCTCGGTCATCGACAGACAGTTGGTGGGGCAGTACTCCACGCAATTGCCGCAAAAAATGCAGACTCCAAAATCAATGGAATAGTTCCGCAACTCTTTTTTCTTGGTCTCCTTGTTCATCACCCAGTCCACCACTGGCAGGTTGATGGGACACACCCGAACACAAACCTCGCAGGCGATGCACTTGTCGAATTCGTAGTGAATCCGTCCGCGGTAGCGCTCTGAAGGAATCAGCTTCTCGTAGGGGTACTGCACCGTCACTGGACGGCGCTTCATGTGATCGAAGGTGACAGCCAGGCCTTGGGTGAGGTTGCGCGCTGCGTCAACGGCGTCGCGGGTGTAGTCACCAACCTGTTTGAGAAAACCGAACATTGGCTGAGATCAGGTAAGGAGCGGACTATCGAGAGGAAACCAGAGCGTCATGATGACGACGACTGAATGAAAGTGGCGTGTTCACCCACCGAAAGCAACGGGGAATGCCAGCTTGAGAGCCGCGGTGACCAGCAGGTTCACCAAAGCCAGGGGAAGCAGAAATTTCCAGCCGAGATCCAAAAGCTGGTCAATGCGCACCCGGGGCGTGGTCCAGCGCAACAGGATGGCGATGAACACCAGCAGGTAGGCCTTCAGCACGGTCATCACGATGCCTGTCGCGCCTGTGATCACCTGAACGAGCGGAGCATCAACAGACTGCCCCAACCAACCGGCGAGCCATTCCACAGGCACCGGAAATCCCCAGCCACCGAGATACAGCACCGAGACCAGGAGAGCCGACAACACAAGGTTGATGTAGCTGCCCAGATAAAACAGGGCGAATTTCATGCCGGCGTATTCGGTCTGATAACCAGCGACCAGTTCCTCCTCAGCTTCAGGGAGGTCGAAGGGCAGTCGTTCACACTCAGCCAGGGCACAGATCCAGAAGATCAGAAAACCCACCGGTTGGCGCCAGATGTTCCAGCTCAGAATTCCAGCTCCTGTCTGCTGGCTGACAATGTCAACAGTGCTGAGAGAATTGCTCATCATCACCACCGCAAGCACCGCAAGGGCGAGCGGGATTTCGTAGCTGATCGACTGGGCTGCAGCCCTGAGTCCACCCAGAAGGGAGTACTTGTTATTGGATGCATAACCACTCATCAGCAGTCCGATGGGCTGAACGCTGCTGAGGGAGATCCACAGAAAGATGCCAACGCCCACATTGCTGATCAGCAGGTTCTGTCCAAAGGGAACGATCAACCAGGACAGGATCACCGGCACCACAACGAGCACGGGGCCAAGCGTGAAGAGAAGCCCATCAGCCCTGGCCGGGATGATGTCTTCTTTCACTAGAAGCTTGAGGCCATCAGCAAGGGGCTGAAGAACGCCAAGGGCTCCGGCGTACTCGGGCCCGATGCGCTGCTGAACAGCGGCAGAGATCTTGCGTTCCAACCAGACCGTGACCAGCACACCAACCACTGCTGCCACAAGCACCAGCAGCATGGGTAACGGCAACCAAATCAATCGGGCCGCTTGATCGGAGAGACCAAAGCCCTCCAGGGTCTGACTGAAGCTCTGTTCGAGATCCAGACCGGGACTGACAAGAGCCGGTGCATTGGTGGCAAAGAAAGTCACCATGAACTGAGGATTGATGAGTGCAACTTAGGTGCTTGCGGAGGGAAGCCGGTCTTCAAGCGGGCTCCACTGACGCATCGAACAGCCCGTATAGATCTGAGAGGGCCGGAAAATGCGGTTGGCGCCGAGCTGTTCCCGCCAGTGGGCAAGCCATCCCGCCACCCGGGCGATGGCAAACACAGGCGTGAACAGATCCCTTGGAATTCCGAGCTTGCGGTAAACCAAGCCGGAGTAGAAGTCCACATTGGGGAAAATCCCTTTCGGACCCAGGCGACGTTCGGCAGCCGCTTCGAGGGCACGAGCCACGTCGTACATCTCGTCGTGGCCGAAGCGGGCAAACAGCTCTTCGGCCAGCGCCTGAAGAATCACGGCACGGGGGTCCTTAACCCGATACTCCCGATGGCCGAAACCCATGACTTTGCGTTTGCTAGCCATGGCCGCGTCAAGGTAATCAGCTGCACGGTCTGCTGTACCGATCTCATCCAGCATGGCCAGCACATCTTCATTGGCCCCTCCATGCAGAGGGCCAGCCAGGGTTCCCACAGCTGAAGCGACCACGGCATAGGGATCGGTCAGCGTGCTGGCCGTCACCCTCGCACTGAACGTGCTGGCGTTCAGGCTGTGTTCCGCATGCAGGATCAGGCAACGGTCAAAGATCCTCGACGCCAGAGGGTCAGGCTCACGCTCCATGAGCATGTAGAGGAAGTTGGCCGAATAGGCCAGGTCATCCCGAGGTTGGATCGGATCCTGTCCTTTGCGGATCAGCTGAAAGGCCGCGACCATCGTGGGGATCTTGGCGATCAACCGCACCACGGCGTCATAGATGTATTGGGGGTCATCGATGGCGCGCCGGGAATAAAACAAGCCAAGCGAGGCCGCACTGGACTGCAGAGCATCCATCGGATGACCATCCGATGGAAAACACTTCATCATGTCGCGCACGCGGAAGCTCACCCTTCGGTGCATCTGCACTTCCTGCTCGAAATCCCTCAACTGCTGCGGGTTGGGCAATTCACCCCAGATCAGCAAGTAGGTGGTTTCCAAGAAACTGCAGTGAGACGCGAGAACATCAACGGGATAACCGCGATAGGAAAGCAGCCCCTTTTGCCCGTCGATGTCGCAGATTGACGACTGCGTTGCAGGAACCCCTTCCAAGCCAGGACGGAACACCAGACCGGTGCGCTCATGACGGATTTCAGCACTCTCGCTCCGACTCACCGTCTCCCCACAACTCAAAAGCAACTTAAACGGAGCTTGGGAGCAGGAGTCGCGGTTTAAGCAAAGCCTGGAGCTCTGCATGTCCGAAGGGATCGATGTGAAGGGCATCCCAGGAGAGATGGCAGAAGCCTGCTTTCCGCAAGCGCAGCCCCCCGGGTGCAGCCCCGATGAGTGCAGCGGCTATTCCGCTCAGATCGGGTTCATGGCCGACCAGGAGACATCGACCGTGAAGGGATCTCACTAAAGGCCTTGGATCACCCCCAGGCGCCAGGGTGGTCTCGATCCTCTTCACCGAAGCCAGACCTACCTGAACGGCCAAGTCGGCAGTCTCCACGGCCCGCCTGTAAGGACTGCAGAGCATCTGGTCGGCTTGATAACCAAGAGCCTTAAGGCGGTAAGCCACAGCAAGCGTGCGCTGCTCTCCGAGCACCGTCAGGGGGCGATCTGGATGGTCCTGCCCATGCTCCCGTTCAGCAGCGATGCCATGACGGAACAAGAAAAGATCAACCGAGACGGAGTCGGGCATGCAGGCGCAGGCTGCTCGCCTCCCCACTCTGACTCGACGTCTGATCTGGCGCTGCGACCAGAGTGAGACTCTGCACCGCAGGGCTCAGTGAACGTCCTCCCAGGCCCTGGAGAAGAATCCATGGACGCCACTGGGCGAGCCCATCCCGACTCGGATCGGCAGCAAGAGCGAGCTGTTGCGTGATCGGCGCCTTGGCCTGACTGCGCAGCTCCTGAAGTTGCTGCTTGAGACCGGTCGAATCGCCCCCAGTTCGACGCTGACGCAGTGCCTCAAGGGTCTGTCCCCACCAGTTCAAGCGAGAATCGTGTTCTAAAGCAACGGCCAGATCCGCCGTCAGCGACTCCTCACCATGGCGACGTTGACGCACCAGCCTGGTCCAGACCTCAAGCGATTGCCCATCGGCATCCAGCGTGGATCCCACGAGGCCATCCTGCTCAAGCTTGCTGCTCACGGCCTCCGATGGTGGTGAATCCGCGCGGGTCCCGAGAAGCCAACCCGCCTCACCCTTTTGGAGAAGCAGTGGGCCGGAGTCGAGAGCAACAACGGCCGCTGCTCCTTCCGCAGAGGCGGAGTCCAACGTCCGTTGCAGAACTGGAGCAATCCACTGCGCCAAGGGATTGCGGCTGTCGGGATTGATCAATGCCTGGGGCGCTGACAGCAGAGCTAGCGCCTGGGCATCCCCCCCTGCACCGGCAAGAAGTGCCTCAGCATCTGGACGTCCATCCGCCTCAGGAATCACCTCATCGCGAAAGCGAACCAAAGCACTTAGGTCAAGATCCGTCCCATGGGTGACCAGGCCAGCCACCAAACCGGAGAGATCACCACGGTCTGCGATCGCAGCCGGAACACCCAGCCAGCGCTTCATTGCGGCCGGACTTGCCGTAAGAAACGCCACACCCGAACCGAGTGATTTCAAATCGTTGGCAAGGTCTTCGTCACCTTGAAGGTGCAAACTTTCGAGCTGCGACACATCCAGGGCCTGCTCCAACACCCCTCGACCTGACGCCAAGAGCAGCAGGTCATCGTCGATCAGTGCCGTGGCAATCGGCTGGGGATCACGACCCAACAGGGCACCCCGACCACTGATCACGCCCATGCCCCGATACCGGGTGATCTGCAAGTCAGTCCCTGCCAGGCTGCGAGTTTGCCAAAAACGCTGCAGAAAACGTCTGGCTCCGTCGTCGTCCTGACTGGAGAGGGCCAGAACCCACCCCAAACCGCCCTGATCGCCAGCTTTGGAGCTGCTGTCATTCAGCACAGCAAAACTGACCTGCGGGCCGATCCAGTCCACCAGCTCGTCGTTGAAATTCAGCCCTGCCAAGGCGAACGCGCCATCACGGAGCTGGCGGGTGCTTTCATTCACGGCCTGCCTCTGACGCACCGGAGCGACAGCTCGGGCATAGGCCGGGATTCGAGACGGATCCACCAACCAATTCAAGGTGAGTTCAGCATCGCGGGGCATGAACCGTGCCGCCCGACTGAGTTCCAGCGGGCGATCAACGATCCGTAGCGGACTCTGTCTGGCCATCGCCCACCACACGCCAAGGGCAAGGGTGAGGAGCACCATGGCCGATGTGACAAGAGCGAGCAGGAACGAACGCCCCTTCATGGACAAGCGGTGAAGGACATCAGAGTCATCTTCATGCATCAAGGATGCATGGCCAGCCCAGAGCCAGACTGATGCGATGAACCAACGCACGCCTCAACCCCTGAAAGCCGTCGAGCTGGCGGCCTGGCTGGAGAGGGAACCTGAGTTGACCCTGGTCGACGTTCGTGAGCACAGAGAACTGACGATCGCTGCATTTCCTTACCCAGTGGAGCATTTGCCGTTAAGCGAAGCGGAGCAGTGGATGGATGCGATCGACCAGCGGCTGCCGGCTTCTCGGGTCGTGGTTGTGCTTTGCCATGCAGGGGTGCGCAGCTGGAACTTCGGATGTTGGCTGCTGGAACGCAATCCATCGCAGGAGGTCTGGAATCTGGAGGGTGGTATTGATGCCTGGAGCCTTGCTGTGGATTCCTCCGTACCCCGCTACTGAACGCGGTCGCGCTCCAAATCCAAGGAATCATCCGTACGATCAAACCATCTCATTGACTGCTGTGGAGCTCCTGCCCCGACGCCAACAGGAAGTGCTGCAGGCCACGGTCCATCACTACGTGGACACGATCGAGCCGGTGGGAAGCAAAACCCTTGTTCAGCGTTTTGGGCTCCAGGCAAGCTCAGCCACGGTTCGTTCGGCGATGGGAGCTCTTGAGCAAAAAGGGCTGCTGGTTCAGCCCCATCCATCCGCCGGTCGGATTCCCAGTCCGAGGGGATACCGCCACTACGTGGACTGTTTGCTGCCGAAGCCTGGAGCCGCCGTTCACCATCTCGAGCAGGAGCTCACCCAACTGAGCTTGCGCTGGGCAGCACTCGATGATCTGCTGCAGCAGCTGGCACGGCGTCTGACCGATTTCACGGGGCTGATGAGCCTGATCACCCTGCCGCAACCGACAGAACAGCGACTTCACGCGATCCGCCTGGTCCGTACAGACGAAAGGCTTTTGGTAATGCTGGTGGCTGATTCCAGCCAAACCCATCACCTCAATCTGCGTTTGCCCTATGGCTGTGCCCATCAGGTGGCAGCCCTCGAACGCTGGACCGATGACCAACTGCGTCAATCCGGACAGCTCGGCTGGGAGTCCTTACCCCAGCAGCTGCAAACCTGCGGTCAGGCGCTGAGGGAAGCCATCGAACACAAGGATCCCTTCATCAGCCCAAACGAGCAGAGCGCTCACGTTCACGGCGTTTCAAGACTGGTGGCACAGCCTGAATTCAGCGACAGCGCCAAAGTGCGCCCCCTCCTGGATCTGATGGATTGCAACCCAGCTGCCTTCATCCCCAGCGAGCCCTGTCGTGATCACTGGGTCTGGATCGGCGGGGAGCATCCTCACACCGCCTTGAGCGACTGTTCCGTGATCCAATCGAGCTACCGCAGCGGCGAAGGCTCTGTCGGGCAAGTTGCTCTGGTGGGCCCGATGCGCATGGCTTACGCCACGGCACGAGCAGCCGTTCAATGTGTCGCGAAACACCTCAACAATCTTCTGAGCTGAGTGACACACCCGAGGCAGCCATGCCACTTCCGTCAGGTCCTGATGTGGTCTGCAGGAATCACGATGCTGGCCTTGGGTCTTTGGGCTGGGACAACCTTCCATGCCAAACGATCAGCCTTGATCGCTCCGGAAGGAGACGTGAATCCAAACAAAAACATTGCGGTCGCAACATCAAATATTGAATTGCTGCAGAACGAGAATCCAAAGCCTTACGTTTTCGCTCAGTCACTCCCTTTAACAGGACCTGCTGCGCACCTGGGCAGGAGCTACAGCAGGGGAATTGATGCCGCGCTTCGCGAGATTAATCAGGCTGGCGGAATCAACGGACGTCCTGTGAAAATCTGGCGCTTGGATGACAAGTATGAACCCAACTTGACCATCGACAACACGGCACTGTTCACAAAGCAACCAGAAGTTCTGGGTCTCTTCGGGTATGTGGGTACTCCCACAACCAAAGCCATTCTCAACCAAGCGATCAAGGCCAGGCTTCCCATCATCGCGCCGATGACAGGGGCCAGCGCGCTACGACAGCCACAACAGGTCAATCTTGTGCACTACCGCTCGAGTTACGCCCAAGAAGCGAATCGCATCATCAACCATCTCATCAATGATGGATATGTGCGCATCGCCATTGCCTACCAGAACGACGCCTACGGGAAAGATGTCCTGACAAGTCTCAGAACAGCCTTACAACGCCATGGTCTCGAGCCAGCAAGCAGTGTGCCACTGCCTAGGAACTCTACCCGCATCAGAGCAGCTGCAATCAGTCTTTATCAGAGCGATCCAGACGCGCTCGTGGTGATTTCCACCAGTCAAACCATGAGTGCCGTCGTCTCCAGACTCCATCGCATGGGGAGCCATCCACAGTTGATGACTATTTCTTTCATCGGGACGAAAGCACTGTTCGACGATCTTCCTCAGAGCGCTTCCTATGGAATCGGCGTCACACAAGTTGTTCCTTTCCCTTGGGATCGTCGCCAACCCGATGTGAAGCGGTACCAAAAAGTGTTACAAAAACAAAGCGACCAGCCTGATTTTGATTTCGTCAGCCTTGAGGGTTTCCTTGCGACTGAATGGCTCATCAACGCACTGAAAAATCTAGGCCCTCAGCTCAATAGAGCATCACTGGTCAAGGAACTTAAACGCACATCACCCATCCAAAACGGCCAGGGCACTCGGAATGTGGATTTAGTGTTTCTTGGCAGTGGCCCTTGGGAACCCTAAGCTAGGGCCCATCCGGATACTCCTTAAGTCAACAACCAAGTTATCAGCGAAACTCCGACCAAAATCGAAAGCGAGAGCGAAGGCCAGATCTGTTCTAAAAACAACTCCCTACGCAACAACAATCTACGAAGATCAGGGTCTTGCACACTAGAGGATCGACGCTTGATGGCCTCGAGATAGAGCACCAAGCCAAAACTCATAAACGACGTTAGATACGCAACCACATACACAGAATCCATAAACGTAAGATAAGAAAGATCCGGCAGATTCGATTTATAGCCCTCCTGTAAAAATATCAACGTCAAAAGCACAGCGACGGGAATTTCAATTCGGAATTCAGTCAATACACGCGTAATCAAAACGACCGATGCCATAACAACGATCAACGGCTGAATCAAGGTCCAGAAGGCCGACCAACTCGATCGCTGATAAGAGGAGTCAAAAATAAGCTGACTAAATTCATTATCTTCAGCACTGAAACCGAGGCCCGAGGAAAAATGATGACGATACTCACCTATGGACCACCCTCTAGAGAGCCACCCAGGGAGAGACGAATACAGCCCTAAACCGCTATCGCGAAGATCAGGAATCAGTCGAAAATTTTCGAAGACCAAGTCGCCAAAAGGATCTTCTGCCTCAAGAACGACGGGAAGACTAACCGAATTAAACGGAAACTGGCGCAAATCCAAAGCATCAATATAAAACTGACCTGTATAAACAAATCCCTGGGAAAACAACCCTTTCCCAAGCTCACGCGACTCGCGAAGAGGTGTAATCGCAGTGGTTTCGGGATTGATATCGTTCTCGAAACTAATGACCTCCTCAATACTCAGCTCTAGCCCAGACAGGTAGTCTTGAAAAGCTTGATCCCACTGCATCCAAAGATAGCCCTTGCTTGAAAAAGCGGGAATCTCAAGATCAACGTCAAAATTATTTGTCACATATATACCCGCATATACCTTGTAAGGAGCTTTTTCCAGAAGCTCCGCATCCCGCTTCACCTCAAGACCCTGAAGCGGCTTACCTCGAGAGGCCACACCCGAAGCTTCATTCACAATATGCGGCGTACTTGTGAGGCGCAGAAGCTCTCTTGATTGAACAATGTCGGTCGATTCATAACCCAGGAATCGACCAAGCAAAATCATTGAGGTCGCCACCACAATGAGCAACAGAACGTTCCAACGTTTTTGACGTTGGTCTGGGAGCCGCGGCAGAAGAAGGCGCAGGCGGTTAACGATGCGCTTCATAAGCAATCCCCTTCAGAGACCAAGCTCAGAAAAGGCATGGCTGAATCAGAGGGCGTCTCCGAGGCGTTCCGCCACGGTATTGACGTCTTTGTCGCCGCGGCCTGAGCAGTTGATCACCAACTCAGTTCCGGGAGAGAGCGTGGGACAAAGCGTCTCCAGCCAGGCGAAGGCATGAGCCGTTTCCAGTGCGGGAATGATCCCTTCCAGACGACTCACGAGCTGCAAGGCTTCCAGCGCCTCGGCGTCAGTGACGGCACCGTATTCAGCTCGCCCGATTTCACGCAGGTAGCTGTGTTCAGGGCCGACACCTGGGTAGTCCAGACCAGCACTGATGGAATGGGCTTCCTGCACCTGACCGTCCTGGTCTTGCAAGAGGAGACTCATCGCCCCGTGCAGCACGCCTACCCGTCCTTCAGTGATGGTGGCGGCATGGCGTCCTGTCGCGACGCCGTCACCAGCGGCTTCCACGCCAATCAGACGCACATCGGTGCATTCAACAAAGGGGTGGAACAGTCCCATCGCATTCGATCCCCCGCCGACGCAGGCCATCAGCACATCAGGCAACCGTCCGAATGCCTCCCGGCACTGCTGCCGGGTTTCCTGGCCGATGACCGCGTGAAAGTCACGCACCAGCATTGGGTAGGGGTGGGGACCCGCCACGGACCCGAGGATGTAATGCGTGGTCTCCACATTGGTGACCCAGTCACGGATCGCCTCACTGGTGGCGTCCTTGAGGGTGGCCGTTCCTGCGGTGACAGGGTGCACGGTGGCGCCCAACAGACGCATGCGGAACACATTCAAGGACTGACGGCGCATGTCTTCGGCGCCCATGTACACCACGCACTCCAAACCGAAGCGGGCACAAACCGTGGCAGTGGCCACACCGTGCTGGCCAGCACCGGTTTCAGCGATCACCCGCTTCTTGCCCATGCGCAGAGCCAGAAGGGCCTGACCCAGCGCGTTGTTGATCTTATGGGCGCCGGTGTGATTGAGATCTTCCCGCTTCAGCCAGATGCGGGGGCCACCGTCGGCACGGCGGTAGTGCTCTGTGAGCCGTTCCGCCTCGTACAGCGGTGTGGCCCGACCGACGTAGTTCTTTAGGAGCCGATTGAGTTCCGCGGTGAACGCGGGATCCTTCCAGGCCTCAGCAGCCGCCACTTCCAGCTCGGCCAGTGCCGGCATCAGTGTTTCAGGTACGTACTGACCGCCGTAACGCCCAAAACGTCCGGCTGCCGCCGGACGCGAGCTAACGGCGAGATCAGAGGCAGAGGGTTTAGAAGGCAGGGTGCTGGTCACGAAAAAACGGACCGCGCGCGCGACCCTTGAGCGTTGACTCAGCGTAAGCAGGCGATCACGCGATGCCGTGGATCACAGGCCTTGATCCGTAGATCTCTGAAGCCTGCGGATTGCAAGGCTGCGGCCATATCAAGGCTGAAGTACTGCTCGATGTAAGGCTCCGTACTCTTCAACAACGTGGCGATCGCAGCAGGCAAACGCTGCAGAACCGACGACGCGGGGTCTTGATCCACCATCACAAGGGCACCCCCAGGTCGAAGCAACCTGAACGCCTCAGCGAGCACGGCATGAATGGCGTTCTGAGGCAGCTCATGGCACACAAACTGAAGACTGATCAGGTCGATCGAAGACGACTCCAGGCCTGTGTTCTCAGCAGCGGCATGCACCCAACCATCCACCACCCCCTCTTGATCTCGCACGCTGGCTACAGCGAGCATCTCGGGGGAAAGATCCAGACCGCGAGTGCACACCGATGACTCCTGTCGACTCTCGGCACGCAGATACAGCCAGCGGCTGAGGTGCTGGGTACTCACTCCCACAGAACACCCCAGATCCAAGGCCTGCTGCACTGGAGTGGTCAGCAATGGCTCCACCACCTGATGAATCGAATCCCGCAGACGGGTCTGGGCGATCAGGGGGGTCAGGGTCTCCTCGGGCCAGATGCGCAGAGCCATGGCATCAGTGGCTTGCTCAGCCTCCGTTGCGGCCTGCCAGCAGAGGTTGCCCTGCTCATAGGCATGGAATCGAACGCAGTAGTAGTCGGGCGGAACCAAGCCAGACGAGCTCACCCCCGACAGAAGCGAGCTCGCTTGATCACGCAGCGTCTTGCGGCGCTCCCTCCAGGGGATGCCGTTGCGTTCAGCCGTGCGGATGATCAGCTGACGAGCCTGAAAGAACAAGGGTCGTCGCAGCCAGCCAATGTTGATCAGCCGCTCAATCCACAGCCCAACACCCTGACTCGAATCAGCCCATTGCGGGGTGGATGCTGAATCATTCATCTCAGAGACGGCAGGATGGTGAGGGATCAGGGGGAACGATGCCGAAGGGAGGCTGGCAGGAATTCAGCAACATCGACAGTCTGCAGCGACCAATGGCAGCGTCGTCGGAGCCCACACCCAAGGCAGAGCAAAGGGTGCGGGTCCAGCCCACCCGGGGGGGCAAGGGTGGCAAGACCGTCACCGTGATCCGCGGACTGGATCTCGACCCTGCCGGCTTCAAATCCCTTCTCAAAAAGCTGAAAACCAGGATCGGCAGTGGCGGCACGGTGAAAGAAGATTTGATCGAACTGCAGGGTGACCAGGTGGATCTGGCCTTGGAGCTTTTAACGAAGGAGGGATACCGACCGAAGCGGGCCGGCGGTTGAGCGACAATGCTCCCTCGATTGTTCCCCTCACCTCTGCCATGAGCTCAGCGTCTACGAAGGCCACCAACATCGTGTGGCATCAGGCCTCGGTAGACCGCGATGCGAGGGCTGAGCAGCGCGGCCATCGCAGCGCCATCCTCTGGTTCACAGGCCTGAGTGGAGCAGGCAAGAGCACCCTTGCCAATGCCGTGAATCAAGCCCTGTTTGAACGCGGCCTGGCCACCTATGTGCTGGATGGCGACAACGTCCGGCATGGTCTCTGCCGCGATCTTGGCTTCTCGGACGCTGACCGGGAGGAGAACATTCGCCGCATCGGCGAAGTGGCCAAGCTCTTCCTTGACTCCGGTGTGATCGTTCTCACAGCGTTCGTTTCCCCGTTTCGTGCTGATCGCGACAAGGCCCGAGCGCTGGTCGGAGACGGTGACTTTCTGGAGATCTTCTGCTCAGCTGACCTGAGCGTCTGCGAAGAACGCGACACCAAGGGCCTTTACGCCAAAGCCAGGGCGGGCGAAATCAAAGAATTCACAGGGATTTCAAGCCCCTATGAGGCCCCGGAGCATCCCGAACTCTCCGTGAACACGGGCGCTGGCGAGCTCGATACCTGTGTCAACGAAGTGGTGGCTGCACTGGTGAGTCGGGGGATCATCCCCGCTCAGGCTTGATCAGCTCACTGCTGGCAGGGATGCCTTGACGCTCTGCCCAGGCATCCACCAGCGTTTTGAAGCAACTGGCCACCGGAACGGCAAGAAGCAAACCCAGCAGCTCGCCAAAGCCATAAAGCTCTCCGGCTTTGGCACCGAGGGGGAGAGCGATCAGCAACCAGGCCGGCTGGAGTCCCACGATGCTGCCCATCAACCGAGGTTGGATCACCTGATCCACCAGCTGACCGACCAGGATCGCCGCCACCAGGATCTCAAGGCCTGTCTTGGGATCCTGAAAGGCCAGAAGCCCACTAACCGCAATGATCGTGAGGGCGCTCGCGTAGGGAATCAAGGTGGTGAAACCGATCAAAACGGCGAACAGAACGCCGTAAGGAATCTGGAGAACAGTGAAGACCACGATCTGCCCCACCGCCAGGATCAGAGCCAGCAAGACCTGACCGGCAAAGTATCCCCGGAATGTGCGTGAAAGCGTGCTGATCACCAGCTCACGCCAGGCCGTGGGAAGCCATCGGGCCAGGCCCGCCGCAATCGAGCGGCCACCCAGCAGGAAGAACACCGCCAGCACCAACACAATCACGGTGTTGATGGTGGTTCCCAGGGTTGCCCCAAGGATGCCGAGCAGCCTCTGGCTGATCTGGCTGGCCACCCGACCGGCGCGGGTGAGGAGATCACTGCTCAGGTCACCGAATTCACTCGGCAATCCCCTCGCATCAGCCAAAGATTGAAGGCTTGTGATCCAGCCCTCGGCCTTGTTGAGCAGGCTTGGAAGGGCATTGATGAGCTGTCCAAGCTGGTCGATCAGCAGAGGCACCAGGGTGATCCCAGCGAACACCAGCACGCTGATGGTGAATACGGTCACCATCACGATCGCCAGCCACCTGGGCAGGCCGCGGCCGGTGAGCCAGACGCAGGGAATATCAAGAAGAAAAGCGATCAGTGCCGCCGTGAGAAAGAGGCCGGGAAACGGAGCCAGCGGAACCGTGAGCTGCCGCAGCACGAAAAGATTGAGAGTGAGCAGAGGCAACGCCAGGCTCCAGCGCATACAGGCGGGACCATTCATGGGGCATTGTCTGCTGCACGCATTGTGGCCATGGCTTCCAGATAGGCCGCAGACCCGAGCTCGACCAGGCGTTGATCCTTCGCGGTCACAACGTCATGAAGCTGACGTCGATAAGCCCCGAGACGCTCCATCAAGGCGTGATCTTGGAGCGCCAGGATCTGCGCCGCCAGCAATCCCGCATTCAGCCCGCCGCCGATGGCAACCGTGGCTACGGGAATGCCACCCGGCATCTGCACAATCGAATGCAGGGAGTCGACGCCTGAAAGGGCCTTGCTGCGCACCGGCACGCCGATGACGGGCAGGGTGGTGAGAGACGCCACCATTCCCGGCAAGTGAGCCGCGCCGCCGGCACCGGCCACAATCACCTGCAAACCGCGGGTATGGGCCTCACGGGCAAAGTCCACCATCTCCAAGGGTGTGCGATGGGCCGACAACACGCGCACCTCGACAGCAACGTTGAGCTTCTCCAGAACCTCAATCGCCGGGTGAAGGGTGGGGAGATCGGAATCACTTCCCATGATCACGGCCACCTGCGGTGACATCGGTGACTGGACTGGATTGGAAGGCGTCACGGCAACAGGCAAAACGCGCAGGGAAGGCGAGACTTCCATCGTCCCGCACCAGACCGCCCGCATGCGCCGGATCACCCACGTGCGACTGCCTCAATGCCCTGGATCAACACCAAGCCATGGTCTGCACTGGCTGATTCTGAGTGATCAAGGTGTGATCACCAAGATCGGTCCCATGCCGGCGATGGCGGCGATGGCAGGAGAGAGCTGGAACGGCGACTGGCTCAGTCCACGGGGGATTGACCTGCAGATCAACGGTGGGCTCGGTCTTGCCTTCCCTGAACTCTGCGACGACGATCTCCCCCGACTGCTGCAGCTTCTCGAGCAGTTGTGGCGTGATGGTGTCGAGGCCATCGCTCCAACCCTGGTCACCTGTGGCGTCGAACCCCTGCGCCGTGCACTCTCCGTGCTGCGCCAGGCCAGGGGCCTGCACAAACAGGGCCGCTGCCGCCTGCTGGGGGCGCATCTGGAAGGTCCTTTCCTGGCAACAGAGCGCCGGGGCGCTCACCCGAGCGAACACATCGCCCCACCCAGCCTTGCGGAGCTGGAGAGGCGAATCGCCGGTTTTGAAACCGAAATCAGCCTGGTGACGCTCGCCCCGGAACAACCGGGCGCAGACCACGTGATTCACCAGCTGAACGCCCTCGGAATCACGGTGGCCCTGGGCCACAGCACAGCCAGCGCTGACCAGGCCGCATCCGCCTTCGATCAGGGGGTCGGCATGCTGACCCATGCGTTCAACGCCATGCCTGGCCTGCATCACCGGGCGCCTGGCCCCGTAGGAGAGGCCTGCCGTCGCGGCGGCATTGCCCTGGGCCTGATCGCCGATGGCGTTCATGTGCACCCCACCATGGCGGTATTGCTGCAACGCATGGCCGGCGACCAGCTTGTGCTGGTCAGTGATGCGCTCGCGCCCTATGGATTGGCGGATGGTGAGCACCGCTGGGACGAGCGCGTGCTGCACGTGCAAGACGGAACCTGCCGGCTGGAGGACGGAACCCTCGCGGGCGTGACCCTGCCCTTGCTCGAAGGCTGTTGCCGGCTCGCCCGCTGGAGCGGCGATGCGGATGGGGCGATCTGGGCCGCAACGATGGCACCGAGACGGGTCATCGGCATGGATCACAGCCTTGAAGGGCTGGTGGGGCAACCCATGGACCAGCTGCTGCGCTGGGAGCTGAGCGAGGAGGGGGCATCCCTTGCCTGGCGAGAAGCTGCTTAAGATCCCGCCGACGCACCACCAAGCCAATGACCCCTGAACAGCAGCTGAAGGACAAGCTGGCCGAGAAGCAGGAGGTGAAGGGGTATTTCGAAACCACTGGCTTCGATCGCTGGAATCGCATCTACAGCGAATCCGACGACGTGAACAAGGTGCAGCGCAACATCCGCATCGGCCATCAGAAAACCGTGGATGAAGTGCTGGCCTGGATCAAAGACAGCGGCGAACTCAGCGACGTGAGCTTCTGTGACGCCGGGTGCGGTGTGGGGAGTCTCAGCCTGCCCTTGGCGGCGATGGGCGCAGGCTCGATCAGCGCCAGCGACATCTCCGAAGCGATGGCCCAGGAAGCGGAACGCCGGGCCCGCGAGGCCGGCCTCAACATGACCAAACTCAACTTCTTCGCCAGTGACCTGGAAAGCCTGAGCGGCTCCTTCCACACGGTGTGCTGCCTGGATGTCTTCATCCATTACCCCCAGGCAGCCGCTGAAGAGATGGTGAAACACCTCTGCAGCCTCAGCGAGCAGCGGTTAATTGTGAGCTTTGCCCCCTACACCCCACTGCTGGCGCTGCTGAAGAGCATCGGCCAGCTGTTTCCAGGCCCCAGCAAAACAACCCGTGCCTACACCTTGAAGGAGCAAGGCATCGTCAAGGCTGCGATGGACTGTGGCTACGAGCCTGTTCGACGGAGCTTGAATAAAGCACCGTTTTATTTCTCAAGGCTGATCGAATTTCGAAAGAAAGAATGATCAGGAGCCGAAGCGATTGAATAGCTTGAACTCAGCGACAGGGGGATTGCCGGGGAAGAACATTGCCGTTCCGATGAAACCGGCATAGATGCCTCCCTGTCCAACAACAGTGGCTTGGTGCTTCACCGGAATGATGTCGCTGATTGCCAAATCCATTGCCCCGGTTTCTGTCATGACCTGCATCTGGGCTGCATCAGCCTGGAGATGTCCCATCGAGCGGACCTGCAGATTGCCGTCTTTGAAAACAAAGGTTCCCTGAGCGCTCGTCAAGAAAACATCTTCACCATCAACGTCCCGCCGCTCGACAACCTGCTCGATACCAAAAAACGAGCCATCAGAATCGTCGCAACCTCCATCGTCTGAAGTTTTAGCAACAACAAGTTTGTATGAAACGGTATCGCCAACATCAAACTGACCGTCGTTATTTGCATCAATGAAGGTTCCCTTCTCGATGCTGCAAAAGGCCACTTCCAAGGTTTTGGCTTCAGGCTTCGAAGCCTCTCTTTCACCCGTTGAGCACCCGGCGGCCAACAGGAGTGAACTCAAAGCAACAACAGACAGTGAGCGACGCACAACCAACGGCCCTACAACTTTGGAATCCTGGCAAGCAGCGGTTAACCCGGGGTAAACCGAGACCCGGCCTCACAGCTGAGATGCAGGCCGTTCTCAAACACCAGCGTGTGGGCATGCAAGCGATAGCCACCATCCCCAGGCACAGCGGCAGCATTAATCCGTTGCTGCGGCAGATAAAGAGGATCCCCTAACAAGGGTGACCCCAGCTGAGCCAAGTGAATGCGGATCTGATGCGGCCGGCCGGTGCTGATGGCCACCTTCACAAGATCGCCTTGATCGCAGCGCTTCAGAAGGCGAAGCTCACTGCGGGCATGCAGGCGTCTGCGCAAAGTCTCTCCGTCCTGAGGATCAGGCCCCCAGACCCATCCCAGTAGCGGATGGGAACGCTCCACCACATCGGTGGTCACCACCATCGGCTCATCTGCAATCAACCCGCTCACCGGATGGGCCCAGGCCAGATAGGTCTTGCGGCAACCGCCCTCCGGACGGAACTGCCGGGACAGTTTGGCCCGCGTTTGTGGTCGGCGCGCGCACACCTGAAGCCCTGAGGTGAATCGTCCCAAACGATGCACCGGCTTGGGAACCTGGCCAGCGCCTGCCAATCGACTGGTCTCCATGAACAAGGCCGAGAGGGTGTGCTGCAGAAATCCGCCGGCAGGCATCACCGGCAAACCTGAGGGCTTGTTAACGACCAGCATGTCACCGTCGTCGTAGACGACGGACCACTGATCCGGGATCGCAGGCTCAAGCCATGGAGGTCGTCGCCATTGCACGACATCCCCTGCACCAACAAGCACATCGTGGTGAAGAGACTGTCCGTTGAGGGACACTTCACCGGTTTGGATCCGGCGCTGCCAGACATCCCTGGGTGAGTGGCCATAGCGGCTGGCCATCACTGCACTCAACATCCGACCCGACTCGGACCTTTCCATGCGATCCGAATAGGTCCAGCCCTGATTCAATGAGGCTGGCCGCCAACCCTTCACTCCACCAGGCGATGCTGCAGGGCGTAGCGCACCAACTCTGTGCGACTCGAGGTCCCGGTCTTGATGAACAGACGACTCACGTATTTCTCGACGTTACGAATCGACGTTTCCAGCTGCCTGGCGATTTCCTTGTTCATCAACCCTTCGGCGACCAACTGGAGAACACTGCTCTCGCGTGGCGTGAAGCTGTGCTGCACGGGGTCCTGAGCGGGAAGGGCCTCCGCCTGGGCCAGCAGCGAACGGATTTCAGTGATCTGCTTCGCGATCTGCCCCATGTCTGCGTCTGCAAAGCGAGCTGCTTCCTGAAGCAGGCGCTGCTGGCGCTGTGCCACGTTGCGAACCCGAGCGACCAGTTCATCGGGGTCAAAGGGCTTGGGGATGTAATCGTCAACTCCCGCGAGATACCCCTGCGTGCGGTCAGCGGTCATTCCCTTGGCCGTCAGGAAAATCACAGGTGTGCCCCCCAGCCGTTCGTCGGCCCGCAGACGCGTGAGCAGCCCATAACCATCGAGGCGGGGCATCATCACGTCGGTGATCACCACATCCGGGAGCATCTGCTGGGCTTTATTGAAACCTTCCTCACCATCCACAGCCGTGGCCACCTCGAAACCTTCGTCCTCGAGGTAAGCCTGAACGGCAGAACGCAGACCGGGTTCGTCGTCGACCAGCAACAGACGAACGGGTGGCTGCTCGGGCACTGAGGCAGTCATGACCAGATCGAGTCTGGGCGGAATCTAAGTGGGTCAGCCCCCAGGCAACCGCAGCACTTCCTGAGATTCGATCAGCAGAGTGGAATAACCGAGTTCCCTGGCCTTATCCGTCAATGAACCGGGATCCTGACCAGCCAGTTCGGGATGGCAAGCCGCCCACCACACCAGATGATCTTCCCTTGCTGTGGCGCGCACCGGGCCACCGGGGTTGAGTTTGCGGATGTAGAGCGCTTCCTTATCCCGGGTGACCCGGACCGGTTCCTCGACACTGCAATCCACCGACTCACTGGGAATCAACAGGTTGTCGGGATACTCCTGCCACAACTTGAATTTGCGCAGCTCTGGATTGGCCGGGTCGCGCTTGATCGCAAAAATCCCCAGGGTGTACTCACCGCCCACATCCCGCTTTTCAAGGACGACCAGATCCGGGGGACGCATGGATTTCATCTGTTCGAGGATTTCGTCGCGGCTGATCCCCTCGGCCATCACGGGTTGAACAGCAGATGCCGCCATCAGGCCCAAACTGGAGATCAAGCACAAGGCACGCATCGCATCGATCACAACGTCACACCATGCTGCCAACAACAAGCGCCGATTTGATCCCAGGCGACCTGATCCAGCTGGACCATCAGGCCACAACTCCCTGCCATCCACTGGTGGTGCAGGCGATGAAGCCTTGGTGGGAGCAGGAATGGGGAAATGCCTCGAGTCGGCAACACCGCCTGGGACTCACCGCAGCGGCAGCCGTGGCTTCAGCGCGCCACAGGCTGGCCTCCCATCTGGGAGTGGAGGATGACGAGCTGATCTTCACCAGCGGGGCAACGGAAGCCAACAACCTCGCTCTGCTGGGCCATGCCCGCGCCCGCGCCAAGGCTGAAGGGCGTTGCGGCCACGTGATCACCTTGGCCACGGAACACCATGCGGTGCTGGATCCCATGCACCAACTGCAGCGGGAAGGCTTTGCGCTGACCGTGCTGCGTCCCCAGGACAACGGCCTGATCGATGCAGACATGCTGAACGACGTGCTTCGCGACGACACGCAAATGGTGAGCGTGATGGCGGCCAACAACGAGATCGGCGTGGTCCAGCCATTGCGCGCGCTTGCGGACCTCTGCAGGAGCAGGGGCATCACTTTGCACACCGATGCGGCCCAGGCCTTTGGGCACCTCCGCCTGAATCGGGACGAGCTGGGCTGCGATCTCATCAGCCTCAGCGCCCACAAGCTGAATGGCCCCAAGGGAATCGGCGCGCTGGTGAAACGCCGCGGCGTCTCCATCCAGCCTTTGTTCTGGGGAGGAGGCCAGGAACAGGAGCTCCGGCCAGGAACGTTGCCCGTGCCTCTGATTGTGGGCTTCGCTGCGGCGGCAGACCTGGCACACGCCGACCTGGAAACCTGGCAGCAGCAGCTCACCCTGCTGCGGGACCGACTTTGGCAGGGCCTGAAGTCACGCCATCCCCAATTGGAGATGAATGGAGCCCATCAGCCGCGGCTGGCTCACAACCTCAACATCACGATTGCCGATGTCTCAGGCGTACGTTTGCATCGCTGCCTGAAGCGCTCTCTGGCCTGCAGCAGCGGCTCCGCATGCAGCAGGGGAGAACCCTCCCATGTTCTGCAGGCAATCGGCCGAAGCCGCCGCGAAGCGGAAGCCTCCTTACGCCTGAGCCTGGGGCGAACGACAACAGCGGCCGAGATCGATCGCGCTGTGGACGTGATCTCTGCATGCATCAACCAGCTTCACGGAAGCTGAGACAAATGACTAAGCGTTTGCCGCTCATCACAAAACCTGGAAAAGTCCGTCAAAACGGTTACCTTTCGGGCAATTAATTAGCCTGTCCATGACAGCAGTACCTGAAAACGGTCGCCTCCACGTTCTGAAGGCTGTTGAAGATGGCTGGACAGCTTTCACCAAAGCTCCCTGGCAATTCATTCTCTTCACTCTGCTGGTTGGCATTCTCTCGGCAATCTTTCAATTGCTTGCCAATGTCTTCAATTTATGGTTCGAGAGTTCAGTCCAAACCTTACTGACCATTGTTGGGGTGATTGGATCGGTGATCATCAACCTCTGGGGAGTGATCGGGATGGTCCGGGGTTCATGGACCGCTCTTGAAGGAAGAAAACCTGAGTTCTCACACTTCTCCCGTTGGGATAGTTCCGCTGCAGGTCGGCTGTTTGTGCGTTCGATCGCCCTCAACATTGTGTTTCTGCTGATCCTGGCGATCTGCGTGGGTGTGGCCTTCGGACTTGGCAAGGTCAACGAAGCCTTGATTTGGATCCCTGGAATCATCACTTTGATTCTATTCATCTATCTCTCGGTGAACCAACTGTTCTTGCCCTATGTGGCCTTAATGGAGAGGCAAGCCCCCTTCGAAACCATCCAACGGGGAAGGGATGTTGTGGACCCCTCCTGGTGGTGGGTGGTGCTGTTGTTGATCGTTGATGCTGTGATCATCGTGATTGGCACCCTGCTCTGCGGAGTCGGCCTTCTGGCCGCCGCTCCAATCGTGGCCTGCATTACAACGGCGGCTTACCGCCAGCTCTTCGGAACGACCGATCACACCAGCTTGCTGGGAGGCGAGAGTTCAACCTCGCTCTGATCTGGCGTCTTCAGCTGATCGTCGCCGGGCAATGCGCAGCTTGGCGCTGCGGCTGCGCGTGTTCTGCTCCTGTTCCTCTTCAGAGGCCACCAGCGGGCGACGGGTGATCCTCTCCAGCCGCTCATCCTGGAGAAATGCCGTTTTCACGCGCCTGTCCTCAAGGGAGTGAAAGCTAATGATCGCCAGCAGACCTCCCGGCTGCAGCCAATCAGGAGCTGAGCTCAAGAGTTTCTCCAACACCCCCAGTTCGTCATTGATGGCGATGCGCAGGGCCTGAAACGTGCGGGTCGCAGGATGAATGCGCCCACGCCGGGCCTTGGGTGGATAACAACCGGCGATCGCGTAAGCGAGGGCGGCGGTGCCTGCATAGGCCCCCTGTGCCGCCAGATCGGCCTTGATCCGGCGAGCGATCCTGCGGGACAGACGTTCCTCGCCATTGGCGTAGATGAGATCGGCCAGGTCGGACTCCTCCAACCGTTCGATCAACTCCGCCGCCGTCTCACCCCCACCCTCCGGATTCATGCGCATGTCGAGGGGGCCATCGCGGCGAAAGCTGAACCCGCGCTCCGCCACATCGAGCTGTGGACTACTGACGCCAAGATCCGCCAGGACCATGGATACCGGCTCAGGAGGGCTGTAATCAGCAAAGTTGGCGGCCACGATGGTGACCCGTTCCTGCCAGGGGCGGAGACGTTCTGCGGCAGCTACTCTCGCAGTGGCGTCCTGGTCGAGCCCGATCAAACGCAACCCGGGATAACGCTCCAGCAACAGACTGCTGTGCCCCCCTCCGCCCAGCGTGGCATCCACAGCCCGGCCAGACTGCCAGTGGTCACTGGGTTCCTGGTCCAAGACATTCAACAGAACATCGGCCAGGACCGGCACATGCTGAAAGGTTGAATCGGGATCGGGGAGCTGATCGGGCATGGGTCCTTCCTAAGATCCCTACACGAACGTTTTGTACCGGCCCCATGACGCAGCTGGAAACGCGCACGGAGCCGATGGTGGTCAACTTCGGCCCCCATCACCCCTCCATGCACGGGGTGTTGCGGCTGGTGGTAACCCTTGACGGCGAAGACGTGGTGGATTGTGAGCCGGTGATCGGCTATCTCCACCGCGGCATGGAGAAGATCGCAGAGAACCGCACGAACGTGATGTTCGTGCCCTACGTGAGCCGCATGGACTACGCGGCGGGAATGTTCTACGAGGCCGTCGTGGTCAACGCCCCGGAGAAACTGGCCGACATTCCAGTGCCCAAGCGTGCCAGCTACATCCGGGTGCTGATGCTGGAACTGAACCGGATCGCCAACCATCTCCTCTGGCTTGGGCCCTTCCTCGCTGATGTTGGCGCCCAGACTCCGTTCTTTTACATCTTCCGGGAAAGGGAGATGATTTACGACCTCTGGGAAGCAGCAACCGGTCAGCGATTGATCAACAACAATTACTTCCGCATCGGAGGCGTGGCCGCTGATCTTCCCTGGGGATGGCTGGAGAAGTGCCGTGATTTCTGCGACTGGTTTGGTCCGAAGATCGATGAATACGAGAAACTGATCACCAACAACCCCATCTTCCGGCGTCGCATTGAAGGCCTGGGTGTGATCGGTAAGGAGGAAGCCATCAACTGGAGCCTCTCTGGACCGATGCTCAGAGCGTCAGGCGTGCCCTGGGACCTGCGCAAGGTGGATCACTACGAGTGCTACGACGACTTCGACTGGGATGTGGCCTGGGAGAAGGAAGGTGACTGCTTCGCGCGTTATCGGGTGCGCATTGAGGAGATGCGCCAGTCCCTGAAGATTCTTCGTCAGGCTTGCGACATGATCCCCGGTGGACCCACGGAAAACGTGGAAGCCCGTCGCATGGCCGAGGGCAAAGACAGCGAATTCGCAGGCTTCGATTACCAATACGTGGCCAAGAAAGTTGCCCCCACCTTCAAGATCCCGAATGGTGAGCTCTACACCCGCCTGGAATCAGGCAAGGGTGAGATCGGAATCTTCATCCAAGGGAATAACGACGTCACTCCCTGGCGGTTCAAGATTCGGGCAGCCGACAGCAACAACCTGCAGATCCTTCCCCACATCCTCAAGGGACACAAGGTGGCCGACATCATGGCGATCCTTGGATCGATCGACGTGATCATGGGATCCGTTGATCGCTGACTCTTCCAGCTGGCTGCAACTTTCAAAAAAGGTGCGCTTCGGTGACACCGATGCTGCTGGCGTGATGCATTTTCATCAGCTGCTGCGTTGGTGCCACGAGGCCTGGGAGGAGAGCCTTGAGCGTTACGGCGTAGAAGCCCATGCTGTGTTTCCAGGCTGCCGCGGCCAGGAGCGCTGGCCAGCGATTGCCTTACCGGTGGTGCACTGCCGTGCCGACTTTCTCCGGCCGGTGCATGGCGGCGATCAACTCAGCGTGCATCTCACCCCACAACGCCTGGATCCCAGCAGCTTTGAGGTGCACCACTGCTTCCTCTTGGGGCAACAGGATGTCGCCCGTGGATGGATCCGTCACGTCGCTATCAGCACGGAGACGCGACAGCGCTGTGCCTTGCCCGATGCGATTGAACGCTGGCTGGAAGCGGCGCAGATCGGCCAGATCAGCGAGCTCTGAACGGGCTGAACCAGAAAAAACGGCTCGCTAGTGCTGCGACGCCAGCCATTGGCGCCAACGCTGACGCTCCCACTTACCGGCCGCTGTGGGTTCCAGATCCGGGCAGTGCAGCCAACGTCTCGGACGTTCAGCGGCAGGCCAGCCTGAGACCAAGGCCTTCAAAGACTCCAGCGGAGGCTCGGATCCACAGCTGATCGACCAACGAAACAAGGCAACCAACTGCTCGCCCCACTCCAGCTGAGGTTCCCCGAGCATCAAAACAGCCTCGAGCGGCAGGCCTCCATGCCGAGCCATCACCAGCAAGCGCTCCTCGAGCTGGGGTGGATACACGGTGACCCCACCCGAGAGGATTGCGCCATCCCTGCGCCCCAGAACATGCAGGTGTAGCTGAGCAGCCGTTTCTAAAAGCAGGGCCCGATCTCCGCTCCACCACCAGCCCTCTGGATCGGAGAGCGGATGCAGCTCGCCGGCAGGGTCGACCCTGGCCATAGCCAAGCGATCACAGCGAACAGCCAGGGCTCCATCCGCATCCACCTGGAGATCAACGCCCTCGAGGGGCTGACCACAGCCATCGCCCCCAATCAGAAAATCCCTGGGCCGTTGGGCCGTCACCATCGCAGCAGTTTCCGTTGCGCCGTAACACGGAGCCAGCTTCAGGCCGACCTCGCGGGAGGCGGCAGCCAGATCCTCCGGCAAGCTCGACCCACCAACCCAGATCACATCCATCGCTTGCAGCCAACGACAACCGCGGGGATCGCTCAGCAAACGCCGCAGCTGGGTAGGAACCAACGACAGCAGCATCGGCCGCTGCCGCCAGGCAGGGTGTTGCACGCTGCGTTCCAGCAGTTGAGCAGGATGTTTGGTCAGCTCGGGAGCCAACCAGACGTGGGCAGCGTCCCACTGGCGTGCCCGCCACCAGGGCATGAGTCCGCTCACATGGTGAAACGGAAGCGGATTCCAGACCAAGGCCGTGGTGGGATCGATGTTGATGCCCCAAAGCCAGTGAGCGGTTGCCTGGGCCGAGCGCTCCAGATTGCCGACAGGGTGCAGGCAGAGGGATCGCCCTCCGGTGCTGCCTCCACTGGACAACACCAGCCCAGGGCCTTCTGGCCACCCAACAGCCTCTGGCCACCCAACAGCCTCTAGCCACCCAACAGCCGGCAGAGGCACAGATGCCGGGTCCGTCGAAGGATCACGGCCGAGCAGCCGCACCCACTGTCCTTTGCCCAAGGCCCTCTGCAGGCGGATCGCGGTGTCCTCAGGGCTCAGGGGGTCGCACAGAACGGCGACAGCGGAGGTCATGGCCTTGCCTCCGCCGCATGGGCCCAGACCTGCTCAGGTTGGGAGGCGAACAACGGTCCTGAAGGGGTCCATCCAGGCGCGAGACCGGGAGCGACAGGTGTGGGACCCTGCTGTTGCAACTGAGCCAGCAGAGCAAGCCAGCGAGCACCGATGCCGGTTTCAAACGCCGTGCTCAGCATCAGCTTTGGACGTCCTCGCTGCAGATCCTGAAGCAAGGGCCTCGGATCACCCTCCAACACGGGACGCCGAACCTGCCAACCCGTCCAGTACTCACGAAGCTCAGGGTTCAGGCCCAGGGATTCATCCAACGCCACGGGGACCCTCTCCCCTAACCGCGACAACCCCTCAAGATCGTCGGCGGCCAGCGGTTGCTCCAGCCAGTCCAGACGCGGATCGCCCTCGACGGCATCAGCCCAGCGATCAGCGGTAGCCCGATCCCAGCCACCGTTGGCATCCAGGCGCAGCCTGACCTTTGCGGGAAGACGCTTGAGGAGCTGGCTCAGAAGCCTCCATTCCAAAGCTGGCTCGGCAGCAGCCACTTTCCATTTCAGCGTCAGCAACTCAACCATTGGCGACTCGCCCGAAGCCTCCCCGTGCTGCGCGAGCAGGGCCTCAAGCGCTGCGGGCATGGCATGCCCCGCGGGGAGCAGTTGGGCCGATCGCGGCGGCGGGCGCCAACGCTGACCGTTGGCATGGGCATCACCCACCACACCGTCGAGCTCTGCCAGCGCAGCTCCGATCGCGAAGGCCAGGGCAGCGGGAAGTGACGGCAGCAGCGCCTCAAGCTCCTCACTTGAGCGGCACACATGCAGGCACCAAGCACTGATCACACGCTCACAGCAGCGTTGCTCGCCAGGATCGAGAGGGGACACTTCCCCCCATCCCGCCAAACCGGAACCAGGATCAACGATCCGGAGCAACCAGCCTCGGCGCCTCTGCCAGCTCCCGCGGGAGGTCACAAGCGGCCGACTCAGAGCGAAGGAATAAGGACGGAACACCAGCTGCAGGGTCATGCCCTCAGATCAGCTGATGAATAGCGGCCTCGAACCGGGGTCCGATCGCCAAACCGACGCTGAGCCCCACCCCATTGAGCGCCTGGAAGCGCAAGGCCAGGAATTTGCTGCCGGCGACCCTCTCAGCATTCCGGTGATGGTCGCGCAGCAGTCGGATCAGAGCAGAAGCTGCAGGCAAGCCCAGGACTCCCAGCAAAGCGGTCAGCGGCCAGTGTCCATCAAGAACCGGCAGCCATTCCAGAGCGAGGGTGCCCGCAATGAACCAGGGCACGAGCGCCGCAGCCCGGGCCGTTCCCATCCGCACCACGGGCGAGCGCTTGCCGTGCCGAGCATCCGTCTCCACCTGATGGAAATGGGAGCAGAACAGCACCAGGGTGGTGGCGATCGCAGGACCCGATCCGAGCGCCAGGGCTGAGGCCCAGGGCACCGTTGCCGTCGTGGCGACAGGCTGTATTGGGGTGAGCACCATCAGAGCTGCTGCAGTGGCCAGTGGACCAAAGGCCATCCAGCACAGGGGCTCACCCAGTCCGAGGTATCCCAAACGAAAGGGAGGACCCTGATAGAGATAACCCAGAAGGCAGCACAGCAGCACCAGGGCCAGCACCCAGATGCTGCTGCGCAAGGCGATCACCGCCATCAACAGCAATCCCGCCACCAGGGCGCCATCCGCCAGCCGGCGGACCGGCCGGCGGCGTCCCAACAACGCCACCACGGAATGGGGTTTTCCCTCAACATCCACCCCGGTTTCAGCATCGAACAGATCGTTGCTGAGATTTTCCCAGAGCAGCAGCAAAACTGCTGCCACAAGAAATGCGATGGCCTGTCCCCAACGCACCGGAAGACCGGCACCGATCCTCCAGCCCAGGGCCAGCAGCATCGGCATCACCGCCACGGAGTACATCGGCCACTTGATGGCCGCCTTCCAAAGACGCCGCCGTTCAGCATCCGGGGAGTGAAGGGTTGCAACAGCCTGGCGATCTGACATGGACTGGACCCCTGGAGTCCTCATCAAGACTCATACATTTGAGCAGCACCCTTTCAACACTGCCGCCCGGATGTCGGCCAAGTCCTTCCCCAGCTCGATGGCGATGCGCTTCGGCGATCGGCTCCAGCAGGCACTGCAGGCCTGGGAGCAGCGCCAGGGTGAGGACTGTGTGATGAGTCTGGCCGTCCCCATCGGCGGCCTCGACCCCCTGCGGCACCTGCCAGGCCTGCGGTCCTCCGACCCCTTCCGCTTCCTTTGGGACGGGGCTCCAGGTCTGTGCCTGGCCGCATCCGGTCGCTGCCACCATCTGGATCTCGCGGGTCCGAAACGATTCGAACTGGCACAGCGTTTCTGCGATGCCACCCTCGGCAGGGTCGTGGAAGGCTCTTCGGATGCGCCGGCGCAGGCCCGATCCCGGATCCTGCTGGCCTTCTCGTTTTTCGAGCAGCCAAGCGAACAGCAGCCCATGGGAGGCATGCCCTCCGTGCAGGCCGTGCTGCCCCGATGGCAACTGAGTCGTCAGGGTCACCAGTGCTGGCTTCGGATCCACGGGGTCGCCCACGAAACCGATGACGTCCGTCTGCTGATCGAAACACTTTGGTTGATGGCCGAGCAGCTTCAAGCCCAGCCCCAGCAGTCAGAGCCGTGGCCGGAAACGGTGCGCGGCAGTGTCAGCCCCGGCGATTGGGAATCGCGCTATGCGTCGGCCCTTGAACGGGGGTTGGAGCTGGTGGACCAGGGTGAACTCCACAAGCTCGTGCTGGCCGTTCGGCAATCGATTCAGCTCAGCGCGCCCCTCAATCCCCTGCCGCTGCTTGATCGCTTGCGTCACCAGCAGGCCGGTAGCTGCCGCTTTCTCTGGCAGCGGGACGCGCAGGACTCCTTTTTTGGAGCGTCTCCCGAACGGTTGCTCAGCCTGCGCAACGGACAGATCCGCAGCGATGCTTTGGCAGGAACAGCCGGTCGACTTGAAACCGGGGAGTCGCTCCTGAATTCTGAAAAGGACCGCAGGGAACATGAATTGGTGGTGCAGGCGATCACGGATCACCTGAGGAGCCTCGGGCTGACCCCTCGCAGACCAAGGCGCCCCCAACTCGCACGGCACGGACAGTTGATGCATCTCCATACGCCGATCACTGCGGCGGCCGAGAACCAGTTGCCGCTGTTCCTGGCTGGCGCCCTGCACCCCACACCGGCAGTCGCCGGGCTGCCCAGACGCCAGGCCATCGGTTGGCTGCGCAGCCTTGAACCCTTCGAGCGCGGAGGGTATGCCGCTCCAATCGGCTGGATCGACAGTGCCGGCGACTCCGAACTGCGGGTTGCCATCCGCTGCGGCCACGCCCATGGTTCTCAACTCGACCTCACCGCTGGAGCCGGACTCGTGAGGGGTTCGGTGGCAGAGCGGGAGCTTCAGGAAGTCGCACTCAAACTGACCGTGTTGGCCGATCAGTTGGACCTGCAATCAGGATCCGGAGCGCTGGAGGGCACGTTGCCGCCATTGCATGGATGACTGATCGAGCACGTCTCCGAACGGCTGCGCCCGGCCGCCAAGATGCTCACTGAGAAAAGCTTCCACCAGAGCGGTCAGCGCCAGCGCATTGCGAGGATTGGACAGGCCATGGCCTTCATCGGGGAACACCACGAAATCAACGGGCAACTGCCGAGCGACCATCGCCTCAGCGATGGTTTCGCTTTCGCTGAGCTTGACCCTGGGGTCGTTGGCACCATGAACCAGCAGGAGCGGGCGCTGAATCCGATCCACATGACGAATCGGTGAAATAGCGTCGAGATCAACAGTGCCCACGCCAATCATGCGTTCGAAGATGACGCGGACGGATTCCCAATAGGGAGGAATCGACTCCAGAAGGGTGCGCACATTGGATGGCCCCACCTCCGCAATCGCAGCAGCGAAGAGCTCCGGGTCCCGTGTCAATCCTGCCAGTGACGCATAACCGCCATAGGAAGCACCCATGATGGCGATGCGATCAGGGTCCGCAATGCCTTCCTCGACAGCCCAGCGGACGGCATCGACCAGATCGTCCTGCATGCGGGCGTACCACTCGCCCTCACCCGCGAGGAGATGAGCTTTGCCAAAACCGGTGGACCCTCGGTAGTTCACGCTGAGCACGTGGTAACCACGATTGGCCAGCAATTGATGCGTCGGATTCAGTCCCCAGTAATCCCTGGCCTGGGGACCCCCATGCACAAGCAACACCAAAGGACGAGGGCTGTCATCGGCGCCCAGGGCCGTGCGGGTGAGATAGCTGGGCAAACGCCTGCCATCACGAGCCCGCAGATTCAGACTCTCCATGGGACGAAGCTCGTAATCATCCAACCGCGGCTGCACTGAAAACAAGCGCCGGCTCTGTTGTCGGTCCCGATCCCAAAGAAGGTATTGCGGACCCTGGTCATCGGAGCCAACCACCACCAGCCAGCGGCGATCGTTCAGATCCTGATCCACCACGCTGAAGTCATTGGTCCCTGCCAGCCGCTTCAGCTGATCGACATCCTGCTGAATGGAAGGATCCAGCACCACGAGACGACGGCGTAGATCCACCTCATTCAGGGCAACGGGCAGACCGGTTTCCGGATCACTCAAGGCACCCCCAAGGGCACCGGCTGAAGAGCGATACACCAACTCTGGGGTGCAGTCGTCACCACAGGTCTTGAGGTGATCCCGACTCCAACGCACGAGACGGGGAATCTCCTCGTCCGTGCTCAGGATCCCGTAAAGCCACTGGCCATTCCGGGTGAACGCACTCGGTCCCGACCCACTGATCGTGTCCTCGAAACTGAACGTGAGGAAGGGTCTCCAGTCGGCCTCACCCGGCAGCCGCAGTTCCCAGGCACTGCCGCCGTCTGCGAGCACCTGAGAGCGCAACACCGGCTGCCAGACCCCGTCGATCCAATCCACGGACACATTGCGTCCATCATCGGTGGAGCGATACAGCAGGCGGCGCTGGCCGTTGTTCACGTCGATCACATAGAGATCGTGAAAACGGGGGTCGCGATCATTGAGACCCACCACAAGTTCGGAGGGAGCGTCCTGATCACCAGATACCAAAATCGCCTTGACGCCTTTGGCAGGGGTGAGGTCGGTGGTTTCTCCGGTACTGGGATCGATGCGAACCAACACGGTGTTCTCATCGCCATCAGCATCCCGGGATGAGATCAGATAACGGCCATCCGCAGTCCAGCTGGCTGCACGCTGTGGACGCTCCCGTTGCTGGGTGAGAACGCGGGCCGGAGCGTCGCCATCAAGATCTCGAACCCAGAGATTCAACACGCCATCGGAGGGCGCAAGGTAGACAATGCGCTGGCCATCAGGGCTGAGAGAGACCCCTGCGATCTCGGGATTGCCGAACAACACCTCCCGAGGGATGAGAGGCGGGGGGGACCCCGCCAGCACCGGTCGCCCTGGGGAGGAGATGGTCCCAATCACTCCCACCAACAGAACTGTGCCAAGCAGAAATCCCCTTCTCAACACAGACGCTCCACAGTTACGTGGATTGTGCTCGTTCAGGCGAGTTGCTGCAGTCGCTCGATCACCTGATCAGCGAGGGGCTGATGCATCAGACGTTCCACTTCTCGGATCCCTGTTGGGCTGGTGACGTTGATTTCGCTGAGCATCCCGCCGATCACATCAATGCCCACGAAGAACAACCCCTCGGCGCGCAGGGCAGGCGCCAACGCGGCACAGATCTGCCGTTCCCGTTCGCTGAGTTCAGTGACCTCCGGCTGACCTCCCACAGCCAGATTGCTGCGGAACTCCCCAGCTGCGGGACGGCGATTGATGGCCCCCAACGGCTCCCCATCCACCAGAAGAATGCGTTTGTCGCCTTCGGACACCGAGGCGAGAAAACGCTGGGCCATCACGGGAAGTCGTTCCTGCTCGGTGACCAGTTCCAGCAGGGCTCCCAACCCCGGCGCTTGCGATGACACCCGAATCACCCCAAGACCCGCCCTGCCGCCCAGAGGCTTGAGCACGATTTCACCTTGATCCTCAGCAAAGGCCTGCAGTTCTCCAACCCGACCTGAGACCAGGGTTGGAGCCATCCAACGGCTGAACCGCAGGGCGCCCAGCTTTTCATTCCAGCTGCGCAGGGAGGACGGCCTGTTCAGCACACACACACCCGCACGCTCAGCCACATCCAGCAGATGGGTGGCATAAAGGTAGGCCTCATCCACCGGCGGATCCTTCCGCATCCAGATCACCTTGAAGGTGTTGAGCGGCAACCGCTCGCGCTCTCCGGCCCTCACCCAGGGATCGGGCTGGACCGGGGCTGCCATCGCCAGAGGCTCATCACCGAGGGCGATGAGATCCGAAGGCGTACAGGCCCAGACCTCCAGGGAGGCGCGAAAGGCCGCCTGCATCAGTGCCGCTGTGGAATCTTTGGCGGGGTTGATCCGCTCCAGCGGATCGAGCACGAACAGATGGCGCATAACCAGACCGGTGAATCCTTGGCTCAGGAGAGCAGGGCATCGAGTTTCCCGGCCCGTTCAAGCGCATGAAGTTCGTCGCAACCTCCGATGTGCTGATCAGCAATGAAGATCTGGGGCACGCTGCGACGACCATTCCCCCGTGCTGCCATGGCATCGCGGGCCGGCTCATCACCATCCACGGAGTGCTCGGTGTAGGTGACGCCCTTGCGATCCAGAAGCTGCTTGGCGCGCACACAAAATGGACAGGTGCGCCAGGTGTAGATCTCGACGCTCGGCATGGAGCACTCAACATGAACCTGAATCTTATGCAGAGCTGACCGCTTCGGAGCGATGGCTATCCACCCACCATCCGCCCGACAGATCCGCAACGCCCTGCAGGTGGGGTTCGCGGGCTTCCTCGCCACCGGCCTCCTCTTGCTTGCAGGGGCTGAAGCCACAAGGATCGATGCTTTTTATGTGGTGTATGGCGTGGCCCGCAGCCTGCTGCCCACCCCTGAGGCCTCGTTGAAGGCAGCACGGGCAAGGGTTGTGGGCACCCTGTTCGGTGGCCTCGTGGTGATGATGCTGATCAAAGCGGTGAGCAATTGGCTCGCCGTGGGCATCGGCTACGTGCTGGTGAAACTGCTGGGTCGTCGACTGGGGCTGGATCAAGCCACGTTGATGAACGCAGTGCTCATGGCGGTGCTGCTGGTAGCGATTCCTGATTACCAGAACCAGGGCGGGCTGTACGTGCTGTATCGGACCGGATGGCATCTGATTGGGTTGATGCTCGGCATGGCGATTGAACGGCTCTTCTGGTTCACTCCCTTGCTGACGCGACTGCAGCGCAGCGAATCGGAGCTAATCGGCCAGCTGCACGATTTGCTGAATCAAGAGCCGGCGCAGCGGGCTCCGGAGTTGATCAGTGCCTATGCATCCCACTGCAGCCTGCGCAGCATCGTGCTCAAGAGTGATCAGGCCGCGATGCTCGGCACCCCTGAATCCCAGCAGCGGCAGGAATGGCTGGAACGGGCCGTGCGCCATGGCGTGGCCCGGCAGCGGGTACCACTGCAGTTGGCATCAATTGATGCGGACGGATGCCGGGATGCTCTGCGTCAGCTCGGATCCATCGGTGGGGTTGCATGACAGCGACGCCTCAACTGGCCCTGGTGCTACGCAACGGACTGTTGCTGATGCTGTCCCTGGCAGCCGTAGACAGAGTCGGTCTGCCCGAAGGCCTGTTTCTGGCCCTCGCCATCCTGGTGATTCTCGAGGCTGATCTCGGTGGTGGGGTCATCGCCGGCCGAGAGCGGGTGATCGGAACACTGATGGGCTTGCTTGCCGTGGTGATCACCGCGGGGATCACTCTGGTGCTGCCACTGCCAGCCAGGGTGTTCATCGGCCTGCTCCTGGTGCGCCTGTTTGGCTTCGCGGCCGGCTTGAGCAGTGGATTCATCGTGGGCGGCCATATGGTGGCCGGCAGCCTGCTCCACCATCCCGACAACTGGTGGTATTACGCTTTCTGGCGCACGGTGATGACAATCCTCGGCGTTCTGATCGGCGTCTACATCTCACGTCATCTGTACAGCCAACGGTCAGTCAGCCGTTGGCGAGAACAATGCCGGAGCTGGACCGGGGATCTGGCGCACGCCCTTCTCCACCTCAACAACATCCCTGACCGGGAGCGTTTTTTTCTGGACCTTCGTGAGCGCCGCAATGCGTTGCGTCGCAGTCTCCCCCAGCTGATCGCCGAACAATCCGTAACCCGCAGCAGGCAGGACAGCGTGCGCTGGGCCCAGGAAGTGCTGCAACACTGCAGCACCGTGATGAGCAGTTGCAGGGACCTCAGCGCCCTGCTTCATCGCCAAACCGAGCTCACTCCAGCCCTGAACGAATCCGTGCATGGGTTGCAGCGCCTGGGTAGCGAGCGCCTGAAAGCCATGGGACAGGACATCTCCATGCAGAACGCCGCACAGAACAACGAATGGTCTCGCCTTCGCCTTGAGCTGAAACAGGCGGTGGAAGCGTCGTTGCTCCATCCGACTGGAACGAGTCCCCGTTTCGAAGACCCGGAGCTCCAGCAGAGGCGCTTGCTGGCCAGCCGTCTGTTGCTGCTCAGCGATGCCCTCGAGCAGATGCCCTGTTTGCCGTCGGGCAAGGGCGTGGCTCCCTGAGATAAGGTCTGAAAACATTGCCTCAGCGCACCATTGCTCGATCTCACCGACTTCAAGCGCGACCTCTCCGAGCTCACTGACCGCCTGGGCCATGCCCAGGACTGTCTTTGACGTTCCTGCTCTGAACGCACGCCAGCAGGACCTCGAACAACTGGCCGCTCAGCCTGACTTCTGGGACGACCAACAGAACGCACAGAAGCAGATGCGGCGCCTCGATGAGGTGAAGGCAATGCTGCAACAGCTTGAAGCCTGGCAGGGAGCTGTCTCTGACGCGCAGGCCACGCTTGAGCTTTACGACCTTGAACCCGACGAGGACATGTTGGGCGAGGCCCAGGGTGGCCTGAACCAGTTGCGCCGTGACTTGGATCGCTGGGAACTGGAACGCCTGCTCAGTGGTGAGTACGACAAAGAGGGAGCCGTGCTCTCCATCAATGCCGGTGCTGGAGGAACCGATGCCCAGGACTGGGCCCAGATGCTTCTGCGCATGTACACGCGCTGGGCTGAGGACCGCGACATGAAAGTGACTGTGGACGAACTCAGTGAAGGAGAAGAAGCGGGCATCAAGAGCGCCACGATCGAAATCGAGGGTCGTTACGCCTATGGCTATCTGCGCAACGAAAAGGGCACACACCGCCTGGTGCGCATCTCGCCGTTCAACGCGAACGACAAGCGTCAAACCAGCTTCGCCGGAGTGGAGGTGATGCCCAAACTGGAGGAAGATGTCGACATCGACATTCCCGACAAGGATCTGGAAGTCACCACCTCACGATCCGGAGGTGCTGGCGGCCAGAACGTGAACAAGGTGGAAACCGCGGTTCGCATCCAGCACATCCCCACAGGCCTGGCGGTGCGTTGCACCCAGGAGCGGTCGCAACTTCAGAACAAAGAAAAGGCCATGGCCCTTCTCAAGGCGAAGCTGCTGGTGATCGCCCAGGAACAGCGTGCTGCTGAGATCGCCGATATCCGCGGCGACATCGTGGAAGCGGCCTGGGGCAACCAGATCAGAAATTATGTGTTTCACCCCTACCAGATGGTGAAAGATCTGCGCACCCAGGAGGAAACCAACGATGTTCAGGGCGTGATGGATGGCGACCTGGACGCGTTTATCCAGGCCTTGCTGCGCCAGGGTGTGGACAGCCCTGGACAGGATGAGGACAGCTGATCATGCCCGAGCAGGAAGGACCCACCACTCCACCGCCGAGTTTCGTCAAACAGGCGATGCGCAACATGGTGCGCAAAGGGAGCAAAAGCCTGTTCCACTTCGGACTCACCGCCGCTGGCTTCATCGGATTCATCCTTGTGGTGGCCTGGCTGGGACGGCCAACCCTTCCGCAATGAGCGCACGACGGCGCGATCCGGTCGTTCTCGACCTCGCCTTTACAGCTGCTGACGACGCCCAGATCAACACCCTGGGACCATTGGCTTCAACCGGACGGCTGCAGAACCCGGAGCCCTGGCAGAGCGACCTGTGTCGTTGGCTTGAGGCGCTACAGCAGAGGTGGGAGCAGCCAACAGCACCCCAACTGCGGAGCTGTGTGGAGGTGAGCCTGGGCCTGCAATTGACCGGAGATCGAGAGATCGCCGAGCTCAATGGCCGTTGGCGTGGCCTGCCACAGGCAACGGATGTGTTGTCGTTTGCAGCACTTGAGTCGGAGATGCCGCTCCAGCAGGCAACCACCCTGGAGCTCGGGGACATCATCGTGTCTGTCCCAACCGCAGCACGCCAAGCGATCGAGCAGGGACACAGCCTGGAGAGAGAGCTGCAATGGCTCGTCAGTCACGGACTGTTGCATCTCCTCGGCTGGGATCACCCCGATGAGACAACTCTGAACGCGATGATTGCCTGTCAGGAGCGTTTGCTTGCCATGGCCGGTAATGTTCAGTCCCACGGTGAGATCAACTGTGAAAAAGCAGATGAAATCACTGCTGAACCCTGAAGACGGAGCGCCGTTGTCCGAGGAGATCAGCCAGCGCAGCACCCACCAGGCCCATCGAGCTGCCCAACGAGGCGCCTGGCGCATTGCCGGCGACCTGCCGGCCAGTTTCCGGTATGCCACCCAGGGACTGGTTTACGGGTTTGTCAGTCAGAGAAACTTCCGCATCCATGTGTGCATCGGTTCGGTGGTCTTCGGCCTGGGAGTCTGGCTTCAACTGCCCCCCATTCAGCTGGCCGTTCTGGTGCTCACCGTGGCTGCTGTCTTGGTGCTCGAGCTGCTCAACACGGCCATCGAATCGGTGGTGGATCTGGCCATCGGCCGCCGCTTCCACCCCTTGGCAAGGATCGCCAAGGACTGCGCTGCTGCTGCAGTGCTGGTGGCGGCCATCAGCTCGCTGCTGATCGCCCTGTTGCTCCTGCTACCTCCTCTGACCCTTCGCCTCAGTCTTTGAACGATGCTCCTTGTCATCGATAACTACGACAGCTTCACCTACAACCTGGTGCAGTATTTCGGCGAATTAGCAGCCCAGCATCCCCTGGCCTCCGAGCTGCGGGTGGAGCGCAACGACGCCCTCACCGTCGCGGAGATCAGTGCACTCAAGCCCGATGCCATCCTTCTCTCCCCAGGACCTGGAGATCCCGATCAGGCCGGCGTATGCCTGGATGTGCTCAAGCAGCTGTCTCCGCAGATCCCAACCCTGGGCGTGTGCCTGGGGCATCAGGCCCTGGCTCAGGCCTACGGCGGCCGGATCATCCGTGCGCCTGAACTGATGCATGGCAAGACATCCCCCGTGCAGCACCGGGGGGAAGGAGTGTTCGCAGGCTTGCCTCAACCACTCACGGCCACGCGTTACCACAGCCTGATCGCAGAACGCAGCAGCCTTCCTGCCTGCCTTGAAGTCACCGCCGAACTGGAGGACGGCACGGTGATGGGGCTGCGCCACCGCGACCACCACCATCTTCAAGGGGTTCAGTTCCACCCCGAGAGCGTGCTCACCGAGGCCGGCCACAACCTGTTGGCCAACTTCCTGCACCAAGCGGAAAGTCGCTTGCAGCACTGCTAGCTTCCAAAGCCCTCCGGTAGGCCCCATGACCGATCTCCTGCACAAACGGAGTGCTGGCCGCATGGCCTCGGCACTGGCGGCGACGGCTCTGCTCAGCGCACTCTCAACCCCTGCTGCCCGAGCCGCGGGGGTAACAATCACCAGCTATGGACACAGCGCCCTGCTGATCAGCGGAGGGGGACGTTCCGTGCTGGTGAATCCTTTCAAAGCCGTTGGGTGCGCCAAAGGACTGCGCGAACCGCGCGTGAATGCCACAGTGACGCTCGCCAGCTCTGAGCTGCCTGACGAAGGGGCGCGGATCGGAGGCGGGACCTATCTGGTGAAACCCGGGTCCTATCGAGTCGGTGGGCTCAACCTTGAGGGATTTTCGGCGCCCCATGACCGTGTCGGGGGCCGACGGTTCGGCAACGCCACGATCTGGCGGTGGCAGCAGGGTGGCCTCAGCTTCGCCCATCTCGGCGGCAGCGCGGCTCCTTTGAGCGGCGAAGACAAGGTGCTTCTCGGCCGCCCTGATGTGCTGATCATCGGCGTGGGCGGCGGCGGCAAGGTGTACGACGGCAAGGAAGCCGCCGAGGTGGTGAGGCAGCTGAACCCACGGCGCGTGATTCCGGTGCAGTACGTCAGCGGCGATGCGCCCCAGGGCTGCGACCAAGGAGGCGTGCAGCCCTTCCTCGATGCCATGGGTGGCACGAAAGTTCGACGCGTGGGCACAACGCTGTCCCTGCCAGGAACATTGGGGGACAACACCGTGATCGATGTGATGCGCTGAGCCTGGATCAGACGCAGATGCTGCTGTAAGCCCGCCAGAACCGCTGCATCTGCTCGGGGGTGCCGATGCTCACCCGCAAGGATCCATGGAGCTGGGGTTTGCCGGTCATCGAGCGCACGAGGATTCCTCGAGAGCGCAGAGCCTGCTCCACCTCATCAGCAGGCCGCTCTGGCCAAACCAACAGGTAATTGCCGCCGTCACAGTGAAAAACAACACGCGAACGTGTCATTTCCAACACGATCCAGTCTCGCGCGCGTAACACCTCGCTCACATAATTGTTGGTGTAGGCCTGGTCCTCCAGGGCCGCGAACGCCGCCGCCACCGCCAGACTGTTCACGTCGTAGGGGCCGGTGACGCGGCCAACCCTGTCAACAACTCCGGGGTGGCCAATGGCAAAGCCCAGTCGCAGACCAGCCAGACCGGCTGTCTTGGCGAGGGACCGCAGCACCAGCACGTTGGCCTGCGTCTGAAAATCAACGCTCGGCAGCACGCTGTCTCCGGTGAAGGCTTCATAGAGCTCATCCACCACCACCAGCGTGTCCGGGGCAGATGCCGCGAGCGCCAGCACCTGATCCGCCGCAAGGCGGGCGCCGGTTGGATTGTTTGGATTGCAGAGCATCAGAATCCGCGGTTTGCGCTCCAGGGCCGCGCGAAGCGCATCCAGAGGAACCACGAACCCAGGCATGCCATGGGGAATCGCCTCTAGTGCCATCCCTTGCATTGCGGCGCAGGGGGCGTAGTAGCCGAACGTGGGACTCGTTGTGAGCAGGGTGTCGCCTGGAGCCCCATAGGCGTGAATCACCGCATGGATTGCCGCATCCACGCCGTTGAACACCCCCACCTGCTCCGACGTCAGGGGATGCAGCAGGCCCTCCTTCGACGCCTCCAGATTGGTGATGAACGCCTCGCGAAGTCCGTCGTATTCCGGATAAACCGCGATGAGTTCCTCAGGGAACGTTCGAATCGCAGCCACCACCTTCGGGCTGGGGCCCAGGGTGTTTTCGTTGAAATCCAGGCGCAACAGACCGCGACGTCCTTCAAGGGGAGCGCTGTAGCCCTTGAGGCGTTCCACCTCGGGCCGGGATCCAGGGGGAGGGAAAGGTGGAGTTGATCCGGTCATGGCCTCAGCGCGTCACATCTCCAGCAGCCGGGCCCGCGTGCGGGCATCCACCTCCCGGGCCTCCGCCAGGGTGGTGCCGATGCAGGTCATCCCCAGCTTGCCGTGTTCTGAAAGACAACCCAGAAGGTGAAACACGCTTCCGCTCTCCTTCAGAGCGTCGTAATGCAAGCCGGCCTCCGCCACAGCATCGATCAGATCCATGGGCAGCAAGCCACGGAGACGGGGATGCATGAAGTTGTCTGTGGCCAGGTAATGCAGCTCACTGCCCTGGGGAGACAGGAAGGCACCGGTGATGGCATCCATGTGGCCATTGCTGAGAAAGCGCAGCACCTGATGGGGATGGGTGGTGCCACCTTTGCGGAGATTGATCTCAATGGCCTGGAGATCCCAGCGATCGCCGAAACGCCGAGCCAGACCATCCACCGAGAAATGATCCAACGCCCCCAGCTCAGCCAGAGCGTTGCCAACCGCCTCCCCCCAGCGCTGCAGCTCGAGCCGGTAGGCCGGATCGGCCGGGAACTGACAACCGAGATACACCTGGCCGGACTCGCCCCCGAGATGCTGCTCATGGGTGGAGAGCACCTCCACGCAGCCGCCGGGATGAATCACACCCTGCACGCTAGGGGAGGTGATTGCCTCACCACCCTCCAGCCATTCCTCAACCAGTGCCCCCTGATCCTGCAGCTGGCTGCGCCATCCAGCCGCAGGCATGGGCAGGGTTTCCAGCGCGAGCCGCAGGCGGTCACGGCGCTCCTGCGGTGAACAGGCCTGAAGCTGCAGCGGCTCCAGCTCGAGCCTGGCATTGCCCTCGCCACTGAACCCCTGATTGAGCTTCACCACCGCCCGCCGCAACCCCGGCTTGTGATCCAGCAGATCCAGGCTGGCTTCGAGCAGGCCAACGAAGCTATACACCAACTCCGATCCATCCGGATGAGGAAGCCCGCAGCGACGAAACAGGGCACGACCACCGGCCTTGTGGCCCCAGCTGGACAGCTCGGGATCGCACCCCATCAGGGGAAGCTGCAACGCCTCGGACAAGCGGCATTCGAGATCACCGACGTTGTAGCAACTCAGGTAACTGCGCCCCGGCCGCAGGCTGTCGCGGATGCGTTTCAGCAGCCGCGGTCGCTCCAGCAACTTGGCAGCCAGAGGGCGGGGGCTGGCGTCATCGGTATCGAACATCTGCAGGCGCTGGCGGGCATGGGAAATCGGCACCCCTTGCAGCAACTCCAAGACGGAATCCACCACCAGATCAGGCAGCAGCTTGCTGGTGACAAACACCATGCGCGCTCGCGGCTGCCGCAACCGGATGAGCTCGAACAGCTGACGTTCCTCGTAATGATGCGCCCCCTCCACCAGCGCCATCTGCTCCTGGCTCATATTGAGAGATGGCATCACCAGCACATCCCAGGGGTCACTCCCGGGTCCCACCTGAGCGATGTCTGGCTGCAGCTGGCGCTGCAGATCCTGAAAGGACAACGTCAACCCCACACCTCCACAGACCTGATCAATCTGATCCTTTAGCTCCTCATTTCATGATGGAACGGTGTCGGGGCCATGCCCATGGGAGCTAGCTCCAAATTCTCAGACTCACCATCCACCGCAACGTTCAGAGCGTTCGCAGAGAGAGCGGACTACTCGCTGCTGAACCAGTTGAAGGCGGATCCCCAGTCCACAGCGGACGGACGCGATCACCGACCCCGGCAGGTGCAGTCGGGCCACTACGTGCCGGTGCAGCCGACACCGCTCCCCGATCCCTCCTACGTCGCCCACAGTTCCGCCCTCTTCAATGAGCTTGGACTGAGTGAAGCGCTGGTTGATGACGATGCGTTTCGCAGGCTGTTTTCCGGAGATCACGCTGCGGCCGCCGATCCCATGCGTCCCTGGGGCTGGGCCACCGGTTATGCCCTGTCGATCTACGGCACCGAGTACATCCAGCAGTGTCCGTTCGGAACCGGCAACGGCTATGGCGACGGACGGGCCATCTCCGTCTTTGAGGGAGTGTTCAACGACCAGCGCTGGGAGATGCAACTCAAGGGCGGCGGACCGACGCCGTACTGCCGCGGCGCCGATGGCCGCGCCGTTCTGCGCTCAAGCGTGCGCGAATTCCTGGCCCAGGAGTTCATGCACGCCCTCGGTGTACCCACCTCCCGATCGCTGACGCTCTACGTCTCCCAATCCGAGACGGTGGCTAGGCCCTGGTACTCGGAGAACTCACGCTCCTTCGATCCGGACGTGATGGTGAGCAATGCCGCTGCGATCAGCACCCGCGTGGCCCCCTCCTTCCTGCGCGTGGGACAGATCGAACTGTTCGCCCGCCGTGCCCGCAGCAACGCCCACCCCGAAGCACGCCATGAGCTGCAGCTGATCGTGGAGCACCTGATCGAGAGAAACTACCGGCCTGACATTGATCCGGGCCTGCCCTTCCAGCAGCAGGTCATCGCATTGGCACGCCTCTTCCGCGAACGGCTCACATCGCTTGTCGCCCACTGGATGCGCGTCGGCTACTGCCAGGGCAACTTCAACAGCGACAACTGCGCCGGCGGCGGCTACACCCTCGATTACGGCCCCTTTGGATTCTGCGAACTGTTCGACCCGCGCTTCCAACCCTGGACCGGTGGCGGGACCCATTTCTGTTTCTTCAATCAGCCCGTGGCCGCAGAAACGAACTACAAGATGCTCTGGTCGTCCCTGCGCACGCTGCTGGATGGCGACACCCAGGCTCAGGAAGAGCTTGACGCGCTGCATGACGGTTTTGCCAGGGCGATGCAGGAGGACATGGAGGCGATGTGGAGCAGCAAGCTGGGCCTGACCACCTATGACGAAACCTTGGTGACGGAACTGTTGCAGCTGCTGGCAGCAACTGGAGCTGACTACTGCAAGGCCTTCCGCATCCTGTCGACGCTTCCCAGGGACGTCTCCGAGCTGGATCCCAGTTTCTATGTGCCCTGTCCTGACGAACTCGCCGGCCGATGGCAGGGCTGGCTGCGTTGCTGGCGCAGCAGCCTTGAAACCCAGGGTGACCTCCACCAGACGGCCGAGAGGATGCAGCGCATCAATCCAGCCATCACCTGGCGCGAATGGTTGATCGCTCCGGCCTATCAGCGAGCAGAGCTCGGAGACATGAGCCTCATCCATGAGCTGCAGGCGGTGTTCAGGGATCCGTACAGCTCACTACCAGCTGACCTGGCAAGCCATTACGACCAGCTGAGACCTCGAGAGCTCTTCAACGCCGGAGGGCTTTCGCACTACAGCTGCTCATCCTGAGAGTGTTTTGAGCCGTGCCGCCAAGGCATCGCGATCGTCTCCCGCCATCAACGCCAACAGCAACAGCACCCGCGCCTTCTGAGGACTGAGATCACCCGCGGGAAGCAAACCAAGCTTGGCGTGGTCCTCACAGCGGTGCACAGGTCCCATCCCGCAACGGTTGGCGCGGAGCATCAAGGGCCGGGGACCCTGCCACTGCACAAGGGCATCCCGCTCCACAAACGACAGCTGCCCAGCTCCAGTGCCTGTGAAGACCAGACCCTGCACCCCAGCAGAGAGCAACGCTGAAATCAGCGCCTCCGGAGGCTGCACGCATCCATGCAGGATCACCACCTGTGGCCAGTACGTCGGAAGCGCCAGTCCGGCGAAAGGCACCAGTCGATTTCGTTCCATTCCGGGCAGATGGACACCGAGATCATCCACCCAGCCCAGGGGACCTCGGCCTGAACTGTGAAAGGCACCCACCCCCTGGGTGGCACGTTTGCTGACCTGACGGGCACTGTGAATCTGTCCGTCCATCACCACCAGCACGCCGCGGCCACGAGCTTCTGCACTGACGGCCACCTGAACAGCCTGGTAAAGGTTGAGGGGGCCATCGGCGCTGAGAGCGGACGCAGGCCGCATGGCCCCCACCAACACCACAGGCCGGGGATCGTCGATCAGAAGTTGCAGTAGCCAGGCCGTCTCCTCCAGGGTGTTGGTGCCATGGGTGATCACCACGCCCGCGAGGCGAGGATCATCCGCCAGGGACTGCCGGATCCGTTCCACCAGAGAGCGCCAGTGGCTGAAACTGAGGTCGGCACTGTCCACATTCGCGATCTGCTCCACTCGGATCTCGGCGAGTGAGGCCAACTCCGGCAAGGCGTCCAGCAGACCCTCGGCATCGATCACCCCCGCGGCATAGCGATTCAGCTGAGTCGACTCAGGTGCTGTTCCGGCGATGGTGCCACCGGTGCCGAACAGGAGGAGCCGAGGAATGCTGGATACACTCACATGCGGTCCAGGGTGGGAATGCCCAGAAGGCCGAGGCCCGATTTGAGCGTGTCGGCGGTAAGCCGGCAGAGCGCCAACCGGGAGGGGAGGGCCTCCGCGTCAGCCTTGAGCACCGGCACCTGGTCGTAGAAGCGGTTGAACACCTGGCTGAGCTCGAACAGGTAGTTGCAGAGGCGGTTGGGCAAAAGCTCTTCCTCCACTTCGGCAATCACCGCATCGAACTTGAGCAGCTCCCGCACGAGGGCCCATTCCTGGGGCTCGCTGAACTGCAGCTGTGCCGTCGACACCTCCAGGTCACCGCCCTTGCGGGCAATGCCGGCGATGCGTACCACCGCATACAACAGGTAAGGAGCCGTATTGCCCTGCAACGCCAACATCCGGTCGAAGGAGAACTGGTAGTTGGTGATCCGGTTCTGGCTGAGGTCGGCATATTTCACTGCCGCCAGGCCCACGGTGGCGGCGACGTGGTGAATGAACTCCTCGGACTCGCTGCGCTCCTCCTCCTTCAGACGCGAGCGCAGGTCGACTTCGGCCCGCTCCACCGCTTCATCGAGCAGATCCCGCAACCGCACCGTGTCGCCGGAGCGGGTCTTGAGCTTCTTGCCGTCCTCCCCTTGCACCAGCCCGAAGGGCACATGCTCGAGGCGAGCGCCTTCCGGAATCCAACCGGCCCGCTGGGCCACCTGGAACACACCAGCGAAATGATTGGCCTGGCCGGCATCGGTCACATAAATCACCCGGCGGGCGTCATCCCCTTCCGGTGCGGCGCCAAAGCGGTAGCGAATCGCCGCCAGGTCAGTAGTGGCGTAATTGAAGCCGCCGTCGCTTTTACGCACGATCACCGGCAGGGGCTTGCCGTCTTTGCCCTGAACGCCCTCGAGGAAGACGCACTGAGCACCGTCGTCGGTGACCAGCAGCTCGGCGTCCTTCAGCCCATCAATCACCCCGGGCAGGAAGGGGTTGTAAAACGACTCGCCGCGCTCGTTGAGGCGAATGTCGAGCCTGTCGTAGATCTTCTGGAACTCGCGCCGCGACTGATCGCAGAGCAGGCCCCAGGCCTTAAGCGACACCGGATCACCCCCCTGCAGCTTCACCACCTCATCGCGGGAGGTGGTCTGGAACGCTTCGTCATCGTCGAAGCGCTTTTTGGCCTCGCGGTAGAAGGCCACCAGATCGCCCAGATCCACCGCATCGGCGGTCTCTAGCGCGTCCGGGGCGACCTGCTTGAGATGGGTAATCAGCATGCCGAACTGGGTTCCCCAGTCGCCCACATGGTTGAGGCGCAGCACGGGATGGCCGCGAAACTCCAGCACCCGCGCCAGGGAGTCGCCGATGATCGTGGAACGCAGATGCCCCACATGCATCTCCTTAGCGATGTTGGGACTGGAGAAGTCCACCACCACCGGGGCCGGCTGCTCCACCGCTGGTACACCGAGCCGTGGATCTCCCAGACGGCCAGCCACCTCCGCCGCCAATCGCTCCGGACGGACCGTGAGGTTGATGAACCCAGGGCCGGCAATCTGAGGTTCCAGGCAGAGAGCGCTGAAGTCGGGGTCGGCCTGGAGCTGCTCCACAATCGCCGTGGCGATTTGCCGCGGAGCCTGCTTCAGAGGTTTGGCCAGGGGCAAGGCTCCATTGGCCTGGAAATCACCGAACTCCGGCTTACTGGCTGGGGCCAGCTGGGGGTCGAGCGGTTGGGACGACTGTCGGGCGGCCGCTGCCTGCTCCGGAAACGCCCGGTCCATTGCCGCACGCAGCTGAAGATCCAGACAATGGGCGATGCGCAGCATGGAAGACGCGAGGGGCTTGGCAAGCCCTGATCATCCCGCGGCGCCGGCAAAGCGCATGCTCAGATCGAGCCAGCTGCTGCGGGTGACCGGCGCACTGGTGGAGATCAGATCGATGCCGGTGGCGGCATAGGCAGCAAGGGCATCCGGATGAATCCCCGAAGCCTCCAGCACCACAGGTGCAGCATGATCACGGCCGCGCGCTTGGTCCCGCAGTCTCGGCACCAGCGTCGCCAGCTCCTCCGGGCTGAACTCATCAAGCAGCACACCATCAGCTCCTGCCTGCACCGCGGCCATCGCCTCAGCCTCGGTTTCCGCTTCAACGATCACCCGGGCCGGCCAAGGCGCAGAGGCCCTCACCGCAGTGATTGCCGCCTCCACGCCACCGGCCCAGGCCAGGTGGTTCTCCTTGAGCATTGCGGCATCATCCAGGCCGAGCCGATGATTGATCCCGCCTCCGCAGCGCACGGCGTACTTCTCGAGCTGCCGCAGGCCAGGCGTTGTTTTACGGGTATCCGCGAGCCGCACACCGGTTCCATCCAGCCCAGCCACCAAGGCTGCCGTGGCCGTGGCGATGCCCGACAGCCGCATGGCCAGGTTCAGGGCCGTGCGCTCAACAGCAACCAGGGCCGTGGCCGCACCCTCCACCTCCAGCACACGCTTCCCTGACGCGACCCGCTCTCCTTCAGCCACCAGCAGCCGTACCTGGGCCAACGGATCAAGCGCACACACCAAGGGTTCGAGAAACACCCCACCGCAGAACTGTCCGTCTGCTTTGGCGATCCAATGAGCCGCTCCATGGCACCCCTGAAGTGCTGGAGCTGTGAGATCGCCGCGGCCGAGATCCTCCAGCAACCAGGCCTCCAGCTGCCGTTGGAGCTGGGGAGTGATCGGCAAGGGAACCACCATCAGAGCCAACTGGTCCCGGATGCTTCCAGAGCGGCAACGGACGGCCAGGCGCCCCAGCCAAACAGGAGCTGATTCAGGCGGTCAAGCAAGGCCGGCGTCTCCTTCAGCGCCTGGCGAGCAGCCCATTCAGCCTCCTGAACCTGGGCGTCAGGCAGGTCGAGCGCATCGAGGAGGCGCCGATAGGCCACACGCTCATCCGCATTGATGGCACTGGCATCCTCCTCACCCTGGCTGCTGCAGGCCATCTGAAAGGCCAGGGACACCATGGCCATGCGTTCGTCACTGCCTTGGAGCTGAGCCACCCAGGTTTCCACTTCCGTCTCCTGCTCAGCCTGCAACGCCACAAGCGCATCCTCCGGGTCCTCCAGCGGCAGCAGGCGAGCCGAGAGCTTGCTGAGCAGTGCCCGCTCCTCCGAAGCCACATCACCATCCACACTCGCCACCCAGCACAGCACTTTCAACTGGGCCCACTGCGAGGGCTTGAGAGCAGCCAGTGGATCAGTCATCGAAAACGCCAAAGGGGAAGGCCTCCATTCTGGGAGCACCTTGGTCGATCAGTCCCGGTGCAATGGCAATGCACTCCTTACTGAAAGGCACCCTCGCCTCGCTGGACCAAGCTGAGCATGCACTCGTGAAGGGCTCGTGATGGCTGGATTCCCGCTGCGCCTTTTCGGTAGCTGGCGGCCCGGCGACCTGGATGGCTTTCTCGCTCTGGGGCTCGACAACCTGATTCAGATCCTTCTGATCCTCGGGCTGTGCAGGACGGTGCTCGGTTATCCCGACAGCCTTCTTTTCGCTGTGATCCTGCCTGCGACAGGAATCAGCCTGCTGGTAGGCAATCTGGCTTACGCCAATCAGGCCCTTCAACTGGCCCGGCGAGAGCAGCGGGACGATTGCACGGCCCTGCCTTACGGCATCAACACCATCAGCCTGCTGGCCTACGTTTTTCTAGTGATGTTGCCCGTGAAGCTGGCTGCTCTCGGGAGTGGACTGAGCGAGACCGAAGCCATCACGCGCTCCTGGCAGGCAGGAGTGATGGCCTGCCTTGGATCCGGCCTGATCGAAGTTGCAGGAGCTTTCACGGTGACCCGCCTGCAGCGCTGGCTTCCTCGAGCGGCGCTGCTCTCCACTCTGGCGGGCATTGCGCTGGGCTTTCTCGTGTTGGCCTTTTTTCTGCGCACGTATTCCTTCCCATTGATCGGGCTGAGCAGCCTGGCAGTGATTCTCGTGGGCTATTTCGGCAGGGTTCGTTGGCCCCTACCCACGGGCCTGAGTGCCGTTCTGATCGGAGCGATGCTGGCGTGGGCAAGCGGCAGGATCCAGCTCGATCATGAGGCGGTCAGGACTGCCTTTGCTGCGGTAGGCCTTCACTTACCCACCCTTCAGCTCAGCACGCTCTGGCAGGGGCGTGGCGAGCTGATTCCCTGGCTTGGAATCATCCTGCCGATGGGGCTATTCAATGTGATCGGCTCCCTTCAGAATCTTGAAAGTGCGGCGGCGGCAGGGGATCGCTATCCCGCCAGGCCCGCCTTGCTGATTGACGGAATCGGAACCCTTGTCGCGGCCGTTTTGGGATCCTGTTTCCCCACCACGATCTACATCGGCCACCCCGCTTGGAAAGCCCTCGGTGCCCGGTCGGGATATTCGGTGCTGAATGGCCTGGTGATGGCCTCAGGCTGCCTGCTGGGTCTGTTTGGCCTCATGGCGGAAGTGATCCCCATCGAAGCGGGTATGGCGATTGTTTTGTATGTGGGTCTCGCCGTCAGCGCTCAGGCCTTCCAGGCCACTCCCCTGCGCCACGCGCCTGCGGTGGTGTTGGGCCTACTCCCTGGCCTTGCCGGCTGGGGAGCACACCTGTTGAAAGCTGGATTACGCGCCGGTGGTGCAGGCACAGCTGAACAACCGTTTGGCCCAGACCTCGTCAAGACCCTGGCCGGGGCTGATGTCTGGGCCGATGGACTCTTTGCACTGGAGCAAGGTCAGATCATCACCGCCATGCTCCTGGCCGCAATGCTCGTGAACGTCATCGAACAACGATTCCTCGCAGCAGCAGCCATGAGCGCTCTTGCATCCCTCCTTGCCTGGTTCGGAGTCATCCATGCCTGGACTTTCAGCGTGTCCGACACCACGCTCAATCTCGGTTGGGGCACGGGACAACCATGGGCAATCGGCTATGGAGCGGTCACCCTGGTGATGCTGATCGCCCACTGGCTCCCGAAACAGACTGAGGCGTGATGACGCTTTTTCCCAAACGCTGCCATGACCATCCGCGCCGTGCTCAGGCTTGGCCACCCGGCCCTGCGCCAACGAGCCCGTGAAATCCAGGGTGAGGTGTTCGGAACCCAGCGGCTGCAAACACTGATCGACGACCTCCTCGAAACGAAAGCAGCCCGTTCCGGCGCCGGGCTGGCTGCTCCGCAGATCGATGAGCCCTGGCGGGTGGTGGTGGTGGGCATGGGGGCCAACCCCCGTTACCCCCAGGCACCGCCAGTGCCGGAGCGGGTGCTGATCAACCCCGAGATCACACCGCTGAGCAACGCAACCACCGCCGGTTGGGAAGGCTGCCTCAGTGTGCCAGGGCTGCGCGGCGAGGTGGAGCGCTGGCAGCGGATCCGCCTCGCCTGGCGCGATTCGAACGGTTGCTCTCATCAGGAAGAGCTGGAAGGATTCCATGCCCGTGTGGTGCAACACGAATGCGACCACCTCGATGGCGTGCTGTTCCCGGATCGGTTGCGCGATCCCACGGCCTTTGGATTTGAAGCCGAGCTGCTGTCGGACGGACGGATCCCCTGAGGGGGGTCACTTGCCGATACAGAAACGGGAGAAGATCCGATCGAGCACCGATTCGGTGAGCTCCTCCCCAGTGATTTCACCGAGGCTATGGATCGCCTGACGTAGATCGATCGTCCAGAAGTCCCAGGGCAAGCCGTCGGCCGCCACCTGCGCACTGCGGGCCAGGGCATCGGCTGCCTGCTGAGCCAGATCACCCTGGCGCTGGTTCAGGGACAGCAGCAGGGAGCCGTCTGTGAGGGCTCCACAACGCTCCAACATGGCTTGCACCAGCTCAGCCTCCCCAGCTCCGGTGCTGGCACTGAGACGGATATCGACAGCAGAGCCGTTGGGCCGCGCGAGGGCATCCGTGCCAGCAAGATCCAGCTTATTGCCCACCAGCAGATAGGGCACCGCGGCGGGGATGCGTTGCCGAAGGGCTTCATCATCAGGCGTCCAGCCCACGCTCAGATCAAAGAGGAGCAGCACCAGATCAGCACTGACCAGGGCGTCGTGACTGCGGGCAATGCCGAGCCGCTCCACCGCATCGCTCGTCGCCCGGATGCCAGCGGTATCGAGCAGGGTGATCGGCACCCCCTCCAGCACGATCTCGCTCTCCAACAGATCACGGGTAGTGCCGGGCAGGTCCGTCACGATCGCCCGCTCCCGACGGCTGAGCCGATTGAGCAAGGAGCTCTTGCCCACATTCGGACGTCCCACCAAGGCCACTCTCAGCCCATTGCGCAGAGCGGCACCAACCTGACCGTCCTCCACCAGCTGCAACAGCTCGCCACGCACCATCTGCAACTCCTCGAGCAGGTCCGCTCCATCCAGCGGTGGCAGGTCCTCCTCGAAATCCACCCGGGCCTCCAACTCGCTGAGCTGATCCAGCAGGCGTTCACGCAGGACCGTGATCCGTTTCTGAATTCCCCCATCCACGCCGGCCATCGCCAGCTGAGCAGCACGCTGACTGCGCGCCGCCACCAGATCACTGATGGCCTCCGCACGGGTGAGATCAAGGCGACCGTTGAGCACAGCCCGCTGGCTGAACTCTCCCGGAAGCGCGCGACGCACCCCGGGCTGTTCAAGCACCCTTGCCAGCACCCGTTGCACGGCGATCACCCCGCCGTGGCAGTGAATCTCCACCACGTCCTCCCCTGTGAAACTGCGCGGCGCCAGCATCAACAGCACCAGCACTTCATCAATCCGCTCACCGCTTGCCGCCGCCAACACATGGCCGTAAAGCACCTGATGGCTCTCCCAGGACTGGTGGCCAGGAATGCGCGTGACGGACTGCACTGCGGCCTGAGCCTGGGGACCGGAAAGTCGAATCACGGCGATCCCCCCCTGTCCAGGAGCCACCGCGGTGGCCACCGCGGCAATCGTCTGCGCGTCTCGGTTGATCTCCTGCATCGAGCGGCTCACCAGCCCTTGCTCTCCTTCCTACGATTACACCCTTCAAGGCGGTGAAGGGACCGCAGTCGACTCCCATGGGCCGAATGCTGACGGAGGCACGCCAACGCGTGCAAGACGCGCTGCAGTGGCTGTGGCAACAGGAGGGCACACCCGGCCAACGCGCCCGTGGACTGGCTGCAGGGATCTTCTGCGGCTGCTTTCCGATCTTTGGCTTCCAAACACTTCTGGGTATTGCCCTGGCCAGTGTGGTGCGCGGCAATCACCTTCTGGCCGCAGCCGGGACCTGGATCAGCAATCCCTTCACCTACGTGCCCCTTTACTGGTTCAACTTCAGAGTGGGATCGCTGGTGCTGGGTCCGGGACGGCCCTGGCCAGGGTTCGACGCGGTGCGCCAGGAGGGCTTCAGCGACGTGGGTTGGAGCGTTCTGACCCGTCTGGCACTGGGCTCGACCATCACAGGTGCTGTCTGTGCCGCACTGGGCTGGTGGTTGAGCCTGCGCTGGCTGCAGCGCGCCGGGTCATGAACATCAGCGCCATGCTGCCGGCGGCCCTGATCGCCTCAACGCTGGCCCCCCAACCGCTCAAACGACTCAGCTCTGGCCAGTACGGGCAATGTCGAGCACGTCCGCCATCGAGCGAATTTGATCCATGGTGCGCTGCAACAGATCGGCTCCAGCCAGCTCTACACGCAGATCGATGCGGGCCGGTTTGCCGTAGGCCGTTTTAACTCGGGCATCGCTGACGTTGATCGATCCATCTGAAAGACGCATCAGGATGTCTTTGAGAATGCCCACCCTGTCGATCACCTCGATTCGCAACTGCACAGGAAAGCGCTGACCATTGCGGTCGTTCGCCGGATTCCAACGCACCGGCAGACGTCGTTCACTTGGAATCGCCTCCACATTCGCGCACTCTTGCCTGTGAATGGTGATGCCATGGTTGCCGAGTGCCACCGTGCCCACAATCGCCTCACCGGGGAGCGGGCTGCAGCAACCGCCGAGGCGATAGTCAAGCCGTTCCACGCCGAGTATCGGCATGACGCCGGCATGGTCTTGCCGAGCCGGCGTTGATTCAGCTTGTTCCACCAGCTTTCGAGCCACATCCTCATTGCTGAGGGGTTGGGCCTCTGCCTCCGATTGCAGGCGAATTTCTTCCCGCAGCCGATTGAGCACTTGATGGAGAGTAACTGCACCGAAACCGAGGGCAGCCAGGAGATCGTCGGTGCAATGCAGATTGCAACGCTCAGCGACACGCGTCATCGCTTCGCTGTTGAGCAATGCATCAAAACCGTTGCGCCCCAACTCCCGCTCCAGCAGCTCCTTGCCGCGCTGAATCGTTTCATCGCGATGGCTGCGCTTGTACCACTGGCGGATGCGATTCCGAGCCGTTGGCGTGGCCACGAAGTTGAGCCAATCGAGGCTGGGGTGGGCGGTTTTGCTGGTGAGGATGTTGATGAAGTCGCCGTTCTGCAGTGGTGTGGAAAGCGGGCAGAGGCGATCGTTGATCCTCACGCCATGGCAGTGATTACCCACCTCGGAATGAATGCGATACGCAAAATCCACAGCTGTTGACCCCTTGCGCAAACCGAGCACATCACCCTTGGGGGTGAACACGAACACCTCCTCATCGAAGAGATCTTCCTTGATGGAAGCGAGATAGTCGTTGTGATCATCAGAACCTCCCTCCTGCTGCCAGTCGACCAGTTGCCTCAGCCAGTTGAAGCGTTCGGTGTCGCCCCCTGCGGCAGGTGAGCCTCCCTCCTTGTATTTCCAGTGGGCGGCAATCCCGAACTCCGACACCTGGTGCATCTCGAGGGTGCGGATCTGCACCTCGATGGGCCGATGCCGGCCAATCACCGCCGTATGCAGCGACTGGTAACCGTTGGGCTTGGGCAAACCGATGTAGTCCTTGAATCGTCCTGGGATGGGGCGAAAGGTGTCGTGTACCACAGCCAAAGCTCGATAGCAGGCTTCCACGCTCGGCGTGAGGATGCGCAGGGCCGCCACGTCGTAGATCTCGTGGAAGGCTTTCTGCTGGCGTTGCATCTTGGTCCAAATGCCATAGAGGTGCTTGGGTCGTCCATTCACCTCGCAGTTCTCAAGACCCGCCGCCGCCAGCCTGTCACTGAGCAGCTGCACCGTTACACCAAGACGCTCCTCCCGCTCGCTGCGTTTGGTGGCCACCTCCTGCTGCATCTCCCGGAAGGCCTCGGGCTCGAGCAGCTTGAACGAGAGATCCTCGAGTTCCCACTTGAAGCGGCCGATCCCAAGGCGATTAGCCAATGGGGCATAGATCTCGCGGGTTTCACGGGCAATGCGCTGCCGCTTCTCCTCACGCAAGGCCCCGAGGGTGCGCATGTTGTGCAAGCGATCAGCCAGTTTCACCAACACAACGCGAATGTCGCTGGCCATGGCCAGAAACATCTTGCGCAGGTTTTCTGCCTGAGCTTCGGTGCGATTGGTGAAGTGAAGTCCACCCAACTTGGTGACGCCCTCCACCAGCTCCCTCACTTCAGGGCCGAAATGACTCTCCAGCTGCTCTGGAGTCACATCGGTGTCTTCCACCACATCGTGAAGGAAGCCGGCGGCTATCACACTGGCACTGGCACCGATATCGCGCAGCAGATCAGCCACAGCCACAGGGTGCACGATGTAAGGGTCACCACTGGCGCGGAACTGCCCTTCGTGAAGCTGGAAAGCGAAATCGAAAGCCGCGGCCAGCAAGGCCTCGGAATCGGTCGGGCAGCTATGGCCAATCCCCGGGGGGACATGGTTGATGCATTCACGCAGCCAGGGCGGCAGCTCGATGCCGTAATCGTCTGGAGAGCGGATCTGACGGTCGCGTAACGCCACCAAACCGCAAGCGGGGTGAGTCGATCGTTGGTCGATCGGCTGAACATCCGGTGCGGAGGTGGCGTTGAGCATCCGTCCTGGCAGTTCAATCCATGGTATGTAGCCGTCAGCCCCAGCGCCTCCTTCTGCCATGACCGACGCACCTGGGGCCGTTCTGGAACTCCAACAGCTGCGCCTGCGTTACCCGGGCAGCCCCGCCTGGACCCTCGACGGCCTGGATCTACGCCTGGAAGCCGGGGAGCGGCTGGCGCTGGTAGGGCCTTCCGGCTGCGGCAAAAGCACCGTTGCCCGTGCTGCCATACAACTGCTGCCCCAGGGAAGCCGCTGCGAGGGAGGCCTGTCTCTCAATGGCCATGATCCGCGCCGCCTGGCGATTCCCGATCTGCGCGCACTCCGGGGAGACTCGGTCGGCCTGGTGTTCCAGGACCCGATGACCCGGCTCAATCCCCTGATGACTGTGGGGGGGCATCTTCTGGACACCCTTAGGGCCCACCATCCGGAGATGGACGCACCATCGAGGCGGCAACGGGCCGAAGAGCTGCTGGAACAGGTGGGCATCGGTGCTGAACGCTTCAAGGCCTACCCCCATGAATTCAGCGGCGGCATGCGCCAGCGCCTGGCCATCGCCTTGGCCATTGTTCTGCGCCCACCCCTGGTGATCGCTGATGAACCCACCACCAGCCTGGATGTGGCTGTGGCCGGTCAGGTGATGGCCGCCCTGCGTGAACTCTGTGACGACCTCGGCAGCGCCCTGCTGCTGATCACCCACGACCTGGCCATGGCCCACCGCTGGTGTGAACGCATGGCAGTGCTGGACGGAGGCAAGGTGGCGGAAATCAATCGCAGCGACGTGGTGCTCACCTATCCAAGTTCGCGGGTGGGGCAGCGACTGCTGGCGGCGGCCCGAGCTCGGGAGGGGGGGGCAACCCCGGCAGCCCCTTCAGCAACCATGGTGCTGAACGTGCAGGAGCTGCGCTGCTGGCACAACCTGGGCGGGCCGCCCTGGGCCCCAAACTGGTTGAAGGCGGTCGATGGGGTCAGCTTTCAGCTGAAAGCAGGCGAAACCCTGGGAGTAGTGGGCGGATCCGGCTGCGGCAAAAGCACGCTCTGCCGCGCTCTGATGGGGTTGACACCCATTCGCGGAGGACGAGTGCAGCTGTTCGAACGGGACCTGCTGCTGTCCCGGGGACGGGATGCCAAAGCGATGCGTCGCTCCATCCAGATGGTGTTTCAGGACCCCTTGGCGTGCCTCAATCCCGCCATGACGGTGGCAGATGCCATCGCCGATCCTCTGCTGATTCATGGCTTGGAATCCCGTGCCTCGGCGAGGGAACGGGCCCGGGAGCTACTGGAACGGGTGGGCCTGGGACCAGCGGAACGTTTTCAGAACCGCCTGCCTCGCCAGCTGTCCGGGGGCCAGCAGCAACGGGTAGCGATCGCAAGGGCGCTGGCCCTGGACCCGAAGGTGCTGATCTGCGATGAGAGCGTCAGCATGCTGGATGCGGAAATCCAATCCGACGTGCTGGGTCTGCTGCGCCAACTGCAGCAGGAGCTGGGGCTGGCGATGATCTTCGTCACCCATGACCTCTCGGTGGCCAGCGGCTTCTGTCACCGCCTGATCGTGCTGGATCACGGCCACATCGTGGAGAGCGGTCCAGGTGATCAACTGCTGAGCAACCCAAAGGCAGAGATCACGCGAACCCTGGTGGATGCCTGTCCGCGGCTGCCGGTCTGACGCTATGGCCGCTGGCACGTCCTTGAGGAGTGATCTGGAGCGTGCGCGGTCGATCCGGGCACTGATCGCAGATCAGGATCTTTTGATCTGCCTGTATCCCCATCTGTTCGCTGTGAAACAGATGGCACGACTAGCCGGAATGCACAGCCGACGGCAACGGGTGTTTGTTGAGAGCAGAGCCGACGCTCTGGGCCACCTCGAAACCATGGCCACCGTTCCTTGGATCCTGGTGTCCGAACGCTTGAGCGATGGCTCGGGACTGTCGCTGCTCGGCGACTGTCGACGGCTCATCCCCAGCCATCGCAGTCTGCTGCTGCTCAACCGCCCCAGCGCTGAAACCCTGAAGATCGCCCGTCAGCTTGAGGTGGATTCCCTGTTGGACGAGCGCAGTGTGGAGAAGCGTTCAGGTGCACTGATTCAGGCGCTGACAGCCCTCAGGGAGGGTTCGCGCTACGAAGATCCAAGGCTGCAAGCCGACTTTGAAGCGACGCACACCAGCAACAAGACGCTCTCAGGCCGGCAACTGGAGATTCTGACTCTCGTGGCGGACGGTCTCAGCAATCGGGACATCGCCCAACAGCTTCAGATTTCGAGCAACACCGTGAGAGATCACCTCAGCGAGATCATGCTGCGACTGGAGGTGAACAACCGCGCCAGCGCGGTGTCATCCGCCCTGCGGCGGGGACTGATGCCCTGAACCAGAGGCACGGTGTGCAAACCCCCCATTTGGAGGATGGTGAATCACGGCCTTACAGATCTGAATGGGTGAGCCGAACCACCGCATTCAGTCCGCATCACGGTTGCTTCTGGTCACACAGAAATGGCGGCCCGTTGCATTTGCTGCATCCTTTCCCGCTGAACTGAAGCGGTTGATGCCTCCTTCAACCCATGCCCCCTTCCAACACGTTGCAGGTTTCCGTTAGCGGAGACCTCTGGTGGGGTGGTTTCACTGCTGAAATCACCGTACGCAATCCCTCCGACCAGCCGCTGGAGAGCTGGAGCACCAGTTTCATCAGTGCCCACGACCTGGACCCTGAAGCCTGGGGGGTGGAGATCACCCGTGAACCCCTGGGGGATGGCCTCAGCCGCTACACACTCACGGGAACCTCCTGGGGACAAAGCATTCCCGCAGGAGGGGAGATTCGCGTGGGATTCAATGGCTCTCAGAGCGTCGATCTCGGCAGGGATGGCGCCTTGACCGAAGCCATGCTGATTGCTGAAAGGCCCATGGGCGAATCGGTGCTAACGCCCTCTGAAGCGCACGATGAAGTGCTCGGTGATGCCAACGCTGCTGAAAACACTTCGATGCCCCATGACCACAGCACGATGGCTGGCCGCTACACGGACATCACCACCTGGGGGAGCTTCCATGGCTCTAACAACAACTCCGAGCACAACGAACTGGTGGGGGGCCGCACGGCGATCACCACCGAAGCGATGGAGGCCTACAACGGCTTGCGCGCCTTTGCCGGCCTTGAGGCGGTTGAGCTCGAGGCGGTTGGTGAGTGGGCTTATGCCCAGGGTTTGACCAACAACGCGCAGGCCTGGGGTGATGACACCAAAGGCGTTGGCCTCTGGTATGCGATGCAAGCAGCCAAGGTGGGGTGGATCTCGGATGAGACCTACAACCCGCAGATCCTGGCTGACATCCAACGCACCGCCCGCCAAGGCGACACCGATGCGGTGATGGCGATGGTTGAAACCTTCGGCCATGAGGGCTTCGCCAGCCATCTGCGCAGCAATGCGCTCGTGGACACCTTCGTCAACACCCTGAAAATGGAGCCCCACTACGGCGGCTGGATGCATGGCCGCACCCATGGCTTCCTCGACATCGAAGGCGTGGCGATCAACCACGACATCAACCACCTGACGGTGCTGGGCTGGGATCAGCAGCAGCCCTTCATGAATGACACCTTCGACTGGCCGCAGTGGCCTGCGTTGGAGGTGAGTGATGACACGGTGATCAACTACTTCCAGTCGATCGTGACGCTGGGAAACCCACTCAGCAGTCAACTGGAGTCTCTGGAGGCACCAGCAGGGACTGGACTGACCGAAACACCATCGCTTCCGAGCACTCCATCTCCCTCCACTGAGACGGAGTCCACAACCAACGATCCAATCAATGGCTCTCAGAGCGTCGATCTCGGCAGAGATGGCGCCTTGACCGAAGCCATGCTGATTGCTGAAAGGCCCATGGGCGAATCGGTGCTAACGCCCTCTGAAGCGCACGATGAAGTGCTCGGTGATGCCAACGCTGCTGAAAACACTTCGATGCCCCATGACCACAGCACGATGGCTGGCCGCTACACGGACATCACCACCTGGGGGAGCTTCCATGGCTCTAACAACAACTCCGAGCACAACGAACTGGTGGGGGGCCGCACGGCGATCACCACCGAAGCGATGGAGGCCTACAACGGCTTGCGCGCCTTTGCCGGCCTTGAGGCGGTTGAGCTCGAGGCGGTTGGTGAGTGGGCCTATGCCCAGGGTTTGACCAACAACGCGCAGGCCTGGGGCGATGACACCAAGGGGGTTGGCCTTTGGTACGCGATGCAGGGAGCCAAGGTGGGGTGGATCGCCGATGAGACCTACAACCCGCAGATCCTGGCGGACATCCAACGCACCGCCCGCCAAGGCGACACCGATGCGGTGATGGCGATGGTTGAAACCTTCGGCCATGAGGGCTTCGCCAGCCATCTGCGCAGCAATGCGCTCGTGGACACCTTCGTCAACACCCTGAAAATGGAGCCCCACTACGGCGGCTGGATGCATGGCCGCACCCATGGCTTCCTCGACATCGAAGGCGTGGCGATCAACCACGACATCAACCACCTGACGGTGCTGGGCTGGGATCAGCAGCAGCCCTTCATGAATGACACCTTCGACTGGCCGCAGTGGCCTGCGTTGGAGGTGAGTGATGACACGGTGATCAACTACTTCCAGTCGATCGTGACGCTGGGAAACCCACTCAGCAGTCAACTGGAGTCTCTGGAGGCACCAGCAGGGACTGGACTGACCGAAACACCATCGCTTCCGAGCACTCCATCTCCCTCCACTGAGACGGAGTCCACAACCAACGATCCAATCACTGGTGCATCGCTTGCTGTCGAGATCAGCGGAGATCTCTGGTGGGGAGGTCTGACGGCCTCACTGGCGGTGACCAACGTTGGCGCGCAACGCACTGACAACTGGGGACTGAATTTCATCAGCCCTCATCAGTTTGATGGAAACAGCTGGGGGGCGACGATCCAGACCGAGAGGCTTGAGGATGGTCTGTACCGCTACGAGCTCACGGGTGCCGCCTGGGGACAGTCCATCGAGGCCGGTGAAACCATCAGCGTGGGCTTCAACGCGCGATCGGATGACACCGGTACCAGCGACGGTGCACTGACCCCTGAGATCCTGCTGGCGCTGAACAGCGAGCTGGTGGTGGTCTAGGCCAGGAGCACAGGGGATCTCCGGCAGGGATCGTGCTCAGGCTGCATGCCGGCGCCTGAGCACCGCCAACAGTTTGTCCATCACCGGCGGGATCGGGGCTTCAAACAGCATCCGCTCCCGCGTGATCGGGTGATCCAGACCGAGCTGAAAAGCGTGCAAGGCCTGACCGGGGAGTTCCATCGGCAGCTTGCGGCAGCGGCTGTAGGTGGGATCCCCCACCACCGGATGATTCATGTGGGCGCAATGCACGCGGATCTGGTGCGTACGCCCGGTGTCGAGCTTGAAACGCAGCAGCGAGTAATCACCAAGCCGCTCCTGCAAGCTCCAGTGGGTGCAGGCATAGCGCCCGTTCTCACCACTCACCACCGCGTATTTCTTGCGATCGGCGGGATGGCGGCCGATCGCCCCCACGATCGTGCCGCTGTCTCCTGCCGGCACCCCATGCACCACGGCCAGGTACTCCCGCGACGCGATGCGCTTTTGAATCTGCACCTGCAGCTTCACCAGTGCCTCCTGGGATTTGGCGATCACAATGCAGCCTGTGGTGTCCTTGTCGAGCCGGTGCACGATCCCCGGCCTGAGCTTGCCACTGATCCCCGGCAAGTCGGGACAGTGGTGCAACAGACCGTTCACCAGGGTTCCGTCCTTGTTGCCAGGGGCGGGGTGCACGGTGAGGCCGGCCGGTTTGTTGATCACGATCAGGTGCTCGTCTTCGAAGAGCACATCCAGATCCATGGCCTCAGGCTTCAGGTAGGGAAGGGGCTCGGGCGGAGGCATCCAAAGCTGCACCTCGTCGCCCTGACGCAGGGGGGTTTTGGCCTTGCCGGTGCTGCCGTTCACGCGCACAAACCCGGCATCAATGAATTTCTGGATCCGGGCGCGGCTCTGCTCGCTGCGCTGACTCACCAACCAGCGGTCCAAACGCATCGGCAGTGGTTTGGGGTAGATCAGCGTCACCAGCTCGCCTTCCCCTTCGCCAAAGCTGCTCGTGAAGGTTTCCTCCGGCAGCGGCGGCCTGCGCCAGACGGGGCTCATGCCGGCAGCTCCAGGGCAATGCTGCCCAATGCCGACTTACGGAAATCATCAAGAAGCCGTTGAGACATCCGCGCTGTGTCCCCTGAAGTGTGACGCTCCGCCACCGCCTCCAGCCAGTAGGCAGGATCTTCGGTAGTCCCGTCCAAAGGAACGCCATAGCGGCTCTCCAGGAGCGCCAAGCCCACGCCTGAGGCCTCCTGCGGCTGCAATCCCTTCAGGAGATTCAGAAACGCCTGGGCCACAAGCTCGCCGTCATAAGCGGCCTGGCCGATGTCGTCGCACAACGCCAGATGGAGCGCAGCCTGCTGGTCATCCAACCGCGGCGGCAGCACCCCGGGCGCATCAAGCAGATCCAGATCCTGGCCCAGACGCACCCAGCGCAGCGTGCGGGTCACACCGGCACGCCGGGCACTGGCCACCACCTTCTGTTTGACAAGCCGGTTGATCAAGGCCGATTTGCCCACATTGGGGAACCCCAGAGTGAGCGCCCGCACCGGACGTGGACGCATGCCGCGGTTGCGCCGCCGCTCATTGAGCTGATCGCCGGCGCGGATCGCTGCCTGCTGCACCTGCTTCACACCGGTGCCCGCCTTGGCGTCGCACCACACAGTGCGCTGGCCGCGGGCTTTGAACCAGGTTTCCCATGCAACACGTGCTTCAGGGGTGACCATGTCACGCCGGTTGATCACCAGGAGATGCTGCTTGCCGCTGATCCAACGATTGAGATGAGGGTGCCCCGTCGCCAGGGGAATGCGCGCATCACGCACTTCGATCACCAGGTCCACCTTGTCGAGATTGCGCTTGAGCTGCTGCTCCGCTTTGGCGATGTGGCCCGGATACCACTGAATCGGCGGTGAACTCACGGCACCACCAACACAGGGCATGGGGCCAACTGAATCACCCGCGATGCCGTGCTGCCGCTTTCGGCTTGCAAATTCACGCCCCGCGTTCCCATCACGATCACATCCACATTCAACTCGTCGGCCACATCGCAGATCACGAACGCCGGTTTGCCTTCACGCTCCACCACCTCGCAGACCACCCCCGCCTGCTCAAAACGGGATCTGGCCTCCGCCAACAGCAAGGCCACTGCTTCAGGATCGTGCATCTCCGGCCGCTCGGGCTGCACCACCGAAAGCACGACGAGTCGGCTGTTGTGACTACGCGCCAGCTCAAGCGCCTTACTAGCCGTTTCCACAGCCTCCCGGCTCTGATCGATCGGGAACAGAACGGTTTCAAACATCGCGACGGCCTCCTGCAGACAGCGCTCTACTAGTCCTAGCGCCACTGGGCGGGAACTCGGGTTAACCTCACCCCGTTTTCCTACCGCACGACACAACCCCATGGCGAAGCGTTCCCTGGCCGGCCTTAACACCGGTGACCTGAGCGGCAAACGCGTTCTCGTGCGGGTTGATTTCAACGTGCCCCTGAACGATGCAGGTGCGATCACCGACGACACCCGCATCCGTGCCGCCCTTCCCACGATCAACGACCTGATCGGCAAGGGCGCCAAAGTGATTCTTTCCGCTCACTTCGGCCGTCCCAAGGGCCAAGTGAACGACGCTATGCGTCTCACCCCTGTGGCGACCCGTCTGAGCGAGCTGCTGGGCAAGCCGGTGGCCAAGACCGACAGCTGCATCGGCCCTGATGCCGAGGCCAAGGTGGCTGCCATGGCTGATGGCGATGTGGTGCTGCTGGAGAACGTGCGCTTCTTTGCCGAAGAAGAAAAGAACGACGCAGGTTTCGCCGAGAAGCTCGCTGGCCTGGCTGAGGTGTACGTGAACGATGCCTTCGGCGCCGCCCACCGCGCCCACGCCTCCACCGAGGGCGTGACCAAGTTCCTCAAGCCTGCCGTTGCCGGCTTCCTGATGGAGAAGGAGCTTCAGTACCTCCAGGGTGCCGTGGATGAGCCCAAGCGTCCGCTGGCCGCCATCGTGGGTGGCTCCAAGGTGAGCTCCAAGATCGGCGTGCTCGAAGCCCTGATCGACAAGTGCGACAAGGTGCTGATCGGCGGCGGCATGATCTTTACCTTCTACAAGGCCCGTGGCCTCTCGGTGGGCAAGAGCCTGGTGGAAGAAGACAAGCTTGAACTGGCCAAAGAGCTGGAAGCCAAGGCCAAGGCCAAGGGCGTTGAGCTGCTGCTGCCCACCGACGTGGTGCTGGCCGACAACTTCGCCCCTGATGCCAACAGCCAGGTGGCTGATGTCACCGCCATTCCCGATGGCTGGATGGGTCTGGACATCGGTCCCGATGCCGTGAAGGTGTTCCAGGCAGCACTGGCGGATTGTCAGACCGTGATCTGGAACGGCCCCATGGGTGTGTTCGAATTTGAAAAATTTGCCAACGGCACCAATGCCATCGCCACCACCCTGGCTGAGCTGAGCAGCAAGGGCTGCTGCACGATCATCGGCGGCGGTGACTCCGTAGCTGCTGTTGAGAAGGCCGGTCTGGCCGAGAAGATGTCTCACATCTCCACCGGTGGCGGCGCCAGCCTCGAACTGCTGGAAGGCAAGGTTCTGCCTGGTGTGGCCGCCCTCAACGACGCCGCCTGATTCGCGCACAAGTTCATGCTGTGGCCGCCCCTGACGGGGCGGCTTTTTTGATGGGTAGCACTGAGAACTGAGGCGGCCTGAGGTCCAGTTGCGGATCCAGCAGGGGAGCCAGGCCGTAGTGCGTGCGCAGGGCGTTGATGTGCTCCAGGCCTTCCAGACGCAGCGCGAATGTCTCTTGCCGTTCCTTGCGTTTACAAGCGCGATAGGCCTCCGCCGTGAAAGCAGAACGGATACAGCGCTCCGACATCTGCAGGATGAACACCCGGCGGCTGTGGCTTTCCAGCTCCCACCGTCGTCGCACCTGGGCAAGCTCCCGTTGTTGCGCTGGTTGAAGCCGTTCCCAACCCGGCGGGTGCTGGCTGAGCTCGGCCTGCACGTGACCGACCTGAAGACTCAACGCAACCAGCAGGGCGCAAGGAAGCATGCGTTGGCCGGTTCGCCAGGATCTGACTGAGATGGGCGTAAACCATGACCGGATCTGATCTCAAAGCACCCAGTCGACTCGCTTTCATAGGCCTCGGTGCCCTTGGCCGACCGATGGCCGCCAACCTGCACCGTGCGGGCTATCCACTGCAGGTGCACACCCGCAGCCGCAGCGCCGAGAACGATCCAAGCCTGCATCAAGGGGACCCAGCCGCAGCGACCCTCTGCTGCGCGTCCCCCGCTGATGCTGTTCAGGGATGCCAGGCGCTCATGCTCTGCGTCAGTGATGACGCCGCCGTGGAAGCTGTGCTCTGGGGCGAAAACGGTGCGGGGCCTGCACTCGTGGAAGGAAGCCTGGTAATCGACTGCTCCACCATCAGCCCAGCCACATCCCAGCGAATGGCACAACGCCTGGCAAAACGAGGCGTGGGCTATCTCGACACCCCCGTGACCGGAGGAACGGAAGGGGCGAACGCCGGCACGCTCACCGTGCTCTGTGGCGGCAACGACGCCGACCTGGATCGCGCCATGCCATTGCTTGCGACGATCGGTGGCTCGATTCACCACTTCGGCGCTGTTGGCAGCGGCCAACAGGTGAAAGCGGTGAACCAGGTGCTGGTGGCCGGCAGCTATGCCGCCGTAGCGGAAGCCATCGCCCTCGGGCAGCACCTGCAGCTGCCGATGCAGCAGGTGGTGGATGCTCTCCAGCACGGCGCCGCCGGATCCTGGGCCCTCGAGCACCGATCCAACGCCATGCTCATCGATCACTATCCACTCGGCTTCAAGCTGGCGCTCCATCACAAGGATCTGGGCATCGCTCTTCACGCAGCAGCCGAGGCCGGTCTGGACCTACCGATCACCCAGGCTGTGCAGGCTCAGGAACAGACCCTGATGGACGCAGGCCTGGGTGACGCTGATGTGTCAGCTCTGCGCAGACACCTGCCCAGGGTGTGATGTCAGGGCTTGAGCTTGCTGCGGTCGTCGACCACCTGCACCCGCTTACTCACCGTGACAACGCCATCGGGATGCACCAGCAAAGCAGCCCAGACCTGCGATCCCGGTTGAAAAGGAGCCTGCACAGACTTGAAAAGACCGCCGCCGCCCAACGGTTGCAACTGGATGTCAGGGCTTTGCTGCTCCAGCACTTGCTGCGGCGTCACGGAGATCAGTCCTCCGGCCAGCAACGACTTACCGAGGGGCTGATCCACCACCACATCCACGTCGTAACGACTGCCGGTGAGCACAGTGTCTGGAATCAGCAGTGAGATCGGCAGGGGCTTGCTGGCACTGGTGAGCACCGATTGATCGCTGAGGATCTCCTGATCAGCGATCAGGCCGTTCTCCAAAGCGAGGGCAACCGTCTGTTGGGCCTGAAAGGAGTAACTCAGTCCGTCCTGCTGGCGGGTCCCACTCACCGCAAATTCCACGGTCTGGCGGCCATCATCCAAAAGCTGACCGCCCCTGACTGCCCAACGGGTTTCCGGGAACCTGCCAGTGAAGCGGCGGAAGCGATCAGCGAGGGCGCTCGCCTGCTCTGGAAGCATCAACGCCTCCAGTTGCTTGCTGCTGTCGTCGGCATTGAGTGCCTGCTGCAGACGGCTGCTGAGATCGGCTCCAGTCTGAGCCCGCAGCGGCAGCGCTGTGAACAGCGCCGTCCCGCACATCCATGACGCCATTGCGACACGCAGGAACGGGACCATGAAGCTGCCTCTGGAATCCATTTAAGTTAAGCCCCGTTTTTATGATCCGCCCCTCATGCCCCGGCTTCTGATTGCCGCCAGCGGCACCGGCGGACACCTTTTTCCAGCTTTATCGGTTGCGGATGCACTTCCGGACGGCTGGACCGTGCGCTGGCTCGGGGTACCGGATCGGCTCGAAACCACCCTTGTTCCCGAGCGTTACCCGCTCACCACCGTGAAGGCTGGCGGCTTGCAGGGGCGGGGCCTGAAGAAAGTGATTCAGCTGCTCCGCCTGCTGGCGGCCAGTCGCGACGTTCGCAGGCTGATCCGACGCAACGGCATCGACGTGGTGTTCACAACGGGGGGCTACATCGCCGCCCCGGCCATCCTCGGCGCCCGCTGGAGCGGCGTTCCGGTGGTGCTGCATGAATCCAATGCCATCCCCGGCCGGGTGACCCGGCTGCTGGGACGCGCCTGCACAAAGGTGGCCATCGGTCTGCCGGCCGCCGCCAGGCGCATCCCCGGCTGCGAGGCGATCGTGACCGGAACGCCTGTGCGCAACAGCTTTCTTCAGACCCAGTCACTGCCTGACTGGGTCCCCCAGGGTCCAGGGCCACTCCTGGTGGTGATGGGCGGCAGTCAAGGCGCGCTGGGACTGAACCGCATGGTGCGCCCCCTGCTGCCCATGCTGCTGAGCGAAGGCTGCCGGGTGGTGCATCTCACCGGCAGCAACGATCCCGATGTGAACAGCATCGAGCATCCCGGGTTCGCCGAACGACCCTTCAGCGATGACATTCCAGCGCTGCTGCAGCATGCCGATCTGGCCATCAGCCGGGCCGGGGCAGGCAGTTTGAGTGAACTCGCCGTTAGCAGCACACCCAGCGTGCTGGTGCCGTTTCCCCAGGCCGCGGATCGCCATCAGGATGCCAACGCCGCCTGCGCCGCCGCTCTGGGAGCTGCGGTGATCGTGCATCAACACACGCCCACCGAACCAGCTCTGCGCCAGACCCTTTGGCGCTTGCTCGGACCGAGACTGCGGGGCTGCGATCCAGCCGCTGATCCGCTGGTGTCGATGGCGCAAGCGATGCGCACCTTGGCGGAAGCGGATGCTGATCAGCAGCTGGCCGCGTTGCTGCAGGGGCTGGTGACTTAAGCCAAAGGCTGATGCCGCAGGGCGCCGCGCAGCGCCTTCAGGATCCTGCGATTGCCGCGGCGATCCTGAAGACCAATCCGCAGCCAGCGCTCCCCCAGGCCCTCGAACGAACGGCAATCGCGCAGCAGCACGCCACGCTGAGCCACCTGTTCGCGCACCGCAAGCAACGACGCTTGGCCCTCCACAAGCAGATAGTTGGCGCTGGAGGGGCGTGGGTTCAGGCCAGGGAGCTGGCGCAACTGGTGCTGCAACCAAGCACCCTCGTTGCGCACCCAGTGCTGCACGCGCTGCTGCCAGCGCTCGAAGCCTTGTTGGTCGGCCATCACAGCGGTGCCAGCGGCGAGCGCCAAACCATTCACTGGCCAGGGATCGCGCCACTGACTCCACTGCTGAAGCCGCTCAGGCGCAGCGATGGCATAACCCAGTCGCAACCCCGCCACCGCAAACAGCTTGGTGAGGCTGCGGATCACTACCAGGTTGGGATATTCGGCGACGAGCGGTATCAACGTTTGCCGTTCACCCTCCGGCACTAGGGGCAGGAAGGCTTCATCGCAGATCACCAGGCGATGACGAGCCAGAAGCGGCTCCAGGGACGCGCGGCTCCAGAGCTGCCCTGTGGGGTTGTGGGGATTGGTGATCCAAAGCACCTGAGCCTGGGCGTGCTGATCCATCAGCACCGGCCAAGGCTCGGCCCCCTGGCCGGACCAGCTCAGGTCCATAGGCAGGCCCTGAACAGCACCACCCCAACAGGCCAGCGCCCGGCGATAGTCCGCAAAGCCTGGTTCCAGCAAGCCACTCACACCACACGCCGCAGCATCACGGGCCGCCCAGGTGAACAGCTCGGCAGCGCCATTGCCAGGCAGCACCGCGTCAGCATCAATCACATGCCAGGCCGCGATGGCCCCTCGCAGCTCCTTCTGGCTGCGGTCTGGATAATCACGCAGGGCACCACCACGGATGCCTCGTTCCAGAGCCCTAAGCAGAAGAGACGGAGGTCGAAAAGGAACCAGGGAGGCGCTGGCATCCAGCAATTGCCCGGGCCTCAGGCCCATCCGCGCGGCTTCCTGACTGAGATTGCCGCCATGGGTCGGTGGTCTGGGGCCCAAAGCGACTGCCGAATACACAGATCCATCCTGCCCAGCAAGCCTCGACGACGGGTGCAGACACCGATACAACCCGGGAGCTCGCTGAGCCCGCGTGATGCCTCGATCCACCTGCCGACTTCGCTGGGCACCTTGGGGCCTGATGCTGGGCACCGCGTTGATGGTGAATGCGGAAGCACACGCCAATGAGTCCCTGATCAAAGTGCTGCACGAGCGAAGTTGTGAGGGCTGCAGCCTCGCCGATGCCGATCTCGTGCACGCTGATTTGCGCGACGCCAGCCTGCGCGACGCCAAATTGATGCGCGCGAACCTGGGTCAGGCCCAGCTGGATGGGGCCGACCTCAGAAATGCAGATCTGAGTTTCACCAGCCTGCGCGGTGCCTCCCTGCGCGGCGCCGACCTCACCGGCAGCAAGCTCTACGGCACCGACCTGCGAGACGCGGATCTCAGTGGTGCTCGGCTCAGCCCCCGGGCCCTAGAAGAAGCCCACTGGCAGGGAGCGCAGGGGATTGCCACTGGGTCGCGCAGCCACGCGGCCCTGCACAACGCCGGCGTTACGGCCTTTCAAGCCGGACGCTGGCCGGACGCTGAGCAGATGTTCAGTGATGCGATCCGCAGCGATCCCAATGAACCCCTCAGCTGGGTGGCCAGGGGCATCAGCCGCAGCGAACAGGCCAAAGACGAGCTGGCCGCCTCCGATTTCCGCTATGCGGCTTCGCTGTATCAAGCGAAAGGATCCCAGGACTGGGCGAACCAACTGATGGCTGCTGCCGACTCGGTGAACAAGCGACGTTTTGAGAGCGACGCACCGAACGAAGGGAAAGGCATGGGCGGCCAGTTCCTGCAGGGGGCGATGGCCGGACTGCGCATGCTGGCACCGATTGCAGCTAAAGCCCTTGTTCCACTGGGGCTGGGGTTCTAAGAGCGCCGCTTAAGAGCCGCTCATGATCTGCCGCGCGGCCGGTAGGGAAGGGCGATAGCCATAGCCATAACTTCCTCCCTGGGTGTCATCAATGATGCGTGGGGTGACGAGGATAACAAGCTCATTCTTCCTGCGATCACCACTCGAACTTCTGAAAAATTGGCCAATGAATGGAATATCTCCAAGGATTGGCCATTTCGTAACAGCTTGGACATCAGTGTCGGAAATCACACCGGTGAGGATGAGTGTCTGCCCATCTCGAACGCGAATCTTTCCAGTATCAAGCGTTCGGCTGTTGATAATACTGATGTTTCCACAATTACCAATTTGCTCCGTGGACCCGACTTCAGCTGAGATTTCAGGAGACAACGAGAATGTAACAAAACCATTATCATCAATCTTCTCAACTCTTGCACCAAATGTTAGACCAGCATTGCCAAAGACAGGCACGCAAAAAGCATTTCCGTTCTCATCCTGTTTTACCTCAAAAGAGGTTACAAGTTTCGTGCCAACGGAAACTAAAGCCTCGTTAGACTGCTCACGACCAACTTTTCCGTCAGCGGAAATCTTCGACGAGTCGGAACCCTGGGCGGACTCAGATCCCTCCTGAATAATCAAAGTCGGACTGGCCAAGAGCTTGGTCGACGACGACTGAATTTGAGCCGTCAGAAAGTCGAAAAACTGATTGACCGGATACTGAAAACGCGTGGGCGACCTGTATGTAACTCGCCCATCCTCATCAATTTCGTCAATTCCGGGCTGCAGTGGATTATCAAACGTTCCAAAATCGGGCCGAAAGGGCCCTCGCTCAAATGTACCCTCTGGTCCAATACGTGTGCCTGAGCCAGGAAGCGGAAATGGCGATGTTGGACTGTCAACAAACCCTGCACCACCGTCCAAAGAGCCCGTACCCGGAACAGGAGTTGTTCCTTCGGCAGCGCTATATCGACCCGGCAAGCCGCCCTGCTCACTACCAGGCGGCTTGTAGGCTCCGAAATTAGCAAGTAATTGCCCATTCTCGCTCACAATGAATGCGTTACCAGAGCGGAAGGCAAAACTATTATTGATTTGCGAATCATTGGATAATGCAATATCCAGAATCCTCACGCTCAAGGCAACTTGCCTTTGGCGCAAATCGATCTGTTTTAGATAGCCTTCGGCAATGGAAACAAGCTGAGAATCGCCGACCAACGTCACAGTCGAAAGGCGTGAATCAGTCGTGACAACGAGGCCCCTCAGAGGTCCGGTGGAGGCACCGAAACTTTCACTCTCCAATAGTGTTGAATTGGTCTGTGATGTCTGGTTACTAAGCTGCGCTGTCCCCGCGGATGCGGGCTCTCCAGTTGTGGTGGTGATCGTATTGGTCAGATTGAATGTTGCCCCAAGATTGCCCAGATACTCCGCAGCGGAGCGGGCACTCACCTGATTCAGCCGAATCACCTTGGACATCTGCGGTCCAAAGGTTTTGGTCGCAGCTGCCTTACCCACCAGCAATGTGCGGCCGTCCAACTTGCCTTGCAAACCTGAAGCCAGCAGTACCCCATTCAGGGCACGGGCATAACTCTCGTTCTGGAATGCCATCGACACGGTGCCGCTGGCCGACGACGGGTTCGCAGAACCACTGGCTGCCGGGTCTTCACCGACAAAGACAAACCCATACCCCCCCAAGCGGGCCAGGGCCATCAAAGCGTCTTTCGCCGGGGCGTTGTTCAAGGTGAGCGTCACCGGCGGTCCGCTCACATTCACGAAGCTGCGGTTCTGCAGCACCATCGTGCCCACGGCCATGTCTCCTAGCGGCGGTGCCACGGCGCGGGGACGCAGGGGTGGGGCGTAACGCTCCTGGGGCACAGTCCCGGGGGTGTTCAGATCCAGGCGCCCCGTCTGCAGGGTGGGCGCTGTGGTCAGACCGTTGAACTGAAGAATCAGATTTCTGCCATCGGCACTCACCACCGGTTCCTGCAGCGTCTGCCCCGGCACCGGCACCACTTCCAATTGATAGGTCTGCCCCGAGCCACTGATCGCCACCTTGGCCAGGCTCGCGCCTGGATCGGCCAGTTGCTGGCCACCATTGCGCACCCCCGGCTGACCCTGGGTCTGCAGACGCCCCTCCCACACCCCGCCGTTGAGGCGCTGCTGCAGCACCGGCTGGGCGCCAACACCCTCAACCACCACCTCCACACCGCTTGGGCCACGGCGGACGCGCAATGCCAGGGAACCCTGCGCCTGAGCCTGACGGGAGACGTTCTTCATCAGCCCATCGAGTCCCCCCACGTCGGCAGCCGAGAGGCCAGCCATCAACACAAGGGCCGTCAGCCGGGAAGGAGGAAATCGCATACCCGGGCCGAACTGCCACAAACCATGGGCGGATGGTATCGATCGAATCTCGACCCAACCAGCCCTCAACAACGAGAACTCACCAGCAGTTCAGGAGGGCGTTGACTCTGCCTTCTGGTCAACCGGCACTGCGGTTTTGTCGAAGAACGTCAGCTTCAGCTTCAGCTGAGTGCGTGGTGGCCCAGCGGGTTGTTGATCGTCTTCGTCAGACGCCTGGGAAGCATCGTCAATAGCCACCAATTCCAGGTCGCTGGGCTGCACCAGCAATTTCAACGCCTCCATCCGCCTCAGAAAAGCGAGCAAGCCGGGATAGGGGCCCTCCGCCTGGAGCAGAACCGCCGTTTTCTGGTACCCGAGCTTGGCAAGGGGGTCCTTTGGTGCTGCCTGCTTGTTGCCTTTCCCCTGAGTCTGTCCTGGCTTGGACGCCTTGTTCGTTGCCTCCGAGGGGGCATCCGCAGAGACAGCCGGCACAGGCTCATACAGCGTGATCGTTACTCCGGTGGCAGCCGACTCGCGGCTGAGCTGAGCAAGAAACGTGTCGATCTCCCCCTGACCAGCCACCAGTTCAATGAGCAAGCTCTGCTGCTGCTGCGCTTTCTGCAACTCCACTTGGGTTTTGGTGCGCTGCAGTTTCAACTGGGGCAGGGATGCCTCTTTGGCCTTCAAGTCATCCATGCGCTGGCGCTGTTCTTCGATCACCCCCAGCCGCGGCCAAGCCAGCCCGGCGAACAGCGCCCCAGCCAGCACCACCCCGAAGGCCGCAGGCGCACCCACCAGAATCCGCCCCCGGCTAAACCGGCGGCGCCAGACCGATTGATCCGGACTGAGGTTGGTCACAGCGGCACTCCCTGCTGCTCAAGCAACCGGTAGCGCTCGGCCAGCCCATCAGCACCCAAAGCCTCCAACTGCTTGATCGACGGCCGCGCTTTGGGGTCAAGCCCCCAGTCGAGACTGAAGTTCACCACCGGGGTGTCACCATCCTCGCGGGTGAGCTTGAGCACCTTCACACCGTCTGCCTGGGAGATGGGCAGGCGCGCCAAGGTGATGGCCAGAGCATTGATGCGCTCCAGAGGCCCCGGAGTGGTTCCCACGGCAGCCTTACCAGAAACCTTGATCCGGTCGCTTTGAACCGACACGTCCTCCAGCTGGATGCCGGCGGGAGTGACGCGCCGCAGCTGCTCCAATAAAGGCGATCCTGCGGGGACCGCCACGAGTTGCTCGGCGATCTGAAGCGTGTCCCTCTTAAGAGAGGACAACTTGCCTTTGTTCGTCTTGATCTGGCCTTCAAGGGAGCGGACCTGACGCTCAAAAGGCAACAGCGTCTCCAGCTCGCGCTTCTGAGCAGCCTCAATCCAGCCCAAGCCAACCACAAAGGCCAACGCAACACCCACGGCCGCCCCTCCCAACAACGCCCCCCGCAGCAGCAGAGGCCCCTTGGGCACCAACTGTGGGGAGTCCTGGGGGAGACCAAGCTCCAAGCGCCGTTCGCGCAACAGATCTGGCAAACGCTGCTGCTGGCGGCTCATCACGGCACCTCCGCTGGCGCCATCAGCGCCAGCTCCACCAGGGACGTTTCGGCATCCCCAAGCAATGGCCCCAGCGTGAGCGAGTCATGGCTGTCTCCCCAGCAGCCTCTCCAAGAAGCATCGGCTGTCACGCGCCAGCCCGGCAGGGGCAGGGCTGCAGATCCTGGTTCACAGTTTTGCTCCATCCAGGCATTCACCAACCCCAGCACTTCCACGCGCAAGGCCGCCAGATCCCTGGCCTCCAGGGCAACATCCAACTCAGGCCATCCATGCAACAGCAGCAGGAGACGCCAGCTGCCGCTGTGCTCCACCAACCAGATCAGAGGCTGCTGCAGGTCCTGCTCGTGCAAGCAGGCCAGTCCCCTCCAGGCGGCACAGAGCAGCCATTCAGCCCGACGCACGCTGAGATCGGCCAAAGCCAGGGTGTCCAGCCAGGCCTGCAGCACCAAGCGCTCCACACCCACCACCATCACCGTCTCAGTGCTGGCGTCAGGCAGCAGGTCCAGGTAACTCTCCTGCAGCGAGAGAGACCAGCCCAGGTCTGGGCCAAGCGCCCGCAGATCATCACCATTGCTGAGCGTGGCCGCCGCCGCTCCCTGAAGCCGCCGCCACTGACAGCACGGCAAGGGCAGCAACAACTCCACCTCCACCTGTACTGCCACCAATCCCTGATCCAGGAGCAGATCAGCCAGGGTGTCACCCAGCACCTCGCGCTGCAAGGGAACCCCAGCGCGGACCAGATCCTGGGGAAGCGGGACGCTGGTGACCTGCTGCTCTCCCTGCATGCTCCAGGTGAGTGTGAGAACATCGTCGGATGGGGCCAGCACGACCCGCACGGGATCCAGCAGGGCCTGGGCCTGACGAATCCAGCCCTCAAGCGCGGGGAAGCGATCATTCAGTCCTGCCAGCACCACGGTTGCCCCCCTACCGGCGTCATCAACGACCTGCCGGAAGGGTATCCGCTAGCGCCATGGGGCGCCGCTCCCCACCGCCTCACTGATATGGCGGAATCCATGGCGGTCCAGCTGCTGCAGCAGTCCCTCCAAAACCCGGGGCACCAGATCGGGGCCTTCATAAATCCAACCTGTATACAGCTGAATCAGGGACGCACCAGCCGTGATCCGCTCCCAGGCCACTTCCGGCGTGCTGATTCCGCCTACACCGACAAGGGGAAGCGCAGGTCCGGCGGTGGCGCGTAACCGCCGCAACACTTCCAAAGCCCGTCGACGCAAGGGATCGCCGCTGAGGCCCCCAGCCTCCTCCGCCAGGGTGCGCCCTGTCTGGGCGATCACACGCTGCTCCAGGCCAAGACGGTCCAGGCTGGTGTTCACGGCGATTACCCCCGCGAGGCCCTCCTCATAAGCAAGGCGAGCTAAACCATCGATGGCGTCATCCTCCAGATCGGGGGCGATCTTCACGAGCAGGGGCGGGCAGCCGGGCAAACGGCGCAGACGCTCCACCAGGCGCCGCAGTTGCGAAGCGTCCTGCAGGTCCCTCAGACCTGGAGTATTCGGAGAACTGACGTTGATCACGGCGTAATCCGCCTGGGGCGCCAGCAGCTCAAGCGACGAGGCATAGTCGTCGGCCGCCTGATCGAGGGGCGTGATTTTGGATTTACCGAAATTGATCCCCAGCACCGCCGGGCGCTGACCCCGAGCCGGCAGAGCTTGACGCAAAAGCGTGCGGCGCAGCACCTCCGCACCCCCATTGTTGAAGCCCATGCGATTCAAAGCGGCCCGCTCCTGGGCCAGCCGGAACAGCCGCGGTCGCGGATTGCCTGGTTGCCCATGCCAGGTGACGGTTCCCACTTCCGCAAAGCCAAACCCGAAGCGATCCCACACCCCGGCGGCGACACCGTTCTTGTCGAAGCCAGCCGCCAGGCCCACTGGATTGCTGAAGCGGCAGCCGAACAGCACCTGTTCCAGGCGCATGTCTTTGCGTTGAAGCTCCGCACCGATTCCCTCCAGCACTCCGGAGACTCCGGGCCATCGACGCCGAAGGCTGAGTTGAGCGAGAGCCTGCAAGGCCGCACGACTGAGCTGTTCGGCATCAACGCCCTCATCGTTGGCCAGCACGGGGCCCAGCCAGCGGCGATAGAAACCTGCGGTGGACAACGCCCCGGACGATGACGACTGGGCCATCTGGTTTCCTGCTTCTATCTCGATCCTGCCTCGGCACGCCGCAAGCGCCAGCGATCCCCGTCGATCGGTTCCACCATCCAGTCGCGCCAACGCCACGGCTGCTGGCGTTCAAGCACGTTGGAGAGCGGTTGTTCCACCAACTGAGCCAGCTCGACGGCCGTAAGAGTGAAACCACCGCTGGCCAAACGATCCGCCAGCTCCAGGCGTGTGAGCAACGTGCGAAGGGGCTCCGGTGCCGGATCCGAGGGTTGCGTTTGCACGGCACGACGCGGTGGTCCCCCCCCTTTTGAGTAGGCCACTGCGATGGCATCCACCCGGTCGTTGTCGGGATCACCGCTATGCCCTTTCACATACGTGAGCGGCACATCGGGCAGGCGTGCCGCATCCAGAGCCTGCCAAAGGTCCTGGTTGAGCACAGGCTTACCGGCGGCCGTCTTCCAGCCTTTGCGTTTCCATCCGGCCATCCAGGAGCCAAGCCCATCGATCAGGTATTTGCTGTCGGTCCGCAAGGTGAGATCGGGATGGCGCGGCAGCTCCGCCAAGCGCTCCAGCAGGGCGAGGGCTGCCTGCAGCTCCATGCGGTTGTTGGTTGTGGCCGGATCGGATCCACCGAACTCCTCCACACTTCCGTCTTCAAAGCGAATCAACGCGCCCCAGCCCCCAGGGCCTGGGTTGCCGCTGCAGGCTCCATCGGTGGCCGCCGCGACAACACGTCCCCTGCGATCGCCATCAGCCATTTGTCACCTCACCCTGTGTTCGGTACAACTCGGTTCTTGAGCACCCAGGAGGTCTGGGCCATGGGCCGAACCTACTTCCGCAGGACTGCCTTAGCGGCCACCGCCCTGGGGCTGGCCGGTCTGGGTGCAGGAGTTCCTGGCTTGAGCCGGGCTTTGTTCGACAGTCGGCCTCTGCAACAGGAACGCTTTGCGATCCTAGCCCAGGCCGTGGGTGACAGCCGCTGGAAACTGCTGGTGCTGGAACAGATCAAGGCCCGTCCTTTGTGTTGGGAAGAGCGCAGGGACGGTCTGATGAAACCTTCTTTGAATGATTTCGACTTCAGCGGGATCTGCAGCCGCTATCTCGACAGCAATGGCTATTCCCTGCGCACGGGAGGCACGGATTCCGACAAACGCTTTCGCCTGAAGCTGGAGCAGAACCGCGATGCACTGATGCTGCAAGCCATGGATCCAGTGAGGGGAGACAGCACGGTTGTGGCACGAGCCACTCGGGTGCGGCGGGACAAGAATGCATTCGTGAAACTGACCCTGGAGCCAGGGTGGACTCTGGAGCGTCGGGCCTACCAGGGCCGCACGCTGAGCCATGTGTATTTCGCCAATTCCAAGCCGATGCCCACGCTCATGGCCTCGAGTCGGGGCAGCAACCGCCAGAGCCGCAGCTTCTCAGCGAATCTGCCCAGCGCTCCAGGACTGCCTCAGGCAGGAGGCAGGGGCCAGGGAAGGCGGGGACCGATCCGACTGGAAGTGATTCCCTACCGTCCCTGACGCGGGGACAGTTGAGGGAGCGACCTCCGCGAGCAAGACACAGCTGGGATCACTTCTTAAGTTGCATTCGTGTGAGGAGTGCTAAGCGCCTCTTCAGGGTCGAAACAAGGACAGACTCCTGCAATGCGTTTCACTTCTGAGCTCTGCCTTTGGCAGGGCTTTTTTTTGCGACAACAAAAAACCGACCCTCGGGTCGGTTGAATGCAATGAAATGGAAGGAAGGAAGGGTCGACATCCCGGAGGAGGCCAACCCGAGAGGGTCACTTGAGGGTGACCTTTCCGCCCACTTCTTCGATGGCCTTCTTAAGGGCTTCGGCTTCGTCCTTGGACACGCCTTCCTTGATGGCCTTGGGTGCAGCCTCGACCATGGCCTTGGCATCACCAAGACCCAGGCCAGTGGCCTCACGCACAGCCTTGAGGACTTTGATCTTGGCTGAAGCTTCAAAGCTCTCCAGCACAACATCAAATTCGGTTTTCTCTTCAGCAACCTCGCCACCGCCAGCGCCAGCAGCGCCAGGAGCGGCCATCACCACACCAGCAGATGCGGCAGCGGACACACCGAAAGCCTCCTCGATCTGCTTGACAAGCTCGGAAGCCTCAAGCAGCGAAAGAGTTTTCAGTGATTCGAGAATTTCGTCGGTTTTTGTAGACATGGTTGGGAATCAGCAACAGATCAGAGAAACAGTCGAGTCGAAGACGATCAGCCTTCGCCGGATTCGGCGTGCTGCTTGAGCGCTCGAGCAAGGCCGGAGGGAACCTCGTTGATACCGACTGCAACCTTGGTGGCAACGGCATTGATGGCACCGGCGATCTGTGCCATGAGCGCTTCCTTGGAGGGAAGATCACCAATGGCCTTGATCTCGTCCTGAGACAGAAGCTGGCCTTCGAAAAGACCGCCCTTGGTTTCAGACTTTTTGGTGTCCTTCTGGAAAGCCTGAACGGCTTTCACTGCACCACCCACATCCCCTTTGACAAGGATGAAAGCGTTGGTGCCGGTGAGAAGGGAATCAAGGTTTGACCAAGCACTGTCACCATCAATGGCGCGACGCATCAAGGTGTTTTTGGTCACCTTGCACACACCGTTGGCTGCCTGCAGACGGGTCCGCAGATCAGACATTTCCTTGATGGAGAGACCCTGGTAATCCAGGACCAGTGCCATTTCGGCCTCACCGAGGAGCTGCTTGAGCTCTTCGACGATCTGTTGCTTGCTCTCCAGAGTGCGGCCCATAGGAATTGGATCGGATCGGGGGAACAAGCTGGACACGCGGCCGATCAGTGCTCCCCAGAGGAGAGACGAGGCCGCGTATCGATCCAATCCCTAAGGGAGCGAAATCGTCGCGTTTGCCTCGGCAGGACTTATGCGATCGGGCCGGTTCGGGAGAACTGGCTGATGCAACCTGCTGTCTCAGGCCGGGCACGTGCCCGTGGACTGGCTTTCGCCAGTTCATCAAATTACATCACAGAGTGATCAGCCGTCCTTGTTAATGTCCTGCAGCGCAGAGATGTCAACTTCCACAGACGGGCCCATGGTGGACGTCACGTAAAGGCTCTTCCAATAACGCCCCTTTGCGCCGCTGGGCTTGTTGCGGTCGATGGTCTCCTGGAGCGTTTTGAGATTGTCCAGAAGATTGCCTTCTGAGAAGCTGGCCTTGCCGAAACGCACATGCACGATTCCCGTGCGGTCAGCACGGAATTCCAGCTTGCCTGCCTTGAATTCGTTGATGGCGGCCGCCAGATCCGTTGTCACCGTTCCCGCCTTGGGGTTCGGCATCAAACCACGGGGACCAAGCACCCGACCCAACTTGGCAACCTTGGGCATCATGTCGGGGGTGGCGATCAGCAGGTCGAAATCCATTTCTCCCTTGCTGATGGTTTCCACCAGATCCTCATCACCAGCGAGTTCAGCGCCGGCCGCCTTGGCCTCAGCAACCTTTTCACCGCGGGTGATGACAGCAATCCGCACCGTCTGACCGGTGCCATGGGGCAGTGCAACCGTGGTGCGCAGCTGCTGGTCGGTGTATTTGGGGTCAATGCCAAGACGGGCGTGGGCTTCCACGGTCTCGTCAAACTTGGCAGTGGCGTTCTCCTTGACCAGCTGAATGGCTTCAAGGGGTTCATAGGCCCGTTCCTCGATCTTGTTGACGAGGCTGGCCAGGCGTTTGGATGTTTTAGGCATGGCAGGAATGGGGTGCAGGCGACCGCAGGGTCTCCCCCGAAAAAGGACAGTTGAAGCTGTGAGAACTGGCGCTTGAGGCGTCAGTCGGTGATGGCGACGCCCATGTTGCGAGCGGTGCCTTCGATGATGCGCATGGCTGACTCAACGCTGGTGCAATTGAGATCGGGCAGCTTGGTCTTGGCGATCTCCTCAAGCTGAGAGCGCTTGATGGAGCCAACACTTCCCTTGGCGGACTCGCCGGACCCTTTCTCGATTCCGGCGGCTTTGGTGATCAGCACCGACGCTGGAGGCGTCTTGGTGATGAAGGTGAAGCTGCGGTCTTCGAAGACCGAGATCTCCACCGGGATCACAAAACCGGCCTTGTCCTGGGTACGGGCGTTGTACTCCTTGCAGAACGCCATGATGTTGACCCCATGCTGACCGAGGGCAGGGCCCACGGGCGGTGCGGGGTTGGCTTTGCCGGCCTGAAGGGCCAGCTTGATGACTGCTGTGACTTTCTTGGCCATCGGCGGACGGAGTTGTACATCTGCGGATCACCTGACCCTCGGGGCAGGTGCGGCGGAGCGGGAACCACTCCTGAGGCCGCCCTCCGCAGGGAGACGGCCGCCACAACACTTCAGTTTTGCTTGCTCACCTGGGAGAACTCGAGCTCCACAGGCGTTTCCCGGCCGAAGATTGAGAGAAGGGCCTTGAGCTTGCTGCGCTCGCCCGATACTTCAATCACTTCGCCCTGGAAGTCCTTGAACGGCCCAGCCGTCACCAGGATCTGATCACCCTCGGTGAGATCAACCTTGACGACGGTCTTCTTCTCCGCAGCCCGCTTGAAGATGCGATCAACCTCGGAGCGGCTCAGGGGTCGAGGCTTGATGTGACCGCGAGCTTTGCCTGTGGCGCGGCGATCCTCCGCTCCCACGAAGTTGATGACGTTCGGGGTGCTGCGCACAGCCATCATCGTGTCTTCGTCGAGCACCATTCGCACAAGAACATATCCAGGGAAGACCTTCTCCTCCGTGGACTGCCGGCTGCCGTCTTTCTTGATCTTCACGGCAGGGGTTTCCGGAATCTCGATTTCGAGAATTCTGTTGCTCACTCCAAGGGTGACCGCCCGTTGCTCGAGGGTGGCCTTCACCTTCTTTTCGCAGCTTGACGCCACTTGCACCGCATACCAGCGGGCGATACCCGTTCGAACTTCAGGGACTTCGAGCGTTCCTTCCTCGCCGTCATTCGGGGCCGGAAGATCCAGCACTTCGCTGGAATCCGACTGGCTGAGATCGAGATCAGACACGGGGCAGGATGAGAAGAACAGAGCATCGATGCGGATCGACGCCGTGGGGGACGAACCAGTCGGTCAACGGAACACCTGGGACGCAGCCCAGCCGTAAAAACGACTCAGTGCAGCAATGGCAGCGGCTGAGAGGCTCACCATCAGGATCACCGCAATCGACTCACTGAAGAGCTGCTGCCGGCTTGGCCAGACAACCAGCTTGAGCTCCTCGTAGGTCGCAGGGAAGAATCCACCTTTCTTTCCCGGCTGGTCAGAGCCGGTAGGAGCCGGTGACTTGGCTGCTGCAGTGTCCTCGGAGGTAGGCGTTGTCACGAATCGCTGGGCACGGAGTCATTGGGCCGGTGCTGACGCAGGCTCAGATGGCACGTGACAGCAAACAAAGATCCTACCGGACGCCTTTTGCGTTCATCCAGGTTCAAACCGGAAGGGATCAGCCGGTGAAGATCCGGCATGCACCCGCACGGTTTTGGCACCGTGGAAGCGATCTTCCAGCAATTCCGTCGCCAAGGGGTTCTCCAACCGACGGCGCAACACACGGCGCAGGGGCCTGGCGCCGTACTCAGGCTCGTAGCCCAGGCTCACGAGGGTGTCGATCACCGCGTCATCCACCTGAAGAGCCAGTCCTTGCTCCTGGAGAAGACTGGACAGATCCGCCAATTGCAAGCGCACAATCCGGCTCAGATCCTTCTGATCGAGCGGTCGAAACCGAATCACCTCATCGATGCGGTTGAGAAATTCAGGCCGAAAGTGACTGCTGAGCGCTTCATCCACCGCCACATCCAATGACGGGGATGCCTCCTGAGCCTCAGACTCCCCTCCCAGGCGTGCAGCCTCGAGGATGGCCCGACTGGCGAGATTGCTGGTCATCACGACCACCGTGTGACGGAAATCAACGGTCCGCCCCTGGGAATCACTGAGCCGGCCGTCGTCCAGCACCTGGAGCAACACATTGAACACATCCGGATGGGCCTTCTCCACCTCATCAAGCAGCAGGAGGGCATAAGGACGGCGACGCACGGCCTCCGTGAGCTGACCACCTTCCTCGTAGCCCACATAACCGGGAGGGGCACCGAGCAAGCGGGCCACGGCGTTGCGCTCCATGAACTCACTCATGTCGAGACGCACCATCGCCTCCTCTTCATCAAAGAGTTGACCCGACAGGGCCTTGGCCAGCTCGGTCTTGCCCACACCGGTCGGCCCCATGAAAAGGAAGGACCCCACCGGCCGGCGCGGATCCTTCATCCCGGCACGAGCCCTGCGGATTGCAGCCGCCACAGCCTGCACGGCCTCCGGCTGGCCGATCACCCGCTCTTGCAACCGTTGATCCAGCTCCAGCAGTTTCTGACGCTCGCCAGCCAGCAGCCGCTGGACCGGGATCCCGGTCCAGCGCGCCACCACGTCGGCGATATCCGCGGCCTCCACCTGTTCCCTCAGCAGCGCGGTTCCAGCAGCCTGGGCATCACTGAGAGACTGCTCGAGGTCATTGCGGCGCTGCTGGAGTCGATGCAGCTGGTCGTATTGCAGGCGAGCAGCCTCCTCGAGATCGCCCTGGCGTTCAGCGTCGGCGATGGCGTGGCGCAGATCCTCATCCTCCTGCAGCAGCTGACGTAGCTCCTCCAACTGCCCCCGTTCGGCCTGCCACCGGTCCCGCAAACGCGACAAATGCGTTGTGGCCTCCAGCCGTTGACGCTGCAGTTGAACACGTTCCGCCTCGGGAGCCTGTTCGGCAGCAAGCACCGACAACTCCACCCGGCGCAGCGCCATCTCGGCGTCCTCCACCACCTGGGGCTTGGAGGTCACATCCATCTTGAGCTGAGCGGCCGCCTCATCGATCAGATCGATTGCCTTGTCGGGCAGGCAGCGGTCGCTGATGTAGCGGTCTGCCAGACGAGCAGCGGCGGTCACCGCAGCATCCGTGATCGTGACGCCGTGGTGCAGCTCATAGCGCTCCTTCACCCCTCGGAGGATCTCGATGCTGTGATCAATGGAGGGCTCCGCAATGGGCACCTGCTGAAAACGCCTGTTCAGTGCAGGATCTTTCTCAACAGTGCGCCTGTAATCCTCGGGTGTCGTGGCGGCGATGCAGCGCAGATCACCCCGCGCCAGCGCAGGCTTGAGAAGGCTGCCGGCATCGGCACTGCTGCGATCACTGTTCACCACCGTGTGCAGTTCATCGATGAACAGCACCACACCTGCTTCCGGATCACTCACCTCCTGCAACACCTCGCGCAGGCGCTCCTCGAATTGTCCACGGAACTTGGCACCGGCGATCAGCGCCCCGGCATCCAGAGCCACAAGCCGCAGGCCCTGAAGTGATTCAGGCACTTCACCGGCCACCATGCGCTGGGCCAACAGTTCAGCAATCGCCGTTTTTCCCACACCCGGAGCACCGATCAGCACGGGGTTGTTCTTACCGCGGCGGGAGAGCACCTTGATCAAGCTGCGGATCTCGGCATCACGACCCACCACTGGATCCAGCTGGCCGTCAGCGGCTTCCGCAGTGAGATCCCGCCCAAATCGCTCCAGGGCTGTTGCTTCCGCGGCAGGAACCGGTTCAGGCATGGCTTCGGCCGTCTGGGCCGGCGCTGGCGCAGGCGGCGATGCAGGGGTGGAGGGAACCTGGACTGAAGGCACCTGTGAAGGGGATTGGATCGTCGTTCCAGGGCCAGGGTCCGGAGCCCTGCGCAGCTCAGCCTCCAGACGATCCGGCGTCAGTCCGAAACGGGAGAGAAGATCTTCTCCAATCCGCGGATCACGACCGATCGCAATCATCAAGTGAGACAGATCAATCAGGCGAGAGCCCCAAAGCCCCCGCACACGATCCGCCGACTCCAGCAAGCGTTCGAGATCTTCGCCAATGAAGAGATCCTGGCCCCTGACGGTGGGTTGCTCAACAAGAAACGATTCGAGCTGATCAAGGAGACGGTCGCGGGGGAGAGAGAGCACAGCCACCTCCGCCTGATAACGAGGATCGGCGAACAACACCTGGAGCAGATGCTCCACATCGAGATCTCCATGGCGCCAACGCCTCGCCACATCCTGGGAACTGAGCAACAGATCCCAGGCCTGATCGCTGAAACGCTCAGGTTCGGCAGTGAGGCTGGCTGGAGGCTGGGAACTCCCTTCGTATACAGACGTCATCAAGGGGTGGCTCAGGCAGACGGGGAACGGGACGCCAGTTCAATCAGCTCAATCTTGTATCCATCCGGATCTTCCACGAAGGCGATCACGGTGCTGCCATGTTTCATCGGGCCGGGTTCACGAACAACCCGACCCCCCTGGCCAGCAATCCCTGCGCAGGTTGCCTGGATGTCGTCCACGCCCAGGGCGATGTGTCCATAGCCACTTCCGAGGTCGTACTCAGCTGTATCCCAATTGTGGGTGAGCTCAAGAACGCTGGAGTCCGACTCATCCCCGTAACCCACGAAGGCGAGGGTGAAGCGTCCGCCTGGGTAGTCCTTGCGCCGCAGCAAGCGCATGCCCAGAACGTCGGTGTAGAAGGCCAGAGAACGCTCGAGATCGCCCACCCGGAGCATGGTGTGCAGCATGCGCATCGACAGGTTCAGCAGCTCCTCCCCAGCATGGTGCATTCCCTTGGCTGGCGGAAGCGCGTGCAGGGACGCTTGATTTTCGTGCCGGAGGGCACAGTTGCAGTGAGCAGGGCGACCCATAGGATCCCCCAGTCTTCGATTCACCGCACGTGTTCGATTCTCTCGACCTCGTCATCGATACCATCGTGGCCCGTGAGGTGCTCGACTCCCGCGGAAATCCAACCGTGGAGGCCGAAGTGCTCCTCGAGGGTGGTGCCAGCGGCCGGGCGATCGTGCCCAGCGGCGCCAGCACAGGGGCCCACGAAGCCCATGAACTGCGCGATGGCGGCGATCGCTACATGGGCAAGGGCGTCATCCAGGCCGTGAACCACATTGAAGAGCGCATCGCTCCCGCTCTCTGCGGGCTTTCAGCACTGGACCAGGCCGCCGTGGATGCCGCCATGCTGGAACTTGATGGCAGTGACAACAAGTCGTCCCTGGGTGCCAACGCCATCCTGGCGGTGAGCATGGCCAATGCCCGCGCTGCGGCCAACGGTCTTGGATTGCCCCTTTACCGCTACCTGGGCGGCCCGATGGCCACCCTGCTACCCGTTCCCCTGATGAATGTGATCAACGGGGGCGCTCACGCAGCCAACAGCCTGGACTTCCAGGAATTCATGCTGGTTCCCCACGGTGCCCCGAGTTTCCGGGAAGCCCTGCGCATGGGAACCGAGGTGTTCCATACCCTCAAGGGTCTGCTTAAGGACAAGGGCATGAGCACTTCGGTGGGGGATGAGGGCGGCTTTGCCCCCGACCTGGGCAACGTGGAAGCCGGTGAAATCCTGGTGGAAGCCATCGAGAAAGCCGGTTACAAACCTGGAGAGCAAATCTCCCTGGCTCTGGATGTGGCCAGCACCGAGTTCTTCGCCGATGGCCGCTACGCCTTTGATGGCGGCAGCTTCAACAGCGAGGAAATGGTGGGCCAGCTCGAGCAACTTGTTGAGCGGTTCCCGATCGTGTCGATCGAAGATGGCCTTGCTGAAGACGACTGGGAGGGCTGGAAGCTGCTCACCGAGCGCCTCGGCGCCAAGGTGCAGCTGGTGGGTGACGATCTGTTCGTGACCAACACCAAACGGCTGCAACAGGGCATCGACAGCAGCACCGCCAATTCGATCCTGATCAAGGTGAATCAGATCGGATCACTCACCGAAACCCTGCAAGCGATCGATCTGGCCGGCCGCTCGGGTTACACGAGTGTGATCAGTCACCGCAGTGGTGAAACGGAAGACACCACCATCGCAGATCTGTCTGTTGCCACCCGCGCCGGTCAGATCAAGACAGGATCCCTCAGCCGCAGCGAGCGCGTGGCGAAGTACAACCAGCTGCTGCGCATCGAAGACGAACTGGGCAGCCAGGCCGTTTATGCCGGTGCCGTTGGTCAGGGGCCTCGCGGAAACGGCTGATCAAACCACAGACTCCCACAGAAAATGGGCCTTCCTCCCTGGCCATGGGGGCAGGCCATTGGCTGAAAAACAGCTCTTTGATCCCCAGCGAATAGCGCTGATCAACCAGCAACTACGGGCCCAGGCCACTGCCACAGGCCTGCAGCCTGGTCACCAAGCTCTGCTAAGAATTCAGGCTGACGGTGCCCACCTGCAGGCTGATCGCTTCAATCAGGAGCTGTTTGCCTTACTGACCGACCCAGCCTTGGTGGCGGCTGTGAAAGACGTGAGCGGCCTTGACGCCGTGCAGCAGCTTCTGGAACAGCATGGAGCTCCGATGCAAGCTCTTCCAGCCATGCAGCCAGAGGATGTGGACATTCATAAGGGACAGGTTTGGCACTACGGACCTGCCAATGCCACGCCCCACTGGCGGCGCGCCCTCAGCGTGGCCTACGTGGCGGATGGCACCCGTCTTTGCAGCCATCCGCCTGGGTTTTCGGGAGCGGCTGGTGCCACTGTGCGAGCCACAACCCTACGCACCCTGTTTGGCTCTGACGCTGAAGGGAAAACCGTGCGGGGTTCCCGGCATCCACGGCACTAAGGCATGGCTTTTCCCGACTTCGCTGCTGCGGCCGAGACTGATCGAGAGCGGGGCGGCCATGTGTTCGTGCAATGCCTCCCGAAAATGGGGTCGACGGCCCTCAGTTGCAGTCTCAGTCATGCTGAGCATGAAGTGAACATGGACGGGGCTCCGCTGTTAATGCAGCACCGGGCTCAACCCGACTTTGATGCCCTGCGCTGGAGCTGGCTCAGTGAACGCCGTCAGGCCCTGGGCACCGCCATTGATGTGTGCACCAGCCTGTTCCTGCTCACTGCAGAGCTGTCGGATGCACAGCTGCAGCAGTGGGGGCACCATCGCCTGCTGCTCAACCGATCCCTGCGGCCGTGGTTACGCAGCATCAGCCACTGGAGCTTCCAACACTCCGACCATCCTCTGCGTGAGACGTGGCATCAGGCCTACCGCCACTTCGTGGATCAGCGCGACACGGACCTCGCCGCCACGATGCCTTCTGTGCTGGACGACCTCAGCAGTGCGGTGCGTTTCTGGATGCCGGTATGGCTGCTGTATCAGCAATGGCTCGACACTCACGCACCGGAATGGAGAAGTAGCCAGCGCTGCCTGGTCACGGACGCCAACACCGTGATGCCCACCCGTGCCAACAGCAGCCACTTTTCCGACGCATTCAAGCGCCGCTTTGATCAACTGATCCCGGCCATGCCCAGCCTGACGCTTTCAGCCGAACGCCACAAAAGCTTCCAGCAGGACCTACGCCACAAACTTCTAGCAATGCGGGACTCAACGACCTGAACCCGACAACCCCTCAATGCGGGCATCCTTGCGCAACTTCACCTGCAGTTTCAGCCAACCCATCCCAACAGGAACAGCTGCACCCAAAGGCAACAGCGCCCACAGCGGCCGAGCGCTCGCACCCATCAATGCCGCGGCCACGGCCAACCCCCCGAGCAGAACCGACTGACCGATGGAGTGTTGAGCCGTCACCATGCGACGGAACTGTCTGTCGGACTCGCCCATGCGGATCTGCAGTTGCAGATCGCCCTGCTCCAGACGCTCAAGGCTCTCATCCAGGCGCCGGGGGATCCCCACAGCACGGGAACTCAATGCCCCCACCTGTCGACCGAGCTCGTTGAAGAGGTCATTGGAACCGGATCCACTGGATGTCATGAGAGGCAGCAGATAGGGCTTGGCAATCCCTACAAGGCTAAAGCCAGGATCGAGGCTGCGGCCCACGCCCTCAAACGTGGAGAGTGCTCGCATCACGAAGATCATCTCCACCGGCAGCCGGAAGGGTTGGCCGTAAACCAGTTCGTAGAGATCACCCGACAACTTGTCGATCACGTTCGCGCTGAACGGAGGCGTGAGGGCATCACGGAGCATCAGACGCACCAGGCGGCGAACCGGTCCCACATCCACATCACCGGCGATGACTCCCGCCGCCTGCATCTCCTCCACAAGGGCGGCGGCATCCCTTGACGCCGCAGCGCGAACCATCGCTCCCAGCCGCCGACGCAGACGCTCGGACAGCTGCCCCATCATTCCGAAGTCGTAGTAAATCAGCGCCCCATCGGCCGCAACGGCGAGATTGCCGGGGTGGGGATCGGCGTGAAAAAAGCCGTAGCGCACCAGTTGCTGGAGATAGCTGGCCGCTCCAATCTCAGCAACCTCACCAGGATTGATTCCCGCCTGAATCAACGCCTGGCGATCGTTGATCTTGATCCCTGGTAGGTAATCAAGGCACAACACCCGACGGGAGCTCAGCTCCCAGATCACCCCAGGGACGCGGATGCGGGACTCATCGAGAAACTGCTGCCGGAACCGTGCCGCGTGCTGCGCTTCAAGGCGGAAATCCAACTCCCTGAGAAGAACACGCCGGCACTCCTGGGCAATTGCCACCCAATCACGACCTCGCCCCCATTGGGGGTGACGCTGCAGGACAGCCGCCACCTGCTGCATCACCTCCAGATCCAGGCGGAACACAGACTCCAAGCCGGGTCGCTGAATCTTGAGCACCACCTGACGGCCGCTGCGCAAGCTGGCACGGTGCACCTGGGCCAGGGAGGCCGCACCGAGCGGCTCCTCATCAAGATCGATGATCTCGGCGCAGCGGGCACCCAGTTCCTCTTCCAACAACGCCTGGGCCTGATCAAATGGGAAGGCCGGTACCTTGTCCTGAAGATCAGCCAGCTCGGCCACCCAACCCGCAGGAAGCACATCCGGGCGGGCGGATAGCAACTGTCCCAGCTTGATGAACGCAGAGCCCAGCTCCAGAAGTTCCTGAGTGAGCCAACGGGCCCGCTGCTGCTGGCGCTGTTCCCTGCGCTCCGAGGTAGGCCCACCGGCGTAGGTCCAGCCCTGCCCATCCCACCAGAGGAGCACAAGCAACACCACCACAGCTCGCCAGATGCGCAAGGCACGGAGGCCGCGACGCCAGGGCGCCATCAACGACACCAGGCGACTCAAGTGGGCTCCTCCAAGCGGTTGTCGAGGTCTGCGACCTGGGCCCTCAGGCGATCAATGCGGTCTTGCAAAGGCTCAGCAGATCCATCCTTTTGAGCCTGGGTGCCCTGGGGAGGGGGTGCAGCGTTCTCGTTCTGCAGCCGTTCGGCTTCAGCCTTCACCTCTTCCTGGAAGAGATCCCATTCCTGGCGGAGACGGTCAGGTACATCCTGAACAGCAACCGCGAGGCCTGCGGCTGCATCCGCCAATCCCTCTCCCACCCGTGCAACCAGACGATTCATGGCCGCGCGCAGCAAGGCATCAGGAGGTGTCATGGCTCTCTGCCGATGTGCAAACTGTGGCAGATCAAAACCCCATCCGGTGAGCAGTTCTAAGGACTGGGTGGTGCCGATGGGAAAGCAGGGAATTCCTGGACATCAACAGCCAACGGTTCCATGAATTCAGGTTCAGCGATGGGCTCTAGAGCCCCAGGGGAGTCCTGAGCAGGTCCATCGACAATCTCGTTGTTTTGTGGCTCGACAACCGGTTGAGGGTCAGGGGCAACAACGGTGTCATCGAACTGCCGGAGCTCGAGTTCGGCTGCAGGGAGCTCAACAGCAGGAGCAGTCAAAACGGGCTCAACCAGTGCGGCCTGCTGCTCAGCGTCACGACGTTCAGCCTCGGCAGCGATCGCCTCTGCCTGCTCCTTGGCCTGCTCGAGCTTGCGCTTTTCTGCTTCCACAGCTTCAAGCGCCGCCACATCACCCAGCAGCGCCTGGCTCTCCCCATGGCGACGCCTTAAACCCTCGAGCGTCTCACCGGGAAAAGCCTGCTGGCGGAACGTTTCCTGCTGGGGCTGCTTCCAGGCGGCCCGCATCAGCACCACGCGCTGGGTGATGCCGTAACCCAAAGCAAAGCAAGCTCCTGCCACCATGGGACCGACCCAGAACCGTGGGCGTTTGGGACGTTGCTGTTCAGATGCGGAGGGGGCCATCACTGGAACTCACAGAGTCAACATCACCCTGATGTTGGAGACCATCCTCGCCCCTGAATGCCAGGAGCGCATCCAAGGCGGCAATCAAGTTGTGTAATCGGCGTTGATGCGCACGTATTGATCCGATAGGTCACACCCCCAGGCCAGGCCTTGTCCTTTCCCGGAACCGACGACAAGACGAATTTGCACCGAGTCGTCCACGAGGTAGCGGCCATAGGCCCTCTCACTGAGATAAGCCGAAGCAGCTGAACGATCAAACACGAGAGGCTGACCCGCTGCCATGAGCTGATGGGGCCCGATCCAGAGGGCGACGGCGTCGGCATCGAATGCCACTCCGGAACGACCGGCCGCTGCCACGATGCGGCCCCAGTTGGGGTCACGACCATGAACGGCCGTCTTCACCAGCGAGGAGCCGCAGATCGTGCGCGCGATCTGGAGTGCTCCGGCCTCAGTGGAGGCTCCCTCCACCTGAACCTCGATCAGACAGGTGGCCCCTTCCCCATCCCGGGCGATGGCCCGAGCGAGATGTTGTGCCACCAGAGTGAGTCCATCCTCAAGCTTGTCGTCACAGGAATCGGGCAGGGACTCACCGGCGGAGAAGGCCAGCACGGTGTCGTTGGTGCTGGTGTCGCCATCCACGGTGATGGCGTTGAAGGAGCGGTCCACCGCCCGCTGCACCATGGCTTTCCACTTCAGAGGGGGGACGGCCGCATCGCAACTGATGGTGCCGAGCATGGTGGCCATGTCGGGGTGGATCATTCCAGAACCTTTGGCCATGCCACCGATGCGCACAGTGCGGCCAGTGAGTTCGGCCTCAAAGGCGATCTGCTTCTCCACCAGATCCGTGGTGAGGATCGCTTCAGCAGCGGCGGCTCCCGCATCCGGGCTCAGCCCGTCCACTAACGGATCCAGGCCTGCCAACAGCACCTCCATCGGGATCGGCACACCGATCACCCCCGTGGAACAGATCAGCACCGCCTCCCCATCCACACCCAGGCGATCCGCCAGCGCCTGGGTAGCGCGCTGGCTGTCGATCAAACCGCGATCGCCAGTGCAGGCGTTGGCCTGGCCCGAATTGATCAGCACCGCCCGCGCCTGGCCGCCCCCGTCCCGCAGCCGCAAATCGCAGAGATCCACACAGGCGGCACGCACCACCGATCGGGTGAAAGCCCCTGCGCAGACCGCACCTTCGGGGGCCAGCACCAAGGCCAGATCAGGCTTGCCAGAAGCCTTCAGCCCAGCGGTGATCCCTGAAGCCTGAAATCCTTGCGGCGCGGTGATCCCCCCAGCAACCGGCAACCAGTCGGATGAAACTCTGCGAGCGGCGTCAACCACGGATGTACGCGAGACACTGAAGGCATCCTGCCGCCGCACCATGCCAAGCCAACGCCGGATCGGTCTCACCGGCGGCATCGCATCCGGCAAAAGCAGCGTGGGGCGCTGGTTGAGCAACCGTGGCCTCCCTGTTCTGGATGCCGATCGCTACGCCCATGACGCCCTCGCCCCTGGCAGTGCAGCCTGCCAAGCCGTCCTGGAGCGGTACGGACCCGCCGTTGCCGCCCATACGGCACAAACCGACAGGGTGGAGCTGAACCGACAGGCGCTGGCTGACATCGTGTTCACCGATGCGGTGGAACGGCAGTGGCTCGAACAGCTCGTCCACCCTGTGGTCCGGCAGGCCTTTAACACCGCCCTGCACGGGCTTGAGCAAACACCGATGGTGGTGCTGATGATTCCTCTGCTTTATGAGTCCGGCCTGGAGGGTCTGTGCTCAGAAGTGTGGGTTGTGCACTGCAGACGGGACCAACAACAGCAGCGGCTGATTCAGCGAAACGGGCTCTCGCCTCAGCAGGCCGATCAACGCATCGAGGCGCAATGGCCGCTGGCACGCAAATGCCAACTGGCGGATCAGGTGATCGACAACAGCGGCAAGCCGGATGCCTGGACAACAACCGTGGCCTCTCTGCTGGAACGAAGAAGCCCCTGAGGCGAGCTCAGCCTTTGAGCTTCTTGCTGAGGATCTGATTGGCGAGCTTGGGGTCGGCCTTGCCGCCGGTTTTCTTCATCAGCTGGCCAACGAAGAAGCCCTGCAGCTTGGTCTTGCCGCCGCGGAACGCCTCCACCTCATCGGGATGCGCTCCCAGAAGTTCATCAACGATGGCCTCAATCGCAGCCGGGTCGCTGATCATGCCGAGGCCGCGTTCATCGACGATCGCCTTGGGTGAGCCGCCGTTCTCGAGCAGCTCCGGAAGAATTTCCTTGGCGATCTTGCCGCTGATCTTGCCGCCATCAATCAGCTGCACCATCTCCGCCAGCTGGTCGGGTCGGAAGGGCAGGTTGGCGTAATTGAGACGGTTGCTGTTCACATAAGCGGCGATGTCGCCGGTGATCCAGTTGGCTGCAAGCTTGGCGTCCGCACCCACCACCACCACCGCCTCGAAGTAATCAGCCATCGGCTTCTCGTCGGTGAGCACCCGGGCGTCGTACTGGGACAGCCCAAGGGTTTCGGCGTAGCGGTGGCGCTTGGCCGCCGGCAGCTCCGGTAGCTCTGCCCGCCAAGATTCACGCTGATCAGCACTCACTTCGATCGGTCCGAGATCCGGATCTGGGAAATAGCGGTAATCACTGGCCCCCTCCTTGCTGCGCATGCTCTTGGTGAGCTGCTTGCTCTCATCCCAGAGCCGCGTTTCCTGAACGATGGGCTCACCGGTTTCGTAGGCCTTGATCTGGCGCTGGATTTCGTAATCGCAGGCCTTCTGAATGGCCGAGAACGAATTCATGTTCTTGATCTCCACCTTCGTGCCGAAAGGCGCCTCCGGCCCCCGGCGCACGGAGATGTTCACATCGCAACGCAGGGAGCCTTCCTGCATGTTGCCGTCGCTCACACCCAGGTAGCGCATGATCCGACGGATCTCCGAGGCGTACTCCGCTGCTTCCCGGCCCGTGCGCAGATCCGGCTTGCTCACAATCTCCGCAAGAGCGACGCCGGCGCGGTTGTAATCCACCAACGAATGGGTGGAACCAGCCAAACGATCACTGCCGGCATGCACCAGCTTGCCGGCGTCCTCCTCCATGTGAAGGCGCTCGATCCCGATGGTTTTCAGGTAGGTGTCCTTTCCCTTCTCGGCCACCTCCACTTCGATCCAGCCCTCCTCCGCAATCGGTTCGTCGTACTGGGAAATCTGATAATTCTTGGGCAGGTCGGGGTAGAAATATTGTTTGCGGTCGAACTTGCTGTGCTCGGCAATGTTCAGATTGAGTGCCATCGCCGCTTTTACGGCGTACTCCAGCACCTTCTGATTGAGAACGGGAAGCGTTCCCGGCAGCCCGCACACCACAGGGTCGATGTGGGTGTTGGGGTCATCCCCGAACGCCGTGGATGCAGCCGTGAAAATCTTGCTGTTGGTGCCCAGCTGAACGTGGGTCTCGAGACCGATCACCGCTTCCCAGGCCTGGTCTGTTGCTGCAGGTGCCGCCATCCGCTGTGTGGAACGTTCAGAGCAAGGCAATCCTATGGAAAGACCGCGAACCGCAGCCCCCATCAGCCATGACCGCCTTGCGCCCTCCCGCCGCTGACGCTGCGTTGATCCTTGGCGGCGGATTGATGGGCCTGGCCATCGCCCATCAGCTGGCCCGGCGGGACCATCCGGTGTGCGTGATCAGCCGGCGGCGCGGAGAAGCCGCAGGATTCGTGGCCGCAGGCATGCTGGCTCCCCACGCTGAAGGCCTGAGCGGTGACCAGCTGCGATTCGGTCAACTGAGCCTGGAGCGGGTACCGAGCTGGGTCGCCCAGATCGAGGCCGACAGCGGCCTGCCCTGCGGGCTTCGCTCCACAGGGATTGTGGTGCCATTCACCACCAGCGAACAGCGGGATCGCTACCCCACGGCAGGCTTCGGAACCGCCCTGAACCGCCAGCAACTGGAGCGGGAAGTACCGGGCATCGCCACGACGTGGCAGGCCGGTCTGCTGTTCGAGCAGGACGGCCAGATCGACAACCGCCGCCAACTGATGCGCTCCCTGGAAAGCGCCTGCGTGGAGCGGGGGGTGCAATTCCTGGAGGGCGTGGAAGTGCTGGAGCTGCTTCAAAGCGACAACCAACGCATTGAAGCACGCATCCGTGACGCTGAAGGAACGATCACGGAACGAAGCAGTGCCATTGCCGTGCTTTGCTCCGGAGCCTGGAGTAGCCAGCTCCTGCCTCAGCTGCCGATTTTCCCTGTGAAAGGGCAGATGCTCTCCCTCCAGGCTCCCCGAGGCGCCCTCAAGCGCGTGATCTTCGGACCCGGCACTTACCTGGTACCAAGGGAAGACGGTCTGGTGGTGGTGGGCGCCACATCGGAGCGTGAGGCCGGTTTCGCAGAGGGCCTCACCCCCCAGGGGCAGAGCATCCTCAAGCAGGGCATTGCCTCCCTGCTTCCGGAAGCCTCGGGCTGGCCCCCGATGGAACGCTGGTGGGGATTCCGGCCCTGCACACCGGATGAAGGGCCATTGCTTGGAGAGGGTCCTCTCCCTGGGCTTTGGCTGGCCTGCGGCCATCACCGCAACGGGGTGCTGATGGCTGCGGCCACAGCCGAAGCGATCGCAGACTGCGTGAGCATGGGCCGTGCCCGCGATGACCTCGACCTCTTGCTGCCCTGTTTCCAATGGCAGCGCTTTGACGCCGGCGTCAGCTGAGTCCTCCCACCAGCGGCCACCAGCGGGTGCTGGCGATCACCTGATCCGGGGGCCAGCCCGCACAACGGGTGATCTCGGCATCGATGCTGTCGAGCACGCTCCCATGCAGCAGCTCTCCCATCGCCGCCGACAGCACTGCACTGGAGGCCAACGCTGTACGCCCTTCCGCCAAGGACTGGGGCAGACGGGCATGGGCCGCTGTCGTGCCGTCAAGGCGCGCCGGATCACCGCACACCGGCGCCGGCAGGGGCACGGCCTCGCTGAGAGCTGCCAACGCCAACACCTGCAACGATCCAAGCAGCAAATAGGGATTGGCCCCCAGATCGGCAACTTTCAGTTCGAGATGGGCGGGCACTCGATCCACCGAGGTGGGGACCAAACGCAAGGCCGCCTCTCGATTTTCAATCCCCCACACCTGATAAGGCGCCGACCAGGAACTGGGCGATAGCCGGGCGTACGAGGCCATGAGCGGGCAGGCAATCGGCAGCAACACCGGCAGATGATGCAGCACACCGGCAATCAGAGCCGCACCCTCCGGCAACACGCCACCTGGACCATCGCCTCCCTGCAGCACGGGCTGACCATGCCGGAGAAGACTGAAGTGCACATGACCGCCATTGCCGACCTGATCGCTGGTGAGCTTGGGCGTGAAGCTGCAATGCAGCCCCAGTCGCCGGCTCACGCGCTGAATCACCAAGCGAGCCAAAACCAGGCGATCGGCGGCTTCCACAGCTGACGCATGGGCCAGCGACAACTCGAACTGGGACGCGCCGTATTCGGGATGAAACTGCAGCCAGTCCAGCCCGGCGGCGTCCAGGGCGTCACAGATCTCAGAGGCGTAGTCGAGGCCTTCCACCAAGCGATCAGCCCCATAAGGCCCGCCGTGAAATGCGGGAGACCCCTGGGGTCCCACATCCGCTGCCAACACCATCCACTCGAGCTCAAAGCCCGCTTGCAGCGTCAGCCCTTGCTGCTGCAGACGATCCTGTTGTAGCCGGCAAAAACTGCGCTGGTCGGCCTCGTAGACCCGTCCATCGCGCCAACGCCGCTCCCCAGGGGCCCAGGCCCATCCGCGATCGGGCTCGAGCGGAACCAACGCCTCCACCACAGCATGGAGACGCAGGTCTTCATCCGGTCGGGCGCAACGGTGCGCAGCAGCGATGCATCCATCCACCCGGAAGGCATCGGCCACTGGCGAAAACCCCACACCCAGATCGGCAGCCTTGTCGAGATTGCGGCGGGGCACCACCTTCACCAACGGGGCCCCGGCGTGATTCACGAATGTGATCGCCACGCGCTTCAGCCAGGGCTGCAGCGCGTGGGAATGAGCACTACTCAAAACGCGGTCTGCCGAGTCCTCTCATGATGCGTTGCACTCATGGAGAGGATCCGGCGAAGGCTGATGACTCAGCCCTCAGTGCGCCATCCCTGATCAGCCGGAATCCAGTCGCTCAGCTCAGAAGCCTGGAACCAGAGACCGATCTCGAACTGAGCGGTTTCAGGAGCATCAGACCCGTGAATCACGTTGCGGCCGATGTTGATCGCCAGATCACCGCGAATGGTGCCGGGTTCTGCCTCCAGAGGCTTGGTGGCGCCGATGAGCTTGCGGGCACTGGCGATCACACCGTCGCCTTCCCACACCATGGCCACCACAGGGCCAGAGGTGATGAAGTCCACCAGTCCAGCGAAGAAGGGACGCTCCTTGTGAACGCCGTAGTGCTGCTCCGCCAGCTCACGGCTGGGGGTGAGCTGCTTGAGGCCCACGAGCTTGAAGCCCTTGCGCTCAAAACGCCCGAGGATCTCGCCGATGAGTCCGCGCTGAACCCCGTCGGGCTTGATGGCGATGAAGGTGCGTTCCGAGGCCATGGAAAAACAAAAAAACCGTCGCCATCGTCCGTGGCAGCCGGCCCGCCTGGCAAGCAAGCAGGCTGCGCCGAGCTGTTGAAGCCATGAACCCCACCTAGATTCGCGGCACAGAAACTGGAGACCACCGTTTGACGCTGATGGCCCACACCAGCACCGCTGGCCCTTGGACCGTTCAGGACGGTGCCGATCTCTACGGACTGGATCGATGGGGGGATCCTTACTTCTCGACCAACTCCCGCGGACACATCACTGTGCAACCCCAGGGTGATCGCGGCGGCAGCATCGACCTGATCGAGCTGGTGGAAGGCCTGCAGGCACGGGATCTCGGCCTTCCCCTCCTGATCCGCTTTGACGACATCCTCGAAGATCGGCTCGAGCGGTTGCACGCAGCCTTCGACCGAGCGATCGCTCACTACGGCTACGCGGGCCGGTATCAGGGCGTTTTCCCTGTGAAGTGCAACCAGCAGCGCCATGTGGTTGAACGGCTTGTGGAGAGCGGCCAGCGCTGGCACTTCGGCCTGGAGGCTGGGAGCAAGGCGGAACTGCTGATCGCCCTCTCGCTGCTGAAGGATCCAGAAGCTCTACTGATCTGCAATGGCTACAAGGATCAGCGGTACCTGGAAACGGCCATCCTGGCGCGCAAACTCGGGCGTCAGCCCGTGGTGGTGATCGAACAGCCCGACGAGGTGGAACGGATCATCCGGGCGAGCGATCACCTGGGTGCCGCTCCGATGATCGGAATCCGGGCACGCCTCTCAACCCGCAGTACTGGCCGCTGGGGCAGCTCCGTGGGAGATCGCGCCAAGTTCGGACTCTCCGTCCCCGAACTGCTCGACACCACCGAAGCCCTGCGCGACGCAGGCCTTCTGAAGGAGCTGCGCTTGCTGCACTTCCACATCGGCAGCCAGATCAACGACATCGCCGTGCTGAAAGATGCCCTGCAGGAGGCGGGACAGATTTACGGCGAACTTCACCGGCTGGGTGCTCCGATGGGCTTCCTCGACGTGGGTGGTGGCCTGGGGATCGACTACGACGGCAGCCGCAGCGCCACCGCTGCCTCCACCAATTACTCCCTCCAGAACTACGCCAACGACGTGGTTGCCACCGTGAAGGAATGCTGTGAACCCAGCGGTGTTCCCATGCCCACGCTCGTGAGCGAAAGCGGTCGCGCCCTGGCCAGCCATTTCAGCGTGCTGGTGTTCGACATCCTCGGCACCGGTGCCGCACCGGATGAGCGGCCGGAACCGATGGACAACGATCCGCTGATCCTGCGCAATCTGCATGAAACCTTTGATGGCATCACCACAGCGAACCTGCAGGAAGCCTGGAACGACGTTCTGAAATTCAAGGGCGATGCACTGAGCGCCTTCCGCCTCGGATACCTGAGCCTTCCGGAACGGGCGCGGGCCGAACAACTGGCCTGGGCCTGTGCGCGGCGCATCAGTCGCCTGTTGCCCGCTGATGACAGCAGCCCCGAGGAGCTGCGCAACCTGCGCGCCAGCCTGGCCAGCACCTACTACGGCAATTTTTCGGTGTTTCGATCAGCACCGGACACCTGGGCGATCGATCAGCTGTTTCCCGTGATGCCGATCCATCGGCTTGATGAACAGCCCGACCAGCTCGGAAGCATTGCGGATCTCACCTGTGACTCCGATGGCAAGCTGGCGCGCTTCATTCAGGGCGGGCAAAGCAAACCCCTACTGGAACTGCACAGCCCCCAGCCGGATCAGCCTTACCTCATTGGTTTGTTTCTGGCCGGTGCCTACCAGGAGGTGATGGGCAACCTGCACAACCTGTTCGGGAGCACCAATGCCGTGCATATCCGCCTGGCCCCAGGCGGTGGCTACCTGCTGGACCACGTGGTCCGCGGCGACACCAATTCCGATGTGCTCGAAGCGATGGAGCACGACCCTGATCTGATGCTCGAACGCCTCCGCCTGGCCAGCGAGGAGGCGATCCGCGAACAGCGGTTGTCGGTCAACGATGCCAGGCTGTTGATCAGCCACGTGGCCAGCAGTCTCCAGCAGGCCACCTATCTCCAGAGCTGATCCATGCGCATCAAACTGCAGGAACGCCTCCAGAGCCTGAAACTGCTGGCCGGTCTTGCTGCTTTTCTCAAAAATCCAGGATCCCTAGAGAGCGTCTTTGCTGTGGGAGCCAGCCTCAAGGACAGCCCTCTCGGCAAGCAAATGGTGCAACATCTGCTGGCTGACAAACAGTTCCGATCACTGGTGGACGAGGGCTGGCGACCAGCGCCGATCAATCTCGAGCAGCTGCAACAGCTTCCCGAGGGCAGCTTGGGTCGGGTGTATGCGGATCAACTGATCAGCCAGGGCATCACACCCGACAGCTTGATCGATCCCGCTCCGGTGACCAACGCCCAGGAGTTTGTCGTGCACCGGCTCAAGGAAACTCACGACATCGCCCATGTGTTGACGGGATTCGGCATCGATGGAGCCAGTGAACTAGGGCTTCAGGGGTTCAACCTTGCCCAGAACCGCTCACCGCTGGCCGTGATGCTGATCTTCGGCGGGATGCTCTCAGCCCTTCAGAACAACGAACCGCTGGCGCCGATGCTGCGGGCCCTGGCACAGGGCTTTCAGATGGGCCTGGATGCAGACCTGGTGATTGCCCGGAAACTTGAAGATGGCTGGGATCGGCCGCTGGCCGACTGGCGCAAAGAGCTCAAACTTCCTTCCGCAATGACCTTCTAGCGTGAAAATGCATGGTCCACCCATGCCGGGTCTATCAAAGGAAAAGCCGACATCCACTCATGTGGGGAGATGAACCACAGCTTCAGGCGTTCCGGGAGCGTTTGAAACTGCTGCTTGAGGCGCACCAGCAGGAGCTCAATCCAAAGCGAATCAACGCTGCAGAAGGAGATGTGCTGTTTCGCCAGGGTGAGCCGGTTGACACTCTGCTGCTGCTCACCAGTGGAAAGGTGGCTGTGGAAGTGCACCAAGGAAATGAGCGGCACACCCTGGCCGTGGTGGAAGCCCTGGAATTACTAGGAGAAGTGGGCTTTTTCGCAAACGGCCGGCACTACGCCGATTTCCGCGTTGTGGATGGTCCCGCTGAGCTCCTGGCGATGCCTGGTGAAGATCTCCTACGAGCGATGCTCTTCGACAGCGACCTGGCTGTGGAGATGCTCGCGTTGGTGAGTGAGCGCTGCCGACGGGGCAACCGGGTAATCGGGCTGCTGCTGAGCGGCATCGAAGCAGTGCATTACAACGAAACAGAGCGACTCGAACAGACAACCCAGGAGCTGGGAGGCATCCATTTCTGCATTGCTAAAGCCAGTCGTCAGTTACAGCGTTTGCACCAGCAGGGCGCAGCCTGGGGCTCAGGCCAGCGTTGAATAAAGCTCCTCCTGTGCCGCCTCCAGCGCGCCATCGAGGGCGGCACCATCGCGACCACCCGCCTGCGCCAGGTTCGGCCGACCGCCGCCTCCGCCGCCACAGAGCTTGGCGATGCCACCAATGAATTTGCCGGCCTGGAGCTTGGCGGCAATCACCGCCTTGCCGAAGGCCGCCACCAGGATCACCTTGCCTTGATCGGCAGGGTCCGGCAGACCACCCAGCACCACCGCAGCACCATCACCGAGCTGATCAGCAAGGCTCTGCGCAGCCCCCTGCAGCCCAGTGCCATCCACACCATCAAGCCGTTCTACCAGCAGCTGGAAGTCGCCCACCGCCAGCGCCTTCGACGCCAGCGCCGCTGACTTGGCCACCGCCAGTTCGGCCTGCGCCGCGGCCAGAGCCTTGCCGGTGGCCTTGAGTTCGTCCTGCAAGGCCGTCACCCGTTCGATGATCTCGGCCGGCTGGGCCTTGAAGCGCTCACCCAGCTGCTTTACCACCCCATCACGCTCATTGAGATAGGGCAGCACCGCAGCGCCAGCCACCGCTTCAATACGGCGAATCCCGGCGGCGACACCGCTTTCACTCACGATCTTGAACAGGCCGATTTCCGCGGTGTTGCCCACATGGGTGCCGCCGCAGAGCTCCATCGACACGCCCGGCACATCCACCACACGCACCACATCGGCATATTTCTCACCAAACATCGCCACAGCTCCGGCAGCCTTGGCCTTCTCGATCGCCATCTCCTGCACCTCAAGAGCATGGGCATCGGCGATCCAGCCGTTGATCAAGCTCTCAATGCGCTCCAGCTCTTCGGCAGTGACGGCACGCGGGCAGTGGAAATCAAAACGCAGGCGATCAAAACTCACCAGAGAGCCAGCCTGACCGATACCGGGATCCACCACCTGCTTGAGCGCTGCCTGCAACAGGTGGGTGGCGGTGTGATTGGCCTGGGCCCGGCGGCGGCAGGCACGATCGACCCGGCCATGCACCACATCCCCCACCGAAAGCGAGCCCCTCTCCACACGACCGCTGTGCACGAACACACTGCGATTGCGGCTCACGGACTCGACCATCACGATCAGGCCATCACCGGCCTGGCCATCCGCCACCAGGGTGCCGCGATCACCGATCTGGCCACCACCTTCGCCGTAGAACGGCGTGACATCCAGCACCACCTGAACGGCATCACCCGCTGCAGCGCTCTGGGCCGGGTCACCATTCACCACCAGAGCCTGAATGCTGCTGCTCTGCTCCAGCTGCTCGTAGCCCCGGAATTCGGTGTCTTGCAGACCTGCAGCCACCTGATCGATCGCATCTTGCAGGGTGAGATCAATGCTCACCGCAGCGGCTTTCGCACGCTGGCGCTGTTGCTCCATCGCCGTTTCAAAGCCGGCAAGGTCCACCACCAGGCCATACTCTTCAGCGATTTCCTGGGTGAGCTCCAGGGGGAAGCCATAGGTGTCGTAGAGCTCAAAGGCCTGTTCACCACTGATCTGCTTCGGCTTGGCAGCCAGCACATCTGCGAGCAGCTTCTCGCCGCGTTCCAGCGTTTCCAGGAAACGGGCTTCTTCCCGTTGCAGTTCGGCCAGGATCACCTCACGGCGCTCAATCAGCTGCGGGTGGGCGGATTGCATCAGGGCAATCGATGCCTCACCCATGGCCTGGAGAAAGGGCTTGTCAATGCCAAGCAGGCGGCCATGGCGTACCACCCGGCGCAGCAAACGGCGCAAGATGTAGCCGCGGCCCAGGTTGCTGGCGGTGACACCATCGCTGATCAGCTGGGTGACCGCACGGCTGTGATCACCGATCACCTTGAGTGAGGTTTTGCCCTTCTCGTCGAGCTGGTGGTAGTCCACACCCGCCCGATCAGCCGCCGCCTGAATCAGCGGGAAGATCAGATCGGTTTCGTAATTGTTGGGAACCTTCTGCAGGATCTGCGCCATGCGCTCCAGGCCCATGCCGGTGTCGATGTTGCGGTTCGCCAGCGGCGTGAGCGTTCCCTGCGCATCGCGATTCGACTGCATGAACACCAAGTTGTAAAACTCGATGAAGCGGTCGTCGTCTTCCAGATCGATGCCGTCATCACCTAGTTCCGGCTTGAAGTCGTAATAGATCTCCGAACAGGGCCCACACGGTCCGGTGGGACCGGAGGCCCAGAAGTTGTCTTCCTCATCCATGCGGATGATCCGCTTGGGGTTCACCCCCACCACCTCACGCCAGATCTGCTCGGCTTCGTCGTCCTCGCGGAAGACGCTCACCACCAGATTCTTGGGATCCAGACCAAACACCTGGGTGCTCAGCTCCCAGGCCCACTCGATCGCCTGCTGCTTGAAGTAGTCACCAAACGAGAAGTTGCCGAGCATCTCGAAGAAGGTGTGGTGACGGGCGGTGCGCCCCACGTTCTCAATGTCGTTGGTGCGGATGCACTTCTGGGAGCTGGTGGCACAGGGTGCTGGCCGTTCCTGCTGGCCAAGGAAAATCGGTTTGAACGGCAGCATCCCTGCAATCGTGAGCAGCACCGTGGGGTCTTCCGGCACCAAGGAGGCGCTGGGCATGCGCCGGTGACCGCGCTGCTCGAAAAAAGACAGAAATGCTTCTCGGATCTCCGCACCTGTGCGGGGACTCGCGGACTCGGTTCGCGACGGTCGTGCAACAGCCATGGCGGGTTCGGGCTCGAAAAGCGGGTCCAGCAGCCATGATCGCCTTTCAGCCGCCGATGACGTTGGCCGATAGCAGCGCGGAAAGCAGCAAAGAATTGAACCGGGCGAACCTGCGCTGGCGCTCCCTGTGCTGGGCCCTGCTGGCCGGACTCAGCGCGGGACTGATCAGCCTCCCCTTTGGACTGGAGCAAGCTGTTCGATCCACGGGCTGTGGGCTCTTCTATGGGCTGCTCGCCTTTCATCTCGAACGGGTTGATCCAGAGGATTCCCACCTGCAAGCTGGATTGGTGGGCGCGATCTGCGGGGTGCGCAGCCTTGGCATGCCCCTTGCGGTTCCCTGGGGGGGTTCCGGCGCCCTGGCATCATTAGGAGTGGATCTTTTCGTGGGGTGGCTGCCTCTGATCGGCAGCGCACTCCTGCTCCACGGAACCCAACGCATGTTGTCTGCGTCGCGGCCATGAGCCTGCTGCACGCCACCTGGCTACCCGCCATCCGCACCCCCAGCAGCTCCGGAAGGGCTGCTTTGCTGGTATGGGCTGATACCTGGCGTGTGGCCGAGCCCCTCGGCCCCGGGGCCACACCCGCCCTTCATCCGTTCACCCTGAGCGCGGAGGATCTGCGCGCCTGGCTCACAGAGCGCGATCTCCTTCCGGAAGGAATCATCGATGCGACCGCATGCCTCACCCTGCCGAGCCGCAGTGTGAAACCACGGCGGCCCCGTGGCTCAGCTGCCGCCACCCCCTCATCAGAGGAGCAGCCCCCCTGGTGCGGGCTGCCGCTGCAAGCCGGCGAACCGATTCCGAAAACCACCGAATGGTGGCCTTGGCAGGTGCAGGGGCTGGCGATCGAACCGATGGCGGCCACAGCATGGCTGGCCAAACTTCCTCTCTCTGGCCATCACCCCGACCTGGCCGATGAGCTGCGCTGGTGGAGTCATATGCAGCGATGGGCCCTCAGCCTGGTAGCCCGGGGGCGCTGGCTGCCCCAGGTGGAATTGAGTCGGGGTGAAGGGTATCCCCACCGCGCTCGCTGGGTCGCGCTTCTCAACCGTGAGGACGACAGGCGCCGCCTGGAGGACCTCGCCGCCCGGCTGCCCCTGGTGGCTACCTGTGCATTGCCCTGGAGAGAGCCCACAGGGAAACGCAGCAATCGCATCACAAGGCTGCGCCCAGAGGCCATGCGCGCTGCCAATCCCGTGGCCTGCTGTCGTCCCCGCAGCGGTCGCCTGCGGGTGGCCACGTTGCTTGAGGATCTGGTAGATGCCCAGCTGCGTAAGGGCTTCCACCCCGATGACGAAGGGCTCGACCCCCTGCTCTGCGCCTGGGAAAACGCCCTGAGTTCAGACAACGGGGTGATCGATCTGAACGACGAAGATGCCGAACGACTGGCCACGGCCAGCCACCACTGGCGCGAGGGAGTCGCTGGCAATGTGGCGGCAGCCAGAGCCTGCCTTGAACTCGCCACCCCCAACGACGGTGAGGACCTCTGGGATCTGCGCTTCTACCTGCAGGCCGAAGCCGATCCCACGCTGAAAGTGCCTGCGGGAGCAGCCTGGGCCGCTGGACCCGAAGGCCTTCAACTCGGAGAGATTCCTGTGGAGCATCCCGGCGAGGTGCTGCTCGAGGGCATGGGTCGTGCTCTCACGGTGTTCGCACCGATCGAACGGGGCCTGGACAGCGCCACACCGGAAGCGATGCAGCTCACCCCTGCGGAAGCCTTCGTGCTGGTGCGCACCGCCGCCCGTCAACTCCGGGACGTGGGTGTTGGTGTGGACCTTCCCCCAAGCCTCTCGGGAGGCCTGGCCAGCCGCCTCGGTCTGGCGATCAAGGCCGAGCTTCCCAAACGCTCACGGGGGTTCACGCTCGGGGAAAATCTCGATTGGGATTGGGAGCTGATGATCGGCGGCGTCACCCTGACGCTGCGGGAGCTGGAACGGCTGGCCGGCAAGCGCAGCCCCCTGGTGCGCCACAAGGGAGCCTGGATCGAACTCAGGCCCAATGATCTCAAGAACGCAGAACGGTTCTGTGCCGCCAACCCTGATCTGAGCCTGGACGATGCCCTTCGCCTGACGGCCAGCGAAGGGGACACGCTGATGCGCCTCCCCGTGCATGCCTTTGATGCTGGCCCTCGCCTTCAAGGGGTGTTGGAGCAATACCACCAGCAGAAAGCACCGGATCCGCTGCCTGCGCCCGAGGGCTTCTGCGGCCAGCTTCGTCCCTACCAGGAACGTGGCCTGGGATGGCTGGCCTTCCTGCACCGCTTCGATCAAGGAGCCTGCCTGGCGGACGACATGGGCTTAGGCAAGACGATTCAGCTGCTGGCCTTCCTCCAGCACCTGAAGATGGAGAAAGAACTGAAACGGCCGGTGCTGCTGGTGGCTCCCACCTCCGTGCTCACCAACTGGAAGCGGGAAGCCGCGGCCTTCACCCCCGAGCTCTCTGTCCATGAGCACTACGGCCCCAAGCGCCCCTCCACTCCCGCGGCACTCAAAAAAGCCCTGAAAGACGTTGACTTGGTGCTCACCAGCTACGGGCTCCTGCAGAGAGACAGTGAGCTGCTTGATAGTTTCGACTGGCAGGGCACCGTGATCGATGAAGCCCAGGCGATCAAGAACCCTTCGGCCAAGCAAAGCCAGGCGGCCCGTGATCTGGCTCGAACCCGCAAGGGCTCCAGGTTTCGTATCGCTCTCACCGGCACACCGGTTGAGAACAGGGTGAGTGAACTCTGGGCCCTGATGGATTTCCTCAATCCGAGCGTGCTTGGGGAAGAGGAATTTTTCCGGCAGCGCTACCGCATGCCAATCGAGCGCTACGGCGATATGTCGTCCCTGCGCGATCTCAAATCGCGGGTGGGGCCGTTCATCCTGCGGCGCTTGAAAACCGACAAGGCGATCATCTCCGACCTCCCCGAAAAAGTGGAGCTGAGTGAATGGGTGGGTCTGAGCAAGGAACAGAAGTCCCTTTACGCGAAGACCGTGGAGGACACCCTCGATGCCATCGCCCGAGCCCCCCGCGGCAAGCGCCATGGCCAGGTGCTGGGCCTACTCACCAAGCTGAAGCAGATCTGCAACCATCCCGCGCTTGCGTTGAAGGAAGAAGCAGCCGGCGATGACTTCCTTCAACGTTCGGCCAAGTTGCAGCGGCTAGAGGAAATCCTCGATGAGGTGATCGAAGCGGGGGATCGGGCCCTGCTGTTCACCCAATTTGCGGAATGGGGGCACTTGCTCCAGGGCTACCTGCAGCGCCGCTGGCGCAGCGAGGTGCCGTTCCTGAGCGGCAGCACCAGCAAAGGAGAACGTCAGGCCATGGTGGATCGCTTCCAGGACGACCCGCGCGGCCCCCAGCTCTTCCTGCTGTCCCTCAAGGCCGGCGGAGTGGGATTGAACCTCACCCGGGCCAGCCACGTGTTCCACATCGACCGCTGGTGGAATCCTGCGGTTGAAAACCAGGCCACGGACCGTGCTTATCGCATCGGCCAAACGAACCGGGTGATGGTGCATAAGTTCATCACCAGCGGCTCCGTTGAGGAGAAAATTGACCGGATGATCCGGGAGAAGTCCAGGCTGGCGGAAGACATCGTCGGTTCCGGCGAGGAGTGGCTCGGTGGCTTCGATATGGGCCAACTCAAGGAGCTGGTGAGCCTGGAGGACAACGAGACGCGCAACCCATGACCATCACTCCCAACGGAAACGGCATCAACACTTCACTCGGGGACGACGGCCTCGGTCAGCAGCCCTGGTGGGTAGAGCAGTGGATGGAGCTGATCAACTCATACCGCTTTAAAAAACGGCTGGAGCGCGCCTGGGCCTATGCCCGGGAGGGACATGTGACCTCGATTCGCTTCGAGGGGCGACGGGTGCACGCCAGGGTGCAGGGCACCGGCGAAGACCCTTACAAGGTGAAGCTCTGGCTCGACGTGCTCAGCGACGAGGACTGGGGCTACGTGCTGGAGGCTCTGACCCAGAAGGCCCGTTGGTCCGCCCAGTTGCTCGCCGGCATCATGCCTTCCGACATCGAGCGTGCCTTTGCCGCCAGCGGCCGGCGTCTGTTTCCCTTCAAGCTTCAGGAGGTGCGCAGCGAGTGCAGTTGCCCCGACAAAGCCAATCCCTGCAAACACATCAGTGCCGTGTATTTCCTGATGGGGGAGCGGTTCAGCGAGGATCCGTTCGTGCTGTTCCAGTTGCGGGGACGCACACGGGCGAAGTTGCTGGAAGACCTGGCCGCACATCGGCTGCAGGCTCTCAACACCAGGCTGGCCAGCGATGAGCAAGAAAGCGGTGGCTTAACCACGGAGGCCACAACCCCAACGGACGACACACCGCCGCCTCCCCATCCCGCCGTGCTCGATCCCACGCTCTGGTGGCGTTACGACGCCGCCTTGGACGGCGATCTGGTGGTGATCACACCGGCCATGGAGGGCGACACCGGCCTTGATGCAGCTGGAGATCTGCCCCTCGCTGAAGAGCCGCGCTTTCCAGAGGCGCGGCCTCGCTTCCTCTCGCATCTACGGGAGCAAGGACAAGCGCTTGCGCAACGGGCCATGGTGGAAGCAATGACAGCAGGTGACTGAATCCGCCCCCTGGCAGACCTTGGAGATCCAGGGCCTTGTGACGATTCTTCTGCTCTCCCATCGGCGTGCCTTCGACAGCCCCCTGCTGGCCAGCGACCGACCGGGAACATCGCGGCGCCTGAACGCACAGGAGCTCTTCAACAGCAGCATGGCCGTGCTGGCTCACGACAACACGGGCGACCCAGCCCTGACCTACGCCAATTCCACCGCCCTGAAACTCTGGCAACGCACCTGGACGCAGATGATCGGCATGCCCTCGCGCCTGACCGCAGCGCAGTCGGAGAGGCGGGAACGGGCGGCCTCTCTCAAGCAGGCCCTCGCGCACGATGCAATCAAAAATTACTCAGGCCTTCGCGTTGATCGCCACGGGCATCCATTCATGATCCGCAACGCCCGGATCTGGACGCTCTGGGATGAGGAAGGACGTCGTTGTGGCCAGGCGGCTGCTTTCTCCAGTTGGTGGTGGCTGTAATCAGCTCATCAACTGTTCGGTTCACACGACATCCCAGTCGTGACAACCGAACTGAGTGGTTGAGACCGTACAAAAAAGGACGGTTCTCATCCTGATCAGATTGATCAACAACACGCAGATTGTCGTTGCGGGTGATGCAAACACCCACCACACACCCTTCCTGAGGAGTCACTCATGATCACCCTTCGTCAATCACCATTTGATCTATTTGAACGGCTGGACCAGCAGCTGTCGCAAGCTGAGCGTGTTCCAGCAGCAGAGATCCACGAGACGGCCGATCACTACACCGTGCGCCTGGAGCTGCCCGGAGTGAGCCGCGAATCGATCGAGGTCAAAGCCACCGATCGCACGCTCAGCGTCAGCGCCGAACGCCGTCATCCCAACAGCAAGAACGCTGCTGAGGAGAAGCCAAGCGAGGACACGGCCCGGCTGAGCGAATTCCGCTACGGCACCTGGAGCCGCAGCTTCCGCTTCGGCCAGGGGTTGAACCGGGATGCCGTTCAGGCCAATTACCGGGATGGCGTGCTGGAGATCACCGCCGCCAAGGCCCAGAGCCACACCAGTGTGACGGTGGCCGTGGACGCTTGAAATGGAAACCTGAGGTGGAGGCCTGAGAACGAGAGATCCAAACCCCCATCGCACGATGGGTTTTTTTTTGGGTCTCAGCGCGTCAGGGACCAAATGAGAAACAGCAAGCTGAAACCGATCAGAAACACCAGACCAAACCAACTGAGACCGCGCATCAATGGCCCATCGCGATGGTCTGGTGCCACGAGCTCAGAGTTCATCGTGTCCATCGCCATCCAGGCGAACACTGGAGCCGCCAGGAAGCTGCCCGTCATCGCCCCGAACACAAAATCCTTCACACCGATGCCACCGCTATAGGCCCAGAGCAGCGCCGCCAGGGCCGCCAGCAGGTGCAGACCAATCCAGAGTCCGAGACGGCGACGCTGGGGCCCTGGAGCGGAATCGCCCCGGTCCACTCCCTGCAAGATCCCCTGAATCGCTGAGATGCTGCGGGGGTAGGCATCCAGGCAGGTCAACGTGGTGCTGAACATGGCGGCGAAGGCAGCTGGAACGATGATCCAGGCCGCCCAGGAACCCATCGCCTCGGTGTAAAGGCGGATGAGATTCTGGGCAAAGGCAACTCCACTGCCCTGGAGCAGGCCGTCGCCACTGCCATACATGGTGTAAGCACCCAGGATCACGAAAAAGACTGCCGTGAGCACCGTGATGCCGTAACCGAGATTGAAATCCGTTTCCGCTTCCTGCAGTGAAGCGGTGTGCTGGCTGTCACGAGCCCTGGAAAACATCCAAAGCGACGGCCATACGCACATTTCCACAGGCCCTGGCATCCAGCCCATCAGGGGAATCAGAAAACCAAGATCAGCCATCTGCCAGGGGGATGGATCGGCCGCCAGCCAACTGGACGCCACATCCCCTGCAGGCCCCCGCACCAGCAGCGACAACGCCGCCACTCCGGTGAGCAGGGTGAGGAGAGCCACCAGCAGCTTCGAGAGCCGATCCAGAACCTTGTAGTGGCCCATGAGCAGGATCAATCCGCAGCCAGCCAGCACGGCAATCGCCAAGGCAAAAGGGTCGAACTGGGCCAGAACCGGCACATTGGTGAGCAACAGGCCGGCCACAAAGCTCACCGCAGCGATCGTGAATGTGCCGGTGAACAGACTCACCAGCAAATACACAGGCAGGTAGGTCCTGTTGCGCTGCTGGAATCCCTCCAGCAGCGAGAGACCTGTCGCGGCAGTGAAACGACTGCCCACCCTGAGAAAGGGGTACTTGATCAGGTTGGTGAGCAGGATCAGGCCCAAGAGTGCGAAGCCGAAACGGGCCCCTGCCGTGGTGGAGGACATCAGGTGGGATCCGCCGATACAGGCCCCCGCAAGCAGGATCCCGGGGCCAATGCTGCGCCGCAATCCCGAGATCGCGGCAGCGGCGCTTGAGGTCATGACAGCAAATCGCACTGCATGCCATCTTCCAACCCGGAGTTCTTACAGTCGAGAACCGTCGAGATTGCTGCCATGGCCGCCTCCACTCAGGCCGTCGCCGGACGTTTGAGCCTTCAGTGCCAGACCATCGCATCCGACAGCACAGCCATCCGTTCCCTTGACTGGGATCGCAGCCGCTTCGACATCGAGTTCGGCCTCCGCAACGGCACCACCTACAACGCCTTTCTGGTGCAGGGCGAGCGCACGGCGCTGATCGACACCAGTCACGCCAAATTCCGGGACACCTGGCTTCCCCTGCTTCAGGAGCAAATCGACCCGCAGGCCATCGACCATCTGATCGTGAGCCATACGGAGCCCGACCACTCGGGTCTGATCGGTGATCTGCTCGATCTGAATCCCGACATCGAAATTGTGGGATCGAAGGTGGCGCTTCAGTTCCTGAAAGATCAGGTGCACCGTCCGTTCCGCTCCCTTGCCGTGAAAAGTGGCGACACCCTGGATCTCGGAACGAATCCAGAGAGCGGGGTGGAGCATCGCTTCGAGTTTCTCAGCGCTCCCAACCTGCATTGGCCCGACACGATCTTTTCCTTTGATCACGGCAGCGGCATCCTCTACACCTGTGACGCCTTCGGCTTGCATTACTGCTCAGAGGATCTGTTCGACAGTGATCCCGGTGCCATCGCACCGGACTTTCGCTTCTACTACGAGTGCCTGATGGGTCCCAACGCCCGCAGCGTGCTGCAAGCCATGAAACGCATGGATTCACTGCCAGCGATCAATACCATCGCTGTAGGCCACGGGCCACTGCTGCGTCAGCATCTCAGTCACTGGCTCAATGACTACCGGGAATGGAGCAGCCAGCGCAGCAAGGGCGACAGTTACGCGGCGGTCTGTTACGTGAGTCAATACGGATTCAGTGATCGCCTCAGTCAGGCGATCGCCCACGGTATCGGCAAGGCCGACGCCCAGGTTCAGCTCGTCGATCTGCGTGCGACCGATGCCCAGGAACTGACGGCCCTGGTGGGAGAAGCCAAAGCGGTGGTCGTTCCCACCTGGCCGGCAGAGCCGGATGCGGAGCTGCAGAGCAGCATTGGCACCCTGCTGGCGGCCCTTCACAGCAAGCAGTTGGTGGGTGTGTATGACGCCTTCGGCGGCAACGACGAGCCGATCGATGCTGTGGCGGATCAGCTGCGGGCCCAGGGCCAGAAAACGGCCTTTGCCCCCCTGCGGATCCGTCAGCTCCCCTCAGGAGGGGATTACCAACGCTGCGAAGAAGCGGGGACCGATCTCGGACAACTGCTCACGCGGGAGAAAACCATCGCGGCCATGAAAAGTCTCGATGGTGACCTGGACAAGGCCCTGGGCCGTCTCAGTGGTGGGCTTTACGTGGTGACCGCCAGTCAGGGGGAAGGTGAAAGCCTGCGGCGCAGCGCCATGGTGGCCAGCTGGGTCAGTCAGGCCAGCTTCTCGCCACCGGGAATCACTGTGGCGGTGGCCAAGGACCGGGCGATCGAAGCGCTCATGCAGGTCGGCGACCGCTTTGTGCTCAACATCCTGCGCGAAGACAACCACCAACAGCTGATGCGGCATTTCCTCAAGCGCTTCCCACCCGGGGCCGATCGGTTTGCAGGGGTGAATCTGCTTGAGCATGAGGCCAAAGGCGGACCGGTGCTGGGTGATGCACTCGCCTTCCTGGGGTGCCGGGTTGAGCAGCGTCTCGAAGGTCCAGATCACTGGATCATCTACGCCGAGGTGGAGCAGGGCAATGTGGCCGATGCCGATGCCACCACAGCGGTGCACCACCGCAAAGTGGGGAATCACTACTGATGGCGACATCCGTGTCTCCCGCAGCGGCCAGCGCGGAGCGGCAGATGATCACACTGCCGATCGCAGAGGGTCTCACCTGCTTTCGCGGCCTGAGCCCCAAGCGGTCGCGGTTTGAACTGGAATACGCGCTGGAACGGGGAAGCACGGCCAATAGCTTTCTGTTTGCAGCGGGTCCTGACAGGACAGGAGTCACCCAAACCGCCGTTCTGGTGCACCCACCGGGAGCGGCCTATGCATCCGTCTTCCTGCCGGTGCTTCACCAGGCCCTGCCAGACCCAGCGTTCAAGCTGGTTGTGGTTGTAGGTCATGTGAATCCCAACCGCGTGGCTCTGCTCAGGGATCTGGCCTCGGCCTATTCCGGCCTGAAACTGGTGGCCTCCAATGCAGGGGCGAAGCTGCTCAGGGAGTTGTGGAACCTGCGCCGCCCGCCGGCCCCCGGGGATGACACCCCCCAGCCGCCGCTGCCGGATCTACCGGAGATCCAGGTGATCCGTCAGGAGCAGACGCTCTCCGTGAGCCACGATTATCAACTGCATGTGCTTCCAGCCCCGACCCCTCGCTGGCCCGGTGGACTGCTGGCCTTTGAGGAGACCCTCGGATTGCTGATGAGCGACAAGCTCTTCAGTGCCCACATCTGTACATCGGAATGGGCCGAGTTGAACCGCAGCGAGACCGAAGAGGAACGCCGCCATTTCTACGACTGCCTCATGGCACCGATGGCCAGCCAGGTGGATGCCCTGGTGGAGCGCCTTGAGGAACTGGACATCCGCACCGTGGCCCCCGGCCATGGACCGGTGATCGACACCAGCTGGCGCAGCCTGTTCAACGACTACCGGCGCTGGGGTGAAAGCCAGCAGCAGGCCTCGCTCTCGGTGGCTCTTCTCTTTGCCAGTGCCTACGGCAACACCGCGGCCATCGCCGATGCCCTCGCCCAGGGCGTCAGCCGAACAGGGGTACGCGTCACAAGCCTGAACTGCGAATTCACCCCAGCGGATGAACTGGTGCGCACGATTCAGACAGCCGATGGCTTGTTGATCGGCTCGCCCACGCTGGGCGGTCATGCCCCCACGCCGATCGTCTCGGCCCTCGGCACCCTTCTGGCTGAAGGAGACCGCAGCAAGCCCGTTGGTGTATTCGGCAGCTTCGGCTGGAGCGGCGAGGCCATCGACCTCCTGGAAACCAAACTCAGGGACGGGGGGTTCCGTTTCGCCTTCGAGCCGATCCGGATCAAATTCAGCCCTGATGCGGCCACCGTGCGCACCCTGGAGGAAACCGGAACGCGCTTCGGCCGTTCCCTGCGCCAGGAACAGCGCAAACAACAGCGGCGCGGTGGTGGTGGTCTGCGTGAGAGTCGCAGTGACCCGGCAGTGCTAGCCCTCGGACGCGTGGTGGGCTCCCTTTGCGTGCTCACGACGCGCAAGGGCTCCCTCAGTGGCGCCATGGTGGCCAGCTGGGTCAGTCAGGCCAGCTTTGCGCCTCCGGGGATCACCGTGGCGGTGGCCAAAGATCGGGCTGTGGAGGCCCTGCTTCACAAAGGCGATCGCTTTGCCCTCAACGTGCTGGCGGAAGGTCGGGAGAGTGGGCCGATGAAGCAGTTCCTCCAACCCTTCGAACCCGGAGCCGACCGTTTTGAAGGGCTTGACCTGCAGTCGAGTCCTTCCGAGCAACCGCTCTTGCCCGAGGCCCTGGCCTGGATGGAAGGGGAGGTGAAGCAGCGGATGGAATGCGGTGATCACTGGCTTGTGTATGCGGAGGTTCTCCATGGGGGCCTGTTTGACAATGACGCCAACACAGCCGTGCACCATCGCCGTAGTGGCGCGAACTACTGAGCCTGGCTGAATGAAATCGGGCAGGCCTTGGCAAAACCCGACAAAATGCAGTGTCTTCAATGGATCATCCGGCCATGAGCACCACCAGCCATCCAGATGTTCTGGTGATCGCTGCCAGCAATGGCGAGAACCTCAAGCTGGCGCAGCGTTTTGTCGACGAAGCCAAAGCGCAAGGCAAGTCCGCTGACCTGCTGGATCTCACCACCCTGGATCTGCCGCTGTTTACCCCTCGGGTGAAAGAAGCAGGCATCCCTGATGGTGTGCGTCCCCTGCATGAGCAACTGATGGGAGCCCCGCGCTGGGTGATCTGCGCCCCTGAGTACAACGGGTCCATTCCCCCGGTGCTCACCAGCGCCATTGCCTGGCTGTCGGTGCAGGGGGACGATTTCCGTTCCCTGTTCAACGGCCGTCCCATGGCCATGGCCAGCTTTTCCGGAGGCCCTGGCATCGAACTGCTGATGGTGCTGCGCACCCAGCTCACCCATCTCGGCGCCCAGGTTGTGGGCCGCACCCTGGCGGGCAACCAGAACCGTCCGCCCAGGGACAGCTCCTTGCAGGATCTGCTGAACCGGCTGATGCAGATGGCACCGCTGAGTCTCTGAGCGATCGATTCCTCCACTCCCCCATGCGTGAACCGGATCCAACTCCAGCCGATCGCGTTCCCGATGTGCTGCTTCGCCCCGCCGCGGAACGCTTCCACAGCCAGCACGACTGGCTCGAGTCTTGGCACAGCTTCTCCTTCGCGGGCCACTACTCCCCTGACTGGATGGGCTATGGCCCCCTGCGCGTGATCAACGACGACACGATTGCTGCGGGTCGTGGCTTCGGCATGCACCCGCACCGCGAGATGGAAATCATCACGGTGATGATCCAGGGCCAGTTGAACCATCGGGATTCGATGGGAAACACCGGAGTGATCAGAGCCGGCGATGTTCAGCGCATGAGTGCTGGCACCGGCATCGTTCACTCCGAGATGAATGAAGGAAACGAAGCCTGCCGACTGCTGCAGATCTGGATCGAGCCCAGCGCAGCAGGACTCTCACCGGCCTACGACCAGCGGACGCTCAGCATCAGATCTGACACCTGGACACCACTGCTGGCGCCGAACGACCCCTCGGTGATGGCAATCGAACGACCAGTGAGCCTTTGGCGCGCGCAGCCCAGAGCTGGTCAGAGCCTGCCGTGGCCTGCCAAATCCATCGAGCATGGCTGGATCCAGATGATTGAGGGCGAGATTGAGCTGCCGCGACCATCGGCAGCAAGCATTCGCTTGCGCAAAGGTGACGGGCTGGGATTCAAGGGATCATCTTCCGACCTCAAGATCCTGCAAAACCAGAGCGACAACAGCGATGTGCTGCTGTTCGCACTGCAGTGATGGCGATGAAAGGGCTGATCTCGCCTCAGCTCGAAGTGCTGGTGTCGCGCTCCATGGCATCAATGCGACCGGTGGTGATCTCCTTGTTTGTGATCAATGCCATGGCGCTGGGCCCTGGTGTGGCCCATGTACTTGTGCCGTGGAACCCATGGAACGCCTTGCTCGCTGGAAACCTCTGTGCTGCCTTGCTCCTGCTGGTGTGGCACAAACCGCGCCTGATGCTGCAACAAGCTCGCCAAACATCCTGGCGATCCTGGCTGTTGATCTTGATTGATGCCGCACTGGCCTCTTCTTTATCAGCCTTGATCTTCGTGGGGCTGGAGTCCACCACAGCCAGCAATGCCATCCTCATCGGCCGCCTGGCTCCAGTGCTCTATGCCCTGCTTGGTGCTGTGTTTTTCCGCTCTCGGGTGTTGGCCCAAGAATGGTTCGGCTATGGCTTCATCATCGTGGGGGTGATGGGAATCGTGCTGATCGGCAATCACGAGATGATCCGCCGGGGAGATCTCCTGATCCTGGTCTCCACCGTTGTGTTTGCACTCTCGTCCAGCATCGGCAAAGCGGCTGTCAAAGATGCTGTGGAGGTTGAACTGCTGCTGTTCGCACGCAATGTTGTGTCCAGCCTGTTGTTCTTTGTAGTTGCCGGATCACTGCTTGGTTTTCAACAGTTTGAGCCCCTCAGCCATGGACTCTTTTGGCTGATCATGCTTCTGTATGCAGCGCTTCTGATCGTTGTCTCGCAATACCTCTGGTACCACTCTTCTCGGTCTCTAAGCACAATCAGCATGGGCCGGTGGGCCGCACCAGGGCCGCTGATCGGACTGCTGGCAGCTTTCCTGGTCACTGGGGACCGACCGACGACAGCACAACTACTTGGAGCGGCCGTGATCATCCTCGGCGTAACGATCACCACATTCAGACCGACCCGCCCTGAGTCGAGCAGCCATGACGAAGCGCTTGAAAAGAAAGTGACTCTGGCGGATTCGCACCACCCGATTGGCGGATGCGCATGCCCCTGATCAGGACACTACCTGTAGAGCCTCCATCCCCAAAGTGCCTCCGAAATTCCAGCCAGCAAGACAAGCAATTTTTGCCAGGAATTAATCAGCAAACACGAGATAGCACGGCTTCATAGCAAGCCAGCGGGGAGGTGATAAACAAATCTAAACCCGATCCCAAAGAGAATCGGTAATTCGCACACACGCCACATGTTGTGCCCTGAAATGGCATCGTCACCACACATTGTCCCCTCGAGCATGGGATTCCAGGAAGAGCCTCAGTACGCGGTTCGTTACCGCGGTTTTGTTTTGCTGCAACAGCGCAACCACAGCTGGCTGGTCCGACCAGAACGCAGCCCGATGACGCTTCTTCCCTTCCGTACACCCACCTGCTCGCTAGAGGATGTCAAAGCACTGGTTGATTGGCGACTTCAGCAGGAAACAAGCCTGCTTTCAGCTGCCTGAAGCCGCTCAGGCGGCTTGCGGGGGCGGGGTGGGTGAACCCTGGGGCTGGAAAGGGAGCACCAAGGTGGCCCAACGTTCGGGACGCTGAGGGCGCTGACGACGGGCTTGGCGCACACCAAACGGCACCCGCAACACATTGGTGCCCTCGATGGGGAGGGTATGACCGCGACCGAGCGCTTCCTCGAGGCATCCTGGGATTTCAGGAAGCTGGAGCCCCTCACCCTCCTGCTTGGCAGACAATGAATCGTTGGGTGTGTCGCTGATCATGAATCCTCTTGAATGCGACGAGATGCTGTGCAGTGTGGTGATGAAACCATCGGCACAAACAAAAATCGAACGTTTAATTTTCGATTTCAATGAAAATTTATCGCACTGAGGGCGATTCAGCCAGATCCATCACGCTCGGGCAGGTGCAAATCAAGTTGCGATCACCAAAGGCATTGTCGATGCGGGCCACGGCAGGCCAGAACTTGATCTGCTGCTGGCCAGGCAACGGGAAAGCGGCTTCTTGTCGCGAATAGGGCCTCTGCCAGTGATCGTCTGTCACTGCCGCCAGAGTGTGGGGGGAGCGTTTCAGGGGATTGTTGTCACGATCGCTTTCTCCGCTCTCAATGCGAGCCACCTCCGCCCGGATGGCAATCATGGCGTCACAGAAACGATCGAGTTCTTCCAGGCTCTCGCTCTCTGTGGGCTCCACCATCACAGTGCCGGCCACAGGCCAGCTCACGGTGGGGGCATGGAAGCCGTAATCCATCAAACGCTTAGCGAGATCATCCACCTCAAGCCCTGCAGTGCGTTTGAGTCCACGCAGGTCAAGGATGCATTCATGGGCCACCAGGCCTCCCTCACCACGAAACAGCACGGGATAGTGCGCATCAAGGCGATGGGCCAGGTAGTTGGCTGACAGCAGGGCCACCGCCGTGGCGGTGCGCAAGCCTTCAGCGCCCATCATGCGCAGATACATCCAACTGATCGGCAGGATTCCGGCACTCCCCCAGGCTGCTGCTGACACCGATGAAATCGGCTGATCGCCTCCGCACTGCATCAGCGGATGGCCTGGCAGAAAAGGCTGGAGATGGGCAGCGACCCCGATCGGACCCACCCCGGGGCCACCGCCACCGTGGGGAATGCAGAAGGTCTTGTGCAGATTCAAATGGCAGACATCAGCACCGAAGGCACCGGGGCGGCACAGCCCCACCTGAGCATTGAGGTTGGCGCCATCGAGATACACCTGGCCGCCATGTTCATGAACGAGAGAGCAGATCTCTCGAATCCTGGTTTCGAATACACCATGGGTGGAGGGATAGGTGACCATCAGGGCAGCGAGCACATCGGCGTGCTCCATGGCTTTTGATCGGAGGTCCTCAACATCCACGTTGCCGTCGTCATCACAGGCCACGGCCACCACGCGCAGTCCAGCCATCACTGCACTGGCGGGGTTCGTGCCATGGGCGCTGGTTGGAATGAGGCACACATCCCGCTGAGCCTCCCCGCGGGACCGATGCCACGCCCTGATCACCAACAAACCGGCATATTCCCCCTGGGATCCGGCATTGGGTTGCAATGAAACATCGGCGAAACCTGTCAGGGCTGCAAGCCAACGCTCTAAATCACGGATCAGCGCCTGGAATCCCTCCTGTTGCGCCAAGGGGGCAAATGGGTGGATCGCAGCGAACTCACGCCAACTCACAGGGGCCAGTTCAGCCGCCGCGTTGAGCTTCATCGTGCAGCTCCCCAAGGGGATCATGCCGTGCACCAACGACAGATCCTTGCTGACGAGACGCTGGATGTAGCGCATCAATTCGGTCTCGCTTCGGTAGCGATGAAACACGCTCTGCTGAAGCCAGGGACGCTGGCGCAAGGGAACCCCGGCCATCACCTCCGCTGGAGTTGATGGCTGCGCCGATGCCGGTGGAACCTTCTCAACAACCTCCGCGCAGATGGAGAGCAGGCTCTGAATCTCGGCTTCATCACTGAGCTCATCGAGGCTGATCCCAAACCCGAGGGCCTGGTCCGCCGGCACACCGTCAGGCAGCACCCTCAGGTTGAAACCCTCGCAGGCCGCCAGGCGATGCACTTCGGGAGCCTGGGGGCAATGCACGTCGAGGCTGTCGAAGCGAGCACCACCTGGCAAAGGAAAACCAAGCGCAGCCAACCCCAGCTCCAGACGGGAACGCAACAACACAATCCGGCTGGCAATGGTCTCAAGACCCTCGGGGCCGTGATGGATGGCGTAGAAGGACGCCATCACCGCGAGCAAAACCTGGGCGGTGCAGATGTTGCTGGTGGCCTTGTCCCGGCGGATGTGCTGCTCGCGGGTTTGCAAGGCCAGGCGCAAAGCAGGACGCCCCTCAGCATCGCGGGACTGGCCCACCAACCGGCCAGGCACCTGACGGCGGTAGGCATCCCGGGTGGCGAAGAACGCTGCGTGGGGTCCGCCCCCTCCCATCGGAACTCCAAAGCGTTGGGCACTGCCCACAGCGATATCCGCACCAAGTGCACCCACTGGCTCAAGAAGAACCTGCGCCAGTGGATCAACTGAAACGGTGACCAGAGCTCCGTGCGCATGAGCCTGTTCAATGCAGGTGCGGGGATCCCAAAGCCGCCCGCAACGTCCGGGAAGCTGGAGCAAAACCCCAAAAACGTCGTCTCCCCAGCGGAAGGCATCCGGCTCAGCAACCTCCAGCTGCACACCGATGGGCTCACAGCGGGTACGCAGCACTGCCAAGGTCTGCGGCAACACGGCAGCATCCACTAGGAAACGGCATGCCCCTTCGCGTTTGCACACACCAAAGCTCATCGACATCGCCTCAGCAGCGGCCGTGGCTTCATCGAGCAGGGACGCATTGGCGATCGGCAGTCCCGTCAGCTCGCTGATCAGGGTCTGAAAATTCAGCAGTGCCTCCAGGCGCCCCTGAGCAATCTCTGCCTGATAAGGGGTGTAGGCGGTGTACCAGGAGGGATTTTCCAGCACCTGACGCTGAATCAGAGCCGGGGTGACGGTATCGAAATAACCCAGACCGATCAGGGAACGGGTCAGCTGGTTGCGACTGGCAATCGTTCTCAATTCAGCCAGGGCAGGAGCCTCATCGACCCCTGAAGGCAGATCAGCACAGGGCGGTTGAGCGTCGAGAATGTCGCCGGGAACTACCGCTTGGATAAAAGCATCAAGGTCTGCAAATCCAAGGGCTTGCAGCATCCGATCCACAGCCTGGGATTCAGGTCCGATGTGGCGGCGGACAAAAGGAGAAATCGGTTCAACAGCGCTGGAGGCCACCGTCCGCTGGTCGAGCAGGGTCATGGGGCCCAAGCAATCGCCGGAACTGTAAGAAACTTCCAGATCGAACGGCTCGGGGCGTCAGATGGCCGCCACTTTGGCTGCGTAGGTGGCCGCATCCATCAACTGATCCATCTGATCCTGGTCACTGGGTTGGATCACCAGCAGCCAACCCTCGCCATGGGGGTCGTTTTGAAGTTCTTCCGGATTCGCCAACAAGGCATCGTTGCGCTGCAGCACGACACCAGTGAGGGGCGCGTACATCTCTTCAACGGCCTTGACCGACTCCACGGTTCCGAAGCTGCTGCCGCGGTTGAGTTCAGCCCCTACCTCTGGCAGATCCACAAACACAATGTCCCCGAGCTGGTCGACGGCGTAGGCACTGAGTCCGATCCGGACTGCATCGGCATCCTGCCAGGCGTATTCGTGGCTGTCGGCGTAACGGTACGAATCGGGGAAGTCGAAGGCCATCGGGCCGGCATTGGGCAATGTTCACCCAGTGTGGGCCAGATCTAGCCGTCCTGCCGCAGCCAGTGCCTGCAGGGCATCGATCAGAGCCAACTCAACGTGGGCTCGGTGCGTGCCGCCCTGCACATAGAGATTGAAAGGTTCCCGCAAGGGGGCATCAGCGGAAAATTCACTGGTGCTGCCATCGATGAACGTGCCGCCAGCCATCACCAGATCACTGGCATAACCAGGCATCGCTGCAGGCACCGGATCGAGATAGGAGCCCACCGGTGAACAGGCCTGAAAGGCACGGCACACCACCTTCAACGCCTCAGCATCACCCAACTGCACAGCTTGGATCAGATCACTGCGCAAGGCTCCGGCAACAGGCTGCACGCGAAAGCCAAGATCCGCGAACACTCCGGCCACCAGATCGGCACCGATCAGAGATTCCGCAACCATCTGCGGAGCCAGGAACAGCCCCTGGAGCAGCAACCGATGCAAATCGAAGCCTGTGCCGCCCTCACGGCCGATTCCTGGAGCCGTGAGACGACAACAGGCCTGCTCCACCAGATCGCTGCGGCCGGCCACATAACCACCTGCTGGAGCGATCGTGCCTCCGAGGTTCTTGATCAGTGAACCGGCGACCAGATCCGCTCCCACTGCAGGCGGCTCCTGCTCTTCCACGAGCTCGCCATAGCAGTTGTCGACGAAGCAGATGCAGTCGGGCTGCCGGCGGTGGATCCGCTCACAAAGCCTGCCGATGGTCTGCACGCTGAGAGAGGGGCGCCAGCTGTACCCACAACTGCGCTGAATCAACACCAATCCGCAGGGCTGATCGAGCATGTGATCCACTCCCTGCTCATCCACCGAACCATCCGGACGCAGAGGCAGTTCCTCGTAGGCAACGCCGAAGTCCCGAAGGGATCCCTGCCCCTCACCCCGCAGACCGATCACCTCTTCCAAGGTGTCGTAGGGACGCCCAGTGATGGACACCATGCGATCGCCCGGACGAAGCACTCCAAACAGGGCTGCAGCAATGGCATGGGTACCGCTGACGAATTGCAATCGGACCGCTGCGGCTTCTGCACCTAACACCCGGGCGAACACCCGATCGATCACCTCCCGCCCCTGATCGCCGTGGCCATAACCGCTCACCGAGGCGAAGTGCTGAACCCCCACCCGTTCCGCCGCAAAAGCGTCCAGAACCCGTCGCAACCGGGGAGCAACAGCGGCGGTTCGCGTTCTGGCGATTGGTTCCAAGCGCTCGCGAACAGCTTGAACGCGTGCTCGCGCTAAAGCCAGTGCCTCGCTGGGTTCCAAAGGAGGTTGGGGGGGGTGTATCCCCCACGATTCTGAATCCATTGCCATCGGAAACCCGCGGAGAACCTGCTGCGTTCTTTTACATTCACATCTCCAACCGTCTGTTTCCTTTCCTTCTGTGTCCGTTCGGACTGCAGCTGGAACGGATCATGGAGATTCTTCTTGGTTACCACCAGCCCAGCCGACACCGGCAGCCAACGGGACCTGCGCATGCGCGCAGCCGTCATGGCGCCCAGAGCGCCGTTGCCGCGCCGGCAGCGACGTCTGAAGGGAGGAACCACAAGCTTCATGGTGGTGATGCACGTGCTCGCCACCGTGGCCTTGCTTCCCCGGTTTTGGAGCTGGCAAGGCATCGCCACCTTCGCTGTTCTTTATTGGATGACGGTGCTCGGTGTGACCCTGGGTCTGCACCGCCTGGTGGCACACCGCAGCTTCGAGGTGCCGTCATGGCTAGAGAAAACATTGGTGCTCATGGGCACCCTGGCCTGCCAGAGCGGGCCGATCGAGTGGATTGCACTCCACCGCCATCACCATCGCTTCTCCGACCAGCCCAATGATCACCACGACGCCGGTCGCGGCCTCTGGTGGAGTCACAGCGAATGGATGCTTCACGACATCCCGGCGTTGGAACACAAGGAGCGTTACGCCGGGGATCTGCTCAGCAGTCCGTTTTATGTGTGGCTCGACCGTTGGTTCCTGCTGCTGCAGATCCCCCTGGGTCTAGCGCTGTACTGGTATGGCAATGCGGCCGACGTGCACGGCGGCGGACTCGGACTTGTGCTCTGGGCCATTCCTCTTCGCCTGGTGGTCGTGTATCACGTCACCTGGCTTGTGAATTCCGCCACCCACGCATTTGGCTACCGCAATTTCGATTGCCCAGACCTTTCCCGCAACTGCTGGTGGGTGGCAGTGCTGTCCTTCGGCGAAGGCTGGCACAACAATCATCACGCCCATCCGGCCAGCGCCCGTCATGGCCTGCGCTGGTTCGAAGTGGACATCACCTGGCTGCATATTCGTCTGCTGCAGAAACTGGGACTGACCCGCCGTGTTCGCCAGGCGCGTTACCCCGGCTGAGTGGTCGCGCGAAGCTCGGCGAGAAAGGCTTCAGCACTGAGGCCCTGGCGGCCCTCCAGCTTGAGGTGCGTGGCATAAAGATCGAGGAACTCGCCGTCGAGTTCCTCAGCGCTGTAGTCACGCATCCCCGCCATCACCTCCGCAAAACGCTCGCGGCGCTGGTTTTTGCTAACTGGATAAGCCTCCATCACCAGATCACGGCACTGACGCCAGGACTGCCCGCGGCAGAGTCTGTCGGCAATGGCGGCACTGAGGAGCGCCGCCTCCTGGGGCGCAATCCGCCAATCAAAGCCGGGCGGCAGAACCGCTAAGCCAACAAAGATCTCGAACAAGGCTCCGGCACCAAGAGGATTTGATTGGGCATCAAGCAGGGGCACCGCTCCCTCTTTCAGCACCTTGAGCAGATCGGGATGCACCTCAGCCAGGTGCTCCTGGATTGGAGCCAGGCCGGCGTGAAGCACCGTATTGGCCTGACCGAGGGCCAGAAACACCTCGGGGCCCGGGGAGGCGAGCTTGCCGTTGCGCAGGTTGGAGATCTGGGAGTTGTGCACACGCCCCAGATCGAGCGCATCCGCCAAGGCAGGCAACACCTTGTGCGACCAGCCATTGCGCTCATGCCAGACGTGAATGAGATGGGCCATCGCTTGACGCCCCTCGGCCAGCTGATCGCGATAACCTCTGGTCACATGATCAGCATCACTAGTGTTGCTCATTGCTTGATACGGATCCGTATTGCGTATAGTCTGCGGATATCAACCAGATAAGGCCATGGTCTCCAGCGTCATCACTGCGCCATCACCACCCAGTCGACCGGCAGCTTCGCACCGGGCCCAGGCGCTTGCAACCCTGTTACACCAGCCTCGCCGGGGCGAGACCTTCGCGGCGCCGAAAAAGGGTCTTCACTGGCTGACGATCGGTTTCATGATCGTGATCCATAGCCTGGCCCTGTTGGCCTTGCTGCCGATGTTCTGGAGCTGGCAGGCCGTTACCAGCCTGCTGGTGCTCTACTGGGTCACCGCCTGCCTGGGCGTGACCATCGGCTATCACCGCCTGCTGTCCCACCGGTCCTTCCAGCTCCCTCGCTGGCTGGAACGCTTCTTCGCCACTTGCGGCGCCCTCAGCTGCCAGCACGGACCGATCGACTGGGTGGGATTGCACCGCCATCACCACAAGTTCTCCGATACGGATGCGGATCACCACAACAGTCACCGCGGTTTCTGGTGGAGCCACATGGGTTGGATGTTCCAGACTGTCACAGCCATGCAGGCCGTGCCCCGCATGACCGGCGACCTGGCACAGGATCCTTACTACCGCTGGCTGAATAACAATTTCCTGCTGCTGCAGTTGCCCTTGGCAGGCCTGCTGTTTTGGATTGGCACCGCCACTGGAGCTGGCGGCTGGGCCTTGGTGCTGTGGGGCATCCCCCTACGCCTGGTGCTGGTGTATCACGTCACCTGGCTTGTGAATTCCGCCACCCACTGCTGGGGAACCGTGGCTTACGACAGCGGTGACGCCTCCCGCAACAACAAGTGGGTGGCCGCCCTCACCTTCGGCGAAGGCTGGCACAACAACCACCACGCCTATCCACACTCCGCCCGCCACGGACTGCAACCGGGGCAGATCGACCTCACCTGGGAGCACATCAGGCTGATGCGAGCCCTGGGACTGGCCACGAAAATACGCCTGCCCGTCGCGTCGTAAAATTATCGATCGCTCATTAGACGTCGTCCGGAATCATCGCCATGGCCAAGCGCGTACAAGTCGTTCTGAATGAGGACGTTCTCAGCCTCGGCCGGGATGGCGACATGGTGGAAGTTGCTCCCGGGTATGCCCGCAACTTCCTTCTCCCTTACGGCAAAGCCGTTCCAGTCACCCCAGCGGTGATGAAGCAGGTGGAGCATCGCCGGGCGAAGGAGGCTGAGCGCCAAGCCGCACTCAAGCAAGAAGCCCTGGCCTTCCGCACCGCCCTCGACACCATCGGTCGCTTCACCGTGAAGAAGCAAACGGGCGATGACGACGTGCTGTTCGGCACCGTCACCAATGGCGACGTGGCCGAAGTGATCGAAGAGGCCACCAAGAAGGAGGTGGACCGCCGCGACATCACCGTTCCCGACATCCACCGCACCGGCAATTACAAGGTCAGCGTCAAGCTGCACAGTGAAGTCACCGCTGAGATCAACCTGGAAGTGGTCAGCTACTGACCCACCAGGTCGCAGAAGGATGTGTGAGGCCGTCACAGCCCACTCTGTTTCGTGCTCGCAAGTACGCCAGAGTGGGCGTCGGCGTTGAAAGGTCAGGCCCATGGTGAGCGTTCCCCTGACGGATGCCGGCGGCGAGTCCGCCGACGGGGATCGCCGTAGTTTCGGCAAGGGGCGTCGGCGGGATGAACCCAACTTCGAGGCCCTGCCCGATTCCGTTCCGCCCCAGAACGTGGAAGCAGAGGAAGCCGTGTTGGGTGGCATCCTGCTGGACCCCGACGCCATCGGCCGGGTAGCCGATGTGTTGCAGCCGGAGGCTTTTTATCTCGGTGCGCATCGGGAGATCTTCCGCACTGCGGTGATGCTCCACAGCCAGGGCAAACCCACCGACCTCACGGCCATGACCGCTTGGCTGGCCGACACAGGAGCGCTCGAGAAAGTAGGCGGCAGCAACCGGCTCGTGGAGCTGGTGGAGCGGGTGGCCTCCACCGCTTCGATCGAGCAGGTGGCCCGCCTGGTGATGGACAAGTTCCTGCGGCGGCAGCTGATCCGCTCCGGCAACGAGGTGATCCAACTGGGCTTTGATCAAAGCCTGCCGATGGAGCAGGTGCTCGACAAAGCCGAGCAGACGATTTTTGCGATCAGTCAGGAGAAGCCCTCAAAGGGCCTCACTCCCACAGCCGAAATTCTCACCAGCACGTTCAACGAGATCGAAAGCCGTTCGCTGGGCACCTCGGTGGCGGGCATCCCGGTGAATTTCTACGACCTGGATGCCATGACCCAGGGCCTGCAACGCAGCGACCTGATCATCGTGGCCGGCAGGCCGGCCATGGGCAAAACCTCGATCGTGCTCAACCTGGCCAAGAACGTGGCCCAGCTGCACGATCTGCCGGTGTGCGTGTTCTCCCTGGAGATGAGCAAGGAGCAACTCACCTACAGGCTGCTTTCGATGGAGGTAGGCATCGAAGCCGGGCGCCTGCGCACGGGCAGGCTGCAACAGGAGGAGTGGCCCTTGCTGGGGCAGGGCATCAACACCCTGGGGCAACTACCGATCTACATCGACGACAAACCCAACTCCGGCGTGTTGGAAATGCGCTCTCTCTGCCGGCGCTTGATGGCCGAACAGGGCAAGGAACTGGGCCTGGTGGTGATCGACTACCTGCAACTAATGGAGGGCTCCAGCCCAGACAACCGTGTGCAGGAGATTTCCCGCATCACCCGTGCCCTTAAGGGCATGGCACGGGAACTGAACGTGCCCGTGATCGCCCTTTCCCAGCTCAGCCGTGGCGTGGAATCCCGCACCAACAAACGGCCGATGCTGAGCGACCTGCGCGAATCAGGCTCGATTGAGCAAGACGCCGATCTGGTGCTGATGATCTACCGCGACGAGTACTACAACCCCGAAACCCCAGACCGGGGCATCACCGAAGTGATCGTGACCAAGCACCGCAACGGTCCGGTTGGCACAGTGAAACTGCTGTTCGAGCCCCAGTTCACTCGTTTCCGAAATCTGGCGGCGTAAGCCGATTGCCGATACTGGAGCCATGGCCAACAGCTCCGCCCTCACCGAAGTGTTCGACGTGATCGTCGTGGGAGGCGGCCATGCCGGTTGCGAGGCTGCGATCACGGCTGCTCGTTTGGGGCTGAATACCGCCCTATTTACCCTCAATCTCGACCGAATCGCCTGGCAGCCCTGTAATCCTGCCGTTGGTGGTCCTGCCAAAAGCCAGCTTGTCCATGAAGTGGATGCCCTGGGCGGAGTGATCGGCCGACTCGCCGATGCCACGGCGATTCAGAAACGGATCCTCAACGCCAGCCGCGGCCCTGCAGTGTGGGCACTGCGCGCCCAAACCGACAAACGCCAATACTCACGCCAGATGCTGCAACTGCTGCAGCACACCCCCAACCTGGCCCTGCGCGAAGCGATGGTGACGGGGCTGGAGATTGAGGGCGATCCCAGCGGTGGGGGCGAATCCTGGGACCCGAGCCAAGGCCCAGCAGCCAGCATCACCGGCGTACGCACCTATTTCGGCAGCATCTACGGCGCCAAGGCAGTTGTGCTCACTGCGGGCACCTTCCTCGGCGGCCGCATCTGGGTGGGTCACCAGTCGATGGCCGCCGGCCGCGCTGGCGAACAGGCCGCCGAAGGGCTCACCGAAGCCCTGCAACAGCTTGGATTCCATACCGACCGACTCAAAACCGGCACCCCGGCGCGGGTGGACCGGCGCAGCATCGCTCTCGATCAACTCGAAGAGCAACCCAGCGATGCCGCTGATCGCTTCTTCTCCTTTGATCCGGCCGCCTGGGTGAGTGGTGAGCAGATGAGCTGCCACATCACCCGCACCACAGCCGCCACCCATCAGCTAATCAAAGACAACCTCCACCTCACCGCGATCTACGGCGGCGTGATCGACAGCAAAGGCCCGCGCTACTGCCCCTCGATCGAAGACAAGATCGTGCGCTTCGCGGACAAAGACAGCCACCAGATCTTCCTCGAGCCGGAGGGGCGCGACACGCCCGAGATCTACGTGCAGGGCTTCTCCACGGGCCTGCCCGAACCGATCCAGTTGCAACTGCTGCGCAGCCTGCCTGGCCTGGAACAAGCCGTGATGCTGCGACCGGCCTATTCCGTGGATTACGACTACCTCCCCGCCACCCAGCTGCTGCCGTCGCTGGAAACCAAACGCGTGCAAGGGCTCTTCAGCGCCGGCCAGCTGAACGGCACCACCGGCTACGAGGAAGCCGCGGCCCAGGGGCTGGTGGCCGGCCTCAATGCCGTCCGCCGCATCCGCGCCGAGAAGGCGGTGCACTTTCCCAGGGAAGGCAGCTACATCGGCACGATGATCGACGATCTGGTGAGCAAGGATCTGCGCGAGCCTTACCGGGTGCTCACCAGCCGTAGTGAATACAGGTTGGTGCTGCGAGGCGACAACGCCGACCGCCGGCTAACACCCATGGGCCGTGAACTCGGTCTGATCGATGACAGGCGCTGGCAGTTATTTGAGGACAAACTCCAGGCGATGGAGTCCGAAAAGCAGCGACTGGAAACCGTGCGCCTCAAGGTGAGTGACCCCGTGGCCCCAGCCGTGGAGCAGGAGACCGGTGCTCCCATCAAAGGTTCAATCACCTTGGCAGACCTGCTGCGTCGCCCTGGCATGCATGCGGCCGACCTGGTGCGCCACGGCCTGGCCGATGCAAGCCTGCCACTGCCAGTGCGAGAAGGCGCCGAGATCGACATCAAATACAGCGGTTACCTGGCCCGCCAACAGCAACAGATCGATCAGGTGAAACGCCAGGGCCGGCGCAAGCTTCCTGAAACGATCCACTACGCCAGCATCAGCACCTTGTCGCGGGAAGCGCGTGAAAAACTCACAGCAGTGCGCCCACTCACCCTGGGACAGGCCAGCCAGATCCCTGGCGTGAGCCAGGCCGATCTCACCGCTCTGTTGATATGGCTGGAGCTGCAGCAACGGCGCAGTCAACCCAGCACTCCAGACCTCGCCCCCACTGGCCAGGCTCGATAGCGTTGATGGAGACAACAACATGCGGTGTCTCCCCCCCTTTCCACATCCCGGGCCTACTGGAACCTGCGCGCTGAGCAGGTGATGGATCGGGTATTCAGCGACGGGGAACGCACGCTGGAAGCTGTTCAGGTGCAAACGCCCAAGGCCAAGGACCCACAGCCACATGCTCGCGTGCCGATCAGCCTCCTGGTAGTGACCCTGATTGGAGTGCTGGGCACCCTCACCTTGGGTCTCCAGTGGTGGAGCGCCCAACAGGCACTGCAGAGGGAACGCAACCTGGCCCTGATTGAAAAGCTGCGTCAGCGCACACCGGAAACCAAGCCCGCCGATGCAGCCACTGCCATTCAGCAATTGGAGCCGGTGACCATTCCCATCCGCTCCCTACCGCTCCCTGAAGAAACAGCGCCGACACGCGCGGAAGAGGCGTCTGCTGCTGCAACGGTGCCATTGACACCGGAGCCCCTGCTAGTGGGAGTGGTCCACAGCGGCGGGGGCCAGGGATCCGCCATCTTTCAAGTCGGTGACCAGTCCCTGTCGGCGGCGCCAGGGGAAAGCATCGGCAACAGTGGCTGGTCCCTGCGCAACGTGACGGCAAGCGGTGCGGTGATCGAACGCGGCGGCGCCAGCCGATCACTTTCGGTAGGAGGAGCCTTCTGAACCCCATCGACGCCCTGACCCCCTCGCCAGCAGTGCTCTGGGAGGCCCCCACTGCGGCTGTTTTGGCAGGAGAAGAACCCGGCTGGCTTCCAGGCCCCTGGCGCTTGATGCTGCTTGGTGATGGCAGCCCAACCAGGCACCTGTGCTTGCTGACCAGCCATCCAGTCGCCGTGCGCGTGAGTGCCATGGAGGCCGACACAGCACTGGACGGCGCGCCTCGGGAAGTGCGTGAACTCAGCCATCCCCTGCTGCGTCGCCAGGTGTGGCTGGAATGCGGCGGCATCACCCTCGCCTGGGCAGAGAGCTGGTGGAACCAGACCGAAGCGGAGCAGCACCTCCAAGACCGCAACTTGCCGATCTGGATCAGCCTCACCCAGGGACGCTCGGAACTGTTCCGAGAAGTGGATGGCCTGGCCCTGGTGACAGCCCCCTGGCTCGAGCAGGGCTTTGGTGAACAGGGACCCTTCTGGAGCCGCCATTACCGCTTCTTCCGCCAGGGGCGGGAACTCACCGTGATCCGGGAGGTGTTCAGCCCAGCCCTGGAACGCTGGCTTGGAGAAGCTCCGCGCCGGCCGCTTCATGCAGCGTCATGAAGAAATCAAGCGTTTGATGGGGATTTGAACTTGACAACTTGCTTGCTGTCGTGCTGAAGCAATCATGCGCCTATCGGCAACGATTCCATGGCGACCTCCAACTGGGTGAACCTCCACGATCTCGGCCGCAGCTTCGGGATCTCCTCCCGTCATTGCGGACGCATGCTCGAGCGGGAAGGCTGGCGGGATCGCCACGGGTGTCCGACCCCTGCAGCACTTGACGTGGGCGCGGCCGAGCAACGTGCTCCCCATAGCAAAGGCCGCTCTGCCCTTTGGAATGTCGAGCTCTGCACCATCGTTCTGGAACGTCAGGGACATCACCCTCTCAGCCGCGACCAGCACGTGAACCAATGGACGGATCTACTGGAAGCCATGGCGGATGGTTCTCCATCCATCACCACAAGCGCCGATCAGATGGCGGAAGAACTTCCGCCCGATCTGGTCGACGCGGTGAACCAGCAACTGAACCGGCGCGGTTGCCGATATCAGGTGCAACGGCAGGTCAGGAAAGCCTGAGAGCCTCGGCCTGCTTGCGAGCCGTTTCCAGCTGCGCCTTGAGGGCCTCCTCATCGGTGTGGCTGAGGTTGGTGTGGATCAGTCGGGCATGGGGAGCATGGCGGCGCAGGCGCTCGATCACCCGATCCGGCGTGGAGTCGCGCACCAGCAGAGCCAGAGCAGCACTGCCCTGGGGCAACGTCTCCGCCAGTTCCTCGAGAAACTTGTCGTTGATTCCGATGTCGTTGAGGGCACCGGAAGCGGCACCGGCGCCAGCCCCCACCGCCGCGCCCAACAGGGGATTGGCGAAGATCAATCCGATGAGCAAACCCCAGAAGGTGCCTCCCATGGCACCGGCTGCGGTCATGTTGATCGCCTGGCGCAGATGCACATGACCATCATCACCGTGCTCCAGAACCACCGCATCCTCCAGGGTGATCAGATGCTCCTGCTGGATGGTGACCAGCTCACGCCGAACCTCCTCAGCCTCAGTGACCTTCGGGAAGCCCACAACCACAAGGTTGCTCATGACCGTTGATTCAGCTGAGCGGAGCCTAGGGGCTATCGAACCTCAGGCTCCGTCGCGCCGACGACTGGAGCGGGGGAAGGAGCGACGAACTGACGCCCGAGACTCTGGAATGGGCGCCGGCGGGGATGTGCTCTCCGAGCGTCGCCAACGTTCAACGCGGAAATCCTCATCGTCGGGCCAGTCCCCCTGAGCGGGTTCTTCTGACGGCAGGGGGCTGGTTTCAGTCGGGGGCATCAACAGCGGTTGCCGCCGCGACATCGCATCCAAGGGACGCTTACCCGAGGGCCGGGGCCTCGCCGCTTCGGAGGGCTCAGGAGCAGACACACCCTCACTCCAGTCGTCGTCTTCATCCAAAAGCCAATCCACCCGATCGCCGACCCACCGGCCCACGGCATCAAGGCGGGATCCGACCTGTGGCCGCCCACCACCACGACGGCCCGGACGGGTGCCGGAGACACCATCCACCAGCTGCCGCCCGGTTTCAATCCATTGATCAAACCGCGAATCCAATGGCTCAGCACCACGCTGGCGGCGTTGTCGACGTGCATCCATCTTCAAACGTTACCGACGTCGGTGCTCCAACCAGCGTTCCCGTTGCAAGCCGATTAAAGCGATGGACACACCGCTGATCTCCAAAACCCAGAGAAACAGATCCATGAGCGTCAGCTCTCCTCTCGGGCCGGCACATAGCCAAGCAGACAACTGGGATGCCAACGACCGCCATGGTGCTGATTGCAGCATTGGCGGCAAGCAGCCTGTTTCAGGCGCCGCCGGTAGGGCGTCTGCCGTCCGCAGCGCGGGCAAACGGCAATCCAGCGCGGTGGTTGCTGGGGAACCGGAAAACGATGGCGAACGCTCACCTCGAAGCGATCTTGAACCGCATTGATGGCCTGCATGCGCGCCAAAAAGTTGGGGCCATGGCTTTCGTTGCTCCTCAGCACGAGATCCACCCAGGCATGAATCATCTCGTGGCAAAGCGTGCTCTCCGTGGCCTCGCGCGGCAGCTGCCCCAACAGGGGCCTCGACAACACGATCTCCCTGCCGAGGGGTGGCGCCACGGAAACACCACGCCGGTAAAGACCGGCGGTGCGCCGAAGCCGGCCATCGCTCCAGCGAACAGCAACTAGGGGCTGATGCCCCTGGCTGAGCGAGCCCTCGAAGTGTTCACGGTTCAACCGATGAAACAGCGGCAGCAACGGCTCGAGCGGCATGGTCGGCAGTCGCCGGACGCGGGAGGCCGACCCAGTCTGCCGCCATCCAGCGGATCGTCAGTCAGAATCGCTGTCCAAATGGCGTGGGCTGATGGATCTGGGTCTGGTGCGGGAAATCGGAAGCAAGGCACTGCTCGCCGGTGGTGGTGCCCTGCTCCTCTACTGGACGATCACCGCGGTGAAACTGGTGCTCAGCGCCCGCGGCATCAATCCCCTGATCAAGCAGTTCTTCACCCAGGTGGCGGCCGGACGGGTGGATGCGGCCTACCTCCTCACCACCAAGACCTACCGCCAGCATGTGAACCGCCAGCAGTTCATCCGCTATCTGGCCGGCCTGAAACTCAATCGCTTCCGCAACCTCAAATCAGGTCGTCCCCGGCTTCAGGAAGGCAACATGATCCTCACGGTGAAACTGATCGCCGAAGACAAAGAGGAGATGCCGCTCGATTTCACCTTCACCAAGGTGGACGACAACTGGAAGATCGACCGCATCGCCACCGTCAACGCCAACGTCAAGAGCTGACTGCCCGTCCGTGTCCACTTCCATGCCGCAGGGTTCGAGGGAGCGCGCCGCTGAACTGAGGCAGCTTCTCAACAGAGCAGCGCACGCTTATTACGTGCTTGATGCTCCCGACCTCGAGGATGCGGTTTACGACAGGCTTTACCGGGAACTGCTCGATCTCGAAGCTGCTTATCCAGAGCTGGTTGAGACCGACAGTCCCACCCAACGCGTGGGCGGCTCTCCGTCCGAGGGCTTTCGCAGCGTCACCCACCGCATCCCTCTGTTCAGCCTCGACAATGCATTCAGTGCTGACGAGCTGCGGAGCTGGTACACCCGACTGATCAAGGTGCTCGACCGTGAGCCCCCATCAGGATCCCCCCTGCCGGCCCTGGCAATGGTCGGAGAACTGAAAATCGATGGCAATGCCCTAGCGCTGAGCTACGACAACGGCGTGTTGGTGCGCGCAGCGACCCGTGGTGACGGCGATCAAGGAGAAGAGATCACGGCCAACGTGCGCACCATCGCCTCCATTCCCCTGCGCCTGCACCTCGACCCCCCACCCGCCTGGGTGGAGGTGCGAGGCGAAGCCTTAATCCCTGACAGCACCTTTGCCGCCATCAATGGGGAACGGGCCGCTCGCGACGAGCCCCTCTTCGCCAATCCCCGCAATGCCTGCGCCGGAACCCTGCGTCAGCTGGACCCGAAGGTGGTGGCCGCAAGACGCCTCGACTTCTTTGCTTACACCCTTCATCTGCCCGAGGACTGGTCGGGGAAACGCCCCGCCAGCCAGTGGGAAAGCCTGCGCTGGTTGGAGGATGCAGGCTTCCGCGTTAACCCCAACGCCGCCCTGCTCCCAGACGTTGACTCCGTTGAGCAGTTTTTCGGCGACTGGGACAGCCGGCGCCACGATCTCAACTACGCCACCGACGGGGTTGTGGTGAAACTCAATGACCTGCGCCTGCAGGACGCTGCTGGCTTCACCCAGAAAGCGCCTCGCTGGGCCATCGCTCTCAAGTACCCCGCGGAGGAAGCGCCCAGCCGCTTGCTCAAACTCACCTGTCAGGTGGGCCGCACCGGGGTGGTAACGCCCGTTGCCGAATTCGAGCCAGTTTCCTTGGCGGGCACGAGCGTCAGTCGCGCCACCCTGCACAACGCCGATCGGCTCCAGGAGCTTGACCTGCACAGCGGCGACACCATCATCGTGCGCAAGGCAGGGGAGATCATTCCTGAAGTGCTGCGGGTTCTCCCCGAACTGCGTCCGGAGGGTGCCCTGCCCTTGGAATTGCCGCAACACTGCCCGTCCTGCGGATCGGATCTCGTGCGCGAAAGCGGAGAGGCTGCCACACGCTGTGTGAACAGCAGTTGCCCTGCCATCCTGAGTGGCGCCCTGCGCCACTGGGTGAGCAAGGGCGCACTGGATGTGGATGGCCTCGGCAGCAAGCTGATTGAACAGCTTGTCGAGCGCGGCCTTGTGCGCTCGATCGCCGACCTTTACCGCCTCGACACCGCCCTGCTCACAAGCCTGGAGCGCATGGGTGAGAAAAGTGCCGGCAATCTGGTGGCCGCTCTGGCCCAATCCCGCGCGCAGCCTTGGTCACGCCAGCTCTATGGGCTGGGGATCCATCACGTGGGCGAGGTGATTGCCAAGGCCCTGGCCTCCGCCTTTACCGAAGCAGACAGCCTCGCTGACGCAGCCATTTTCCAGCCGGAGGCGATCACCGGTTTGCACGGCATTGGTCCGGAAATCGCCCAGAGCCTGCAGCAGTGGTTCAGCACATCGGCAAACCAGGATCTGCTTCAGCAACTGCGCGATGTCGGCCTGACACTGGCAGCCTCGGATCAGGAGCGACAAGCACTGGCGGATCGCAGCAACGGCAGCGGACACCTAAGCGGCCAGACCTTTGTGCTCACCGGCACCCTGCCCTCGCTCTCCCGCTCTCAGGCCCAGGCCTTGATCGAAGGGGCAGGGGGCAAAGTGAGCGGATCTGTCAGCAAAAAAACCAGTTTCGTGGTGGCTGGTGAGGACGCGGGCAGCAAACTGGAGAAGGCCAGGAGCCTCGGCATCAGCGTGCTCGATGAAGCAGGTCTGATGCAGTTGCTTGACAGCAACGGAGTTTGACTCGCAAGCCCCGCGGGTCTGATCACAGAGGGCCTGGACTGAAGACCTGACCTTGGATGACGTCAAGACCAAGATCAGCGTGATCCCTAATCAGAGCTTTAAATACAGCGAAACGTCGCAGCCATCGCCGTGAACAATCAGGATCAACAGCGGCCCTCGGTGTTTCGTTGGATCAAAACCGACTGCGGGCGCGCCAAATATGCCGACCTGAGTGCACGCAAGGGATTGCGGGCCAGAGGCCGGTTGATCTGGTTTGTGCTGATCGCCGCAGTCCGCGACTGGCGCCTCGCGGATCCTGATTAACCCGCCGGGTCCTGATCAAGCTCAGATCCCTCCTGCAGGGCCTTGCGAGCAGCGCGACCCACCAGCCACACAACCGCAACGGTGGCCAGCACACCGACAACCCGCAACACCCAGGCCTGAGGGGACGTCTCCCCAGCCAACACCTCCCCGAAACGCGCAGCGCTTCCAGCCAATGCACCCAGTGCGCAGAACAGGATCGTGCCAGGAATGATGCCGATCAGGCCCAGGTTGTAATCCCGCAGGCTCACGTCGCTGAGTCCATAGGCGAGGTTCAGCAAAGAGAACGGAAAAGCCGGAGACAACCGGGTGAGCAGAACCAGCCTGAACCCTTCACGGCTCACCGCCTTTTCGATTGCGAGCAGTTTTGGGAAGCGCTTGAGGCGACGTTGTGCCCAGCCACGCAAACGGTGACGCCCCAGCAGGAAAGCGGCTTCCGCCCCGAGCGTGGCTCCAGCGAACACGATCAGGCTTCCCCACCAGGTGCCGTAGAGCGCACCCGCCAGCATCGAAGCCCAGATGCCAGGCAAGAGCACGGTGACCCAAACCGCATACAGGGGGATAAACACCAGGGCTCCTAACGGAGACTGCAGCCACTGCAGAACGGCCTCCGTGCTCAGCAGATCACTCGCCATTCCCTCTCCCAAGACCAACAACCGTTCCATGGGTATGGCCTTCAGCGCAAGTGCAAAGATTTGGCATCACGGGATCTCTGGGTTCACTATGGAGCTCGGGTACAACCGATGGCGACACCGTGCTGATGCAATAGAAGACCGATGAAACGAAAGCTTGGGCAACGTTTATTAATCCGTAGGTTTCAGCTTCTTGGCTTGGCAGGAGCGGTTCTGCTGCTCAGCGCTTGCAGCGGCAGTGACGAATCCCGCTCCACCTTGCTGCGGGTCGTACGCACGTTGCCCGGCAACGAAGTGGTGACCGGGGAGGAAAGCGCACGCGATCGCAAACTGCTGCGTGATTTTCAGACCAATTTGCGCGCTGTGATCCCCGGACTGCGCATCCAACCCTCCCTTTATTCGGAAACCAGCGTCCTGACAGACCTGCAACGCCAAACCAACAGTGGACTGGGGCCCGACCTGGTGATCAGCGACGCCCAGACCATCCAGACCCTGTTCGCGGCACGCTTACTCGATCCCGTCCCGGTCACGCCTGAACAACGCCAGGCCATTCCAGCGGAGCTGCTCGCACGTGTGAGCACAAGCGACGGAACAATCACTGGCTTGCCGGTGTCCCAGTACATCCAAATGGCCTGCTACGACAAACGCAAACTCAAAAGTGCACCCAAAACTCTGCGGGACCTGGCCCAACAAAGCAGTGAGGGCATCATTTTCGGCCTCACCCAGAACTTCGAGAATCTCTATTGGAGTGTGGGCAGCTATGGCGCTGCAAATGCCTTGATCAGTTCCCTGCGTGGGGAGACACCAACAACGCAGGATGTGAACCAGCTGGTGCAATGGCTCACCTGGCTCCAAGCAGCCAGCTTTCAGCAGAACGTTCTGTTCCTGAACGATCAGGCCACCCTCAGGCAACAGCTGATCAAGGGCAATCTGCACTGGATCAGCTGCTGGAGCTCCCAGCTGCCCCAACTGCGCGAGGCCCTCAAAGACAATCTCGGCGTTGGGCTGTTACCAGCAGGGCCAGCAGGAAAAGCCACACCGGTGAGCCGACTGCAGGTGTGGGGACTCGGACACAATTCCAGCCATCAACAACGGCTGAAAAGCGAAGAACTGATGCAATTCATCGTTCTTCCCTGGGCCCAGAAAACATGGGCCCTGCGGTATCGCACCTCCTATCCGGTCAACCCTGCCGCGGCACAAATCATCAATCGCGAAATCCCTGGAACCCAAGACCTTTACCTCAGCACCAACCAAGAGGATGTACACATTGGCGATGAAATCAGAGCAGCTCTCAATCAAGATCCCAAACTCGAGCAAGCGATGCAATTCACACTCAATGATGTGATTTTTGGCACAGAAACCCCAAGCCAAGCCGCCGCAACACTGAGCAGCGAACTGGGACCATCGTCATGACCATCACCCCCCTGCTTCTGACGGTTTCCCCCACGGACATTCTCGTGGAAATGCTGAGCTGGCTGGCTTTTTTGCAGCGCTGGTCGGTACTGTCCCAGCTGCTTGTGCTGGCCGTGATTGTGCTTTTGGCACGCACACGCAGCCTTCAACTTCATTTCAATCGTTACCGGTTACATCAACAGGTTCCAGAAGCGCTCCGTGTTCTACTCGGCCCCGCGCTGATCCTGATTCTCGCGGCAGTTTTTGCCGCATGCCAAGCACCCTTCGGCCTGTTGCGTTATTTCGGGCTGCTCTGGCTGGGCTGGAATCTGTTCACACCCTTGAAATTACTGGTTCAACGTGTCAATCCACAGTTCCCGATCGAAGAGCTTGAAAGCACATTTTTCAAACCGGTTTATGTGATTACAGCCACCGTTTCAATGCTGAGCCTTTTGGGCAGCCGCGCCAATCTCGCACGGGTCGGCATCGCCAACCTCTTTGGTGTTGAGATCACCTTAGGCAAGGTTTATACAGCGATTGTGGCGATTTACCTGATCGTGACGATTGCATCACGCCCTGCAGCACTGATGGCCTGGGTCAGCGGCACGATCTTCGGGGTGCGTCAGCAGAACCGACGTGGCATGGAATTGCTGTTCCGCTACAGCGTGATCGCCATCGGCATCGTGAGCGTGGCGTACTACATCGGCATCAATGGCAATGCATTCATCGCCATCGCCGGTGGTTTATCGGTAGGCATCGGTTTCGGAATCAAGGAAATCATCTCCAATTTCATCAGCAGCATCTGGTTGCTGTTTGAAGGCTCCGTACGTCCAGGCGAGATTTTGATGATCAATGGAGATCCCTGCACTGTGCGCAAGCTCGGACTGAGAGCCACGCAGCTGAGGCGCGGACGTGACGGCGCCGAGCTGCTGATCCCGAACCAAACCTTCTTCACGCAGGAAGCAGCGTCGTACACAGCAGCTGAAACGGCACGTCGCGACAGCGTTGAAGTCGGCGCTGCCTACGACCACGATCCCGACCGGGTGATTGACCTGCTGCTCGCCATTGCAGAAGAGCATCCCAAAGTGAAGAAATACCCACCAGCGGCGGCTTTCGTAACGGACTTTGCCGATTCATCGATCAACTACAAGGTGCTGTTCTGGGTGGCCAACCCTCTGGATGCCTTCGCAGTGGGCAGTGATCTGCGCAGGGAGATCTGGAAACGATTCGAGAAAGAAGGGATCACCATTCCCTTCCCTCAGCGCCAGGTGTATCCCATGCAATGGCCTCCAAGCCTGCAGCAGAGCCTGCCGTCCGGGCCGACCACTGATCAGGAATCACCGGAGGAGAAACCAACAGGACACGGCTAAAATCCCGACCCTTGTCGCGCTAGACCCATTCAGGACTTTCAGCAACTGACGACAGCCACGGTTGAACGCGTGGAATTTTTTCAGACCAACTTGGGGCTCCTGGTCGGAACCGTGGTCTTAGTTGTGGCCTGGTTTCTGCTGCAACTGCTGAGCCGACACGGGCGCAACATCGGCAGCCTGATCTCACGCAGTCTGAGGCGACCGGTGCTGATCGGCCTGGGCGTGTCGCTGTATGGCACCTGGATCACCCACTGGATCGACAAGCGCGTCGACCTGGTGGATCCCACCACACTGAACCGTCTTTCAGCAACTCTGCTGATCCTCACCATCAGCTGGGCGGCCCTGAACGTCGGGCACGTCATTCTCCAGTCGGGATCGATGCGTCGCTGGATGCAGATGGACGACGAGCAGGACAAATCCATGCTCATCAATCTGCTGAGACGCCTGTTCACGATTCTCGTGCTGCTGATTACCACAGCGATGTTGATGGTGAACTTCGGCATTCCGTCCGCCGCCATCGCCACCTTGCTGGGCGGCGCTGGCATCGGCTTCACCTTTGCCACACAGCAGATCAGCCAGAATTTCCTCTCCGGCTTCATGCTCTTCTTCAATCGGCCCTTCAAAGAAGGGGATTGGATCAACGTCGACGAAATGCAGGGAACCGTGGAATCCATCGGCTGGTATTACACAAGAATCCGCACCTTCGATCGCAGACCGTTAAACATTCCCAACTCGGTTTTTGCCACGAAACCGATTGAAAACCCAGGCCAGATGTACAACAGGCGAATTCTCGCCAACATCAGCCTTCGCTATGAGGACATTGACAAAATCGCCGGAGTCACCGAGGAGGTCAGAGACCACCTGAAGCATCATCCTCAGATCGACCAGACGCAGATCATTCTGGTGAATTTCAACCAGTGGGATGCATCATCCATCAACATGATGGTGTACTGCTTCACCAAAACGACAGCATGGGCTGAATGGCTGTCGATTCAACAATCAATTTTTCTCGATATTGCCGGCATCGTGAAAGGCAGGGGTGCTGATTTTGCCTTCAATTGCATGACTCTCTACCCGGCAGCGACCAGCCATCCAAACCAATGGTCCGAATTCCTTCCCCAGAATGCATCTTGAACTTGCCCGGTCGTGTCAACTCGACGCCGAAGTGTAGGAGCGCAGTGCAAACAGCCAGAAAGCCCGCGCCGCTGAAAAGAACAACGCAGCCAATCCACACCCCGCCAGCAGCATCGGTGCGGCGGCTTGTCCAAGCAATACCTGGGCGGGAACCGTGGTGAGAAAGGCCACCGGCAACACCAATGTGAAGAGCAGGCGCAGGGCCGGCGGATAGGCATTGAGGGGGTAGCGGCCCGAGGCCAGAAGAGCTCGTAACACCTCCGTGGCATTCCAGGTTTTGACGAACCAGATGCTGGTGGCAGCGATCAGAAACCACAGTGAATAAAGAATCAAACCACCGGCCAGCAGCATCACCAACACGGTAAAAAAGGAGAAAAGCGTGAGCACCACACCGGCCTGATGGCTGCCCCAGGCCAAAAGCCCAAGCCCCAGACCGATCTCTGGTAGACCCGCCGGCGACAGCGTGCGCAACGACAACCAGAACTGACTGTCGATCGGTTTGAGCAGCACGAAGTCGAGCGTTCCCTCGCGCACATGGGTGACAATCGCGCCGAGATTGGGGCGCAGCCAGGTGGTGGCCATGCCGTCGAACACGGTGTAGAGACCCTGCACCATCAGAGCCTGGGCCCAGCTCCAGTCCCCCAGAGTCTGCTGCGGTCCATAAAAGAGCGAAAGCAGAAACAGACTGCCGCTGAGGCTCATCGCCACCGCCAGCAGCTCGATCAACACGTTGGCCTGGTACTCCAGCTGCACCGCCACGGCCGTGCCCCAGAAGCGACGCAGGGTTCGCCAGTACCGTCCCATCAGGCCCCCATGGCGCTATAGCGCCGCACGCCGGCGCGCCAGAGCAGCAGCAGCAAGGGCAGCAACACGGCGATCCAGGCCAGCTGCGCCCCGAAGCCCGCCATCAGGTCCACCGGCTGGCCCGCCAGCACCCGCGCAGGAAAATCGATCAGGTACGGAAACGGCGTCCACTGAGCCCAGGCCCGCACCGCCGGCGGGAAGGCCGTGAGCGGTGCCAGCAGACCGGAAAGGAACAGAAAAGGGATGAACTGAAGCCGCTCCAGGGCACTGGCCTTCTCACTCCAGAAACAGAGGGCGGCCAACAGGCTCTGGAACAGAAAGGCGATGGCAAAGGCCATCCAGGTGGCCAGCCAGGCCAGCAGAAAGCCTCCCACCGAGGGCTGCCAGAAGGCCTGGGGCTGCACCGCAAAGAACACCGCCGCGATCAGGGCGGCAAAAGGCAGACGGGTGAGCTGTTCACCGAGATGGGCCGCCACATAACGCCAGAGCGGGTGCAGCGGTTGCAGCAGGTAGGGCGACAGCCGGCCCTGCAGCGCATCCTCCTCAAAGTCGTACACCACCCACACCACCGAGAACTGGCGCACCAGAAAGGCACTGAGGAAATAGCGATCCAGGGCCACACCATCGAGCCCCAGCCCCAAGCGCGCGTCGCTGCCACTCCAGACGCTGAGCATGATGAACGGCAGCACACCCGAGAGGGCCCAGAGGGCGATCTCAGCGCGGTACTCGAGCATGTGGGCGTACTGGGTGCCCAGCAGCACCCGGATGATCCGCCGGTTCAAGCCGAAGATCCGCATCAGACGCGCCCCTGGCGGAACAGGCCACCGATCAGTTCTTCAATCGGAGGATCGGTCACATCCAGATCGCGCACCGCAAAACGATCCAGCAGCTGAGCCACCACGGCGGTGAGCTGATCGCGGGGCACCAACAGCCGCACGTCACACCCCTCCATCAACTCCAACCGTCCCAGACCGGCGAAGAGCGAAGGATCAACCGGCGCCTCCAGCTCCAGCCGCACCTCCCGCTCCGGCGCCAGCTGTTCAGCCAGGGAGTCCAGCGGCCCGTCGTGGAACAACCGCCCCTTGTGGATCAGCAGCACCCGGGGACACAACGCCGTGATGTCGGCCATGTAGTGGCTGGTGAGCAGCACGGTCGCCCCCGTGCGGCGGTTGTAGTCGGCCAGGAACTGGCGCACGCGGACCTGGGCGTTCACATCCAGCCCCAGGGTCGGTTCATCGAGGAACAACACCTGCGGCTCATGCAGCAGCGCCGCCAGCAGTTCGGCCTTCATCCGCTGGCCTAAGGAAAGCTTGCGCACCGGCCGGGTGAGCTCCTCCCCCAGCTCCAGCAGATCGGCCAACTCGCTGATGCGCCGCCGGGCCACAGCATCGGGGATTCCGTAGACCGCCGCATTCACCCGCAGCGAGTCCATCGGCGGCAGGTCCCAGAGCAGTTGCTGCTTCTGCCCCATCACCAGAGTGATCCGTCTGAGGAACTCCGCCTGGCGGCGCTGGGGACTGAACCCCGCCACCTGCACCGCGCCGCTGCTGGGGTGAATCAAGCCGCAGAGCATCTTCAAGGTGGTGGTTTTGCCGGCCCCGTTGGCACCGAGAAAGCCCACCATCTCGCCGGGCTCAATCCGGAAGGAGACGTCCTGCACCGCTGTCACGTCCCGGGTGCGGCGGCGGACGAAATGGCGCAGGGTGCCGGCCAGCCCGGGCTGCTTCTCGGCAACCCGGTAGATCTTGCTCAGGCCATCAACACAGATCAGCGTCATTGAAAGAATTGACGTGTTGTTGTTTGCATGGACTAAAAGACCGACTGCCTGAGCTGCAATCCAGACGATTATGAAGGATCAATTTAGACAAGCAAAACGCTTGAACAACAGCTGACTCACTTTAATGAGGTATTGCCAAAAGGCAGCTTGGCCATCCACTGCATTCAAACAACAATCAGAAGCGGGGTGCGGCCATACAAGAACTGAGTTAATTTTACAGGGATCGTTTTGACCTTGCTGCTACCGCTGTGCACTGGCTAAAGAACTTCAACACGGTGACTGCAGGCTCCTTAGCAATCCTGCTGACCAGCTGCACAAATTTCAAGGCGCCAACGACACTGTTCATCACTTTTGGTGCATCGCAGGAGCAGGAATTTTTTGAAAATGATACAGCAGATATCAAGACCTTCCTTAACGAATACACTGAAACATTTCGGCGCTCTAATCCAAACATAAACATTGCCTACATCACCTATAAATCAAACAATTTTATCAGCCAGATCAAACAAGACAGCGACCTTAATCTTGGGCCAGACCTTGTCATCACAGACCAATATTTAGCGACTACATTGCTAAAAAATGGCCTCACCACACCACTCCCAAACAAACAAAATTTTGATACATTTTACAATTCACGCATCCAGACGTTTGCGCAAATAAAAGGAGAATACACGTTTGCTCCATGGCTGGTTGATACACAAATTGCATGCTTTAACAAGTCAAAGATAGGGAACTCTCCGGGAACAATTGACGAGCTTGAAAAACTCAGTTCCAGTGGAAAAAAAATTGGACTTGCAAAGAATAGCTTTGAGATAGCCTGGTCAGCAGGTGCTCTAGGAGCCGTTTCTGAAATCAGCTCGGTTGGCAATCAGATCCCAACCAACCCAAACTATCCAGGTCTACGCAAATGGCTTCAATGGCTCCGACAAGCAGCCCTGTATAAGAACATCTCTTTCCATAAAGACAAGAGAGAACTGAGCACAAAGCTCAAAAAAAATGAGCTCGACTGGATAACATGCTCTGGCAGCCAACTTGAAGATCTCAAAAGAATAATGGGCAACAACCTTGGGATTGCCGCACTGCCCAATGGCACCATGTCAAAAGCATTTCCAAGGTACCTAATTTATGGTTTCGCATTGGGCAAAAACTCAAGTCGCACCCAACGAAAAACAGCAATTAAATACATCAAAACCTTGGTTAACGTCATCGCACAGAGAAAGATTCAGCTCGACGATTTAGGACTCCTAGCAGCCAATCAAAACGTATCCATTCCACCTGAAATCTCAAAAATTCAATCCGCCATCAATACATCCTATAACAAGCAATGGCAGTCTTACTCGAAAGAGGAACCTGGACTACAAAGCTACGGAGAACGATATGGAGATCAAAGCAAAACAATTGCAGATCTTATTGATGGCTCTCTCGACGTCGATGAAGCCTTGAAAATCCTCACCACACCACAAACAAACTGATCACCATGGAGGCACTACAGACAGAGATTGTGGGTTGGCTGGGCTACTTGGACAGGTGGAGCGTGAGCTGGCAGATCGCTTTTATCCTTGTTGTTGCGATTTCAGTTGCATTCACCCGCCGGACGACGACACTCTTCAACAACAATCAACCCCTTGCCAATCTTGTTGGCCCTCTAACCCTAGTGGGCACGGGACTGCTTCTTGGGATCGTGCCAATCCCATCTGGCATTGTTCTTCAGGTGGGGCTCTTCTGGGCACTCTTTAATACTGTCAGCTGGATTGAATCAAAACTAAAAATCAATAACCGCAAAAATCAACTTGCAGCGTTACTCAGTAAAATCGCGAAGCCCGCAATATTGGTCTGGGCGATTACTTATTTTATCGCAAGACTCAGCAGCCTGTCGGCCATAAGCATTGTTGGAATAGGCAATTTTTCAAACACCGAGTTCGCCATCGGCAACACCTTTTTACTTGTCATTGGATTGTACTTAATCTTAGTAACGAGTCAAACTTTTGCAGCACTTACAGCCTATGTGATTCAACTAATCCTCAAATATGACGACCGAACGCGCAAACTACTTCAACCTCTTTTCCAGTATTTGATCATTGCCTGTGGCCTGGTAGCGCTTGCATTATGGGCAAATTTTGACAGCAGCACTCTGCTCGTTATCTTCGGCTCATTAAGCATTGGCCTGGGACTCGGGCTACAACAACCAGTCTTGAACTTTGTTACTGGAATCTGGCTCTTACTTGAGGGTTCTATCAAACCTGGCGAAGTTCTCATGATCGACAATGAACCTTGTCTGGTGAAGAAACTTGGCTTAAGGGTAATCTACCTAAGTAGACAGCGTGATGACGCGGAACTGCTGATTCCCAATCAAATCCTTTTTCAAGCGAAAGCGGAATCATTCACCGCAGGAGAAAATAACAGACGAGAAACCATTGAAATTGGCGCCGCTTACCACCACGATCCCCAACTCATCATTGGCTTGCTGGAGGAGATTGCACAATCTCACGACCGGGTTCTCAAACAGCCGATGCCGAAAGCATTCACGATCGATTTTGCCGACTCATCAATCACCTACATACTCAAATTCTCTGTTCGCAATCCGCTTGATGCTTTGACAGTCAGCAGTGAACTGCGTCAGCAGATCTGGACTGCCTTCGAAGAGAATGACATCACCATTCCCTTTCCCCAGCGCCAGGTGTACCCCATGGAATGGCCTCCCAAGGACAAGAAAACGCTTGGCTGACAAAGGCCAGGTCGAGATCAGCTGAGGTCCGCCAAACGCTTGCGGGCCAAATCGGCCTGGGCCTGCTTCTCATCCAGGTTGGCCTGGCATTCCGCCACCACCTCTGGCGGGGCCTTGCCAGCGAAGTTGGGGTTGCCCAGCCGGCCTGCCAGTCCTTTGATCTCCTTCTCGGCCTTGGCGATGTCTTTTTCCAGGCGGCCCTTGAGCGCATCGAGATCCACAAGCCCTTCGATCGGCAACAGCACCTGCAGCTCACCGCTCACCCCCGCCAGGGCCTTGGCCACTGGAGCCGCATCAGCTTCCGCCGGCGTCATCACCGCAACCGACTCCGCCCGGGTCAACGCCGTGATGTCGGCCGTGCCCTTGGTGAGCACAGCCGCCAGCTCGCCGCGGCCGGTGACGAAGCGCACCGGCACCGATTGGGAGGGCTTGAGGCCCGCCACCGCCCGCAGGTTGCGCACCAAGCGGATAGCACCGATCAGCTCCGCGAAGGACGCTTCCAAGGCATCATCCAGAGCGCTCTCATCCCGAGCCGGCCAGGACTGCAGGGCCAGGAAACTGGTCGCCGGTTCGCCGGTGACGCTGTGCCAGAGCTCCTCGGTGAGGTGGGGCATCAGCGGATGCAGCATCAGGTGCATCTGGCTGATCACCTTGGCCAGCACCTGCTTGGCCACCCGTTGATCAGCCAGGGCCTCGGCTGAGGGGTTCTCACCGGGATTGAGCCGGCGCTTGCTCAGCTCCAGATACCAGTCGCAAACGTCGTTCCAGGCGAACTCGTAGAGGCCCTTAGCCGCTTCACCCAATGCATAACTTCCATAACGCTCCGCCGTCTCCCGGTTCACCCTGGCTAGACGCGAGAGGATCCAACGGTCCGCCAACTGCAGGGCCTCAGGGATGGGCTCACCGAGTTGGGCCGGCGTCTCGCCGCCCAGGTTCATCAGGGCGAAGCGGGTGGCATTCCAGAGCTTGTTGGCAAAGTTGCGCGAGGCCTCCACGGTGGCGGAGGTGTCCTTTTTGCGGTCGTAATCCAGGCGGATGTCCTGACCCGCACCAGCCACTTCACGCACCAGGGCAAAACGCAAAGCATCGGTGCCGTAACGGTCGATCAGCAGCAGTGGATCGATGCCGTTGCCGGCGCTCTTGCTCATCTTGCGGTTCTGCTCATCCCGCACCAGGCCGTGGATGTAGACGTCCTGGAAGGGCATCGCGCCGGTGAAAGCGCCGGCCATCATCGTCATCCGGGCCACCCAGAAAAAGATGATGTCGAAGCCCGTCACCAGGGTGCTGGTGGGGTACCAGCGCTGCAGATCAGCGCTGTCCGTATCGGGCCAACCCAGGGTGGAGAAGGGCCAGAGGCCACTGGAGAACCAGGTGTCGAGCACGTCTTCGTCCTGCTCGATCTGCGCCGCCGCGCCGTACTCCGCCTTGGCCTTCTCCAGGGCTTCGGCTTCGTTGCGGGCCACCACGTAAGGCGTGGTGTCGGTGTACTTGCCGCCGGTTTCGCTGATCACGAACCAGGCGGGGATGCGATGGCCCCACCAGAGCTGGCGGCTGATGCACCAGTCGCGGATGTCAGTGAGCCAGTCGCGATACACCTTCTCCCAGCGCTCGGGGATGAAGCGGGGATCCTGCTTCTCCAGCGCGTCGCGGCAACGGGCCGCCAGGGGCTCGGTTTTCACAAACCACTGGGTGGAGAGCAGAGGCTCCACCGGCACCTTGCCGCGATCGGAATAGGGAACGCTGTGGCGGTAGTCCTCCACTTTCACCAGCAACCCCAGCTCCTCCAAGCCGGCCACCACCGCCTTGCGGGCCTCGAAACGATCCAGCCCCTCGAACTGGCCCGCCTCCTTGTTCATCGTGCCGTTCTTGCGCATCACCGTGATCTGGGGCAGACCGTGGCGCTGGCCGATGGCGAAATCGTTGGGGTCGTGGGCCGGCGTCACCTTGACGCAGCCGGTGCCGAAGTCTTTTTCCACATGGTCGTCGGCCACGATCGGAATCTCCCGGCCCACGAACGGCAGCGTCAGGGTCTGTCCCACCAGGTGGGCATAGCGCTGGTCGGTGGGGTTCACCGCCACCGCCGTGTCGCCCAGCATCGTTTCGGGCCGGGTGGTGGCCACCTCCAGATGGCCTTCGCCGCTGCTGAGGGGATAGCGGAAATGCCAGAGATGACCATCCACCTCCTTCATCTCCACTTCCAGATCGCTCACCGCCGAACCGGAGGCAGGGCACCAGTTCACCAGGTATTCACCGCGGTAAATCAAACCCTGCTCGTGCAAGCGCACGAAGGCCTCTTTCACCGCCTCGCTCAGGCCCTCATCAAGGGTGAAGCGCTGACGTTTCCAATCAACGGAATACCCGAGCCGCCGCAGCTGGCCAACGATCCGCCCACCGCTCTCGGCCTTCCATTGCCAGGCCCGCTCCAGGAACGCGTCGCGGCCCTGATCGTGGCGGGTCTTTCCTTCCTCCTTGAGCTGCTTCTCAAGGATCGTCTGCACTGCAATCGAGGCGTGGTCGGTGCCGGGCAGGCAGAGCACGTTCTTTCCAGCCAGGCGCTGATAGCGCACGATCGTATCGATCAGGGCCGTGTTGAAGGCATGGCCCATGTGCAGGCTGCCGGTCACGTTCGGTGGCGGGATCACCACCGAGAACGGTTCACCAGGCGCATTGGGGTCGGGATGAAAGGCTCCCTGGCTCTCCCAGGCCTGTTGCCAGCGCGCTTCCGTACCAACCGGGTCGTAGGTCTTGGCCAGTTCGGGCACGGAAGCGGTGCGATGCGTGGGCCATGCTCGCAAAGCGACGCATCAGGCTCGGGAGAGACGCTCAAGAAAAGCCTGATAAGACCCGGCGTTGATCCAGCCCGTGGCAATGGTTTTGCTGGCGGTGGTGTTCACTCGCCCCCGGTGAATGTGAGACGGTCCAGCAGGGAAAATCACGAGCTTGCCCCGCTCGGCGGCTTCGTGATGGTGCTGCCAGTGGAACTCAGTGCCAGCCTCAGGCACGCTGTCGCAATAAAGGATCCAAGCGAGAACACGGTGCACCGGCTCGGTGGCCTCATTGCTGATCGTCCAGTCGCAATGCCACTGCCGGAAACCCTCTCCAGGGGCATAGCGCTGAAGATTGAAGATCGGGAGCACGAAAAGCTCCTGATCCGGACACACCTGACGAAAGAGGGGCCGTTCCTTGAGGTACTGCGCAAGGGCTGCCGTCACCCCGCGCACGATCACCTCGGCGAGGGCATAGGCATCGGGATCACTGCGATCAATGGCGACCAGGCTGATGTCGGTGGACACCTTGGCAGGCTCGTCGCCACCGCCTGGCCCGAAGGCCACGCCAGGCCGTTGCAAGTCTTTGCGGCGATCAAAGAACGCCATCACACCATCGGCGACGGCCTCGTAGCCGGCATTGCGGTAGGAGGCGATCAAGGAGACCTGTTCAATCACGGCAGGCCTCCCAGGGAATGGCCACCACCGCCTCCAGCTGCTGCCAACGCCCCTGGTCCTGCACCACTCTGGGGATCAGCGCCACTCTCTCAAGTGCCCGCTGGAGGCGATCGGGAGCCAGAACCGAGGGATTTCCTGGATCGAGGGAAAGAAGCAACACCTGTTGCTCAGCCGGATCCGCCAGAACCTGAAGTTCAAGATCAGGCAGCTCCCTTTCAAAAAACGTGCGCCGTAAGCGCGATGTGATTCGTTCACCCAGAGCAGCGGCGAAATGCTCCAGGCTTTCGCTGTCACCGGCAAGGCCGCAGTTCAGGGCCAGCCAAATCATCAGTTTGGCCCAGCTGTCCACCGTCCAGAGCGGCTGAAAACTCTCGCGGTTCTGTCGGATCAGCTCACCGAGGGCGAAATCAACAAGAGTGCCCTGGAGCTGTTCGGAATCCGGTAAACCCATCCTGATGCTCAGCTAAAGACATCCTGCTCCCCGGAGGTCAGACTGGTGCAGCGCGCTGAGCCTGACGATGACCCTGGATCTCAACGACCCCGAACTCGAATTCTCGGATCTGGTGTACGCCTATCAGAGCTGGGTGATGGCAGTGATCAACGACGAGAAACTGGACAGCGAGGACACCCTTCTCACAGACGAGATCACCGAAGATGCCCTGAATTCGATGCGCTTTCTTCCCGGTGAAGTGACCAGTGCCATCGAAACCTCTCTGGCAAGGGTCTACGACGTGGATGCCGACGAACTGGCAGGGCTGCTGTTCCCCGAGGACTGATCCGACCAGCGAGACTGACCCTGTGCTGACACTCCCGCACCATGGGTTGGACTACCGAAGACATACCTGATCAGCGAGGTCGGGTCGCCCTGGTCACCGGGGCGAACAGCGGCCTTGGGCTGGAAACCACGCGGGCACTGATCGGCCGTGGCTGCACCGTGCTGATGGCCTGCCGCAGCGCACGCAAGGGTGAAGCAGCCCGTGCCCAACTGCTGGGAGCAGGCACTGCCGGTCTGGATCTTCTCGAGCTGGATCTCTCGGATCTGAACAGCGTGGCGAGCTGCGCGAGGGATGTGGCGGACCGGTACGGACGGCTGGATCTTCTGATCAACAACGCCGGACTGATGGCGCCTCCACGCATGCTCAGCCGCCAAGGCTATGAACTGCAATTTGGTGTGAATCATCTGGGTCACTTCGCCTTAACTCAGGCGCTGCTGCCCTTGATGAACGACCGCCCGCATGCGCGGGTTGTCACCGTGACCTCCGGCGCCCAGTATTTCGGAGTGATGGCCTGGGACGACCTCCAGGGAGAGCAGCGCTACGACCGCTGGAAGGCCTATTCCCAAAGCAAGCTCGCCAATGTGATGTTTGCTTTGGAACTGAATCAGCGGCTGCAGGCCTCCGGAAGTGCGGTGCGATCCCTCGCAGCCCACCCCGGACTGGCACGCACCAATTTGCAACCGGTGTCGGTGGCCGCCACGGGAGCCTGGCAGGAAGCCCTGGCCTATCGGCTGATGGATCCTTTCTTCCAGAGCGCTGCCCAGGGAGCCCTGCCCCAGCTTTATGCCGCCACGGCAAGCGATGCCCAGGGCGGTGAGCACTACGGCCCAAGCCAGCTGGGCGGACTGCGCGGTTCTCCCAAACAACAGCCGGTGGCCCGTGCCGCCAAGGATCAAAGCCAGCGACAACGCCTCTGGACAGTGAGTGAATCACTGACTGAACACCACAGCGCTGCAGTGTGAGACCAACGACGATGGAACGGGGAAATGCTGGCCGTGATCGCCAGCTGAAACTGCTGGAGCAACTGCAACGCTCCGAACAGGAAATGACGGGCCAGCAGCTTCATCGCTGCCTCCAGGACAAACCTGGAGCGATGGGACTGGCCACGGTGTACCGGAACCTGCGCCAGCTGCAGCGCCAAGGGAAAGTGCGCTGTCGTCATCTGCCCACGGGTGAAGCTCTCTATGCACCAGTGGAGCGAGATCATCATCACCTCACCTGTGTGGACTGCGGCAAGACCGAACGTCTTGAGCACTGCCCGATCCACGGCCTGAACGTGGAGGCTCCGGAAGCGGAAGATTTCGATGTGATCTTCCACACCCTGGAATTTTTCGGGCTCTGCCACAGCTGCCGAGACAGTCGCTGAGAACCCAGTGACACGCTGAATTCAAGTGGGCGATACTGGGATCGAACCAGTGACAATCTCCTTGTAAGGGAGAAAATTTCACAGTCCTAGCAAGCGATTTTCAAGCTATGACTGGGCTCTTGGATATAGAGGGCGCCCTAGGAACCCCCCTGAAATGCCAATAGTGGTCCCGTTTTAGGGGGCGGGACCACTTACAAGGTGGGACCACTTTGCAATCGACCGACTGCCTACAAGGCAGTTGCTCCCTCTTTTGCATCCAATCGGTTCAGTACCTCGCTTCCATGAGCCGCTTGCTGTTCTCCGCCATGTAGGCCATGAGTAGGCTTAGGGATAGCAGCTGCAAAGCGATCTCTCTCGTAACAAAAGGTCCGTAGACCAACTTTTCCATTCCCTCAATTCATTACTGGCATCAACTTCGCCTAAGGAGTGGGTTGATTGCATCCACCAACTGGGTAGGCAATAAAAAACCCGCCATAGCTGACGGGACTGAATGTTCAGTCGGGAGATTGATAGCAAAACTAGTATTGAGTATTTATTAGCCAATCAAAGACTATTGAATATTCTTGTCTAAGCCTAAACATGTATGACTGAACTGCAACAATGCATACATCTTCTAGTCTTCCTCCAAATATATCGTCATCAAGGTGAAGAAGTTCGTTGTCAGAACTGAGCTGGTATTCGTCGGTACACCTTTCTCCCATATTTTCTTTGCACCATGCTGGACCCAAGGCTGATGTCTTGAATTCATGCTCCCATAACCGCTGCCTGACTTTTCTTATGACAATAAGCAGAGATTCCCACTCTTGACATTCCTCTGAGGTGTCAAATCTTCGACCGTCTTCACTGATGAAAATACTTTGCTCAATCATTTGACTATGGAGTAAAAGAAGTAAGTTTGTCGGGAGATTGATAGCGACACATAACGCCCCCTGCTTTTCCCTTGCGGGTTTTGTATAGCTTTCAGCCATAAGGCTTCAGGCTTCCCGACTTTTTTTCAATTACTGTTTCTGTAAAGCATTTCTGCAGTCCAAGAACCAATTTCAGAGTTTGGCATATGGTTTGACTCATTATGAAATGCGCTCGCCCATCCCTTAATGCCAGGGATATTGTTAATCAGTTTTCTTGCATTATGTTTGCCTCACGCAATTGGATAGCCTGCCTTCTCAGTTTTTTCCGATGTGGTCGTATACCCATTTGTCACATAAACTGTTGAATCACCGTCATTGGCAAGTAGCTGTTTATTATTTTTTAGGTCAACCCAGACGCTTGCATCAGCAGGAACAGGAATTAAAAATGAACCACCAATAACAGCAGCGATAGCGACAAAAGCAGAAAGTTTCATTTAATTCAGGTGTTGTGTGAGGGTCGCCCCCCGATGTATTCACCATCGCACTTTTGCATCGTTACACCCTCCCCCAACTGGGGGATTTATTTTCCCGATTTCAGCCGCCTCTATCCCCCAGTTGAGTTAATGCTGCAAGACGTGGCATTGCTTGCGACACAGGTGCTGCAGAGGTTGCGTTGATGGCAAGGCGCAGGCATAAGCGCGACCCCAAGACGCAGGAATTAACGACGGGGCAATGGGAAGGCGTACGGAAGCAATGGCAGCTTGATGCCAAGCGACCTGACACGCCTGCTGCACGGAGACGCTGCAGGCAGCTCATTGAGCTTGGACCTGCATATGTGAGCTGGGATGAGCTGACAGGAAGGCAATAAAAAACCCCGCTTATGGCGGGGTAGGGCCAGCTCCTCAATCTGAATTAATTACGACGTCAAAGCCTCTTCTGTAGCTATTAGCTCTTCATCACTCAGTGCAGGAAGAACCTCAACTTCGATCCCTAAGTTTTTGGTCCATGGAGCTGTGAACTTGTAGACATGAGCCATACTCTCGGCCTCGACCAGCTGTATTCCTCCTTGAAGTGGGAAATGGATTCGCTCAAGTATTTTGAAACCCTCAAACTGATCCATCGGGGATCCACTTTTCAGGTAACCGAGGACAGCATCTTGTACAGCCTTGACATAAGAGGCGTCAGTACTAGAAGGCACTGTCCAGTTCACTGCAAATCTCATTGTCAATTAAAATAATATATTATTTGAGCATGGGGACGGAGAATTGTTCTGTAGTATTGGACACGTAAGAGTTCCGCCTCCGAAAGGACTAGAGGCTCACACCCAGCTGCCAAACCATCAGCCTGTCCCTCTCCTCTTCAACCAATAAGGGCACCATCCAATCCGACTCGACCTCACCAGCTACATCCCTTCCAAGCTCTTCAATGCCAAGGGCAAGCCAAGACTTGTAGCCATCAGCGTCGTTAGCCCTAAGCGCCATTAACAGCTCTTGCAGCAGAGCCAGCGTCATCTGGGTGTCGAGGGTCATTGGTTAAGGGCAACTGCCTAAAGCATCCCCCCTTCAGAAAGTCTCAGTCACGTAAGGCTGCAATGTCTCTAGCTGACACCCTTATTTTAGCGATCTCGTTTTATCTAATTTCAGCTCACAAGTGCCAGGTATTGAAGGCTGGAGAATTAATTACGATCAGAAGGTTCCTGAGGAAATGAGACGCAAATTGATAGGGCATTATTTTTATTAATCAATAACGCCTGCAAACACCTTCGGCTGTCTCTGAAAACTTTGGGAATACCTTGCTCTGATTTCTCGCGTAATAAAATTTCCCGCTCTTTCTGAGTATCGTCACCTCTACTTTTGTGTGCAGTATCTGCTGATAAAATTCAACTGCTACCCAACGTCCGGATGCATCCCGGTCAAAGATGGCTGCACCCCAAGGATCCATCTCTTGAGAGTAAGGCTGATTAATCCTTACATTTCCGTTTGGCTCATCGACTTCGACCTTCAACGCAACGGTGATCTCCTCTGATACGGGTTGAAAACCTTCCTCGTCAGTCATTGTGATGGTGCCTGCCGCTTTGCATTTGAAGTGCTCAAGCCCGGCCTCCCCCGCATTTGCAGTTAATAGAGGATTCGTAAGAGCTATTGCCAGCAGAGAGGCGGCAGACGTAATCGCGGAACGTAGCATTGGGATAGCGTCAGTCCGCACATGATGGCGAGCTTTGCTTGACTGCGCTCTTCGCAGTAATCGATCTCATCAATTGGCAATAAAAAACCCCGCTCGTGGCGGGGCTGAATGTTTTATCGGGAGATTGATGGCGACTCATTTGCCACCACCTTGATGTGATACCGGGCTATCTCTAATGGCAGAATAAACTCCTCTACTCAATATCAATATCCGCCAATTCTCAGAACCATCTCAAGAGCACTCAAGCCAAAGATGAAGGTGCCGCCAAGCAGCGCAAGTTCTTTTTTGGATGAAGCCATGGGAAGGAGGGCAGAGCCCATGATGAGGGATGCAAAGAATATTAAGGGATTCTGTAATTCCAAATAAGTGTCTCTCGGCACAGAAGCCAGACTCTCACTGGATGTAACGGAGACTTCATGTACTTGAGTTCAAGTACCTACAGATATCGATACAATCTTTAGAAAACTTTATTTCTCTGGTGAGAGTAAATTCAGGAGTGTAATCGAGCGATACACCACACGTAAGTTCTGAACTCCTGGGTGTTCCTGTTGGCATCGACAGGCTGGATAGGAACAGAGCAATGCGGGTGTCGCGGGTCATGGGCCAGACGTCACTGCCTTGAGTATTCCCCGCTGTTGCGCTGGTGATGCAGTGGCAACGCAAGACAGGCGTTTTGGCCTGTTGTATGCCATGTCTCGTTACCGCCCAAAGCCAGACGAACACTCGGAGAAACCAGGTAATTAGCAGCGAACTTCTCGTTTCGCGTGTTCGGTCCCTTGGCGGTTTTCACCGTCACGGCCAGGTCTGTTGGCTGGCGATGGTTGTTTTGTCTTCAATTCAGCCTCAAATGTCTACCGAAGTTCGTAACTGGGCCATCGTCGCCAAGGCAATGGAAGCAGCTGGTGCCACATCAAGTCAGATGTATGTCCGCGCCAAAGCATTGGCACAAGGCAAGCTCGACCCCATGCCCACCAGCGCCCCTGAAGCTCCATACAGCATTTCTGCAGCCTGAGTCATCACCGACTGATCAGCAGCCTTGCCATATCAGCGGGGCTGTAACTCCTTTACTTATCTCTAATGACCAATCATCACTTGTCAGTTGAGCAAAGGTTTCATTTGGAAGCAGCCTTCAGAGAGATCGATGGCTGCGAGGACATTGAAAAGCTCCGTACTCTTACGAAGCAGATCATTACTGCTCAGGAGAATGAAAAGGCATTTGCTCGCGAAGCGATGCAGCAGATCCGCAAGGAGATGGAAGCATCCGCCCAGCAGCGGTTCGGATTCAACTGGGGCCAGAAGTAAAAGCTTGGATTCGCTAGATCAAGTCAGTGAGTTTCGCCAGCTTCCTTGGTGGTCCATGTAAAAAAACTGCCATTGCTGACGGGGCTAAGTATTCATTAGTGCCAGGTATCGGAAGCCGTTTGGGACTTTCTGTGGGTTGGTTGAGGAAATAAAAAACCCCTGTGGCAACAGGGGTTTGATGGGATAATTAGGGTCTGCTGCCCCCATCATGTTGGGCTGCTACCATCAAGGTAAAAACGGTTTTCGTTTTTTACAGTAACGGCAGTACATTCACAGTAACGGAAGGGTTTTCGGCAGTAGGTCCCCGTAGTTTATCTTTATCGGCAGTAGTTTCGTAGGGTCTGCTGGCATCGTAGTTTCGGGATGGCCGTAGCCACCAGCCACGCCTTCCAGCTCTTCTTCCGAAATTTCAGATTGAGCTCTCTCGAGGTCATCAGCTGAGATGGCAAAACCCGCAGCCTTTGCAATGGCGACAACGGCATCGACATCGCCAGCGGCTTTGAGTTTCTCTTGCAGTGAGGAGTCTGCCTTGACGGCTTCCAAGAAAGCCTTGAGTTGTTCTTCTGACATAGGAGAGGACTAGGACTCCATGCCCTCTCTAGCAAAATTATTAGAGGCTTACCCCTAGGTGCCAGCCCACCAGCCTGTCCGCTTCGTCTGTCGTGAGGATTGGGTTCAACCCGTCGAGCATCAGTTCAATCACTGCTGGCTCACCAAGCTCATGAACGACTTCAGCTAGCCAGCCTTTGAAGCCATCAGGGTCGTTGGCACGTAGCGACAGGAGCAGCTCCTGCAGCAGAGCCAGCGTCATCTGAGTGTCGAGGGTCATTGGATGGGTGCAACTGCTGAAAGCATTCCCCGCTGCAATAAAAAACCCCACTCGTGGCGGGGCTGCAATGTCCCTAGCTGACACTCTTATTTTAGCGATCTCTTTTTAGCTAATTTCTGCTCAATCGTGCCAGGTATCGGATAGATAATTAGACGGTAAAGGAGATCTTGCTGAAGCTGTCTGAGCAAACCTTAAGCGTGACTCGATAAAGGATTTATTGTCTTATTTGGGTGGTGCAAAATCGACACGGCTGCTGTTAGAGCAAGAGCTAACTTCATCTTTGTTCCCCGGTAATGAATTGTATATAAAGGACACAAAGTTTTCGGGGCAGATCAAGTTTTTATCCCATTTTTGATCAAATTCTTGAGTGGGATTTTTGGCATTTATTTCCTGCAAGCTGTACCCAATTTGCTTTAGTTTTTCAACTTCTTTGGTGACTGTTATCAGCATCTGGCGGTACTGAATCAAGCCCTCCCGTTTTGGGCCTTCAATGCTCCCATCTGTTCTTTTTTTAAGATTACCGTGGCCTGGAATGATTAATGTATTATCTCCCGCAATTTCAATCATTAATGTAACCGCTTTGATTAGCCCCCGAATTGATCCACTTCTCAGGTCAATCAAAGGATAGCCTTCGGTCATATAAGTATCGCCCGTGAAGAGAATATTGAGCTTGGGTATCCAAATAGCTAAATCACCATTTGTATGGCCTGATGGAAGATGTATCAGGTGCACGACAATGTCATCAACAAATAAGCTCATTTCGTCCGTGAAGGTAATGTTAGGTAGGCCCGACGGATCAAAGTCTTCGAGTGATGCCATCTCCTTTCTGGCGTTGTCGTGGGCGATGATCTCGGCCCCGGCATCGCGGAAAAGCGAATTTCCCAGGATGTGATCATGGTGAGCATGGGTATTGATCAGATAAAATATTTTTTTGGTATCCAGGATCTCATTGCGAATATTCCGATTAGCATGTGGCGGACAGCCACTATCAATCGCAATAGTATGCACGACTGAATTGAATTCTTTTGAGCCTTCCTCTGCGTTTTTAGGATTTATTTTCTCAATAAAAGTAATGTTTCCCGCATGAAATTCATTCGAGTTTCTTACAGTTAGCCTCCATGACCCAATGGTAGTCGTAAAAGTATTGTCCCACTGACGATCATCGTCTCTGAGGTGATCGCACAATCCAATGCTTGGTTTGTTTGGCTGATCTCTAGGCTTGATGCCATAAGCGAAGCCGTCATGCGCTTTCAGGGGGAATGGCGTGATGGCTATAACAGAAGCAAAGAGTCCAATGGAAAGACGACGGAGCATGAGACTGGCGTCAGTCCGCGTATGATGCCGAGCTTTGATTGATTGCGCTGGTCGTTGCAATCAATCTCATGAATTGCCTAGAAAAATCGCACCGAAACTAACTTTGTATCAACTGATACGCCACTTATCTTCCCTGTTATCATTATAGAAATATCTTTTGTATTTTTCAGATGCGTCTCGACCCACAGGTGGAACTCGCTCCATCCAATATGGTTCCGCTCGAAGCGTTTACGACGGACGATCACACCGAAAGCGAATATGTTTATTACCAATCAGAAGATGAAAAAACAATATGTGGCATCTGGAAGTGTGCACCATGCCTTGAAGAGGAGGCTTAGCCTGTAGAAGAACTGATGACAGTCATTTCTGGCGTTGTCAACGTCACGTACAAAAGTAATGGAATCACAGAGACCTATCGAGCAAGGGACAGTTTCTACCTTCCCAAGGGTGAAGATGTGATCTGGGAAATAACTCAAACATTGAACAAGTTTTTCATGCGTGGCTGAGCAAAATCATCGATACAACCGAACAATCTAGTCTCATCAAACCATGACCAAAGTTGACATCACCATTGTTGGGGCAGGCCTCTCTGGGCTAATCGCTGCCACCAGTTCAGCCAGCAGGAACAGTGTGATGCGGGTGTCTTGAAGCATTGGTCAGAAGTGACTGCCTGAAGTGTTCCCCGCTCTGCTCAGCCAGCGTCTGGCTCCCAGCCCACTTCCTTCTGCCAGGCAGGAGCCCAGAGCTAGAACTAGTAAGCAATGGATGACTCTGAGCGATGTCCTCTAGGAACTACAGAGCTGGGAAATGGTTGCCTGATCAGCCTGGACACGACTGGGGCGCAAAGCCACCCACGGTCAAAGGGGTCTCATCCAAGCCCAGCAATGAAATGACGATTTCACTAGATGAGCTGGAAGAGAAAAACAATTCTGAGTTCGATGTTCCAAATCAAGGGACCGCACCAAGCTTCTAGCTCGCCTCAGGAGCACAGCCCATTTCCTTCTGCCAGGTGGGTGCCCAGAGCTTGCACCGCTTCTTTGGGTGCTGCCCCTGTTGGAGCTGCTTCTGCCTGAGATTGCAGCCGACCATCGTGTGGCAATACGGGTGTCTTGAGGCATCGGTCAGACGTGACTGCCTTGAGTGTTCCCCGCTGTCACTCGTCAGACGTCAACGGCACCCAGTAATCACATTCATCCGTCCCTGTCCTGCGGACTCGATCAATCGTCTTGGCGTTCAACCGATTCCACACATTCACCCGGTCAGTCAGCTCCACCGTCTTCAACCTCGTCGTCAGATAGCTATCGGAATGGGTGCGCTCGCTATGGCCCATAGCGTCGCTGATCGCGCTGGTGGGCTTGCCTGCTGCATGGCACCGGACGCTGTAGCTGTTGCGGAAGCTGTAGGCCCGCAACGTCTTGCCCTTGGCTGCAAACTCAGCCTTCCATTGCTTCCACAACGGCATTCGTGACAGGTATTGGTCGACCGCCCGTCCACCTTCCTTCAGTGGTGGCAGGGGCAGCAGACCAGCCTCCCAGGCCGCTGTCAGATCACCGCTGGTGGGCATTCCATCGGCATCTTTCAACGGCGCTGCAAACAGGAATCGTGGCTCTGTCGTCAGCTTCTCTGAGCGCCCACCACATGCCTTGCGGTAGGTGCACTTCAGCTGGTTGCGCTTGGTCGCATCGTTGAACTCGACCGTCAGATGGCACAACTCGATTGGTCGCAACCCATAAGTGGCCATGATCCGCAACGCGTTTTTCCACTCAGGGGATTGCGCGGCATCAATGAGCTTCAGACACTCCACATCGGTCAAAGGTGCAACGGGCTGTGGGTCAGATGCACGGCCACTGCCGCCCAGCTTTGCCTTCTGTCTGCTGGGAATTTCCCAGTCAGCACTCAACCCGCAGTGATCCATCCCGAAGGCCAGGAACCGGCAGATGGCACCTACTGCTGACTTACGGGCCGCTGGCTTATCAACCCACCCCCGCAGTTCCAACGCAGCGTCAATCAGGGCATATGGAGTTGCTGGTGGGCGCTTCTGAGTCAATAGCTCCACTGCAGCCCCGACGTACCGCTGCTCTTCCCTCAGGGTGCGCAGGTTGATCTTGGTGCCGTGTTTGCAGCGGTCGGCATAAAACCGATTGGCGATGGTCTGCCAGTCGATGCCGGTGATCAATGACGGGACACCTGGAGCAGGTTCGGCGTCGTCGTCTTCAGGGTGAAGTTCCAGCCACGCATCACCAACTGACTTGGGTGGATCGGACTGTGTGGCCGCATAAAGCGCAGCCACCTCGTCGGTGACGGGACCGATGCAACCCACTTCCCATGGGATAGGCAGCGTCTTGCTCCATGACGCGACGGCACCACCGGCACCAGACCTGACGCGCAGTTTCACCTTGCCTCGGTGCTCACTGACGGACCACCCGCGGGGGACGCCTGCGTTCTTGATGGATTCCTTGAGAACGGGACGAAAATCGAGTGCCATGACAATCTCTCTGTTGGGACCACTTCGGTGATCATGCCATGAAAAGTGGTCCCGTAGTGGTCCCGCCAACAAAAAACCCGCCGAGTGGCGGGTGGTGTTTGGCTGAGAAGCCTTGGTATGAATGATGGGCGATACTGGGATCGAACCAGTGACAATCTCCTTGTAAGGGAGGTGCTCTACCGCTGAGCTAATCGCCCGGAGTTGAGATTCTGCCTGATCGCGGCAGGCTGGGTCACGGATGAATCACTGCGATGGCCTCCGGCCGGGATCATGACCGCGCCACGCTGATCGGCTGTGTCCCCGCGGGCCTGCTTTCGGGGTTCTGGTTGGGCTGGGGTCTGGGCGCACTCACCGCCGCGGCCTTCGCCTGGGGAGGGCTCTGGCTCTCTCCTGATCTCGACACCCGCTCACGAGCTCTGAAACGGTGGGGTGCGCTGGGTTGGATCTGGCGCCCCTACCGGACGCTGATCCCGCACCGATCACTGTTCTCCCATGGCCCGTTGATCGGCACAGGGCTGCGGCTGGCCTGGATGCTGATCGTTGGGGTGCTGGGTTGGATCGCTCTGACAGCCCTCCCTGGCTGGTCCGGTCCCGCACCCAGCGAGGCACTTCCTGTGGTTCTTCACTGGCTGCGCAAGCATCCGCGCCCCGTGCTGGCCGTTCTGCTGGGGCTGGAGACGAGTGTCTGGCTGCATCTGATCCTCGACGGTGATCCCCTGCCCGCTGAATGGCCCCGACACTGGCCGCACGGACGGCACCGGTGAGAGGGTGGCGCAGGACGCCGACAGACTTCATGGCCGAGCACGCCACGGTTCCTGGTGATCAGGACCCCCTGCGCCACCTGGAAAGCGTGGTGGCACGCCTGCGGGATCCGGTGAGCGGTTGCCCCTGGGACCTGGAGCAGACCCATGCCTCCCTAGTCCCCTATGTGCTGGAGGAAGCCCATGAGGTAGCGGATGCCATCCGCCATGGCGACGACCGGCATCTGACAGAGGAACTGGGCGATCTTCTGCTGCAGGTGGTGCTGCACGCCCGGATCGGTGAAGAACACGGCCGCTTTGATCTCGATGCCATCGCCACGGCCATCAGCAACAAGCTGATCCGCCGCCATCCCCACGTGTTCGGTGAGGCCAGAGCGGAAAGCAGTGAGGCCGTGCGCTTGAGCTGGGAGGCCATCAAGGCCGCAGAACGGGCGGAACAAATGGGAGGAGAGCAATCCTCCAGCCCGCTGAGCGATCAACTGGCCGGCAAGGTGCGAGGGCAACCGGCCCTGGCCGCTGCCATGACCATCTCTCGCAAGGCCGCCAAGGCCGGTTTCGAGTGGGATGACCTCACGGGCGTGTGGGACAAGGTTCACGAGGAGCTCGACGAGCTCAAGGACGCCATTGCCTCGGGGGATCGCCGCCATGCCCAGGATGAGCTCGGCGATGTGCTGTTCACCCTGGTGAATGTGGCCCGCTGGTGCGGCCTTGATCCCGAGGAAGGACTCGCCGCAACCAATCACCGCTTCCTGGATCGGTTCTCCCGGGTTGAGAGCGCCCTGAAAGGAGACCTGCAAGGACGGAGCATCCAGGAGCTTGAGGAGTTGTGGCAGCAAGCGAAGGCTGCGATCCGCGCTGAAAGCGCCCAGTCGTCTTGATCACGTTCAACCCAGCTCCTTCTGGAGAAAGGCGATCACCTCCCCCCAGGCATGGTCTGAACATTGGGGGTCCCAGCGTTCACCGTCATCGCGCATGAAGGTGTGATTGGCCTCATAGAGACGAGTTGTCTGCCGCAGGTCAGGCACTGCAGCGAACGCAGCGAGGATCGCCTCGCGGGCCGGCTCCGGCACATGGGGGTCGAGGCTGCCGAAGATCGTGAGCAAAGCCCCCTGGATCTCGGCAGCGCGCTGGAGGGAATCGGCTCGGTCTGAGCCCAACAGCCCATCCTGGAGCCCCGTGGGATAGATGCAGGCCGTAGCCCGCACTTGAGGCCGCAGGGCGGCTCGAAAGGCAAGGTGCCCACCGATGCAGAAGCCCACAGCGCCCAGGCGGGCTCCATCCACAGCGACCTGATCCGTAAGCCAATCGAGAACAGCAGCGGCATCCGCATCGAAAGCAGCCGTGGAGGTGTTTCTGGCGTTGTTGTTCCCCCGCAGCCGACCTATGGCATCGGGCTTGATCACCGCACCGATCGGTTCACGGCGGTGGAAGATCTCAGGAGCGGCCACCACGTAGCCATAGCCGGCGAGGCGATCCGCCAAGCGCGTGATCGGATCACCAAGCTGATAGATATCGGAATAAAAAAGCAAGCCAGGCCAACACCCCTCGGGCTGGGGCTGGGCGACATAGAGGCGCATCAAGCTCCCATCCACAGTGAGGCCGATGGTGTCGCGACGGATCTGCACATTCTTGGGGTTGATGCCTAGACCGTAGGCCGGGTAGACACTCTGAGCTCTCAGAAATGCTCGTAACCGGAATCCGCTGCAGAACCCCAGAGAGCACGCTTGACCTGATCGGACTCCTTGATCAGCAATTGCGCTTGAGCTCGCGTGCAGCAGCACCTCGCTCTCTCCTCGATCATCAACAGATCAACGAGGTGATCAATGGAACGGCGGTTTTGCGCTTTTGCCAAACCCATACCTTTCATCTTCCATCAGTTTAATGTTCCCATAACCAAAGGTTTGCTGCATTTTTGCTCAGTCATCCAAGGTTGAACGTCCTTGTCGGCGGCGCTTGAGCTCGCTGCGCCGGCCCTTGGCATCGAGCCGGCGTTTCACGGCTGCACGCCCAGGGCGGGTGGCACGGCGTTGGGGCGGGGGAGGCTTCAGGCCCTCGCGCAACCAATCCGCCAGACGCGCCATCGCCCGCTGACGGTTTTGCCACTGCGATCGCTCCTCAGCAACCACAACCCTGAGGCAACCATCCTGCAAACGGGACGCCAGCTGCTCCCTCAGCCGCGCTTTACGAAAAGGACCCAGCACCCGGGAGCCTTCCACATCAAACAGCAACTCAACCCTGGAGTCGGTGGTGTTCACTCCCTGCCCTCCAGGACCGGATGCGCGGGAGAAGCGCCACTGCAGTTCGGCAGCAGGAATCACCAGGCGCTCATTGATCCGCAGCTCCTGAACCAAAGCAACTGACCTCCTCTTACAAGCCCAGATTGTTTCTGAGAAGATCGAGCTTGGGATCAGCACCGCCGTTGCGCAGATGCTCGGGAAGCCTGAAATCAATGGCATCCCACACGGGGATTTGCAGATAGTCCGCAAGCGCACTGGCATCCCTGCGAATCGCTGGGAGGGCACCGTGATCGGTCACATTGCTGCGACTGCCATCCCGAAACACCAGATTCAACTCGTAACTGTGATAGTTGGAATCGTTGCCCCGCACCGTTTCCCGCAGCAACTGCAACGCGTGCACCTCGCCGATCGAGTAGTTCTTCGCTCGCACCCTGCACTGGCCCGACGTCCGTTCAAAACTGGCCTCATGGGCCCGCGCTCGTTTGAGCATCAGGCCACCACCCACAGCAAAGGCCAGCGGCACCAACACTCCCGGTGAGAACGCCATGGCAGTCCCAGCGCTCATCACCAGCATCGCCGCTGCAACACCCACTCCGCCAACGAGGAACAGCAAGCAGAACGCCAACATCGCAGGGGTGGTCCGAAAGATCACAGAGGAACTCGTTAGCCCGCTTTTCAACTGCAAGCGGTGGGTGCAAAAGTTATTTCCGCCATGCACAACAGGCGTCCAGTTCGTGCGCAGCGCCACTGGATCGTCGAACTGAGCCGGGTCCAGACACTCCCTGGTGTCCTTGAAAATCGATAAAAACCGCTGGACAACTCTCACAACACGGCCGGAGAAATGGCCATCAGTCTGCAGCCGCGGCTCAGGCATGGCAAACCCGTCGTGCCCTTAGCTGGAGACAAGAAACCCTGGGCGCCAGATCATGAGCGAAGCCCCCTCAACAGCAAGCGACTGGATCGACGAACACCACAACGGGGTGCGCTACGGACTCCAAGGCGACGTGATTGTGGACGAACAGAGCGCGATCCAGCGCATCACGGTGATCCACAGCAATCGCTACGGAAACGGGCTCCTGCTCGATGGCTGCTGGATGACAGCCGAACATCAAGAGCGCCACTATCACGAGCCCCTGGTCCATCCTGCCCTCTGTGCGGCCCGCTCGATTGATCGGATCCTGGTGATTGGCGGCGGCGACGGCGGAACGGCCCGGGAATGCCTTCGTCATCGCGAGGTGAAGCACGTCGATCTCGTTGAAATTGATGGTCGGGTCGTGGAGCTCAGCCAGAAACACCTGGCGGCCGTCGGCGGGGGATGCTGGAGCGACCCGCGCTTTCAGCTCACCGTGGGAGACGGAATCGCCTGGGTGGGTCAGGCTTCCGACGCCAGCTACGACGTGGTGCTGGTGGATGGTTCAGATCCTGCGGGGCCGGCCGAGGGACTGTTCAATCGCAGCTTCTTCCAGCACTGCCGCCGCATTCTCAAACCCGGTGGAGTGTTCGCAACCCAAAGCGAATCACCGGAAGCGTTCCGCGCGGTTCACATCGACACCGTGCGCATGCTGCGTGAGGTCTTCGGTTATGCGGACCCTCTCTATGGCTGGGTCCCCATGTACCCCAGCGGCTGGTGGAGCTGGACCTTCGCGGCCAGCGACGGGCCCCGCTACCTCAGCCCTGATCCCGCGCGCGCCGCAGCGATCGGCGATGGCTGTGACATCTGGAGTCCACGTTGGCAAACGGGAGCGTTTAAGGCCATCCCCGCCAGCATTGAAAGGGAGCTCAGCGCATGACGACAAACCGATTGCAGGCCTTCGACGCTGAGGAGATGTTTGACCAAGACGGAGCAATCTTCATGGGCGCTCGCCGCGATTCATCCGGCTGTCAGGTCGGTGTATTTGGCGTGCCCTATGACGGCACCACATCATTTCGCCCTGGAACCCGGTTCGGCCCTGCCGCGATCCGCGAGGTCAGTTCCGGCCTGGAGACGTACTGCCCGCAGCTCGATCGAGACCTCGACACCCTGGCCTACGCCGATCTCGGCGCGCTCAACATCGCCTTCGGAGCACCCGAGCCTGTGGTGGAGGCCGTTAAACGGGCAACGGCTCACATTCTTGCCCTGGGCCTCAAACCGCTGATGCTCGGTGGGGAGCATTCCATCAGTTCCGGAGCCGTCGCGGCTGTGGCCAAAGACCATCCTGATTTGGTACTGGTGCAACTCGATGCCCATGCAGACCTGAGGCAGACCTGGCTCGGCGCAAGTCACAGCCATGCCTGCGCCATGCGCCGCTGCTTGGACGTGCTGCCGAGCGGCGATCTGCTGCAGATCGCCATCCGCAGCGGAACGGCCGAGGAATTCTCAGAACTGCATCGCAGTGGCCGCTTGATTCCACTGCATCAGATGAGCCAAAAGCTCAGCGATCTGCGCGGGCGGCCGATCTACCTCACCGTGGATCTCGACTGGTTCGACCCTGCGGTGATGCCAGGCACCGGAACACCGGAACCAGGGGGTTTCACTTGGGCTGATTTCGCTGCTCTGATCAATGAGCTGCAATATCACCACCTGGTGGGCGCGGATGTTGTTGAACTCGCCCCTCAACTCGATCCCAGCGGCATCAGCAGTGTGCTGGCGGCCAAGGTCACTCGAAGCCTGCTGCTGCTGATGGCTCAATAAAAGTGAGCCGCGTCCATGCGCTGTTCCCTCAGCCTGGCGTGCTGCCGACCCAACAGGGTGAGCACCAGGGTCGGGTGTTGATGGATCAGCTCCATAAAGCTGTTGCGATCCAATGAGAAGGCATGAAGCGGCGTGATGGCTGTGGCTGTTCGGCTGTGTCTCTGCGTCTCAGCGATGAGATCTTCATAGAAAAACACCTCACCATCTCCGTAGCGCAAGCGATCCCGCCCCCCACTCGATAACTCAACAAGACCGCGTTCAATCGCGTAGATCGACCTGGCAGGGGTCCCACGACTGAACAGCAAACTTCCAGTGGGCAGAATCAATTGATCGTGATTGCGATGCTCGGCTATCAGCTGCACAGCAGTCGGCATTGTCGTCGTCGCTGGCAACAGAAATAATGAAATATGGTTACTAATATCAACTGACGACGCATAAAAAAGATGTTGCCAGCAAAACAATTATTCTTCTCTTAAAGCAAACCAGAAGAATTCATCGAAAACACTTCCCCCTCAACGGAAGCACCAAGGTCAAGCTGGCGGTCACCCCTGGGAAGATGGGCTTTCCCAGGCTCCAGCTCGGGCAGGGATGGCCGTTGTGCCGTCCAGTGATGGCACCAGACCAGACGCGCCAGCTCGGCATGCACAGGCAGATGACGCAAGCGGCACCAACCTCCTTGATGGGTCGTTGGCGCAGCGCAGTGCGCGCAAGACTGGCAGGAAGATGGTGGCAGAATCGCACCGACCGGAAGGAGAGCTAAAGCTAGGGACGCTTGTGAAAGCGGTCCAGCAAAAGAGCACAATCTGCGGCTTTGCTTCCACTTCCGACGCAATTCCGTAGGCCTCCATAGGATTCGGCGCACCCTTCCTCCAAGCGTTCAACAGGCATGGATCTGCACCGCACCCCGCTCCATGACCTCTGCATCACAGCAGGAAGCCGCATGGTGCCGTTCGCTGGCTGGGAGATGCCGGTGCAATTCAGCGGCCTGATCCAGGAGCACAAAGTCGTGCGCGAGCACGTTGGAATGTTTGACATCTCCCACATGGGAGTGCTGCAGCTGGAGGGGGCCAATCCCAAAGATGCACTGCAAAAGCTGGTGCCAAGCGATCTGCATCGCATCGGTCCCGGCGAAGCCTGTTACACGGTGCTGCTGAACGAGCGCGGCGGCATTCGGGATGACCTGATCGTTTACGACTGCGGCGCTGTTGATGCCGAACGGGGTTCCCTGGTGCTGGTGATCAACGCGGCTTGCGCCGACGCAGACACCGCCTGGATCCGTGAGCGCATGGAACCGATTGGCCTCACGGTGACCGACATCAAACAAGACGGCGTGCTGCTGGCTCTTCAGGGCCCGCAGGCCATCCCACTACTCGAGGAGCTCAGCGGAGAAAGCCTCAGCGGCCTGCCTCGCTTTGGGCACCGCACCCTCAGCTTTCAGGCACTCGCCAATCCCGTGTTCACAGCGCGCACGGGGTACACCGGTGAGGACGGTGCCGAGCTGCTGCTGAGCGCAGACGACGGACAAAAGCTCTGGCAGGTTCTGTTGGATCGCGGCGTCAGCCCCTGCGGCCTGGGGGCACGCGACACCCTGCGCCTGGAGGCCGCCATGCATCTCTACGGCCAAGACATGGACGCCGACACCACACCATTCGAGGCGGGCCTGGGCTGGTTGGTGCATCTGGAGATGCCGGCGGAGTTCGTCGGTCGCCAGGCCCTGGAGCAGGCCGCAGCGTCCGGCCCCGCCAAACGGCTGGTGGGCCTCAAGTTGCAGGGGCGCGCCATCGCCCGTCATGACTATCCAGTGCTGCACAACGGAGAGACCGTCGGCGTGGTGACCAGCGGCAGCTGGTCACCAACCCTGGGGGAAGCGATTGCCCTTGCCTACGTCCCCACAAACCTGGCCAAGATCGGGCAGGAGCTTGGCGTTGAGATCCGCGGCAAGGCAGAGGCCGCCACGGTCGTCAGGCGACCTTTTTACCGCCATCCCTGAGGAGACCTGGGCTGTGGGAAAATCTCCTGTCACGAGTTGAGAGATCCCATGCGCAGCAACGGTTGCGGCGACCTGCGCAAACAGCACATCGACAACACCGTGCAGCTCTGCGGCTGGGTAGACCGGCGCCGTGACCATGGCGGGGTGATCTTCATCGACCTGCGCGATCGCACCGGCACCGTGCAGATCACGGTGGATCCCGATCTGGGAGCTGAGGCTTTCGCCGTCGCCGAACACTTGCGCAGCGAAACCGTGCTGCAGATCAGCGGCAAGGTGCGGGCTCGCCCCGCTGAATCACTCAACGAGAAATTGGCCACCGGCGCAGTGGAGGTGCTGGCCAGCGGCATCAGCGTGCTCAACAGCGTGAAGGGCAACTTGCCCTTCCCCGTGTCGGTGCACGACGAGGAGAACACCCGCGAAGAGCTGCGGCTGCGCCACCGCTATCTGGATCTGCGCCGCAAGCGCATGAACGACAACCTGCGCCTGCGGGCCCAGACGATTCAGGCCGCCCGTCGCTTCCTCGAAGACGAAGGCTTCATCGAAGTAGAAACCCCGGTTCTCACCCGCTCCACGCCCGAAGGCGCCCGCGACTACGTACTGCCCAGCCGCGTCTGCGGTGGTGAATGGTTTGCCCTGCCCCAGTCGCCGCAACTGTTCAAGCAACTGCTGATGGTGGGCGGCATTGAGCGCTATTACCAGGTGGCCCGCTGTTTCCGCGACGAAGACCTGCGCGCCGATCGCCAGCCGGAATTCACCCAGCTGGACATCGAGATGAGCTTCATGGATCAAGAGGAGATCCTGCAGCTGAACGAATCCCTGATCTGCTCAATCTGGAAAGCGGTGAAAGGCATCGACCTGCCCAGGCCCTTCCCGCGCATGACCTGGCATGACGCCATGGAGCGCTATGGCACCGACAGACCGGACACCCGCTACGGCATGGAGCTCACCAACGTGTCCGACATCGTCAAAGACATGGGCTTCAAGGTGTTCAGCGGTGCCGTGAAGTCGGGCGGCGCGGTGAAATGCATCGCTGTTCCCTGTGGCAACGACGCGCTTTCCAATGTGCGAATTAAGCCCGGCGGCGATGTGTTCAGCGAAGCCCAGAAAGCCGGTGCCGGCGGCCTGGCTTTCATCCGCGTGCGCGATAGCGGTGAGATCGACACCATCGGCGCGATCAAGGACAACCTCAGCGATGGGCAGAAGCAGGAGCTGCTCAGCCGCACGGGCGCGGAACCCGGCACCCTGCTGCTGTTCGGCGCCGGCGACACCGCCACAGTGAACAAAGCCCTCGACCGAGTGCGCCAGTACCTAGCCAAGGAGCTGGGCATGGTGAAACCCGAGCGGGAGAACGACCAGTGGAACTTCCTCTGGGTGGTGGACTTCCCGATGTTCGAGTTCAACAGCGACGAGAACCGCTACGAAGCGCTGCACCATCCCTTCTGTGCGCCGAACCGAGAGGATCTCGGCAGCAACGAGGCGGAATGGGAGACAACCCTGCCCACCGCACGGGCCCAGGCCTATGACTTGGTGCTCAATGGTCTGGAACTCGGCGGCGGATCCCTACGCATTCACGACTCCGGACTGCAGCGCCAGGTGTTGCAGACCGTTGGCCTGCCCTTGGAGGAGGCTCAGGAGCAGTTCGGCTTCCTGATGGATGCTCTCGATGTGGGCGCGCCACCCCACGGCGGCCTGGCCTTCGGCATCGACCGCATGGTGATGCTGCTGGCTGGGGAAGAATCAATCCGCGACACCATCGCCTTCCCCAAGACCCAGCAAGCCCGCTGCCTGATGACCAATGCCCCTGGAGGGGTGGCCGACATGCAGCTGGAGGAGCTGCATGTGGCCAGCACGTGGGTGGATCCAGCCGAAGGAGACTCTGACTAGAACCCGAACAGAAACCGGCGGTTCGGGGCACTTGCCAGCAAAACAACTGAACCTGGCTACATAGCGCAAGTGTCGGTTCATTGGTTGAGAAGGCTCGAACGACGGGGAAGGTCCCGATCCGCTGGAGCGGCAGCAACGACTTGCTGCGCCTTTACCTCCAGGACATCGGCCGCGTTGATCTCCTGACCAGCGAAGAGGAAGTGACGCTCTCCCGCCAGGTGCAGCAGCGGGAACGTTTGCTTGTGCAAGAGCGTGATCTCAGCACCCGCATCGCAGCAATCCGGGTGTTGCTGGATCTCGAGGAACTCCAGCAGCGCGAGGCCAATCACATCAGCCACTGGCCAACCCGGCAGGAATGGGCCCGGGCCGCGGATCTGCCCCTGAGTGAGCTCAACCGAGTCCTGAACGAGGGGTACACCCTCTGGGCTGAGGAGAGTGGTCTGGAGGCGAAGGAACTGCAACGACGCCTGCGCGAGGGTCGTCGGGCCCGGGACCGGATGATCCAAGCCAATCTGCGCCTTGTGGTGGCTGTTGCCAAGAAATACCAACAGCGCGGAATGGAGCTCCTGGATCTCGTGCAGGAGGGCACCCTCGGACTGGAGAGAGCTGTGGAGAAATTTGATCCCACCCGCGGCTTTCGCTTCAGTACTTATTCCTACTGGTGGATCCGCCAGGGCATCACCCGGGCGATCGCCACCCAGAGCCGCACGATCAGGCTGCCGGTGCACATCACCGAAAAACTGAACCGGATCAAGCGCGTGCAGCAGGAGATCGCCAGTGAGAAAGGGCGACTGGCATCCGTGAGCGACCTGGCGAAAGAGCTGGGGGTCAGTGAGGACACCGTGCGCCAGACCCTGGCCAGGGTGCCCCGGTCGGTGTCACTGGAGACCCGCGTAGGAAAAGACCAGGACACCCAGCTCGGAGACTTGATCGAAGATGGTCATGCGACGCCAGAGCAGACCCTCACCCGCGACTCACTCCACGATGACCTCGAACATCTGCTGGAAGAATTGAGCCCGCGGGAAGCCGAAGTGATCCGCAGCCGCTTTGGACTGGAAGACGACACGCCGCGCACCCTTGCCGAAATCGGCGAGGCCATGGCCCTGTCCCGGGAGCGAGTGCGCCAGATCGAAACACGCGCCCTGCTTAAACTGAGGCAACCCCAGCGCCGATCCAAGGTGCGCGATTACATCCAGGGGCTGGATTCCTGAGCTAGAAGCGCCACATCGCCGTTAAAACCATGGCCAGCACGCCCACCATCAACATCGGTATCTCAGAAGCCCAACGGAATGAGATCGCGGAAGGCCTCAGCCGTTTGCTTGCGGACACCTATGTGCTGTACGGCAAAACCCACGGTTTCCACTGGAACGTGACCGGCCCCATGTTCAACACCCTGCACCTGATGTTCATGGGGCAGTACACCGAACTCTGGAATGCTCTCGATGTGATCGCCGAGCGCATCCGGGCCCTGGGCGTGGTCGCACCCCACGGTGGTTCCACCCTGGCCGGCCTGGCATCGATCAAGGAAGCCGATCAGCAACCCGCAGCGCTCGACATGGTGCGCGAGTTGGTGGCCGGCCATGAAGCGGTGGCACGCACAGCCCGCAGCGTGTTCCCACTGGCCGAGGCTGCCAGTGATGAACCCACGGCTGACCTGCTCACCCAGCGTCTGCAGATTCACGAGAAGACCGCCTGGATGTTGCGCAGCCTCCTGGAGGGATGAAGTCGTGAAATCTCTATTCGATCTCTTCGACACTCTGACCGGGCAACGCAAGCCGAAAAGTCATCATGTCATTGATAATGCACAATTTTTAAATAAATCGGTTGAGAACCAATTAAGCCAGGCAGATATAGGCAACAACAAAGAACTCCATTACGCATTTCTAGAAGAAAGCGATAACGATTCCTCACTAGAAAATCGCATTGGTTCAGCCTTAAAAGCAGCCAATATCGACGCGAAACCCATCAAATTATTTGAAGCCATCAATGGCTTCACGATTTCAATCTCACCTGCAGAAGCTGAACGCCTAGAAGCAATCCCAAGCATTCGCAGCATCGAAGCAGACCGCCCACTTCCCCTCACCCCACCGGTAGAGGTCATCCCCGAAACAAACAATTCGGCAGCAGAAAGCTCATTCTTCAGCGAAAGCGGATCGTCACCAGGGTGGAGAGAAATTGATCGGGCAGTCTCACTCGATCAGTATTACGTCAAAACAAACAGAAATGTCTCTATAGAAGAAGAACTTCGTACGAGCTCATTCAGCGCAGCGGCTCTCCCGATCTACAACAACGGATCAGCAAGTACAGGAGAAATCCTGCCCTACGGAGTAAAGGCGGTATGGGGAGGCAGCGACATCAGCACGCAAGGCAATGCCGGAAGCGGAACGTACGCCTTTGTGATTGATTCGGGTGTCCTCGACACCACAGGCGACTTAGTCGTCAACAAAACATGGTCAAAAAGTTGGATCAGCGGTGAAACTGCCTTCTCCGACGGAAATGGCCATGGAACCCATGTGGCCGGAACAATTGCTGCACTAGCGAACGGTGTAGGGGTTGTCGGCGTCGCACCCGGAGCCGAGGTGATCTCCCTGAAAGTGTTTGACAGCACAGGTGGAGGAGCGAGCTATAGCACAATCATTGATGCGGTGAACTACGCCACCCAAGTGATTAACAACAACGGACTAGATAAATCCAAAGTTGTGATCAACATGAGCCTTGGAGGTGGTTACAGCGCGGGCATGGATGCGGCCGTAAAAAATGCTGCCAACCAGGGAATCAAGTTTTCAATCGCTGCTGGCAATAGTGGCTCAGATGCAGACGGCTATTCACCAGCGAGTGCTGGCGATCATGCCAACATTTACACCGTATCGGCCGTTGACAATCAATATCAAATGGCATCCTTTTCGAACTGGGATGACCAAAGCGGAGGAGATGATGTTGATGTTGCAGCGCCTGGCGTCAGCGTTCTTTCCTATTACAAAGGCGGGCAACTCGCCAACTTAAGCGGCACATCCATGGCTGCGCCGCATGTTGCCGGATTGCTCTTGATGGGGGGAGTCAAAGAAGGCGACATGGTGACAGCCAATTGGGCAGGAGAAGCCGACCCTTTTGCGTTAGCGACTCTTGATGAGGATAAACAGCCAAACCCTGAACCGCCCCCCCCAAAAGATGACGACTCTCCATATTCATTCCTTTATTTAGGGAATAGCTCGAATAAATCTGGAGATATCCTTCTTTCTACCGGAAGCGGCTCTCTCCAGCAAAGCACTTTGGAGAGCCAATTAGGCTTGATCACAGCATCACTCGATGGAACTCTCAACGGAACAAAAACAGCTATTAATGCAACTGAAGGTTCTGCCTTTCAAGTTTCAGGAGCAGCAAGCGTTGGAGACATGATTAGCTTTTCATATACTTTTATCAGCGAAGATTATCTTCCATATGCGGACTTCAGCTTCACAGCAGTGAATAATTCCGTAAAACTACTCAGCGCCCTAGGAGTAGATACACCCAATAAAGGAAAAACATCTGGTAATTTTGAATACACTTTTTCGAAGGATGACTTTAAAGGCAAAGGCTCTGGGGACTTCTCTTTTTCCCTGGGTGTTGTAGATGCAATTGATGCAGGCGTCAATTCTAATCTATCTGTATTTAATTTTTCCATCGAGAAGCCCAAGGAGGTCGATGAACGCTATTCCGAGATCACAGCTCGCTATCACTACGGAAATGGAGACTTTTATACAATCAGCGGAATGGTTAACAGCAGCAATGGAGGAGGAAGATTCATGCCTGGAGATATTATCACTGCAAACACAGACGATTCAGACTCCTACAATCAATTATTGAATGAAACCGGGAAGCAGGGCTACTACGAGATTGTCACGGCCACAAACTCAAATGGAACAAAAAACGAAGGCTTAACCATTGAAAGCTATTACGACCATGAATCTCAATACACACTTATTCCATACAAAACCACACTTGGCACAGCTGGCCTTGGCTCCGAATCTGGCTTACTTAGCAAAAAAGGAATTCTTGAGTTAGATCAGATCAGCAACATACTGGAAGCAGATGTTTTCCTAACAAATCCGAATGGCAACAATTATCTTACTGGCAATAGTACAAACAACATACTAATTGGCTACTCGGGAAATGATGTGCTTAATGCACACGAAGGAAACGATATCCTCGATGGAGGTAGCGGTAATGACGTCATCAACGGAGGCTCGGGCCGAGACACCGCACAGTTCTCTTCACGCTCCAATCGCATCAATCTCAATACCACTCGTTGGCAAAACACCCGCGACGGACGTGATCGACTCATCTCCATTGAAAATGTCAATGCAGGCTCTGGCAATGACCGCATTACAGGCAGCCGTTCCTCCAACACCCTGAATGGGCAAAACGGCAATGACCGTCTCTACGGCGCTGCAGGCAATGACGTCCTAACAGGCGCCAGGGGCAATGACCGTCTCTATGGCGGCTCCGGCAACGATGTTTTGATCGGTGGGTCAGGTAAAGACCGCGTCTGGGGTAAAGGCGGGCGCGACACCTTCCGCGTTCAGCGCGGAAGCGGTTACACCATCGTCGAAGACTTCACGAATAATCAAGACCGAATCCAACTCGGTTCAGGAGCATCAGGCCTACAGCTCAAGACAAGAGGAGAGGACATGTATCTGTACCAACGAGGTGATCTCATGGCCATCGTGGAAAATGCAGCTGGTGACCTACAAAAAAGCGGCAACTTTCTTGTCTAATTAACTCATTAACATGCATCGAGCCCTTCAGCCAGAGCCAAGCAAAGCGACAACACAAGACCCAGAATCTCCGCACAATAAATAATCATTCCAAGAGCCTATTCCCAATGCATTTCTTGAGTCTTTAATATTTTTCGCGTAATCTGACTCTGCCCTCTTTTAGATTCTTGTCAAAATTCTCACTTATCTCTAAATGGCACTCGCAATAATCACACATGAGCATGCGACAAGCCTCTAAAACTTGTTCAGCATTGCGTCATATCGACGCAAGATCGACACGACGCTTTATGCATCCGAGGCACAGTCATATCCATACAACTACCTAGTCTTGGCCACAAGAATAATAACTACCCATTAATCCGCAAAAAGATCGACTTTCTCACACTCGAAAGTATCATCCTTCTCAGGCGTAGCGATCTATTCAGTCGTTTAGCAAGACGCTTGTTAATTGAAGAAATTACCAAGCAACTCACACTCCCTGAGGAGTTCACTCAACAAGCCCTCACAAACCATTGCCAACAAAACCAACTCAGAAACGAAGAAGCCCTTAATCACTGGTTATCAAAGCGGTGCATCAGCAAAGATGAGCTTCTTGAGCAGCTCAGTCTTCCCATCAAGCTCAGCAAATTTGCTTTGGATTCTTTTGGCGCCAAGGCAGAGGCCCGATTACTTCAACGCAAAGAAGAATTAGATCAGGCCATCTACAGCCTTCTCAGGGTGAAAGATTCAGGCATCCCCCTTGAGCTTTAGCTCCAATTGGAGGTTGGTGAAACGAGCTTCGAGAAGCTGGCGACCAACTACAGCGAAGGGCCTGAGCAAAGAAATGGTGGCAGGGTGGGACCCACCCTGATCTCGCGCGACCATCCCCAGCTTCAACAACGTCTAAGAGATGACGCCATGCGACAACGGATGGAAAGCGAACTTCTTGAGCAATGGATCACAACTGAAACGAACAATCTCGTCAAAGCGATTTGCAGCCGCGAGAATGACCTTTAGAAAGCCTGCCTCTCCTGACGACAACCTCATCCAATGGGCTGCAGGCCCTGCAGTAAATCTTCCTCGAACGCGGCACAGCCCGCCTTCTGGGTGAAGAAGATGGCCGTCTCAGCACCCCCGCCAAACGGGATGCAGGAAAACTGGTTGGAGCGGCTTCTTTCTTACGAGGTTCTCCCTAGGAAGACGTGCGAATGGCATCTGAGCCTTTAGTGCGCAGGCTGAGCGACGAAGACTTTCTGGATTTAAAGCAAAACAACCCAACCATTCGGGCTGAATGCTTTGGCCATCTATGAACGGCCGAACTGGCATCGCGATCGCTGAACAACTGGATTGAAGAGCTACTGCCCCAAGAGCAGAACCTCGATGACAACGACGCTGCTGCAGTGCAACAAGCACGGAACGTGATTCAACACCTAAGCAGACAAGTCGAAAGCCGAAGAAATCCCAAGCCCCGCTACGCCCTCCCATCAGCCACTTCAACAGCGAACAAGAGAACAATCAGGACTTCTTCGTGGGCGAAGAGGGGCCGTTGCAGGCAACCCCAGCGCCGATCCAAGGTGCGCGATTACATCCAGGGGCTGGATTCCTGAGCTAGAAGCGCCACATCGCCGTTAAAACCATGGCCAGCACGCCCACCATCAACATCGGTATCTCAGAAGCCCAACGGAATGAGATCGCGGAAGGCCTCAGCCGTTTGCTTGCGGACACCTATGTGCTGTACGGCAAAACCCACGGTTTCCACTGGAACGTGACCGGCCCCATGTTCAACACCCTGCACCTGATGTTCATGGGGCAGTACACCGAACTCTGGAATGCTCTCGATGTGATCGCCGAGCGCATCCGGGCCCTGGGCGTGGTCGCACCCCACGGTGGTTCCACCCTGGCCGGCCTGGCATCGATCAAGGAAGCCGATCAGCAACCCGCAGCGCTCGACATGGTGCGCGAGTTGGTGGCCGGCCATGAAGCGGTGGCACGCACAGCCCGCAGCGTGTTCCCACTGGCCGAGGCTGCCAGTGATGAACCCACGGCTGACCTGCTCACCCAGCGTCTGCAGATTCACGAGAAGACCGCCTGGATGTTGCGCAGCCTCCTGGAGGAGTGAAATCGGAGGGGGTCCTCAGCCCTTGGGGTGCTCGGTACATTGAAGAGTCACCCGGGGGGTCATGGCCAAGTTCGTCTTCGTCACCGGTGGAGTGGTCTCCAGCATCGGCAAGGGCATCGTGGCCGCCAGCCTTGGGCGGTTGCTGAAATCACGCGGATACAGCGTGTCGATCCTGAAGCTGGATCCCTACCTGAATGTGGATCCCGGCACCATGAGCCCGTATCAACACGGCGAGGTGTTCGTCACTGAGGACGGCGCCGAGACCGATCTTGATCTCGGCCACTACGAACGCTTCACCGACACGGCGATGTCACGCCTGAACAGCGTGACCACCGGCTCGATCTATCAGTCGGTGATTAACAAGGAACGCAGGGGCGACTACAACGGCGGCACCGTGCAGGTAATCCCGCACATCACGGGGGAGATCCGCGATCGCATTCACCGCGTTGCCTCCAACAGCAATGCGGATGTGGTGATCACCGAGATCGGCGGCACCGTGGGCGACATCGAATCCCTGCCCTTCCTCGAGGCCATTCGAGAATTCAGGGGGGATGTGGGTCGCCATGATCTGGCCTACATCCATGTGACCCTGCTGCCCTACATCGGCACCTCAGGCGAACTGAAGACCAAACCCACCCAGCACTCGGTGAAGGAGCTGCGCTCGATCGGCATCCAACCAGATGTGCTGGTGTGCCGCAGCGACAGGGAGATCAACGCTGAACTCAAACGCAAAATCGGCGGATTCTGTGGCGTGCTCGAGCGGGCCGTGATCCCCTCCCTCGATGCCGACAGCATTTATGCCGTGCCCCAGACCCTCGAAGAACAGGGGCTGTGCAGGGAAGTGCTGGATGTGCTCAATCTCACCGACCATGAGAGCGACATGAGCGCCTGGCAGCAGCTGGTGCACAAAATGCGCAACCCCGGTCCGGCCGTGAAGGTGGCCCTGGTCGGCAAGTACGTGCAACTCAATGACGCCTACCTCTCGGTGGTGGAAGCCCTGCGCCACGCTTGTCTCGCCCAGGATGCCTCCCTCGACCTGCACTGGGTCTGCGCGGAAGAGATCGAAAACCGCGGCGCTGATGCCCTGCTGCATGGCATGGATGCCGTGGTTGTACCGGGCGGCTTCGGCAACCGTGGTGTGGATGGCAAGGTGGCAGCAATCCGTTGGGCAAGGGAACAGCGCATTCCGTTCCTGGGGTTGTGCCTGGGCATGCAGTGCGCGGTGATCGAGTGGGCCCGGAACCTGGCTGGCTTACCGGATGCCACCAGTGCGGAACTGGAGCCCGGCACCAGCCATCCGGTGATTCACCTCCTGCCGGAACAGCAGGACGTGGTGGACCTGGGCGGCACCATGCGCCTCGGGGTGTACCCCTGCCGAATCGCTGAGGGCTCCATGGCCGATCGGCTCTATGGCGATGAAGTGGTGTACGAACGTCACCGCCATCGCTACGAGTTCAACAATGCCTACCGCAATCTCTTTCTTGAATCGGGGTATCGGATCAGCGGCAGCTCCCCAGACGGGCGCCTGGTGGAACTGATCGAACTACCGGAGCATCCGTTCTTCACGGCTTGCCAGTACCACCCGGAATTCCTCTCCCGGCCAGGCCAACCCCATCCCCTTTTCCGTGGCCTGATCGAAGCCGCCCAACAACGACTGCCGAACAGTCCCAGCGAAATCAAGGCCACGGCGTGAGTCAGGGTCCGCCGGATTCCGCCTCTCTCCCGGTGGTGGAGACCTTTCACTCCCTCCAGGGAGAGGGTCTCCATGCCGGCCGCAGTGCTTTCTTCATCCGCCTGGCGGGATGCAGCGTGGGCTGCAGCTGGTGCGACACCAAACACTCCTGGCCTGCTGAATCCCATCCGTTGAGGCCCCTCCAGAGCCTTGCCACCGAAGCAGCGGCTGCAGCCAGCGACGGTGCGGCCTTTGTGGTGATCACAGGCGGCGAACCGCTGCATCACAACCTCGACGCCCTCGCGCAGGCCCTGCGCAGCGCCTGCGGGCTGCCGCTGCATCTGGAAACCAGCGGTGTCGACCCGCTCAGTGGTGATCCCGACTGGATCACCCTTTCGCCGAAACGCCACGCGCCTCCCCGGGCGGAGCTACTGAGCTGCTGCCATGAACTGAAGGTGGTGGTGCATAATCCCGCCGACCTGCTGTTCGCTGACGTGGTGGCAGCGCAAGCGCCGCAGGCCACCTGGCTGCTGCAACCCGGATGGGACAGTGCTGAAGGGCAACAGCTTGCGCTCGATGCTGCACGCCGCAACGGCCATTGGCGACTCAGCCTGCAAAGTCACAAGTGGCTTGGGGTGCGTTGAGCCGATACAACCGGCAGGTCATCAACACCGGATGCCCCCATGCGCCTGGCGCTGCTCATGGCACTGATGCTGGCCAGCGGCCATGGGCTCCATGGGCACGCACAACCGCAGCCCCCGCAACGGGTGCCGAAGCGCACAGGGGTCTCCAACCTGGCGCTGCTCAGTTCCTCGCGGCCCCGGCAGCTACCCAGCTCCCACAGGCCCTTCCGGCCGGGGGAGTCGCTGCGGCTGAGCTATCCACTCGACCGGCCCGCCGAAGAAGTGCAGCCCTACGGCTGGCGCTACTCAAACCAGCGCAAGCGCTGGCGCATGCATGTGGGACACGACCTGATCGCTCCGGCCGCCACACCCGTGCTCGCCATGCTCTCCGGGCGGGTGCACCTGGTTCAGGCGATCAGTGGCTACGGCCTCACTGTTCTGCTGGACCATGGCCGGGGATGGCAGACCGTGTATGCCCACCTGCAGAAAGCAGATGTGAGGCCAGGTGAGCTGGTGCGGGCCGGTGAGCGCATCGGCCGCGTTGGCCGCAGCGGATCAGCCAGCACCGACCATCTGCACGTGGAGCTGCGACACCTGCAGGGACGGCAGGCCTATGCCCTTGATCTGGCACCGCTCCTTCCCCACTGAAGGACAACGCTGAAATCCCACATCTAACCCCGCTAGGTTCGGCCGATGGATGATCTCCAGCCAGCCGTACAGGCCTCTCTCGCCGCCCTGGGTGCCGACACCCTCGACCTGCTGCGCCGCAGCGACTTGCTGCACTCGCTGGTTCGCCGCCAACTGATGGAACAAGCAACCGTCGAGCTCACGCCGCCGGATGAGCTGGTGCAGAAAGCCCTGATCAACCATTGCCGGCAGGAGCAGCTCAATGACGAAGCCGCCCTGAACAGCTGGCTTGAGGAGCGCAGCCTCAACAGAAAGGAACTGCTGCATCAACTCAGCCTCCCCCTGAAATTATCCAAGCTGTCCCTCGACTGGTTCGGAGTTCAGGCTGAAGCTCGGTTCCTTCAGCGCAAGGAAGCCCTGGATCAAGCGACCTACAGCCTGCTGCGCGTGAAGGACTCGGGCATGGCCCATGAGCTGTACCTGCAGCTGGAAGCTGGCGAAGCCAACTTTGAAAGCCTGGCCAAAGATCACAGCGAGGGGCCGGAAAAAAGCAGCAGTGGTCTGGTCGGACCGGCCAGCCTCATGCGCGCCCATCCCCGACTGCGTACTGCTTTGCGCACAGCCACCCCGGGCGTGGTGCTGGAGCCGATGCTGATCGAACAGTGGTGGGTGGTCACCCGGCTGGAGGAGCGCCACGAAGCCAGCTTTGATGACGCCATGCGTCAGAGGATGGCGGAGGAACTGCTTCAGAACTGGTTGCAAATGCAAACAATTTCAGTCATGAAATCGTTTTCAAATCTTGGAAAATAGATAAAGCGCAACTGCACAACCCTGGAACTCGCAACGTCGAACGGACTCAGTGCCCTACGCGCCAAATTTCGCGAGCTGGGGGAAGCACAGCGCTACGAGTTGGGACAACCGCTCTGCGAAGGCCGCTTCATTCCCGGGCAGGTTCTGCTAATCGAAACGGGGAATGCTCGGCTGCTCGGTGAACAGGACGGTCGCCTCAGCACTCTCACCAAACTCGAAGCCGGCAGCGTGATCGGTGTGGCCTCGCTACTCCGCGGTGCCGGCTGTGAAGACGTTCGCGCCGCCTCGGAGCTCGTTGCGCGCTGCCTGAGCGATGAGCAGTTTCTCGAGTTGATACAGAGCGATGCAGCCATTGCCGCCAGCTGCCGTCATCACCTCTGGGAGGCGGAGTTAGCCGCTGTGCTGCAGAACCTGCTGAACAGGTCCCCCAAGCAATCCCGTTCCCTCAGCAGCTGGCTGAGTGAACTGCTGCCGTTGGCCCACCTCCTCGAGGCCTCGGACAGCTCAGCTGTGCAGTCAGCACTGAGCGCGCAACAGCGCCTGTTCCTCGCCAGCAGTCCGGACAATCCGGATCTCGGTACACCAGGCGATGAACTGCAGGACACCGATGCGATCGCGGCCCTTCCGGCAGACCGCCATGGCTGGCCCCTGCGCCTGATTGCCCTTCCGGCAACAGCATTACAGGACCTCGAGCCCGATGCAGCAGCTGACACCCTGCTCGAAGCGGAGGTGATCAGTCCATCCCCAGACAGCGCCCTGAGCCGAAGTGACATTCCCCAGGCACCGCTCCGTCCACCGGTGAGTCGGTTCAATCAACCAGGAACCGACAACCGCGATTTCTTCGTGGCCGGCGAAGGGGTGGTGGAGGAGACCCTGGCCTGTTTCCAGATGCTCACGAAGCTGATGAAGCTTCCGTTCCGGCGCGATGCCATCGAGCGGGTGCTGCGCGATCAGCTGCGCCGGGGGCAAACGCCCACCCTCAGGCTCTGCGGACAGATTGCAGCAGGCCTGGGGTTGCATGTCTCCGGCGCCAAGGTGGCCGCTCGGATGGGATTGCGCCTGCAGACTCCCACCCTGGTGCCCTGGGGGGAGGCGTTTGCCCTTGCCGTTCGCAGCGATCAGCGCGGACTGGTGCTCGCCTCCCCCAGCCAAGGGTTCGTGGAACTGGATGCCGAGCAGCTCGATAACGCATTCCCCGAAGGCATCGATCTGTTGCTGCTGGATCGCACCAGCACCACACCGGAACAGACCTTTGGCCCTTCCTGGTTCTGGCCAGCTCTGAAGCGCTACCGCGGGGTGCTGATTCAGGTGTTGACCGCCAGCTTTGTGGTGCAGCTGTTCACCCTGGCCAACCCCCTGCTGATTCAGGTGATCATCGACAAGGTGATCTCTCAGCGCAGCCTGGACACCCTGCAGGTGCTGGGCTTCGCCCTGGTGGCCGTCACCCTGCTGGAGGGGGTCCTTGGCAGTTTGAAAACCTATCTGTTCTCGGAAACCACCAACCGCATCGACCAGCGGCTGGGTGCGGAGGTGATCGACCACTTGCTGCGCCTCCCCCTCGGCTATTTCGACCGACGACCGGTGGGTGAGCTCGGGTCGCGCATCAGTGAGCTGGAGAAGATCCGCAACTTCCTCACCGGCCAGGCCCTCACCACGGTTCTGGATGCAGCTTTTTCGCTGATCTACATCGTGGTGATGCTGATTTACAGCTGGCTGCTCACCCTGATCGCCCTGGCGGTTCTGCCGATCCAGGTGGGACTCACCCTGCTGGGTGCCCCCCTGTTCCGGCGCCAATACCGCAAGGCCGCCGAGGCCAACGCCTCCACCCAAAGCCATCTGGTTGAGGTGCTCACCGGAATTCAAACGGTGAAAAGCCAGAACGTGGAAATGATCAGCCGCTGGACCTGGCAGGAGCGCTACGGGAAGTACATCAGCCGCAGCTTTGAGAAAACAATCACCGGCACGGCCCTGAGCCAGACCTCCCAGGTGCTCCAGAAGATCTCCCAGCTGCTTGTGCTGTGGGTGGGCGCCACCCTGGTGCTATCAGGCGATCTCACCCTTGGCCAGCTGATCGCGTTCCGGATCATCTCCGGCTATGTCACCCAACCACTGCTGCGCCTGTCCTCGATCTGGCAGACGATCCAGGAACTGCGCGTGAGCTTTGAGCGCCTGGCGGATGTGATCGACACCCCCCAGGAATCAGACGATCAGGACAAAGCCAAGGTGCCCCTGCCACCGATCGAGGGCGCCGTGAGCTTCGACAACCTCACGTTCGGCTTCAGCCCCGGCACCCCACCGGTGCTGCACGACGTGTCCCTGCAGATCAAAGCAGGCACCTTCGTGGGGATCGTGGGACAGAGCGGCAGCGGCAAGAGCACCCTGATGAAACTGCTACCGCGGCTGTACTCACCAGATCAGGGCCGCATCCTGATCGACGGCTACGACATCGACAAAGTGGAGCTTTATTCGCTGCGTCGCCAGATCGGCATCGTTCCCCAGGATCCCCTCTTGTTCTCCGGCAACGTGAACGAGAACATCGCCCTCACCCAGCCGGATGCCTCCAGTGAAGAGATCGTGCTCGCCGCGCAAGTGGCCTGTGCCCACGATTTCATCATGGAGCTGCCAGCCGGTTACAGCACACCGGTGGGCGAGCGGGGCGCCTCCCTCAGCGGTGGGCAGCGGCAGCGCATCGCCATCGCCCGAACCCTGCTGGCCAATCCCAAGCTTCTGGTGATGGATGAAGCCACCAGCGCTTTGGACTATGAAACCGAACGCAAGGTTTGCGACAACCTGATCCAGGCTCTGCACGACTGCACCGTTTTCTTCATCACCCACCGTCTGTCCACCGTGCGCCGAGCCGATCTGATTGTGGTGATGCACCAAGGAGCCCTGGTGGAGCAGGGAACCCACGATGAATTGATGGACCGTCGCGGTCGGTACTACGCCCTTTATCGCCAGCAGGAGGCCAGCTGACATGACCATGAATCCCAACAACGGACCGAACGATCAGGAGCAGTCCAGCCCGGCCGGGAAGCTGGTGAAGCAGGCCCGCTCAGCCCTTGAAAGCCGCATCACCACGATTTCCGACCAGGAAAACGTGCTGCAGCAAAGCCGCTTCTGGATGAAGACGGTGACCTGGACCCTGATCGGCACCACCGCACTGGGCATCGGCTGGCTCGCCGTTGCCCGCACCGAGGAAGTGGTGGTGGCCAAGGGCAAACTGGAACCGGTGGGCAACGTGAAGGATGTGCGCATTCCGCCCGGTGGCGTGGTGGAGGAGATCCTGGTGAAAAGTGGCCAACGGGTGAGCAAGGGGCAGGCCTTGATCCGCCTCGATCAAGAAAGTTCCGCTGAACAGCTGAAATCACTCAGACAAGGGCTGGAAGAAAAAACAACCCAAATCAGCCAGAAAGAGCAGCAGTTGCAGCTCAAAAAACTGGAGCGCGTCCGCACCGAAGAACTGAACCGGGAACAGGTGGCCACAACCCGGGCCAATCTCGGACTCGAGCAAGAGATTCTCACGCGCCTGGCAAGCCTGGCCAAGGAGGGCGCCGTGCAAGACATTCAATACCTGCAACAGCGCAACAAGGTGCAGGAGCTCAAGGGCGAACTCACCAAACGGGATCTGGATGGACGCCGTCAGATCAACCAGATCGATCAACAGATTGAACAACTCAATGCCGAGCTCGCAGGACTGCGCAGCGAACGGGCCCAGCTGAACGCGAACCTCACCGACGTGCGGGTCACCAACAAAAACCAGACCCTGCGCGCTCCGGTGGATGGAATCGTGTTTGATCTCAAACTCAACAACCCCGGCTTTGTCTCCCAGGCCATGTCATCGGAGGTGGCCTTGAAGGTGGTTCCCTTCAACACCCTGGAAGCCGATGTGGAGATCCCCAGCAACAAGATCGGTTTCGTACGCCCTGGCCAACCAGCCGATATCAGCATCGATTCCTTCCCCGCCACAGACTTCGGCGTGCTGGCCGGAACCGTGCAAGCGGTCGGCTCGGACGCCCTCGCCCCTGACCCCCAGCAGATGCGTCAGGAATACACCTATCCGGCAGTGATCAAGCTTGATAGCCAGCAACTCAAACTCAACGACGGCAAGGAGTTACCTCTGCAGGTGGGCATGTCGCTAACGGCCAACATCAAACTGCGCAGCGTCAGCTATCTGCAGCTCCTGCTGAATACATTCCAAAGCAAAACTGATTCCCTGAGGCAGCTCTGAGCCCCCAGGCCAATCAGCCCAAAGGGCTGTTCAAAGCTTCACTGCTTTCTGCTGGCGGGTTTCCGCTTTCCAGAGGCGCCAACGCAGTTCGGCACCCTCTGGCAAATCCACCACAATCGGCCATGACGGGTTGTAAGGCACCAGATAGGGCTGCAGGCCCAGGGAGAGGAACGAGCGTTTCACGGGCTCTCCAGGTGGGCAAGCCTTTTTGGTGCTGATCACGCGCAACGGTCCCCCCACTTCAAACAGGGCCTTGCCCGACGCCTGGGGCAGCATGCGCATGGTCATCCCAGGACCGGACAACCTCTGAAGGTTGCAATCCAAGGTCACCTCCTGGCCCACGATCAACTGAATGCGCCAGTCGAGCGGATGGGCTGAAACCAGCGGATCGGTGGTCTTCGGCAGCAGCCCGGACGGCTGGATCACCCAGCGCTGCAATCCCGGTGCCGGTTGCGGATAACCGCTCAGGTTCAAGCGGGGGATTGCTGCCACGGGGTCGAGAGCACTCACCAGGATCAAGGAGGCCCCGGCAAAAGCCCTGGAGATCGTCGTCAGAGACTGAGAGAAGGCCATCGTCGACACCCGTGCGGCAACAGAATGCCCAGCATGACCGATTCCACCGCGATCGCCCTGCTCTCCGGAGGGCTCGACTCCGCCACTGCCGCTGCGCTGGCTCAGGAAGCCGGTTATCGCGTGATCGGCCTGTCGTTCGATTATGGCCAGCGCCACCGCCGGGAACTTCAGGCCGCTGAGGAGATCGCCCAGGTCCTGAACCTGTTCGAACATCACATCATCAGCGTGAACCTGGCGAGCTGGGGAGGGTCATCCCTCACGGACACAACGCAATCTCTTCCCACCGATGGGGTCCGGGAGGGCACGATTCCCAGCACCTACGTGCCCGGTCGCAACACAGTGTTCATCAGCATCGGCCTGAGCCTGGCGGAAGCCCGCAGTGCCACACAAGTGGTGTTGGGCATCAATGCCGTGGATTACTCCGGCTATCCGGATTGCCGACCGGATTACCTCAACGCCTTTCAGACGTTGGCAGATCTCAGCAGCAAGGTGGGCCGGGAAGGTCGGGGCCCGCGCCTATGGGCACCACTGGTGGTGTGGAGCAAACAAAAAATTGTGGAAGAAGCACTACGCCTGGGGGTCCCGATCGAACGCACCTGGAGCTGTTACAGCGGCGGTGATCACCCCTGCGGCGTGTGTGACAGCTGCCGGATCCGCGATGCCGCGCTGCGGGATGCCGGTCGCCCTGATCTCTGCAGCAGCAACAGCCGATGACCCTGCTGCGCAGGCGACTGCCCTGGATCAACCCCACCAGAGCGGCGGCGGCGCTGGCCCGCCACCACGGTGAGCAGGGACTGGTCTGGCTCGATGGTGACGGTGGCCCCCTCGGGCAACGCATCACCCTGGCGGTGGACCCCGTCGAGCAGCACTGCTGCCGCGGCCTGCCTGGAGATTCCGGCGCCCGCAATCCCTTCACCACTCTGCGGGAGCTGACAGCGGGGCACTGGACCGGTTGGCTGAGTTACGACGCCGCCGCCTGGACAGAACCCGGCAACCCATGGCGCCGGGACCCGATGGCCAGCCTCTGGATCGCCCGCCACGACCCTGTGCTGCGCTTTGACCTGCAGGCCAGAGAGCTTCACCTGGAAGGCATCGACCCCTCTCGCCATGCCGCGATGGCACAACTGCTGGAGACCCAGCCAATCGAAGCCATCCCATCCGAAGCCAGCACGAAGCAGCCGCTGGGCTGCACCTGGCAACGCCAAAGCGACCGTGAAGCCTTCATGGCCGGGGTGATGCGCATCCGCGAACTGATCGCCAGTGGCGATCTGTTTCAGGCGAATCTCACTAGCTGTGCCAGTGCCGAGCTGCAAGACCCGATCAGCAACCTCAACCTGTACGAACGCCTGCGTCAACGTTGCCCGGCCCCATTCAGCGGTGTGCTGATCGGCGGCGGAGCGGCCGCCGGCGAAGCGGTGCTCTCCACCTCCCCAGAGCGGTTCCTGCAAGTGAATCCGGAGGGCGCTGTGCAGACCCGACCGATCAAGGGCACCCGTCCACGCCATGCCGACCCCTTGATCGACGATGCCCTCGCAGCGGAGCTGGTGTGCAGCGCCAAGGACCGGGCCGAAAACGTAATGATCGTGGATCTGCTGCGCAACGATCTCGGTCGCGTCTGCAAACCGGGATCCGTGCAGGTGCCGGACCTGGTACGGCTTGAAAGCTATGCCCGTGTGCATCACCTCACCTCGGTGGTGACCGGCCAGTTGCGCGCCGGCACCACTTGGGTGGATCTGCTTGAAGCCAGCTGGCCGGGGGGCTCGATCACGGGCGCTCCCAAGCTGCGCGCCTGCCAGCGACTGCAGGAGCTAGAGCCTCTGGGCCGAGGCCCCTACTGCGGCTCGATCCTGCACATCGACTGGGATGGCGGCTTCGACAGCAACATCCTGATCCGCTCCCTCCTGCGCAAGGACCACCAGCTCCGTCTGCACGCGGGATGCGGGATCGTGGCCGACTCCGATCCTGCAGAAGAGGCGGAGGAACTCAACTGGAAACTGCTGCCCCTGCTGGAGGCGCTGGCATGAGCGCTCCGGTACTGGGATGGATCAACGGCCACTGGAGTGAAGCCAAGACCCTGGGTCTCCCCTTGACGGACAGGGGGTTGCAGCTCGCGGACGGTCTGTTTGAAACCGTGCTCGTCCTTAACGGGGACGCCCAATTGCTGGACGCCCACCTGCAGCGCTGGCAGCACAGCGCAGCCCTTCTGGGGATGGCACCGCCACCCAGCCAGTCCTGGCTCCATCTGCTGATCCAAGAGGGCATCGCCAAAGCAGACCTCAACGGTCCAGGCCTGGCGGGGGCCCTGCGGCTGAACTGGAGCCGCGGCCAAGCAGCCGAGCGGGGCATCGGCCTGCCCCCTGGCGAACCCGATCGCGACGCGCACTGCTTCTGGCTCACCCTGCAGCGCCATCACCCCTGCTTCACCCCTGCCCAGGCCTGGATCAGCGTTGAGGAGCAACGCAACGCCTCCAGCCGGTTGAGCCGCTGCAAAACCTTTGCCTACGGCCAGGCGATCCAGGCCCGCCGGGAAGCCCAGACGCACGGCGCCGAACTGGCCCTGCTGCGCAACACCAGCGGAGAGCTCTGCTGTGGCGACAGCGCCAACCTGCTCCTGCGGCGGCAGGGCCAGTGGATCACACCGCCTCTGAGCAGCGGCTGCCTGCCCGGGGTGATGCGGGCCCGGGCTCTGGAGCTGGGTCTGGCCGTGGAGGCGCACCTTGGCCCCGACCTGCAGACAGGGGACCTAGCTCTGCTCATCAACAGCCTCAGCTGCCGCCCCCTGCAGATGCTCAATGCACAGGCATTGCAACCGTGCTCGAATCCGGAGCAGCTCTGGAGAGAGCTCCTGCAGGCTTAGGTGTTACGTATTCGCATTGTATCAGTTACTTAACTGACGCGTAAACGTGCTTTTGCCCGCACGCATGCACCGCGTCGGAGCGTCTGCCAACCTTTTGCGAAGGCAGACCCTCCGCAAGATCCTGATCCTTGGCAGCGACCCTCAAACGCGACCTGGGCCTCAACTCCCTGATTCTTACGGTGGTGACCGGCACCATCGGCTCAGGCTGGCTGTTCGCTCCCTATTTCTGTGCCCGCATCGCAGGCCCCGCAAGCCTGCTGGCCTGGGTGATCGGCGGAGTCATGGCCTTTCTTCTCGCTCTGGTGTTCGCTGAGCTGGGCGCTCTGGTGAGCAGCTCCGGAGCCCTGGCCCAGCTGCCCCTGCTCAGCCACGGACGCCTGTCGGGATTCATCGGCGGCTGGAGCGCCTGGATCTCCTACGTGTCGCTGCCCACAATCGAAGTGCTGGCCCTGCTCCAATACCTCTCGAGCGTGCTGCCCTGGCTCACCCGCGATGTGGGCAGCTCTCAGTACCTCACGGGCGCCGGCCAGCTTGTGGCGGTGGCCCTGCTGGTGCTGTTCACCTGGATCAATCTTGCAGGCGTCAGCCAACTGGCGCGCTGGATCGACGGTCTCACCCTGTGGAAACTCGTCGTTCCCCTGCTGGTGTCCATCAGCCTGATGCTGATGTCAGGCCACTGGAGCAATCTGCAACTGCCGGTACCAGGGCAGCAAGACACGCTGGTGGATGCCATCGGTAGCGGCGGAATTCTGTTCAGCCTGCTGGGTTTCCGCACGGCGATGGACCTCGCCGGGGAAGTGCGCGATCCCCAGCGCAATGTCCCCCTTGCCATGGGGGTCGGACTGGGCCTGTGTTTGCTGATTTATCTCGTGCTGCAGCTCGGCTTTCTGGTCAGCATCCCACCGGAGGCCTTGCAAGAGGGTTGGAGCCGTCTCAGCCTCAGTGCCCATGGGGGTCCGCTCGTGGCGCTGGCCACAGGTTTGGGCCTGGGCTGGATAGCCACCCTGCTGCTCATCGATGCCGTGGCCTCCCCCGGTGCCACAGGCATGGCCTACCTGGGGATTTCCGCACGGGTGAGCTGGATGATGGGAGAGTGCCGACTGCTTCCGGGCGCTCTCGGGCGCTTGAACAGTCGGGGGGTCCCCCACTGGTCGCTGATCAGCAGCCTGGTGATCAGCACCGTTCTTCTATGGCTGGCGCCGAGCTGGCAGGACGTGGTCAGCTTTCTGACCTCCACCTTGATCATCGCCCTGGCCATGGGCCCGGTGAGCCTGCTCGCCCTGCGCCGCCAACTGCCGAACGCTCCCAGGCGCTTTCAGATTCCCTGCCCCTGGCTGCTCAGCGGCATGGCCTTCGTGATGGCCACCTGGGCGACAAGCTGGAGCGGGCGGGAGGCTTTGGAGGGAGCCGTGCTGGTGATTGCGGTTCCCAGCCTGATCTACGCCCTCAGCAACGCCTGGAAAGGCCAGCCGATCGAGCTGTCAAGCGGACTGTGGTGGGCGCTGTATCTCGGTCTGTTGATTCTTGATATGGAACTGTTCAGCACAGGCCAGCCCCTGGAATTGCCCATGGGCTGGCACCTCTCCGTGCTGGCAGGTCTGGCTCTAGGGGTGATGCCACTGGCGGTGAACAGTGCGCTGAAGGATGCCTCACCCCATGCGCTCACGCCGCTGACACAACCGACAGGCAGCACTCAATCCACCTGATTCACGTCATCGAGAAGTCCTGGAAGCCAGCGCTCAACGGCTGCAGACCACCCCAGCGCATGGGGGGCCGGTGCCAACTTGAAACGACCATCCGCCAGTCCGGCCTGAAGGTCGGGATGCGGTCCATCCACCCCTGGCACCACGATCGAGCGGTCGCCGGCGTGCAGCAAAGGAAGATCATTGGGCGAATCACCCAAAGCCAGAACAGCCACCTCAGACGCTCCCTGGCGCTGCTTCAGCACCGCAAGGGCCCGGCCTTTGCTGACGTCGGCTCCCAGCAGATGCCCCAAGCGATTTCCCTGCACAACTGCAAGTTGACGGGCCTTCGCCAGCTGTTGCAGGCGCCTGCGGGACTCGGCATCCAGCGGAGAAACGAACGGCACACTGCAGGCCCGACGCTGGGCCTGTCGCAGTGCTTCCCCGCCCAGGCCAAGCAAGCGATCGGCGTCCTGATCACTGAGATCGTCAAGCGCCTGCAACGGTTGCCCCAGATCCCGTGCCAGCACTGAGAGCTGTGGGCGCAGCTCCTGCCATGACGGACCGAGCCGCTGCTGCCAGGGGCTCCCATCGGCGTTCTCACCATGAATGGCTCCCCCATTCTCGACGATGAAAGGATCCCGAAGTCCGGTTTGTTCACGGAAACGACGGACTTCTTCCGCTGTTTTGCTCGTACATGGAATGACGGGAATACCCCGACGCTGCAGCAGACGAATCGTGCCCAGAGCCGGTGCCCAGTCGTAGCGATGGTCCATCAACGTGCCATCGAGGTCGGTAACCACCCACCACTGACGCCTCAGGGTTGTCTTCATGACCTCACCAGCCAGAGCACCTCATAAGGGTTCAACAGATGGCGTTTGCAGGGCTCCAGGGTGCGGCCACTGAGGCAATCGACCCAGAGTGATGCATCCTCCTGGTCGAGCAGTCCGGAGGGATCCAGGCTGAGACGGGTCGATGTGACGTTATGAACCGCCAGAAGGTCATGACCTGCGTGGGAACGGCGCAACACGACACGATCCACCCGGTCTGGGGTCAGCACCTGAAGCTGGCCATCCGGATGCAGCGCCGGCAGCGTTGCCCGCACCGCAAGTGCCTGCTTCAGCGCAGTCAAAACGGCTGAGGCATCACTGTCTGGATCCTGCAGACGACGTTCCAGCGTCCTTTGCTTGAACTGGGGTCGGTTGAGATCCCGTCGATGCCCCGAGCGCCTGAAGCGACCGAGGTCATTGGCGGTGGCGAGCAAAGCCGGCAGATAGAACGCCGGAACTCCAGGCAGAGCGAGCACCATCAACTGGGTGAGCAGAAAGCGTTCCCTCTGCCGATAGCTGGGGTCAACGCCCCCATCGGCCATGGCGCTCCACCAGCTGATGTTGATTTCGTAGGGCACTTCAGTGCCATCGGCCAACCGGCGATGGCTCACCAGACCCCCGCGCTGCTCACACGCGATCAACAGCTCCCTCAACCGTGACGGCGGCATCAATCCCTCCAACGGTCTCAGCCCCACGCCGTCATGACAGGCGGTGAAATTAAGCAACGACGTCGACTCCGGTAGCGACGGCCAGCGCGACAGCCAACGATTGAGCAATTCAGCGGAGCCGCTGACAGCCGCCTCAAGCAGCAGCGGTGGCAGGGGAAAGTTGTAGGCCAGATGGGCCTCTCGACCCGTGCGCAGATACGACAGATTCTCCTGTTCAGGGACATTCGTTTCCGTGACCACCACTCCGTCGGCGCAGGCGATCGTCAGCAACTGACGCAAAAGTTCCACCAGCTGATGGGCTTGAGGCTGGTGAATACAGGTGGTGTTGGGTTCCTTCCAGACGAACCCCACCGCATCCAGACGGATCCAGCCCACCCCATGAGCCACCATGCGGGCGAGCAGGCGGGTGAATCCGAGCAGAACCTCGGGGTGGCGCCAATCCACATCCACCTGGTCGGGCCCAAACGTGGTCCAGACCTGACGCATGCTGATGGGGCCCTGGAGCTTGGTGAACAGTGCGGAACTGCGGGGACGCACCACGTTGTCCCAACAGGGATCAGGACCCGCCTCCAACACGCAGAACCGACCCGGCTCCTGATCGCGCAAGAACTGGCGCACCCAGGGATGGGAGGCCGACACATGGTTCAACACCAGATCAGCCATCAACTTGCGCCCCTGGGCAAGATCAGCGAGATCGCTCCAATCACCATGGCGTTCCTCTAGACGTTCGTGACTGGCCACCGCGAATCCGCCATCGCTCGAGGCCTCCAGGAACGGCAACACATGGAGAACCGCCGCGAACTCAGAGAGCTGGCTGTTCAAAAAGGTGCGAAGGCTCACCAAGGCCGGCTGATCGGCCTCAACGACCGTGTCGGCGTAGGTGATCAGCACCACATCGTCGACACTCCAGGGATTGCCTTTGGTGCGGATTTCGCCATTCGCCGATGTGGAGCCGAGAATCTGCAGCAATTGCGACGACAACGTCTCGAGATCCCCGGAAGGATGATCTGAGTAAAGGCTCCTCAGCAGATTTCCCAGCGTTTGCTCGCTCTGAAGCTGCACTCTGTTTCACCTGAACCGCCTCAGGTATGAAGCAGCCGCCTTTTTTCCGTTGTTGCATCGCACACCGCATGGATTTTCAGCAGAGCCTGATCGCCACGGTTCACGACTACAGCCTGGGCAATCTCAACGCCATTGCCTTTAACAAGGAGCTCCAGCAGAGACCAACCGCTCTGCTGATCCCCTGTCTGATGGAGGAATTCAGCAGACCCGCTCTGCGCCTGATTCGCGACACGCTGTCCTCGCTCACGGGACTGTCCAATCTGGTGATCGCCCTGTCAGCGGACAGCGCAGCCGATGTCAAAGCTGCAGAGGCGTTCTTCGCGGGCATGCCATTCCCCGTGCATGTGCACTGGACAAACGGTCCGGCTGTGAGCGACATCCTCCCGTCGATGGAGCAGCACGGACTCGATCTCACAGGCCCTCCCGGCAAGGGCTGGGCGGTTTGGCAAGGCCTGGGGGTTGCCTGTCAGCACGCGGAAGTGATCGGCCTGTTCGACGCCGACATCCGCACCTTCGGTTCGGGCTATCCGGAACGGATGCTCAGACCCCTACTCGACCCATCCCACGGGATGGCCTACGTGAAAGCGTTCTACAGCCGGCTTTCACTGGAAACCCAAGCCCTTCAAGGCCGAGCCACCAGGTTGTTTGTTGGTCCGTTGCTGACGAGCCTGGAGCAGATCTTCGGACCACTGCCCTACCTGCGTTATCTACAGACCTTTCGCTATCCATTGGCAGGGGAGTTCGCCTTTACAAGGGATCTCGCGATGAATCTGCGCATCCCGTCGGACTGGGGCCTGGAAATGGGCTTGCTCTCAGAGGTGTATCGGCACGTCGCACCCAGCCGCATCGCCCAGGTGGACCTGGGTCTGTTCGATCACAAGCACAAGAGCCTGGGCCAACGGCCGAACGAGGGACTGCAGCGCATGGCCAGCGAAATCTTCTGCACGGTGTTGCGCAGCCTGATGGAGCACGAGGGATGCGTGGTGTCCATGGATCAGCTGCCGACCTTGGAGGTGCTGTACCGGCGGGTTGGCGAAGATCGGGTGCGTCAGTTCGGACTCGACTCAGCGATCAATCGGTTGCCCTACGACCGACATGGAGAAGAACTGGCGGTCCATCGCTTCTCCGAACTCCTGAGGCCAGGCCTCACGTCTTTGATGGCATCGCCGATCGCCCATCAACTGCCGAGCTGGTCGAGGTTGCAGAGTTGCAACCCGTCCTTTGCCTCCGACCTCGCCCTGGCGGGACGTGCCGACCGAGCGCCCACCTTGCGCAGTCAGGGAGCAAGGCGTCCACGTCGGCCCAATTGCCCCACCGTGACACCCCCCGCTGAACGCCGCTCAGCCACCAGCACTGCGGCCTGAGCGCAAGCACAAGCATGAGTCATGAAGAAAAGCTAAAGCAATTGATTTTCGGTCGCCAAACCAACACTTTTTTCAACTCAAAAACACGACATTGAAAGACTGATTTTTTTTGAAACTCATGATCGAGTGCTTGTACAGCAACGACACCGACCGGATGGTGATTCTGAAGTGCATTGGTGAAGGGCATTTCTATCGAGAAAAGGTTGTCATGCCTCAGGAGTTGTTCTGGTTTGAGGCACCTCTCAGCAGCAGACTGGAGATCTGGCAGATGTCACCTCAAGGACAGATGCTCCAAGTGCGCGCTGATGTATCCGATTATGCATTAAACGAAAAATCAGCCGAGGAGTCTCCTACAGCGTCTCTATGGGCATGTTGAACGATCGAATGAGATTGGATCAAACACTGAGAAATTGATCGACCACCGACTGACTTAATTCACTGGTTAGACCACGGGCCACAATTCCTCCACGCTGCATTGCGTAATGCCGGTTTCAGAAGCGATACATCGCGCTGTCGCTTCATTGAGGAATGACTTCCCTCCCTTGAGGCACAGACCCCAGTCCCGCGCGTAAAAACTCTGGCAATGAACCTAGAGAGTAGTTTTTGCAACTTTGTGCATGCATCAGCTTGCCTACGAAGCAGATATTGCTGGCATCGCCCTGAGTTGGACAAAATTCATTCACAATGAATACTGCTTAGGCAACGAGACGGTTTAATTGCGGCAATTCTGCAAACGAATCACGCCATTGTTGAGCCCAGAGTTCTTGGCTTCGTTCGTACACGTTCATCAGTTCGGCAACTGCCGAATCCCGAAAATCCACCCTCAGATCTAATAATGGAAACGCTGCTTCTCCACTAATTTGCAGCGCAGCTGAAGTTGAATACGGAGAACGAGCATCACCTCCGGCAGCTTCACCTGCCATCAGTGCCGTCATCAAACGGCGACCCAACTTCCAGCATGGATCGCTTGCCAGAAAAGCCTGTTCCATGGATGTGAGAACCGTCTCGCCCACCAGATAGTTGCCAGCCACAGAAAGATTCATTCGATGGCGATGCCCAGCCCAGAGTCCACAGTCCCCCCCCGTCCAGACAGCGGTTCGACCTTGTGCATCAATCAGGTGAAACTGGCGGCGTTCACGGAGTGGATCATCTGCAAGCAAGCTGGCCAGCACCACATCTGCATCAGCACTCTGTTCGAGCCGTTCCAGGCCACAGATTCCTAGATATGGATTGGTGTGGGCTTGTGTCGCAACTGCACCCACTCCAGAGCGAATGTGGGGAACCGTGGAGCCCACTGCGAGATGACAGGTGGCAACGGCAACACCGAAACGACCATTGCTGGGATCACGAGCAACGATCGAGAACGTCATGAGAGCACACGATCCAATTGTTCAAGGGTGTGCAAGAGAACAGCGGTTCCTGAAAGACACTGACTGTCACTGGTGAACTCAGCTGCTGAATGGCTCAAACCTTCGCGGCTGGGCACAAAGATCATTCCCATGGGCCAACGCCGCCCTATCTCTTGGGCGTCATGGCTGGCACGGCTCGGCAGCCGACTCATACTCAACCCCAAATCTTCAGCCACTGTTTCAATCGTGGCCATCACCAGCGCGTCAGCGGGTGTAGGCGACACCTGAAACTGCGGCTCCAACCGGATTGCACAGCCGGTTGCCAAGCCGATGGATTCCAACTCCTCCTGCAGGCAGGACACCAATTGGTCCAGAACAGTGGAATCCAGATCACGAATGTCCACCGTCATCGACACGGAGCCTGGAACGACGTTGGCGGCATTGGGCCAAACCTCCAGACGCCCCACCGTCGCCACCGGATCACCGGGATGACACCGAGCCATCTCCTCCACCGCCAGCACAATCCGGGAAGCAGCGGCGAGGGCATCATGACGGAGCCCCATCGGCGTTGTGCCGGCATGGTTGGCCTGACCCTTCACATGAATGCTGAAACGTCTCTGCCCGACGATGCCCTCAACAATGCCAATGGCATCGCGCCGCTGCTCGAGCACAGCACCTTGCTCAACATGCAGTTCAAGAAAAGCTGCAACGGCTGAATCAGGTCGTGCCGCCGAGGGCAGGGATGACCAGTGACCACCGATTCGTTCCAGGTTGATGTCAATCGGGTCCCCGTTGCTTGTGGTGTAAGCCGAGGGGTCCATCGATGCCGTTCCAGCCATGCCCTTACAGCCGACCATGGTCGACTCTTCATCAGCGAAAGCCACGACCTCGAGGGGGTGTCGTAGACGCCGCCCCACATCGCTCAGGGCACGGACGCATTCCAGGCCCGCCAAGACGCCTAGAACACCATCAAAACGACCACCTGTTGGCACCGTGTCCAAGTGCGAACCCGTCATCAGCACCGGCAACGACGGGTCCTGCCCCTCGAGCCGGCCAATCAAATTGCCAGCGGCATCCACACGCACCTGCATGCCGGCCTCTTGCATCCAGCACGCGAGCTGGTCTCGGCCTTGAACGTCCGCCGGACTAAACCCGCGGCGGCAAACGCTTCCATCTCCTTGAAGGCCGATGGCCGCCATGGACTCGAGCGAATCGATCAACCTGTCCCGCCGAGGCAGAGCTCCTAACCACTCCCGATCAGCATCAGCTGGAGCGATTTGTGAGCGATGAATCAGCAGCTCGGGCAAGGATCGTGACCTTCAGTTCAAACCAAATGTCACTTTCGCTTTGAAACCCAATTGAACTTGTCGTCAATGCGACGTTTTAACGCTCACCAAAGAAATCAAACGGGCATCAGCACCCGCCAACCGAGGTGATCGGCCTGCTCACGAGCTTGGGCTGGCACATCAGCCGCCACAAACATCCGATGCAACATCTGCACACCCAAGAGGTGGTTGATCACGGCGTCCATCTGAACCCGCTCGGCGTCTGTGGTGGCAGGGTCGTCGTGGCGCGCAAACAAGGCACGCACTCCCTGTTTGCTCAACAACCCAGCCGCATCAATCGCCTCATCACTCAGGTAGTCATCAGCTAACTGCTTCATCTGCGCCCACTTCTCAGGCTCCGTGTGGGCGGGAGGAGCCATGAAGGCAAATTTCTCGCGCTTGTAAAGCACTTCCGGCAGCAAGCCCGCCATCGCCTCACGCAGCACGTATTTCTCGGTTTTGCCCTTGATCCGCAGCTCCGGAGGCACCTGCACCGCTGCAGCCGCCAGATGATGATCCAGGAAAGCCGGCCGTGCCTCCATGGAATTGGCCATGTCGACGCGATCCCCTCCCCAGGTGAGGATCTGGCCTTCCAACATCGTTTTGATCCAGACGTACTGAGCCTTGTCGAGGGCATGGCGACCCTCGAGTTGCTGGGGATTCAACTGATCGGCAATCGCCTTACCCGGCGAATACTCCGCTAACGCCTGACGGTGCTCGTCAGCAAGCAGATCCGGCACCAGCGGCGCGCAGGCCAGCCAGGGCTGCAGACAGCTGGGGGTGAACCCCACCACGGCATCAAGGTAGGGATCATCCACCTGATCAGCCGCCAGCATCGCTCCCTGCACCAGGGAATTGTTGGTCTGAAGCAGAGATTCCCAATCCTGGCGGTCGCTTTGCGGCAGATCATCCAAACCATGGAGGAACATGTCGCGCCGGAAGGCGGGATAGCCACCGAACAGCTCGTCTGAGCCTTCCCCGGTCATCACGACCTTGTAATCAACGTTGTTGACGTGGCGACTCATCAGATATTTGGCCACAGCCAGGGTGTTGTAGATCGTGCGCTCGGTGTGCCAGAGCGTCTGTTCCATGTGGCCGTACAACTCACGACCGGACAGACGCATCACGTCCTGTTCAGCACCAGTGGCCTCCGCCATCTCGGCAGCAATGGGTGTTTCGTCGTAGCGGACATCATCAAATCCGATCGTGAAGGCCTTGACGGGACCCTGACTCACCGCCGATGCCAGACCGAGGATCGAACAACTGTCGATGCCGCCGGAGAGATAACAACCAACCGGCACATCCGCCACCATCCGCATCTCCACGGCTTCCAGCAGAGCAGCCCGCACATTGGCAATGTGATCGGCCTCGGTGAGGGTGCTGTCCCGCTGATCCAAACGGGGAAAATCAACATCCCAATAGGTGGACTCCGACACCTCAAGCCGGTCACCCCTGCGTTGCACCTTCAGCACATGCCCGGGCTGAACCTGGTGCACCCCGGCAAAGGCGGTCGTTCCAGGAACCATGGTCTGCATCAACTGATGAAACAGACCCTCCGAGGTGAAACGTCGCTCCACAGCCGGATGGGCAAACAGCACCTTCAACTCGGAGCCGAACACCACTCCCTCCGGCGTCATCGTCCAGTACTGGGGCTTGATGCCAAAGCGATCCCTCACCAGATACAGACAGTCGTCCACGGCATCAAACAAGGCGAAGGCGAATTCCCCCCGCAGCAAGGGCAACGTGGACTCGAGACCTTGCCGCTGATACAGGCGCAACAAGATCTCGGAATCACTCTTGGTGCGGAAGCGCGCCCCCTGGGCCGTGAGGTCAGCCCGGATGCGCTGGAAGTCGTAGAACTCGCCGTTGTGCGCCATCAGCACCTGGCGGTCGTCGCTGAGGAAGGGCTGCCTCGCCCGCGATTCGTTCAGATCAATGATCGACAAGCGGGCATGACAGAAGCCGACACCAGCAGCGTCGATGCATTCCACACCGAAACCATCCGGACCCCGATGGGACTGAATGGCCGCCATGTTCACCAACAACTGACGATCCAACGTCTGACGACGATCCGCCAGAAAGACACCTCCGATTCCGCACATCAGTTCGCCTCAGATCACATCCATCACCCGCTCGGCACGGTTCACCATGCAGGTGAGCAATGCCATGCGCAGAAACACCGCCCCACGCGCCTGGCTGAAGTACCAGTTGTGCGGCGTGTCATCCAAACAGGTGCTCAGCTCGGGGCCTCGGGCCAAGGGGTGCAGCACGATCGCCTCCGGCTTGAACGGCAGATCCCGCGTGAGACGAAATCCACCGCCGTGCACTTCATAGCTGTCGCCAACCCAGGCGATCGCATTGATGTAAACGACATCGAGATCGGGAATCTCAGCAGCCAGATCTGAACTGCAGCGGATGGACATCCCGCTCGCTTCCAGTTCCTCCAGCTGGCCCGAATCAAACAAAGGCGCTTCCGACTCCACCCCGGCCGCATGAATCACCACCACCTCTTCAAGGATCTGAGGGAATTTGCTGAGGATCCGCAGCAATGAACGCACAGTGCGCATCCGCGACGGCAAACCGATCACCCCGATGCGGATCCGGTCCTTGGGTGACACCTCCGTCTTGGCGAGGCTCGGACGCCACTTGAAAATCGTGTAGAGATCCGCCATTGCCTGGGTCGGATGCTCATCAATGCCATTGCCGGCATTGATAATCGGAATCCGCAGGGTGGATGTCATGGCGTAAACGGCCTCTGGGTTGCTGTCGCGCAGCACCACACAGTCGCCGTAGTTGTTGAACATATGCGCAATATCCTCCAACGACTCACCTTTGGCGATGCCTGTGGTGCTGCGATCGGTGATGTTGATTGAATCACCGCCGAGGCGATGCCAGGCGCTATCGAAAGAGAGACGCGTCCGCGTGCTGGGCTCGTAGAAAGCGTTGATCAGGATCTTGCCGGTGAGCGGAGTGTTGTGCCGGCAGTAACGGTCCGGATTGCTCTCGAATTTGGCAGCCAATCGGAACAACTGGAGCAGGGTTTCGGAGCGAAACGCCTGAATCGAAACCACATGCTGGTCGACAAGATCCAACAACGGCTCGCCATCTTCTGTGATGGAGGCCAGAAGCTCTTGAGGCTGGTTTTGGCCGAACACGTCGGGACCCATTGGTTGGAATCGAAGTGGCGCCGATGCCTCCTCGACCACGGCTATGTGGGGTTGTGCCATAAGTCATTGCATCAACACCCGACTTGCCAGATCGCGTGGTGTGCTGTGAATCACATCATCCCTCATTAACAACGGACGCCAACTGCCGCCCCACCACAGCACAAGTTCTTTAGATAATTCTCCAAAAAATGGTTTGGATCAATACAAAAGTGGGTCGATATGTTCGGCACGAACACTTACCAGACGCGACCACCTCTCCACTCAATCCACCAGATCAACAGCAACGTAAGAACAGAACCAACGAGCGCCACCTGGCTTCCCACCAGAACCACACGGAACCAGTGTTGATCCACCAAAACCGTAAGCAGCAACGACATAACCATGGCCTTACCCCTCCTCCTGCAGGCAATGGAAATCAAACCGTTCCGGCTGGCAACGACTACCCACCACCATCACGACGGCAGAGACAGCCGCGGAGAACACGGCCGCGCAATAAGGAGCAATCAAAACGTAGGCCGTCAGACCAACGACACTGCCGGCCAGCATGGCCACGATCGCCGCAGCCCGACTTGCAGATGACCAGTAAAGACCGCAGGCCACAGGCCAGACCGTTGAGGCCACCAGCGAACCAGTGAAGAACAACACCGTCGCCAGAGAGTCCAGCCGCGGCCAGGACAAAGCCAAAGTGACTACGGCCAGAAGCACCACCATCTGCCGTGCCGCTTGCTTGAGCTGCGCATCGCTCGCCTGAGGACTTAGCAAGCGGAAATAAACGTCTTCAGCCAGCAGATCCGCAGTGGACGCCAACAGCGAATCCAAGGTGGAGGTCAGTGACGCGAACACCACCACAAACACCAGAGCGGCCCCGCCAGCCCCAAGAAGATTGGCCGCCATCACAGGGAACACCATGTTCACTTGCTCCAGCGGCAGATCCCGCGCCAGCGCGACCAGACCAATCGAGCCGGTTACCAGGGGGACACTCATCCAGGCCAGGCCCCCCAGCACAAACGAGGTCATCACCACGCCGCGGCGGCTGGCGAACACCCGCGACCACCAGATGTTGTTGTGAAACACCTCACCCATTGAGAACAGAGCGGAATTCCAGGCGATCAACAGACCGGCGGGAAGCAGCAGATCAAGCCGGTCGGGGTGCTCGGCGACCAACCGAGCATGCACCTCGGGCATCGAGAACTGACGAAACGCCAGCACCGCCACCACCGCCAGCAACACCATGATCAACAGCGATTGGATGAAATCGGTTCCAATCACCGCCCGCATGCCACCAAACAACGTGTAAACCGTTGCGACGCCGATCACCACCACCATGCCCACGTGGTAGTCGAACCCGGATAAAGCCTGAAGCAAAAGGCCAGCTCCCATGGCCTGGGTCATCAGAAAGCCAAGGGTGTACACGGCAGTGATCACCATGAACACCCACCAAGCCAAGCGTCCATAGCGCAGCCGAATAAAATCGCCACTGGTGCGTCCGTTGGGCATCAGCTGCTTGATGCGTGATGCCAATGGCGCAAACAGAATCAACCCCAGTCCTGCCAAGGCGTAACTGAACATGCCCCAGAGGCCTGTTCTGTAGCCGAATTCCGGGGCCAGAAGGGTGGTGTTGCCCGTCACCCAAGACGCCATCAAAGTGGCTGTGCTCAAGGCCAACCCGATGTTGCGGCCCGCCAGCATGAAATCGTCGGCATCACCTTTGCCGCGGCGGCCCCAGGCGATCCCTAGCGCAATCCACAACACGGAGAACAGCACCACAAGCGCCCATGCAATCCCTGGTGCCAGAAAAGGGGCAGCGTCAGCGGACATCCGACGCTCCCCGATCACGGCAGCGAAGATGACCGGCAAGAATCATCGCCACTGTGGCCAGGGTCACTGCAGCACCAAGGGCAAAGATCAGTCCAGCCCAGAGATTGTCATCCAAAACGAATGTCCTCTTCAGCAGATCTCAGACAAGCAAATCGCGGTGTTCGCAAGCTTCCACCGACTGATCACAAGGTCGCCAGGGCTACCTGAATCACAGGCTGCCAGTGGCTTGATGCCTCCAATCTCGAAATGTGTAGCAATCACAACCCGCAGCGGCTTGCTCGAGTTTTTGGATGAATCTGTTACATGTTCAGGCAATGTTCACCGAGTACCGACCAACGCAGGGGTACGACGAATATTTCTGCCGAGAACAGTCCGCTCCCCGTGCTGATCTGGAGCCGCTGCTGTCCTCCCTCGGCGCCATGGGGCTGGCGGAGCTGAATCGCAGTCATGCATCAGCGAGCAACCTGTTGCGACGCCTCGGCGCCACCTTCCGACTCAACGGATCAGGTCTGCATGGCGGAGAGCGGATTCTGCCCTTCGATCCGCTGCCAAGACTCATTCACCGTCAGGAATGGTCCGTTCTGGAGCGCGGATTGGTGCAACGCCTGGAGGCCATTGATCAGTTTCTGGCGGACGTTTATGGACCCCAAAGGATCCTCAACGATGGCGTGATCCCCCGTGAGGATGTGGAGAGCTCTCAGGGCTGGCGGCCCCAGATGCAGGACATCACCGTGCCGCTCAACCGCTGGTGCCACATCTCCGGTCTGGATCTGATCCGCGATGGCAACGGCACCTGGAGGGTTCTGGAGGACAACCTGCGCTGCCCCTCCGGCGTGGCTTATTTCCTAGAGAACCGGCGGGTGATGAAACGGTTGTTCCCGAGCCTGTTTGCGGGCCGCACAGTGCAGCCAATCGACGATTACCCCTCCCATCTCTTGCGCACGCTGCAGGATCTGGCCCCCTGGAGTGATGCCCCACGGGTAGTGCTGCTCACCCCGGGCGTGTTCAATAGCGCCTACTTCGAGCACAGCTATCTGGCCCAACAGATGGGCATTGCCCTGGTGGAGGGCCGCGATCTGATCTGTGAGGACGGACGCGTCTGGATGCGCAGCACTGCCGGCCGGGAACCTGTGGATGTGATCTACCGGCGCATCGATGACGATTTCCTCGATCCAAATGTCTTCCGGCGTGATTCGATGCTCGGTGTCCCCGGGCTCATCGATGCCATGCGCTCCGGTCGGGTGGCCATCGCCAACGCCCCTGGGAGCGGAGTCGCCGACGACAAGCTGATCTATGCCTACGTGCCGGCAATGATCAGGTATTACCTCAACGAAGAACCGATCATTGACAACGTTCCCACCTATCTCTGTTCAAGGGACGACGACCTCCGTTTTGTGCTCGAGCATCTCAACGAGCTGGTGGTGAAATCAGTCGCCGAAGCCGGCGGCTATGGAATGTTGATCGGGCCTCACGCCAGCACTGAGGAGATTGAGAACTTCGCGGTGAAGATCAAAGCACACCCGCGCAATTTCATCGCCCAGCCCACCCTTCAGTTGTCCACAGTTCCATCCCTTAGTGAAGGAGAGCTGTACCCCTGCCATGTGGATCTGCGCCCCTACGTACTGAGGGGTAAGAGCGACTGGGTCAGCCCCGGGGGCCTGACTCGAGTGGCATTGAAACGCGGTTCCCTGGTGGTGAACTCCTCCCAGGGGGGCGGCTGCAAGGACACCTGGGTGGTCAGCGACAGCGCCGTAAAGGCCGGCAACCCGGAGCTCGTGCCGTGCTGAGCCGTGTGGCCGATTCGCTGTACTGGATCAACCGGTATGTCGAGCGGGCCGAGAACATCTCCCGGTTTCTGGAAGTGAGCGAAGCCATGGCCCTGGACTGCCCCCCCGGCAGCGCTGAGCCTTGGCTTCCCCTGGTGGATGCCAATGGAGACCGCAAGCGTTTTGACGAGGCCTATCCCCAGGGCACGCCACGGGACGTCGTCAGCTTTCTGCTGCTGGATCGCAACAACCCCAACAGCATCGTCAGTTGCATCGCCAATGCCCGCGAGAACGCTCGCCAAATCCGCGATGTGATCACCACAGAAATGTGGGAACAACTCAATGATCTCTATTGGAACGTTCAAGACGGTGAAGCGCTCTGGCAGGAACCGGATCAAGAGCAACTGCGCAGCATCCGACGTGGATGTCAGCTCTTCTACGGCATCACCAATGTGACTCTCAGTCGCGATCAGGCCTGGCTGTTCAGCCAGCTGGGACGGCTGATCGAACGGGCGGACAAAACCTCACGCATCCTCGATGTGAAGTACTTCCTGCTGTTGCCGACGCCAACGGAGGTGGGCGGCGTTCTCGATGAATTGCAGTGGATCTCCCTGCTGCGCACAGCTGGGGCTTATCAGATGTATCGCCAGAGCGTTCAGCAGGCGATCACACCAGCATCGGTGGCACAATTCCTGCTGCTGGATCCGATCTTTCCCCGCTCGGTCCGCTTCTGTCTGCAGGAGATCAACGCCACGCTGGAACGCATCCGGCCAGGACCCCATGCAGGTCCTCCGGATGATCTGGAGTGCCTACGCGGCCAGCTGTTGGCCCAATGGAGCTATGTCCGCATCGATGCTGTGATCGAACGGGGACTGCATGAGGCTGTGGATCAACTGCAGAGCGACCTCAACAAGCTGCATGAACTCATCCACCGTCGTTACTTCACCACCACCGACTTCGGCTCCATTCCCACCGACCCGTCATGCGCGCTGAGCTGATCCACCGTCTCAACTATCGCTACGAGGCACCGGTTCAACTGGGGGAACACCGCCTCTGTCTGCGACCCCGTGCCCAGGGCCATCAACGCCTGATTCAGCATTCCCTGCAGATCTCACCGGTTCCTGTTCACAGCCATGAGCTGTTGGCAGCCAGTGGTGATGCGATCGAGCGAGTGCGCTTCCAAGGTGCGACCGCTTCGCTTCAGCTGGAAGCCAGGAGCCTGGTGGAAACCCGCCAAGCCGCTCCCCTGCTCGATTGCTTCAACGGTCTTGAGCCTCCGCTTCCCTACCCCAGAGGTCAGTTGAACCATGACCTGTTGGGTGCCCTGGAGGGTTGGTTACCCAACGGACAGCATGATCCTTCAGCGGTGGAACTGGCTCAGGACGCCTTGATGGGAGGCAACCAGCAAGTGCTGCCTTTTCTCCACCAGCTGATGGAGATGATTCAGGACCGGGTCAAATACACCCAGCGGCATGTGGGCCCGGCCTGGCCAGCGGGCCGCACCCTGCGCGAGCGGGTTGGATCCTGCCGCGATCTGGCGATGCTGATGATGGAGTGCTGCCGCAGCGTCGGACTGCCGGCCCGATTCGTGAGTGGATACCACTTGGCGGAGCCAGCTCCTGAGCAGTACGACCTGCACGCCTGGACCGAGATCTATCTTCCCGGAGCCGGCTGGCGCGGCTTTGATCCAAGTGCAGGAGCCGAGATCGACGAGCGCTACATCGTGCTGGCCAGTTCCTCAAAACCGGATCTCAGTGCAGCTGTACAGGGCAGTTTCACCGGCCCCATGGCCATAGGAAGCCAACTCACATGGAGCATCGAAGCCGTTGTGGAGCCGAAACCTCGCGCTGCTTCCATCGAAACAGTGGTTCAGGCCGCCTGAAGCAGGGGCTCCACACCATGAAGACGTGGAGGCTGGGCCTGGATCGATGTCACAGCCATCAGAGCCGGAATGCGCGCACTGTTGTAAACGCGGAACTCCTGCAGCAACGACACCCCCTCCTCCCGAACCGCCTGATTAAGAACCACGGAGCCGTCGGGGTCCGACACCGAGCGATGAAAGGTCCCTGGGGGAATGCGCAAAATATCGCCGCCACTTTGGAGACGAACGATGTGGAACGGCTTCGTCCAAGCCAGATTCACCAGATAAAACGTACGACCACCACTGGCCGCTAGAAGATTGTCTTCCTGATGAGGGTGCAAATAGAACTGCCAGGCACCGCTATCTGGATCATCGGGTGGGCTGATCGCTGGCCCGCTGTGGATCACCAGATCACGGGCATTGGACGTGTCCACCGTCACGTCAAAGAAACGCACCGCAGGTGTGTCGCGGAAGCGCTCGTAGGACAGCAATTCGAACATCCCTGATGTGTCCGCTAACGGCAAACAACGACGTTCGTGTTGTACAGGCCTCCGCTAAGGAAAACGGTGGCATCGGCAACGTTTCAGCCACCCAGATACGCCATCTCCGCATGACGGGCTGAAGCGGTGATCCCCTGACGCTCCTCGCTGTAGCGATCACGGCGTTGCCGCCAGAGTCCTCGAAGAACAGCCTCCAAGGCCTCCTCGCTCTGAAGGAAGGGACGAAGATCCGTGCCCTCAGAGGCAAACAGACAGGTGTAAGCCTGACCATCGGCGGTCACACGCAAACGATTGCAATCCCCGCAGAAGGGCTCTGTGATCGAAGCGATCACTCCGATGCAACCACGGCCATCTACGTAGCGCCATTGGCGGGCCGTGGCACCCGCCCGACGCGGCATCGACTGCAATGGCCATCGTGCATCGATGGACTGAATCATCTCCTCCGCAGAGATCACCTGATCCGGCGCCCAGCCATTGCGGTTCCCCACGTCCATGTATTCGATCAAACGCAGCTCCACCCCTCGGTCCCGGGCCAGCTGAGCCAGTGGCAGCAATTGAGCGTCATTCAGTCCTCGTCGCATCACGGCATTGAGCTTGAGCCCTCCGCATGCAGGGTCAAATCCAGCGTCTCGCGCTGCCGTGAGTCCACCGAGAACCTGCTCAACCAGCTGCTCGCCAGCGCGAGTCCCGCCGCGCAGACCGGCCATCTTGGCCACCACCTCTCCTTCCAGGGCATCCAAGCTCACCGTGATGCGATCCAAACCGGCAGCCCGCAAGGCCAGGGCCTTCTCCAGTGTCAACAACACCCCATTGGTGGTCAACGCCACGTCCCGCAAGCGAGCGAGGGGATCGGCGGCGTCAGCACGGCCTGCCGCCAACGCCTCAAGCAGTGGCAACAAGCGATTGCTGAGAAGGGGTTCACCTCCCGTCAGGCGCAACGTCTGGAGGCCTAAACCACAGGCAACACGAATCAGACGAAGCTGCTGATCTAGATCCAATAATCCCGGTGGATCTTTCACATCCGGGCAGCAATACGAACAGGCCAGGTTGCAGCGGGCGGTCAAGGAGATCCGCAGAACGCCGAACGGTCGGCCCCATTGATCGAACTCAGCTGGTGTGGCGCTCATCGCATCAACGCTGCCAGATCGTCTGGCCGGTTCACATTGATCAGATCCCTGTCTGGGCAGGTGAACGTGGTGTAGTCAATCCGTTCCAACCAACCAAACCATCGACCGCGTCCCTCGGCCAGCTCCTGATCGAGCGTGCTTCTACTGCGCGCTCCACAGGGATACACACCGAACAACGGCTGCAAGCGATCACCACCCTCTGCAACCAAGGCCAAGCCTTCGGCCTGATGCCAATGCCCCAAAAGCGACAGCAGCGTGCTGCGGCGAAGACCGGGCATATCCACAGGAAGGGTGAGCCATGCTTCATCCTCCCGTTCGGACAACACACAACTGAAGGCCTGCAAAGGGCCTGCCGGTGCCCAAGGCTCAGCCTGAACGGTCACGCCGGGTTGGCCGGCAAGACAATTCCGGTGGCTGCCATGACCACTGAGCACCCATACCTCAAGATCCACTGAGCGCAGAAGGTTGACCGTTGCGACCAACCAGCTGTCTCCATTGGGATGGCGAAGCAAGGCTTTGTCTGATCCCATTCTCTGGCTGGCGCCTCCTGCGAAGACCACAGCACGAAGCAAACGAGCCATAGACAGCTATTCAACCAACTACCTATCCCTCCTCTGTCAAGCCACTTCTGTAACAACAACTACTCCTTTGCCAGCAATGTCTTTCTGTGACGCCTGCAGCAACTGAGCAACCCCCAGATTTCGTAGCAAATGCAACCGAAGAACGCCATCACGGATGGTGCAATAAGGCAGCGGTCTGCATGAGCGCCGCATTTTGAATCCTGAGCGCATTCTTTTTGAAGCCGGGGTTTGACTCTTCATCCCAACCAAACCCCATGCTTGGCGAACTTTGGTCATTTCAGGGGAGATACAGAACACTGCATCTCACCTGGTTTGCCTTCTTTCTTACTTTTGTTGTCTGGTTCAATCTCGCTCCTCTAGCAACCACCGTGAAAGCCGATCTCGGGCTGACGGTTGGTCAGATTAGAACCGTGGCCATCTGCAATGTGGCACTCACCATCCCTGCACGCGTGCTGATCGGCATGCTGCTCGACAAATTTGGTCCCCGACTCACCTATTCCGCCATTCTGGTGTTTTCGGTGATTCCCTGCTTGATGTTTGCATCGGCGCAGGATTTCAACCAGCTGGTCGTAGCCCGTCTGCTGCTATCCATCGTTGGCGCAGGATTTGTGATCGGCATCCGCATGGTTGCCGAATGGTTTCCCCCCAAGGAAATTGGTCTCGCTGAAGGAATTTATGGAGGCTGGGGTAACTTCGGATCCGCATTCTCTGCTCTCACCCTGGTAGGCCTTGCTGGTTGGCTCTCCTTCTCCGGCGGTTTCACATTGCCAACTGGAGATGTTCTGAACTGGCGTGGCGCAATTGCTCTGACGGGCATTATTTCAGCCGTCTATGGCGTGATCTATTACTGCAATGTAACGGACACACCACCCGGAAAGGTGTATCAGCGCCCTGAGCGAACCGCAGGTCTCGAAGTAACCAGCATGCGTGATTTCTGGGGACTTCTGGGCATGAATATTCCTTTCGCAGCCATTCTCTGCGTGCTGTGCTGGAGACTTCAAAAAGTAGGTTTCCTCAACGCATCCACCTATCCTCTCGCTCTCCTCGCAGTTTTGATCTGGTTTGTCTTTCAAACCTGGGGAATCATCCGCACCAACAGAGAGCTGATTATGGGGACCAAGGTGTACCCCAAGGAGGATCGTTATGAGTTCAAACAGGTTGCTATTCTTGAGCTGACTTACATCGTTAATTTCGGTTCTGAATTGGCCGTGGTCTCCATGCTGCCAACCTTCTTCGAGACCACATTCGATCTGCCGAAAGCAACGGCTGGAATTCTTGCCTCCTGCTTCGCTTTTGTGAACCTGGTGGCTCGCCCGGCCGGCGGACTGATTTCCGACAAACTTGGCAGTCGTAAAAACACCATGGGTTTCCTCACAGCAGGTCTTGGTGTCGGTTATCTGATCATGAGTCTGATCAAGCCCGGGACCTTTACTGGCACCGAGGGCATCGTGATCGCCGTCGCAATCACCATGCTCGCTTCCTTCTTCGTGCAATCAGGAGAAGGCGCCACATTTGCTCTTGTGCCTCTGGTGAAGCGTCGCGTCACCGGTCAGGTTGCTGGCCTTGTTGGTGCCTACGGAAACGTCGGTGCAGTGACCTACCTCACAATCTTCAGCCTGCTTCCACTTTGGATGGGGGGTGCTGGTGAACCCACTCCTGAAACGATTGCAGCTTCCAACAGCGCCTTCTTCCAGATCCTGGGAATTGCTGGTTTGATCGTCGCGTTCTTCTGCTTCTTCTTCCTGAAGGAACCCAAGGGCTCCTTCGCTGAGTTGCACGAAGGTGAAAACGCCACTGAGGGCACTCCCTCGATGGCTGGCTAACACCTCAGCTCCATCTTCGGATGGTGACCACCCCCGATGCCACTGGCATTGGGGGTTTCTCAATTCATCGGATTGCTGCCATGTCGCCTATCACCGCGTCTGTGCAAAGTCAGTGTCCTTACTGCGGCGTTGGCTGCGGGCTGGACCTGTTGCCTCCAGGAGAAGCCGGAAAAGCGGTAAAACGAGACGCCGAAGGCAATCCGATGTGGAGTGCACGCGGTCATCGCGAGCACCCATCCAGCCACGGACAGGTGTGCATCAAAGGTGCCACGGTTGGAGAGACCCTGGGACAAGGACGCCTCAGCCAGCCTCTATACCGAGCAACACTGGCTGATCCGTTTCAGGCCATCAGCTGGAACAGTGCGTTCGACCTCCTCACCGAACGCATTCGCTCCACCTTGGCCAGCAAGGGGGCTGATGCCATTGCCATGTACGGCTCCGGGCAGTTTCACACCGAGGATTACTACATCGCTCAGAAACTGCTGAAGGGCGCCCTCGGCACCAATAATTTCGATGCCAATTCGCGGCTGTGCATGAGTTCAGCCGTGGCCGGCTATACCCGCAGCCTCGGCTCCGACGGTCCACCCTGCTGTTACGAGGATCTCGATCACTGCTCCGTGGCCTTCTTGATCGGCACCAACACAGCCGACTGCCATCCGGTGCTGTTCCAACGCCTGTTGAAACGCAAAAAGCGTGATCCCAAGGGACTCACCATCGTGGTGGTCGATCCCCGAAGCACTGACACAGCCAAAATTGCCGATCACCACCTCGCGCTTGCCCCTGGCACCGACCTTGCCCTGCTGCATGGCCTGGCGCGGCTGGTGCTTCAAGACAACGGCTTCGACAGCGACTTCATCGATAGCGCCACCGAAGGCTTCGCAGCCTTCACCCAAACAATCAAGGCCTGGACACCAGGAAAAACCAGCAAGTTCTGCGGCATCGCCGAGAAGGACCTGCGTGCAGTGGCCAGGCTTTGGAGCCGAAAGGAAAGAATTTTGAGCCTTTGGTCGATGGGCGTGAACCAACGGCGCGAAGGAACCGCCGTTGTGGGAGGGCTGATCAATCTGCACCTGCTCACTGGGGAGATCGGCAAAGCCGGTGCAGGCCCCTTTTCACTCACTGGTCAACCGAATGCCATGGGTGGACGCGAAGCCGGCGGCCTCGCCCATCTGCTTCCCGGCTACCGGTTGGTCACCAATGCGGAGCACCGCAATACGGTTGAGAAGGCCTGGGGGTTTGCCCCTGGATCCATCGCTGCCCAACCAGGACTGGATGCATGGAAGCAAGTTGAAGCGATGGAACAGGGGGAGCTCGATCTCTGGTGGGTGGCTGCCACGAACCCACTGGTGAGCATGCCGGACCTCGAACGCGTCAAAACCGCGATGCAACGCTGCAAGCTCGTGGTAGTGAGCGAAGCCTATGCCGACACCGAAACGTCTCATTACGCCCATCTGCTTCTGCCGGCAGCCCAATGGAGTGAAAAGAGCGGAGCGATGACCAATTCAGAACGGCGGGTCACCTTGTGCCCAGCGTTCAGGCCCCGCCATGGCGACAGCCGAGCGGACTGGGAAGTGTTTGCAGAACTCGGACGACGACTCGGCTTCGTCGACCAGTTTTCCTACAACTCAGCTGCAGAGGTGTATGAGGAGTTCACCTCGCTCACGGCGGCCCGCGTTTGCGACATGTCGGGACTGAGTCATTCCCTGCTGAAGGAGCATGGCCCGCAGCAATGGCCCTATCCCAAGGGTGAAGGCCCATCCAGAACCTCCAAACGTCTCTACGAAAAGAAACGATTCCCAACGGCCAGTGGTCGGGCCAGATTTCAACAAGACAGACCCCTGGGTCTGGCAGAACCCCCCTGCGAGATGTACCCGCTGGTGCTCACAGTGGGTCGCTATCTCGGCCAATGGCACACGATGACGCGCACGGGCAAAGTCCCGCGCCTGAACGCCATGCATCCCGAACCCAGCCTTGAAATGAATCCCAGCGATGCCATGCGCTTTGGTCTGGAAGACAACGGCTTGGCAGCCATCACATCCCGTCGAGGCACGCTCACCGCGCGGGTCTGCGTGTCGGAACGGATCCGCGTGGGATCGGTGTTCTTACCAATGCATTGGGGCTTTACCCAGGCCGAAGCCTGCGAAGCCAATGCACTCATGCACAATCAGGCCTGCCCGATCTCCAAACAACCGGAACTGAAAGCCTCTGCCGTGATCGTCGCCCCAGCGGTGTCGGTGGTGAAACCGACGCAACAGGACACAGGCGTTCTGGAGAACCTGCGGCGGCGGCTCACCCCAGCACTTCGTTGAATGCAGCGTCCAGGTTGTGGTGATCATGGCCTGGCCGCGCCAACTTGCAGAGCGCAAAACGGTCCAATTCGCAGAGATCCCTCCAGTGATGCAGTGAAAGGTCAACCTTCCTCGTCCTCGCAGCCTCCAGAAGAGACTCAGGCAGAGCCTCGGATTGCTGCCAGGATTCCTGCGTGCATGGCGGGAGATCCTTCACAACCCCATCAGCCATGGCAGCGGTGCAGAGGCGCAAGTGATCGCGCATCCGCTTCAGCTCCTGGGGCCCATCGTCCCAATCCACCAACACCTGGCGTTGCGCATGAGACATCGCAAGCCAGTGGCTGAGCCTGAGCTTGACGCCAGCCAGATCGAGTTTGCGGCGGACACACAGAGGAATGCAGCGCCAGGAGCCAATGAAATCCTGTTCAAAGGCATAACAATGCCGCGACTGATCAAGTTGCCTGCGCATTGGTATCAGGAACAACCGTTTTTTCTTCTTTAGCTCAAAACAGTGACATCCACGACGAAGCGTTTGATCCAAACCATCGAAACTTCAGTATCTCGTTGGTTAGCCGGATGCGTTTCGCCCTCTCCCTTGGATTGTTGTTTGGCTCTGCCCATGGCTGGCTCGCATCCGAAGGACTGGCCTCCGGCCTGTTTGTGATCAATCAGGAGCAGGGAACAACTTTGAAAACTTTCAGTGCGTTCGGTAACGGTTCCTACAGCGTGTCTCCATGATGGTCTGATTCGCATCAACTCAAAGGATGACCTTCAGCACCTCCTCCGGCCAAGCCACTCGCAGCCCGATCACCATCGCTGCTGGATTCATTGGAGCCTTCATCGTTGCTTCCCTTGCTGTTCAGATGGTTCGCAGCCAAACCTCGGCAGCCCGCCCTTCGGTGAACGCTGGCCAGGCAAGCAATGTTGAGCCTGTGATCGCTTCTCAGGCCGCGATGTGGTCCGTACTGGGTACCAGCGAATCCAACTGAATTCCATCTGATTTCAGCCTGCATGTCTGACCGACTCACGCACCTCACCAGCAACGGTGAGGTGCATATGGTGGATGTGGGCGAGAAAGCCCTCACCAAGCGCACGGCTACAGCCTCCGGTGAGCTGCTGATGAAGGCCTCAACGTTGGACTCGGTATTAGACGGAAGCAGTCCCAAAGGAGATGTTTTCGCCGTTGCCCGCATCGCTGGCATTCAGGGAGCCAAGAAAACAGCTGAGTTGATTCCTCTCTGTCATCCACTTCCGCTCAGTGGACTGTCGGTGGAGATCAAACCCGACCAGCAGTTGCCTGGACTGCGTGTCCAGGCCACCTGCAGCACCACCGGGCAGACCGGTGTGGAAATGGAGGCCATCACCGCCGTGTCAACCGCGCTGATCACCCTGTACGACATGTTGAAGTCGGTGGATCCAGGCATGTCGATCCGGCAGATTCAGCTGCTCGAAAAAGACGGGGGTCGCCATGGCCACTGGAGGCGCTGAGCCCTATGGCCGTGAGGGCCTTCCACTCGACGAAGCACGTCAACGGATCCTGGATGCGCTGAGAGCCAGACCAACCCGGTTGACAACCGTCACGTCAGAGGTGATGCCGCTTCGAGGCGCTCTAGGTCGGGTGATTGCCGACGCCGTCCAGGCCCCGGCCGATGTGCCTGGGTTTCGCGCGTCGATCATGGACGGGTATGCCTTGGGCCAAGACTGCCAACCCAACGCCGGAGACAGCTGGACAGTGGTAGGGCGCTCAGCGCCTGCTGATCCCTACCAGCAGACGCTGCATGGCGGCGAAGCGATCCGGATCCTCACGGGGGCGCCGCTTCCGGAAGGAGCTGCATGGGTTCTTCCCCAGGAATTGATTGCCAATCAGAACAGCACCATCCGCCTGGTCAGGGACGCATCCTCGAACCCCTGGATCAGACCCGCAGACGAGGAATGCAGCCAAGGTTCCCTGCTCCTCGCCCCTGGTGAACGCCTCGGTGTGGCCGACATTGGACGTGCCTCGAGTTGCGGTATCTCCCACGTGAACGTGCATCGACGGCCTCGGATCGGCGTTCTGGTCACGGGCGATGAGCTCGTTCCACCAGGAGAGGAACGCAGCAACGGAGCCATCTGGGAGAGCAACAGCACGCTGATACGAGGCATGCTTGAACGTCTCGGCTACCCAGCGGTGGACTGCCGGCTGGTCGCCGATGAATGCCACCTGCTCAAACAAGCCATCCTGGATATGGCCGCAAGCTGCGACGTGCTCGTGAGCACCGGTGGCGTGTCGGCAGGCGATAGCGACTGGATCCGACCTCTGATGCAGAAACTGGGCCAGGTGGAGTTCTGGAAACTTTTTCTTAAGCCAGGGCGCCCTTTCGCCTTCGGCTGGATCGGCGATGCGGTGCCTTTTTTCGGGTTGCCTGGTAACCCAGTCGCAGCAACCATCACCGCTCTTCAGCTGCTCTGGCCAGCCTTGCAAATCCTTGAAGGTCAGCAAAATCCTGAACTGTTGCCCAGAGTGCACGTGCGCTTGGCGACCCCCTACCGGCGGAAACCCGGACGACCGGAACTGGCACGGGCATCACTGGACTGCAGCCCAGACGGACAACTGCTCGCGCGCATCGATGGGTCCCAAGCCTCTTCGCGCATCGGATCTCTTCAAAACGCGGATCTCCTCGTGGAGATCCCCGCGGACTCAGGCTCCTTAGAAATCGGTCAACACGTGTGGGGCCAACTGCTGCGACGACGGATTCTTTGACGCGTTAACGGTTCAGAGCGGAGTGTTCGCAGCGAGCCACGTGCCAACTCCACCACTCCACTCCCGTTTCCAAAACGGTGCCTCGTGTTTCAACGACTCGAGCAAGTCAGAGCAGCAACGCTGGACCAGTCCCCGACGATCTCCACTGACAGCCACCAACACGATCAGCTCGCCTGGGGACAGTCGGCCGACACGATGCAACACCAGGGCGGACTGTGCGCCGTGATCGCGCAGTTGTTGCTGGGTAAAGCTCAGCAACAAGCGCTCGCACAAGCCTGGGTAGTGGCTGAGTTCCAGAGCCTCAAGCGGAGCACCATCCATGGTTTCAGGCCGCACATGCCCCATAAACACGGCCGTGGCCGCAGCAGCTGAAGCTGCGCGTTGAAGCCAGCCATCCAGCTGATCGGTTGCAGAAAAAGGTTGGGAATGTATTGCAACCTGCACGGCATCGTGTGCACTCTCCATCCCTTCAACCTCCTGTGAATGGGGGAAGAAACGCCAACTCGTCTCCTTCCTGTAACGGATGATCCGCAGTGACAAAGCTCTGATTAACGGCGACACGCACACCATCGGGCCAAGCGCCGAGATCGAGCAGCTGCCAGATGTCGCGGGCCGTGCACTCCGTCTGCGATGAAAGGGTGAACGGTCGACTCGACCAACCTGCTCGATCACGCAGAGACGCGAAGAGAAGCACCTGCACCGTGCACGCACCGCTGAATCGCGTCTCACCCATGAGCACAACTGTTCACCGACAAGGTTCTAGCGTTGATTACGTCCGATGCCCCGCAGGATCCGCGTGCTGTCCATCGCCCTGTTGACGATCTCAGACAGCCGGACTCTCGCAACGGATCCAAGTGGAGACCGGCTGCAGGAACGTTTGGTCAACGCAGGCCATCAACTGTGTTGCCGGGAGCTCTGTGCCGACGACCGTTATCAGGTCAGAGCAACGGTGAGCCAGTGGATCGCCGATCCGACCGTGGATGTGGTGATCAGCTCCGGTGGCACAGGACTCACGGGACGGGATGGGAGCCCGGAAGCGATCAGCCCGCTTCTGGACAAACACATGGAAGGCTTTGGCGAACTCTTCCGTGTGCTCTCGTTTGAATCAATCGGAACCAGCACACTCCAGAGCCGCTGCCTCGCTGGCGTCGCCAACGGAACCTTTGTGTTCGTGTTGCCCGGATCCCTCGATGCCGTCACCACAGCCTGGGACCGACTGATCGCAGCGCAGCTCAATGCGCAGACCCGACCCTGCAACCTGGCGCAAATTCGGGAACGCCTCAAAGAATCTGCCGACCATCCAGCCTGATCCCCTTAAAAGGGAATGGGCATGGTGACGGCCGCAGGCTCAGGTGCACAGGCGCTGATCTGCTCCTTCACCACATCGCCGACCACCACGATGGACGGGGATGCGAACTGTTCCTGACGCGCCCGTTCAGCGATTTCCGACAGCACGGCCTCCAGACAACGCTGTCCAGCCACAGTTCCCTGTTGGATCACGGCCACAGGAGTGTCGGGGCTGAGCCCTCCAGCCATCAGCTCATCAGCGATGCGTGGCAGGTTGTGAAGCCCCATGTAAATCACCAGGCCGTCGCTCGCAGACGCCAGGGAACGCCAGTTCACCGAGGGTCGGCGCTTGTCAATCTCCTCGTGGCCGGTCACGAACGTGACCGAAGACCCTGCGCGCCGGTGGGTGACGGGAATTCCCGCGTAGGCCGGTGCTGCAATCCCCGCGGTCACCCCAGGCACGACCTCCACCCGCACGCCGTGTTTAACGAGATGCGCTGCTTCCTCACCACCCCGACCGAAGAGGAAAGGATCGCCACCTTTCAGGCGGACCACACAAGCGTGACGAGCCGACAGCTCCACAAGCACTGCGTTCGTGCTCGGCTGCGGAACGGAATGGTGCCCCCTCCGCTTCCCCACGAAATGACGTTCACAGTGCTCTGGCACAAGATCCAGAACCTCTCGTGGCACGAGCGAGTCATAAACCAGCGCATCACAGGAGCTCAACAAGCGGTGAGCCTTCAGCGTGAGCAGCTCCGGGTCTCCCGGACCAGCACCAACGAGATAAACGATTCCAGAATGATCAGCAGTAGTCACGGCAGGGAAACAAGCAAATCGATCAGGCCCTGACGGATCAGGGGATGGTGCAGCAAAGGGGGCCATTCTCCAGCGTCTCCGAAGGACTCAGTCATCCGGTTTGGAGCCAGCGCCAGGGTGAGCGGCTGGGAACCAGGGTGGCGTTGTTGGTACTCGGGCCATTGATCAAACGACACCAGTGGACGTCCCAACCGGACGGAGAGCTGGGCTAAGAAGCGATCAGCCAATCCTGGGCGGAGGGGGTGATGAATCAACACACCCGTTGTTGATACATGCAGTTGAAGCGCCTGATTCACCAGGCTCCACCAGCTCGTCCACGCACCCAGAAATGGCAGGAGTGTCACGGTCTGGCCTTCTCTCTGGAGGCGACTGCGGATCATCGGAACATCAACGCGCGCATGCGCGCCAGGCCACAGCAACATGGGCACCAGCCACAGGGACTCGTCTGATCGGCCCGGAGATGGAGTTCCGGTGAGAACTTCAAGCTCGACAGGTGCATGGCGACGCGCCTGAACACTCTGACAAAGCCGTCGCAAGGCCTCTGGAACCTCGCCACCGGCACGGCCATGAACAACCAAACGGATTGCACGCTGAGGCTGCAAAACGCTATTTGGTAGCAATGGCCACGCCCTGGAGGCAGAAGAGGCTGTTGTCATCGTTGTGTGATGACCAAATTCAGTTCCATGACCCCTCGTCGATACTCCAACCGTGCCGCAATGGAGGCGCGTTCCGAACGAATGCGCATCAGTGAACGCTATCTCCCGGAGACTCAGCATCGAATGAACAGGGACCGGTTTCAGAGCGAACTGGATCGGGACTTCGCCGCCATGAAGCGGGTCTGGCAGATGTTGAGGCACGGAGCTGTGCGGATGCTTGGCGAAGTTGGACGCCAATACTGAAGACGCAGCAGGGTGCCTTCTACGGCTGCAGCTGCGTCCAAGCTGTAGCTGAAGTGACACTTTGGCCGTCCAGACGCCGAGGCAAACAGGGCCTAAAAGTGTTTGAACTGCTACCGACAGCAACACAACGAACCGGTTCACTACACATGGGCGTCACTTTCTTTTTGACACGCTCTCGGACCATGGGTCCAACATCGATTGATTCACGCATTGTTTGAAGTGATCAGTCTGTCCCTTCTTTACAAAGATCATGACGATCAGCTCTCCCTCCAGGCCCTATCTGGATGGCAAGAAGCTCAACAAGATCGAGCAGAACAAGGCCGCGAAGGATGGTCTTCTGGTCGGCCCTGAGATCGATAAATTTGCAGAAATCGGTTGGGAACAAGTTGATGAAACAGACCTCCAACTTCGCTTGAAGTGGTACGGAATGTTCTGGCGCCCCAAAACGCCAGGACAGTTCATGCTTCGCCTGAGGGTTCCAAACGGTGTTCTCTCAGCACAGCAATTGCGTGTCGTCGCATCGATTGTTGAGCGCTACGGCGACAGCGGCAGTTGCGACATCACCACGCGTCAGAATTTGCAACTGCGCGGGGTTCTCCTTAATGATTTGCCCGAAATCCTGAAGCGTCTCAAGGAAGCAGGTCTCAGTTCAATCCAATCAGGATTCGACAACCCACGCAATGTCACTGGAAACCCGCTCGCTGGAATCGATCCCAATGAGATTGTTGACACCCGTCAATACACCACGGACCTCCAGAACTTTCTAACCAACAACTGTCAAGGCAATTCCGATTACTCCAACCTGCCGCGCAAATGGAATACGGCCGTCGCAGGCGCCAAAGATAATTTCCTCCTTCACAACGACATCGTCTTCCATCCCGTTGAACGAAATGGTGAGATGGGCTTTGGCGTGTGGATCGGCGGCATTCTTTCATCACAAATGAATGCCTACGCCATTCCCCTCAATGCCTGGGTGAAGCCAAGCGAAATCTGCCGGATGACCGATGCTGTGATTTCACTCTGGAGAGACAACGGCGAGAGAGACAAGCGTCCCAGAGGTCGCTTCCGCTTCTACTTGGATGCAGTGGGAATTGATGCCTTCCGATCCAAAGTGGAGACACTGTTCGGACCTTTAACCCCGGATCCAGGTTCCGTTTTTGCCACTACGCCCCGTTCCCATTACGGAATCCATCCACAGAAACAGGAGAGATTATCGTTTGCAGGCCTGCACGTACCAGTGGGTCGCCTGACGGCTCAGGATCTGCACGATTTTGCGACCGCGAGCTTGAACTACGGCAGTGGAGAAGTGCGGCTCACCGAAGATCAGAACGTGATCGTCGTGGGCCTGTCTGATGAGACCATTCCAGCGTTCAAAGCGGATCCCCTGCTGCAACGTTTTCCTTTAGAGCCAGGATTAATTGCAGCGGGAACGGTGTCCTGCACGGGAAACACCTATTGCAGCTTCGGCCTCACCAACACCAAGGACCAGGCCCGAATGATCGCCCAAGAGCTCGACCAGGAGCTCAACCTCCCAGAAGAAGTGAAGATCCACTGGACCGGATGCCCCAACACCTGTGGCCAGGCCTTTATGGGCGCCATCGGGCTCACCGGGACCAAGGCCAAGAACAGCGAGGGGGTAATGGGTGAGGGATACATGCTCACCACTGGAGGCTCCCAAGGAGAAAACCCAACGGTGGGTGAAGTGAAAGAGAAAGCGATTCCTGCCGATCAGATCAAAACTGTTTTGAAGGATCTGCTGGTCGAGCAATTCGGAGCAACAGTCAAAGGCTGAGCCCCCTTTACGAATGAAGCTGCTATGCCGTGACGCTTCCTTTTGAAGTCACGGCCGTCACGCTTCAAAACGGATCGCTCTCTTTCACCATGGCACAACCAACAGACATCTTCTCCAAGTTCGTTAATTGGCTAAGCGCACAAGGAACTGCACCAAAAACCATCACTCACAACGATGGTGGCAAGGACCTTTTCTCAAAGCTGATGAACCGCATCTCTAGCTGAATTCACACACCCAACTTCTGAAACAGACTGATGGATTACGTTCTCCCCAATGAACTTGTCGACGGCATGATTGCCGCCGGCGGCAAAAAGTCGAGCGTCAGCATCAAAGATCTGCTGCTGCGTGGTTTCTATTCAGGCGCCATCCTTGGTTTGGCAGTGATCCTGGCCCTCACCGTTGGCATCACCGTGAAGGCGCCCTTTGTCGGCTCCTTGCTGTTTCCCTTCGGCTTCGCCAGCATCGTGCTCTTCGGCATGGAACTGGTCACCGGTAATTTCGCTCTGCTGCCCATGGCCACCTGGGCAGGTCGCTGCACTTGGGGAGCCACATTCCGCAACTGGACTTGGGTGTGGATCGGTAACTGGATCGGTACTGCTGTCGTCGCACTGATCATGGCGATCAGCCTGACCAGCGGGACCATGGATGGAGCAGCCGATAATGTCGGCGCGCCGATCTGGGACCTTGTGGCTCAGAAAATCATGGCTCTCAACAAGATCAACGTTGAGAAAAAGTATGAAGCACTGGGAAGCATGGGCTTCTTCCTGGCGTTCCTTCGCGGCGTAGTTGCCAACTGGCTTGTATGCCTCGGCGTCACCATGGCACTGGTCAGCAAAAGCGTTCCAGGAAAGATCCTGGCCTGCTGGCTTCCAATCACTGCGTTCCAATCGATGGGAATGGAACACATCGTGGTGAATCAGTTTCTGCACACAGCGGGACCAATACTTGGCTCTGGCGTTCCTTACACCAAGGTGATCTTCTGGAATTTCCTACCCGTCACCATTGGCAACATCGTGGGCGGCATGGTGTTCATCGGCATGCTCTTCTACAGCACCCACCGCACCACCATGGATAACGTGCTTCCGCAGGAACACGATGAAAAACTGGAGCGCGAACTTGCTGCTGAACTGGGAGCGCGCTGAGCCCAATGAGTGTTGACGAAGCCATCCTCTGGGAACGGCTGGCGCGATCACGCAGAGCTCCATTGGAGCCTTCCTGGCTGGAGGAGTCTTACTCCTCCAGCCTTTCTGCTGATCTGCGTCAGGCGCTCTGCGAAAAGCTGGGATCTTTGGCGGCCAATGGCTGGCCGATCATCATGCGCCTCATGCAACAACATGGTGAGCAGAAAGAGCTCGTGCTTGCTGCAGGGTTATGCCATCAACGTGAAGCACGCGACTGGCTACTTCATCGGCTGAATGAACCCAGCCATCTTGACGATGACCATCTTTGTGTGCTCCAGGCCTTGTCCTGCTGGGGCGCCGACGTTCCTGACTCAGTCCTGCTCACATGCCTCAGACACCCCGGAATGCAACACCGTCAGATAGGCCTGCAACTGATCAGCTTCCGTGCTCACACACTTACGGATCAAGAACTTCTCGCTCTCTGCTCTGATCTGCTGGATGATTGTCGCGATCCGATTGTGATCTCCACCATTCGGGTCCTGCAACGCCGGGATGGCGGAGCCATTAGTCATCGCCTGGCCGCGCTGTGCATGAGCAACTCCGAAGTGATTGCCGACGCGGCCTTCCGAGCCCTCGGGTGTATTGCCACCTCCACCAGTCAAGAATTACTCGTCGAACTCAGTGAATCAGTGGATGATCCAAAACGACGCAAGCTGGCACATCGTGAGCTGAACCAACAATTCCGAACTTGACAACAAAAAGCCCGGCAATGCCGGGCTTTAATCCTCTCGATGTCCTTTAAAAGCTCACAGTATTAAAAACCGATTCACCACTTTTTATACGGGAGGAACTTTCCGCACATGGTGATCTTTACTCGATCACCTTTCGGATCCTCAACCTTGTCAACCTCAAGGGTGAAATCAATCGCGCTCATGATGCCATCACCGAATTTTTCCTGGATAACATCCTTCAGGGGCATTCCATATACCTGCATGATCTCGTAGAAGCGATAAATCAGAGGGTCGGTGGGAATAACCGGCTCCAGACTGCCTTTTGTGGGGAACTCCTGGATTGCCGCTGTGATCGCGGGATCCAACGAAAGCAGTGACGAGAGTTTTTCAGCTTCCTCCGGTGATGCTGTGGCCTGTCCATAAAACAAGGAAGCTACCCAGACTTCATCGAGCCCAAGCGCTGATCCAAGATCTGTGAAACTCATGCCTTTGGCTTTCTTTGCTGCCATCAAACTGGATGTGACAGTGCTTTGAGAAGGAGCCGAGAGCGATGCGGTCGAGAGTGTGGAGGAGGTCATGCCGGAAAGGCAATTTGCAACTGCAAGGCTCACGCAACCACTGCCCCACAAAATGCATCAATGACGACCAAAATGACAATTTGATTTTGACGCATTGGACACAGCATTGCCAAAGCAACCCTGCTGTATTTAAATCATCTGACTCGCCGCTATGAGCGCACTGTTCCGTTCCTTCAGTTCCCTTCTGTTCAGCCAGCAACTTGAATCCAGTGGTGCTTCAAGCCTGGTGCTCGAGCGGCTGTATTACGCCGATGGACGCCAAAATCCTGATCACCCTCTCCACGGCAGCTTCTCTGGATTGTCCTATTTTGACTCTCCGTGAGTCTCCGCCTCTAGTTTTTGGTATCAACGACTACCTCCATGCCCTCTGCGCTACAGAACACTGATTCAATCTGCTTGAACGCGCGTGACAAGCACTGCTCTTAGCGGTCGTGAACGGTTCAAACAGCACCTTCGCAAGGTTGGCAGCGGTGAACACACCAGCAAGGGCATGAGTCGCGAAGAAGCAGCGGACGCCCTTGAACTCATGCTTCATCAGGATGCAACTCCTGCCCAAATCGGTGCCTTTTTAATTGCACACCGGATCCGACGTCCCGAGCCCCAGGAACTCACGGGAATGCTCGACACCTACCGGAAACTTGGGCCGGTTCTGCGCAGTGCCCCCGGACAACGTCCGCCGCTGTGCTTCGGCATGCCCTACGACGGACGAACCCGAACAGCACCGATCTATCCCCTCACCACCCTGGTTCTGCTGGCCTGCAATCAGCCGGTGGTGCTGCAGGGTGGTGAGCGCATGCCGATCAAATACGGCATCACGGCCATTGAGCTGTTCCGCAGCCTCGGGCTCGATCTACGTGGACTGCCGTTGGAAACCGTTCAAGACGGCTTTCACAACCAAGGATTTGCCCTCATCCATCAGCCTGATCATTTCGCCATCGCCGAGAGCCTGATCAGTTACAGGGATGAACTGGGCAAGCGCCCCCCTGTGGCCAGTCTGGAACTGCTCTGGACCGCCCATCAAGGGGACCATCGTCTGATCAGCGGATTTGTCCACCCCCCAACCGAAAGTCGAGCCTGGGAAGCCCTGAAACTCGCCGGTGAAAGCGATCTCTTCACCGTGAAAGGGTTGGAAGGTGGCACCGATCTGCCGATTGGTCGGGCCTGCATCACAGCCCGTGTTCTTGGGGAACAAACAGAACGGCTGATCCTGCATCCAAGAGATCATGGCTGCCATGCCACCGATGTGGAGTGGACGGACCTCACCACCTGGCAGGCCCAGGCCATGGACGCTTTGCAGAACCGCGGACCGCTGCAGGATTCCCTGCGCTGGAACGCCGGCGTTTACCTCTGGTTTGCAGGCCTCAGCGACAGTCTGGAGACGGCTTTGGAGACAGCCACGACCGTGATGGACGAAGGCAAAGCCCTGCACCAGCTTGATCAGTTGTGCAGCTGCCTTTCCATCCGGTGATGCTCGAATGGCACGCCTGCGACCGTAAACGTCTCGAGCCTCAGAAACCGCCAGCCACAACGCTCCAACAGAGGGAGACTTAACAGACTCGCCTCAGCGTGGATGTGCACAAGCCCATCGGCACGGGCATCGCACTCAATCCGTTTCACCAGTGCCGCGCCATGGCCCTGGCGTGACGCCCGTCCACGGCAGTACAACAACGCCAGCCGATCCTGCGGCTGCCGCATGGCAAAAGCAGCACCATCGCCGCTGATCCAACCGTCACCGTGTTGAAACACACAATCCAGCACGCCGGGGAGCCAGGCCAAAGAGATCCAAGCCCTGATCTGCTGTGGTGTGTACAGCCCTGAGGCCTGACTCTCAATGGCATCCGCAAAGATCTCTCGAAGCAGAAAGGCATCGGCGGGCCGAATGCGTCGCAAAGCCATCAGCAGGGCCTGTGGGAATGTGAGTCTCCTCTGAAGAGCAGCCAGATTGCAGCGTCCTCGGATCCCCACCCTGCTGAGTGCCTTCCTGACACTCCTGAACGACAGGTTGAGCGAAAGCATCGTGTTTCCGCTGCTGCCCTTCCTACTGGCGAGCTTCAATGCAGACGGACGCACCCTTGGACTGCTGGCAGGAAGCTATGCCCTCGCCCAGTTCGCCGCGACCCCATTGATCGGAGCCCTTAGTGACCGCTTCGGCCGTCGGCCCGTGATCGCCACTTGCGTCAGCGGATCCGTGCTGGGCCTGGGTTTATTCGCCCTCACCGTAAGCCTCGACTGGCCAGCCGGTGCCTCATTGCCCCTCATGCTGCTGTTTCTGGCGCGGTTGATCGATGGCGTGAGCGGTGGAACCGCCGCTACCGCCAGTGCGGTCTTGGCCGATATCACACCTCCCGAGCAGAGGGCCCGAGCCTTCGGCCTCATCGGTGTGGCCTTCGGACTCGGCTTCATCGTGGGGCCTTTCCTGGGCGGGCAGCTCGCGCGCATCAACGTGACCGTGCCAGTGTGGGCCGCCACTGGATTCGCAGTGGTGAATCTCTTGGTGGTTCTGGGGCTCCTTCCAGAAACGCATCCTGCCGATGCACGCAGGGCTATGCCGCGCAAACGGGAGCTCAATCCGTTGGCCCAAGTCATCAAAGTGACGGCCAATCCCGCCGTCGGAAGGCTCTGTCTGAGTTTTTTCCTGTTTTTCCTAGCATTTAACGGCTTCACCGCCATCCTTGTCCTCTATTTCAAACAACGTTTCAACTGGGGTCCCGAACTGGCCAGCACGGCATTTCTGATCGTTGGCATCGTGGCCACCGTTGTGCAGGGTGGATTGATCGGCCCGCTGGTGAAACGTCTTGGCGAGTGGCGACTCACCCTGATCGGGCTCAGCCTAGTGATCACGGGTTGCCTGCTGATTCCGTCAACAACCGTTGAACAAGCGGAACGAGGAGTTTTCAGTGCCGTGGCGATTTTGGCAACGGGCACCGGGTTGGTGACACCAAGCCTGCGCAGCCTGGTGTCCAGGCGTCTGAACTCAGAAGGTCAGGGAGCTGCCCTCGGCAGCCTGCAGGCCCTGCAGAGTCTCGGCAGTTTTCTCGGACCTCCCCTTGCGGGACTCAGCTATGACCTGCTGGGACAGACCAGTCCTTTCCTAGGGAGTGCCGGGTTGCTGATCGCCGTGACCCTGCTGGTGGGCGGAACGCCTCGTCTCCGTCGAAGTGTCTGAACGGACGCCACAACGGCCTCAGCTCGATTCCTAGAACACATTCCGGTTAATCCACGATTGCTACGTTGCGCGCACCGGCTCCCTTACTGGTCACGCCATGAGTGACAAAGTTCTTTCTCCCGATCTCTACATCAACCGGGAGCTCAGCTGGATCGCTTTTAACGAAAGGGTTCTCGTTCAAGCATTGGACGAGCGGACACCACTGCTGGAACAAGCGAAATTCAGCGCCATTTTCAGCAACAACCTCGATGAATTTTTCATGGTGAGGGTGGCCTCCCTGAAGGCCCAGGTTGAAGCCGGCATCGAAAAACTCAGCGAAGACGGACGCACACCGATCGAGCAGCTGCTCGCGATCCGCGAGCAGCTCACCCCACTGCTGCACAAGCAACAGGAGCATTACCGCTCCCGCCTGAAGATCCAGCTTCTCGACCACGGCGCCCATCTGCTGGATTACGAACAGCTCAACGAACGCCAGCGGCTCTGGGTTGACAACTACTTCCAGACAGCGATCTTTCCTGTCCTCACCCCCCTGGCCGTTGATCCGGCTCATCCCTTCCCGTTCGTGAGCAATCTGAGCCTGAATGTGGCAGCTCTGATCCACGACCCCCAAAGCGGTCAACGCCAACTCGCCCGAGTGAAGGTCCCTCAAAAGATCCTGCCCCGCTTCGTCACCATTCCCACCGATCTCGCGAGCGGTGATTGTGAACCGATTCACACCGCCGTGCCTCTGGAGCAGGTGGTGGCATTCAACCTGGGCTTGCTCTTCCCTGGCATGGCCATCGAAGGGCACTATTTCTTCCGAGTCACCCGCGATGCGGACCTGGAATTGAGGGATCTCGAGGCTGATGACCTCATGATCGCCATCGAACAGGGCTTGCGCAAACGGCGGATGGGTGGCGAGGTCGTACGCCTGGAGGTTGCCGATGAAATGCCCCAGGACGTGGTCGAGATGCTGATGGAGGGAATGTCCGTTGAGGAGGAAGACCTCTACAGGGTCGATGGTCCTTTAGGCCTGGACGACCTCTTCGGTCTGATGGGGATTCCCCTGCCGCAAATCAAGGATGAGAGCCACTCAGGACTGACTCCCGCCATCCTCGGGCGTGCGCAGCGGAGCATGTTGGAGGACGGGTCCCTTAAAGAAGAAGAGTTCGAAAGCATCTTCTCGGTGGTGCGGCGCCGCGACGTTTTGCTTCACCATCCCTACGACCTCTTCTCCACATCCGTGGAGGAATTCATCAACCAGGCGGCCGATGATCCCCTGGTGATGGGCATCAAGATGACCCTGTATCGCACCTCCAAGGATTCACCGATCATCGCCGCATTGATTCGCGCCGCTGAGAATGGCAAGCAAGTGATGGCCCTGGTGGAACTGAAGGCCCGCTTCGATGAAGACAACAACATTCAATGGGCCAAGCATCTGGAACGTTCCGGCGTGCATGTTGTGTATGGCGTTCTTGGTCTGAAGACCCACACCAAAATCGTTCTGGTGGTCCGCAAGGAAAAAGAGCGCCTGCGTAGCTACGTGCATATCGGAACTGGAAATTACAACTCCAAAACCTCGCGGCTTTACACCGACCTCGGACTTCTTTCAGCGCGACCGGAACTGGGCCAAGACCTCGTGGAGCTGTTCAATTACCTCACGGGATTCTCCAAACAGCAGGGGTTCCGCAAGCTTCTGGTGGCGCCCGTTTCCCTGCGCAAGGGAATGGAAAATCTGATCCGCAGAGAGATCGAGCATGCCCAACAGGGCCGGGGAGGTCACATCCGGGCCAAGATGAATTCCCTTGTGGACCCTGGAATCATTGCCCTGCTGTATGAAGCCTCACAAGCCGGGGTCACGATCGAATTGATCATCCGTGGAATGTGCTGCCTCTACCCAGGCCGCAAAGGGCTCAGTGAGTCCATCCGCGTGGTCAGCATTATTGGGCGTTTCCTTGAACACTCACGCATCTTCTGGTTCGGAAATGGTGGCAACCCTGAGGTCTACATCGGCAGTGCTGACTGGATGCCCCGCAATCTTGATCGACGCGTCGAAGCGGTCACTCCAGTGGAAGAACCGACGCTACGCGAACAACTCGAACGACTGCTGCAGGTTTACCTCGACGACAACCGCGGCGCCTTTGATATGCAGAGCAACGGCGATTTCACGCAGCGTCATCCCGAAGGCACAGAGCGGAATTCTCAACTTCAACTCATTGAAACCTGGAAAAAAGGTGTTCCCGCTCAGAATGAATGAGCGAAATTCAGTTAAATCGGCAACAAAAAACCCAGTGGAGACTGCGCATCTGCTTGTTGAATGATCAAACCCTTGCCGATGCATTTGCAGTTACGGAAAGACTTTCGATTCACAGAGGTCACACCCCTAAACGAGTGCTAAATTGCGCGCAAATCTAATTTCAGGAGGCCAGGGTGATGGGGATCCCTCTGGAGTCTGAGGTTGAGGCCTCCGCGGTCTCTTCCAAAGAACCTGTTTTGCCGGCCACAAGCCAGCGCAATCCAGGGTCACGTTCACGCTCAACGTCAAATCGCTCGAGTCGACAAACAGGTCGACTCTCTACCGATTCCATTGGCTATTACCTCAGCAGCATTGGCCGCGTGCCCCTGCTCACTGCTGCAGAGGAAATAGAGCTTGCGCATCACGTGCAGGCCATGAAGGAACTCTTGGATGTTCCGGATGATGAACGCACCCCTCGGCAGCGTCATCGCATCCGCATGGGCAAACGGGCCAGAGATCGGATGATGGCGGCCAACCTTCGCCTCGTGGTGAGTGTTGCCAAGAAGTATCAGAACCAGGGATTGGAGTTGCTAGATCTCGTCCAGGAAGGAGCCATCGGCCTGGAGAGAGCGGTCGACAAGTTTGACCCCGCCATGGGCTACAAATTCTCGACCTATGCCTATTGGTGGATCCGTCAGGGAATGACCCGGGCTATCGACAACAGTGCACGGACCATTCGTCTGCCGATTCACATCAGCGAAAAGCTCTCGAAGATGCGCCGCATCACCAGGGAGCTATCCCATCGTTTCGGTCGTCAACCCAATCGCCTCGAGCTTGCCAACGCGATGGGGATCGAACCACGCGATCTCGAAGAACTGATCTCTCAAAGTGCACCCTGCGCATCCCTCGATGCCCACGCCAGGGGAGAAGAAGATCGCAGCACGCTCGGAGAATTGATTCCAGACCCCAACGGTGATGAGCCGATGGAGGGCATGGATCGCAGCATTCAGAAAGAACACCTCGGAGGCTGGCTGGCCCAACTCAACGAGCGGGAACAGAAAATCCTTCGCCTGCGCTTTGGACTCGATGGAGCCGAACCATTGACCCTGGCCGAAATCGGTCGACAGATCAATGTCTCCCGGGAACGCGTCAGGCAACTGGAAGCGAAAGCAATCCTCAAGTTGCGCACCATGACCGACCAGCAACAGGCAGCCTGATCCTTTGGTGCCGTCGCTGCTGGTGATTGGGGCCTGGATGGCTCTGGTTCTCTCAGCTGCGGTGCTTTGCCGACGCGTCTTGCCGGAGCAAAAGGAACTCAGTCGCAAAATCGTTCATATCGGTACCGGACCTGTCGTTCCCCTGGCCTGGTGGCTGCAACTTCCAGCCTGGGTAGCTGTTCCAGCCGCACTGTCAGTCACCGTCATCACCGCGATCAACCATCGCTGGCGACTACTCCCGGCTGTTGAGGATATCGACCGACACAGCTATGGAACAGTGGCGTATGGACTGGCAATCACTCTTCTTCTCATCCTCTTCTGGCCCGAGCAGGCCATCGCAGCCTGTGCTGGAGTGCTGGTGATGGCCCTGGGAGACGGCTTTGCAGGCTTGGTTGGGCGCGGTCTCCACTCACCAACCTGGAGCCTCTGGCAACAGCGGAAATCTGTCGCTGGAACACTCACAATGGCCCTGGTCACGGCTGCTGTGCTGACCATGCTCGTGTTGGTCAGTGACAGCGCATTCCAGCCGATTCGCGTTTTGATCGTGTGTGTTCTGGCCGTTGGCCTAGAGCAACTGAGTCGATGGGGGATCGACAACCTCAGCGTGCCGATCGCTGTGGGCTTGAGCTGGTCTTGGATGATCTCTTAGACACGCAGCAACCGTTCCAAATGCAGGCCCCAGTCACGGCTGCTGCCAAGGGCTGCAACAAGACACTGATCATCCGGCAAAGAACGGAGCCTGACCTGCCACGTCTGAATCTCGCCTGCTCGATCAACCCAGAAGTGCATCACCTGCTGATGCAAGGCATCCAGATCCCAACGCTGCTGATCAGCAACGCCACCGGACCAATCGAGAAGAGCATCGAGCTGAAGCGGACGAAAACCCTGAACCCAGAGCCCGGTTTCCCGCTCCAGTTCGTACAGGCGCATCAAATCGCCAAAACCGAGAATACGAATCCCAAACATGCCGACAGCTTCTTGATGAAGTTGCCCAAAATTAAAATAATCGAACAGATGAAAAGTTCACGATGAACTGAACAACAACAAGGTCTATTTCAAGCCCGAAGCTGTCAGAAAGTTGGCACTCATGCAGCTCGAGTGCCAACTTTTTTCAGCGAATCAGCCAAACCTTCCAGCAGTTCGGCTGTCGTCTCAAGACTGATGCAAGCGTCAGTGACACTCTGGCCGTAGGTCAGCGCTGATCGATCCGCGCTGATCTTTTGATTGCCCTCAACAAGATGACTTTCCAGCATCACCCCCATCACGTGCGCTGAACCCTCCTCCACTTGAGCTGCCACAGATTTCAACACCTCACCTTGACGGCGGAAATCCTTGTTGGAATTGCCATGGCTGCAATCCACCATCAACCGATCAGGCAGTCCCGCAGCTTTCAATTCTTCAGCAGCGTCCTGAATCGCCTCGAGGTGGTAATTCGTACCCCGGTTGCCTCCCCGCAACACGAGATGTCCATCCGGATTACCGGTGGTGCTCACGATCGATGCATGCCCCTCGCGATTGATACCTAGAAAATGATGGGGTTTGGACGCGGCCTGCATGGCGTTGATGGCAATGGTGGCGCTGCCATCAGTGCTGTTTTTGTAGCCGATCGGCATCGACAAGCCTGAAGCCATCTCGCGGTGCGTCTGGCTTTCGGTGGTCCGGGCGCCAATCGCCGTCCAGCTGATCAGATCGGCGATGTATTGGGGAACCACAGGATCGAGCAGTTCTGTGGCACAGGGCATTCCATCCCTTGCCAAATCGAGCAGTAACGAGCGCGCCATGCGCAACCCCGTGTTGATGTCGTAGGAGCCGTCGAGATTTGGATCATTGATGAGGCCCTTCCAACCCACGGTGGTGCGTGGCTTCTCGAAATAGACACGCATCACAACCTCGAGCTCAGAAGCATGACGTTCACGCAGGGGAGCCAATCTGCTGGCGTACTCCCTCGCTGCATCCACATCATGGACAGAGCAGGGGCCAACGATCACCAACAGTCGCCGGTCAAGACCCCTGAGAATGGCCTGAATCCGACTGCGCGACGTGGCAACGGTCTCCGTTGCCCTGGCATCAATCGGCAAATCTCCATGCAGCAGGGCGGGAGGGACCAGAGGTCTGGTATCCACCACGTGGAGATCGTGTGTGGTGGTCATACCAAAAGAATTAGGTTGAATCAGGTTACGCAAACTAAGGAAACCCGCCGGCTTCCGAATCGGGACGGTGACGCAGGAGAATGGCCTGCAAGTCCGTTCCTGTGCTGATTCTGATGCTGAGCACCTACCGCGAGAACGCTGCCGAACGTTTGGCCCTTGGGATTCCGCCGCTGCCCCTGGACGCAAACCAGGCCAAGGCACTCACGGAGCTGTTGGGGAATCCACCGTCAGGGGAAGAGCAGGAGCTTCTACATCTACTGATCGAACGCATCCCGCCCGGCGTCGACGAAGCGGCCTACGTGAAAGCCACCTGGCTCAGCGCCATCGCTCAAGGCCAGTCCAGCAGTCCCTTGGTGTCGCCACTGGAGGCCACCCGCCTGCTTGGAACGATGGTGGGCGGCTACAACGTGGCGGCCTTGATCGAGCTGCTCCAACACAGCGACGCGCAGCTGGCCGGCTGCGCCGCTGAAGGCCTTAGCCGAACCCTGCTGGTGTACGACGCCTTCAACGAGATGATGGAGCTGGCCACCAGCAACCGCTTCGCCAAGCAGGTGGTGGACAGCTGGGCGACTGCCGAATGGTTCACTTCGAAGCCGGAGCTGGCCGACACGATCACGGTGACGGTGTTCAAAGTGGAAGGAGAAACCAACACCGACGACCTCTCGCCCGCCACCCACGCCACCACCCGACCAGACATTCCTCTGCACGCCTTGGCGATGCTGGAGACCCGCGATCCAGACGGCCTGAAGACGATCGAAACCCTCAAAGAAAAGGGCCATCCCGTGGCCTACGTGGGCGACGTGGTGGGCACCGGCAGCTCCAGGAAAAGCGCCATCAACTCCGTGCTCTGGCACACCGGCGATGTCATCCCCCACGTACCCAACAAACGAGGCGGCGGCGTCATCCTCGGCGGCAAGATCGCGCCGATCTTCTTCAACACCGCCGAAGACTCCGGCGCCCTGCCGATCGAATGCGATGTCACCGTGCTGAACACCGGTGATGTGATCACCATCCGGCCCCATGCGGGCACGATCGAACGGGATGGTGAGGTGGTGAGCCGGTTCGCGCTGAAGCCCAGCACCATCAGCGACGAGGTGCGGGCCGGTGGCCGCATTCCCCTGATGATCGGCAGGGCCCTCACCGACAAAGTGCGCGCCAAGCTCGGTCTCGCTCCCTCCGATCTGTTCATCCGGCCCTCGGCACCGGCCGACACCGGTAAAGGCTTCACCCTCGCCCAGAAGATGGTGGGCAAGGCCTGCGGCCTGCCCGGCGTGCGCCCCGGCACCAGCTGCGAGCCGCTGATGACCACCGTTGGCTCCCAGGACACCACTGGGCCGATGACCCGGGATGAAATGAAGGAACTGGCCTGCCTGGGCTTCTCCTCCGACCTGGTGATGCAGAGCTTCTGCCACACCGCGGCCTATCCCAAACCGGTGGACCTGCAAACCCAGAAGGATCTGCCTGATTTCTTCGCCCAGCGCGGTGGTGTGGCCCTGCGCCCCGGTGACGGGATCATCCACAGCTGGCTCAATCGCATGCTGCTGCCCGACACAGTGGGCACCGGCGGTGACAGCCACACCCGCTTCCCCCTGGGCATCTCCTTCCCCGCCGGTTCGGGCCTGGTGGCCTTCGCCGCGGCCATCGGCGCCATGCCGCTGGATATGCCGGAATCGGTGCTGGTGCGCTTCAGCGGCTCCCTGCAACCGGGCGTCACCCTGCGGGATGTGGTGAATGCGATTCCCTGGGTGGCCATTCAACGCGGGCTGCTCACCGTGGAGAAGGCCAACAAAAAGAACTTGTTCAATGGCCGGATCATGGAGATCGAAGGTCTCCCCGACCTCAAGCTCGAGCAGGCCTTCGAACTCACCGACGCCAGCGCCGAACGCTCCTGCGCGGGCTGCACCATCAAGCTCTCGGAAGAAACCGTGAGCGAATACCTGCGCAGCAACGTGGCCTTGCTCAAGAACATGATCGCCCGCGGCTACAGCGATGCCCGCACCCTGGCTCGCCGCATCAAGGAGATGGAGGCCTGGCTGGCCAATCCACAGCTCCTCAGTGCCGACGGCGATGCGGAGTATGCCGAGGTGCTGGAGATCAACCTCGACGAGCTCACCGAACCGGTGGTGGCCTGCCCCAACGATCCCGACAACGTGAAGCTTTTGAGCGAGGTGGCCGGTGATCCGGTGCAGGAGGTGTTCATCGGCTCCTGCATGACCAACATCGGCCACTACCGCGCCGCGGCAAAAGTGCTGGAAGGCGCCAGCCCGAACCAGGCCCGCCTCTGGGTCTGTCCCCCCACCCGCATGGACGAAGAAACCCTCAAAGCCGAGGGCTACTACGCCACCTTCGAAGCCGCCGGATCCCGGATGGAGATGCCGGGCTGCTCCCTCTGCATGGGCAACCAGGCACGGGTGGACGACAACACCACCGTGTTCTCCACCAGCACCCGTAACTTCAACAACCGTCTTGGCAAGGGCGCCCAGGTTTACCTGGGCAGTGCCGAACTGGCAGCGGTTTGCGCCCAACTGGGCCGGATCCCAAGCCCTCAGGAGTACCGCAGCATCGCGGCAGAGAAGATCGACCCGCTCTCCGATGAGCTCTACCGCTACCTCAACTTTGACCAGATCTCCGGTTTCGAGGATCAGGGCCGAACCATCAGCGCGGACGATGAAGCCGAAGTGCTGGCTGGGTCCTGACCCGGATCAGCACTGCCATGACCGTTCTGAGTGAACTGAAACAACGACGCCACCAACTCGGCTCCAGCCGAAGCATCCGCCGCCTGCTGGAACGACGCTGGTGGGTGGTGGTCCTCGCCCTGATGTTCACCGGGCTCGGGGCCGCCCTGACAGGCGTGCTGTTCAAGGCAGGCATCAAGACTCTCGGGGCATGGCGCCTCGAACTGCTGGCCGATCTGCCCGCCTGGGCGGTGCTGCCAGGACTCGGGGCCGCGGGTGGATTGGTCTCAGGCCTCCTCGTCACCTGCCTGGCGCCTGCTGCTGGCGGATCTGGCATCACCCACATCATGGGCTTTCTCAAGCACCGGGCCGTTCCCATGGGACTGCAGGTGGGCCTGGTGAAACTGGTGGCAGGAATCGTGGCCATCGGCAGCGGCTTTCCCCTTGGCCCCGAGGGACCCTCCGTGCAGATGGGGGGATCTGTTGCCTGGCAGATGGCGCGCTGGCTGAAGGCTCCTGTGGCCTTCCGGCGGGTGATCGTGGCCGCCGGCGGCGGTGCCGGAATCGCTGCCGTATTCAGTGCACCCATCGGTGGGTTTGTTTACGCCGTTGAGGAGCTGCTGCATTCGGCCCGGCCCGTGGTGTTGCTGCTGGTGATCGTGACCACCTTCTGGGCCGATGCCTGGGCCGATGTCCTCGGTCTTGCCGGGCTCAGTCCCAGTGGAGGCGGTCTCGATGCAACCCAGGGGTTCCAACTGGAACGGGAATACACCCCTCTTGTGAGTTTCCTACCGATCGATCTGGGCTACCTGATCGGGCTCGGCGTGGTGGTTGGCCTGCTGGCGGAGCTCTACTGCCGCTACGTACTGGCCATGCAGCGGAAAGGAGATGCCTGGTTTGGCGATCGGCTGGTGCTGCGCATGGTGCTCAGCGGTGCCGTACTGGGCAGCGTTTATGCCTCTCTTCCTGAAGAATTCCACAACCTAGAGGGACTGCAACATCTGATCGCCGACGGCAAGGCCGACATTCCGATGGCACTTGGCACCTTCATCGTGCTCTTCTTCAGCACTGGTCTTGCCGCGGCATCAGGCGCACCGGGAGGACTTTTTTACCCGATGCTCACCCTCGGCGGAGCGATCGGTCTGGCCTGTGGCTACTGGGTGGAAGCTCTCACGGGGCACGTTCCCAGCACCTATGTGTTTGCGGGCATGGGGGCCTTTGTGGCCAGCTGTTCGCGCACTCCGATCACCGCCATGTTTCTGGCCTTCGCACTCACGAAGGACCTGCTGATCCTCAAACCAATCCTTGTGGCCTGTCTGGCCAGTTTTCTGGTGGCCAGGTTGTTTGATGAACGCTCGATCTACGAGCGCCAGCTGGGCATGGAACTGAAGGAAGAGGATCACCGAGAAGCGCGCCGCCAGCGCCACGGCACCATCCATCACGCCTGGGGGGGCTCGATCCGCCGACGGGCCTTCACACCGCCGCCAGCACCTCCCCCCTCGCCGTCAGCGTCACCTCCAGACGAGAACAATCCCAACCTCGGTCAAGACCCCTGAATCAGGAAACGCTGCTGTTCGATCCTGCCGTTCCGGAACCCGGTGCCCTGCGCACGGTCCTGGCGTTCCCCAGCACATACACGGTGGGAATTACCAGCCTTGGTTACCAGATCGTTTGGGCCACGCTGGCCTCGCGATCCGATCTGGATGTGCGCAGGCTGTTCACCGATCAAGGAGATCCCCAGCACCGCCGCTGCGATCTGTTCGGTCTGTCCCTGAGCTGGGAACTGGATGGCCCTGTGTTGCTGGATCTGCTCGAAGGCCAGAGCATCCCGATCTGGAGCGAACAGCGAACAGACGCTGACCCGATCGTGTTCGGAGGTGGCCCTGTGTTAACCGCGAACCCCGAACCGTTGGCACCGTTTTTCGATGTGATCCTGCTGGGGGATGGGGAGGACCTTCTTCCAGCCTTCATCAACGCCCTGCAGGCGGTACGCAACGCACCACGGGCCGAACGTCTGCGGCACCTGGCGAAGATTCCTGGCATCTATGTGCCGGCGCTGTACGCCCCACACTTCGATTCCGAAGGGTTGCTGCAGTCGATCAAGCCGATCGAAGCGGATCTCCCCACCACCGTGGCCAAGCAGACCTGGCGCGGCAACACCCTCAGCCACTCCACGGTGATCACCCCCGACGCCGCATGGCCTGACATCCACATGGTGGAAGTGGTGCGCAGCTGCCCTGAGCTCTGTCGCTTCTGCCTGGCCAGCTATCTCACCCTTCCCTTCCGCACACCCTCGCTGGATGACGGCTTGATCCCCGCAGTCGAACGGGGCCTGATGGCGACCCGGCGTCTGGGACTTCTGGGGGCTTCCGTGACCCAACATCCTCAGTTCGGTGATCTGCTCGCTTGGCTGAACAACGCTCGCTTCGATGACGTCCGCGTCAGCGTGAGCTCTGTGCGGGCCGCCACCGTGACCCCCCAACTGGCCTCCAGCCTGGCCAATCGGGGCAGCAAGTCGCTGACCATCGCCATTGAAAGCGGCAGTGAACGGATGCGACGCGTCGTGAACAAGAAGTTGAGCAGCGAGGAGATCAGCGCTGCTGCACGCCATGCCAAGCAAGGTGGTCTCAGTGCCCTGAAGCTCTATGGAATGGTGGGCCTACCCAGCGAGCAGGAGGAGGACGTGGAGGCAACGGCCGATTTACTGCTTCAACTCAAGAAAGCCACACCAGGGCTGCGCTTCACCCTCGGTGTGAGCACCTTTGTTCCCAAGGCCCACACGCCGTTCCAATGGCAAGGCGTGCGACCCGAGGCCGACAAACGCTTGAAACGCCTTGGCAAACGGCTGAAACCGAAAGGCATTGATCTACGACCAGAGAGTTATGGCTGGAGCGTGATCCAGGCGCTCCTGTCGCGAAGTGATCGTCGACTGGCTCCCGTGATCGTGGCCGTTCGCGGCACACAGGAGAGTCTTGGCGGTTGGAAGAAGGCCTACCGAGCGGCTCGGGCCGGCGAGCTACCCGCGGCCAAAAGCGCCGGTGTGGAGTTACCTCTGCCGCCAGCCTGGGAGCAGGTGATTCACGAAATCTGGCCAGATGACACCGTGCTTCCCTGGTCGCACCTGCAGGGCCCCCTCCCCCAGGACACCCTGCTCAAGCATCAGCGACAGGCACTGCATCCTGAACCGGCTGAAAACTTGAACTGAAGGACGCCCGCAAGCCCGCGAGCAGAATCCAGCCGGCGATATTCAGACGGCTATCGAAGAACGGCAGATCTGTGGCGTGCAGAACCGTCAGCACCAGGGCAGCCGTCCACCAAGCTCGATCAAACAAGCCCAGAGGTCCACGGCGCAGACTCACCACCAGCAGCAACAGCACCAGACCCACAACCAACACAGCCGCCGGCACGCCATGGCTGATGGCCAGTTCCAGAGGGAGATTGTGGGCATGGCCGTGCCACTTACCGGTTCTGAGGGGGTAGATCACAGAAAAGGCCGCGGCACCCCAGCCAAACCAGGGGCGTTCCGCAATCAACTGCAGCGCAAGTCCCCACTGGCTGAGCCGTGTGGACGCCAAGGCACGCTGACTGGCGTACTGCGTATCGCTGAGACGGGCCCAGATCCCTTCGGGAACGAACGTGCGCGCAGGATCTTGGATCAGAGGAGGCACCCCTGGCAAAACAGCCACCAGCACGGGTAACAGAGCCAACCCCAGCAGAGGCAGCAGCCAGGGCCAGCTCGGAGGACCGAGCACCAGGGGAACAGCGAACACCAGCGCTCCCCAGCCATTGCGCGACTCTGTCAGCACCAGAGACAGCACCACTGCCGCAGCCATGGTCAGAACCACCCCGCGGCGCACGCGGTTGAGACCAGGCTGCACCAAAGCCGCCAGCATCAGCGGCCAGACCATCGCCAACCAGGCCGAAGCGATGTTGGCGTAGTCGAACAGTCCCGACAAACGTCCCTCGGGGCGGCCACCAGCGGACATAAACCAGATGATCAGTCCACCGAAGATCTGCCAAGGTCCCTGCCAGCCAAACCACAACTGGCCCAGGCCGGTCACGACCACGGGAACACTCCCTGCAACAAGCCAGAGGCAGCTGCGCCTGCGAGAGGACGGCAGAGTCACATAAGGCTGAAACCCCCAGAACCCCCAGAAAAAAGGAATCCAGTTGCCCAGGCCAACCCAGGCCAACGGGCCGGAATACGACCGAACACAACCGACCACCATGAACAATCCAGCCAGCAGCAGGGGGGCATTCCAGGGATCACACCAGAACGGACGCTCCCGACCCAAACTTCCCAGGATCAGAGCTGGAAACAAGAGAAGACCAGCCAGCAGAGCACTGGACGGCAGCAAGAACAAACCGAGCTGAAAGCAGCGCCATCCCCAGGTGGATGCCGATGAAGGGCTCTCTCCGTCCAACCAGGCCGAAACCTTGCGCAGGGAACGGGTCATGCGAACACAGCCGTGCGTCCGCGGTAAACCATCACCTGACGACGGAGGTGGAGACGCAAAGCACGGGCCAGGGCCAGCCTTTCGGTGTCACGCCCTTTTCGAATCAGATCCTCCACCTCATCGCGGTGACTCACCGTGGCGATCGTTTGCTCGATGATCGGACCGTCATCGAGTTCCTCGGTGACGTAGTGCGCTGTGGCACCGATCAGCTTCACACCGCGCTCCCAGGCCCGGTGATAAGGCTGCGCACCCTTGAAAGCGGGCAAGAACGAGTGGTGAATGTTGATCACCTCGGAAAAACGCTCCAGAAACCCCCCGCTCAGCACCTGCATGTACTTGGCGAGCACAGCCAGATCAATTTGATGCTCGTCCAACAGATTAAGAATGGTGGCCTCCGCTTCTGTCTTGCTGCCTGATGTGACAGGAACGCAGACGAAAGGAACTCCAAAATCAGCGCAGCAGGGTTCCAAGTTCGGATGATTGCTGATCACCAAGGGAACCTGCATGGGCAACTCTCCGCTGCGTGCCCGCCAGAGCAGATCGAGCAAACAATGGCTCTGCTTGCTCACCAAAATTGCAACCCGGGGATGGTCGTCGGAAAAATGAACCTGGGCGTCACCACGAAGACGCTCCGCCAGGGCTTGCACCGCTAAAGGGATGGCGTCCCTAGGTAAACCGAAACCCTGCAGATCCCATTCGATCCGGCTCAGAAACAATCCAGCACCAGCGTCGGTGTGGTGGTCCGCATGGCGAATATTGCCGCCGTTCGCTGCCACCCAGCCGGCGATGTCACTCACGAGTGCCGGGCGATCAGGACAGATCAGCTGCAGGATGACCGAAGCGGATGACACACAAAAGACCGTGACAGACCCCGATTCTGCCCCCGGGGTGTGGCCTGGCGGATCCTGGCCTGGATGGTGGAGAGACCGAGGCGTTCATAGGCGGCGACCCGGTGGCTGAAGGGGGCGTCGCACTGAAGCGAGAAGCACCGACGCAACTCTCGTAAGCGAAGTCGTAACGAGTATGAGCTAATTCACTGGAGGCCGCGGTTAAAGTCGCCTCACTTCCTTAAGTTTCCATGCTGAGCGCCCTGCGTCGCCTTGCTGCGTTCTGCCTCTGTCTCGCTCTCTGCTTCGGCCTGGCCGCCTGCAGTGGCGACGCCAATGGCAAGCCTGCCACCATCAGTCCCGACGACATGGCGGTGATTCGTCGCCAAGTTGAAGGTTTCACTGCTGCTAAGGAGCGTTTACCTGAACTGGCTCAGCTTGTGAACGAGCGCGACTGGACGTTCACGCGCAACTTGATCCATGGCCCTATGCAGGAGGTGGGTCGGGAGATGCTCTACATCAATCAGCGACTGCTTCCCCAGGACCGCGCCCAGGCCAATGATCTGGCAGCAGCCCTCAAGGAGGCCATGGCCGATCTGGATGAGGCTGCCCGGCTGCAAGACGGTGCTCGCCTCCAGAAGGCCTATGTGGAGGTGGCTACCGGCTTCTCCAACTACTCCCAGGTCATCCCTGCCCAGGCTCTGAACTGACGGCCTCCATCGCCGTCATCGGTGCCGGCATCGTCGGCACCGCCACGTCCTGGCATCTCAGCCGCCTTGGACATGCAGTATTGCTGCTGGACCCCTGCCTGGCATCAGCAGTTCCGAAGGCATCGAGCCAACGCCGTTTGAACGGGAGCACAGCGTCCCTCGGCGTACTCATGGGCCATGCCTTTCGCCGTTCCAGCGGCCGAGGCTGGCGACTGCGCCAGCTGAGCATGGCGCTCTGGCCATCCTGGGTCTCACAGCTTGACCATCCGACCTCACCGCTCAGCCTGCAGACCCCTCTGGCGCAGCTAGCCGCCAGCGAGGAAGAAGCAGAGCGCATGCGACAGCTCGCGCAAGCCAGGCAGGGAAGGGGACTGCGCTTTCTCGATGAGCCAGCGTTGCCTCCAGCGCCCACGCCATGGCCGCGACCAGGCCACGGGGCTCTGCTGTCCGAACAGGATGGACGGGTGGATCCTCTTGGACTGATGCGCGCCCTCCGGCGGGCTTTCGACGCGCAAGGCGGAACGATGCAGGCGACCACGGCTCAGCGTCTGGAGCGCTCCGGTGCCGGCTGCGAAGGTCGGTGGCGAGTGATCACGGCCGATGGGGATCCGCTGCGCGTTGATGCCGTGGTGATCTGTTCGGCCCTGGGCAGTTCGCAATTAATCGAACCTCTGGGACACCACCGACCGATGGGCGCCGTGCTCGGGCAGGTGCTGGATTTGAAACTGCCGAACCCTCAGTCCAGCTGGAAAGACTGGCCAGCCGTGCTTACCTGCGGCGGCGTCAATCTGATCCCCCACGGCGATCAGCAGCTGTGGTTGGGAGCCACCGTGGAGCCGGGCACGGTGGCGGATTCCTCCCACGTGTTCGCGATGAAAACGCTGAACAAGCTGGCGCCCCCGTGGTTGAAGGATGCTGAATGCATCGGCCAGTGGCAAGGATTGCGTGCACGCCCGCAGGACCGGCCGGCACCGCTTCTGGAGCATTTGGAACCTGGTTTGATACTGGCTTCTGGCCACTACCGCAATGGCGTACTGCTGGCTCCAGCCAGCGCCGAATGGGTGGGCCAGCAAATTGATTCATCAATCCTTACCGGCTCTTAATTCGACGCTGAAAGGGTGTTTATAAGGTCCGAGCGGAGCTCGACCTCCTGACAAGCCGTTTTCGTCATCGAAATCATGCGTCGTTCTTTTCAAGCCCGAGCGCTCACTACCGTTGCGGGAATCACCGCAGGCATCAGCCTCGCCGCCTGCTCTTCAGGCGGTGGCGGCGGCGGAGACCAACTCAAGGGCAGCCTGTCTGGAGCTGGCGCCTCATTCCCAGCAGCCATCTACACCCGTTGGTTCCAGGAACTGGCTCCCCAGGGCATCCAGGTGAACTACCAGTCGGTTGGCTCCGGCGCCGGTGTGCGTCAGTTCCAAGCCGGCACCGTGGACTTCGGAGCCTCTGACGCGCCGATGAAGCCTGAGGACATCGCCAAAGTGCCGCGCGGCGTGCTGCAGATCCCGATGACCGCAGGGGCCATCGCCGTGGCCTACAACCTTCCGGGCTGCGAACTGAAGCTCACCCAGGAACAACTGGCCGGCATCTTCCTCGGCAAGATCAAGAACTACAGCGAGGTGGGCTGTGATGACAAGGCCATCTCCATTGTCCGTCGTTCCGATGGCTCCGGCACCACTTACAACTTCACCAAGCACCTCTCAGCCATCAGCGATGCCTGGAAGAACGGTCCCGGAACCGGCAAGTCTGTGGCCTGGCCCACAGGCGTTGGTGCCAAAGGCAACGAAGGTGTCGCCGCCCAGCTGAATCAGATCGACGGTGGTCTGGGTTACGTGGAAGTGGCCTACGTGAAAGGGAAGCTGCAGGCCGCTGCCTTGGCTAATGCATCCGGTGAGCAGGTGAAGCCCACCAACGAGAGCGAGAGCACGGCTCTGGCTTCGATCGATCTGGGTCCCGATCTGATCGGGGGCAATCCCAATCCTCCCAAGGGCTATCCGATCGTGACCTTCACCTGGATCCTTGCTTACAAGGAAGGCAACGCCGACAAGACCGAGCTTCTGCAAAAGGCCTTCAACTTCATGCTCTCTGAGAAGTCCCAGAGCCAGGCACCGGAACTGGGCTACGTCTCCCTGCCGGCCGAGGTTGTGGAGAAGTCCAAGGCTGCCGTGGCCCAGATCAGCCAGTGATCGCCCAGCGCTGAGGAGCAGGAACCAACAAAAAGGGGGCCTTCCGGCCCCCTTCCTTATAGATCACTTGATTTCAATCACTTGGTTTCGGTGAATTCGGCGTCGATCACGTCGTCACCGGCATCTGAGGATCCGCCCGCTGCACCGGCTCCTGCACCAGCGTCGCCGCCGGGCGCAGCGCCAGCTTCCGCACCGGCCTGCTGGTACACAGAAGCACCCACCGTGTAGAGCTCCTGCTGAAGTTCCTCGAGCAGGGTCTTCATCGCGTCGTAGTCCTCCTTCTCGGTGGCCTCCTTGAGCTTGGTGCGCTTCTCCTCCACCTTGGCCTTGGCCGCGTCGTCGACTTTGTCACCGAGCTCGCCCATCTGCTTTTCAGCCTGATACACGAGGGTTTCAGCCTGATTCTTGAGATCGATCTTCTCGCGCTTCTCCTTGTCAGCGCTGGCGTTGGTTTCCGCATCCTTCACCATCTTGTCCACCTCGGAATCGCTCAGGGTGGAGGCACCCGTGATCGAGATGGACTGCTCCTTGCCGCTGCCCTTGTCCTTCGCGGTGACGCTGAGAATGCCATTGGCATCGATATCGAAGGTCACTTCGATCTGGGGCACGCCGCGGGGAGCCGCAGGTATGCCGTCGAGGCGGAAGGTTCCCAGACTCTTGTTATCAGATGCCATCTCGCGCTCACCCTGGAGCACGTGAATCTCCACATTGGTCTGTCCGTCCACGGCCGTGGAGTAGGTCTCCGACTTTTTGGTGGGGACGGTGGTGTTGCGGGTGATCATCTTGGTCATCACACCACCAAGGGTTTCCACACCCAGGGACAGAGGAGTGACATCCAACAGAAGGATGTCCTTCACCTCACCGGCGAGAACACCGCCCTGAATGGCGGCACCCACAGCCACCACCTCATCGGGATTCACCGTCTGATTGGGGTCCTTGCCGGTGGTCCGCTTGACCAGTTCCAGAACCGCCGGAATGCGGGTGGAACCACCCACCATCACAATCTCGTCGAGCTCGCTGGAGGACAACTTGGCGTCCTTCAGCGCCTGCTCCACAGGAATGCGGCAGCGGTCGATCAGGTTGGAAGCGAGCTCTTCGAACTTGCCGCGGGTGAGGGTGAGGTCGAGATGCTTCGGACCCTCAGGGGTTGCCGTGATGAAGGGCAGGTTGATCTCACTCTGCGTGGCATTGGAGAGCTCGATCTTGGCCTTTTCAGCCGCTTCGGTCAGGCGCTGAAGAGCCTGCTTGTCTTGACGCAGATCAATGCCTTCGTTGGCCTTGAAGCTATCGGCCAGGTGATCGACGATCACCTTGTCGAAGTCATCACCACCCAGATGGGTGTCGCCGGAGGTAGAAAGCACCTCAAACACCCCGTCGCCCACCTCGAGCACGGACACGTCGAAGGTGCCACCGCCGAGGTCAAACACCAGGATGCGTTCATTGCTCTTCTTATCGAGGCCGTAGGCAAGCGCGGCTGCGGTGGGCTCGTTGATGATGCGCAGCACCTCAAGACCGGCGATCTTGCCGGCATCCTTTGTGGCCTGACGCTGAGAGTCGTTGAAGTAGGCAGGAACAGTGATCACCGCTTGGGTGACCGTTTCACCAAGGTATTTGCCGGCATCTTCAGCGAGCTTGCGCAGCACCTGTGCGCTGACCTCTTCAGGGGCAAATTGCTTGTCGAGAACCGGGCACTTCACCTTCACGTTCGAGCCGGCTTTCTCGACCGAATAGCTCACTTCCTTGGATTCCTCATTCACCTCATCGACCCGCCGGCCGATGAAACGCTTCACCGAATAAAAAGTGTTGTCGGGGTTCATCACCGCTTGACGCTTGGCGATCTGACCCACCAGCTGATCCTGGTTCTTGGTGTAAGCCACCACCGATGGCGTGGTGCGGAAGCCCTCGGCGTTGGCGATCACAGTGGGCTTGCCGCCCTCCATCACCGACACACAGCTGTTGGTGGTTCCGAGATCGATGCCGACAACTTTTCCCATTCGGTGCCTCCTGACTCCCTTTAGTGACTGATTAGATCCTTTGCATCTTCGTCAGAGGAAACGCCTGCAGGCGAGGTGTGGTTCCCGAACAGGCAGGCTGGTGGCCAGACACTGAACGGCACCATGATCAGCGGAACCACCGGTCTGATCGGCCTGCTGGGACAACCGGTGCGTCACTCGCTCTCACCGGCGATGCACAATGCCGCCCTCGAGGCCATGGGGCTTGATTGGCGCTACCTGGCGTTGCCCTGTGCGCAGTCGGATCTGGGCTCCGTGCTGACAGGCCTCAGAGCCGTGAACTGCCGCGGCCTGAACGTGACCATCCCGCACAAGCAAGCCGTGGCTTCCCACTGCACGGAGCTGAGTGCTCTGGCCTCTCGTCTCCAGGCCGTGAACACCCTCATCCGAGCCGACAACGGCGGCTGGCACGGCCACAACACGGACGCTGAGGGATTTCTGGCGCCCCTGCAAAACTGCTCAGAGGCATGGCGAGGCGGCACAGCGATCGTGCTGGGCTGCGGTGGCAGTGCCCGTGCCGTTGTGGCAGGGCTTCAGCAACTGCCTCTGAACGCCATCCACATCGCCGGACGACGGGAGACAGCTCTGGCCACCTTCCTGAACGATCTGCGCCAACCCGAGGAAGAGGAGCGGGTCCCTCTCGTTGGCATCCCCCTCGAAGCCAGCCAGATCCGGGAGGTTCTCGCCCAGGCCTGCCTTGTGGTGAACACCACCCCGCTGGGGATGGAGGGGCACCAGGAAGGATGCGCCATGCCCCTAGATCAGGAGATCTGGAACGATCTCAGACCAAGCACAACCCTCTACGACCTCATTTACACGCCAAGGCCCACGCCCTGGCTGACGCTGGGGGCGGAACGGGGTTGCCGCACGATCGATGGCCTGGAAATGCTCATCCAACAGGGCGCAGCATCCCTGCGCCGCTGGAGCGGCTGCTCCACGGTGCCGGTGGAGGTCATGCGCCAGGCGGCTCTCAACAGCCTGGCCTCGACCGCACGCTGAGCCTCTGCATCCCCAGACTTCGGGCCTACGCTCGAACCGTTTGAACCGTGGTCATGTCCATCCCTTCCTGGCAACGGTTCCTGGGTCTTCTGGCCTACCTCCTTCCTTGGAGCGACGCAATTCCCTTCGGAAGTCACCTGATGGGGCAGTTTCCTTGGCTGCAATGGCTGACGCTGCCCGCGCTGCCGATCGCTCTCCTGGAGCAGGGAATCCCCTTCGGCAACCTTCTGATCTTCTTCCTGCTGTTCCTGGCCGTGGTGCGCAACCCGGCTGTGCCTTATTTCATCCGCTTCAACACCCTTCAGGCGTTGCTGGTGGACATCATCGTTGTGCTGCTCGGGTACGCCTTCATGATTCTCCTGCAGCCTTTGGGCGGGGGTTTGATGCTGAGAACACTCTCCAGCACAGTGGTGATTGCGGTTCTGGCCGTTGTGATCTTCGCACTGGTGGAATGCATCCGCGGCCGAGAGCCAGATCTGCCTGGCCTGAGCCAGGCAGTGCGAATGCAGCTTTACTAAAGCTGTCAACCCCAAGGGGATAGGCTGTTGGATCCGTCGCTCACCCGGGTGAGCCATCAGTCCCTGTCGGAGCTGTCTCCATGACCCAGCAGCCTTACTACGAAACCATGTACATCCTCCGCCCGGACATTCCGGAAGAGGAGGTTGAATCCCATCTCACCAAATACCGCGACATCCTGGTGGAAGCGGGAGCCGACGTGCTCGACAACCAGATGCGCGGGAAGCGGCGCCTGGCCTATCCAATCGCCAAGCACAAAGAAGGCATCTACGTGCAGCTCAGCCACAACGGTGATGGTCAACAGGTTGCCGTGCTCGAAAAAGTGATGCGTCTCAGCGAAGATGTGATTCGTTATCTCACGGTGAAGCAGGAAGGACCTCTGCCCGCACCGCGCGTCGTACCTGGCACCGAGCCTGCTGCTGCCCAACCAGAACCCGCTGAAACCTCAGCCTGAACAAGGGATTGTGGAAGTCGTGACCGGGCGATAGCGTCCGGTCATGCATCCCCAGGACCCCTACCACCAGGCTCCGGTACCCCTTTGGCATCCGCAGCCTGATGCTGTTGAAGTCGACATCGCCGAGGATGCAGCGATCAGTGCTTTGAAGCAACGCATCGCTGAGCTCGAGCAGACCGTCAGTGACTATGAATTGCTGCTCAAAGAGTTGCCGGACCTGTTCGAGCGCAAATTCCAGCAGCGGCTCGAGCCGCTGCTGGAACGGTATCGATTGCTGGCCAGTGCCCAGCAACTGCTCGAAAACCCAGCTGCTGGGTTGATTGCAGAGCATCACAACAACGAACAGCGTTCTCAGTTGTTCCGCTGGCGGGCAGAACGGCGCAGCGGCAGACGGCAAGCGGATATGGATGCTGCGGCATAAGCCAGCCGTCAACGACGACGGGCAGCTGACCAGAGACGAATGGGCAGACCCCAGACGTAGATGAAACCCTCAGCAGCCCGATGATCAAACTGATCCTCGCTGCCGTAGGACGCCATTTCGGGAACGTAGAGGCTGCTGTCGCTGGACCCTCTCCCGGTGACGATGGCATTGCCCTTGTGCAGACGTAGCCGCACCACCCCGTTCACATGGGTCTGAGTGCGATCCATGAAGCCATCGAGGGCCTGCTTGAGCGGACCGAACCACAGTCCCTGATACACCAAATCAGCCCACTGCATCTCCAGTTGTCGCTTGGTGCGGAGCACATCGGCAGCAAGGGTGAGACTCTCCAGTTCCTGATGGGCCTGGATCAGCAGTAGCAAACCTGGCGTTTCATAGATCTCTCGACTCTTGATCCCCACCACCCGATTCTCGATCATGTCGAGTCGACCGATGCCATGGGATCCAGCCAGACGATTGGCCTCTCGAATCAAGGCAACAGGATCCAGACGCTGGCCATTAATGCTCACCGGATCACCAGCTTCGAATGCGATCTCGATCTCTTCGGCCACCGAAGGCGCCGCATCGATGGACACCGTCATGGCGAACACCTCTTCAGGGGGAGCCTGCATCGGATCCTCCAATGGACCGGCTTCAACGCTGCGACCAAGAAGATTGAGATCGATGGAGTAGGGAGATTTCTTGCTCACCGGCGCTGGGAGGCCGCAGCGCTCGCCATAGGCAATCGTTTCCTCCCTGCTCATCCCCCATTCCCTTGCTGGCGTGAGCACCTTGAGATCGGGAGCCAAGGCGGCAATCGCCACATCAAACCGCACCTGATCGTTGCCCTTGCCAGTGCATCCATGGGCCACAGCGTCCGCGCCGACCTCCCGCGCCACCTCCACAAGCCGCCGGGCAATCAGCGGTCGCGCCAGAGCGGTTGACAAGGGGTAGCGACCCTCATATAGAGCATTGGCGCGGATAGCGGGAAAGGCAAACTCTTCGATGAAAGGCTGAATGAGATCACCAACCAAAGACTGACTGGCGCCGGCCTCGAGAGCCTTGCGCCGAATCGGCTCCAGCTCATCGCCCTGGCCGAGGTCAGCAGCAAACGTGATCACCTCCTCAACACCCCACTCCTGCTTGAGATACGGAATGCAGACACTCGTATCCACACCACCGGAGTAAGCGAGCACAACCTTCTTGGCGCGTCCCATCAAGCGGACTCCTGATCTGTATCGGACTGCTCCGATTCTCCACTCCCGCGGGACGACCACAGCAACCAGAGGGTGATCAACACGGCAGGAGCCAGCACCAGCACCAGCGCCGGACCCGATCGAACCTCCAGTGGCTCAGGGTGACGCGCACCCCAGAAGCGCAGTGCTGCACTCAGGAGCAGTGCTCCACCCCACAGGGATCCAAGCCAACCCGCTTTGTTCAAGGAACTGTCACGGACTGTCTTCTATGATGACGGATTGGCTTGCGAGATCTTGTCCTCAGCCCTCACGGACATGAGCGCCCTTGACGGCGTCAATCCAGCTCTCACCCGCTACGGCCGAAAAGAACCAGCCCCGGTGCTTCCCTTGAGGGAAGAGCCTGATCTGTTGAGCTGGCTCGAAACCAGTGGGCGACTGGTGGAGGATGAGGAATCCAGCTCACCGGAAGTGAGCACCGTGGAAGAAGAAGAGCTGTCAGCTCTCATGGGCGAGAAAGAGGACTACAACGCTGCTGACGAGCAGAACGAGGAAAACTGGGAAGACTGATTTAACGTCCAGCCGATTTGCGGTTGGGTTTTGAGCGAAGCTTCGGACCAGACACCCCGTCTTGATGGTCGATGGCCGGCCGCCGTTCTGATCGGCGCGGTTGGCACCGCGGCCTTTGTTTCGGACCGCTTGATCCCGAACAGCCTGTTGAGCCTCCCGCTCATAGCCGCGACACTGGTGTCAACCCTGATCACCTGGTGGGGAGTCCCCAGGTTGCGCGCCCTGAAAATGGGTCAGGTGATCCGAACGGAAGGCCCCCAGGGCCACCTGAGCAAATCAGGCACGCCCACGATGGGGGGGCTGCTTGTGGTTCCCGTTGGCGTGATCATTGGGGGACTGGTGAGCAGCGAAGGGCGCAGCGCGCAACAGCTTCTGGCCATCGCACTTGTCACCCTCGCCTACATGGTCATCGGTGGTGTGGATGACTGGAGCAGCCTGACCAAGCGCACAAACACCGGTCTCACGCCCCGGGGCAAGCTGCTACTTCAGGCCACAGCAGCCTTGCTGTTCCTGGGCTGGGCCGGATGGCAGGGCTGGATTGCACACACGGTGAGCCTGCCGTTCAATCTGGAGCTTCCCCTCCATTGGCTGATCTGGCCCCTGGCTCTGTTTGTGTTTCTTGCCGAGAGCAATGCCACCAACCTCACCGATGGCCTCGATGGTCTGGCATCCGGCTGCGGAGCCCTGGTGTTCACCGGGCTGGCCCTGCAGCTGATGCTTCGAGGCAATGCCGGCGATCCGGCGCTGGCAGGATTTTGCATAGCCATGGCTGGATGCTGGCTGGGATTTCTGATCCACAACCGCAATCCCGCCAAGGTGTTCATGGGAGATACAGGCTCCCTCGCAATGGGAGCAGCGCTCAGCGCCGTGGCCCTCCTCTCCGACAGTCTCTGGCCCCTGCTTCTGATGGGCGGAGTTTTTCTCGCCGAATCCGTTTCAGTGATCTTGCAGGTGTGGGTGTTCAAAGCCACCAAGGGAGCCGACGGTCAGGGGCGCCGCATCTTCCGGATGGCACCGCTGCATCACCATTTCGAACTCGGAGGAACACCGGAGCAGGTTGTGGTGCCCTTGTTCTGGCTGGTTACGGCAGGTCTGGTCATGCTGGGGCTTGGGCTTCACACCAACTGATCCCACTCCCATGAGTTATTTCACCTGGAAGGATGCCGGCCTCACCTCCGACTGCGCCAGTCTCGAGGCCATGGCCTCTCGTTTTGAGGAAGCTGCCCGACTGATGCGCCGGATGGCTGACCAAGGCTTCGTTTTGGAACGAAACAACGGAGCGCAACGCATCAACCACAACGATGCGGAGGTGTTCAACGCATGGGGGTTCGTGGATGAGGAACCGGCCGTGCGTCAGCTCACGCTGATGCAGGACCTGGACTCCTGAGCGACCCGCTGATGAATCGCATTTCGCGCAACTCCATCAACCTGCTGAAGAGCAATTACGGCACCACCTGGTCCTTGCTCCTGCTTCCAGCCATGGCTGCGGCGGTCATCAAACCACCATCGCCCGAAAGCACCCTGGATCTGCTTCTGCGCTTTCTGGCATATGGAATTGCTTTGGTTCCCCTCGCCAGGGTGATCTCCATCCTCGTGGATCAACTGAGCGGATACCTCGGCGATCGCTACAGCGGCGTGGTGAGTGTGGGCCTGGGGAATCTGGTGGAACTGGTGGTAAGCATCACAGCCCTCGCCAGCGGTTTGTACAGCCTTGTGGTGATCTCCGTTGCCGGAGCGGTGATCACGAACTGTCTCCTGGTGTTGGGAATCAGCACCTTCGTGGCAGGCCGCCGGGAACAGCATGTTCAGATCGACGCCCGCAGCACCAACTTGCAGGCTCGCCAATTGATGCTGAGCCTTCTGTTTCTGGCGGTGCCGACCATCTTCAGCCTCGGCAAAGGACTGAATCCGATGGAAGGCACCAATCAGCTGGACAACTTTGCGGTGTACTCGCTTGTGGTGGCCGTGATGATTCTTCTGTATTACGTGCTGTCCTTCGTGCTGCAGCTGGGAACCCACCGATCCTTTTTCAGCCGCTCCCAGGATCAGCAGCCCTTGCCGATTGCTGCGGTGGTGACAGTGGCAGGAAGCAATTCACGCCACGGCATCGGAGCCATCCTGATCGCCATGTTGGTGGTGAGTAGCGCCGTGGTGCTGGTGTCCGATCCGCTAGTAGAGACACTTGAAGTTCTGCTCAAAAACAGTCCACTGGGTGAACTCTTCATCGGATTGATCCTGCTGCCGCTGTTCGGTTCCACCGCGGAAGGGGTGATCTCCATTGGTGCCGCCGCAAAAGGTCGTATGGATCTAGCGATCACCAGCACCCTCGAATCCAGCGGCCAGCTGTTGATGTTCGTTTTACCGATGTTGGTGCTCTTGGGCTGGCCCATGGGTCGATATCTCCATCTGAGCGTGCCACTGATGGCCCTTGGCTGCACAGGATTCGCTGTTGTGGCCGTGCACTGGATCACGGAAAACAATCAACTGGATTGGTATGAGGGAATTCAGCTGATCACACTTTATGGAGTCATCGTGCTTGGCACTCTTCTTCTGTAAGAGTTGGCAAAAGTAATCTTTTACCTGAATTAACTATCAGCATATATGCTTTTATTTTAACACACTTACCATGCAATCATTAACAAGCAAATTACTTGTTGTCTTCTGGCAGATATTGCCTACATTTGAAAAGTAAGGATTCTCAGCCCTTTCACTGCAAGTTTTGCAATGCTCGAATTTGAATTGGCATCACTTCTCGGGATCGGCACTCCAGCTTTGGCTGCATTCACCGCATTGACTCTGTGGCGTCGATGGCGGAAGCAACAACGCCCCTCGCAATCGGTTCAGCCATCCCCAGCACCCCTTTCAGCAGGGCAGAAACTGGTCTGGGGACTCCTGCAGTTTCTGAACGTCATTCCCGGATACAGCGGTTCCCGGCTTCAGCAGCTGGTTGAAACGCTGATCGCTCCCCCAGCTCTCATGGCCTGGTCCTGAGGGCTCCCACAAGCCAAACCACGACAAAAGCCAGAAGCGACACCCCCAGATAAATCAGCGCCCACTTCTGAACCGTGGCGATCTCCCAACCGAACAAAAGACCATCCGCCGCATCGCCAGCTGTGGTGAAGCCAATCGTGGTGAAGCTCAAAGGATTGGCCATCAGGCACAAGGAGAGGATGGGTCCATGCTGCCGGGAAACCTTCCATGACGACGTTGCCAGCCACGATTTTGCTGTTGGGGAGCGGTGAACTGGGCAAAGAGGTGGCCATCGCCGCCCAGCGCCTGGGATGCCATGTGATCGCCTGCGATCGCTACGCCGATGCTCCTGCCATGCAGGTGGCCGATGAGTCAGAGGTGCTGGCAATGACCGACCGCGCAGCATTGCTGGAGGTGGTCCGCCGGCACCGGCCCACTGTTGTGATTCCGGAAATCGAAGCGCTGGCGGTGAATGCCCTCGCTGAACTGGAGGATGAGGGAATCACCGTGATTCCGACGGCACGTGCAACAGCCGTCACCATGAATCGCGATCGCATCCGTGATCTCGCCGCTGGTGAACTGGCCTTACGCACAGCGCGCTTCGCCTATGCCGCCAGTGCTGAAGAACTGCAAGCTGAAGCCCCGGCCCTCGGCTGGCCTGTGGTGGTGAAACCAGTGATGAGCTCCTCCGGCAAAGGCCAAAGCGTTGTGGATAGACCGGAGGGACTGAATGAGGCCTGGGAGGCGGCCATGGCCAATGCCCGGGGAACGTCCACCCACGTGATTGTGGAGGAATTTCTGCGCTTCGATCTGGAAATCACCCTTCTCACCATCCGTCAGAAGGATGGCTCCACAGTGTTCTGCCCGCCCATCGGACATGAACAGGCCCGAGGCGATTACCAATGCAGCTGGCAACCAGCTGCTCTCAGCGACAAACAGCTGAGTGAGGCCAAGGCCATGGCACGCACCGTGACGGACAACCTCGGTGGCGCTGGACTGTTCGGTGTGGAATTCTTTCTCTGTGGAGACGAAGTGATTTTCTCGGAGCTTTCACCCCGCCCCCATGACACGGGCCTGGTGACCTTGATCAGCCAGAACCTCAGCGAATTCGAATTGCACCTGCGCGCGGTGCTGGGGTTGCCGATCCCAGCGATCCGCTGCGCCGATGCCGCAGCCAGCCGCGTCATCCTGGCCGACAGGCACGGCAGCCGAGTGACCTACAGCGGCATGGAAGAGGCACTCAAAGAAAACGAAACCAGTGTGTTTCTATTCGGCAAACGCGACGCCCGGCCGGGACGGCGGATGGGGGTGGCGTTGGCCCGAGGCGAACATCAGGCCGAGGCCCGTGCCAAGGCAGACCGCAGTGCTGCAGCCATACGCCTTCAGATCGAAGACTGATCCGCACGAGAGCGTGCGTTAAGGAATCGATAGTGCTGGAGCCCTTCCAGGACGCCCGACAGACGCGCTTGATCAGCGAAGTACACCCTCTGCAGCTGACGGCAGCCATCCAGGCAGGGGTCATGATCCGAGGGAATCACCGCGGCAGGGAGGCCTTGAACCAACTCAAGATCCCCCTGCTGACTGGCAACAACCAGAACCCGGTCCAGTGGGAGAGACCAGCGCAGGGAAAGAAAACGGATGGCTTCGCTGCGGGAAGCCCGGAGTGGAAGCACATCCAGGAACCAATGACAGCGAAGGTTGGGACGGGCCGCTTGATGCTGCTGCCGGAGACGCTGACGGATCAGAGGAAGCACGGAAGGTCCTGGCTGCCTGAGCAGGTAACTGACCTTGAAAGGGCCCTGATTGTCAGCGGCCTGCAAAGTGATGTGATCCCCTAAGTCGGCCAGCGCCTTCTCCACACCCTCACGCTGCCAGTCCACACCGATCTCAGCGGCCCAAAGACGATCGCACTGATCCTCCTGGCCGTAGTGAATCTCTGTTCCAGCCTGGGTGATCCAGACGGAAGGATCCGGTAGCTGCAATTCGGTAAATCGCTGCCTGGCGGCCGTCAGAGACCGACCCGTGATGATGCCAAGTCCAGGCCCCGTGGACCGACCTGCGGAAGCTGCGAGCTGATGACGCAGAGCCTGCAATGCCTCAGCATCGGGTTGTTCGAGGCTGCTGTCGAGGTCGAGCAGAAGCAAGCGATCACCCAGAGGGTTGGCTTGCGCAACAGGTCGCTCAAGCAGCTTCACCGCAGCAGCAGAGGGGCTGAGACGTCCCTGCATCAACGCCAGATAACTGCAGACATGCGCGTCCCAGCTGTAGTGACGACTGACGGCTTCCACACCGTTGTCACTCCAGCGACGCCAGCGCCCGAGATCCGATCCAGCGCGTTCAAGGCCGTCCTGGAGGGACTCGCGGTCGGTGACATCCACCAGCAGCCCGTTCTCGCAACGACGCTGGATATCGCGGGGCCCTCCATCATCTGTGGCCACCATGGGCAACCCGGAGGCAGCGGCCTCCAGAAGGGTCAAACCGAACGGCTCCGTCAGGGCTGGATTAACGAACAGTCCTCCGCGCTCGGCAGCCCAGCGGTAAATCGCCGGGATCTGATCACGGCGATGGTGCTTGGGATAAGCAACCGATCCGTAAAGGTCATAGCGGTCGACCAGTTCAAAGATCTGCTGAAACACCTCCCGCTGCTGCCGATCCATCTGGCGGGAGTCATCCCGATTCCCCAGCACCAGAACGAGATTGTGACGCTCGCGCAGAACCGAGGATCGACCAAACGCTTCCACCAGTGCGGGAATGTTCTTGCGCCGATCAGCCCGGCAGATCGCCAGGAGCGGAGGTCGCTGAGGCTCACGCAGGAACGACTGCACCATGTCCGAAACATCCGCTGATTCCTGCGGCGTGCTTCGGGGGTGGAACCGTCGTGCATCCACACCGGGGGGTACCACGTCAGCACGATCTGCATGAAACCGCCCGTAGCGGGAATACTGGTGTTCGCGTTCCTGACGGGTGCTGGTGATCACGAGATCCGCATGGGCGAGCGCCAGTTCCTCCGCATCGATGCGGCGACTGATCGAGTAGGTCTGATCGATCTGCTCACGATCACCACCTGCTGCCAACAAACGGCGCAACTTTTCTCGACCCAAGGAATGACCCGTGAAGACGAGCGGCAGTCCCAGACGTCGACTGACCAGGGCGCCGACATAACCGGCATCGGCGTAATGCGCATGAATCCAGTCCGGGCGCCGATCCGTGGCTTGCAGCTGAAGCACCAGCTGATCGGCCAGCTCATCAAGATGGGGCCAAAGCTGCTCTTTACGCAGATAACGCTTTGGACCGAAGCTGAAACGTCGGATGCTCGCCCCGGGGGCAATCGATTCTTCAGGCCGGGCGTAATCCGCGGACACGCGGCGGTCCTGAATCAAGCGGGTGACCACTTCAACGTGATCAACCTCGGCGCGCGCCGCAAGACTTCGAACCAGTTCAAGGACGTAGAGGGTCTGACCGCCGGTATCAGCATCTCGTCCCAGCTCCAGATCATGGGAACGGAACAGACCATGAAGATGAAGATGAAGCAGATTCAGTCCCACTTTCATCCTCCGAAGCAGTCAGGAAAGAGTCCTGATGGACCCATCAATGGATAAAGGGTCCAGCCAGCAATAAAGATGAAAACAATCTGAGAAAGTGCAGCAATGGGGCTTTCAAATCAGGCCATAAGCCTTTGCTGAAGGGGATTTCCCGTGAATCGAAACGAAGGACGAATGGCTTCAGATATCGAAACACCAACAGCACACAGCACACCTCTCATGATGCAAAGGCGTTGCTCAGACCTGACCGCTGACATCCACAAGCCGTCGATCGGGGTGGCCCCAACCACCTTGCTCAAACGTGGGCGAGGAGGTGACATTCAGTTGTTGATTAATCCAAGCCAGCAGCACTGGCCCGATCACGGCATTCGGAGCTTGGCCGCGGGAATTGCGCAGATTGAAATGGGTGCCACCATCCACCAGCACCAGGCGATGACCAAATCGGGCTGCCTGCGTGTCACGCATGGGGAACACGGCTTCCGGGCCTGAAGGAACAATCCAGTCACGCGTGCCGCTGATCAACAAAATTTTCGGACGAGAGGATCGAATCGGATCCGCACGGTCCAGTGACTTGTCTGGATCGAACAGAAGCCGCATCGGTGGACTCACTGCCACAACCGTCTTCACCCTTGCATCGGCAACGCCAGCCTTGTTGATCCCTGAGAGCCAACTGCATTGCAACACCCAACTGATGTTGCGCTCAGGATTACTGAGATCGCTGCAGCGGGCTTTCAACTTCTGATCCGTAGGAGTGCCACCCGCCAACTGGAGCGTCGTCGTGCCTCCCCAGGAATGGCCGACCACGGCTACTTCTTTGGTGTTGAGGTCACGATCTGCGAGAACCTGACCTCTCTCGACAGCCGTCAGCAGCGCTGACACATCCAGAGGGCGCGAACGCAGCTCTTCCGGGCCCGGAGGCGGCTGATCACCCGCCAGCATCGCCCTCTGCTGATTGAAATTGCTGCCGGGATGGTCCGGCAGCAGTACGACATAGCCATTGGCAGCGAGAACCTCGGCCCAGGCTTCAAACGACTCCGGGTCATCCCAGAGACCATGGGAAATGACCACCAGGCGTTGGTTTCCCGCCCCGTTTGGCTTCACAACGAGAACACGCAGAGGCTCCTCACGGTGCTGCACGGACACGCGGATGATTTCTCGACTCGAAGTCTCAAGACGCAGAGACTCGAAAAACTCAGACGACACCGGAGCAGCAGAGCCGACCTTCACAAGCTCCAGGCCGTCTTTTTGATTGGCCATCAAGCGGTTCACCGCCTCTCCTAGCTTCGAGAAATCGATGGAAGCCTCCTCTCCAGGCAGTTGATGGAGGAAGCCGAGAAGATTCTCCTGACCGTTCTCATAAGCGCGGATCAACGCCTTCGTGAGCATCGACCCACTGGTATCGGCAGGAACCCCTTCGAGATTGACGATGTAGGCGGCAGCTTTGAGTGCCTGCTCCAAAAGGGGCTGGCCGGTGGAGCCTTCCAAAAACCCTCGAAGCTCAATCGGTAATGGACTCAGAAAAACTTTCTTAAGCAGAGCGAGCAGTCGACCCTCTGAAGCACGGTCGAGATCAACAAGATCCGGGCTGGATTGAATGACCTCCTCGACCGATCGACCATCGCCCAGATTGACGGTGAAGTCGACGCCCAGATAGGGCATCCGCAGGACAAGCCGCTCCAGTGCTGCCGCAGGTGATCCACTGAGGACAACAGCAGCACTGGCTGCAGCTGCAGCGAGGGAAGAACGAATCCAGCGCATCAGGCAGCGAGAGGAACAACCGACTCAGGTGGATGTTGCTCGAGAACCTTGGCCAGATAGCGACCCGTGTGACTGGTTGGATGCTGGGCCACCTCTTCAGGCGTTCCGCAAGCCACGATCTGTCCCCCTTTGTCACCCCCTTCCGGACCAAGATCGATTAGCCAATCGGAACAGCGAATCACATCAAGATTGTGCTCAATGCAGATGATGGAATTGCCCTTATCCACCAAACGCTGCATCACATCCATCAGCTTGTGCACGTCATAGAAGCTGAGGCCCGTGGTGGGCTCATCAATCAGATAAAGCGTCTTGCCCGTGGCCCGTTTTGATAGCTCGGTCGCCAACTTCACCCGCTGAGCTTCACCCCCAGACAAAGTGGGTGCAGGCTGACCCAACTTCACGTAACCGAGACCGACATCCACAAGCGTGCGCAGGCGATCCGCCGCTTGTGGGATGGCGGAAAACACATCCGCCGCCTGCTCCACAGTCATCTGCAGAACGTCAGCAATCGTGAAGCCTTTGTAGGTGACTTGAAGGGTCTCGCGGTTGAAGCGAGCTCCCTTGCAAACATCGCACTGCACATACACATCCGGGAGGAAATTCATTTCAATCACATTCACCCCCTGACCTCGGCAGGCCTCACAGCGCCCTCCCTTCACGTTGAAGCTGAATTGACCGACCTGGTAACCGCGAGCCTTGGCCTCGACCGTGGCGGCAAACACCTGACGGATCGGATCGAAGGCTCCGGTGTAGGTGGCCGGATTGGAGCGGGGGGTGCGGCCGATCGGTGACTGATCGATCACGATCACCTTGTCGATCGATTTGATGCCTCGGAGTTCACCGAGACCATGCTCCAGGGCGGGATGCAGCAGTTCGTTCACCAAAGTGCTTTTGCCACTGCCGCTGACCCCAGTGACCGACACCAGGCGGCCCAGGGGAAATTCAACACTAAGATCGGTGAGATTATTGCGAGCACAGTTGAGAAGCTTGAGGCTGCGCGTCCCGACCGAACGCCGCTCTGATGGCGTGGGAATGCTGCGACGGCCGCTGAGATAAGCACCGGTTAGCGAGTCCTCAGCGGCCAGGAGATCCTCGAGAGAGCCCTCGGCCACGATGTGACCACCGTGCACACCGGCACCAGGCCCGATATCCACCAGGTGATCGGCGGCGCGAATGGTGTCTTCGTCGTGCTCCACCACCACTAGGGTGTTTCCAAGATCACGAAGGCGCTCGAGGGTGGCCAGCAATCGATCATTGTCACGCTGGTGAAGACCGATGCTCGGTTCATCAAGCACGTAGAGAACACCGGTGAGTCCGGCACCGATCTGGGTGGCGAGACGGATGCGCTGAGCTTCTCCACCTGAGAGGGTCATCGCTGGCCTATCGAGACTGAGATAATCCAGGCCCACGTCGAGCAGAAAACGCAGACGCATGCGGATCTCGCGCAGCACCAGGTCACCGATCTGAATCTGGCGATCCGTGAGCAACGGTTCACTTGCTTCGAAGGCCCCCACGCCCATCAGCCGCTCAATGCGCTCCAGGGTCTGACCAACGCTGACGGCAGTGAGTTCCGTGATCCGAAACGGACCGACCCGCACGGACAAAGCTTCAGGTCGCAACCGTTGACCGGCACAGCTGGCGCAAGGCACCAGCTCCAGATATTTCTCCAGCTTCTGACGCATGGCCTCACCGCTGGCATCACGAAGCTGACGTTCCAAAATCGGCAGGATTCCTTCGAAAGGCCGCTCATATCCAGCCTTGCCCTTGCGGTAGCGGCTATCCGCCTGAATGAGAATCGGATCCCGACTTCCATTGAGCAAGACGTCCTGCTGCTCGTCGGTGAGATCCTTCCAAGGCGTTTTAATTTCAAACCCGAAGGCCTCTCCCACGGAATAGAGCAGGGAGAAGTAATAGGAATTGTCTTTTTCCGCCCAGGGTGCAACGGCCGCATACACCGGCAACGCTGGATCAGGGATCACACGCTCTGCTGTGAACTTGCGCAGATGTCCAATGCCATGACAAGCCTCACAGGCTCCGTAAGGGCTGTTGAAAGAAAACAGTCGTGGCGACAGTTCTTCCATCACGGCCCCATGCTCAGGACACGCGAAGTTTTCGGAATAAAGACGCTCCCGCTCCACACCCTCGGGAAGCTCCTCGTCCTTCTTGGGAACCACCTCAACGATGGCCAGACCATCACCCCGTTTCAGAGCCGTCCTTAAGGAATCCGTGAGTCGCTCCTGAATGCCGTCGCGGGCCACCAGACGATCCACCACCACCTCAATGCTGTGCTGGTGGTTCTTGTCGAGCTCAATGTTGTCGGCAAGCTCCCGCACTTCTCCATCGATGCGCAAGCGAGCGAATCCTTCAGCCGCAAGGCCACTGATCAGCTTGCTGTGGGTGCCCTTCTTGCCTCGCACCAGCGGCGTCAGCAACTGATAGCGGGTGCCTTCCGGAAGCGTGAGGATCTGATCGACCATTTCATCGATGGTCTGGGGCCGGATCGCCCGATCACATTGCGGACAGTGAGGTTCACCAGCCCGGCCAAAGAGAAGTCTGAGGTAGTCCTGGATTTCTGTGACCGTTCCCACGGTGGAACGAGGATTGTGGCTCGTGGATTTCTGATCAATCGAGATTGCCGGTGAAAGGCCCTCGATGGCATCCACATCCGGTTTGTCAACCTGACCCAAAAACTGACGCGCATAGGCCGAGAGACTCTCGACGTAGCGGCGCTGACCCTCAGCAAAAATCGTGTCGAAAGCGAGAGAGCTCTTCCCGCTGCCACTCACACCGGTGAACACCACCATCTTGTTGCGGGGGATGGTGACATCGACATTCTTGAGGTTGTGCTGACGGGCACCACGCACCCGAATCACATCCTCAAGGGTTCCACCACTGAGGTTGACGGGCCTGGAACCCGACGGGGCCTTCGATTTGGGAGCAGGACGCCCCATAGGGAGGAACCTCGGCAGCATCGGATTCTACGGAGATCGAATCGGATTCAGGCCACACTTTGATCCAGAAGGCTGGCCGCATAAGCCTGAGCCTCTTCACGGTCGCCGCCAGCCAGTTCCGCCAGTTCCCTCTGGCGCTCCTGAGTGTCCCGCAGGTGGGACACTCGCGAGCGGGTGATTCCTTCAGAGACGTCCTTGCTGACGCGGAAGTGATGATCGGCAACCGCAGCCACAAGCGGTTGATGGGTCACACAGAACACCTGACGATGGCGTGAAAGGGTGCGCAGAAGATCGGCCATGGCACCACTGACCCTGCCGCTCACACCAGTGTCGATCTCATCGAAGAGGAGGGTGCTGGATCCATCGACCATGGCCAGCGATGTTTTGAGAGCCAGCAGAAAACGCGACATCTCACCCCCAGAAGCCACCTCAGCCAGTGGTGCCATCGGTTGACCAGGGTTAGCTGAAAACAGAAAACAAACAGCGTCGGAACCGAATTCCCCAGGGTCGACAGGCTCGATCTTCACTTCAAAACGCACATTGGCCAGCCCCATCGGACGCAAGTAGGCCATGAGATCGGCCTGGAGCTGTTGGGCCGCAGCCTGACGTGAACGCGTCAAAGAAGCATTGCTGTGATCGCGTTGCGCACGAGCTGCCTGCTCCTGCTCCTGCAAACGGCGTAGGAGCCCATCCGAACCTCCACCCTCCTGGCGTTCACGCAACGCGTCACGCTGCTGAATCAGACCCGCCAGATCCTGACCGTGGCGACGTTCAAGTCGCTTGAGCAGCGACAACCGATCCTGGAGGACCGCCAGACGTTCAGGATCGCTGTCCAAAGACGTGCCGTAACGCTCCAACGACCGAATCAGATCCTGAACACCAGTTTCAAGATCGAGACAGCGTTCCGTCCAGGGTTGCAGGGAACTGTCCATGGCCTGCATCGACTGCAATTCGTGGGTGCAGGCAAGGAGATGATCCAGCACCGATGGAGCCTGATCAGCTCCGTCTTGCAAACGACCAATCAAAGCGGAGACCCCCTCCAGCAAGCGCACGCCATGCACCAGGCGGTCCTGCTCCAACTCCAGCTGGGCAATTTCTTTTGGGTCGTCGAGGGAAGCCTGTTCCAGCTCCAAGAGCAACGCCTCGAGCTCATCGCGTTGCTGTTCGAGTTGCAGACGGTCCGTTTCGGCCCGGTTCAGGGCATCGATACAACGCTGCCAGTTCAGCCAGTTTCCTCGAACATCAACGAGCTCCGACTCCAGCTGCGCACCACCGAGACGATCCAACCAGCGACGCTGCTGACCGGGTCGCGCCAGCTGCTGGGTCTGGCCTTGCACCGTGAGATCGATCAACAGAGGGCGCAACTCGAGCAACTGCTGCCGGTTGACAACCACCCCATTCAGACGGGATCGACTGCTGAGACGATCATCCTGCCGACGCCATTCGCGCGTAACCACCAGCTCAGACTCTCCATCATCGAGCTGATGGCGCTCCAGCCAGCGCTGCCCACTGTCTCCAACCCGAAAGCTGGCTTCAATCAGAGCCCGGTCGCAACCGGTGCGCAGCAATCGCGATGCGGCAGACGCCTGCATGCCGCCAAGCACAGCATCGAGTGCATCGAGAAGGATGGATTTGCCAGCACCGGTCTCGCCGGTAAGCACAGAAAAACCCTGATCAAACGCCAGATCCAGGCTGTCGATCAATGCGATGTTTTGGAGTCGCAAGCCGGTGAGCACGGCAAGCCCCGGTGGTCGTGCCGACCGTAGCGGCGGCTCAGCTCGTTTAGAAGGGGTATGAACCTGGCAACTCGGCCCGTGGCCCCACAGGAACTTGGAGATTTCATCGAAGCCTCGGGTCTGCTCACCTACGACCCTGCAGCGATCACGCGGATTTACGCCGGCCACCCGCAACGCCTATTGAGGCGTCTTTGGCAGACCTTGGTGCCCATTGGCCTGTTTCTGCTGGGCGTCGGCACCGACAAAGTGCTCGGGCTTCTGAGCGATCAAAAGCGTGCGCGCGCTCGAGCCAAAGAATTCGCAAACCTCCTGGTCGATCTCGGCCCAGCATTCATCAAAGCGGGACAGGCGTTGTCCACCCGTCCAGACATCGTTCCTCCAGTGCTACTTGAGGAATTGGCCCAGCTGCAGGATCAGCTTCCTGGTTTCGATAGCGCCTTAGCGATGGCCTGCATCGAGGAGGATCTCGGCGCACCCGTGGATGACATCTATGAATCGCTCGAACGGGAGCCGATTTCCGCTGCGTCGCTCGGACAGGTGCATCGGGGAGTGCTGAAAAACGGGCAACGGGTCGCCGTGAAAGTGCAGCGACCAGGCCTGCGCGAGCAGATCACCCTGGATCTCTACATCGTGCGCAACATCGCCGCCTGGTTGAACACCAACATCGGTCTGATTCGCAGTGATCTCGTGGCCCTGATCGATGAACTGGGGCGCCGGGTGTTCGAGGAGATGGACTACCTGAATGAGGCCAGTAACGCTGAACGATTCAGCGAACTGCATCGGCATAACCCGCGCATCGCCGTTCCGCTCATCTTTAAGGAAGCCACCAGCCGCCGAGTGCTCACCATGGAGTGGATCGATGGGGTGAAGCTCACCAATCTTGAAGCGGTGCGCAAACTGGGTATCGATCCCGATGACATGGTGGAGGTGGGCGTGAGCTGCAGCCTCCAGCAGTTGCTCGAGCACGGTTTCTTCCATGCCGACCCCCACCCAGGCAATCTGCTCGCCCTTGAGGACGGCCGGCTCTGTTATCTCGATTTCGGGATGATGAGCGAAGTGACCAGAGAATCACGGACTGGACTGATCCAGGCCGTGGTTCACCTGGTAAACCGCAATTTCGGAAAGCTCTCCAAGGATTTCGTCAGCCTCGGATTCCTCGCGGAGGATGTGAATCTCGAGCCGATTGTTCCCGCCTTCGAATCCGTGTTCAGCCAGGCTCTGGAAGCTGGTGTGAGCCGGATGGATTTCAAGGCGGTCACCGACGACCTCTCTGGGGTGATGTACAAATTTCCCTTCAGGGTTCCTCCTTACTACGCGCTGATCATCCGTTCTCTGGTCACTCTCGAGGGCATCGCCCTGAGTGTGGATTCGGATTTCAAAATTCTCGGTGCCGCCTACCCATATTTCGCTAGACGACTGATGGAAGATCCCGATCCTCAGCTGCGTTTGAGTCTTCGCGAGATGCTGTTTGATGGCGACATCTTCCGCTGGACCCGTCTTGAAAATCTGGTCGCCAGCGCCGCCAGCCAGGATCAACTCGATCTGGATACGCTTCTCGATCAGGTTCTCGACTTCCTTTTCTCAGCCAATGGAGGAATGCTGCGCCGACAGTTAGTGGATGCCATCGCTGATCGCCTCGATGCCCTGAGCTGGATGACCCTGCAACGCATCGGTCGACGCCTGCCACGGCCTTTGCAACCGCCCTTGCTTCTCGAGGCAAGCGACAGCTTCGACCAAAGCACCTACCTCGATCTTGAGCCGGTCCGGCAACTCGTCGCCGTTCTGCAGCAACTGCCTGGATTCAGCCCTGATCTGGTATTCAGCCGTCTGCCCCGCCTGATCCGTGAACCGGATGCAAGACGCATGGGCCTGGAGCTGGCCCAGGGCTTAGCCGAACGAGGAGTTGTCCGTCTGGTGAAGGCAGCCGCTGGCGTCTCCCCCTAAATTCCGTTCGCTGAGATTCCGCCATGCCCGCACGTTCACGTATACGTCACCACGCACTGGCTACGGGCTCAGCCCTGGCGCTCACTCTGCTGAACTGTTTTCAACCTCTTCACGCCGCTGAAGATATCGCTTTAGTGAGCGGTGCCTTCATCCGATCCATCAGCGTGGCCGATCTCGCCTACCTAGCTGAAACCGGCGAGGCCCGGGGTTTGCTCTCTGATCTTCTGCGTCTTGGCAAACAAGATCCAGAAAACGTGGCCAAATTGCTGAATCAGGAATTGGATCTTCCGCTGGTGCTCACCAGCCGTCTGATGTCCACCAAGATCGGCGATGTCATCCTCAAGCGCGTCGCCAAAATCATTTACCCACTGCGCGTTCCGGAGTCTTCCGTAAGCGTTCCAGCCATTCGTGCTGGAGTGATCAACGGTCTGCAGATCGGTGAGGGTGGCCTGAACATGGTGAAGTTTCTAGAGGCCTATCCCGCGGAGGTGATGGAGATCAATCTTCCTGCTCTCATGGCGGCCATCGAGAAGGCTGAATCCATCGCTGGACTGGTGAAGTTCTTCTCAGACTCGCCGCTCGATGGCCTCAAGCAGAGCGGTCAGTAAACCCGCTGGCGGGGATCGCCACATAGATTCCTCTGGACGAGTGCCCTTCGCAGGTGTCAGTAATCAATGCCTTCCGCCGCCGTTTCTCCCCGGCACCAGTCCTTCAGGATTGGCCAGGGCTGATCGAGGCCTATCGGCCTTGGTTACCGGTCACGAAGACAACCCCGGTGATCACCCTTCGCGAAGGCGCCACCCCGCTCATCCCCGTGCCATCGGTTGCTGAACGAATCGGCCGCGACGTGAAGGTGTTCGTCAAATATGACGGCCTGAATCCCACGGGGTCCTTCAAGGACCGGGGCATGACCATGGCGATCAGCAAAGCGAAAGAAGCCCACTGCGAGGCCGTGATCTGTGCCAGCACTGGAAACACATCCGCCGCCGCTGCTGCTTACGCACGCCGTGCCGGCATGCGGGCCTTCGTGCTGATCCCCGACGGATACGTGGCGCAGGGAAAGCTGGCTCAGGCCCTGGTGTACGGCGCAGAAGTGCTGGCCATCCGCGGAAATTTCGACCGGGCTCTGGACATCGTGCGCGAGGTGTCTGATCAGTTCCCGGTCACCCTGGTGAACTCCGTGAATCCCTTCCGCCTGCAGGGACAGAAAACAGCAGCCTTTGAGGTGATCGATGCCCTTGGCGATGCGCCTGACTGGCTGTGCATTCCCATGGGCAACGCAGGCAACATCACGGCCTACTGGATGGGGTTCCAGGAGTACAACCAGGCAGGACGCAGCCGCAAGCTCCCCAGGATGATGGGCTTCCAGGCCAGCGGCTCCGCTCCTCTGGTGAACAACACCACGGTGACGGATCCGGACACGATCGCCACAGCCATCCGCATTGGTAACCCAGTGAACCGCGAAAAAGCGATTGCCGCGCGCAAAGCCAGCCATGGTGACTTCCTTGACGTGACGGATGCTGAAATCATCGATGCTTACAAGCTTCTCGGCGGACAGGAAGGGGTGTTCTGTGAGCCAGCGAGCGCTGCTTCCGTGGCCGGCTTACTCAAAAGGAAAGAAGAGTTACCAACGGGAGCCACGGTGGTGTGCGTGCTCACTGGCAACGGACTGAAAGACCCGGATTGCGCCATCAACAACAACGATGCGGCCTTCCACACCGACCTGGATCCAGATCTCGGCACCGTGGCTCGAGTGATGGGCTTCTGATCGCGATCAAAGGCCATCCACATAACAACTGGACACGTTCCCCCCTGATGCCAGGGGGTTTTTATGGGTTGAAGCACTTCAGCCCACCCAAACCAGCGGCAACCAGATCAAGAAGTGCCTGGGGAGATCCAGGCAGAACCCCCCCAATCCATTGGGGGAAACAAGCTTGAGTTCACCCATCCCGGCATCGGATGGAATTCCTCAGCCTGTTGAAACAGTGGAGAACGGCACGCGTTCCTCAACAGCCAATCTGATTCCCCCATGCCTGTGCAGAGTGAAACCCTGTGCCTCAGTGGCGAATTA